>QCEF01000001.1 GCA_003278545.1 Prochlorococcus sp. AG-355-N16
AATTCGAGTTAGCATATCTGAAATAGGATCGTGATTTGACATAGTTTTAATTTAATTCTTACTAAAAGGCATTCCTAACTCCTGCAAAAGAGCTTTACCTTCTTGATCTGATTTTGCACTAGTGACAATAGTTATATCCATACCTCTTATTGAATCTATTTTATCAAAAGAGATTTCAGGAAAAATCAATTGCTCTTTCACGCCAACGGTGTAATTACCTCTCCCATCAAAACTTTTTGGATTAACTCCTCTAAAGTCTCTTATTCTTGGTAAAGCTAGATTTATAAATCTCTCCAAAAAAGAATACATCCTGTCTCCTCTCAAAGTTACAGTACAACCAATAGGCATACCCTCACGAATTTTAAAACCCGCGATAGCTTTTTTGGCCCTAGTTACTAAAGCCTTTTGTCCTGTAATTGTTGCCATTTCATTTAAAGAGGCTTCAAGAGCTTTCGAATTCGAAGCTGCTTCACCAAGACCTCTGTTAACGTTGACTTTGACAACTTTAGGTACTTGATGAATATTTTTAAGGCCAAGGTCCTTTAAAAGTTTTGGTCTTATTGATTCTTTGTAGCGATTTTTTAGAGTCATAATTTTTTGTTAATTCTGGTCTTTGTCAGAATTGATAAATTAGAAAAAGTTGAAATCTGGTTTCTGATGAAAAATTAATCAATTACTTCACCAGTTTTCTTCAATCTTCTTTTCTTAACCCCCTCTTTATCAATAAAGTATTCAATCTTACTTGTAAGATTTTTATCCTTTGAAAAAAACATTACATTTGATGCATGTAAAGATGCTTCTTCTGTAAGAATTCTTCCAGTTTCTCCTTCCTGAGTTGGTTTTACATGTTTGGTCCTAAGGTTAATTCCCTTTACAACAACTCTATTTTCAAGAGGGATAGTTTTTAAAACTTCACCAGTTTTCCCTTTGTCCTTGCCATTAATTACTTTTACCAAATCTCCAGTTTTAATTCTCATTTTTATTCTCTGGAAATTTTTCTTTTGCTTTAATGAATCCAACATTTAAATCACCTCCGGAGCAAGAGAAACAATCTTTGTATAATTTTTATCCCGCAGTTCTCTAGCTACAGGACCAAAGACTCGAGTACCTTTTGGATTCTTATCTTCATTAATCAATACTGCCGCATTGTCATCAAATCTGATTGAATTACCAGTATTTCTTCTTAATGTTGCTTTAGTTCTGACGATAACAGCTTTAACAACTTCAGATTTCTTAACTCCCATGTTAGGAAGAGCATCTTTTACAGTTGCTACGATTACATCCCCGACATGTGCATACCTTCTATTAGAACCTAAAACCCTAATACATTGGAGTCTTTTTGCTCCGCTATTATCGGCAACTGTCAAATAAGTTTCTTGTTGAATCATTTTTTAACCTCCTTAGCCTGACTTGTTTTATTGAGAATCTCTTCTATGGCCCATCTTTTATGAGCACTAAGCGGTCTAGTTTCTCTAATTTTAACTCGATCACCTAAAACGCATGTATTTTCTGGATCATGCGCCTTATATCGAGTAGTTCTACTTACAATTTTTTTATAAGTGGGATGTGGATATCTGTTAATAACAGCAACAACAACTGTTTTATCCATTTTGTCGCTGACAACAGTACCAATTCTTTCTTTAAGTGCCATAACTAATAATTAATCAGAAGTTGTTTTAGAAGCAGATTGACTCTTACTGAGAGTGAGTAATTGCGCAACTTGTTTCTTGATAATTTTAAATTTATGAGTTTCATTAAGCTGTCTTGTAGCTTGCTTGAATCTCAAGTCAAAAAGATCTTTTCGTAATTGGTCAATCTTTTCAGTAATTTGTTCAGAATTTAATTTTTTAAATTCCTTAAATGACTCTGAATTTTTCATTGTTTAACCTCCTCTTGAGATTTTTTACTATTTTTTGTATTTTCTTGGGAGGAATTTTCTAGATTTTTATCAATGGAGATAAATTTAGTTTTTACAGGAAGTTTGTATTGAGCCAGACGCATAGCTTCTTTTGCAGTTTCCTCAGTGATATCGTCACCACCCATTTCAAAAAGTATTCTTCCAGGTTTTACAACTGCGACCCAAAACTCTGGATTACCTTTACCAGAACCCATTCTGGTTTCGGCAGGTCTCATGGTTACGGGTTTGTCAGGAAATATTCTTATCCAGATTTGACCACCACGTTTGATATATCTAGTCATAGCTCTTCTGCTTGCTTCAATCTGACGTGCAGTTACCCAGCCACAGTCTTGAGCTTGGAGAGCAAATTGGCCGAATGCAATAGTATTACCTTTTGAGGCTACACCCCTCATTCTGCCTCTATGTTGTTTACGGAATTTAGTACGTTTTGGACTAAGCATTTTTATACCTCCTATGAATTCTCATTTGAACGATCCTCAAATTGCTGAGGTCTTCTACTAGCTTTCCTCTTAGGGCTCGCACCGACAGGGATAGTTTGTTCTTCTTTAGGGAGAACTTCACCTTTGAAAACCCAAACTTTAATGCCTAGAACACCGTAAGTTGTATTAGCTTCACGTGTTGCGTAGTCAATTTCAGCTCTCAAAGTATGTAAAGGCACTCTACCTTCTCTAGTCCATTCAGTTCTAGCTATTTCAGCACCATTCAACCTTCCCCCTACTTGAATTTTAAGACCTAAAACTCCAGCCCTTTGAGCCCTTTGTAAGGCCATCCTAATAGTTCTTCTAAAGGCGACTCTTTTTTCTAGTTGTTGAGCAATATATTCAGCTAGTAAAAAAGCATCAGCGTCTACGCGTTCAACTTCAACAACGTTTATTCTGACTTGCCTTGTTCTATCACCTATAGTTTTTTGAATGCCAGATCTTAATTCTTCAATACCACTTCCTTGTCTTCCAACTATAACTCCTGGTCTTGCTGTTTTTAATTCAAGTTCCAGTTGGTCAGCTTTTCTTGCTATTAAGACATCGCTAATTCCTGCTGCTCCATATTTTTTTTGTATGAAAGTACGAATTTTAAAATCTTCTTGGAGAAGAATTGGATATGTTTTAGAAGTAGCAAACCACTTAGAGCGATGCTCTTGTGTAATTCCTAATCTTAGTCCAGAAGGATGTATTTTATGTCCCATTAGTTTTGTACCTCCGCATTAGTTTGAGTAGGAGCAGACTCTACAGAAATACTGATGTGGCAAGTCTGTTTTTTAATTGAAAAAGCTCGACCTTGAGCTCTGGGTCTATACCTTTTCATTACTGGACCACTATTAGCCCATGCAGAGGAAATAACTAGGGTAGATGGATCCATTCCAAGGTTATGTTCTGCATTAGCAACAGCAGATCTTAGAACTTTAGTAATGGGGTCTGTAGATCTGTAAGGCATAAATTCCAACATAATCAATGCATCTCTATAAGATCTACCCCTTATCTGATCCAAAACTCTTCTCACTTTAGAGGCTGATCCGCGAACATAATTCCCATGAGCAATTGCTGTTTTTGTTGTTTCAGGTGTTTTTGTCATGATTTTGCTCCTTTCTTATCTCTTATATGACCTCGATAAGTGCGTGTAGGAGCAAATTCACCGAGTTTATGACCAATCATTTGTTCAGTAATAAATACTGGAATGTGAGTCTTGCCATTATGTACAGCGATTGTGTGACCGATCATTAAAGGTAAAATCGTAGAGGATCTTGACCAAGTTTTGATAACAGACTTGTCATTATCGGTATTTTGTTTTTCTACCTTCTTGAGCAGGCTATCTGCTATAAAAGGTCCTTTTTTTAGTGAACGTCCCATGATTATGTAATAGAAATTGAAATAATAAATGAAGTAATCAAGAGTCTCTTCCTCCTCTACTCCTCTTAGAAACGCGACGGCGTCTTCGAACAACTAATTTATTACTTGGTTTGTTCTTTTTACGTGTCTTTAGTCCAAGAGCTGGCTTACCCCATGGAGTAACTGGACCTGCTCTACCAATTGGTGCTTTTCCCTCTCCTCCTCCATGTGGATGATCACATGGGTTCATTACACTACCTCTAACTTGAGGCCTTCTTCCAAGCCATCTTCTTCTTCCTGCTTTACCTAAGCTAGTATTTCTTATTTCAGAATTACCTACTTCACCAAGAGTTGCGTAGCATTCTTTTCTTACAAGTCTTACCTCAGTAGATGGGAGTTTTAAAGCAACATAATCTCCCTCTTTTGCCATAACTTGAGCACTAGCTCCTGCGGATCTAACCATTTGAGCACCTCTACCTGCGTATAACTCAACACAATGAACACTAGATCCTAATGGCATAACAGAAAGCGGCATTGCATTTCCATCTTCAATTGGAACACTTTCTCCAGAAATGACATTTTGTCCGACTTTTACTCCTGCTGGAGCGATAATATATCTTTTCTCTCCATCTTCGTAAAATAAAAGTGCCAACCTTGCATTTCTATGAGGATCGTAGTGTATTGCTGCAACTTTAGCGTTGATATTTCTTTTATCTCTTCTAAAGTCGACCAATCTATATTGCCTTTTGTGACCACCTCCACGATGTCGACAAGTGATAACTCCACGATTATTCCTGCCTTTAACTCTATGTTTTGAAACTATTAGTGATCTTTCAGGTTTTGCACTTGTGATTTCACTAAAGTCAGTAACTACTCTCTGCCTAGTGCCAGGTGTATAAGGTTTAAATTTACGTATTGCCATGATTAAAACTCCTTAAGATTCTGGAAATAGTTGGATTTTGTCTCCTTCAGCAAGACGTACAATTGCCTTCTTGACCTGAGAACGTTTACCGGAAAATTTCCCGACTCTTCTTGTTCTTCTAGGAGGATTCATAGTATTAACTCCTATGACTTTAACACTGAACAAGGCTTCAATAGCTGCCTTTATTTGTGGTTTAGCCGCTCTATGATCTACCTCGAAAGTATATTGGTTAAGATCTAATGCATTTGTAGCTTTTTCAGTAATAACTGGCTTTCGTATTACATCGGCTAAACGAGAATCGAATAATTTACTCATGATGCATAAACCTCCTGAATTTTATCTATTGCTGATTGACCTATTACCAATTTATTGGCATTGAGAATATCAAATACATTTAATTGATCAGCGGCGATTAATTTTACTTTTTCAATATTACTAATGGATTTTTTTATAATATCGGGAGGGCTATCAAGAATAACCAAAACTTTTTCAGTTTTTTGTATACCTAATCGAGCAAGGCCATTGATGATTTCACTTGTTTTAGGCTGCTTTAAAGTAGATCCAAAATCTTCAACAGCCTTCATATCAGATACTCTGGACATAAGAGCTGTTCTAAGAGCTAATCTACGTTCCTTACGATTCATATCAAGATTGTAAGAACGTGGCTTCGGTCCAAAAATAATTCCGCCACCAGGTCTTAAGGGTGTCCTTATTGATCCTTGGCGAGCTCTTCCTGTACCTTTTTGTTTGTATGGCTTTCTACCGCCCCCGCGCACTTCAGATCTTGTCAAAGTTGATGCTGTCCCTTGTCTTTTATTTGCTAGCTGTCTAAGGACTGCTCTATGGATTAAGTCTGCCGAAGAAGTTTCTTTAGCAACTGCTAAATCAAGAGTAACTTTGCCTGATTTTTTACCATCCCACTTTAAAGTTTCAAGTGTTGTCATGATTTTGCACCTCCTTTTTTGCCTACAACATTATTTGGCTTAATGTTGACAATTGAGCCGGGCTTACCTGGAACAGAACCCTTTACTACAAGCAAATTCTTCTGATCATCAATTTTTAGAACTAACAATCCTTTGGTAGTTATCTGTTTTCCTCCATATCTTCCTGCCATTCTTTTCCCTGGATAAATTCTACCTGGAGTTGTTCCTGCTCCTGTAGATCCTGGTGCTCTATGATTTTTTGAACCATGACTCATAGGACCTCTGCTAAAACCATGTCTTTTCTGGTAACCTGCAAAACCTCTACCCATAGATTTGCCACTGATATCAACTTTTTGACCAACCTCAAAGTTTTTTACAGTTATTTGTTTTCCGATTTCATAAGATGAAGTTTCTTCAACCCTATATTCTTTCAAAAACTTTAAAAGTTCTTCACCTGATTTCAATAAATGTCCCTTTTCAGGTTTGCTTAAATGCTTCTCTTTGGACAAGCCATAACCTATCTGAACGGCGGTATAACCATCCAAAGCAGTCGTTTTCAATTGAGTGACGCGGCACGGACCAGCCTCTATAAGAGTAACTGGTACCGAATTACCTTTATCATCGAAAAGTTGGGACATGCCCAATTTCTTTCCTAAAATTCCGATAGACATAAGACTAAATTAGGCTAGCTCGTAATAATTTTTCAATTATCTAAAACCTTCAGTTATTAAGGTGAAGTTAATAAAAAAACAATTAGTAAGGTCGAGACTTATCTGAAATAATAGATAGTTTCTCTCGGGATAAACCCACCTGAGTTTTTTAACGAAACGCTAAAAAATGTGAAATTTTCAGAGGCTCGGCTAGCTTGCGAGCTTAAAAATTCACTGAGTTTCAATTGTACATCATCAAGTACCATAAAATAAAATAAAATAGAAATAAAGGAAATTTTAATGCCATTACTTCTCTCAGGAAAAAAATTTCATAACGATTTAAAAACTAACAAATGTCTCGCAATATTTGCTCCTCTTGAAGGTGGTTATGAAACTCGTCTTTTAAGGAGAATGAGGGCCAAAGGCTTTAAAACTTTTATAACTTCAGCAAGAGGGCTTGGAGATCCAGAAGTTTTCTTGCTCAAATTGCATGGCGTTAGACCACCTCACCTTGGTCATCAAAGTGTAGGAAGGAACGGAGCGCTTGGGGAAGTTCAACAAGTAATCCCACAAGCTTCTGAGTTATTTAATGAAAATGATAAAAATAAATTACTTTGGTTATTAGAAGGTCAAGTATTATCTCAATCTGAATTAGAGAGCTTAATAGAGATTTGCACTAAAGATAATAAACTAACAATAGTTGTTGAAATGGGGGGTTCAAGAAAACTTGAATGGAAACCATTAAGTAATTATATTTTGGATGAATTTGAAAGTTAAATTGTTTGATTAAAACCAAGCATAAAAAAGATAAATGGATTAAATTAATTTGTGGTGCCAGTAATGAAGATATTGTTGCCATAGAAGATTTATGTGCAATTTATACTGCTGCTGGTGTCGACTACATAGATGTTGCAGCAGAAGAATCAATAGTTCATGCAGCAAAAAAAGGAATCGATTGGGCAAAAAAAGTCTTTAAAAACTCCCCTGGATTAATGATAAGTATTAGTGATGGTAATGATATCCACTTTCGAAAAGCAAAATTTGATCCTTTAAGATGTCCCCCTAGTTGTTCAAGACCATGCGAAAAAGTATGCCCCACCTTTGCAATTGATAATTTCGGAATTAAAGAGAGTAAATGTTATGGATGTGGAAGATGTTTAAATAGTTGTCCTCTAAATCTAATTAGTGAATATGAATATAATTTATCAAAAAAAGATTTAGCATCAACACTTCAAAAAATAAGGCCTAATGCAGTAGAAATTCATACAGAAATCAATCGCCTAGATTCTTTTACAAAAGTTGTAAGTATCCTTAAAAGTTCTGGAATGAAATTTGACAAGATATCTATTAGTTGTGGATTAAATCAATCTTTCAAAAAAGCCCAAGAGCCCGAAGATCTTTTGAAAGCTTTTTGGGAAAGATATGAAATTCTGAATGAGCTAGATATTCCCCTTATTTGGCAACTAGATGGAAGGCCAATGTCTGGAGATCTTGCTCCTACAACAAGTAGAGATGCTGTTAAGTTGTTTGAAAAAATCGGTTCAGATCTTCCACCAGGATTAATTCAATTAGCAGGAGGAACAAATGAAAAAACTCATGAATTGTTGAATTCAAATAATCTCCCAGATGGAATAGCATTTGGAAGTGCTGCAAGAAAAATTATGCAGCCCCTTATTGAATTTGCTCACAAAAATAACAAAAAACTCTACGAGTATCCTGAAATAATGGGTTTAGCGATCAAAAAAGCTCAGAAATTTCTAGAGCCATGGAAATCGAGCTCATTCAAGTAATATTTTTATTTTTCAAAACTAGCGCCATGTTTATAAAAAATTTGTATTTTTTGGATAGAAAAAAATCTTTTCATGTATTAAAATGGTAATTCAATGGGCCGTCGCCAAGTGGTAAGGCATCGGGTTTTGGTCTCGACATTCCTAGGTTCGAATCCTAGCGGCCCAGTTCTAATATTTAATTGGTGTCTTCTCAAAAAATTTTTCTATTTGATTTTGACGGAGTAATAGTTGATGGAATGCAAGAATATTGGCATAGCTCCTTGCTGGCCTGTGAAAGATATTTAAATTCACCCAACATCACTATCGATCAAAAACTTTATCAAGGAGTACCAAATTCTTTCAAAGAAATTAGGCCTTGGGTTAAATATGGTTGGGAAATGATTCTAATTGTTCACGAAATTATAAAAACAGAAAATCCATTAAAAAGTGATAATAAAGATGATTTCATTAATAATTATCATCAAAATTGCCAGAGGATATTAAACGAAAATTCCTGGATAGCAGAAGATATACAAAAAATGTTAGATAAGTCTCGCAAGTACCAAATTGATAAAGATTTTAAATCGTGGGTAAATTTACATAAACCTTTTTTTGAAATTATAAATTTTATGAAAGAATTAAGCAAAAGAGGAATAAAAACTGGAGTTATAACAACTAAAGGTAAAATATTTGCAGAAAAAATTCTTAAACAATTAAATATTTTTCCAGAATTTATTTTTGGTTATGAATCAGGAACAAAAATCAAAATAGCTGAAAAACTTACACAAACTTATGAGATTTTAGGCTTTATAGAAGATAGAAAAAAAACTCTAATCGATATTAAACAAAATTCAGAAACTTCTCACATTCCATGCTTCTTAGCTGATTGGGGATATTTGAAAAAATCAGATAAAAATAAGTTAAGTAATGAAATCAAATTATTAAAATTAGGAAAACTTGGAGAATTAGTTGCAATTCAAAGATAATCAGCTAGAGTACAGATGTACTATAGTTTGTATTTATGAAGTTTGGTTTAAATAAAAATTTCCAAATTTAGAATAATTACAAAAACTTTAACCAATAAATCAAACAATGAGCCTTGAAGAAAAGAAAAAAACTGAATCAAAAGAAAAAGACAAGGCATTAAGTCTTGTCTTAGGTCAAATAGAAAGAAATTTTGGACGAGGTTCAATAATGAGACTTGGTGACGCTTCAAGAATGAAAGTAGAAACAATATCTACTGGAGCGCTCACCTTAGATTTGGCATTAGGAGGAGGCTATCCAAAAGGAAGAGTAGTAGAAGTTTACGGCCCAGAGAGTTCAGGAAAAACTACATTAACGCTTCACGCGATTGCGGAAGTCCAAAAAAATGGAGGAGTAGCTGCATTTGTAGATGCTGAGCATGCACTCGATCCAGTTTATGCGGCCTCTTTAGGTGTTGATGTTGAAAATTTATTAGTTTCACAGCCAGATACTGGTGAAATGGCTCTAGAAATAGTTGACCAACTTATAAGATCGAGTGCGGTAGATCTTGTAGTTGTTGACTCGGTCGCAGCACTAACCCCAAGAGCCGAGATAGAAGGAGAGATGGGAGATCACGTAATTGGAAGCCAAGCAAGGCTAATGAGCCAAGCAATGAGGAAAATAACAGGAAATATTGGCAAATCTGGATGTACGGTAATATTCCTGAATCAATTACGCCTAAAAATTGGCGTTACATACGGCAATCCAGAAACAACCACAGGAGGTAATGCATTAAAATTTTACGCCTCAGTAAGACTTGATATCAGAAGAATTCAAACTCTTAAAAGAGGTACTGAGGAATATGGCATAAGAGCAAAAGTGAAAGTAGCAAAAAACAAAGTTGCACCACCTTTTAGAATTGCAGAATTTGATATTCTCTTTGGGAAAGGTATTAGTACAACAGGATGCTTATTAGATTTAGCAGAAGAAACCAATATCATCATAAGGAGAGGTGCTTGGTATAGTTATGAAGGAGAAAATATTGGACAAGGAAGAGATAATACAATTATTTGGCTTGATCAAAACTTAGAAATCAGGAATAAAGTAGAATCTATGGTTAAAGAGAAATTAACAGAAGGAACTGAAGTCAGTTCTAATTCAATGAAAGCATTAAATAGCAATCCTGCTAATACAATCGCTGTTAATGATATAAAAACAGTAGCTTAGATTTATAAAGAATCAGCTAAAGTCCACCACCCAGCAGCAGGGCCTATAAATCTCACTACAATCCATAAGATTACTAACCCTCCTATTCCAAACCAACTGGCCTTAATACTTAATTTAATTAGGTTATCTCTTTGATTAATTGTAAAGGGAAGCCATTCAAATAATCTTGGAGACTCATCAATTTTAGTTTTAGTATTATTTTTTTTTGGAGGTAAACCAAGTGTTTTACGTCTTTTTGCTTCTCCCATATTTCTTTAGTTATTTACAAAATCATAACCTAATCAAAAGGTAGCATATAGTTAATTTGTTTTGAGGGTTGAATGTTTTGCAATAGTAATCTTCCCCAGTTTCTTTTATTTGCTCTTCCATCTAGGATTATTAACTTACCTGAATTTCTTCTTAAAGGAGAAATAGATCTTTCAAGTTTAATTCTAGCTTGAGGAAGAAAGAAGTCTCTAAACCAATCTTGAGAAAGCTTCTTTTTATGAGAAACAGTAATTGCATTAATGGGTTCTGACATATTCGGAATCGGAAGTAAAGGAATGATAATTTGTTCTGGAATTTGAATTAAATAAGAATTCATAATCCACCAGTCAAAACTAGAGCAAAGAATTTCATTTTTACCAGAGGGAATTGTCTCTAGCAATACTCTCTTCCCGTAAGTAGAGGCTAATTCTGTAGCAAGATTAGTTTTTAAATCAATATCATCAGACAACACTAAAGTTAAACCCTTTCTAAAAAGTATTAACTTTTTGCATTTGTCCAAGATTGAATTTGTAAAAAGAGGATTATTAGGAAGCAACTGTTTAGAGGGTATATATAAAGAAATCTTTTTCTCTTCAAAATTACTCTTAAAATCAATAACCAAGTCAATATCTAAACTATGTTTTTTAAAATAAATTTCGAAAAAATTATCTTTTCTCAATGCTGATAAAAAAACAAATTTATTATTTGAAAAAAATTCCTTAATTTGAAAAAGTTCATCTATTGGTTGTAAATACAAATTCCAATCTAAATTTGTATCGTTTAACTTTACCCAGCATGCCCAACCTTGAGCTAATGCTTTGTTGACGCTTAAAAATTTATCAGAAAAAAAAGAATTTTCATGAAAAAAGTTTGACAAGAAACTAATTTCTTTTTCATCTAAATTTATATAACTATTTCCTAAGACCTTCCTCAAGAAGAACTTTTTCTTCAACGAATCATATACTTTTATAAATTTTTGATTGATTAATTCAAATTCTTTAAAATTTTTTGTCCAATCCTTTTTAAGTAAAGAAATCCTAAAATGATTTTTTAAATCCTGTTTTATATCCTCAATTCCTGAATAAACTATTCGATGATTTCTAAGATTACGAGAATTGGGATCATTAAGAAAATTTTGGATAGTTATCAAGTGAACATGATGATTTGCAAAAATAAATTGATCATTTTTCAAAATAAAATTAAAACCTAGATTTTTCAATGAATCAATCTGAAATTGGCTTATAAATTGGATTTTTTCTTTAGATAAAATAAAAGTTGAATCCTCTTCCTTTAAAAATAAAGCAATCAAAATTGGAGGTAACCAATCATAGCTAGAGAAAATTTCTGAATTAATTAGATAAGTAGAATCATTTTCAATACATTTGGAAACTATCCTCCCAAAAGAATATATGTGCTCCCAATTAATACTTTGATCTCTCAAAAAATTTTTCAAATATTGATGACTTAAAATTTCAAGCATTTATAATTAATTTAATTTCAAAAACATGCAAAATTTATGAACCTAATATACAAAAAATTGGTATCAATAAAAGAGGGTCTTGAATTAATTAATTTATGAAAATTGGAATAGTAGGATTAGGATTAATTGGTGGTTCTTTAGGATTAAAACTCCAAAGTCTAAACCATACAATTTATGGAATAGCAAATAATGAATTTAATGAAAAAAAAGCTAATGATAAAAAACTTGCAAATTTTGTTAGCTGTGATCTGAGCTTATTAAAAAAATGTGAGCTAATAATTTTGGCATTGCCTATCAAAGATTTGATTAGTCCGTCGCAACAATTAGTAGCATCAATACCTCAGGAAACAATACTAACTGATGTCGGCTCTGTAAAAGAACCAATTGTAAATACATGGGAAAATTCACATCCTCTATTTATTGGATCTCATCCAATGGCAGGAACAGAAAAAAAAGGAGTTAATTCAGGTTTTGAAGGTCTTTTTAAAAATGCAAAATGGATTATTACCCCAACACAAAATAGTGATTTAAATTCAGTCAGAACTATTTCCGAGCTCATAAAATCAATGGATTGTGAAATTTGTCAAGCTTCGCCAAAAGAGCATGATGAAGCAGTATCTCTAATTTCTCATTTGCCTATATTTTTAGCTTCTGCCCTCATAGAAACTGCGCACACAAAAAATAATCAATCTTTATTAGATCTCTCGCAAAAATTAGCTGCTACAGGATTTGCTGACACTTCGAGAGTTGGCGGAGGCAATGAACAACTAGGCTTAGATTTAGCTATTAATAATCAGATTAATGTTTTAAATTCCATAAATAATTTTAAAAATAAGCTGAATATACTGGAATCTCTTATTAAAGAAAAAAATTGGGATTTACTTTCTAAAAAACTTGCTGAAGCAAAAGAAAACAGACAAAATTTTATAAACTAAAATTTTCTATACCTTTGGAAGCTAAAATTTGCCTTGAAACCATTACTGCAGACTGACTAACACCTGCAGTCCCCTCTCCTGGATAAATCGAATCTCCACATAACCATAAACCTTCAAAAGGTGTCCTACTTGATAATCCAAATAAACCAAAAATATCTGGATTTTGACCAAGCCCTCCTACTATTCCATTAGGTCTTTTTGTCCATTTTTCAAAGCCCAATGGAGTTGCTAATTCTCTATGTAGCCATTTTTCAGGATCAATATCAAATTGACTTTCCAATTCAAGGGATATTTTTTTCATGAAGCCATTTTTTTTTTTTAAGTAAGTTTGTTTATCTAGATCAAACCAATCTTTAGTTTTGGTAAAGATACTGGCAATTAAAGTAACCTCACCTTTTGGCGCTCTTCCATCACCATCATCACTAATTGATACAAATAACGAACAAAATTCTTTTGAAACAAATTGATAATGATTGGAGAATGTTTTTTTAATATGTTCCTTTTTTAATGCTGAATAAAAAACTAAAGCTCCACTTGGATCAGGCAAATTATTAAGTCGATTTTTATAATTTTTTTTTCTTTCTAAAGGATCTTTCAAATGCTTGAGCAAAGATTGTGGAGGTGCGGTATAAATCACATCTTTTGCTTGATAAATAAATGATTTTTTTTTCGAATTAGCAGATAATTGCCAACACTTATTTTCGTCGTCAAAAGTTATAGAATTAACTTCTTGTCCAAAAATTAAATTAACTCCAGTTTTTATTAATGAACTTTCTAATGATTCACTTAAAGACTGCATAGATTTTTTAAGATGCCACAGACCATGAGGCTGTTGACACATCTGAAGAACAGTAGATCCGTATAATGCTGCGGTATTATAAACGTCCTCTTGAGAATAAAGTTTTAGTTGAAGATTTAAGAATTTAATCAAGCGCTCATTCTTAGATAATCCACATATACGTAATAAATCAAAAATAGTAGATTTAAGTAAGATACCTGTGACAAGGTTTGAAGGGACTAGTGCTTTAAGAAGTTGAGAAAAATCCCAAAAATTACTTATTGGTAATACAGGATTATTATTAGCAAATATCCAATTACTTTCATGTATTAGGGTACAAAGTTTCCAAAATCTTTGACTCCCAGGAAACTGCATTTCTCGTTCAGCAATCCATTTACTTTTTTCATACCAAATAGGTATAGGACTACGACCATCATTTAAATCAACAATGCAAGCAGGGTCTAAAATTGTGGCTTCTGGGGAAGGAATATCTAAAAAATCAAAAATTCTAGAATGTATTCCTCCCTTCTCTAAACCCGCGACTTGAGTTGCGCCAACATCAAAAATATAATTCTTTCTTTTAAAAGTACCTGCACAACCTCCAGCTTGAGTATGAGATTCGATTAAAGTCACTGATAAACCTTGTTTTGATAAAATCGCTGCAGAAGTTAATCCTGCTATACCGGCGCCTACAACAATAACTTCAGACTTTCTCATTAAAATGCAAAAATTATCCCCTATTGAAATTAACGAAATTTGTAAAGAATTAGGTGAAACTCATCCAAAAAGTATTGAGAAAGTACATGGGGGTGATATTCATAGTGCCTGGCAAATAAAATTCTCAAACAAAAAGTTATTCCTAAAAAGAAACATTAGAAACAAAAAATTTCTTGAATTTGAAAAATATTGTCTCCAAAATTTAAGAAAATATATTAATCTTGAAAATTTAGTTATTCCTGAAGTTATTGCATATAAAAATATAAAAAATATAGAGATTCTTTTAATTGAATGGATAGATATGCATAACTTTGACCAAAAAAAACTTGGAAAAGGTTTAGGTGAATTGCATTTAAAATCAGCCGAATCTAATCCCAAAATGTTTGGGTTTCCAGTTGAGGGTTTTATCGGAACAACAGATCAGAAGAAAGGCATGGAAGATAATTGGATAGATTGTTTTTTAAACTTAAGGATAATACCTCAACTATTAATTCTAAAGTCAACGACTTTAGATAAAGAAATTATCAATAAAGTTAAAGAAAAAATTAAATCAGAATTGCTGAATCACAAACCAATAAATGCTCTAGTTCATGGTGATTTGTGGTCAGGCAATGCAGGCATGGACGAAAGGGGAAGGGGAGTTATTTTTGACCCTGCATCTTGGTGGGCAGATAATGAAGTAGATATAGCTATGACAAAATTATTTGGAGGTTTTAGAAAAGAATTTTATGAAGAATATCATAGAGTTTTTCCTATGAAAACCGGATTTGAAAAAAGAATTATTATTTATAATTTCTATCACATCTTGAATCACGCCAATATGTTTGGAGGAGGGTACTTAAAACAAGTTAAAGATTACGTAAAAGCAATACTCAATATGTAATCTTTAACTACCCTAAATATGTCTTCTTAAGATTTTGTACCTTATCTAGAACAGCTTCACGATTTTCACTGGTACGAAGATTTTGCCAGCTCCATTGACCGACAACAATTACGCCTAGTAGTTCTAGTAAACCAGGGAGGATTGGGAAGAAGTTTATCGTGTCGATGACAACTTTAATTATTATCTGAGCTATTACGACAACAGCAATTATGCCTGCCGCCTTGCCGTACTGGCCCATTTGAGTCCAATCAACATTACCAAGGGTTTCGTTGACTTTTCCCATAACATCAGAGTACTTCTCTGAAAAACTTTTGGTTTCTGAGCTTGTATCGGAGCCGGAGTCTTGGTTTGACTCTGGAGTGTTATCACTCATGAATTCAGTAAACTTAATATATGAACCAGACAGTATCGGAAAAAACGTCTATTGACTACCTTTTTGTTGTGCAAAATTCCGAACCGAAACATTTTGTATTTTTTAAGAGGCGTTGGTATGTAAAGTTTCTGAAGATATTTAAACTTAAAATTAATTTATAAAAACTTCACATTATCGTCTAGTTCTAACAAAAACATTAATAAATCACAGTAATAAGAAAAATTTAAAAGGCTAAAATTTGAATTTTAATTATTATGATCTCATAGTTTAGCTAGCAAAAATTAAAGGTTCGAAATGTCCAAAGATATCAAATTTAATTTCTTTAACTCTGATGAAGAAGAAAGATATCAAAAACATTTCACTCTCAAAGAGATAGGTTATGAGGGTCAACTTAATCTTAAAAATAGCTCAGTATTATGCATTGGAGCAGGTGGGCTTGGGTCTCCTGTTTTGCTTTATCTAGCTGCAGCAGGAATTGGGAGAATTGGAATAGTTGACAATGATCAAGTTGAAAAGTCTAATCTCCAGAGACAGATAATTCATGAAACAAATAGTATTGGCAATCTTAAAATTGATTCTGCCAGGGAGAGAATTAAAAAATTCAATCCTAATTGTGAAATATTAACCTTTTCTGAGAGAATTAATTCTAAAAATGCTCTTGAATTAATAAAGGAGTTTGATGTTATTTGTGATTGCTCGGATAACTTTGGCACAAGATATTTAATAAATGATTCATGCCTGATATTAAATAAACCCCTTGTCTTTGGAAGTGTGCAAGGCTTTGAAGGGCAAGTGAGTGTTTTCAATTTAAACAAAAATAGTCCTAACTTAAGAGACTTACTTCCAGAATCACCTTCAAAAAATGCTGCCCCTAGTTGTGCAGAATACGGGATTGTGGGTGTTTCAACAGGTTTAATAGGAATTCTTCAGGTTAATGAAATTATCAAAATTATTTTGAAAAAAGGTGAAATTTTAGATGGGAAGATTTTAATTTTTGATCTATTGAATATGAATATGAAAAAATTAAATCTAAAAAGTGATCAGTTAAATAAACTAATTAAAAATCTGTCTCAGTTTGAGAGCTTTTATAATAGTGAAGAAAATTGTAAGAAAAACGATAAAATTAACAGTATTAATGCTAGTGATTTTAATAGTTTATACAAAGCAAAACCTAACAAAATTCTTTTAATTGATGTTAGAGAAAATGAAGAATTTTCTACATCTGCAATAGAGGGATCTATCTCAATCCCCTTAAGTCATTTGAACCAAGAATCTGATTTAAAATTTATTCAAAACGAAAGTTTAAATAAAGAGGTTTTCACTATATGTAAATCGGGGAAACGTTCTGAAAAAGCTTCACAAATTTTGTCTAAATTCAAAATTCAGTCAAGATCTATTGAAGGCGGCATTGAAAAGGTAAAAAAAATATTGTGCAATTAATTTTTAAGAATAGTTAGTAATCTACACCTCTTTTCAAATCAACTCCCACATTTGCATAATGCTTATGACAAACCATTTCAGAGTAAACATCTGCTAGTTCAAAGTATGAAGGTTCATTTTTACACCTCCCAGTAATTACAACTTCTGTATCTGCTGGTTTTTTTAGGAGCGTTTGATGTATTGATTCCACAGGTAACAACTCTAAATCAACAGTTGGATTCAATTCATCTAAAATAATTGTTTTATACAAGCCAGACAAAATAGCAGCTTTAGCAATTTCCCATGCTCTTTCGGCCTCAACATAATCAATTGGTTGTTGCTGGCCTCTCCATACGATGGCATCTCTACCTGAACGCAAATGATCTACTAAATGAGGGTAACTCTCTCTCAAAGCTTCTATGGCAGCATCTTCGGTATATCCATTTCCACCTTTTAACCACTGTAATATTAAAACTCTATGACTTTTATCTTGAGATATTCCTTTACCGATAGCTTGAAGAGCCTTACCAAGTGCACTTGTGGATTTACCCTTTCCTTCACCTGTATAAATCTCAATTCCACCACTAGAACTACTTTGTCTAGTTAGTTCTGATAAGTCTCCTATTAAACGTGGTCTCATTTCTGAATGGAGTTGAGATATTCTTACCAAAGAGGACGGGGCTGCCCTTCCAGTAATAATTATTTCTAATCCATCTGGACGATTTTGAAGAGAATCAACTACTTCATTGATATCAAGCATTCCTAAATCAAGAACTGGATTCAACTCATCGAGTACAACAACTGAATAAAGAGAACTAGCGATTGCTCCTTTAGCAATATTCCAACCTCTTTCAGCCTCACCAACATCAAATTTTGTCACTTGGTCAGCAGTAAAGAATTCAGATCTTCCTGTCCTTACATGGTCAATTAAATGTGGAAAGCCTCTTTGTAAAGCCTCTATAGCTGAATCCTCGTCATATGGCCTCTCAGGACCTTTTAAAAATCTTAGAAGTAAGACTCTTGACTGTCTTTTTTCGCATATTCCTAATCCTATTGTCCTGAGAACCACTCCTAATGCAGCCTGACTTTTCCCCTTACCCTCGCCATCATAAATATGTAATTGACCTTTTGATCTCTCTTGACTGTCACTTGCTGTGACAATTCCAATTCCTTTATTTCTACTCGTATTCGTCAATTGAACAAAATTAGTAAATTTAATCTAAGATATAGATAAGAATATTATTAAGGATTTAATAATAAATTCAACCTATTCATAGGTAATTTGAATTTTAAAGTAATTAGCATGTTCAATCAACTAGAAATTCTCTCTGATGAACAAAGTGAAAAGCTTTATACAATTAGAAGATACATTAAGAATCTTGATAGTGTTTGTATTGCTTATTCCGGAGGAGTTG
This sequence comes from Prochlorococcus sp. AG-355-N16, assembly GCA_003278545.1. Classification (GTDB taxonomy): domain Bacteria; phylum Cyanobacteriota; class Cyanobacteriia; order PCC-6307; family Cyanobiaceae; genus Prochlorococcus_A. Next base: position 18,442 of record QCEF01000001.1, read on the forward strand.
ATAGTACATTAGTAGCATCATTAGCATTCGAGCAATTAGGTAGCAAAGCAATCGCTATAACTGGCATTTCTCCTGCACTAGCCAATAGTCTTCGTGAAGAAGCAAGAAGACAAGCAAAATGGATTGGAGTAAAGCATTTAGAAATTAAAACATCAGAGTTAGACCAACCAAGTTACAGTGAAAACCCTAAGGATAGGTGCTTTGCATGCAAAAAAGAGCTTCATAAACATACAACTTACCTCTCTAAAAAACTTAATTACAAGATTGTTTTAGATGGAGTCAATCTGGATGATCTTAAAGATTACAGACCAGGTATACAAGCCTCAAAACAAGCAGGAGTTATCTCTCCCCTTGCAAAATTTAAAGTCTCAAAACAAGACATTAGAGATATATCAAGAGCATTGGGTTTTCCTTGGTGGGATAAACCTGCGCAACCTTGCTTATCATCAAGATTTCCTTATGGCCATGAAATAACTAGTGAAAGGCTAAAAATGGTTGAGAAAGCAGAAGAATATCTTAAAGAATGTGGATTATCGGAGGTTAGAGTTAGATGCCAAGGCTTAACTGCAAGAATAGAAATTCCCCAAGATGAATTAAGGCAATTTTTTTACAAATATAATTTTAATGAGTTAGTTCAATATTTTTCTAATTTAGGATTTAATTGCACAAGTTTAGATCTTGAGGGACTAGTAAGTGGAAAATTAAATAGGTAAATTTTTTCAAACAATCGTTCTGATCTGCTTAGAGACTGCAGAAGGTGGATTTCGCTCAATGACACGCAAAGAATGTTCTTTAGCCATCAAAGATTCAATTAAATATTGACTAGCTAGTTCAGGTATCATATTTTGACCACATGTAAAAATATCGACTGCCGAATAATTAGATTCAGGCCAAGTATGTATTGAAATATGAGATTCCGCCAGTAATGCAATTGCCGTAACCCCCTGAGGCTCAAATTTATTACTAATCAAATTCAAAACTGTTGCATTTGCCAATTTAGCAGCTCTATTTAAAATACAGCGCAAAAAGGATTCGTCATTTAATTTTTCGCGATCGCATCTATAAAGTTCCAACAAAAAATGTTTACTTTGATGACTTAATTTTTGCTCATCACTTAACGAACTTAAAATTTGACTTTTTTTGTAGATTGTCATTTAAGAAATTTTTATGAAATTAAGATTAGCTAAAAATCATGCCTTTTTGGAAATTATAAGTGAATCATTTGTGAGGAGCCTAAGAAAGACTGATTAAATTTATCTAAATGTGTCGCACTTATAAAACATTGACTATCTTTACCAACAGAATTTAATAACAAATTTTGCCTGGTTAAATCTAATTCCGCCAAGACATCATCCAATATAAGTATTGGAGGAACATTTAATGTTTTAGTTAATAAATCGAGTTCAGCCATCTTTAAAGCCAAGATAAAAGTCCTTTGCTGTCCTGAGGAACCATATTTTCTAACTGAAATATTATTGATTAGAAACTCAACATCATCACGATGAGGTCCAAAATTACATTTACCAGTCAATGCTTCTATTGAACGCTGATTTAAGAGTTGTTCTGCTATTTTTTTACTTATAACATCTTCTTCTTCTTCTTCTGGACTTATATTTTGTATCCCCGAAAGATAATTAATATCTATTTGCTCTTGAGATTTACTTAAATGATTATGCCAATATTCAACATATGGTTTTATTTTTAATAAAGCTCTTCTTCTTCGTCTAAAAATTCTTGTACTTATTATTGACATTTGAATATCAAAGCTTTCAACAATATCTGTGGATTGGGTTTTTAAGAAACTTTCCGAACGCCAAAAATGACTTCTTTGTTTTAAAAGCCTATTAAATCTACTGATCAGGTCCAAATATACTGGTTCAAGCTGAGATACGACCTTATCAATCCATGTTCTTCGATAACTGGGTTCACTTCTAACAATATCTATATCGTTAGAACAGAAACATACACTCCGAATATAATTCTTTATTTCACTATGTTTTTTCAAGATTGATTCATTGACATAAATTCTTTTAGGACCTTTTCGGAATAAATTTAACTTTAAATCGTCTTTAAAATTTATCTGTCCTAAAACTACAGCCATATCACTGTCGTTCTCTATTAAATCTTTATCGCTTAGTGCTCTATTAGATTTTAATTGACTTAAAAATTCAACCGATTCAAGTAAATTTGACTTGCCAATACCATTGCAACCAAGAACAATTGCTCTTTGCTCTTTTAGATCAATTTCAAAACTTTTATGGTTCCGAAAATTTTTAATTTTTAATTTATTTAAAAAAATTTTTTTTGTGCATTCATTAATTAAATTAGCTAAGTTTAAAATATTTAGATTTTCTTTAAAGAAATTGAAAAATTAAAGGGCATGTAGCTCAGTTGGATAGAGCATCAGATTCCGGTTCTGAGAGTCGGGGGTTCGAATCCCTCCATGCTCGTAAAATATTTTTTAAAGTTTATATCCCATTACTCTTATCCCATTTGGATCTAGTATGAATCCATTTTCCTCTAAACTATTAAACGAAGATACTGGAGCCTGTACAGAAATACTGCATCCAGGCATTTCTCTATTTATTTTCTCAAGAGTTACTTGAAGTAATATTGAGTAATAAAGTTGCTGATTTTTGCCTGGGAATGCACTTAAATTCCACAAGTTAGCATTCAATCCCTTGTCGGACGTAACCCTTACAAAGCCATATAATTTACTTTTCAATTCATTCTGTATGGTAAAAAAGAAATTACTTTTCTGAATAGCCTCAGCAAGAGGTTTTATTGGAAATATCTCACAACCACAATTCGCTAAAAGTTTGTTAACTTCTTTAGCTAGTGGGATTTGAGAAGAGTTAACAAAATAACCTTCTGGAAGAACAAGTTTTTTTTTAGAAAAATATTGCAATTATCAACCAGTATTTCTCATGCCAGCTGCTATCCCATTAATAGTTAAAAGTGCTCCCCTCAATAGTTCACTTCTGCTGTAAGCTCTTCTAGATTCATCTTTATCCATAACAAATTCGCTTATTGGGGGTTGTCTTGTCTGGTCTCTTAATCTTCTTAGAAGTGAAACTTGCAAAAACCCTAATGGAATAATTGTCTTATTTCTCAAGCTTACTGATGATTTCAAGTCTCTATCAGATTCTAAGAGCTTATTTTTACCAGTAATTTCAAGTATTAAAGATTTTGTAAGATTATATTCTTTAGAAATTACCTCAAAAATATCATCAAAAGAATGTTTATTTTCTTTACTACCAAGAGTATCAACATAATATCTAGCAACTTCTAAATCCACCTTAGATAATGTCATTTCTACCTTAGATATGATCATCCTAAAAAATGGCCATCTTTGATGCAGAACTCTTAATAATTCAATTTGTTGAGGATCAGAATTTAATTCAGATGACAATGCAGTGCCGACTCCAAACCAACTTGGCAAAAGAAATCTACTTTGTGTCCAACCAAACACCCATGGAATAGCTCTTAAACTTGATAAATCTTTTGCACCTTTTTTTCTTCTAGCAGGCCTACTAGATATCTGTAATTTACTTATTTCTTCTATTGGAGTTACCTCTTGAAAGAAATTTAACAAATCAGGATTCTCATGCACTAATTTTCTGTAATGAGACCTTGATGTTTCTGCCAACCTAGACATCAATTGATTCCATTCTGGAGTAGCGTCAAGTCTATTATTGACCAAACTATTTTGAATTACCGCTGTAGTAACAGTCTCAAGATTATACAAAGCTAGTTCGGGAAGACTATATTTAGAAGCTAAAACTTCACCTTGTTCTGTTATTTTTATTCGCCCTTTTAAAGTGCCGCTTGGTTGAGCCAATATTGCCTGGTAGGCTGGTCCTCCTCCTCTTCCTACAGAACCACCTCTTCCATGAAAAAGTCTTAGCAATATATTATTTCTACTTGAGAGATTTTGAAGAGCTATTTGGGCTCTATGAATTTCCCAGTTACTAGAAACAAACCCCGAATCTTTATTGCTATCAGAATATCCAAGCATTAATTCTTGGAGAGGTTTAAAAGATTCTCCTACTTTTGGCAATAACGATCTATAGAAATCTAATTTAAATAACTTTTCCATTACTTCTGGTGCTCTTTTAAGGTCTTCCACAGTTTCAAAAAGAGGAACAACTAATAATTTTGACTTTTGTGAATTTTGATCAAGGATTCCCATTTCTTTGGCCAGTAAGAGAACTTCAAGTAAATCAGATGCACTATGACTCATTGAAATTACATAAGAATGACAAATGCGACTTCCAAATTCTTGCTGTAGTCTCTTGACCATTTTAAAAACTGAAAAGGTTTCTTCTGTGGTTTTTGTCCAGTTAACATCAGATGGAATTAAAGGCCTTTTTGTATTTAATTCGTCTATGAGCCATTGTATTTTCTCTTCCTCAGACATTTGGTCATATTGAACAGATAAATCAAGATGATTTGTAAGCTCTTGTATAGCATCACTATGCCTTGTACTCTCTTGACGAATATCTAAACTTGCTAAAGAAAATCCAAAAATATGAACTTGAGTAAGTAAGTTGTTTACAGATTCACAAGTTAAATCCGTACTAATCAAGCTATTTTTAATTAGTTCGAGATCATAAGTAAATTCGTTTACTGACTTGTAATATAAGTTTTCAACTTTATCTAGATTTTTGTTATCTATTTCTCCTTCTAAAGCAAATTTCCACCCACTATCAGCTAGTAAATTATTTCTTTCTTGTGTTAATCTTAATTTTTCTAAAATATAACTTAATTTCAATCTGTAGGGTTCTGATCTATACCTTGTAGCTCTAGCTTCATATATTTCAGGGAACTTAACCCTATCAGTTTCGAGTGACTCTAATAGAGAGGAACTGACTTGACTCCATTGCATCGAGACACTTAATTGATCTCTAAGATTAGACGTCGCAATAATATATCTTTCCAACATCAACTGTCTTTGGTAGCAAGCAGTTCTCCATGTTATCTCAGGAGTGACCGATGGATTACCGTCCCTATCAGAGCCTACCCAAGAACCAAAGTTACAAAAAGATTCAGAGGGCATCTGAACATCTGGATAATTTTCGGTAAGTGCTTCAGCGATTCTCCCCCGCAATTGCGGCATCGCATTAAATAAAACTTGCTGAAAATAATGTAGGGCATAATCAACCTCATCTAAAACTGAAGGTTTAAATTGATGCAATTCATCTGTTCTCCACCAAAGTCTTACTTCCTCTTTTAATTGGTTTTTTAGAGAATTTTTTTCTTCTTTTGTTAGAAATTGCTCAATCTGTATTTTTTTTAACAAATTTGCTACTCTTGTTTGCTTATGTCTAATTGTATGTCTTACGATCTCGGTCGGATGAGCAGTAAAAACCAAACGAATATCCATTTCCTGCAATAATTCCTCTAATTTTCCTGGTGGTACATTTAATTTCCTCAGCCTGTAAAATAATTCTCTAAAAGTTACTGGAGCATTTTGCCTAGCCAATGCTGGAGCAAAAGGATCAAGATTGTCGGGAGATTTTTGAACATCCTTATTGGTAAAGCTTTGAATATATCTATCTTCTTCAACTCTTTGTTCCAAAATATTCACAAGTTGAAAATACAATGAAAACGCTCTTGCTGCTGCTATGGATTCTGCTAAATCCATAGAATTTACAATGTCAACTATTTCATTTTTAAAAGTTTTTGAACTATCGCCATCAATTTGTTTTGAATAACTTAATTCTTTAAGTTGTATCAATCTCTCTGCTTGATCATCTGGGCATTCTTCTCTGAGCACAGATTCCCAGAGATCTTCAATGAGAAGACGATTTTTATCAAGTGGATCATTGTTACTTATCAAATCCACATTATTATTTTTTATCTGTCGAATAGATTCCATATAATCATTATGTCACAAGTAAAAATATTCAGATCAAAGTTTATTTAAAAAATCAAACATTCTTGGCCTCACTCCTAATCATATCTTCGATAGAAATTTTCATTATCTGCTCAATAGAAAGACCTTTTTCATATTGATTTATCCATTTCATAGATTGATTGCCTTCTTCAAGCACTTTATAGATAGGATCTAAAAGATGTTTCATACCAAAATCTTCTGCTGTGGATGACAAATCTGATAATAAATTTTGAATCCATTCTCTACAAATGACTTTTTTACCATCTTGCCAGTGAATTAACTCTGAATTCAGACTATCTTTAGCAGCATTAATTTCATTTTGATCACATATTTCTGACAACTCATCCATAGAGAAAATACTTGCATTCATAGGATCTAAGGTATGTATATTTTCAAAAAGATTTAAAATCCTTAGTTCTATCATGGCCGTTATCCCTAAAAGTAGATTAATATCGTGAACAAAATCACAAATTCTTAATTCCAAACGATCAAGAATTAAAGGTCTTTGTGGACCATTTGGTCGGATTGAAGACCAAAAATGCCTAATATTTTGCATTTTTTTATTAGATATATTTTCCTCTATCCAGTCGATATAAGAATTATGATTTACAAAAAAAGGAACCTTGCTAGGTGTTTTAGGAAACTGGATCCATCTCTGCGAATGATTATTCGTAATTTTATTATTTAAAAAAGGTGAACTAGCACTTAATGATAGATATAGAGCGGCCTCAGATCTTATAAGCCTTATAGCAGTAAAAAGTTTATCTAAATCATTTATTCCTATGTTTATATGGACACTTGAAGTTGCAATAGATATTCCATAATTATCTTGAATAAATTGGTGATAATCGTTGTCAAGATCAGATCTTTGAAATGTAATATCGTGTTTAAAACAAAGCGTGGATGAAGGAATAATTGTTAAATTTTTAGTATTGAGCCACTTCCTTAACTTTTTTCTTGGATTTATTAATTTCTCGAATAAAAACTTGTAGTCTTTTTCAGGTGTTGTTATGTATTCAACATTTCTGTTATCTGGCTCTTTTACAAAATCAGAAAATTTTTTCTCAATATCAGCTGAAACACCAATATGAGAATCTAAAGAACCTGTAAAAAGTTCCACCTCAAAACCTTTATAAAGATTATCTTTACTCATTTTATTTATTCAAACAGGCTAATGCTTTTAGTATCCCCTTCGCTTTATTAATTGTCTCTTGATATTCATTTTCAGGAAAAGAATCAGCGACTATTCCTGCTCCTGCTTGCACTGAAACATCGTATTTCCCATCTCTTGAGGGTTTAACAATCATAGTTCTTATCGTAATGGCAGTATTTAATGCACCATTGATATCAATAGATCCGTAAACACCAGCATAAGGTCCTCTAGCATCTTTTTCAAAATGCTTAATCAATTGCATAGCTCTTATTTTTGGGGCGCCAGTTACTGTCCCAGCTGGAAAAGATGCTTTTAGCAAATCCCAGACATCAGCATTGTTTTTTAATATGCCCTCAACTTCACTAACTATATGCATAACATGTGAATATTTCTCAATAACCATTAAATCCTTGACCTTCACAGTACCAATTTCACAAACTCTTCCAAGATCATTTCTCCCAAGATCAATTAGCATTACATGCTCAGCTATCTCTTTTGGATCTTTTAATAAATCCTTTTCTAGTTCTAAGTCTTGTTGATTATCAATACCTCTAGGTCTTGTGCCAGCTATTGGTCTTAAGCTTGCGACAATCTCGCTATTTTTATTTATTTTAGCTTTAACCATTACTTCAGGACTCGAACCTATCAGATACCATGAGCCAAAATCAAAAAATGACATGTATGGAGATGGATTAACCATCCTCAAACTTCTATACAAACTAAAGGGATCATTATTGACTTGAGTTTGAAATCTCTGACTTATAACTATTTGGAAGATATCTCCCTTTCTTATGTATTCTTTTGCTGAGATAACTGCATCCTCAAAATCTTTTTTCTTCCAGTTACTTTCTAGATCTAAATTCAAATTCTCATTCTCATTCCAATCTAAAAACTCATTTTCTTTTAGAGGAATTCTCATTAAATTTCTAGTTTCCTTAATCTTAGAAATTGAGTTTTGATACAACTCTTCAATCGAAGACTCTTTAGAAGAAGTTGTATCTGCATAAACCACTGCAGTAATACATCTTTTTATTTGATCAAAAACAACTAATTGATCAAAAAACATCCAGGAACCATGCGGGATATTGTTTTCTGGTATTTCATTTATTGGAACGCTTGGCTCTATTCGATTTATTAATTCATAACCCCAAGAGCCATATAACTGCCCAATGGATGGTAATTCTTCAAGCATGGTTGACTTATATTCCTTTGTCCAACTTTTTAAAATATCAAAAGGATCACCTTTATGTGTTTCAGTTTTGCCATTATTCCAAGTTTTAACTATTTCTTCTCCGTAACAAACGGCTTCCCAAAGAGGGTTAGTAGCAACAATACTCCACCTACCCAAATTCTCCCCACCTTCAACAGATTCAAGAAAAACGCCATGGGAATCTTTTGAAGATAATTTTAACCACGTCGATAATGGAGTCTCTAAATCTGCAGGCCAAGTTTCAACAATAGGTATAAAATTTTTACCTTCTTTGTAAGCCTTTAAAAAACTATCTTTCTGTGTGCTGATCATATTAATAATGTCAGCCCAAATTATAATTATTTTCTTCTTTTATATCAACTTTAAGGAAGTTAATCAAAAGTATTCTTAGTTGTAAATTTTAAACCAGCTGGATTAGGATTCTCACCTATTCTTCTAGGATTGTGACCTACTTTCTCTCTGCCTTCATTCACTTTTTCAGAGAAAACACCATCCTTTGGGTGTAAAAATTCAATATCGCCACCTGGGAATATTCGGTATATTTTAAAATCTTCAATTCTTGGTTTGAAAGCTCTTAATTGTGTCCCTAATGCAAGGCATTGTTCTTTTCTTGCAAAGTACATTAAATTATCACCTTCATGCATTATAGCCGCTCCGCCGGTGGGCAATTCAAATGCTTGTTCTTTTGAACTTTTCCATACAATTGCATATTTTTCTTCGGTTTCTGCTGAGTTTAATAAACCCCCAGTACTTCCTATATGCTTTGGAAATTGACCAACTAAAGTTTCAGTCATCCTAGATTTTAAGTTATTTATACTAAGAAATTAGCATTCATATTTTGCAAAATTCAAAATTAATAGTAAATTTTCTACATTATTTAATATATGTAAAAATTGTTTGTCATTTTATTTTGAATCTGAAATCGGAAAAAATACTGTCAAACCTGTATCTCGTCTCTGTGTGACATGCCCTCCTAAACTAGCTAACAACTTTTGCGTTGCATTTTGACTAAGTTGTAAACTTCCAGTTTGAGGGTTCCAATTTAAAACAGGTCCAATATCAGAACCGTTATCTTTTTTTAGAATTTCTTTTTGATTGTTATCTAATTTTTGTACTTTGAGTTGAAGTTTGAGTTTTTGACCGGCTGGTCTTAATTCTAAAATCAATGTACTACCTTCTTTTAATCCTCTAGTATTTTTATCAATTAATCCTCTTAACATTAATTCTAATTTTTCAGAATCACTCAAAATTTGTGGAAGTTGTTTTGGGATATCTATCTTTAAAGAAATACCACGTCGGTTTAATTGTTTATTCCATAAGGGAGCAAGCTTTTTGAAAATTTCGGCTAAATTAATTTTCGCCAAGTTATTCAATGATGACACTTCATTACCAACTAATTCTGCTGCATTAAAAATTAAACCAAACCTATCAATTTGTTCATTACATTCATTATCTATTTGAATTAAACGATTTCTCATTGATTCATCCATTTTATATTTTTTTAAAGTAGAACTTATTAGGGTTCTTATTGTTGCCAAAGGAGTTCTTACTTCATGAGAAATTGCACGTAATAATTTTGCTTCAGTTATTTGCACATTTTTTTCATCATTTTTTACAGAATTCTGTATATTATGGTTAGGCGTAATATTTGCTAATTTTGCCGATAATATTGGCCAAAATAATTTTTCAAATTGATTATTAATATTAAGGTTACCTAAATTATTGATTGCATTACGAAATTTTACTCCTTCCTCATAATTTTCTTGATTTAATTTTGCATGCATTAATTCAATTGAAAGTTTAAGGCTTTTTTCATCACACTTCATTAATAGAATTTTCTTATCTTTTTCTCCTACAATTGATAATACGCATTGAAAATTTGGAGTGATTATCATCAAAAAAGGTTCATAGCCATCTTCCTGAGAAAGATTCAAGACTTTATAATTACTAACTAAATCAAAATTTTTTTTTATCTTTTCTGAATTATTAACTGGCAAAAAACCTGCATTTTCATTTTGAAAGTATGGAAACCCCTCAGGTGACCAAAGCCATCCATAAAGTTGATTTAAAAATTTTTTGTCATTAAAAGCTGGCAAAGGCGAGGCAACCCACATCCCCCCCTGTTTATAATTCTGAGAGAGGAAATCTTTTTGAATAACTTCTAAGGAAGCCCACCACATTCTTCTGGATGTATCATCATCCACATATATCGTTTGAACTCCTTTAATCAAAAGCTCTTGAATTTTTTTTATAGTTATTTGTGATTTCATCAACTTCTTAGTGATCTAGAGCGTTTCAATATAGATAATACAAATCCAATAGATATAAAATTAGTCACCAATGACGTTCGACCATAGCTCATAAAAGGAAGGGGAATCCCTGTAACTGGTCCTAATCCAATAGTCATAAATAAGTTAATAATTATTTGAAATAAAAAAGTTGACGCTATTCCAACAACAATTAGAGATTCAAAGTTAGTCCTAGCAATTGTTGCAGTATTAATAAGTTTTTTAATCAAACAAAAGAACAAAAATAAAACTAAAGCGCACCCCACGAATCCTAATTCTTCCCCTAAAGCACTGAATATAAAATCAGTATGTTGCTCAGGTATAAATTGCAAATTAGTCAGTTTACCTTGTAGCAAACCAGTCCCAAATAATCCTCCAGAGCCAATTGCAATTTGACTCTGTATCAAATGATATCCGCCACCTAATGGATCTCTATTAGGATCTAAAAATAAAACTAATCTATCTTTTTGATATTCTTTTAAGCCATATTGCCACAAAATTGGTGTAAATTTTGCCACTAATAAATGGAACGAAATAGCGAGAGCAGAAAAAATAATTTTCTTTTTTGAAGATCTATAAGCAAGATATCCTATAAGTGGAATCCAGAAAATAAGAAGAGTTGGTAAGGTTAGATATAATATAGATGTGATAACGCAAAATACTAATATCAAAATCCACTCTATGGGCATTTGCGACCAATAGAGCATCACACCTGTCAAAACAATTAAAACTAAAGAGGTACCTAAGTCCGGTTGAAAAAAAATTAATAACCAAGGAATAACCACTACTAATAAGGGCAATACTAAATCTCTTATTGTTAGAATTATTTTTTTTTCGAGTACTAAAGCAAGGGTTAATACAGTACTAAGTTTAGCTACTTCTGAAGGCTGAAAAGAAAAAATGCCCAAGTTTAGCCATCTTTGAGCTCCAGAAACTGAAATCCCAAAAAAATAAATTAGTAATAAGGATATTAAAGTACACAAATAAAATAGAATCACATACTTTCTGAGTCTCTCTAATGGTATATAAGAAATAAAAAATGCTAAGAAATAACCTAAAAAACCAGTTAAGATATGACCTAAATAGTTTGTTACTAAAAATTCACCCTGAATACTTTTTATCAATAAACCCGAAATAATAACTAAAAACAAAGGAATTATAAGTAGCGGAGAAAATAAAAAACCTCTATTAAAGTTGTCTTTTTTTTGTAAAAATCCTCGGTTATTTAATAAAGAAATTCTCTTAAACATCAATTAAGTATTAACAAATTGATTCTTAATTAATTGAGCTAAATTACTAAATACGACAGAACTTTCTTTATTGGGCTGGCTTATTGAGATTGGTACACCTTTGTTACTATCATCAACGAGAGGGATTTCAATAGGAATTTGAGCTAATAATGGTAAGTCATTTTCTTTGGCTAATGTTTGTCCACCACCTTTACCAAAAATTTCATATTTTTTAGCTGGCATATCTGGTGGAATAAATACTGACATATTTTCTACAATTCCCAGTAAAGGTACTCCGAGTTGTTTAAACATTGCTAATCCCCTCCTTGCATCTTGCAAAGATACTTGCTGGGGAGTAGTGATTACTATAGCGCCAGAAATAGGCACAGATTGAGAAAGGGATATTTGAGCGTCTCCTGTTCCTGGAGGCAAATCAATAACCAAAAAATCAAGATTATTCCATTCAACTTGATATAAAAATTGTCTGATAATACTATTAAGCATTGGTCCTCTCCAAATCACTGGTTGACCTTCTTCTATAAGGAAACCCATTGATACCAATGAAATTCCATATTTATTTATTGGTATTAACCTTTGATCACTTCCACTACCTTCTGTAACCTTTGGATTCTGTTCGGCAACTCCCATCATTGAGGGAGTATTAGGTCCATATATATCCGCATCCAGCAAACCAGTTTTTAAGCCTAATTTAGCTAGAGAACAAGCGAGATTAACAGCAATGGTACTTTTTCCAACTCCACCTTTACCACTGCTAACAGCTATGATATGTCGAATCCCATCAATCTTCTGCAACTCAGGAGGATTACTTTGATTTTGAGATTCTGTTTTGGAAGGATTATTATCTATCTCTATTTGAACATCATCAATATCTTCTAAATTCAATAGTACCCCTCTAACCTCTTGTACAATTCTATCTCTCTGAGAATTTGCAAACGATGGTAATGATAATGTTACGATTACTCTCGGTATAGTTACTCTTACATTTTTAATCCAAGCTAATTCAATTACATTTTTCTGTGATCCAGCATCTAGAACTTTTTGTAAAGCAAAATTCGCATCTTCTATTGTGGTCATTAAATTTTTAAATATTTTGACAAGGTAGTCGACAGTTTAAAAGATTAAGAACTATGTCGAACTATCAAATAATAGGCAATAAGGACCCCCTAAGAGAAATTATAAAGAGAAACTTATAATTAACCAAAAAAAATTTTTTTCTTCAAGATTTACTAAATACATGTTGAAAGAACCTCCTAAAAACTCGAGAGAAAAAACAAAAAATCTCTTATTAACTCTACAAGACAAAATTTGTTCAGGACTTGAAAATATAGATGGCAAAGGGAAATTTACAGAGGAATCCTGGCTAAGAGACGAAGGTGGCGGTGGAAGATCAAGAGTATTGAAAAATGGTTCTATTTTTGAGCAAGCAGGGGTAAATTTCTCGGAAGTACAGGGGAAAGAATTACCTCAATCTATAATCTCTCAAAGGCCCGAAGCAAAAGGGCATGAATGGTTTGCTACTGGAACTTCTATGGTTTTGCATCCTAAGAATCCTTATATTCCTACAGTTCATCTGAATTATCGATATTTCGAAGCTGGTCCTGTTTGGTGGTTTGGGGGAGGTGCAGACTTAACCCCTTTTTATCCTTATCTTTCTGATGTAAGGAATTTTCATAATGAGCATAAAAAAGCTTGTGAGAAAGTTGATCAAGATTTGCATAAAGTTTTCAAACCATGGTGTGATGAATATTTCTTCTTAAAGCATAGAAATGAATCTAGAGGCATAGGAGGTATTTTTTATGATTATCAAGATGGTTCAGGCAATATTTATAGAGGAAATAATCAAAATGGAGAAGCATCAAAAGCTTCACAAAATATTGGCAGATCTAATTTAAATTGGGATGATTTATTTTCTTTAGCGGAAAACTGTGGTCAGGCATTCCTCCCTTCATATTTGCCCATTATTGAAAAAAGAGCTTCTCAAACATATTCATCGAAGGAAAGAGAATTCCAGCTATATCGAAGAGGTAGATATGTCGAATTCAATTTAGTTTGGGATAGAGGGACTATTTTTGGACTACAAACAAATGGCAGAACTGAATCTATATTAATGTCCTTACCACCTTTAGCTAGATGGGAATATGGATATAAAGCTAAAAATGGATCTAGAGAGGAATTTCTCACATCAATTTTTACAAAACCCCAAGATTGGTTAAATGATAAAAAGTTAGAGAAATTCTGTGTAGATAATAATATTTTTGATTAAAAATTATCGAATAAAATTTTCAAGTATCTTAAATAGGTGTTTTAAATAAAGAACCGTCACTTTTCAATTGAAGTTTTTCTCCGAGTTCATTTTCTAAAGAGATTAATTCATCCCTGTGGGCTCTAAGTCTCATTAAAGTTGAATCATTTTCATTTTCGTTGATCAACCTTAATTCAAATTTCTCCTCTCTTGATGATTTTTTAAAATAAACAATTCCAGACAAAGGGCCACCAATTAATCCCAAAAGAATAGGCCACCAACCTAATTCAGGATATATTTGAATAATTACTAACCCCAAAGCACAAGAACCAAAACCACCAAGAAAACCTAAAAAAATTGCTAAAAATTTACTGGAAACAACTTGACCCTTGAATATTAAAATTCTTTGTTCAAAATCTCCTCCTGTTTGCTTCCATCCTCTCAAATTAAGCCATTCACATAAACCATTTAAAACCTTAATTGGCTTCTGAGAAGATGAAATCTCAACGATGGTTGTTCTATCTTTACTGGAAGCCCTAAGAAAAAAAAATAATCCTATTGCCAAGAGAATTGTCAGCAATAATGTTGAATTTAAGGAATATGACATTAAATAATTTTTCTAGTAAATCGAGAATAAAAATTAAAGTTACATCATATTATAATTTTTTAGAATTATTCTGTAAAATATTCCTATTAGATAAAAATTCTTAATTAAATAAAATTTTAAGTAATATTCTAAACCTTAAATTTCTTTAAATAATTATTAAATGACTATTGAAAATAAAAAAATTGATCTTCTTTATAGCGATTTAACTGTAGATTTATACAACTTTTACAAAAAATCATCCTATCTAGCTATTGACACTGAAGCAATGGGTTTAAATCATGGAAGAGATAGACTTTGTTTAGTGCAAATATGCAATGAATTTAAAAGAACATCGTGTATAAAAATCGAACTGAATACATCTTCTTCACCTTATTTAAAAAAACTTCTTGAAGATGAAAAAATTACTAAAATATTCCACTACGCTAGATTTGATGTCGCAGCTCTTAAATGCAATCTTGAAATTGATACAAAAAATATTTTTTGTACAAAAATTGCTAGTAAGTTGGCAAGAACTTATACTAATAAACACGGTTTAAAGGATTTAATTAATGAATTGTTAGGTATAGAACTGGACAAAAGCTCGCAAAGTAGTGATTGGGGTAGCAACGAAGATTTAACAAAAGATCAATTAGATTATGCAGCAAATGATGTTAGATATTTAATTGAAGCTATGCATAAATTAAAAGTTATCTTAGAAAGAGAGAATAGATACGAATTAGCTCAAAAATGTTTCGAAACAGTTTCTGTACATGCTGATTTAGACATACTAAAATTCTCAAATATATTTGAACATTAAGAATCAATCCTCAGTTAAGAAATTATCTTCACCGTCAAGAGTTTCCATAAGCTTATCAAGTATTCTTGAAGAACTTAATTTATCTTCATCATTTTTTTCACAAATTTTTAAAACATTTTGTGCAACTTGTATTTTTTCTTGAATAGTTTTCGAGCCTTCTTTTGCAATTTGAATTTCTACTTTCTTTTTAGCAGAGGATAAGCTTATACTCATAAGTTTTGCAATCTCTGCACAAATTTTTAGATATTGCCGATCATTTATTGGATACATAAAAGAATTAATAATTAATAATCTAGTGCCATTTACTAAGATAACAAATGAAGGTTTATGGCATCTACGATTTTCTTACTTGCTCCGTATTCTCCCATTCTTTTTTTTCCAATTTTTGCTTGTTCTAACCTAGTAACTTTTCCTTTCAAAAGTAAACTTAAACGTTTTAAAAGAATTTTTTTGTTCTTGCAAACTAAAACACTACCTCCTAATAATCTTGATTGCCTTTTTGCAAATGATTTTGTAAATTGTGGTCCTGGTCCCGGTAAAGAAAGAGATGGAATTCCAAGGCCAGCAATTTGCTCTGTAGCAGTTCCTGCATTAGACAAGCCAACTTCTGCCATATTGGCCCATGAATTGAATTTACCTTTTCCAATCACTACATATTGATCTTTCTTTTTCCATACTGAATCTTCATCAATTAGAAATTTAACTTTACTCTGTTTTATAAAACCATATTTATTTAAATAATTTTGAATTTGAATCACATTCGCATTGATGCTCAAAGGCAAAAGTATTAGCAAATCCTTTGATAAATCAAAATCTTGTAAACAATTTAGAAAATTATCAAGACTTTTAAGAGCTTCAGGGTATCTACTTCCAACTAATAAAATAATTCTTTTAAAAGAAATAATATTTGATATCTTATCATTTTTTACATTAACAAAATCCATCATTGGATTACCCAAGTATTTTGCATCAATATTTTTTTTATACAAATTATTAGCTGTAATTTTATCTCTCATAATTAAATTTTTACATCTTGGAGATTTCATTAAAAACATTTCCCATGGATCCCATTCGGAACCTTTCAACTTATGATAAAAATCGCTTAAATCCCAACCTGGCCCACTACTCCAAGTATGATCACTTTTGGGAGTTCCTATGAAACTAAAGTCGCATTCTGAACTCCAAGCGTAGAGTAATGGCAAGAAATCACCTACTGCGATAATTTTGCAATTATGTTTTGACTTCTGTTTTACAAGTAGAAAATTTCTTAAATTATCGAATAAAAATCCTGCAAACAAATCAAGCACAAATCCCTTCAGACTTTGATTACTAAAACCTCCACTAGGCAGCTCTTTTAAATATCCTATTTTACGAAAATATTTTGATTTTATAGAATTAAATACATCTCCATTTCCTACTAACGGCAAAACTTCAATATTTTTATTTTTTATTTTTTTTAGTAATCTTTTTATTATCTCCGATGCGATTACATCTTCTCCATGACCATTGCATATAAATAATAGAGAATGAGACACCTTACTGTTAAGATCATAAAAAGACTCAATCGAATCTTTTTCGGCGGCATGGCCAAGTGGTAAGGCAGAGGATTGCAAATCCTTTATCCCCAGTTCGAATCTGGGTGCCGCCTTATGTAATTTAGTGACATATTTCTCTATAAACCGTTGCAGGAAAAGGAGTTTTGAGTAACGATTGTTATACTTCAAGTCTCGAAAACTGGTAGGTGAATGATAGGTTAATCGACCTTTTTACCTTTTGTAATATTATCCCATGAATTCACCTACCGCCTCTCATATGAAATTCACATTCCAATAGATAATGAAAACTTCTTTTAAAAGAATATGTATTTTAATTACCATCGACTTAACTGTCACATGTGACAGTTAATAAAGAATAATAGTTTGACTTTAAATTTTTAAATAATTATTTATTGTAAAAGTGTGTGAGTGAGTTGTCGAAAATATCCTAATTTCTTTCAATGAAAAATATCATTGCCGCTGTATTTCTATGCGCTTCATTTCCAGTAAATGCTTATGAGAGCATTGGAGATAGCAGTAATCGTGAAGCATATGAGTCACAAAATGGATACGCATACGAAAACAAGTGTTTCCGTTATGAATATAGGGAACATTATATTCCAGGCAATTCAATGTCTCCTGGTTATGTCAAATCTTATAATGAAAAAGTTTCTATCCCATGCAATAGTGATCGCAACGTATTGAATCATTATCATCACAAGACTGAACCACAAACTTCATATGTGAAATATAAATCTGCTCCAAAATGTACTGGAAGTACAACTTTAGGTGGATTGATTGGAGGTGGACTTGCAGCATCTCTATCAAAACGTGATGCATATGGTTGGAGTATTCCTTTAGGCGCAGTTTTAGGTGCAGGTATAGGTAATGCTGAATGTAAATAAATTTTTATGATTTAAAAAAAGAAAATTCACCTAATAAAAAAAATTACTTCCCTTTTAATCCTTTAATTCGTGAATCTAATAAGTAATTATTCATTCTAGTTTGACAATTATAAATCAAGAGAGGGAATATAGATCCTTTACTATATTTTTTCCAACTCTCAAAACATACTTCTTTCGCAACTATTTCCCATTTTCTTAATAATTTATCGTCTAAATATAATGCTAATTTTCGTGAGGAAAATTCTCTTTCTTTTAATGCACATAAATTTAAATCTTTCTGAGCAAGGTTCTCTTGAAAATTACAATTTACTTCATTAGCGTTTACTGCATATGTTGAAAAAATAAAAAGATGAAATAAACCAAAACAGAAATTTTTTAAGTTTAAATTTTTATAAGAATTCACTTGGATTTCACTTATTTCTTTTAGATCGCCTCCCGATTCGAATATAAGTGCCGCCTTATTTAATTTTTTTACGCATTTAATTATGAAGTTTTCTAAGAACTTCAATTTCAAAAAAGGGGTATAAACTTTCAATTAATTATTGCCATTAATAAATAGAATTTAGTTGATTTATTAATTATTTTCATCAGATTATTTATATAATAATTTAAATCATTTTAGTAATCATTATCTGCTACACACATTCCTAAACATCTAACACCATTTGATGCAGTCCTTTTGCAATGATTACATAAAATGGGATCTTTCTCTGCAGTAAGGTTAATTTTTGAATTTTTCTGGTCTTTGATACTTATTAACTCTTGTGTTGTATTAAATAGAGTCATTATTAGAATCATCACTTGGGTCGATACTAACAACAAGTGAAGCATTAGTGTTGGAAGAAGGTATATCCATAATTTTTACAGTTTCCTTAGGCTCATCAATAACTTGATTTTCTTCAGTACTTTCATCAACTGCACAAGCTTCAAGAGCCTCTCGAAGTAGTGAATCAAAAGTTGCTCCAGGCAATCTATGCCTTGCGACCTCAAGAAAAGTTCTAGGTAACGATTCAGATGCAGCATCTCGCAAAGCAGGATTATTCTTTCTATGTTCTTGTTCTTCTTCTATTGATTTAATAAACCTCAGTGTGACATCTCTTTTGGTAGAGGCTTTTATCAGCGTATCGTTTTCCGGATTACTAACATTAGGTTCATTTTCAAGATCACTAAGTCTTTTTTCCAAACTATTTAAAACTTCATTAGCTTCTTTACTAATATGGGCTAATTGACCATCGGACAAATTAGGTAAATCAGCTACAAAAACTTTACCATGATCCCTTAGCGTCAAGAAAGTTGGCCTTGGGCCTTGAGCCTGTCTACCAATTGATTCAGAATTGTTACCTGTTGGTCTTTTAGGAGGTGTGGGACCAGCTGAACTACGTCTACGTGTAATTCTTTGATTATTTGCAAAGGGCATTGATTAAAGGTTAAATCTTAATACTTAAACTTCCGATATAATTCGGTTTTAATTTTATTATATTACACCTAACTTTTTCATTTGGGTATAAAAAATAATTTTTTAAAACTCATTAAAAAAAGATACAAAAATTTAAGTTAAAATTTCTGGTAAAAATTTACTAATTGTTGAATCATTTTTTCGAACTATCTTTCCAATTACCCAACTATCTATATCATAATCTTTACAGATACTTAATATCGCGTCCTTAAATTGTTTATCAATAATTAAACAAAATCCCACTCCAAGATTAAAAGTATTCCAAAAATCTTTTTCAGGAATAGATCCTTTCTCTTTAAGGAATTTAAATAAAATAGGTATTTGCCAAGAACTGGTATTAATATAAGGAATAAAATCAGAAGGAATACATCTTGGTAAATTTTCTGGAATTCCTCCTCCAGTTATATGAGACATTGCTTTAATTTCTATACCTTCAGATAGAATTTGGTTAATCACATTATTGTAAATTTTTGTAGGTTTCAATAACTCATCATAAAAATTTAAGTTAGAAATTTTTTCAAATTCTTTATCTATTTGATTATTGTTTTGAATAATTTTTCTTACTAAACTAAAGCCGTTACTATGAACTCCATTACTTTTTAAAGCAATTATTAAGTCATTTTCAGAGACTTTTTTACCATTAATAAGCTTATCCTCATCAACTATTCCAACACAAAATCCCGCAAGATCATACTTATTGTTTGAATAAAATCCAGGCATTTCAGCAGTTTCTCCGCCGAGTAATGAACAGTTATTTTCTCCGCATCCATGTGAAATTCCCTGAACAACCCTCAATAATTGTTTCTTATCAAGCTTACCAGTAGCAATATAATCTAGAAAAAATAAAGGTTTTGCACCACTAGTAATGATATCGTTCATGCACATAGCAACTAAATCAATACCAACCTCAAAGTGAAAGTTTTTACTTTGGGCTAATTCTAATTTTGTTCCAACACCATCAGTCCCTGAAACAAGAACTGGTTTTTTAAAACTATTGATAGGAATTCTAAACAAACCTCCGAACCCGCCAATACCCTCAATCACATTAGATGTATGAGTTCCTTCAACTGCCTGTTTAATTTCGGAAACAAATTCTCGCCCAGCTTCTATATCAACACCTGATGTTTTGTAATCCATGAAATAAAAATGATAGACTTTCCCTATATAGATATTCCTCCTAAGATTGCTTTTGTCCAGTAATTATTTATCAAATAGATTTATTTTTTAAAAACAAAGTGAAGAAAGTAATAATAAGGAAAACTGAAGAAATAGAAAATTGGAGGAGAAATATAAATAGTGAAATTAACTTAATTCCAACAATGGGTAATCTTCATGATGGTCATATTAAACTAATATCAACAGCAAAAAATGACAATTCTAATGTTAATTTAGTAAGTATTTTTATTAATCCACTTCAATTTGATAACAAGTTAGATTTAGAGAATTACCCTAAAACAATTGATAATGATATAAAAATCTCCTTTTCAAATGGGGCAGATGCTATCTTCATCCCAAGTAATGAAGATATATATCCACCGAATAATAATGATATTCAATTCCTAAAAGCTCCAAAAGAATTATCTTCTGCATTATGTGGATTAAATCGAATTGGACATTTTGATGGCGTTTGTACAGTAGTTTATAGATTACTTAATCTCATCAAGCCAAAAAATCTTTACTTAGGAGAAAAAGATTGGCAACAACTTTTAATATTAAAAAATCTTGTCCTTAGAAAGAAATTAAATGTTGCTATTAAATCCATTCCTACACAAAGAGATTTTGATGGAATTCCTTTAAGTTCACGTAATATACATTTATCAAAAAACGAAAGGAAATTGATTAGGTTTTTTTCCAGTGAGTTATTAGAAGCAAAAAAAAATTTTCAACGAGATAAAAAGATTAATTTAAATCAAATAATTAAGAAGCTATCAGCAAAAAAAATTTCAATTGAATATTTAGAACATTTACACCCTCATACACTCCAAAAGGCAAGGCTTGAGGATAATATTTCGTTATTGGCTGGTGCGATAAGATGTGGAGAGACAAGATTAATAGATCACGTTTTTCTTATGAAAAGAAGGCCGATTATTGCAATTGATGGTCCTGCAGGTTCAGGTAAAAGTACTGTAACAAAGTTAGTAGCGAAGAAACTTAAACTTTTATATTTAGATACTGGCGCAATGTATAGAGCATTGAGTTGGCTTATGATAAAAGAAAGTATCGATTATAAAAAAGAAAAAAAATTACAGAATATTCTTAAAGATATATCTATAGTTTTCAAGTCGAATACAAATTCAGATCAGGATGTTTATGTTAATAACTACTGTATTACTGAAGAAATTAGGTCGCAAAAGATAAGTTCCATCGTTTCTAAAATTTCCTCAATAAAAGAAGTAAGAAAATTCTTAGTAGAAGAACAAAGAAAAATTGGAGAATCAGGCGGACTTGTAGCTGAGGGAAGAGATATAGGAACTACTGTTTTTCCTCATGCAGAACTTAAAATATTTTTAACTGCTAGCATCGATGAAAGAGCAAGAAGAAGAAAATATGATAAAAATAGTAAAGATTCAGAAGAAATAGACCTTCATACATTAAAAGAACTTATAAAGAAAAGAGATTTTGAAGATTCCAATAGGGAAATTTCACCTCTAATAAAGGCGAATGACGCAATAGAAATTATTACGGACGGATATACAATTAATGAGGTAGTTGATAAAATTATTGATCTCTATAATGACAAAATTCCAAAAGAGACTGAGATCAAATAAATTCAAGAAATACTTTCCAAAAAACCGTTTACAGAGTCTTCTAAAATATCAAGGACATAATCGAAGCCCTCATCACCCCCAAAATATGGGTCAGGAACTTCTTGCTCATTAAAAACTGATCTAAAATCTTGTATTTTTTTTATTGATGCAAAACCAGTTGAAGCTGTTCTATTTTTAAGATCTTGAATATTTCTAAAATTTGAATTGTCCATCGCAAGAATATAGTTAAATTCGTCAAAATCTTTGCTAGTAATTTGACGAGCCCTGCTTAAGATACTTATATCTCTTCTTTCTGCCGCAATTCTCATTCTAGAGTCAGCTTTTTTTCCAACATGCCAACTCCCAGTTCCAGCAGAATCTACAATAAAGCCATCGGTTAATCCCTTCTTTTCAATTAGACTTATAAAGATAGCTTCTGCTGCAGGAGACCTACAAATATTTCCCAAACATACAAAAAGAACAGAAATTTTATTCATATGATTTCAAATTCCAATAGATTATAAGACTTTTAAGTAGTAAATAAAACTTCTTCAATTAAAGATTCAGTAAATTCTTTACCAAACAAACTCGACAACATTGGCCTTGCTGGATCGTTATCTCTTCTATAATTCAAATAATTATTTTGACCGTATATTAATTCTTTTTGCAATTCAATACTGACTTCTTTGCTTTCGAAAAGAGTTTCCAAATACAAATCAAGATATTCCTTAAATGAATTATAAAGCTGATTAGCAATTAAAAAATCACTACTTTCTTCTTTTGGTAATTTTGACCATATTACTCCTGGAGAAAAAAATCTAGCTACATTTGCAGACATTTTTTCAGCAAATGGAAGTGATGAATGACAATGATTTTTGAGTTTTATAAGTTTTTCTAATAACTCATTATTGTATTGATTTTGTATTTTTAATGAAGGCTGAAAATCTAACACTAATAAATAACTATTAGGCAGAGAAACAAAATCTACTCCAAAAAATGGGACGTTATAAATAGTATTAGGAATAATTAAAAAATTTAAAACAGAATAATTTGGACTATTTATACAAACTGCCCTTGCGAATTGTATTCTTTTTTTATGCGTTACACCCCAAGTAGATAGATTCACATTTTTTTTTGATTTTTTTGAACCATAAGTTGAATCTTTATAAGAATATTTCGAGGGTATTGTTTTTTCTAAACAGTTATATTTACTTAAATTATTTTTTAAATATTTTAAAAAATTATGCCATCTCCAATCTGCACTGTAAAAAATAGTATCTTGGATTAACATTCAATGAATAATCTCATTATTTAATGTAAATAGAAATTTATTGATAAATTTTTTTGTCCATTTTTCTCCAAAAAAAGATTTAAACAATTTATCTGCAGGGTCTTTTTCAAAACTGTACTTATCATATTTAATTTGATTAATCTTTATTTCTTCAGCATTTAAAAATTGATTAAAAGGATTCGATTTATAAATGTTCAAATAATTATTTACGAATGAATGGAATATATTATTTAAATCTCTATCAAGATTTAATTTATTTCCTCTACATATAATCACCCATGGGGAAAAATACTTTTTTGAATCATATATATTCTTCATTTTATTATTATCAAATGCAGAATATTTTTTCTTAATACTACCTAAACTTGAACAATATTTTTCAAGATATTTGCTTTCTTGAATTAAAGGTTGATAATCAAGTATCGTTAATAACTTTTGAGAAGTTCCAAACCATAAAATATCAGCTCCTAAAATAGGCGATTCACTATCAAAATTAGGATATGCGACCGTATTAAACACTTGCAGTTTTTTGCCACCATCTAATCTTGTTATTCGCCACTTTCTATATTCGGGAGATGAAAAAAGCCAATTTTTAATAATATATTTTGAGTCTTCATTGTGATGTTCTTTGAATTCACTAGATATTTGTACTTCATGACCATTTAATTCATCAATATTGGTTTTAAGGAAATCAACTAATGAATCAAACATAAATATCAGGTTTCGGTACTTCCTTTCCTTACTTTTTTTGTAATGTAATTGAATACAATCTTGCCTAAAACAGCAATCAAGTTACCTTCAAGCTCCTTAAACATTTTCATATTGTAAGTAAAAGCTTGATTGGCTTCATCAATAATTTTATCAGCCGTCTTTTGATTTATTGGAAGTTGATTCAAAGTAAGGGAATATTCTTCCTTAAATTTCTTTTCATCAGCAATTAATTCAAACTCATAAAAATTTAAACCATCATTTCCCTGCAAATTTAATGCTTTTTTAGCGATCCTTTTCAAGATTTGTCCCCCAGATAAATCTCCTATATAGCGAGTGTAGTGGTGACCAACTAATAGCTCTGGTGAATTTTTTGCGACCTCTCGGATTCTTTCAACATAATCTTTTGCTGAGTGAGAAATATCAATTTCATTCTTCCAGTTTTCACCAAAATAAAATTTAAGATCATTTACAAGAGTTTCTTTCCTGTATAACGATTTAAAACCAATAGGTTTTATTACGGGATGTTCCTCATTGACCAGTCTTTCAATTTCTTCTTCCATAGCTTCATAAACAAAATATAAATCACTAATTAATTTTCTATAAGATTTTTTTTCAACAACTCCTTTTAAAAAACAAGCCACAAAGCCAGTATTTTCTGCCATAGTGTGGGATTTTTTTGTCCCTTCTCTTAATTGTCCTGCAAGAGCAACTGCCATATATTTTGAATTATTTTTGTAAGTGTATTTAATCTACAAGGAAAATACATAAAACAGCTAATTTTTGTTACCAGCGGATGTTGTAGAGAATAGCTTATAAAGTTCTTTGCAAACCAAAAAAAGGTTATCTTTTTGTTCCTTTTGCGGTAGATGAGTACCAGTCATTTCCCAATCACCGATGGTAGCCACTCTCCATCTCTCGGAGGGAACAATCATACCGCGCATTATTATTCCCAATAATTTCGGAACTCTACGAGTATTATCATTTTCAATTCTTAATTGTAAGAGTATTGCTCTACATTCGATAAGAGGACTCCAACCAGGGAAATGAAACGCAAAATCGATAGTATCTTGCATTGATTCATTATTTAAATTGTCCCAGGGACTAAAGTTTACGCTTGCATCTGGAAAATATTTCCGAAACAAAGCTGCAGTGGAAGCAATTTTATTAGCTATTTCAACATTACTTACATTTGAACTCGCATTCATAAGTAGCTGAGTATTTTTTTGAAAATGACATAATTTGCTTTAACTTGCTTATTAACTACTTTTTCTTTTAATAAAGATGTTGAAATCCTGATCAATAAACTATTCTCTATTCACATTTGAATAATAAATTTCTAGGTTTTAAAGAAAATAACTCATTGCAAATTACAATACGAAGAAATTCAATGAGTTATCTTTTATTAATTCAATGCTATGCCAAAATTTGAAAAATTAATTTTACCTAATGAAGGCGAAATAATAACTTTTAATCAAGGCAAACCTAATGTTCCTAATAATCCAATTGTCCCATTTATTAGGGGCGATGGTACTGGAGTTGATATTTGGCCTGCAACTCAAATCGTTCTTGATTCAGCGATTAAAAAAAGCTATGGAGATGAAAGAAAAATTAATTGGTTTAAAGTCTATGCAGGCGATGAAGCTTGTGAACTTTATGGAACATATAACTACCTCCCTCAAGATACTATTGAAGCAATTAAACACTTTGGTGTAGCCATCAAAGGTCCTTTAACGACTCCCATCGGTGGAGGTATTAGATCTCTTAATGTTGCATTAAGGCAAATATTTGATTTATATAGCTGTGTTAGACCATGCAAATATTATTCAGGAACTCCAAGCCCTCACAAAAATCCTCAAAATTTAGACGTTATTGTTTATAGAGAAAATACTGAGGATATCTACATGGGAATTGAATGGGAAGCGGAGGATAATAATTGTCTTGAATTAATTAATCACTTAAATAACATTGTCATACCAAAAAGTAAAAATTTAAAAAATAGATCTATACCAGACGGATCAGGTATTGGAATTAAACCGGTGAGTAAATCTGGTAGCCAAAGGCATATTAGAAAAGCTATCGAACATGCTAAAAGATTATCAGGAGATAAAAGGCATGTGACTCTTGTACATAAAGGGAATATTATGAAATATACAGAAGGTGCATTTAGAGATTGGGGATATGAATTAGCAGTAAATGAATTTAGAGAAGATTGTATTACAGAAAGAGAAAGCTGGATTTTAGATAATATTCAGAAAAATCCAGAAATCACAATTGAAAACAATGCTCGAAAAATTGAACCAGGTTTTGACAAGCTTACAAATAACAAAAAAGCATTCATTTGCGAAGAAATTAAAGAAGTTATTGCATCAATATCAAATTCTCACGGAGATGGAAAATGGAGAGAACTTATTCTTGTTGATGATCGGATAGCTGATAGTATATTTCAACAAATTCAAACTAGACCTCAAGAATATTCAATTCTTGCAACCTTAAACCTTAATGGAGACTATGTTTCTGATGCAGCTGCAGCAATTGTTGGTGGCTTAGGTATGGCTCCTGGTGCAAATATTGGAGATAATGCAGCAATTTTCGAAGCTACGCACGGTACTGCACCAAAACATGCAGGCTTAAATAAGATTAATCCAGGCTCAGTAATTCTTAGTGGTGTAATGATGCTTGAATATTTTGGTTGGGACGAGGCAGCTAACTTAATTACTAATGGTTTAAGTAAGGCAATAGAGCAAAAAAAGGTCACCTATGATCTAGCACGTTTAATGGAACCGAAAGTAGAACCATTATCCTGCAGCAGTTTTGCTGAAGAAATTATTTCAAATTTCTAATTTTAAAAATTAATTTTATTTTCAAAAACTTTCCAAATATTCACCAGTGAATCTTTTGTGCCAATGTTTCCAGGATGTGTAACAATAGGAAGTTTTTCGTCATTTATTAGGTTATAAGTCACTACTGAAATACCTGTTAAAATCTGTCCCTCAAGATAAACATAATCTGCATTAAGTCCATTACTAAGAATCATATTTGTTGTTATTCCTCCTTTTGAAATCAAATATCCTATTTCATATTTCAAATCTGCTACTAATTCAGCTATAAAACAAGAAAGTGAATTATAAAAATTAAATTGTTCAGAATAATCTAAGGACATAAATTTTCTTGAAGTAAACAATACGGGGGTTTTTCCTTGTTCAAAAGAAAATCTAATTTCTTTCAAAAATTTATTTTTAAACAAATTCCTTTGCTTATGATTATTTTCTGATGAAGTAATTTTAAAGAATTCAAAAACATCTAATTCAATTGGATTGCAATTACTTATCTCTAATAAATTTTGCAATTGTATTGTTGAAAGTTCTACATAAGATCCAACAATTATAAGTCCTGGAAGAAAACTCTTTTCTTTATTTCTAATCCTTAAATTTGAGAAAAATATTTCACTCTGAGAGACACTTTTTTTCTCAGAAATTGCACTTATAAAACTTGCTGCAGTGCGAAAAAGAAATTTTTTGTGTTTAGTTAATTTTTTAATTACTAAAGCAAATTTGTTTAGTTGAGAATAATTTTCTACATCTACAACTATATGTTTATTTTTATTCAAATTCTTTAGTTTTTTAAAAACGATATTATTTTCTTCATCATTTAGAATCTCGATATCGGACAAAAAAAGATTTTGAATATCTTCAATATTTATTTGCGATTTACTCTTTTGAAATAAAAGATTCTTGACATTACTTGTTTGATATCCAAAAATTATATCTCTCGCAAAAATTGTTTGATTAATAGGAGTTTTATCAACAAAGTGTGATCCATTAATTGTCAATCTTTTACCCTCTATAAAAGCTGGAATATGAAAAGTAGCATCAAAAGGACCTAAGCAACTATTTAGGGAACTTGGCTCTAAAAAGTTATGTCCTCGAAGAGTAGAGTCTCCTCTACTTATAAAAATAATTTCCTCTTTATAGACTTTTGAAGCAATTACAGCCTTAATATTTTTGCAAATTTCCTCTATTATTAATTTCGCATCATTTTCCGATAGTGACCTTGTATTAGCCAAAATAAAAAATAAATTAGATTTAGATTCAAACCCTTTAACTAAAGTTGAGTAGTCCCACTTAAGAAGTAATAAGCAATCATGGACCGTTTGAGAGCCTGTAGGATCATCATCTATAACAACGAATTTCATAAGTATTGCATAACTACTTAAGAGATTTTATTTGTATTGAGGCATCTAACCTTTTACTATTATTTGGAGAAATCATAATGTTTCTAAATCCATCAACAAAAGAATTTCGGGGACTAGTCCAAGGTTCAAGACATATCATTCGTCTTGGAGGATCACTCCAAATAACGCCTAAATCAAAAGGATATGGATGATTTAAAATTACCTCTCTCTTAAAAATTTTATCTCGAAAAGAGCTTCTACCGGAAGTATACATAAGTAGATCAACTCCTAAATTAACATTTTTCAACTCATCTAAAGTATTACTTATTATATTTTTTTCTTGATTCTGACAAATAAGTGGATTGTCAATAAATTCTAAATTTTTGAAATCTGAAATATTAAAGTAAGGATGCAATCCAAAATTTAAAGGCATAGCAATATCTGTTTTGTTCAAAATCGTAATTTCAAATTCTAAAAAGTTAATATTTAAGATGATTTCTATTCTTAGTTCGAAATCGAAAGGATAGTATTTTTTAGTTTTTTCAGATTCATTTAATATTAAGCACAAAGATTTTTCATTTTCATTAAAGGAGTATTGCCATTGCAAATCCCTAGCAAAACCATGTTGTGATAATTGCAAATAATCTTTTCCAAAAACTGAACTAGAGGTATTAAGATTTCCACAAATTGGAAACAAGATTGGAATGCCACCCCTAATACTTTTTGTCTTATCCATAAATCTTTTTTCATCGAAATAAAGGATCTCTGAACCATCCGAAACCCAATTTGTAATAACACCTCCTCTTTCAGGGCAAAATTTAATATAGTTTTTTTGATCTAATTGAAAAACAAAAATTCCTAGGTCTGCATTAGATAATTTAATTTGCACAATTGTTACTTAAAGAGAATCAACCCAATCCAATATATGCTGATTTACTAATTCAGGTATTTCATCATGAGGACAATGCCCAGCATTAAGAATGATTTCTTGTGTATTCTTTGGTGTAAATTTTTTATATAAATTTCTTTTTTTTGGAGTATTCATCCAAGGATCTTTGCCTCCCCAGAGCAGTAATAATGGTGAATCGAGTTTTGCGAATAACTTATCCAACGGCAATCCCTGAGGACCTGATGGATTAAATACACTTCTAAAAACATTAAAAGCTCCATAATCTAGAGAAGGCTTTCTTATTGACTCAACTAGGAAATCATCAACATTTTTTTTATCAACATAAACTTGATTCAAAGTTTTTTTAATATTTTTTGGATTTCTCATATTCTCAAAAATCAAACGTTGAAGAACAATATTTTTTAAAAATATGCCAGCAACTGTTTCAATTGAAGTTTGCAGCATATTTTTTTTGATAGTTTTTTCTTCACTAAAATATCCTGCAGCATTAAGTAATATCACTCCTGCATTCAGCTCATTTAATTCCGAACCTGCTGCTAATGCTGCATAACCACCTAAGGAATTTCCAACAACAATTGTAGGTTTTTTTATTTTCTCTTTTACATAAGCGACAACCTGATCCTTCCATAAAGACCCTGAGTATTCAATATCTTGTGGCTTGGGACTTCTCCCAAAACCAAGAAGATCCATAGCATGAACTTCGTATTTGTTACTTAAAATGGGGATATTGAATCTCCAGTGATCAGTGGAGGCTCCGAAACCATGAATTAATAAAATTGCACATTCTTTTATTGTTTTTTCAGGCTTAGCAGAAACTGTATGTATTGGGTAATTTAAAAAATTCCAGTCATAATTTACATCACTATCTATAAGAGCTGACTTTTCCATTCATTAAAGTTTTTATTTTGATTGATTCTAATAAACTTATTTCTTAAAGAAGACCCACAGGATCAGCTGCAACATCATCTGAAATTTTATTGCCATCATTTGGGGGCTTATCTTTTAAAACAATTCTTAAAAGAACAGGTGCAAGAAATGTAGTTCCAATAACCATTAATAAAATAGCTGCTTCAAGGGAAGGAGTTAACAACTTAGCGCTTGTTCCTAATCCAAGGAAAATCAAACCCACCTCTCCTCTAGGCATCATACCCAAGCCTACAACTAATCTATTTGTAGGTTTATCACTTGAAAATACCCATCCGGCTGCAATTTTTCCAATAATCGCAACTACTAATAAAAATCCTGCAACTACAAGAGCTGATCGGCTTGTTGGATCAAGTGGATTGATAACTGATAAATCCATTCCAGCTCCAACTAATACAAAGAAAATAGTTGCGAATAAGGAAACTAAAGGTAAAACAGATTGTTGTATTGCATGATTATTTTTAGAACTACTAAGAATCAATCCAGCAGCAAAAGCCCCTAAAGCTGCTTCTAATCCAATAGCTGTTGCTACGAAACAACACAATACAAGTATCACAAAAGAAGCTACCACTACTGCTCCAGGAGCCTTTAATCTATCTAATAACCAATCAAAACCTGGAGCAGCTGTTCTACTTAATGCAATAGCAGCAATAACAAACACTACAGCTGCTGCAACTAATTTAACAATAGGAGCAATTTCTAAAGTACCTCCGGCAGCAAGGGCGACTACAACTGCCAGAATAACAATTCCCAAAATATCGTCTAACACTGCTGCACCAATAACAATCTGTCCTTCTCTAGTTTTCAAATATCCCAATTCACCGAAAACACTTGCAGTAATTCCTATACTTGTGGCTGTCATAGATGCTCCAGCAAAAACTGCTGGAATTAGATCTACTTGGAAAATAAACATTAATCCAAGAGTTCCAAAAGCAAACGGTAAAATTACGCCAGCCATAGCAACAGTAAAAGCCTGAGCACCGACAGCTACCAATTCCTCTAACTCACTTTCTAAGCCTGTTAAAAACAAAAGTGCATATAAACCAAGTGTTGCTACTGCTTGGAGCGAGGGAAAGCTTTCGAAATAAACATCAGGTACTGCTTCTGGGGGGATTGACGCTAATGAACTAATAACATTTACAAGTCCCTCATTAAGTTCGGTTCCAGCTGAGGGCGGTATTAATAAATGGAATCCTGACGCACCTATTACAACCCCTGCAAGAAGCTCACCTACAATCGTTGGCAAACTTAATCTTACTAATACTTCAGCTAATGCTCTTGCTGCTAAAAAGATCAATAAAAATCTTATAACTCCGATCAATGTTTCAGCAACTTCTAAATCATGTGCACTTAATTCAGCTAGTAAAGAGTACATTAAAGTGTAAAAAATAAACTACCTAATTGGAAGATAGTTTATTGAGGGCCCACTTTAAGAAATATGTAAGAAAAAAGCAAAAATACTCAACAAGTGTGGATCTGAAGTTACAACAAAGAAATTTTCTTAAAAATGGCTATTGTCTGTTATATGGCTAATCCAATGAATTCCAACGAACCCTTTGATCTGCGCTTGCCTACTCCAGGCTGCTATTTAGATCCTGAAAAAGCTGGGATGGATTCAGATGCTGTTTTTCAAGGAATGACAGCCCATCTTTTCTACACTCTTGGAAAGTTAGCAACCTCTGCAAGTCCTCACGACTTATATATGGCTTTGAGTTACGCAGTTAAAGATAGGTTAATGACAAGATACTTGGCTAGCCAAGAGGTGATAAGAAAAAAACCACAAAAAACTGTGGCTTACTTATCGGCAGAATTTTTAATAGGCCCTCAATTAAGTAATAACCTACTCAATCTTGGCATAGCTCAAGAAGCGGAAGATGCATTAAAACGATTTGGCATTGAATCTTTATCAAAAATACTCGAAGTAGAGGAAGAGCCTGGATTAGGTAATGGTGGTCTTGGTAGACTTGCTGCATGTTATATGGAATCCTTAGCTTCTCTACAAGTACCAGCAGTTGGTTATGGTATTCGCTACGAATTTGGCATATTCAATCAATTAATCAGAGATGGTTGGCAAGTTGAAGTTACTGACAAATGGCTAAAAGGTGGATGGCCTTGGGAACTTCCACAACCTGATGAATCATGTTTTGTTGGCTTTGGAGGAAGAACTGAAAGTTATAGAGACGATAAAGGAAACTACAGATCAAGATGGATTCCTTCTGAACACGCAATAGGTGTCCCTCATGATGTTCCAGTTTTAGGATACAGGGTAAATACATGTGACAGATTAAGATTATGGAGAGCTGATGCAACAGAAAGTTTTGACTTTTATGCTTTCAATATTGGTGATTACTATGGAGCAGTAGAAGAAAAAGTTGCCTCTGAAACTCTTTCAAAAGTTCTATATCCAAATGATGGAACCGACGAAGGTAGAAGATTAAGACTCAAACAACAACACTTTTTTGTGAGCTGTTCTCTTCAGGATATGTTGAGAAGCCTTGAGAAAAGATCAATCCCAATAACAGAATTCCCTAAGCATTGGACAGTCCAATTGAATGATACCCATCCTGCCATAGCAGTTGCAGAATTAATGAGACTTCTTATTGACCAATATCAAATAGGTTGGGATAAAGCTTGGAATATCACAACTTCCTCAGTTGCATATACCAACCACACATTACTGCCAGAGGCTTTAGAGAAATGGGATTTAAATTTATTTAATGATCTTCTTCCTCGACATTTAGAAATTATTTATGAAATTAATTGGAGATTTCTACAACAATTAAGACTACGTTATCCTGGTGATGACAAAATCCTTCAAAAACTCTCAATAATTGATGAAGAAGGCTCCAAATCAGTTCGGATGGCTCACTTAGCTACTATAGGGGCACATCATATAAATGGTGTCGCAGCTCTTCACTCAGATCTAATCAAAAGACAACTTCTTCCAGAATTCGCAGCTCTATGGCCTGAAAAATTTACAAATGTAACTAATGGAGTTACTCCAAGAAGATGGGTTGCCCTATCTAATCCATCACTATCTAAGCTTTTAGAAGAAGAAGTTGGTCCAAACTGGATAACAAATATGGAACTTCTTAAGAATTTAGAAGAAAAAAAAGATGACAACAATTTTTTGCAAAAATTTGAGGATACAAAACTAAATGGCAAAAGAAAACTAGCTAGCTTTATCCATTCGAAAACTGGAATACTTGTAGATCCATCAAGTTTATTTGATGTTCAAGTAAAAAGAATTCATCAATACAAAAGACAACATTTAAATGCCCTACAAATTATCGCTCAATATCTAAGAATTAAAAATGGTACAAACAAGCATGAAGTCCCAAGAACAATAATATTTGGAGGTAAAGCTGCGCCAGGTTACTTTATGGCAAAGCTAATGATTCGATTCATTAATGGTATAGCTGATGTTGTTAATTCTGATCCGGATATGGATGGTTTATTGAGAGTTGTTTTTCTACCAGACTACAACGTTAAGCTTGGTGAAATAGTCTATCCCGCAACAGATCTTTCAGAACAAATTTCAACTGCTGGAAAAGAGGCATCTGGAACTGGAAATATGAAGTTTGCCATGAATGGTGCTTTAACTATTGGAACCTTAGATGGAGCTAATGTGGAATTAAGAGATCTAGTGAAAAAAGAGAATTTCTTTCTTTTTGGTAAAACTGAAAGCGAAATTATGGACTTAAAAAATAATAACTACTCCCCCAAAACTTTTATTGATCAATGTCCAGAGCTTAAAGAGGTTATACGTTTAATTGAAATTGGCCACTTTAGCAATGGGGATAAAGAATTATTTAAACCTTTATTAAATAGCTTAACTGGACATGATCCATTTTTTGTAATGGCTGACTTTGAAGACTACTTAAATAAACAGGATGTGGTTAGTGAATGTTGGAATAATAAAAAATCTTGGAATAAAAAGGCATTACTAAATACTGCTAGATCAGGATATTTTTCTTCAGATAGGTCTATTAGAGAGTACTGTAAATCTATTTGGAAAGTCTCTCCAATGCCAGTTGAAATTACTTGCGACGTCGAAGAATTATCTAATTAATATTTTTCTTATCTGGTGAATCTGGGGTTTGATGAAATAATCTATTCAAAATTAATCGATCCATATTTAATGGGTCTGGAGCTAATTCATTTGCAATTTCTTTAAATTTTGATTCAATATTATTTGAAATTTTTGCATCAAATATTCTTTCCATTAACGCCTCAATTGAATATAAATAGGCATTAACACTTTCAAGTTCCTCTAAAACTTCAGTAATTTCTGTATCAGAAATATGTTTATCTTGTTGACTGGTATCTTCATTTGATTCTCTTTCAGATAATTCTCTCTGCAACTCATCAGTAATCTTAGAACAAAGAGTTCTGAAAGATTGTATGGATGCCCAATTCAATTCTTGTTGCTGCTTAAAAGTAGGAAATTCTCTAATCAGACGATCGTGCTCTTTATAAAATCTCTGACAATCAGAGCATTGACATGGTTCTTCAGCCAAAAGAAAATATAATTCTTTTTATATCATCTCACTATTTGGGCAAAATTGTAGGGCCATCCAATAATTCGTCATTTTCATCGAGTGAATCTGGACTATCTGGCAAGGGTATCTCAATACTAGTAACCAAATTAATAACATCTCTTAGTCTCATAGAATCAGCAAACCAACCCATTGCTTGCTCGGCATCACCTCTTTTTTCAGCATCATTTGCTTGGTCTTCGTGAGCTTCTGCCAATAGAGCAAGCCAGCAAAGGCATCTTGCTTGAACTATTGAAAGATCTAAATCATTAGGTTGGGATTTAGAAATACGTTCATGCTCTTGTTGAATTAAAAGTTTCAAACGCATATCATGCAACTTAGCCATAAAAGATTTATTACTAACTATACGCTAGCTAGAGAGTAGCAAGTTTGCACACATACTACATATAGTTTTTTATTTTTACGGGACTGGCGGGAGTCGAACCCACGACCTACGGTTTAGGAAACCGTTGCTCTATCCTGCTGAGCTACAGCCCCAATAGATGATTTTTGGAGTAATAAGCATTATGCTAAATGAAAGCAGGAGAGGCAATCGCAAGAAAGTTTTATTTTGTTTCCAAAATAAAACTTTCTTGAGGAAAGTCCGGGCTCCCACATGGTCAGGCTTGCTGGGTAATTCCCAGTGCGGGAAACCGTGAGGATAGTGCCACAGAAACATACCGCCTAATACTTTATGTATGGCAAGGGTGCAAGGGTGCGGTAAGAGCGCACCAGCAACATTGAGAAGTGTTGGCTAGGTAAACCCCGGCTGGGAGCAAGGCTTAGTAGATTTATGACCATTACACAATCTACTTTTAAGCGCCGCTTGAGACTGTGAAGTAATTCCAGTCCTAGATAGATGATTGCCCATCTTAATTAAGATGAACAGAACCCGGCTTATGACCTGCTTTTTAATTGTTGTATTATTCAAATCAGATGACAAATATAATTAATGCAAAGAGAATTAATCAAATAACTATTTTTTTAAAGTCTTTAAATATTAAATCAAAAAGATTTTCTGAAATAATTAGAACTAAAAATATTTCAATTATTCAAGATTTTAATCAAGCATTTATCCACTCCTCAGAGGATAAAATATTAAATTATGAAAAACTAGAATTTTTCGGAGATGCAGTGCTCAGATTAGCTGCTTCTAATTTTATTGAAAAAAAATATCCTCAAATGAGTGTAGGAGAAAGATCAGAGCTAAGAGCTCATATTGTAAGTGATGAATGGTTGACTAAATTAGGGGGAAAAATTGATATAGAAAAATTAATAATTAAAGGTCCTAAAGCTCTTGGTGATGAAAATTCAAAAAATACTATTATTGGTGAAGCTACAGAAGCTTTAATCGGTTCTATTTACAAGTGCTTTAATTCTATTAAGGAAGTAAATCTTTGGTTAGATGATATTTGGGAGGAAGATTCAGAAATATTTTTAAAAGCTCCATATAAATTCAAATCTAAAACGGTATTGCAAGAGTGGTGTCAAAGTAAAGGTTTTGATTTGCCAGTCTATAAAATAATTGAAGTCTCAAAGAAAAATGGGGACCCTAAAAGATTTTCTTGCGAAATATTTATCGAAGGATTAAAAGAATCATCTGCATTCGGCAAGTCCCACAAACAAGCAGAAACAAATGCAGCAAAAGTTTTGATAGAAAGATTTATTACTATAGGTAAAATATAATTTTTATACTATTTCTAAATTTGTTAGCTGAAAAGTTATGAGTTTATCCCAATTACCACCTTCAAAAAGAACCGCGGCTCTTTTTTTTGTAACTCGTTGTACAAAACCTTTATATCCTTTATAGATAGAATTGGCATCTTTTACAACAACAAAAGATCCAGGGAGTATGGGTTTAGTAGATAATTCCATAAAAGACTCTTTCTAATACAATATATGATAAATAAAAAAGAATGGTTGACTGTCGGTTTGATAACATCATGTCATGGAATTAATGGACAGGTAAAGGTTAAATCTCTAAGTGATTTTGAAGAAAGATTTTTAAAACCAGGAATTAGATGGTTACAACAAGAAAATCAAACTCCTTCAAAAATAGAACTTATATCTGGTTTCAAACAGCCTGGTAAAGAAATCTTCATAGTTAAGTTCCAAGGAATAAATACGAGAAATCATGCAGAGCAACTGAAAAAATTTAAAATTCTTGTAAAAGCCGAAACACTGCCCAAATTAAAAAAGGAAGAATTCCACTTGTTAGAACTTGTAAATCTCGAGGTAAAGACTTTTGAAGATGATCAATTAAAAACAATTGGGAAAGTTATCAATTTAGAAAATGAGAAAAATAATTTACTTGTTATTGAACTTTTTCAAAATCAAAAAAAAGTTCTTGTACCATTTGTTAAAGAAATAGTCCCAGTAATAGATATAAAAAATAATTTTCTAATTATGAATCCTCCAAATGGACTTTTAGAGCTATAAATTAAAAAAAATTTGTAAAAAAACCATTATTCAACAGTTACACTTTTAGCTAAATTTCTTGGTTGATCCA
Organism: Prochlorococcus sp. AG-355-N16; assembly: GCA_003278545.1. Lineage (GTDB taxonomy): Bacteria > Cyanobacteriota > Cyanobacteriia > PCC-6307 > Cyanobiaceae > Prochlorococcus_A. The sequence continues at coordinate 55,584 of QCEF01000001.1, forward strand.
CGTCAAGTCCCCTATGAGATGCAATATGATAACTCAATAATTGTAAAGGCAATATATTAAGTAGAGGTGAAATCCATTCATTAGAGGAAGGAACTTTCATTAAATAATCAAAGATTTCAGTTCCTTTACATTCAGGAGCAATCCCAATTAAATATGAATCTCTAGCTTTTGCTTCTTGAGCATTACTGATAACTTTATCAAAAACCTCCCCAGGGGAGGCGATAGAAATTACAGGTACTTTTTTATCTAACAAAGCTATTGGACCGTGTTTCATTTCTCCAGCAGGATATCCAGCTGCATGAATATAACTAATTTCTTTAAGTTTTAACGCCCCTTCAAGGGCAATAGGATAATTTATTCCTCTTCCTAAAAAAATAACATCTTTAATATTAAAAAAGTCATGTGCGAGTTTTTCTGAAGATTTATTATGTTTCTCTATGAGATCTTCTAGTAATGGCGGGAGATTTTTAAGTTCGTTTATTAATTTACCTATTTCTTCAGGACTTTGATTACCTTTAATTTGAGCAAATTTGATTGCTAATCCATAAAAAGAAAGTAACTGAGCAAAAAAAGTTTTTGTTGCTGCAACTCCAACTTCTATTCCTGCACAAATATCAATTATATTTGAAACCTGCCTTCCTATGGAACTCTCTTTTCTATTTGTTATTGCAATAAGATTAGGTTTAAATTTTTCGTTTTCAATTAAAGAACGTCTTTTAATTTCCATATCGATAGCCGCAATTGTATCAGCAGTCTCTCCGGATTGCGTGACTCCAATAGTCAATGTATTTGGCAATAGTGGAGGTGGTGAATATCGAAATTCGCTTGCAAAAAAGACATTTGTAGGGATACCTGAAAATTGTTCTAATAAAAAGCTGCCCACCATTGCAGCATGTTTACTTGTACCACAAGCAATAATTTCAATTCTTTCTATTGATTCAAAAAACTCTGTATCAAATGAATAATTAATTTGATATTGACCATTGTCTGAGTTCTTAGTTAAATAATTTTCCAACCAGTTTTTTGTAGTCTGTGGCTGATCATATATCTCTTTCAACATGTAGTGTTTGAAATTCATCTTATCCATTATTTGCTCTGAGACTTTTAAAGAAACGGGATTTCTATATTGTCTCTCGTTGCTTGAGTCATATATTTCAATTCCAAGCGGAGTCAACAAAGCTATTTCTTCATCTTCCATAGGCAAAATAATATTGGTAAAGTTTGCAATAGCTGGAGTATCACTAGCACAAATAAATTCTCCTTCACCCAAACCAATAATCAAGGGCGCTTGTCTTCTTGCAACTACCAAAGAGGTTGGAGCACCAGACCATAAAACTGCTAAAGCATAAGATCCTTCTAAATCAGATAATACATTTCTTACAGCTACTAATAATGTTGAACCATTATTCTCAAGATTAAGTTTACTTAAAGTACTTAATTCTCTTTGAATTAGATGGGGAATTACCTCGGTATCTGTATCAGAATTAAAAATAATGCCCTCTTCCTCTAATTTATTTTTTAAATCTTGGAAGTTTTCAATAATACCATTTTGAACAACTGCTATATTGCCTGAACTATCTATATGAGGATGTGCATTTTTAACCTCAGGTTTTCCATGAGTTGCCCATCTAGTATGTCCTATACCCACAGTTCCGGGAATATTATGATCATTAAGATTACTTATTAAATTCTTTAGTTTTCCTTCTGCTTTTTTACAAGAAATACAATTATTTTCGGAATTTATTATTGCAATACCTGCGGAATCATAACCTCTATATTCAAGTTTTTCTAAACCATTAATTAATAATGGTAAAGCTTTTTTATATCCAGTTACAGCAACTATTCCACACATACGGATTTTTTTTCAATTATATTGAAATAAAATGCGTATTAACTAAAACATGGACTCTCTTAAAACTGCACTATAAAAATTAATATGCTAAGCCCATACTCCTAGAAGTCTCATCTCCTAAATAAACACGAATACTTAAGAAATCTGTAGGACATGCCGTTTCACATCTTTTGCAACCTACACAATCTTCTGTTCTAGGAGACGAAGCTATTTGGCCAGCTTTACAGCCATCCCATGGAACCATCTCTAAAACATCAAGTGGGCAAGCCCTTACACATTGGGTACAACCAATGCAAGTGTCATAAATTTTAACTGCGTGTGACATGTAAAAATTGTCTTTTGAACCTCGTTTTATAATACTATTGTCTTACAAAGAAATTAAAAAAATTAAGATATGCTTCACTCTTGTTAACTCTAGGGCATAAAATCATATAGATAATTAGTAATTTTCATAAACTATGTCACAAGAAATCCTTGAAAAAGTGTGTTCTATTGTTTCAGAACAATTAAGCGTTGAAGCAGGAGAAGTCAAATCAGATTCAAACTTCCAAAATGATTTGGGTGCTGATTCTCTTGATACTGTTGAATTAGTAATGGCTCTTGAAGAAGCATTTGATATTGAAATTCCTGATGAAGCAGCTGAAGGAATAGCAACTGTTGGCGATGCAGTAAAATTTATCGAAGAAAAAAAAGGTTAGTTTAGGATGCCAAATTTCCATCGAGTAGTTATTACTGGTATCGGAGCAGTAACTCCAATTGGTAATAACATTGATGAATATTTAGTCGGTCTTCAAACAGGTACTAATGGGGTTTCAGATATTACTCTCTTTGATCCTGAACAACATCCCTGCAAATTTGCTGCAGAAGTAAAAAATCTTCAATCTGAGAATTTTATTGAAGCTAAAGAATCCAAAAGATGGGATCGTTTTTCCCAGTTTGGAGTTATTGCTGCAAAGCAAGCCTTTTATGATTCTGGACTTGAAATTACTGAAGCTAATGCATCAAGAATTGGGGTGATTATTGGTTCTGGTGTTGGAGGTTTACTAACTATGGAAAGTCAAGCTCAAATATTGAGTCATAAAGGGCCTAAAAGAGTAAGTCCATTTACAGTCCCAATGATGATTCCAAACATGGCTACTGGTTTGGCTGCAATCGCTTTGGGTGCCAAAGGACCAAGTTCCTCTGTTTCCACCGCTTGCGCTGCCGGTTCAAATGCAATTGGTGATTCTTTTAGATTACTTCAACTTGGGAAAGCAGATGCAATGATCTGTGGGGGAGCAGAAGCAAGTATCACTCCTCTCGGAGTAGCTGGTTTTGCCAGTGCCAAAGCTCTTTCTTCCAGAAATGAAAGCCCTCAAACTGCTAGCAGACCTTTTGATGCAGAAAGAGATGGATTTGTTATTGGAGAGGGATCTGGAATTCTTGTTTTAGAAACTTTGGAAAATGCACAAAAAAGGAATGCGAGAATTTATGCAGAAATTATTGGTTATGGAACAACATGTGATGCTCATCACATAACTGCTCCATCTCCAGGCGGGATTGGAGGCGCCGAAGCTATCAAATTAGCAATTGAAGAAGCTTCTCTTAGCCTTGAAAAAGTTGATTACATAAATGCTCATGGAACAAGTACATCAGCTAATGACAAAAATGAAACTTCTGCAATAAAATCTATTTTTAGAGACAGATCTTACCTCATTCCTGTAAGCTCTACTAAGTCGATGACAGGTCATCTCCTAGGAGGCTCAGGAGGTATAGAAGCTGTAGCTTGTATACTTTCTTTGACACATAATTTTATCCCTCCTACAATTAACTACGTCAATCGAGATCCTGAATGTGATCTTGATTATGTACCAAATAATGCAAGAGAAGCTCAAGTAGGAGTTGCTCTTTCTAATTCTTTCGGATTTGGTGGTCACAATGTTTGCCTTGCTTTCAGCAAAATGAATTGAAGTCAACCAATTCTGTATTCACAACTTAACTTACTTTAAAACAATGGTCGCTGCATCTGTTTCATTAGAATCACTTTGTGTAAATAGTATAAGAATGCTTGCTGTAGATGCAGTAAATAAATCTAATAGTGGTCATCCTGGATTACCAATGGGATGTGCACCTATGGGTTATGCATTATGGCAAAACATACTTAATCACAACCCTAACAACCCAAAATGGTTCAATAGAGACCGTTTTGTATTATCAGCTGGTCATGGCTGTATGCTGTTGTATTCCTTGCTTCATTTGACAGGATATAAATCAGTTTCCATAGAAGATATCAAAGAATTTAGGCAATGGGGATCAAAAACTCCTGGACATCCAGAAACATTCGAAACTGAAGGTGTTGAAGTTACAGCTGGGCCTCTTGGAGCAGGAATTTCAAATGCAGTTGGTTTAGCAATAGCTGAAACACACTTAGCAGCTAAATTTAATAAGCCTGATTGCAATATCGTTGATCACTATACTTATGTAATAATGGGTGATGGCTGTAATCAAGAAGGTATTGCATCAGAGGCCTGCTCATTAGCTGGTCATCTTAAGCTTGGAAAATTAATTGCACTTTATGACGATAACCAAATTACAATTGATGGGCGAACCGACGTTTCTTTTACTGAAGATGTCTTAAAAAGATACGAAGCTTATGGATGGCATGTACAACATGTTGAAGATGGAAATCATGATGTTAAAGGAATCACTGAAGCTATCGAAAAAGCAAAATTAATTACAGACAAGCCTTCAATTATAAAAATTTCTACAACCATAGGTTACGGTTCTCCAAATAAATCAGATACTGCTGGAATTCATGGAGCAGCTGTTGGAGAAGAAGAAGCTGCATTAACTAGAGAATTTCTAAATTGGGAATATCCTCCATTTGAAATACCCGATGAAGTATATGCGCATTTTAGAAAATCAATAAACAAAGGTGAAAATTTAGAGAAAGAATGGGATTCTACATTTGAAGAATATCAAAAAAAATATCCCTCTGAAGGAGCCGAATTAAAAAGAATGTTAGAGGGTCAATTACCTGAAAATTGGGACTCAGATCTCCCCTCTTATTCACCCAATGATAAAGGGTTAGCCACTAGAAAGCATTCACAAATATGTTTAGGTGCTCTAGGTCCTAACCTACCTGAATTAATTGGCGGATCAGCAGATTTAACTCACTCTAATTACACAGATATAAAAGGAGAAACTGGATCATTCCAGCCACATAGCCCTGAAAAAAGATATTTACATTTTGGTGTACGAGAGCATGCAATGGCAGCTGTACTTAATGGTATTGCCTATCACAATAGTGGTCTTATCCCTTATGGTGGAACCTTCCTTGTTTTCGCCGATTATATGAGGGGCTCAATGAGGCTTTCAGCACTTAGCGAATTAGGAGTCATCTATGTCTTAACTCATGATTCAATTGGTGTAGGAGAAGATGGCCCAACACATCAACCTATTGAAACTATCCCTTCTCTTCGCGCAATGCCTAACATGCTAGTTTTCAGACCTGGAGATGGCAATGAGACAAGTGGAGCTTATAAGCTTGCTATTCAAAATCGAAAAAGACCTTCCGCCCTTTGTTTAAGTAGACAAGGTATGCCAAATCAAGAAAATACTTCTATAGACAAAGTTGCACTAGGAGGATATGTAGTTCTCGATTGTGAAGGAACACCAGACTTAATATTTATTGGTACAGGTAGCGAACTGAATCTTTGCATTGAAGCAAGTAAGGAAATTTCAAGCTTAGGTAAAAAAATTAGAGTTGTTTCTATGCCTTGTGTAGAACTTTTTGAAGAGCAAGAAGAATCTTATAAAGAAAGCATTTTACCTAGTAATGTGAAAAAGAGAGTTGTAGTAGAAGCTGCCCATTCATTTGGTTGGCATAAATATACAGGTTTTGATGGAATTTGTATTACTATGGATAGGTTTGGTGCATCCGCACCAGGTGGAGAATGTATGAAAAATTTTGGATTTACAGTCGAAAACGTAGTTAATAAGACAAAAGAAATTCTATAACTACATAATTGATAACTACACTGAAGTATTGCATTCTTCAAGCTTATCTTTTAAATGATCAAGAGATTCATCAGAAATCTTTGAATTCATTGGACAATGTTTAGGGCCACACATTGAACAAAACTCTGCCTTTTTAAATATTTCTTCGGGCAGTGTTTCATCATGGTACTGCTTTGCCCTTTCCGGATCTAATGAAAGTTCGAATTGTTTATTCCAATCAAAGTTATACCTTGCATGACTAAGTTCATCATCTCGATCACGAGCTCCAGCTCTATGTCTTGCTATATCAGCAGCATGAGCAGCTATTTTATAAGCAATTAAGCCTTCTCTTACATCTTCTGCATTTGGTAGACCTAGATGTTCTTTTGGAGTTACATAACATAACATAGAAGTTCCATACCACCCTGCCATCGCCGCCCCAATGGCACTTGATATATGGTCATAACCAGGGGATATATCTGTCACCAATGGACCAAGCACATAAAATGGGGCTTCAGAACATTCTTCCATTTGCTTTCTCACATTAAACTCAATTTGATCCATCGGTACATGACCAGGACCCTCAACCATTACTTGAACATTATGTTCCCATGCTCTTCGAGTAAGCTCGCCTAAGGTCTTCAATTCAGCTAGCTGAGCATCATCCGAAGCATCATGTAAACATCCAGGCCTTAATGAGTCTCCTAGAGAAAAAGTACAATCATATTTCTTAAAAATCTCACAAATGTCATCAAACCTTGTGTAAAGGGGGTTTTGCTTGAAATGATGTAACATCCATTGGGCTAAAATACCTCCCCCCCTACTGACAATTCCAGTAATTCTTCCTTTAACTTTCGGCAAATGCTCTATTAATAGCCCAGCATGAATAGTTTGATAATCTACACCTTGCTGACAATGTTTCTCAATAATATGAAGAAAATCATCTTCAGTTAGTCTATCTATTGAACCGTGTACACTTTCTAATGCTTGATAAACAGGAACTGTTCCAATGGGGACAGGAGACTCATGGATAATTGCTTGCCGTACTTCATCTAAATTTACTCCTCCTGTAGAAAGATCCATGACCGTATCAGCCCCATATTTAACTGCCAGTTTTAGCTTCTCTACTTCTTCATTGATATCACTTGCATTAGGGGAAGCACCAATATTGGCATTAACTTTGCATCTTGAAGCAATGCCTATAGACATTGGTTCAAGATTCAAATGATTAATATTAGCTGGAATAATTAATCTTCCTCTTGCCACTTCTTCCATTATTAAAGAAGAAGGAAGATTCTCTTTTTTAGCAACAAAGTCCATTTCTTCAGTGATATATCCGTTTCTCGCAAAGTTCATTTGAGTTACATTTTCTTTCCCAAGGCGAGGCTTAATCCACGAACTTCTCATAATTTACAAATTTTTTAAAAGTGTTATTACTAAAGTTTGATCAAGTCTTCACTTCCCTGCATCAAGGTTAATGATTCAGGTTCAAAGGGTATGATCTCAGCTAAGATAAAATTCTTAGCACCCCTAGTATTTATATTATTAATAGCTCTTTTCTAAAAAATAGTCATCTCAAGTTGTGTAAAAATAAATAAAATGATTTTATTTAGCTTTTTGATAAGACTTTATCTTTTTTAAAATATTTTTTCTATCCAATTGTCTGCTTATACCCCTCTCCAAAATAATTACAATCCCCATTAATCCAATAGGTAAATAAAAAATTTTCCTAGAATCGTCCCTAAATATAAATCCGATAGCAGATATGAGGATCATGAAAGGAGCCACAAAAGATAAAATAAATCGTTTATGAATGTTCATTTACTCATTATATTAATTTTTTCATTGTTTAATTTTACTATGGATTCTGTTATCACTTTAATTCCAATAGCAATAGCTCTTTCATCTGGATCAAATTTTGAACTATGAAGCGGAGCACATCCATTTGAACTCGAAACGCCAAGCCTAAACATGGCCCCTGGAATATCTTTTAAAAATTCAGCGAAATCCTCAGCTCCTAATGATGGTTTTTGTAATTCGATAACATTTTCTTGACCCAAAACCTTAATTCCCGAATCTCTAAGGACTCTATTAATTTCAGAATTATTATTAACTGCTGGAGTGATTTCTCTAAATATTACTTTTGCTTCAGCTCCGCAACTATTAGCTAATGAATTGATATTTTCATTGAGCCAATTACCAATATTCTTAAATACTTGACGATTAGTGCATCTAACCGTACCAATTAAATTAACTTTTTCAGCAAGAACATTGAATGCATTGCCACCATTTATTTTCCCAAAAGTTATTACTACAGGATCTAGAGGATCTAACTTCCTTGTTATTGATTCTTGAATTCCCGAGATCACTTTAGAGGCTGCCCAAATAGCATCAACTCCTTCATAAGGTCGAGCACCATGCCCTGATTTTCCTTTAATCTCTACCTTAAGTTCTCCCGCAGCTGCGGTTAAACTCCCCTCTTTAATGCCAATAGTCCCTGCTGATAAATCTGGGTAAACATGGACTCCTAAAATATAGTTTAACCCATTAATTGCACCATCCTTAATCATCCATCTAGCTCCGCTCGCAATTTCTTCAGCGGGCTGAAAAATTATCCGAGTCCCAAAATTTAGTTTTAAATCCTTAATTATTTTTGCCACCCCCAATCCAATCGATATATGCAAATCGTGACCACAAGCATGCATAACACCATCTATTTTTGAAGAAAAACTTAATTTGGTTTCCTCAAATATTGGCAAGGCATCCATATCTACTCTTAAACCTATAATGCCCTTATCTAAGGGGCCAAAATCAGCTACAACTCCTGTCCTGCCAATAGATTCTCTAACATTCCAACCAATATTTTTTAAAAAACCACTTATCAAAATCGCCGTTTGATTTTCAAGTCCACTTAATTCCGGATGTGCATGGATATGTCTTCTTAAATTAATTAATTCTTCATTAAACGAATCAATTTTTTTATACAACTGATCTCTATTCATAACTTATTTTAAATCGATAAAGTTCATTAAATCTCTAATTGGTTGTGGGGGCCATCTTCTTATTTTTTTCAACCATTCTTCATCACTATATCTAGGATCTAATTCAGTTACCGCTATCCAATTACTCTCTGCTTTCCCAGATTCACCCTTGGACCAATTCAAAGCTGTTAAAGCTGCCCTAGCATCAGCAAAAGTTGGATAACGTCTAATTAATTTTTTTAATTCTTTTTCAGATTCATCAATGTTCCCCAACTGGAAATCTGCTAACGCCATACTCGATCTAGCCATAGCAAATCCAGGATTATATAAAGCAGCTTTTGAAAATAAATCTCTAGCTTTTTCCCAATGTGATGTAGACCCTTCTACATTAGCCAAATTATATAATGCAGAGAAATTTTTACTATCTTGCGAAATAACGAACATATAATCTTTTTTCGCTTGCGACCATAGTTCCAATGCTTCCTCTGATATCCCCCTGTTAATGTAGGGATCTACTTCACTAGGATTCAAACTTATTGCCTTATTTTGATCATCTATTGATCCCTTTACATCTCCTATAACAAGTCTTACATTTCCTCTATTGCTAAAAGCCGCAGCATCATCGGGATAAGAATCAAGATATTGATTCCATTCTTGTAAAGCGAGATTAAATTTTCCGCTTGAGCTTAAGTCTAATGCATTTTTAAACAAATCCTCCCTCAAAGATAATGAATAGCATGGTGCAGTATAAAAAATATTCAAAAAAACAAAAATTATTACAAAACAAACCTTAACTTTTTTAAAAGTTATCATTTTTTGAATCAATGTATTTTTTTCCCAAAGCAGTAAGCATTCTTCCACGAGGAGTTCTTGTAACAAAACCAATTTTTATTAAATATGGCTCAACTACAAATTCTAACATTGAAGAATCATCACCCAAGCCAGCTGCAATTGAATCAAGGCCAGTTGGAATATTATTGTTTTGGTTAAGAAAAGATAAATAATGTCTATCTAAAGAATCCAATCCTTTTTCGTCTATTTGGTAAGAATTTAAAGCTTTTTTTATTAAATTCAATGAGATCATATTAGTTTTAGTTACAACCTGAGCATAATCTCTAACTCGTCTTAATAATCTTAGAGCAATTCTTGGAGTCCCTCGAGATATCTTCGCTAAATCATAAGATGCTTCATTATCTATATTGAGATTTATTAATCGGGAAAAATTATCAATTATTTTTTTTAATTCGTCATATGTGTAAAATTCGATTTTCTGAGATATACCAAATCTATCTCTTAGAGGTGCACTTATAGAGGCTAATTTCGTTGTCGCGCCAATCAAAGTAAACCTAGGTAGATTAATTGTTCTGCAACGGGCTCCTCTATTAGCCCCCATAGTTAAGTCAAGTCTAAAATCCTCCATTGCAGAGTATAACAACTCTTCAGTTAACCTATTTAAGCGATGTATCTCATCGATAAATAAAATTTCACCATCCTTTAATCCAAGAAGTAAACCTACAATATCTCTAGGTCTTTCAATTGCTGGCGCAGTCGCTATCCTACATTTTGTATTCAATTCATGGGCTATCAAAAAAGCAAGAGTAGTCTTACCTAAACCAGGTTGTCCATATAAAAGAGTATGCTCCATCGGTTCTTTTCTAAAAATTGAAGCATCTATTGCTATTCTTAAAGAAGATTTAAGTTGTTCTTGGCCAATAAATTCGTTTAAAGTAAGAGGCCTCGCTAAGTTTAGATTTTTATTTCTCTTTTCTTCTGGAATTATTTTTGAATCAACTAGCCTAAGCTCTTTTTTACGAAAAGAAAAGTCATTATCGCCTATATTTGAAGAAATTATTGCCATAATGAAAGGTTAGTTGCATTTGTTCTGTGTAGAAAGATTTTTTATAACTAAAATGGCAAAAAATTCAAACAAAGTTAAAAAAAATAATAATAAAGAAAATAATTTTAAACTTCTAGCTGAGAATAGATATGCAAAATTTCAATATTCAATATCTGAAACAATCGAAGCTGGAATTGAGCTTTTAGGGACTGAAGTAAAGTCCATTAGAAACGGAAAAGCAAATTTAAGAGATGGTTACTGTTCATTTAGAGATGGTGAGATCTTATTATTAAATGTTCACATTTCACCACATAAAAATGTAGGATCTTTCTTTAATCATGAACCATTAAGAAATAGAAAGTTGCTACTACATAAAAAAGAAATAATAAAAATGAAATCCAATGCTGAAAAAAAAGGAATGACTATTGTTCCATTATCTCTTTATTTAAAAGGATCATGGATAAAACTAACTATTGGAGTCGGCAAAGGGAAAAAATTATATGACAAACGCCAAGATGAAAAACAAAAAAGTATAAACAAAGAAATCAACTCTGCACTAAAAAGATGAAATTATTATGCATAATTATTGAAACTACGAATCTAAACTTACTGAACTTGGAGGTGGGGAAGGATCTGGATCTGCAATTAACATATGCTGTAAGACTGTTTCAGGCCTCTCACTGTCTCTCCAGCGAATTTTGTATGCAGGCATTTTTGTTCCTCTACTTGTGGTTTGCTCTACTGGTTCAATAACCCATCCTCTTCTTGATCGGCCCTGAGGATTCCTTTTTACTACTGCATCCGCATGTTTGAAACGGAAACCAACACGTTCTCCACTCATTTAAAAAATTTCGTATTGGATTGATTTATTTATTTTACTTCATTCAAGGGTAATTTTTCATTTTTTTTTGAAGTTATTTCTGGTTTTAACAAAGGGAAAGGGATTACATCTCTAATTGATGCGCTATTAGTAAGTAACATAATAAGCCTATCAATGCCTATGCCTAATCCTCCAGTAGGGGGCATGCCAATTTCTAAAGCATTTAAGAAATCTTCATCTATACAGTGAGCCTCAAGATCTCCATCATCTCTAAGAGATTGCTGTAGTTGCATTCTTTCTCTTTGATCTACTGGATCTATCAACTCACTAAAAGCATTTGCTAGCTCACGTCCAACAATGAATAATTCGAATCTCTGAACCATTTCTTTATTATCTAGATGAGGCCTAGCTAAAGGAGAAATTTCAACAGGATAATCGATAACAAAAGTGGGTTCTATAAGTTGTGATTCTACTTTTTGCTCAAAGACCTCGTTTAAAAGTCTTCCTATAGTGTTGACTTTATCAGAGAAATCAACATTTATACTTTTAACGGCTTGTTTTGCTGCTTGAAAGTCTCCACTGAAAGAATCAAAATCAATACCAGTATATTTTTTGACAATATCTTTCATGGATACTCTTGTCCAAGGTTTAGAAAAATCAATTTCTTTATTTTGATAATTTATATTTAAAGACCCACATGCATCAGATATAACATCTTTGATCAATTCTTCTGTTAAATTCATCATATCGACATAGTCAGAAAAAGCTTGATAAATTTCAACTGAGGTGAATTCTGGATTATGCCTTGTACTTATCCCCTCATTACGGAATATTCTTCCCAATTCATATACTTTCTCAAATCCTCCAACAACCATTCTTTTTAAATGTAATTCTGTGGCTATTCTTAGATACAGCGGAATATCTAATGTATTGTGATGAGTTATAAATGGTCTTGCTTCAGCACCACCTGCTTCAGATTGCAGAATTGGAGTCTCTATCTCTAAAAAATTTCTATTATCTAACCATTTTCTTATAAAACTTATACATTTTGCTCTTGTTTTAAATACATTTTTAGAGTGAGGATTCACTATTAAATCTAAATAACGTTGTCTATATCTTTTTTCAATATCAGTCAATCCATGCCATTTATCAGGCAGAGGTTGTAATGATTTGGATAACATTTCCCACTTTTCTACTTTTATAGAAAGCTCACCTTTATTTGTTTTTTTAATAGTTCCATAGACGCCTATCCAATCACCAATATCTACTATTTCTTTAATATCTTCAAAAGAAAGTAATTTTTGTTTTTCTAAATTTAAGTTAATGATCTTTTTTTCAAGATAAAGCTGAATCTGACCATCTTGATCGCTTATTGTGAAAAAGGCAATTTTACCCATTACCCTTTTTGCCATCACTCTTCCAGCAATAGAAACACTGAAGTCATCCTCTTGACCATTTTCTAAATAATCAAATTTTTGAATAAGAAATTTTGTAGTATTTGAAACTCTAAAACTCTGTGCATAAGAAGCAAAACCTTTACTATTGAGTGAATTAGCTTTTTGTAAGCGTGCTTCTTTTATTTCAGACAAAATTTATTTTAATATATTTGTTTTATTTAATAAAATTATCAGACTATGGCTCAACTTGCCAAAGATGTTGCTGTTTCACCAACTCTCTGAGATGCGTAACCAATTCCTCTAACAGTTAATATTAATTCTGGATTTCTTGGATCTGGTTCCAATTTACCTCTTAATCTAGCTACATATACATCTACAACTCTTAAATCTGCTGCTCTACGAGGAGGATAACCCCATAGCTGTTCTAAAATTTCTGCTCTCGGGACAACCTTTCCAGGCTCATCAAACAATAATTCTAGGAGGCTAAATTCAGTATAAGTTAAGCTTATTCTATCTCCTGCTCTTGAAACTTGTCTGCGATTAGTATCAACAACTAAACTTCCAAATTTCATAACTCCTTTGCCTGAAGGAACTTCTTTAGTTTCCGTAACCGATACAGTTGGGCCCATTCTTCTCAAAATAGTAGCTATTCTAGCCTCTAATTCTTTTGGGCTAAATGGTTTAGATAAGTAATCATCAGCACCTAAATCCAAACCTGCAACTCTCTCTGAAATAGCCTCTAGAGCTGTTAAGAATATTATTGGAACTACTGATTCAGCTCTAATTCTTCTACAAACAGCAAATCCATCCATTTTTGGAAGCATAACATCAAGAACTATCAAATCTGGGGAATCCCTGTGAAAAGACTCAAGAGCTTCTTCGCCGTTAGTGGCTGAATACACCTGATATCCTGCTAGTTGAAGCCTCGTAACTAATACTTTCAAAACTGCTGGTTCATCATCAACAACTAAAATTCTTGCTTTTGACATAGTTAAAAAAAGATTTCTCGATATTTCAAAGCAAAGAACTATTGCATTGAATATTTATTCTAACAATTAAAAATATAACATTACGAACCCTCAAAGAGATATCCCTAAGATTTACAAACATTTTGAATGAATTGAAAATATATATAAAATTTTTCAAGCATTTTTTCCTCTTTGCAAAATTTATTACTGTATTTTTCTTCTTGAAAATTTAAAAAACCTTAAAAGTTGGGAGCAAATAAAGGGAGCAAAAAAACCCGTCAAAAAAACTTCCGCTAAGATATTTTTAATACTGGGTATTAACATTAAAGATTTACTATCTGAAAAATTTCTAAACAAAATTTGTAAAAAATAAAGAGTGCCACATAAAAAACTTCCAAAAGAACAAATTAAACCATACCTAAAATGTCCCAACAAAATATCACTATGTAATTTAATTCTCCCAAACAAAAACCCACAAAAAATTAAGCCTGGTATTTGAGTAAAACTTTCATTTAAAGTTAGAGAATCTAAGATGAGACCTAAAAACAAACCAAATATTAATCCATTGATTGATCCATTAATCATTGACCAAGGCAATAACCAAAATAATGGCCAATATGGCTGAACACCTAAAAACCCAAGCCAATTAGGGTGCCACAAAAAAATAATTGGGATAAAAATAAAACTTATTGTAGATAATTTTTTTGTAAGAAATTTATTCATTAAATATTTACTTTCAAAATTTGTACCCAATCAATTACATGAGGTTTTGCTAAAAGTGAAATTTTTGCCGTTTTTTTTGATTTCAATGTCTCATCTATAGATTGGACAATACCAATGGGAATATTTGGAGGTAATAACGTACTAGCAGGAGATGATGATACAAAATCTCCGACTTTAATATCGACATCTTTTGAATAAAGTATTAGGCTAGGATAATCATCTCCTAAACCGACTAGTAATCCATTGATTTGAATTCTATCTACCCAAACACCTAACTTACTGTCTGGAGAAGTTATTAAAGTTACCGACGAAGTGAATAAAGAAGTATTCTTTACTCTACCTAATAATCCACCCGGACCAATCACAATATTGCCAATTTCTACTCCATCCTTTGAACCTTTGTTTAAAATTATTTGTCTCCACCAACTACCTGTTTTTCGCGAAATAACTGCAGCTGAAATATGTTCATCATTAGATGATTCTTGAAGAGATAAGATTTTTCGCAATCTTATATTATCTTTTGTAAGAAGATTTAACTTTATTAAATATTCTTGATCAATACTCTCAAGAACAATTTCTTTTTGAAATTGACCAGGCCAAAAAGGTTTTGAAATAAAATAATAAAAATCTTTGTAAAACGCTCCTTTTGAAATTCTTACAAAAACCAAAAATAAAAAAATTGCAAAAAATAGCCAATTTTTCTTTTTATGCCACCAACGACTATTAGAAATTCGTCGGATACCTAACATAACATTAATCTCTTATGGCATTCCTTATGAATTCTGGAGTGTCAACGACTCTTTTGAGTTTTTTAAAATCATCCAACACCTCTCCACAACCATTCACTACGCAAAGCAGTGGGTTTTCTGCTATGTGAGTAAAAATTCCTGTTTCATCGCTCAATAAATCATTAATGCCTCTCACTAAAGCTCCACCACCTGCAAGCATAATCCCCCTATCAACTATGTCTGCAGCAAGTTCAGGAGGGGTTCGCTCTAAAGTTCTTTTTACAGCTTCGACTATTTTGCTAAGTGTTTCAGCCATAGCTTCTCTGATTTCTCCTGATGTCAAAGTGACTGATCTAGGAAGACCAGATAAAAGATGTAAACCTCTAACCTCTAAAGTAGTTTTATCAAAATCATCATCTGGAAATGCAGATCCAATTTTTATCTTGATATCTTCTGCAGTTCTCTCTCCCACAACTAAATTGTGAACTTTTTTAAGATAAAGCGCAATTGACTCATTTATTTCATCGCCTGCTATTCGAACAGATTCACTTAAAACAGTTCCTCCTAAACTTAATACTGCAACCTCAGTCGTACCTCCACCAATATCAACAATCATTGTTCCAATTGGCTCAGTTACTGGCAATGATGCCCCTATTGCTGCTGCGACAGGTTCATCTATTAAGTGAACTTCTCTAGCTCCCGCTAATCCAGCTTCTCTTACTGCTCTTCGCTCAACACTAGTAACTCCACTTGGAATTCCAATCACTATCCTTGGAGCTACTATCCCCTTACCTTCATTACATTTTTGAATAAATGTTTTTATCATTTGTTCTGCAGCATCAAAATCTGCGATAACCCCATCTCTTAGTGGTCTTACAGCTCTTATATTGCCAGGGGTCCTTCCAAGCATTAACTTTGCTTCTTTACCAACAGCTAATGGAATCCCTTCTTCTAAATCCATAGCTACCACAGAAGGCTCCTGTAAAACAACGCCTTTTCCTGATACATGTATAAGAGTATTGGCCGTTCCCAAATCTATGCCAATATCTCGAGAAAATTTAAATCTGTTAAAAATCACAATAAGAATTTCTTTTTATAAATAATATATCTATTTTTTGATAAGCTCTCGGAATTCTGACGTTTAGTTATGAATAGCACTTAAAACTTTGAGCAGAACCTGAAAATATGAGTATTATAAAAAAAAAAATTATGGAAATTAACACTATTAACCTTGTTGGCAGAGCAGGAAGAGAACCAGATGTCAGATATTTTGAATCTGGAAGTATCGTAGCGAATTTCACAATTGCAGTTAACAGAAGAAGCAGAGATGAAGAACCAGATTGGTTTAATTTAGAAATATGGGGCAAGCAAGCACAAATAGCCGCAGATTATGTGAAAAAAGGATCATTAATTGGAATTACAGGAAGCTTTAAGATAGATAGTTGGAAAGATAAAAATACTGGAGAAGATAGATATAAACCAGTTGTTAGGGTAGATAGATTAAACTTACTAGGCTCACGAAAAGAGTCTGATAATAACCAATATTCCAACAGCAATAACTCAAGTGAAATTCCTTTCTAAGCTCTATTTTTTTTCAAAAATCTAATAATTATTTTCATAAAAAAATATAAGAAAATTAAAATTAAAATTGGCTTTACAACATATTTGATTTGATCTAAGTAAGTTTCAATGATTAGATAGTTTTCACCAAATAAATACCCTGAATAAGTCAGAAGTGCTACCCATATTAAGCTACCAAATGTAGTCCAAAGCAGAAATTTTCTTAATGGCATGAGTTCTATGCCAGCGGGAACTGAAATTAAAGTTCTTATGCCTGGTACTAATCGGCCCCAAAAAACTAAAGAAACCCCATATTTATCAAACCACCTTTTACTTTTAATTAAATCATTAGAAGAAATTCCCAGATATTTTCCTTTTTTATCTAGAAAATTTGAAAGTCTTTTTTCATTTACAAATCTACCTAAATAATACCAAGGCAATGATCCTAAAATAGTTCCTAGTAATCCCCAAAAAACTAAAATGTAGAAATTTAATTTTTGTTGATAAACAAAAAAACCACCTAATGGCATTATTATTTCTGAGGGGATTGGGGGAATTATATTTTCTAAAAACATAGCCAGACAAATAGTAAGGTATGCTAATGTTGAATTTTTTTCAACAGCCAAACTGATGTAGTCTGGTATTGAAGTAAGAAAGTTTTCAAAAATTAAAGTCAATCTTAGTATCTGTAAAGTTCTGGTTTATAAGGCCCATCAACAGAGACATTAATATAATCAGCCTGTTCTTTAGTTAATTTTGTTAATTTTGCACCAATTTTATCTAAATGTAATCTAGCCACCATTTCATCTAGGTGTTTTGGTAAAACATAAACCTCTTTCGCATATTGTTCTGACTTATTGAAAAGTTCGATTTGAGCTAACACCTGATTAGTAAAAGAATTACTCATAACAAAGCTTGGGTGGCCAGTAGCACAGCCTAAGTTTACTAATCTACCTTCAGCTAAAAGAATAATTTTATTTCCGCTAGGCAGGGTTATGTGATCAACTTGCGGCTTTATATTTTCCCATTGATAATTTTTTAATGAGGCTACATCAATTTCATTATCGAAATGTCCAATATTACAAACTATAGCCTCATCCTTCATCTTGAGAAGATTTTCATGTGTTATTACCTGATAGTTACCAGTAGCCGTAACAAAGATGTCTATGTCTTTCACAACATCATCTAGCGTAACAACGCTAAAACCTTCCATTGCTGCTTGAAGAGCACAAATTGGATCAACTTCAGCAACTTTTACGATTGCACCAAGTCCACGTAATGACTGGGCTGAGCCCTTACCTACATCTCCAAAACCCATTACTAAAGCAACCTTGCCAGCAATCATCACGTCAGTTGCACGCTTTATGCTGTCTACTAAGGATTCACGGCAGCCATATAAATTATCAAATTTGCTCTTAGTCACTGAATCATTAACGTTAATAGCAGGGAAAGGTAAAGCATTTTGCTTTTGCAGTTGATAAAGTCTTGCAACTCCCGTCGTAGTTTCTTCAGTAACACCAATGATATTACTCTTAATTCTAGAATAGAAGTCACTATCATTTTCCAACTTAGACTTAATAGAATTGAATAAGGCAATTTCTTCTTCATTACTGGGATCATCTAAAACAGATAAATCTTTTTCAGCTTTACTACCGAGTATCAATAAGCCAGTTGCATCACCTCCATCATCAAGAATCATATTTGGAGAGTCTGAACCCCAATCAAGAATATAGTGAGTATATTGCCAATACTCATCAAGAGTCTCACCTTTTTTTGCGTATACGGAAATTCCTTTATCTGCGATAGCAGCCGCCGCATGATCTTGAGTTGAAAAGATATTACACGAAGCCCATTTCACTTCTGCACCAAGATCAACAAGAGTTTCTATCAAGACTGCTGTCTGAATAGTCATGTGGAGACTTCCAGCTATTTTTGCACCTTTTAGTGGCTTTTCAGATTGATATTTATCTCTAAGTGCCATTAGTCCAGGCATTTCTGTCTCGGCAATTTTGATTTCTTTACGGCCAAAATCTGAAAGAGAGATGTCGGAAATTACGCAGGTAGGTGTGGAGGTTTTAACTGAATTTGCGATAACCATATCTTGTAAGTATCTTTCTATTAAACTATAAATGATTTTTGAGTAATTTTGTGTTTATTGAAAATTTAAAAGAAACTTTAAATTTGGGAGAAAAACTCTCACACAAATTAAATCCACAATCAATTGTTTTATTAAAGGGTCCAATTGGGGCTGGGAAAACTTCATTTGTTCAAGGAATTGCTAAAGGCTTGTCAATCTCTGAGGACATTACAAGCCCTACATTTGCTTTATCGCATCACTATAACTCAGGAAGAATTCCGCTAATTCACCTTGATTTATACAGGTTAGAAAATTTTTCTTCAGCAAAGGAAGTATTTTTTTCAGAAGAAGAAGAGGCAATACAAAGAAAAGCAATTTTAGTTATTGAATGGCCAGAATTAATTGAAACAGTTATTGATAATTTCTGGAAAATAAAAATTAATTACGCAAAAAATTATGGAAGACACTACGAAATAAGAGATCCCAAAAATTTATTAACTTTTTCATAATATGGCTGTTGCTCGATGGCGCCTTCACCAAGACAAGTTAATAATCCACAAACACCTGCGAACTTAATGCAATCTTCTATCTCTAGAATATTTGTAGGATAGCCAGAAGAAATTAATTTTGAAATAAAGCCAGCTAAAAAAGCATCGCCTGCTCCAGTTGTATCAACAATTTTTTGTGAAGTAGGAGTTGCGGTAATTCCCTGAAATCCACTGATACTCCATAAAACAGGATTTTTTCCATCAGTTATTATTACGTCTGGTCTTTTAGACAGTTGTTGAGATATTAGCAAGGGATTTTCATCCTCAAAAAACAAAGTTGCTTCCTCCTTCGCAAGCTTTAAAATATTTGCATGATTTAAAAAATTCTTGATTAAATTAACTCTCGCGGCTTTGCTAATTTCTGATGAGAAACTTGAATGATCCCAAAAGACCTCTCTCCAATTCAAATCAATAACTATTTTGACTTCAAATTTATTAGCCTGTTCAATAAGAAAAAAAATAGTCTCTGCTGATATTGGAGATGTTAATAAGTTCGTTCCCATTACCATATATTTTATTTCTAGAAAAGATTTCTCCAAATTTAAAATTTCTTTTTCTATTAATTTCTTGCTAAGAACTTCGTCTGCATAGCAAGCATGAGAACTTTCCTCAAAGCCTGAAAAAAAACGATCTCCAAATCGATCTCTATCTACATTAACCACACGAGTCGATGAATCATTATTTAGTTGCAAGAAATCCAAATTAACTCCCAATTGATCAAATTGTGAAATAAATTTTTTTCCATAATCATCATTACCCAAACTTCCCATAAATGTTGAATCTATTTTTAATTTTCTTAATGCACAAGCAACATTAGCCGGCGCACCACCCAAAAAATCTGTAAATCCTTTATTTGACTTATTTCTGATTCTGTCTATTAAAGCCTCTCCAATACATATAACCTTTTTCCTTTTCATAAAATGAACGCTTTTTCTTAACTAAGAATAATTTATTAAAAACGAATAATTTTTTTTTGAATTAAAGTTTAATTAAAAGCATATTCATAGTGTCACTAAATAAATCTGAAACTTGGAAATGGAAAAATTGGGAAATTTCTTGGTCTTTATCCAAAAAATCTACTTCTGAAAAAAATATTAAAATTTTATTAGTTCATGGATTTGGGGCATCAAAAAACCACTGGAGACATAATCAAGATTTTCTTGGTAAATTTTCTAACTGCTATGCAATTGACTTATTAGGATTTGGAGAAAGTAGTCAGCCTAATGCTTTATTAAATTACGAACCTGACAAAGAAAACTCCATTAAATATTCATTTGACTTATGGGGTAATCAAATATCAACATTTTGTGCAGAGGTAATAAAATCTCCTGTTTACTTGGTAGGAAATTCAATTGGAGGTGTTATTGCATTGAAAGCTGCTGAAATCCTCAAGGATAATTGCAAAGGTATCATTTTGATTGATTGTGCACAAAGAACTATGGATGATAAACGTTTGAAAAAAAATGATATCTTAATGAATCTACTTAGACCCGTTCTTAAAACGATAGTCAGACAAAAAGCAATTAGTAATACACTTTTTACAAGAGCCGCTAATCCAAAAGTTATAAAGAAAATACTTGAACAAGCTTACCCTTCAGGAAAAAATATCGATAAAGAATTGATTGAAATACTTTATCAACCCTCCCAAAGAAAAAATTCTAAAGAAGCTTTTCGTGGTTTTATTAACTTATTTGATGACTACCTTGCTACTGACCTTTTCCATAAAGTTGATGCTCCAATCCAATTGATATGGGGTGAGGAAGATCCTTGGGAATCTTTAAATGAAGCAAGAGAATGGAAAAAACTATTCAGGAATATCAAAAGATTAGATATTATTAAAGGCGCTGGACATTGCCCTCATGATGAGGAACCTGAAAAAACAAATAAGTTAATAAATGAATTTATTCAAGAAACAAAATAAGCTTCTACATTATCACTAAGTCTTCTCAGACCTCTTAATCCATCTCTTTCTAGGTTTCTTACTCGATCTCTACTTATCCCTAGAACTCTTCCTATACCTGTAAGAGACATTGGCTCATCACCATCCATTCCGTATCTCATTCTTAAAACTCTACATTGTAGATCAGGCAATTGATGTAAAAGAGAATGCAGATCACCTCTCATACAATCCATCTCAATTTGTTCGTCCGGCAAATCCTCGCCACCTGCAAGTAAATCTAATAAGACAGTATCTTCACCATCTCCAACTTTGGTTTCTAGACTAACTGGCTGTCCAGCTTTGCACATCAAATCTTTAACGTCATCTTCGGGAAGCTCTACGTATTTTGCAAGTTCACTTACAGTAGGAGTTCTAGACATCTCTTGACTGAGCTCTCTTTGACCTTTTTTTAACTTATTTAACATTTCAGTTATGTGAATTGGTAGCCTTATCGCCCGACTTTTTTCAGCTATTGCTCTTGTAATACCTTGTCTAATCCACCAATATGCATATGTTGAAAACTTGTAACCTCTAGCTGGATCAAATTTTTCAACTCCTCTAACCAATCCTATTGTTCCCTCCTGAATTAAATCTAAAAGTTCCATATTTCTTTTTGTATATTTTTTTGCAACGCTTACTACTAATCTTAGGTTAGCTGCGACCATTCTTTCTTTAGCCCTCTGTCCAGCTCTCAGTCTTTTTTTTATTATGGAGGAAGATAAATTTAATTTGGTCGATAATTCATCAATACTTGGCTTATCTCCTGTTAATTCAATAATTTCTAATTCTGTTCTTTCAACTTCCATGTACTCTTGAACTTGTCTACCTAGAGTAATTTCTTGCTCATGAGATAGTAATGGAACTCTTCCAATATCCCTTAAATATGAGCGAACAAGATCAACATCATTACTACTTTTTATACTAGCAATTGAAGTTAGTTTATTTTCACTTATTGTTTCAGAAGACATGAAAGTTGAATGATGTTTTGTAAACAATACCATTAAGAAATGTAAAGTTAAACAAAAAAATCCACATTTTTACAAAAATGAGAATAAATACCTAGTGAATTTAGGCTAATGACGAGTTTAATAGCCATTTTGCCGTACTGAGATAAATAAATACACCAGCAATATCAGTGACTGTTGTAATGAAAGGAGAGGACATTAAGGCTGGATCCAATTTCATTCTGTCAAACAACAAAGGGAGAATGGCTCCTGTTGTAGCAGCTAAAGTCGTTATGGATATTAAACTTATTCCCACTGCTGAAGCAATTAAGGGCCCTTCTCCTTGCCACCAAGCGAAGGGGAATACTACAAGCATCATGAAAACACCTAAAAGAGCGCCTGTAATTGCCTCCTTGATTACTGCCTTAATAGCACCAAGAGACTTCAATTTTTGAGTACTTAAACCTCTAATTACAACCGTTGAACTTTGAGCACCAACATTTCCCCCAGTACCAATAAGAAGTGGAATAAATGCAGCTAATAAGACTATTTCTTTTAATATTTGATCATTCATAGCAATAACTTTTGTCGTTAAACCATTTGCCAAAACCAAAATTAATAACCATAAAATTCTTCTTCGAGCAATCGTAAACAAACTACTTTGGAAATAGTCATCTTCATCTCCAGGTTGTACTGCCCCTGCTGCGTAAATGTCTCTTGTTGCTTCTTGTTCTATAACATCAATTAAATCATCAACTGTTACTATCCCAACCAGTCTTTTTTCTTTATCAACCACTGGTAGTGCTAAAAAATCATATCTTTGTATTGCTCTAGCAACCTCTTCTTGATTCGTGTTAGTAGAGATATTAACTACATCTCTTGTCATAACATCACCAATTGGCTTAGAGGGATCAGCAGTTACAAGATCTCTTAAAGAGAGAATACCAGTTAAATGTCTTTCTTTATCCGTAACATATAAACTATAAATTGTTTCAGTAAATGGGGCTCTTTTTCTCACTAAAGAAAGAGCATCAGCCGCAGTTTGCATCTCTTTAAGGTCTATAAATTCAGTTGTCATTAATCTTCCGGCAGTTTCAGGCTCATATCCAAGTAATTCAGCTGTTACTTTCCTTTCACCTGGACTAAGAGCAGACAAAAATTTTCGTACAACTTTTGCAGGCAATTCATCAAAGAGTTGAACCCTATCATCAGGAGACATTTTTTCAACGATTTCTAAAACCTCTCCTGAACGCAGCCTTTCTAATAATGTTTGCTGAACTACTGGATCTAAATATTCATAAACCTCAATTGCTTCATTTTTCTTTAATAATCGAAATGCTAATGCCTGCAATATTAGTGGAAGGCTTCCAATAGCATCTGCAATATCAACAGGTTGAGAAGGCTCTAAAAGTAACTTTGCCTCATCATAATTTCCCGCGATAAGCAATTCCTCGAGTTGAATAGTAATATTTTCTCTTATACTTAAATCTGAAGATAACGATGCAACTATTTCAAGATTATTTTCATTCATAAATATAATCCCTTATCAAAGTAACAACACCATTATATGAAATCTAAGTAATTTTTCTACTTATCCAGAACCCGATAATCATGGTAAACAAATTTACGATAATGATTAAATTAAAAAAAATTATAAATTTAATCCAATCCCCTTGATTTAAAATTTTATACAAAAAATATATAAATCCGCTAAAGGATGTAAAGCAAGAAAAAAAACCACTCAATAAAATTTTTTCAGTTGAATCACTCAATCTTCTACTAATAAAAAAACCTACTAAAAATGATCCTATGATTGAAATAAAAAAATTATTATTTATAGTTATTCTTAAAAAAGTAGCCAAGTAAGCAGCTAAAAGAATATAAGTAAAAGTATTTATTTTCACTTTAAAAAAAACTGAATAAGAAAATAACCTAAATAAAAGAACAGAAATGAAAAAATTATCACTTCTATGTAGTGGAAAAATAATCTTAGGAATTTTCTTTTTATAAATAAGTCAAATAGTTGATATACAAAAGAAGAAAAGGTACTAAAACATCCTAAAAAACCAATATAAATTAACACTAATATTTCGTTATTAATAAAATTTAAAGCTACTAAAATTCCCAATAAAAAAGATGATATAAAATTTACTATTGAAGTATTTTGAATATCGAAACCTATACTTTTTTTAAAATTATTTTGTATGAATATTCTCAGTATTAATCCAAAAGTACTGCCAAGCAAAATTATACTTATTGAACTAAAATCCAAAATTTACATTTTTATCCAACCTTTTAAAATCTTATTAGGATCATCTAAAAGTTTATTAGAAGCTAATTCAACCCTAACCCAGATTTCATTTTTGCTGACTTTCCAATTTCGTAATACTGATAAGGTTGTACCTACATCAAGAACTAATAATTCCTTAGCACAAATTTCAGGACAAGAATAAAGAGAAGTATTTGAACATAATATAATTTCATTTGTACTATATGGAAACTTATTTTGATTCAAACTTTTTTGAATCCCACCAGCAGGTAATGTAATTGGAGCAATTAATGCAAAAGTAATTAAACAAAAATTCTTGAGAACATTATTGATCATATGTCTAAAGTTGCCATATCTAAGTTGCTACTATGAGTTTCAATAAATTCTCTTCTTGGTGCAACTTTATCTCCCATTAATATATTGAATATTCTGTCAGCTTCAAGTGCATCTTCGATTTCAACCCTTTTCATCATCCTCGTTTGAGGATTCATAGTTGTATCCCATAATTGTTTTGGCATCATTTCCCCTAATCCCTTAAATCTTTGGATATTATAATTTGCATTTTCTCCAAAACCTTGAATTGTATCCTTTAATTGATTCTCGTTATAACAGTAATTATGGTTCTTACCTCTTTCAACTTTATAAAGAGGTGGACAAGCAATGTATATAAAACCTTTCTCAACAAGTTCTCTTTGGTACCTGTAAAAAAATGTCAGCAATAAAGTTCTTATATGAGCACCGTCAACATCAGCATCCGTCATAATTACAACTCTATGGTATCTCAAAGAGCTCTCGTCGAACTCCTCTCCTTTTATTCCTAATCCTAGAGCTGTTATTAATGATTGTATTTCTGTGTTTTTATATATTTTAGTATCGTCAGTTTTTTCAATATTGAGAATTTTACCCCTGAGAGGCAAAATAGCCTGAAAATTTCTATCTCGGCCTTGTTTTGCGGAGCCACCAGCTGAATCTCCTTCAACTATATAAATTTCAGATTCTGAGGGATCTCTAGAACTACAATCAGCTAATTTGCCCGGTAATGTAGAACTTTCTAGAACACTTTTTCTTCTTACTAATTCTCTAGCCCTTCTCGCAGCTTCTGCTGCATTAAATGATTGAATTGCTTTTTCAAGAATCAAATCCAAAATGCCAGGATTGAATTCCATATATTTTGTAAGAGCCTCCCCAATGAGAGAATCCACAATTCCCCGTACTTCAGTATTTCCTAATTTTGTTTTTGTTTGCCCCTCAAATTCGGGATCTGGAACTTTTACTGATAAAACAACAGTCAAACCCTCTCTAATATTTTCGCCAGCTAAATTTTTTTCAATATCTTTTCTTTTGCCTCTCTTTTTTGCAAGATTATTGAAAGTTCTTGTCAGAACTGTTTTTAGCCCTTCAATATGAGTTCCTCCATCAATCGTTCTAATATTATTTGCAAATCCTAAAATGTTATCTGAATAAACATCGGAACACCATTGCAAAGCGGCTTCTACATATACATTTTCCTTCTGTGAGTCAACATAAATTATTTCAGGATGAATAGAATCTTTTTCAGCATTCATGTATTCAACATATTCTTTAATACCTCCTTGATACAAGTAAATTTCTTCCTTAAACGAACCATCTGACAATTGATTTCTTTCATCTCTAAAAACAATTTTTACTCCGCCATTAAGATAAGCTAGCTCCCTTAATCTCGATGAAAGAAGAGCATATTCAAATTCAATTCCTCCAGAAAAAATCGTTTTGTCAGGTTTAAAGCAAATAGTTGTTCCTTTCTTAGATGGTTTGCCAGTCTGCTTTTTAGTTTCCAATTCACCCTTTGATACACCTTTTTCAAATCTTTGATTAAATTCGCTTCCATCTCTATAAACAGTAACTTTAACCCATTCACTTAGAGCATTAACTACAGATATTCCTACTCCATGCAAACCCCCTGAAACTTTATAGCCACCACTACCAAATTTACCTCCTGCATGAAGAACAGTTAGTACAGTTTCTAGGGCACTTTTCCCTGTTCTTGGATGAATATCTGTTGGAATACCTCGTCCATTATCAGAAATTAAAGCAGAACCATCTGCTCGAAGAACTATTTCTATGTGATCACAATGTCCTGCGAGTGCTTCATCAACCGAGTTATCAACTACCTCATATACTAAATGGTGTAATCCCCTAGGTCCTGTTGAACCTATATACATCCCAGGGCGTTTACGAACTGGTTCTAACCCCTCTAAAACCTGTATCTGTTCCGCGCCATAATCATTTGAGATTTTATTAGATCTTTTGTCCTCACTCATTTAATATAAAAAAAATATTAAGCTTTTAAAATGTTATTTTTAAAAGGTCTTTCATTAAACTTACCACCGCAATAAGATAAAGGCTCGAAGTAAATGAAAAATTTAATCACTTTAATTATATAGCTTATATTTTTTTCTTCAGAAATTCATATGTCTTCGTATCTACCTCATGTAATAATTTTAATTGGGCCTACTGCAAGTGGCAAAACAGAATTAGCTATTGAAATTGCAGAATATTTAAAAACTCATATACACAATATTGATTCAAGGCAAATTTATAAGTCCATGGATATTGGAACAGCCAAGCCATCTAAAATCCAACAAAAAAAAATAAAGCATTTTTTAATAGATATTGAAGAACCAATCAATCCAATTAATGTAAAACAATTTCAAGAAATTGCTCAAAAATCTATTAATAGAGAAATGAAACAAGATAATTTACCTTTTCTTGTTGGAGGAAGTGGGTTATATATGAACTCAATTACAAAAGGATTTTTTGTACCAGATGTCCCTCCTCAAAATAATTTCAGGAGACAATTAGAAGAACTTGGCCAGGAAAAATGTTGGGAACTGCTGAAAAATTGTGATCCATTATCAACAAAGAAAATCAATTTTGCTGACCACATTAGAACAATAAGAGCTTTAGAAGTCTTTTACGTAACAGGTCAACCTTTATCAACTCTGCAAGTTCAAAAACCGCCTAACTGGAAAATCCTAGAGCTTGGATTAGATAGAGAAAATTTAAAAGAAAGAATTGAACAAAGAACAAAAAATATGTTTTTATCTGGAATTATTGAGGAGACGAAACACCTTATCTCTAAATACGGATTTGATTTGCCAATATTAGAAACTATTGGTTATCGAGAAGCTAGGGATGTTTTAAATAACCGTTCAACAATTGACAAAGCAATTGAGTTGACTGCTACAAAAACAATCCAATTTGCCAAAAGACAAAAAACTTGGTTTCGTAATAAAAATAATCCTCTTTGGCTTAATAACAAAAACCTACTAAAAGATGCAATAATTAAAATAGAGTCTTTTTTAAGCTAACTTTATAAAAATAGATTTGTTCATCATCCAATCAATTTATTTAATTCACTGAATGCCCCCACGCCCACGCTTTGACAGACGAGCTCCAGTTAGAGAGCTACCAAATATCAATGAAAGAATAAAATACCCTCAATTGAGAGTCGTCGATTCAGATGGAAAACAATTAGGCGTCATAGATAGATTAGAAGCATTAGAAATAGCATCTCAAAGAGAACTTGATTTAGTTTTGGTGAGCGAAAAAGCAAATCCTCCTGTTTGTAGAATCATGGACTACGGTAAATATAAATTTGAACAAGAAAAGAAAGCTAAAGAAGCAAGGAAAAAATCTCATCAAACAGAAGTTAAAGAAGTAAAAATGAGATATAAAATCGACAAGCATGATTATGATGTTCGGATTGGTCAAGCTACTAAATTTCTAAAATCGGGAGACAAGGTAAAATGCACTGTAATGTTTAGAGGAAGAGAAATTCAACACTCAAATTTAGCCGAAACACTTCTTTTGAAAATGGCTAATGATTTAGAAGAGCAATCAGAAGTTCAGCAAAAACCAAAAAGAGAAGGGAGAAACATGATTATGTTTTTAAGCCCTCGCAAAACTCCTCTTATTAAAAAAGATGATGGGTGATAAATTGTTATCAAAAAATATGCCGAATGTTAAAGTGTCACTATATCAAAAAGTAAATTAGTCAGGACTTTTCTAAAGTGAGATTCCATATTCAACAAGACAGTGATATCCCAGCATCTACTCAACTAAATAATCAAATTTGTTTCGCAATTGCGGCTAGACATTTTCCTCCAGGACACAGACTTCCCAGTACGAGGCAACTTGCAATGCAGACTGGACTCCATCGTAATACTATAAGCAAAGTTTACAGACAACTAGAAATAGATGGGGTTGTTGAGGCAATAGCTGGATCAGGTATCTATGTAAGGGATAATATTACTAAAAGAGAATTTACGAAATCACTTTACTCAAAAGATAAAATAAGGAAAGCTCCTGATCAAGAAGCAAAGAGGGTTATTGACAACTTAATAAGTCTTGGATTCACTCTACAAGAGACGAGAGAGATATTGAACAATGAAATTGAGTGGCGTATTAAGTGCGGATCAAGAATCATAGTCAGTACTCCTAGAGAAGATATTGGAGCTTCTATGTTAATAGCAGAAGACCTTTCTAAAACAGTTAATGTACCAGTAGAAGTTGTTCCTATGGAAGAATTAGAAAAAGTTTTAAGTAATTCAAATAATGGTACGATTGTCACAAGCAGATATTTTTTACAGCCTCTAGAAAAAGTTGCTAAGCAATATGGAGTTCGAGCTATTGCGGTTGACTTGAGCGACTTTCAAAAAGAATTAAAAATTCTCAAGGAATTAAATGCTGGAAGTTGTGTAGGTATTGTTAGCATAAGTCCTGGTTTATTGAGAGCTGCAGAAATCATTATACATAGCATGCGTGGTAGTGAATTAATGCTTATGACAGCAATCTCAGACAATAACAGTAGATTACTTTCACTTTTAAAGGCTTCGAACCATATAGTGTGTGATGGACCTAGTTTGTCAGTTGTAGAAAATACATTATTAAAAAATCGTTCTCAGTTGATGAGATTACCTCAAATAATATGTGCTAAAAATTATTTAAGTATCGAAACAATAAATCAATTAAAAAAAGAAATAGGAGTTATTAACTAAACCATGATATTGAAAACTTTTAAATCAGATATAGAAATTATCAGAGAGAGAGATCCCGCCGCAAGAGGAATAGTAGAGATATTTCTTTGCTACCCTGGCTTTCAATCAATAGTAATACATAGGTTTACTCATAAATTATGGCAATTAAAGATTCCTTTAATTCCTCGATTACTCAGTCATCTAAATAGGCTAGCAACAGGTATTGAAATCCATCCTGGGGCTAAAATTGGAAAAAGGGTTTTCATAGATCATGGAATGGGCGTTGTAATTGGTGAAACTGCTGAGATAGGAAATAACTGTTTGCTTTATCAGGGAGTGACATTAGGAGGTACTGGTAAAAGCCATGGCAAAAGACACCCCACCTTAATGGAAAATGTTGTAGTCGGAGCGGGGGCAAAAGTTCTTGGATCAATCACGGTAGGATCCAATACCCGTATTGGTGCTGGCTCAGTAGTCGTTCGAAATGTAGAGGGAAACAGTACTGTAGTTGGAGTTCCTGGCAGGGTAGTGCATCAAAGTGGTGTCAAAGTAAATCCGTTAGCTCACTCTGCCTTACCAGATGCAGAAGCTAGTGTGATAAAAAATTTAATGGATAGGATAGACTCTCTTGAAAATGAAATTCTTAAATTACAAAAAACTCTACAATGTATCGCCAGCTCAGAATCTATTGATATTTCTAAACTCGGTGATTCTCAAAATCTAAAAGACAAAGAAATTTTTGAATTTCTTGGAGATGATTAAATATTGATTTAATTTTTTTCATCAACATCATTTTTAGGTTGAAACATAAACATTGAATAAATAACATTTCGTCTCATATTAGTCATCATTTCTAGAAACATGTCATATCCTTCGTTTTTATATTCAATTAATGGATCTTTTTGACCATAACCTCTCAATCCGACTGATTCCCTCAAGGAATCCATGGATTGAAGATGTTCTCGCCATAAATTATCGATTTGCTGCAAAATGAAAAATCTTTCAGCTTCTCTCATTAATCCTGGACGAATCTTTTCTATTTGTGATTCTTTTAAATCATACGCTATTCGCAACTGCTCTTGAAGATAGTTTTTTAATTCTTCTATTGAAAGTAAATTAATATCATCAGATTTAAGATCATCTAATAAATATATAAATTCTTTGACTTTAGAAATTAATTGATCAATATTCCATTCTTCTGGGGGAAGATCAGGATTAATATAAGCATCTACAATTTCAATCATTGTCCTTTCTCCATATCCTATGACTTGTCTCTTTAAATCAATTCCTTTTAATACTCTTAGTCTTTCGCCATAAACTGCTTTTCTTTGATTATTCATTACCTCGTCGTATTCAAAAACTTGTTTTCTAATATCGTAATAGTATGTTTCAACTTTCTTTTGAGCACTTTCTAGAGACCTAGTAAGCATTCCTGACTCAATAGGCATATCTTCATCAACCCTAAAAGCATTCATTAGGTTTGCTACTCTATCACCTCCAAAAATCCTTAATAAATTATCATCTAAAGATAAAAAGAATCTTGTACTTCCAAGATCACCTTGTCTTCCTGCTCTACCTCTGAGTTGATTATCCACTCTTCTTGATTCATGTCTCTCAGTACCAATGACATGTAAACCGCCAGCTTCTCTTACTTTTTCTTCTTCATGAATCAAAACTTTTTCATATTCTTTTTTTACATCAGACAAAGATTCTCTCAAAAGCTTTATCAAGTTATCATCAGTTGGTGCTTTTTCTGCTGCTGTGGCTATCCTGTCATCAAGCTCCAAGACAGAAAGTTGTCTATCTCCCCAATTTTTAACAAGTTCATCAGATAACAGAGAGAGTTTCTTTTCAATTGCTTCATCTAGTTTGCAAGGGAAAAGACTTGTTGAAGAACTTGAAATGTTCTTTTTCAAATTTGAACCAGCTTTTGTAGAAAAACCACTCTTGGATTTTGAATTTCTTTGTTTAGGTATTGGTGGCTTATGCTCATTATCAGGCTTGACTAACAAAGGAATTAAAATTTCTTTTAATTTAAGCCTTGCCATATAGTCACTATTACCGCCAAGAATTATATCTGTTCCTCTTCCAGCCATATTAGTCGCAATAGTAACAGCACCTGCTCTTCCTGCCTGAGCAACAATTTCTGCCTCACGTTCAACGTTCTCTGGCTTAGCATTTAACAAATTATGTGGGATTTTTTCTTCAGATAAAAGTGAGCTTAATAATTCGCTTTTTTCAACACTTGTTGTACCAACTAAAACTGGTCTACCATCTCTATGAATTTGCGCAGTTTCTTTAGCAACTGCTTTCCATTTACCAATCTCTGTCTTAAATACTTGATCAGACCAATCTTGTCTCTTTCTTATTTGATTTGTCGGTATAACTGTTGATTCTAATTTATAAGTTTTTTCAAATTCAACCTCCTCAGTTTTTGCTGTTCCAGTCATTCCTGCTAGACCAGGATATAAAAGGAAAAAATTCTGATAAGTTATCGATGCTAACGTTTGAGTCTCAGGCTGAATTTTAAGACTCTCTTTCGCTTCTATTGCCTGATGTTGTCCATCACTCCAACGTCTTCCTGGCATTACCCTACCAGTAAATTCATCAACTATTACAGCCTCATCGTTCTTAATAATATAATTAACATCTTTTATAAATAATTCTTTTGCTTTTAAAGCGTTAGTTATATAGTGCGCCCAAGGATCTTGAGGATTGTATAAATCATTAACTCCCAAATACTCTTCACATTTTGCAAAACCCTGATCGGTTAATATGCAACTTCTCTGTTTTTCATCAACTTCATAATCACCTTCTGGATCAATACCATCTTTACTTAATTCTTTTGCTTTGACTAATGCCAAAGATAATTTTGCAGCCTTTTGATATTTTTCTTGTGGTCTTTCAACTTGGCCAGAAATAATTAGAGGCGTTCTTGCTTCATCAATTAATATTGAATCAACCTCATCAATTACGCAGTAATTAAATTTTCTTTGAACTACCTCAGTAATATCGGTAGCCATATTATCTCTTAAATAATCAAATCCTAATTCTGAATTTGTGGCATAAGTTATATCACAATCGTAATTTTTCTTTCTTTCAACTGGATTCATATCTTGCTGAATCAAACCAACGGATAAACCTAAAAAACGATGAACTTGTCCCATCCACTCTGCATCCCTTCTAGCTAAATAATCATTTACAGTGACAACATGAACACCTTTTCCTGTAAGAGCATTTAAATAACAAGGTAATGTTGCGACAAGAGTTTTTCCCTCTCCAGTCTTCATCTCAGCAATTTGACACTCATTTAAAACCATCCCGCCTATTAACTGAACATCAAAGTGTCGCATATCAAGAACACGTTTACTTGCTTCTCTTACTATGGCAAAGGCTCTTGGAAGAAATTCTTCTAAGAGTTCTTTTTGTTTTTTAAAATCTAATTCTGCTGAAATATTTGATTTAAGATTTTGAGTTTCTTTTCTAAGCTCATCATCAGTCAATTGAGAAATTTCTTCTTCTAAAAAATTTATCTCTTCCACTATTGGTTGATAGCGCTTTAACTTTCGTGTATTCGGATCTCCCAACAAAAGTTTTAGCATAAGTAAAAGTCCTTAAAAAATTCATCTTATTACAAACATTATAAATTAGTGCGTTACAACAGAATGAAGAAAACTATTATCTCTTTATTTTATAGAAACTATCGATTAAGGTATTTAGATTGAAGTCATAAATTAAACCTAGCTGACATCACTTTTCAAAAATCTTTTTAATAAATGAAAGAAATATCTCTAATCAAACATGCCAAAGGAGCTTTAGGATTAAGGGTTTTGGGATTAGGTCCTAATCTTGAGCCAACAAATGGATTAACTAAGTTAAAAAAATTACTAGATACCAATGCTTTCTGGGCAAAAAATAGAACAATTAATGATCTAAAAAAATGTCTTGCTAACAGTGATGTCGTAATAAGTCTTTGGGTTGGAAAGGAAATAGTTGGTTTTGGTAGAGCTTTAACCGATGGGATTTACCGCGGAGTGCTTTGGGATATTGTTATAGATCAAAATCACCAAGGCAAAGGTTTTGGAACATTAATTGTAAAAAATCTTTTGTCTTCTAAAAAAATTAAAAATACAAAAAAATTATATTTAATGACAACAAATAAAAAATTGTTTTATTCTCAATTTGATTTTAAAGAAGTTACTTCTCAAAATTTATTGATTCGTGAAATATAATGCGCTCTATAACTAAAGAAAGCAAAATCAAGATACAAATTTACTATAAAGCCATCTTATAAAAGGTCCTAAAATAGGAACTGGTCCAAAAGTTGGACCGCAAAAATCAAAGTAATCTCTGTGCTCTTTAATTAATCCATTTTTATCAAACAATAAACGAGTAGTTCCAGGATAAATAAATTCTTTACCCATAATTTTTAAACCCATTGTCCATTCAACAAATCCACAATTTCCGGTTATGGAAATCGCATGAGTTTCTAAAAAAACATCATCACATCTTTTAACTAGCTTTTCTTGAGCTTTAATATAAGAATCTAAGCCCTTTGTTTCCTGCGTTGGGTCTACAAAAACAACATTCTCATTATAAAATTCAGCCCATTTTTGTTTTGTTGGTGCATCTGTACCATAAGGTTTAGTAAATAATCCCTTTAAATCTTCAATAGAAATTACTCTTATCATTACAAAATTTTTATTGAAATCATTTTAAAAGATAAAAATATTAAAAGCGGATGAAGAGATTCGAACTCTCGACATTCTCCTTGGCAAGGAGATGCTCTACCACTGAGCTACATCCGCATAACTTTTTTATTTTATCTCAAAGAAGGGATCAATGATAAAAATAATTAAATTTTTTCAATTAATTTAAATTTTTAATTAAGGATCCCATCTCAATTGCTTGTAAAGCATAATTCCAACCAAGATTATTTTTAATCCCTGCTCTTTCTAAAGCCTGCTGCATAGTATCAGTAGTTAAAACTCCAAAAATAATTGGAACATTATTTTCATGTGAGACTTGCGAAATACCTTTGCTCGCCTCAGATATAACTACATCATAGTGGGAAGTTTCACCACGGATCACAGCTCCTAGAGCAATTAAAACGTCATAACTCTTTTTTTTCATGAGGGTTTTAGCTGCGATTGGCAATTCAAATGAACCAGGAACCCAAGCTATATCTACTTGATTACTTAATTCAGAAGTATCTATACCATGTCTTTTTAAACAATCAAGACAACCAGATAGAATTTTATTTGTAATTAAATCATTAAATCTTGCTATTACAATCCCAACTTTTAAAGTAGAGGCATTAGTAAAAGAACCCTCAAAAATAGCCATTAAATTTTACTTAGATATATTAATAGATTCTCACGAAAAGGTATTAAGTTCAAACTAATGAAGAAACTATCCCTGTAACAAAAACTAAAACAACCCAAACAGCAGCAATTGAATAAATTTTTCTCCTACTTTCTCGCTGTCCTTCCTCAGTAGAAGGTTGAGTTACATATAAAACGGGTACTCCAACTACTGCGATTAAAGAAGCAAATAATAGAGCATTTACGAAGAAAAAGTTAACAGCCTGCATAATTCAGTCCTAAGTTTCAAACATTATAA
This sequence comes from Prochlorococcus sp. AG-355-N16, assembly GCA_003278545.1. Lineage (GTDB taxonomy): Bacteria > Cyanobacteriota > Cyanobacteriia > PCC-6307 > Cyanobiaceae > Prochlorococcus_A. The sequence goes on from QCEF01000001.1 coordinate 90,845, forward strand.
ATACTATAATCTCATGAAAATGATAATTTTTAGAGAAAATTTACATACTTTAGCCACTTTAAATGCAAAAAAAAAATTTCTACCTAATATCTATTTAGGAATTAAAAAAGTATGCAAGAAGATACGATAATTCAAAAGAATTTATTTGCGATTGGTAATGATAATAATGAGCAAAAAGAAATAACAAAAATACCAGAAGATTTATCTTTGGAAAATTTAAAAAAAGAATCGCAAAAAAGACCCAGACAAAGAAAAAATTCAACTAATTTAATAAATCAATTCAAAACTGATTTAATTTCAAATAACAAAAATATTTGCATCAATGAAGAATCTTATAGCTATAAAACAGTTTCAAAACTTAAATTAACTCCCGTAATGAAGCATTATGTAACTCTAAAAGAAGAAAATAAAGATAGGTTATTACTTTATAGATTAGGCGATTTTTTTGAATGTTTTTTTGAGGACGCTGTATTAATATCTAACCTTTTAGAAATAACGCTTACCAGTAAAGATGCTGGCAAAGAGATTGGTAAGATCCCTATGGCAGGAGTTCCCCATCATGCAATGGAAAGATACTGTGCTGATTTAATTAAAAAAAATTATTCAGTGGTTATATGCGATCAGTTAGAAAAAAGTTCTGGAAATTATGGGACTCCAATTAAAAGAGGAATAACAAGAATAATCACTCCTGGAACCGTAATTGAAGAGGGGATGTTGATAGCAAAGAAAAATAATTGGATTACTGCTATTTACTTATCCGAAGATAACTCAGATGAATCTTATGCATGGGGTATATCAAAAGCTGATGTAAGCACAGGAGAATTAATAACTTTAGAAGGCCAATCTCTATCAAAACTATTTGATGAAATTATTAAATTAGATTCTTCAGAAATCATTGTAGGAAGCAATGCAGTAAGAAATTTATTAATTAAAGGAAATAGTCAAATTACATATACTGTTTCTCAAGAGACTAATTTTGGAATAAATGAAGCAAATTATCTAATAAAAAATTATTTCCAAATTGCGAACCTAGAGGGCATAGGACTTAAAAATTTAAAGAATGCAACTAGATCACTTGGAGGGTTATTAAATTATTTAGAAAAAATTAATCCTTCAAATTTAGATAAAGATTCTTCTTTAAAAATCTCATTAGACTTTCCACAAATCCAATATGGTCACAACAAATTAATTATTGATTATCAAACTCAAAAAAACTTAGAAATCAAAAATACACAACGAGAAAACAATTATGTAGGTTCGCTACTATGGAGTATTGATAGAACTTATACTTGCATGGGTGCAAGGTGTTTGAGAAGGTGGATAGATTCACCGCTATTAAACGTTAATGAAATTTATAAAAGACAAAATATAATTACAAACTTTATTGAATCTAAACAATTACGTACAGATACCCAAAATTTACTTAGAGCAATGGGGGATTTAGAAAGACTTGCAGGTAGAGCTTGTGCAGGTCATGCAAGTCCAAGAGACTTAATTGCAATAGCTGAAGGTTTAAAAAAATTGCCTAGACTAAAATCAATAATTGAATTATTTAAATATGATCTCCCAGATTGGACTGATCAATTAAAAAATATTGATGAAGGACTCTTAGAATTAGCAGATACTATAAGTTTTAAACTAATAGAAAATCCTCCTCTAAATATTAGTGAAGGAGGTATGATCCACGATGGTGTTGACAATATATTAGATGGTTTACGCAATTTAATGGATGATTACTCTGAGTGGCTAAATAAAGAGGAATTAAAAGAAAGGAAAATTAGCAAAATTTCAAACCTAAAAATTCAATTTCATAAAAATTTTGGTTATTACATTTCTATAAATAAGTCAAAAGTTAATTTAGCTCCACAACATTGGATAAAAAGGCAAACACTTACTAATGAAGAGAGGTATATCACTTCAGAAATTAAAAATAAAGAGAATAAGATTTTCCAAATAAAAAGTAGAGCTTCGTCAAAAGAATATGAAATTTTCTGCGAATTAAGAAATATAGTTGCTGAAAAAACAAAACAAATAAGATCAATCGCAAAATCCATAGCATCTCTTGATGCACTGCTTGGTTTATCAATTACTTCGGTAGAAAACAATTTTATAAAACCTTCATTAATACCAATAAATGATTCAATGACAAAAAATAGTACAAAAATTATCGCGGGAAGAAATCCAATAGTAGAGCAATTATTAAGTGATAAAAAGTTTGTAGCAAACGATATCTCTTTTGAGGATACTCAAAAATTAATTATATTAACCGGTCCTAATGCAAGCGGAAAAAGTTGCTTTATAAGACAACTTGGTTTAATACAAATTCTCACACAAATTGGGAGCTTTGTTCCTGCTAATAATGCTGAAATCAAAATTGCAGATAGAATTTTCACAAGAATTGGAGCGGTTGATGATCAATCATCTGGACAATCAACATTTATGGTAGAAATGTCTGAAACTGCATCAATTCTAAATCAGGCAACTTGTAACTCACTAGTTTTACTTGATGAGATAGGTAGAGGGACATCTACTTTTGATGGACTTTCAATAGCTTGGTCAGTAAGTGAATATCTTGCAAAAAAAATTCAATGTAATACTATTTTTGCTACGCACTATCATGAGCTTAATTATTTAAAAAATTCAAATACGAATATACAAAATTTTCAAGTTTTAGTAGAACAGCATAAAGATCAGCTAATTTTTAGCCACAGGATTGTTAAAGGGGGCTCAAACAAAAGCTATGGCATAGAAGCAGCTAAATTAGCAGGAGTTCCAAAAGAAGTTATAGAAAAAGCAAAATCAGTTTTAAATTCTTTAGAAGAAAATAACAACTTAAATTATGATATTAAGTAGATTTTTGACATTTTTATAAAATAAATACTTTTTAAATAGTTTCCCTCAATAAGGCGTTAACCGCAGCAGCTGCCATGGCAGCACCTCCTCTAGTTGAATTCAAAACAATTCTAGGAAGATCGCTAGAAATTAATTTGTTTTTGCTTTTCTCTACTCCAATAAATCCAACAGGCATTCCGATAATTAAACTAGGTAAATCTTTTGCATTCTCTAAAATATTAATTAAATAAGTTAACGCTGTAGGCGAACTGCCGATAACTACAATAGGTGATTTGCTTCCAGAATGCATAGCGGATAACTCCTTCCAACCTTCACTTAAGCCATATGCAGTTTTAGTTAAGTTTGTATGATTATTTTTTCTAAACCACATACTAGCAGTGAATACTTTATTCCTATTGGTATTTTCTGCCATGGATTTTATTGCTGCTGCTGCCATATCAGTATCAGTTAAAATCGGAGCACCATTTTTAAGTGCCTGCAGCCCTTTTTCGCAAGCACCTTCACTAAAATTGACAAGATTTTGAATTGAAAAATCTCCTGAAGTATGAACTAATCTCTCTAACACTTTTTTTTCCAAATAATCTAGATCATTTGCTAATAAATGAGATCTTATGAATCTGATGCTTTCCAAAAAAATTGGATGATCTATTACCATTAAATTTAATTTGTGTTAGAAGTAATCATAGTTAATATATGGTTTTTGTTGAGCTATTATGCCAATACAAATATTATGGGGTAATGATTTAAAAGCTCAAAATACATTTATTCAAAAATTAATTGATAAGGAAGTATCCAAAGAATGGAAAGAAATAAACGTAACAAATTTAAATGGAGATGATGATGAGCAAGTCAATAAAGCTTTTGATGAAGTTCTTACACCTCCTTTTGGAGAGGGATACAGAATAGTTACATTGAAAAATAATCCAATTTTTACTGCTAAAAATGAGGATCTAAGAACTAAATTTGAAAAAATTCATGACAATATACCTCAAAATACTTATTTCATTTTACAAAATACAAAAAAACCAGACTCAAGACTAAAGAGTACTAAATTTTTACAAAAACTTATCAAAAATAATTTAGCTAAAGAAAAGTCATTTTCTTTACCAGAAATCTGGGACTATGAAGGACAAAAAAGATTTTTAGAAGATGCAGCAAATGAAATGAATATCAAAATTGATAAAAATGCAGCTGAATTAATAATTGATTCAGTTGGTAATGATGGCTTTAAACTAATAAATGAACTAGCAAAAGCAAAAACATACCTTTCTGCAGTATCAAGTGATTCGAATTCACAACTTTTTCTTAAAAGTGTTGATGTAAAAAAAATATTTAGTGATCATCAATCCAATATTTTCAAAATTATTGATCTTCTCTTACAAAAAAATATTAATGAAAGCCTTATTGAAATAAATTATTCCTTACAGAAAGGAGAACCTGCTTTGAGACTAAATGCAGGTTTAATTAGTCAAATAAGAATTCATACCATTATAAAATTAGCAGTTAATTCAGGTAACGATCATGCAGAAAAGATTTGTAATCTTGCAGGCATTTCTAATCCAAAAAGAATTTTTTTTATTCGAAGAAAAGTCAAAAATGTATCTCAAGAATATTTAATTAATTTGATGAGTAACTTACTAGATATTGAATCATTACTAAAACAAGGTAATAATCCTATAAATGTTTTTACAGAGAAATTAATTAATTTAAGTTAACCAAATTATAAGTTTAAGAATTTACATTATGATTTAGATATGGCTTTACTAGTAAAAAAATTTGGCGGTACTTCTGTAGGTGATATTAAAAAAATTAAAAATATTGCAAGTAGCATCTGTCAAAGTAAAGAGGCAGGAAATGAAATTGTCGTGGTTGTCTCTGCAATGGGGCAAACTACAGATGATTTAAATTGTTTAGCGGAATCAATTAGTAAAAATCCTAATCGAAGAGAATTGGATATGCTTCTCTCAACTGGAGAGCAAGTAACCATAGCTCTTCTCTCAATGGCATTAAACGAATACGGAATATCGGCAATTTCAATGACCGGTAGCCAGGTTGGAATTATTACTGAATCAATTCATGGGAAAGCGAGAATTCTTGATATTAAAACAGAAAGGATCCAAAATTATATAAATCAGGGTTTTGTAGTTGTAGTGGCTGGATTTCAAGGAACATCATTAAGCCATACGGGTTCAATGGAAATTACAACTTTGGGTAGAGGTGGTTCAGATACTTCCGCAGTAGCTTTATCAACAGCTTTAGGAGCTGAAACGTGCGAAATTTATACAGACGTTCCAGGGGTTCTTACTACTGATCCAAGAATTGTTCCTAATGCAAAACTCTTAGATCAAATTAGCTGCGAGGAAATGCTTGAACTTGCAAGTGTCGGTGCTTCAGTTCTGCACCCAAGAGCAGTAGAAATTGCTCGCAATTATGGAATTAAATTGTGTGTCAAATCAAGTCAAAGTGACTCAAGTGGGACTCTCCTAGAAAGTCAAATCCAACCTCTCCCGCTAAAAAGAGGAAGCTTAGAATTAACAAAAACAGTCAATAGTCTTGAGGTATTAGAAAACCAAGCAGTATTCAGTCTGTCAAATATTCCTGATAGGCCTGGGATTGCTGCACAAATATTTGAAAAACTTTCAGAAGCAAGTATTAGTGTAGATTTAATAATACAAGCGACAAATGATGGCAATAAAAACGATATTACATTTACTGTTAGTGAATTAGAAGTTAAAAAGACTGCAGAACAATGTGAACTTATAACTAGTCAATTAGGAGGAGAATATAACTTAAAAACAAAAATGACTAAATTAAGTATTCAAGGAGCAGGCATTATGGGCAGACCAAGTGTTTCAGCTGATTTATTTGATACTTTATCTCAAGCGAATATAAATGTCAGGTTAATAGCTACTAGTGAAATTAAAGTCAGCTGTGTAATTGAAATAAATAATATACCAAAAGCTATTAGATTTGTTGCTGAGAAATTTAAGTTATCCGATACACAAATATTTGTTAATCCAATCAATGAAAAAAAAGATCAACCTGAAGTAAGAGGAATTGCATTAGATAAAAACCAAGTTCAAGTAAGTTTTCGAAAACTGCCTGATCGTCCAGGTGTAGCAGCATCGATATGTTTAGCATTAGCTGAAAATAATTTACTTATCGATACTATCGTTCAGTCTGAAAGAATTTCCTCTTTAAAAACTAAGGATATTAGTCTTACAATGAATAAACAAGATAGAGAAAAAGCTAACTTAGTTTTTGAGGCCTTAACAAATAAATTACCCGGATCATATATTGAAGATGGCCCTGCTATAGCCAAAGTAAGTACTGTAGGAGCGGGAATGGCATTTAAGGTTGGAACTGCTGGAAAAATATTTAGGGCATTGGCTGACCAAAATATCAATATTGAAATGATTGCCACTAGTGAAATCAGGACTTCATGTATTGTCTTGGAAAAAGATTGTGACAAAGCAGTAAATGCGATTCATAATCATTTCGAATTAGAAAAATAAGTTCTTTTTAATTATTTCTTGCCAATTTTTGTCTTAATTTTTTGATTCTATCCCTCAAATTTGCTGCTTCTTCAAAATTTAACTCTTTTGCAGCATCTTTCATTTTAGTTTCTAACTTTTCTATTAAGTCAGGCAATTCTTCGAGCAAACATTGATTATCACTGGAACTAAGAATTGCGTCTGTTTTGTTATTAACTATATTTATTAAATCTTTAGATAAACCACCAGCATCTAACTTTCTGGAAAGTTCTAGAAAAGATAATATTGAATTTTCTATTTTTTTGCCTGCAGGTTTTGGAGTAATACCATTGTCTTGGTTGTATTTTTTTTGGATAGTTCTTCTTCTTTCAGTTTCAGATATTGCTCTTTTCATTGAATCTGTGAAGTTATCTGCATAAAGCAAGGCAACACCTTCAACATGTCTTGCAGCTCTTCCTATTGTTTGAATCAATGACCTTTCAGCCCTGAGAAAACCTTCTTTATCAGCATCTAAAATGGCAACTAAGGATACTTCAGGAAGATCTAGTCCCTCTCTTAACAAATTAACTCCTACCAAAACATCGTATTCGCCAATTCTGAGGTCTTGAATAATTTCAATTCTTTCAATTGAATGGATTTCGGAATGCAAATATCTAACTCTTACTTTATTTTCAGATAAAAAATCAGTTAGATCTTCAGCCATTCTCTTAGTAAGTGTTGTAACTAGCACTCGTTGATTCTTTTCAGCTCTAATTCTTATTTCAGATAACAGATCTTCTATTTGGCCCTCACTAGGTCTTACATCAATTACAGGATCTAACACCCCAGTGGGTCTTATAACTTGCTCAATAAATTCACCATCACATTGATCTAATTCCCATTGACCAGGAGTTGCACTTATAAATAATGTCTGTTTTGATTTTTCCCAAAACTCTTCACATTTTAAAGGTCTATTATCTGCAGCACTGGGCAATCTAAAACCATGATCTATTAAAACTTTTTTTCTAGATTGATCACCGTTGTACATCGCATGAAGTTGAGGACATGTTACATGACTTTCATCAACTACCAACAACCAATCTTTGGGAAAGTAATCTATTAAGCATTCTGGCGGTGAACCTTCCTCCCTGCCTGATAAATGACGAGCATAATTCTCAACTCCATTACAATAACCAACCTCTTTAAGCATTTCTAAATCATATTTTGTGCGTTGTTCTAGACGTTGAGCCTCTAATAATTTTCCTTCGTATGTAAATTTATCTAGTTGAGTTTTTAATTCACTTCTAATTGCACTTATTGCACTCTCAAGTCTTTCTTTTGGGGTCACAAAATGCTTTGCTGGATAAACGCTAACTTGTTCCAAACTTTCAAGTATTTCTCCTGTAGTAGGGTCAACATATCTAATAGCTTCGACTTCATCACCAAATAATTCGATTCTAATTAATCTATCCTCATAAGCTGGACCGATTTCTAAAACATCACCTTTAATTCTGAATCTACCTCTAGTAATTTCAATATCATTTCTAGTATATTGATTTTCAACGAGAGACCTCAAAGAAGAGCGTAGATTTATTGATTTTCCCACTTCAAATTTAACTGCAGCTTTTAAATACTCACTCGGTATACCAAGACCATAAATACAACTTATTGAGGCTACAACAATTACATCTTTTCTCTCAAATAATGAGCGTGTTGCAGAATGCCTAAGCATATCTATTTCTTCATTAATTGAAGCCGTTTTGGCTATGTAAGTATCACTTACGGGTACATAAGCTTCTGGTTGATAATAATCGTAGTAAGAAATGAAGTACTCAACAGCATTTTTTGGAAAAAATTCCCTTAGTTCATTACATAGTTGTGCAGCTAACGTTTTGTTATGGGCTAATACAAGTGCTGGTCTTCCTGTTTGTTGAATTACATTCGCAATAGTAAATGTTTTACCAGTTCCAGTAGCCCCTAAAAGAGTCTGAAACTCTTTACCAGTATTGACACCTTTAACTAATTTTTTAATAGCTTCTGGTTGATCTCCATTTGGCTCATAAGGAGCTTGAAGCTTATAGTTGTTCATCAACCTATTAGCAAAGGGGTATTGCTATACTAAGAAATTTTTTCTCCAATTATAGAATTTTTCAAAGAATCTTTTAAGCCCCTAACAACCGCAATCATCGATATTAAATCATCTAATTTATTAACTACAGATCCAACGCCAACTGCTGAGGCTCCAGAGGATATTGCAAGTGGACAAGTTACTTGGCTTAATCCAGAGGCACTCATGATTGGTATGTTCAGAGATTGTTTCTTAAATTCTTGATAAATAGCATAGGTAGTTGCAAGAGTTGGTACTGATTTTTCAAAAAAGCCTTGAATTCCTGAAGAGTGGGGAGTAGAACTGGTGCCACCTTCTGTTTGAATGATGTCAACACCTTCTTCCACTAGTTTTATAGCAAGATCAACTTGTTTATCAATAGGCATAGTATGAGGAACAGTTACTGATAAAGGAACATTAGGCAATAAATCCCTCGTCTCTTTCGTAATGTTTAAAACTTTTTTATCTGAAAAATTAATGCCTTTTTCATAAAAAGTATCGTAATTTCCTATTTCAATTAATGATGCTCCTGCTTTTACAGAATCTTGAAAAGATTGAGGCACTACTGAACTAACACAAACAGGTAGTATTGAATATTTAAGTGCTAAATCAACTAGTTCAGGTTTACAAGCAATATCGACAAGATCTGCACCTCCTAATGAAGCAGCCTTAACAATTATTTTCACAGATTGAACATCAAAATTATTCAATCCTGAAATAACTTTGAGTAAGGATTTGCTTCTTAACTCTTCTTTGATTTTTTGTGGCAAAAGATTAATCAGACTCATTTACTTAATGAATTTATTACCCGATTGTGACATTGTTTTAGTAAAACGGTGCATTTTTTAAAAAATATTATCTGAGCAACACAAAATGACTGATAAAAAACTAACTAAGAAAAATTGGTCATCATGGCATCATCAGCTTCATAAGGAGATTCTTGCCAAAAAAATATTAATTCCCAAAGGATCTAATATTTTAATAAGTGTTTCCGGGGGGCAAGATTCAATGGCCTTATTAACCCTAATTAATGACCTAAAAAAACTACATAATTGGTCTATTAGTGTTTGGCATGGTGATCATCAGTGGCACGAAAAATCATCACTATATGCTCTTGAATTAAAAGATTATTGCGAAGATAAAAATATTTCATTCTATTTTGATCAAGCAAATAAAGAAAGTATTTCTTCAGAAGAAAAAGCGCGAGAATGGAGATATAAAAAATTATGTGAAAGAGCCAAAACTTTATTAAATACAAACCTGGAAAAACATAATATTTATTTGTTAACTGGTCACACGAGTAGTGATAATGCAGAAACATTTATCCTCAATTTATCTAGAGGAAGCAATTTTGCAGGTCTGAGTAATATTGAGAGTAAAAGATTAATAAAAAAACAAATTTTTTTAATAAGACCAATATTAATTTTCAGTAGGGAAGATACAAAACAATTTTGCAATGATATGAAGATCCCAGTCTGGGAAGATCCTACAAATTCAGATCTTAAATTAAAAAGAAATTTAGTAAGAAAAAAAATTATTCCTACTTTAGAAGTCATCTATCCTGGTTGTTCTGAAAGGATAAATAATTTTTCTCAAAAAATGAGCAAATACAATAATGAACGTAATGATCTTAGTGAACTAGCGTATTTATATTGTAAAGATGTAAAAGGTATCGATAGGAATCTCATAAATGGTATGTGTATTGAAGCGAGGTGCACAATATTAAATAGATTTTTAAAAGAAATATCTGCAAAGCAATGTAGTTCTAAAAATCTAACAAAATTAGCAACTTCAATTTATGAAAAAAATAAAGGTCAAATTAATCTGCAAGAATTTTTAAAAATTGTTTGGGATAAAAACTATATAAATTTTGAAAAAAGTTAAGATGTTACAGCAGATCTTCTTCTTCTTGTTCTTCCTTCAAATGAATCTTCTTTAGCAGTCTCAGCTGATGAATTCTGTGCAACTTTTGGACTTTTTTGGGTATTTTGTAAGTTATTTGAATTATTAGGATAATTATTGTTTGATTTCTTATGGAAATTATTATTATTTCTATTTCTATTAGAGAAATTTTGCTCTTCGGTAATCTTTGGAATATAAGCACGAGTTCCACTTGGAGCAGGTTGAACTAAACACAAAATAAGTGGTTCAACTTGTAATTCTCTTCTCATTCTTCTCGATAAACCATTTTCAATTTCTCTTTGTACACCTATCCAATCCACCTCAAAATTATTCGGCCCAGTTTGTCTGGATAATTGTTTCCATCTATTTTCTAAGACCCAGCTTATTTCTCGTTCTGTCCACATAGACATTTTTCTTGGCTCTGCAGTAGTAACAACTCCTCTTAAATTAACTCTGGGAGGCGCAACCATCTTCCCATCTGTACTAATAGGAGCTAAAACAGTTACTACACCATCCCCAGCTAATTGCTGCCTTTCCTTTAATACACGAGCATCTACTATCCCATTTCGTGAATTATCAAGCAGTTCAACACCAGCTTTTACAGGATCACCCTTTTGAATAGAAGTCGGTGTTAACTCAACTACATCTCCATTTTCAATAATTAAAATGTTATCCTTTGGAACCCCCATAGTTTGTGCACTCTTGCCATGACAAACAAGCATTCTATGTTCTCCATGAACAGGAACAAAAAACTTAGGTTTTGCAAGTGCCAACATTAATTTCTGATCTTCTTGAAAACCATGACCAGAAACATGAATATTCTCACCCTTTCCATAAACAACCTTTGCTCCTAGTTTCATTAATCTATCTATTGTATTAACAACAGAAATAGTATTACCAGGAATTGGGCTGGCTGAAAATATTACAGTATCGGTAGTCTTAAGACGAACATGCTGATGTTCACCACGAGAGATTCTACTTAACGCTGCTAGGGGTTCTCCTTGACTTCCAGTCATTAATAATAAGGTTTCCCTATCTGGCAAATCTCTAATTTGCTTGATAGGAACAAACAAATCATCTGGGCATTTCATATAACCAATATCTCTTGCCTTAGCAATAACATTTATCATCGATCTGCCTAACAAACCGACCTTTCTTCCATGTTTCATGGCCAATTCTAAAATCATTGTAACTCTATGAACAGAACTAGCAAAAGTGGTAAGGATAACTCGTTCTTTTGCCTCTGCAATATGTTTTTCTAAAGAGGGATAGATAGTCTTCTCAGAAGGACAAAAACCTGGAACTTCGGCATTAGTCGAATCACTGAACATGCATAAAACACCCTTCTCTCCGTAATGGACCATTCTTTCGATATCAAATTGCTCTCCATCTACTGGCATATGATCAAACTTAAAGTCTCCAGTGAAAATAATTGTGCCAACAGGTGTTGTAACTGCTAGAGAAAAGCTATCGCAAATAGAATGGGTATTTCGAATAAATTCAACAGAAAAATGTTGTCCTACTTTTACAACATCTCTCGGATTTACTGTCTGTATAGTTGTTCTATCTGATACCCCTGCTTCCTCCATTTTTCCTCTAAGCATTGACATTGCCAGTCTTGGGCCATAAATAATCGGAATATTAAAATGCTTTAGATGATGGGAAATACCTCCAATATGATCTTCATGCCCGTGAGTGACAATCATTCCTTTTATTCTTCTTTGATTTTCTTTTAAAAAAGTTGTATCAGGCATAACGACATTTACGCCATGCATACCATCAGATGGGAAAGCTAGGCCAGCATCAACAAGCATTAATTCATCACCATATTCAAAAACGCAAGTGTTCTTTCCTATTTCATGTAGTCCTCCAAGAGGTATTACTCGTAGAGCTGGAGTATTACTTTTAGATCTAGATGAATCATGAGTAGATCTATTTACAGTTGAATTTGTACTTGATTGCATAATTTTGAAATTTATGAAGGCCTGCTTGTAATCAAATAAGGTTTATTTAAATTTAATTATCAAGTTGAATATAATCCCTATTATAGGGATTTTAAAATAAAAGATAGTTGCTTTTTCATGTCATGAGTTAATGGTGACAAAGGACTTCTAGGATTACCTACATCCCATCCCGATAGCTCCAAAGCAGCCTTAATTGGGATTGGATTAGTAGTCATAAAGAGTGCTTTAAAAAGAGGCTGAAGTTTTTCATGAATAGCAAGAGCATTGGAAACCTCTCCACTTTGATAGGAATGAATCATCTCTTTCAATTGCAATCCAACCAAATGACTTGCAACGCTTACTACTCCTACAGCACCTACAGATAACATTGGAAGCAACAATGAATCATCACCGCTATATACAGATAGTTCAGAGCCACAAGTAGCTCTTAATTCTGTTACTTCTTCTATTCTACCGCTTGCAGCTTTAATGCTGAGAATATTTGAGAAATCCATAAGTTTCTTCACAGTATCAGGCAATAAATTGCATCCTGTCCTTCCAGGAATGTTATAAAGCATAAGAGGCAAATCCTTTGCAGAATTAGCAATAGAACTGAAATGTTTATAAAGACCTTCTTGAGGTGGCTTGTTGTAATAAGGAACAACGACCAAAGCACCGTCGGCACCAGAGTCGTAGGCTTTTTTTGTAGCTTCCACAGCCTCGCTTGTACAGTTACTACCAGTGCCAACTATTACTTTACAGGTTGCATCCAAAGATCCTTTTACCGCAATAAATAAATCATGTTGTTCCGCCCATGAAAGAGTAGGAGATTCTCCAGTAGTACCACATAGAACAATTCCATCAGAACCGTTCTCGAAAAGATAATTTGATAGTTTTATAGCCAATTCATAATCTACATTTCCATTTTCAGTGAATGGAGTAACCATTGCAGTCAATATTCTTCCAAATAGTGGATTATTACACTCAGTTTTGTCTGTAATCATTTTTTTGGGATTAATAACTCAGCTATTTGAACAGCATTAAGAGCTGCTCCTTTTCTTATTTGATCTCCACATAACCATAATTCTAATCCATTAGGATGACTTATATCAGTTCTTAGCCTTCCAACAGCAACATTATCCTTTCCCATAACGTCATTTGGCATAGGAAATCTATTATTTTTGTAATCCTCAATAATTTCAATTCCAGGAGATTTTTTTAATTCTTCAAGAGCATCTTTAGGCTCAACTAAACCAGCAAATTCAATATTGATCGATTCAGAATGTGCTCTTAGTACCGGGACTCGAACACATGTAGAAGAAAGCTTTAAATCAGCAATATTTAATATTTTCCTAGTCTCATTAACCATTTTCATTTCTTCTTCGCAGTAATTATTTGCAAGCATGGGTGAATTATGCAAAAACAAATTAAAAGCCATTGAGTATGGCAAAACTTCACTTTTTTGAGGATTACCCTGAAGATATTTTTCAGTTAAAAGTTTTAGTTCCTCCATCGCCAATTGGCCTGCACCACTTACGGATTGATATGTTGAGACAACAACTCTACGAATAGTCGAAAGTTTATTTAAAGGAGCTAAAACTAATGTCAGCAAAATGGTAGTGCAGTTTGGATTCGCTATTACCCCATCATGATTAATTACGTCACTAGCATTAACTTCAGGAACTATAAGAGGTACATTATTATCTAATCTGAAAGCACTTGAATTATCTATCAATAAAGCATTTTGTTCCATAATGGTAGATAACCATTTTTTTGAAATACTTCCACCGGCTGAAGCTAAAACTAAATCAAGATTCAGAAATTCTTCCTTTGTTGTTTTTTTTGTAACTAATTCTTCACCTTTCCAAATAATTTTTTTTCCTTCTGAACGCTCTGATGAAAGCAAGACCAATTCTGATATTGGGAAATCACGTTGTTCAAGAATTTTGAGTAATTCAGATCCCACAGCACCTGAAGATCCTAAAACAGCAACTTTTAATGGCCTATTAGGCAAAAACGGAGATTGTCTCACACTTTAAAATGATTTTTATAAATAGATTGACTATTTTTTTTACTTTATCAAAAAAATAACTTTCAAGGAAATCACATAATATGAAATAATTAAGTTTCGGCTTTTAGTAATAAATAAAAAAAATGGCTAAAGAAGCATTAATAGTCAAAACAACTCCTCTGCCTCAGAGTAGAATCTCATTTGAATTAGAAATACCATCTGAGATATGCAAAACTTGTGTGAATGAAACAATTAGTTCTATCAGTCGTTCGGCTAAAATTCCGGGATTTAGACTTGGTAAAATTCCCAAACAAGTCTTAATCCAAAGGATTGGAATAACACAATTACATGCTTCTGCTCTAGAAAAAATTATTGATAAATCATGGCAAGAAGCGTTAAAAATAAAATCTATAAAGCCACTAAGTGAGCCAGAATTGGTGGATGGATTTGAATCTTTACTCGCAAAGTTTAGTCCTGAAAAATCACTTAAGGTTACTCTTCAAACTGATGTTGCACCAGAATTAAAACTTAAAAAATCCAAAGGACTAAGTGTAGAAATATCAAAAACAAAGTTTGATCCTAAGTCAATAGATGAAGCGCTAGAAAAATCTAGAAATCAGTTTGCAAACATTATTCCAGTTACCAATAGAGCAGCAAAATTAGGAGATATTGCTGTAGTTAGTTTCAAAGGAAAATATAAAGATTCTGGTAAAGAAATTGATGGTGGAACAAGTGAATCAATGGATCTTGAGTTAGAAAAGAACAAAATGATTCCCGGTTTCGTTGAGGGAATCGTAAAGATGAAAATTGGTGATACTAAAACACTTAACCTTAAATTTCCTGAAGATTATTCTCATGAGGATTCAAGGGGCAAAGAGGCAATCTTTGAAGTAAATCTTAAGGATCTTAAGGAAAAAGAATTGCCTGAACTTAATGACGATTTTGCAAAACAGTCTGGAAACAAAGAATCATTAAAAGAGTTAAAGAAAGATATTGAAAAGCAACTTAAAGAAAATTTTGAAAAAACTCAAAAAGATATCAAAATTGAAGCTTTACTAGATGCCTTAACAAACGAATTGGTTGCTGAAATTCCAAAATCTATGATTGATATAGAAGTGAGGAATAATATTGAACAAACCGCTCAAAGATTTGCTCAACAAGGTCTTGATGTTAAATCTACTTTCACTCCAGAATTAGTTAAGTCATTAGCAGAGTCAACAAGGCCTCAAGCTGAAAAAAATGTTCAAAGAAATTTAGCTTTAAAAGCATTAGCTGAAACAGAAAACATAAAAGTTGAGAAAGATGAAATTGATTTAAAAATGAAAGATTATGAAGATGCAATCTCTCAATCTTCAAAACAAATAGATATTAAAAAATTAACAGAAGTAATAACTAACGATTTACTCAAAGAAAAATTAATAATTTGGCTTGAAGAAAATTCTGAAGTAAAAGAAAAAACTACAAAAACTTATAAAGCTACGAAAACCTCCAAAACAACAAAAGCCACAAAAACTACGACAAAAACGACAAAAACTACAAAAACTACAAATCAAAAAGAAAAAAAATAATTTATGAAATTTCCTACTAATTAAACAAAAACCCCTTAGATTATTTATAAGACGAAATCTAATTTGTGAACTCAGAAAAAAAACATTTAATCCAAAGCTCAATAAGTTCTTATGAAAGTAATAATAAAACTATTGCTGCTGTTCCTACCGTTATAGAACAATCAGGTAGAGGAGAAAGAGCTTTTGATATATATTCAAGACTATTAAGGGAGAGAATAATTTTTTTAGGCACTGGAATTAATGATCAAGTATCTGATTCGCTTGTTGCACAATTATTATTTCTTGAAGCTGAAGATCCCGAAAAAGACATCCAAATATATATCAATTCTCCTGGAGGCTCAGTAACTGCAGGAATGGCTATATACGATACTATGCAACAAATATCCCCTGATGTAGTGACAATATGCTTTGGAGTAGCGGCAAGTATGGGGGCATTCCTACTTTCTGGAGGAGCAAAAGGGAAAAGATTGGCTTTACCTAATTCTAGAATTATGATTC
Organism: Prochlorococcus sp. AG-355-N16; assembly: GCA_003278545.1. GTDB lineage: Bacteria > Cyanobacteriota > Cyanobacteriia > PCC-6307 > Cyanobiaceae > Prochlorococcus_A. The sequence continues at coordinate 107,200 of QCEF01000001.1, forward strand.
ATCAACCTCTGGGAGGTGCACAAGGTCAAGCAGTAGAGATTGAAATACAAGCTAAAGAAATACTTTTTCTCAAGAAAACATTAAATTCGCTTTTAGCAGAGCATACCGGGCAACCTTTAGAAAAAATTAATGAAGATACAGAAAGAGATTACTTTTTATCTCCCTCAGAAGCAGTCGAATATGGATTAATTGATAAAGTTATCAAAAAGTGACAAGGGATCCTGATTTTTTAAGAATATGATGACGAATCGATATTTATGAGCAATGCTAGTGAATAGGGAATATTAAACACCTTTCACTTTAAAAACTTATAATCGATGGCTAAATTCGACGCCCATCTTAAATGTTCATTTTGCGGGAAATCACAAGACCAAGTAAGAAAGCTTATAGCTGGTCCTGGGGTTTATATCTGTGATGAGTGCATAGATCTTTGTAATGAAATTCTCGATGAAGAACTACTTGATAATCAAACAAATACAAACAACTCTCCGCAAGTAAAAAAGAAATTACCAACTGATAATCCAAAAAAATCTGTACCTTTAGAATTAACCTCAATTCCTAAACCATTAGAAATTAAAAGTTTTCTAGATAATCAAGTTGTTGGTCAAGAATCTGCAAAAAAAATATTATCAGTAGCCGTATACAATCACTACAAGCGATTAGCTTGGAAAGTTAAAGAAGATACTAAAAATAACAATTCAACAGATTCACAAGCAACTAAATTACAAAAATCAAACATCTTACTCATCGGCCCTACTGGAAGTGGAAAAACATTATTGGCGCAAACTTTAGCAGAGTTTCTTGATGTTCCTTTTGCGGTGGCTGATGCAACGACTTTGACAGAAGCTGGATATGTTGGTGAGGATGTTGAAAACATACTTTTAAGACTTCTACAGAAATCAGAAATGAATGTAGAGCTAGCTCAAAAAGGAATAATTTATATTGATGAAATAGATAAAATTGCAAGAAAAAGCGAGAATCCTTCAATTACTAGAGATGTCTCTGGTGAAGGTGTACAGCAAGCATTATTAAAAATGCTTGAAGGAACAATTGCTAATGTGCCACCACAAGGCGGTAGAAAACATCCTTATCATGACTGCATCCAAATTGATACGAGTCAAATATTATTTATTTGCGGAGGAGCTTTTATAGGTTTAGAGGATATCGTTCAAAAGCGAATGGGTAAACATTCTATAGGATTTACAACCAATTCAGATCAAAACAAAGTTGCTGCAAAAAAAATAGTAGACCCAAGAGATTCCCTGAAAAATTTAGAATTAGATGACTTAGTGAAATATGGTCTAATTCCAGAATTTATTGGAAGAATTCCCGTTTGTGCTGTATTAGATCGTCTGACTAAAGAAACTTTAGAATCTATTTTGACTCAACCAAGAGATGCATTAGTAAAGCAATTCAAAACTTTGCTAAGCATGGATAATGTTGAATTATCATTTGAGCCTGATTCTGTTGAAGCGATAGCAAATGAAGCATATAAAAGAAAAACAGGTGCAAGAGCATTAAGATCAATAATTGAAGAGCTAATGCTAGACATAATGTACACTTTGCCTTCTGAAGAAAATGTAAAAGAATTCACAATTACGAAAAAGATGGTAGATAATTTGTTCTCATCTAAAATTGTTAAATTACCTTCAGGATCAAAAAGAATCATTAAAGAGTCTGCTTAAAATTAGAGTTTAAATTTTTTAAATGAATCCCGAATTTTTCTAATTAATGAAAAATAAATGCCAAATATACATAAGCCTTTTCATCAAAAATATAGACCAAACAACTTAGACGAACTGGTTGGGCAAAAATTTATATCCATTACACTAAAACAAGCACTATTAACAAAAAAAATTGCTCCTGCATATCTTTTTAATGGTTCAAGAGGTACTGGAAAAACATCAAGTGCGAGAATATTTGCAAAATCTCTAAATTGCCAGGCGTTCGACCAACCTACGATAACTCCTTGTTGTAAATGTGACTTATGTAGGCAAATTGCAGATGGGAGCGCTCTAGATATTATCGAGATTGATGCAGCATCAAATACAGGAGTAGAAAATATAAGAGAAATTATAGAAAGAGCGAGATTTGCACCTACTCAAGCGAGATGGAAAGTATATGTTATTGATGAATGTCATATGCTTTCAACAGCAGCTTCAAATGCTTTACTAAAAACTATTGAAGAACCTCCATCAAGAGTTGTATTTATCCTTGCGACGACAAATCCTGAGAGAGTATTAAATACAATAACAAGTAGATGCCAAAAGTTTGATTTCAGAAGAATAAGCCCTGGTGATATTTTTCAACATTTATCAGAAATCGCCGAAAAAGAATCCATTAAGTACGAAGTTCAGGCCTTAAAAAAGATTGCAAAAAGATCTAATGGAGGCATGAGAGATGCACAAAGCCTACTTGAACAATTGAATCTTTTCCCAGAAGGGATAACAATTAATAATATCGAAAACCTTCTAGGAGAAGTATCAGAAAGTGAATTAACAAATCTGATTAAATCATTAGTTGAGAATAATCCAGAGTCATTAATTATCACCTGCAACAAACTATATGATGCCGGAAACGAACCTCTTCAAATAATTATCGGATTATTGAATATAACAAGAGATCTACTACTGCATACTACAGATAATAAACATTCAGATCTTTATTATACGTCTGATGAATTTCGAGATGAATTGGATAAAATCTCGAAAACAGTAAATAAATCAACAATAATTAATTGGCATAATAATCTGAGAAATATTGAATATCAAATCAAAACAAGTGATAATCCAAGGCTTTGGTTTGAAATACATTTAACTGGCCTTCTAGGTAATCAAGAGATAAATAGTTTTGAAAATAAGCAAGAAATTAAAAATAATACGACTGAAGAAAAGCATGAGAGTAGAAAAAACATTGCAATTAACAATAATGAAAATATTTCTAATGAAATTCAAAAAGCAATTACCAAAAAAGAGATAACTCGCGAGGAATTAATCGCAAAAAAAGACGATAAATTAGAAAAATTTGACGTTCTTGAAAAAGAAAGTTTAGAAAATATTTCTGACAACAACCAAAATAATCTTGGATCAAATAATTTAAAAGATAAATGGGAATTAATTCTTTCTAAATTAGAGTTGCCATCAACAAGAATGTTACTTTCACAACAAGCCGAACTTGAAAGTTTTGATTCGGAGAAAATCACAATTGCATTATCCCCAAACTGGGAAAATATGATAAAAAGCAGAAAAATTATAATTGAAAATACTGTAAAAAAGATATTTGGAGATGGAATAATACTTAGTTTTTCAATCAAACAATTAAACAAAAGTAACACAACAAATACTCCAGAAATAACCCAAAATGAAGTAAATAATTTTCGACCAATAAAAAAAATAGAACCAAAAACTAATTCGTCAACAAAAATATCTAAGGAAGAAACTTATGAAGATAGTTCAAAAAATTTAGCAAATTTTTTTAATGGGGAAATTATAGACCTTGATGAATAAGTTAAACTCCAGTATGAAGAGTTTTTCGCCAGAGTATCTTTTTGGGAAAAATAGACATCTTTATTGTTACCCAAGGTATTACTAAAAACCAATGTGATAAATAAAAAACCGATACAAATACCATCAAAAAATTGCTTTTTTGCAATACAGGTACTTCACTTTTACAAGAAGAACCATACCAAAAAGCAATTCCAGATAACATAAAAGCTGTGAATGAAATAGGCCAGTAAATTGGTGAATCTAATAATGCAATACTGAAAAGTAAATCAAAAATAGAAATGATTGGTAGTGCATATTGCAAGATAAAAAAGTAAGTTAAATCAAATTTCTGCAAATAATCAATTTTATTAGTAAATAATTGATCTCCATAATCAAAGAATCTTTGCAAACCCCCCTCTGCCCATCTTTGCCTTTGCGCTAATAAAGCATTTAAATTCTCAACTGCTTCCTCCATGACTGGAGGATCCCATAAGATTCCAATTCTAGATTTTGATAATAATAATCTTAAACTCAAATCAAGATCATCTGTAACTGTATCTTCATTAAAAGAACCACATGCCACTAATGTTTCTTTCTTAATTAATTGGCCATTTCCCCTTAATTCAGAAACACCAGCAACTGATAATCTTCCATATTGAAAGATTGCGTCCATAGCCATCTCCATTGATTGACATGAAGTTAAAAAATTCTTACTTACATTTGTTACTGATTTTCTGAGTTGAACTGCAGACCAATCACCCTCTTCTACAAAACTAAATAACCTTATCAAGGAATCTTGTTTTAATTCAGCATCAGCATCCAAAACTAATAACCATTGACCATGAGTAAACTTCAAAGCATAATTCAAAGCTCCTGACTTTCCTCCTCCCGCGTTTGGAGAACGACTTATGACTTTTAGCTTGTCATATTGTCTAGATAATCGATCTAAAATTAAAGGCGTCTTATCAGAACTACCATCATCGATTATGTAAATATTTAATTTATTTGTTGGATAATCTAAACTAAATAATCTTTCAACTAATCTCGCTATGACATTCTCTTCATCTCTAGCTGCGACTAAAATATCAAGCACAGGTAACTCTTTATTGCTAATTCTTATGCCTACAGTATTTAAAACGTTCTTCCTTTTGAAATTTCTAGAAATAACTATTAAACCGTAAAATACAATCACAAAAGAAAGAATCAATATAATGTAAAAGAAATTTTCGATATTGTAGGCATGAGGAATATAAGCTACTAAAAAACAAGCACTAAGAAATATAAACGACTTCAATCTTCGATTTTTATAAAAACCCTTACTCATAAAAGTAAATTTTTAATTACTTAACTTTCATTGAGACAATATCTCAAATTTTTTCAGTTTTGCATCTCGATAGTAATGATTCAATATTTGTTCATAAGAGAATCCTAATTTAGCCATTTCAATTGCTCCTGCCTGAGATAAACCTACACCATGACCGAAGCCTCCTCCTCTCAAAAGCCATAAATCATCATTTAATTTATTAATAGTAAACAAATTACTAGGTATAAAATTTAATACGCGTCGAATATCATCTTTGACAAGAACAATTGATTTATTACCTCTGTCCATTTGTATTTCCAATTTTGTCACTCTGCCACTAGATCCACGTTCAATAGAATTTAAATCCAAAACATCTTCATTAATATTTATAAGTTTATTTTTAATTAACTTTTCTTTTATTTCAAGACTAGAAATTTTCTTATTCCATCGAAAAAGAGAATGATTACTCCCATAAAACTGTTCTTTATCAAAATCTAAAAAATTATTCAAATCAGATTCATTAGTAATTGGAAGTTTAAAAATTTCATTTAATGATTTAGAACCATCAATTATGGACTTGAAATAAGAATAATCTTGAATTTGCCAAGACTCGCCTGCAGTAGCAGATACTCCACCATTAGAACCATGGTAAAAGGCATTTATTGGTTGATTTTCATAAGTGAGAATTAAATTTGAAGTCGCTTCTATAGCTTTTTGTATGTTTTTATTTGAAATTTTAGAAGGCTTATAAACTTGACATTGAGTACTTATGCATAAATGATATTTATCCATATTAAATCTGTCAGAATTAAATATTCCCCAAGTTCTTGCAATAACTGCTTGAGCTTTGAGTGCTTCTAAAGGAGAATTCGGTCCAATTTCATATGGCAAAACACCTGCCAAATAATAATCAAATTCAATTTTTTGAACTAATGTCCAAGTTCCATATGAATCTTTAATTAAATAAAAATTTCTACCAAAATTGACACCATTTATTTTTATTTCCTCTTGAGAGTAAATATGTATGGGTCCTTCAAGTTTCAAAACACTAGATTCACTTCTCAGAACAGGAGTAATTTGAAAATTTTTTATTTTTCTAGAAATCTTATTTTTTAATTCAAACTCTGGCAGATCATCTGCAAATGGAATCCATACTTCCCAATTTTTAGGGTAAGCAACTGTCGTCTCAAATCCTTTATCTTTAAGTTTCTCTGATTGTTTTTTTGCTGATTCATAGCTAGCAAAAGGACCAAAAACAATTCTTTCGATTGTTTTTGGATTTTTGATGGGTATATCCACCCAGCTAATATTTATCTGTTTTGATTTATGTTTAATACCGTTGGACGATATTAGGTTTAAAAAACCTTTATCAGTGATAAAACTGATATTCTTTTTTTTTGAAAAACTGTCATTCTCCCCGCCTAAATATTGCTTTAAACCAATTAAAAATTTTCCTTTTTTAATTTCTTTGTTGAGTTCTACCTTTTGCAATTCTTCTCCTTTTACATTTAAAGTAAATTTAATGTTTATTAATAAAAGAGAAATGCATCCTAAAAATAAGTTTAAAAAGGCAACTTTAAGTTTCATAAGTTAGAACTTTCTTAATCAATTAAAAACTTTAATTTGCACCAATGCGTATAAAGGTTTAGATTATCCTAATTAAACATATTTGACTTAAATGTCTAAACTAAAAACTCGTAAATCAGCCGCCAAAAGATTTAAAGCTACTGCGACGGGTAAATTCATGAGAAGAAGAGCTTTTCATAATCATTTACTTGATCATAAAAGCTCAAAATTAAAAAGACATCTATCAACAAAAGCCGTAGTTGATGAAAGAGATGCTGATAATGTAAGATTAATGATCCCATACGCATAAATCTTTAACCAATTTTTATTAGATATTCATGGCACGCGTAAAAAGAGGCAACATAGCCAGAAAAAGAAGAAACAAAATCTTAAATCTTGCAAAAGGTTTTAGAGGGGGCAACAAAAATCTTTTCAGAACCGCAAACCAAAGAGTTATGAAAGCTCTTTGTAATGCTTATAGGGATAGAAGAAGAAGAAAAAGAGATTTTAGAAGACTTTGGATTTCTAGAATTAACGCATCTGCCAGGATAAATGGAACAAACTATAGCAAGTTGATAAATGGCATGAAAAATTCAGAAATTATTATTAATAGAAAAATGCTTGCTCAATTAGCCTTAAACGATCCTAAGTGTTTTGAAAAAATTGTTTCTTCCGTTAGTAAGTAGAAAAAAGAATATAATCGAGAAAAGTAAATACAAATAATGGAAATATCTTCCTTTCAATCTTATTTAATAATTCTTTTTGTTGTATTAATAATAATTTCAATTTTTGTATTCAGACAATTTCTAAAAACAAGAGGTGAAGAATTAAATTTAGTAAAATTTGAGCAGAAAGGTTTAGATTCTCTTACTCAAGCTGCAGAATTATATGAATTTGGGTCTATTCAAATAAAAAAAAGATTATATTCTGAAGCAACTAAAACTTTTTTAAAAGCAATTGAAAATTATGAAAATGAACCTGATGAAGCCAAAGCGATAATAAATAATGCTTTAGGATTCTCATATGCTGCTCAAAATGAATTTAAGAAAGCAATCAAACACTATAACTCTGCAATAAAATCTCTCCCAGAATATCCTATAGCCCTAAATAACCTGGCATCAGCACAACAGCGTTTACTTGATTACGACTTGGCTTATGCAACTTATCAAAAGGTTTTGGTGATAGATCCAAAAAACAAAACAGCAATTAAAAAAAGTAGGGAGTTAGAAAAAAGAAATGATTATAAACCTTATAAAGGTATTAAAGATAAGGGATTCTAAATATGGAAAATTATTCTTATTTACTAATTGGTGGAAAACAATTTTCCAGTAGATTAATGGTGGGTACTGGCAAATACAAATCCACTCAAGATATGGAAGAAAGTTTGTCAAATTCTGAAACGGAAATTATAACGGTCGCTGTTAGAAGAATTAAAAATGATCAGACCGGAGAAAATTTACTCGAAAAGATCAACTGGAAAAAATACTGGATGCTTCCTAATACAGCTGGTTGTGTTAATTCCGATGAGGCAGTGAGAATAGCAATTTTGGGTAGAGAACTTGCAAAATTGTCTGGTCAAGAAGAAAATAATTTTGTGAAGTTAGAAGTTATTCCAGACAAAAAGTATTTGCTACCAGATCCAATAGAAACCATTAAAGCAGCTGAAATTTTAATAAAAAAGGGTTTTGCTGTACTTCCCTATATCAATGCAGATCCTATTCTTGCAAAAAGACTAGAAGAAATAGGTTGTGCAACTGTAATGCCATTGGGCTCGCCTATAGGCTCCGGCCAAGGTTTATTAAATTTATCAAATATAAAAATTATTATTGAGAATGCAAAAGTGCCTGTAATAATTGACGCAGGAATTGGGGTCCCTAGTGAAGCTTCTCAAGCCATGGAAATTGGAGCTGATGGTGTCTTAATCAATAGTGCAATAGCACAAGCTGAAAATCCTGCTCTAATGGCTCAAGCAATAAATTATGGCGTGAAAGCTGGCAGGCAAGCTTTTCTGGCAGGAAGAATTAAAAAACAAGACTTTGCAGTAGCAAGTTCACCGGAAAAAAACATATCTATCTAATTCTCTTCATTGAGCAAAGTTTAAAAAGAGAATAAAAAATTATTATTTTCTTTATCGTATTAAGAAAGAAGATTTGAAACTATTTTCAATGTTTTTTCGCAAATTGGAAGCACACTGTAGTAATTTAATAAATATGTTACGAATCTATTAATTCTGGAGTTCTGAGTGAAAGTTATTGTTCTCGGTGGAGATGGTTTTTGCGGTTGGCCTTGTGCGGTTAATTTAGCAGAGCAAAATCATGAAGTAATTATTGTAGACAATTTAAGTCGTAGAAAAATTGATATTGATCTAGAGGTAGAATCTTTAACTCCAATTGCTTCGATAACAGAGCGACTTTCTGCATGGGAAGATATCGGAGGTAAGCCTATGAGATTTCTTAACATGGATATCTCTAAACAATATCAAAAATTACTCAATTTACTCATTGATGAAAAACCAGATTCTGTGATCCACTTTGCAGAACAAAGAGCAGCGCCGTACTCGATGAAATCGAGTTTTACCAAAAGATATACAGTAGATAATAATGTTAATGGCACCCACAACCTACTCGCTGCGATAGTAGAGAGTAATTTAGATATTCATGTTGTGCATTTAGGGACAATGGGAGTCTACGGATATGGATCACATAGAGGTGCAACAATTCCAGAAGGTTATCTAAAAGTTGAAGTTCCACAACCAGATGGAAGCCGCTTTGAAGAAGAAATACTACACCCTGCTAGTCCAGGTAGTGTTTACCATATGACTAAAACTTTAGATCAATTATTATTTCTTTACTACAACAAAAATGATCTTGTAAGGATCACTGATTTACATCAAGGCATTGTTTGGGGAACAAATACAGAAGCAACTTTAAAAGATCCTAGATTAACAAACCGATTTGATTATGACGGAGATTATGGAACTGTTCTAAACAGATTTCTAATGCAAGCAGCAATTGGATATCCATTAAGTGTTCATGGGACAGGAGGTCAAACAAGAGCATTTATACATATAAAAGACTCCGTAAAATGTGTACAACTTGCTCTTGAAAATCCTCCAAAACCTGGAGAGAGAGTCAAAATCTTTAATCAAATGACTGAAAGTCATCAAGTTGGAGAACTAGCTAAAAAAGTTGCCTCTCTAACAGGAGCCGATATCAATTATTTACCAAATCCAAGAAATGAAGCAGTAGAAAATGATCTAATTGTTGATAATAAATGTTTTATAGAATTAGGTTTAAACCCAACGACCCTTGATAATGGTTTATTAGAAGAAGTTGTTGAGGTTGCTAAAAAATACTCCAATAGATGTGATCTTAAGCGCATACCTTGTATTTCATCCTGGACTAAAAAACAAGCTGAAGCTATAAAGACTAATTAAAAATTTCTGAAATAATTACCTAAAGAAAGTGAAAATTGCATTGTTTACTGAAACTTTTTTACCTAAGGTTGATGGCATAGTCACAAGACTAACTAAAACGATTGAATTTTTAATAAAAAATGGTGATGAAGTTATAATTTTTTGTCCAGAAGGGTGTCCAGAATCATATATGGGTGCAACTGTAGTTGGAGTTGCTGCAATGCCACTACCCTTATACCCAGAGTTGAAGCTTGGTTTACCAGGTCCTGCAGTCTCAGATAAGTTAGAAAAATTTAACCCAGATTTGATACATGTTGTTAATCCAGCTGTACTTGGGTTAGGCGGCATATGGTTAGCGAAAAGTAATAATATTCCTTTAATTGCCAGTTACCATACTCATCTTCCAAAATATCTGGAACATTACGGTATGGGTATGTTAGAGCCACTTTTGTGGGAATTACTTAAAGCAGCTCATAATCAAGCCTTGTTAAATTTATGTACTTCTACCGCTATGGTCAATGAGTTAAAAGATAAAGGAATTCAAAGGACTGCTCTATGGCAAAGGGGAGTAGATACTTTCAGTTTCAGACCAGATTTGAGAAGTGAGAAAATGAGAAAAAAATTATTTGGGGAATATAACGACGCTAATTACTTATTGATTTATGTTGGAAGATTATCAGCAGAAAAACAAATTGAGAGAATTAAACCAGTCTTAGAAAGTATTCCTAATGCTTGCCTAGCACTTGTGGGTGACGGACCATATAGAAACCAGCTTGAAAAAATCTTCGAAAATACAAAGACTAATTTCATAGGATACTTATCTGGCGATGAACTTGCTAGCGCCTACGCCTCTGGAGATATATTTTTATTTCCATCTAGTACAGAAACACTTGGGTTAGTTTTACTAGAAGCAATGGCAGCAGGATGTCCAGTTATCGGAGCCAACAAGGGGGGGATTCCAGATATTATTAGCGATGGTATTAATGGTTGTTTATATGATCCTGATGAAAAAGATAATGGGGAACAAAGTTTGATTGAAGCGACAAAAAAAATTCTAGAGAATGCAGACAAAAGAGAATTTATGAGAAAAGAGGCGCGCAACGAAGCAGAAAAATGGGATTGGAATCAAGCAACATTACAACTGCAAAATTATTATGCAAATACTCTCAAAGAAATAGATTAAAATTAATCTACATTATGCTACGTGTGGAGGCGTGGGATTATTATACGAACTTAAAGGAAGTATGAGAGTAGCGATATTTTGATTCTTTTCAGGCCTTTTTTTCTTTGAAAATTTTTTACCAAAGGGTACTCTTATAACATTAGTTCCCTCAATGGAAAAAATGTTTGAGTTATCTCCTGAAAAATTATTGACAAAATTTGGTAAATCTACGTTTTTAACTGGCAGGTGCTTAACATTACCAGATTTAAAATCTTTGGTCATAGCTTCAAATACCCCAAAAAAATTTGATGCTCGAATATTGTAATAAAAAAATTTAAAAAAATTCTATAAGAAAATATTAAATTTTTATTCTCACTGATAATAACTAAGTAAATATAAGGACGCTAGTCCTTTAAGCACATTTTTTTTCTTCGAAAGTCTCGCCTTGATTTACATTGCAAGAACAAATTAAATTGCGATCGCCATATGCATTATTGATCCTAGAAACTGAAGACCAAAACTTGATAGACGTTGGAGTTTTATAAGGAAAAGAAGCTTTTTCTTTTGAATAAGGATAATGCCAATTATCAGCAATTAACTCTTTAAGGGTATGGGGAGCGTTACTTATTACATTATTATTCTTTAAAGCAACATTTTTTTCTATTTCGCTGATTTCTTCTCCAATAGATAGCATAGCCTCGCAAAATCTATCCAATTCAACCACACTTTCACTTTCAGTAGGCTCTATCATTATCGTCTCTGGAACAGGCCAACTTATAGTTGGGGCATGAAAACTATAATCTATTAATCGTTTAGCTAAATCATTTACACTCAAACCAGTTTTGGATTTTAAATCCCTAAAATCTAAAATACATTCATGTGCGACAAAATTATTTTTTCCTTTATAAAGAATCTTGAATTTATGCTTTAAAGAATGCGCAATATAATTTGCAGATAAAATTGCATGCGCTGTTGCTTTCCTTAAACCACTAAGACCTGCCATTTTTATGTACATCCAACTTATTGGAAGAATACTTGCACTCCCATGCTTGGCAGAAGATACGTAATTCGAATTATTAGATAAATTATTATCCATTAAGGAATGAGTAGGAAGAAATGGGCTTAAAGTTTCTGATGCAGCAACTGGACCTACTCCTGGACCACCACCTCCATGTGGAATACAGAATGTTTTATGTAAATTCAAATGACAAACATCAACACCATAATTTCCCGGTTTACATAATCCAACCTGAGCATTCAAATTAGCTCCATCTAAATAGACAAATCCTCCCACAGAGTGAATTAAATCACATATTTTTCTGATTTGTAATTCAAAAACTCCATGAGTTGAGGGATAAGTCAACATAAGAGCCCCTATTTGGTTATCAAATTTCTTTACCTTCATCGACAAATCTTGAAAATCAATATTTCCTTCGTCATCACATTCAACAATTAACACATCAAAACCTGCCATCACTGCTGATGCAGGATTTGTACCATGTGCACTTTTTGGAATTAAACATTTTTTTCTTAACAGTTCACCTTTTGATTCAAAATAAGAGTTTATTGCCAATAAACCTGCAAACTCTCCTTGAGAGCCTGCATTTGGTTGAAAAGAAACTGATTTTAAACCAACAATCTCACTTATCCATTTTTCTAGATCAGATATAATTTTTGAATAGCCTTTTGTTTGATCTGGTGGGGAAAAAGGATGAATGGAAGATAAATTAGCCCAAGAGACTGGATTTAACTCTGCTGCAGAATTTAACTTCATAGTACAGCTTCCCAATGGCATCATCCCATCTACCAAAGAAAAATCCTTTTCTGCAAGTCGGAATATATATCTCATTAATTCAGTTTCACTTTGGTAATTTGTAAATATATCTTGCTGCATCCATGCACTGGATCTCAAAGCTAAACTTTCAAGATGAAATTCTTTTTCAAATTTTATATGCTCTAAATCTTCTTCTTTTTCTATAAGGTTTGCTATGAAAGTCAAAATATCTTTTATTTCTTTTTCATTACTAAGCTCATCTAAAGAGATCCCAAAGCCAGTTGAATTTTCAATAGTTGATCCCAAAGGCAAAATTCTTAAGTTATAGCCATTTTTTAAAGCTTCATTATGGATCCGCTGGGAGTGCTCAGAATAAACATCAACACTATCAAATCTAATCCCATCAGGAATATCAAAACCTAGTGTAGCTAAACTTGATTCTAAATTTATTCTCAACTCAACTAATCTCTTAGCAATTTGGGTTAATCCAGAGGGTCCATGATAAATAGCGTAAAAAGAAGAAATTATGGCTAACAAAGATTGAGCAGTACAAATATTACTAGTGGCCTTTTCCCTTCTAATATGTTGCTCTCTTGTTTGCAATGCTAGTCTTAGAGACTTTTCTCCATTTTTAGATAGAGTTTGCCCAACAATTCTTCCGGGTATCAGCCTTTTATATTTTTCGCTACAAGCAAAATATGCTGCATGGGGGCCACCAAAACCCATTGGAACACCAAATCTTTGCATACTTCCCACTGCTACATCAACACCAAATTCAGAAATTGGTTTAATCAAAACTTGTGCTAGTGGATCAATACATGCCGTGACAATAATTTCTGATCTATGTGCTTGGGATATTAAGAATGTGGGATCATATAATTCCCCATTTTTACCAGGTAGTTGCAACAACATTCCAAAAACATCATCATGATTAGGAAGGTTGCTTTGAGTAAAACGTTTTAAGGATATTCCCAAAGGTTTTGCTCTGGTTTGTAGAACATTAAAAGTATGATCGAAAACATTTGACTCCACTAAGTACACTTTTGAAGATTTATTTTTTCTTGCAGAAAAACTCATGGCCATAGCTTCTGCAGCAGCAGTACCCTCATCCAACAAAGATGCATTGGCGACAGGGAATCCTGTTAGTTCACAAACAATAGTCTGAAAATTAAATAAAGCTTCTAATCTTCCTTGTGCAATTTCTGCTTGATATGGAGTATAAGACGTGTACCACCTTGGATTTTCAAGAACATGTCTTTGGATTACTTTAGGCATATGATTGTCATAATAACCAAGTCCTATAAGTGATCTCATTTTAGTATTTTTATTCGCAATCTCTTCTAATTCATTTAAAGCCTCAATTTCTGAACAACTTTTGGGCAATATTTCTGAAGATTTATCTTTAAGCTGAATATCTTCAGGAATAACTTGATTTATAAATTGATCAATATTATTAAAACCAAGCTTATTCAGCATAATTCTTTCATCATTATCTCTTAAACCAAGATGCCTATCTATAAACAAATCAGACCCAAATTTGGATGTCATATTAAAATATTTTTCTTTAAAATAGCTCTTTTTAAAAAGTTTGCCCTATTTTGGTACAACCTTTGATTGATATTCCTCAGAAGTCATCAAATCAGCAATTGATGCTTTTGATTCTGGTTTCAAAATGACTAACCAACCGTCTCCAATCGGATCATTCTGTAAAAGCTCAGGGTTCTCAATAACACTTTCATTAACAGATACTATTTCTCCTGAAAAAGGCAGATAGACTTCCTCAACGGCCTTAACTGATTCTATTGTTCCAAAAGTTTCGCCTTTCTCTAAAGTCGCCCCTTCATCAGCTAATTCAACAAAAACAATATCTCCTAATTGATCTATAGCGAATTCACTAACTCCAATTTTTAATAATCCATTTACTTCCAAGACATATTCATGAGTATCAGCATAGTTGAGGTTGTCTGGAAACTTGTAAGACATGATTAAGTAGATAAAGGAAGTAGAGAATCCTTTGAAATTAATTTTTCCTCTAATAATTCAGATAATAATCGAATTAATGCAATTTTGATGTGAGCTATGTGAGAACCACCTTGAACAAAAATATTGTAAGGATCTCTTAGAGGGGCATCAGCAGAAAATTCACTTGTACTACCTTCAATAAAGGTACCTCCTGCCATCAATAATTTGGAATCATATCCATCCATTGATGATGGAACAACATTCAGAAAAGAATCTACTGGTGAAGAATTTTGAAAAGATTGACAAACTTTTTGTACTAAATCAGGATTATTCAATCTTACTGACTGAATAAGATCAGATCTATAAGTTGCTGGCTCTGGTAAAACCTTAAATCCCAAATTTTTAAAGACTGCTGCAACCATATCAGCACCTTTTAGTGATTCGTGAACAATTTGTGGTGCTAAAAACAATCCCTGCAAAATTAATCTTCCTAGTCCAAAATTTATTCCTGCAGAAGAACCAATGCCTGGTGAGGTTAATCTAGAACATGCCATCTCAACCAACTCTGCATCTCCTGCAACGTACCCACCAGTAGGAACAATTGTTCCACCCAAATTTTTAATCAATGATCCAGCAATTATATTTGCCCCTTTAGAAATTGGTTCACTATCTTCAACAAGCTCCCCATAACAGTTATCAACAAAACAAATACAGTTAGGATCAAGAGAATGAATAAGACTACAAATTTTCTCTATCTGATGATTCGTAAGAGACTTTCTCCAACTATATCCACAACTTTTTTGTATGAATACTAACTTGCATGAATTTTCTTTAAAAGAATGAACAATTTTTTCTTCAAAAGAATCAAAACTCTCGCAGATATTTATTTGCTTATATTCAATGTCAAAATCTTTAAGTGAGCCTTTTCCTCCTTCTCTTATTCCTATGACTTCTTCTAACGTGTCATATGGTTGTCCTGTAAGAGATAACATTACATCTCCAGGTCGAAGAATTCCAAATAAGACAGAACTTATTGCATGCGTTCCACTTACAAATTGCATCCTCACAGCAGCCTTTTCAGCAAGAAACAATCTTGCAAAAACCGCATCAATTTTTTCTCTAGATATATCATCATGACCACTACCAGAAGATTGATTGAAATGACTAGTAGAAACTTTTTCTTCCTTAAAAATTGTCAAAATATTTTCTAATTTCTGGAAAACCTGATTGGACCTTTCTTGGAAAACTTTACTTAAACTCTCTTCGACAGAAAGAACAGCGTTTTCAGCAAGTTTTAAGTTATTGTCAATAGTCATTTATTATGAAAAATCATGTTATTTTTCAGAAGCTAAATTTCTTAATTCTGCGAGGAAAGCATTAGGTCCCCTACCCTGAAAATAAGAAAGTTTTTTTGAAGCCTCATATAAATCAAGGAGCTCTCCATCTAATTCTTCTGCCGTATAATCTCTAATTCCTGCAATTACCTCAGCAAAACGTTCTCTACGAGCAGATTTATTGACAGCATAGGCTTCCATTACCTGAATTTTACATGATCTCCAAGCCTTATTCTGACAAAAATGCACTGAAAGAGCATCACTTAAAGCAGAAGCTTCTTCATCTTCTATGTACCAGTCAAAAGATGAAGGTAGAGGTTTTAATCCTGAAAATATCTCGAATAACTCCCCGGCCGATAATGGATTACCAGAATCATTTTTTAGGGGTAATGCAGACTCTTCCAAAGATTTCCATAACTCTGGGTAATCACTTTCAAAACGATCCCTGATTTTTTCAATACCTTGATCAAGAATCGTATTAACTTGAGCTAAAGCAAGAAAAACTTCAGGACCAGGCGAAGATAACTTCCCATTCCTAAGATTAGAAATTTGCGAATTATGAACTTTACCTAAATCAAGAACTTCTGAAAGTAATGGCAATACTCTATGAGACCATCCATTTCTTTCATGCCAGAGGTGTATCAAATGAGCCATAGCCCTTCGACCTCTAGATAATTTATCGCGATATCCGAGACTCACAGATAATTAAACTTATCAATAGTATAGTATGATAATATTACATATCGGTAATTTTGAAAATATTATTTCAATATCATGAATTCAGTAATTTTCCAAGAAACAGCAAAATTAAAAAAACCTGTTCCAGCTGAAAAAGTTATAGAACTCTCAGAAAAATTACTGGAACCTTCCAGTCATTCAAAAAGATATCCTCCAAGACTACATAAAACGTGGGGAACAATAGTTTTTATGTTTGCAATTCATATTCTTTCTCTTGTAGCTATACAACCAAAATTTTGGAGTCTTCCTGCAGTCACTTCATTATTATTTTTTTACTGGGTAACTGCTTGTTTAGGAGTCACACTTGGATATCACAGATTGTTGTCACACAGATCGTTCATTGTACCAAGATGGTTAGAAAGATTTTTTGCTACCTGTGGAGCCATAAGTTGCCAGCATGGACCAATAGATTGGGTAGGTTTACATAGGCATCACCACTCTTTTTCAGATACTGAAGTAGATCATCACAATAGTAAAAAGGGGTTTTGGTGGAGTCATATGGGTTGGATGTTTAAAGACGTAGAAGCACTAAAAGCTGTTCCAAAACTAAGTGCGGATTTAATCAAGGATCCATACTATAGATTTTTAAATAAATATTTTTTACTCTTACAAATACCTATTGGACTTACATTGTACGCAATAGGTCAAAAATTAGGAGTTGGAGGATGGGCTCTAGTCCTTTGGGGAATTCCATTGAGACTTGTGGTTGTTTATCACGTAACTTGGCTAGTCAATTCCGCGACACATTGTTGGGGTAAAGCACCATTTGAAAGTGGTGATTCATCTAAAAATAATGCGTGGGTTGCTGCATTAACATTTGGAGAAGGTTGGCATAATAACCATCATGCATTTCCCAATTCAGCAAAACAAGGATTATTTAAAGGTCAGATAGACATAACATGGGAACATATTAAGATTCTTGCGAAATTTGGATTTGCAAAAAAAGTAAAGTTACCCTCTAGGTCTTATTATTAATTATATTGTTCAATATTTTCATGGCTAAAAGAGTACAAGTCGCATTAACTGAATCAATCGCATCACTAGGTAAAGAAGGAGATCTAGTTGATGTAGCACCAGGATACGCAAGAAATTTTCTATTACCTTATGGCAAGGCAATGAATGTAACACCAGCAGTCCTTAAACAAATTGAGAGGAAGAAAGAAAAAGAAAAAATCGCTGCTGATAAATTAAAGCAAGAAGCTTTAGATTTCCAAACTGCATTATCTACAATAGGTAGGTTTACTATCAAAAAACAAGTTGGAGAAGATGGTGTCCTTTTCGGAACGGTTACCAATGGGGATGTTGCCGAAGCGATAGAAGCTGCAACTAAAAAAGAAATTGATAGAAGAACCATTACTGTTCCTGATATTCATAATTTAGGTTCCTTTACTGCAAAAATAAAATTACATCCAGAAGTAAATGCAGAAGTAAATATTGAAGTAACAAGTTAATCAATTTGTTGCATTATTTTGAAAAGTAGCCAGAGTATATATCTAAGCAATTAAAGATATGGTTTCGGTACCTTTTCCAAATAATGGGCAAAATAAAAATTTTCAAAAGGATTTTAATAGTGAAAATTCTGGATTAGTACCTCCTCAAAACGTTCAAGCAGAGGAAGCTGTTCTTGGGGGCATACTTCTTGATCCAGACGCGATCGGAAGAATTGCGGACTTAATTAAACCTGAAGCTTTTTATATAAATGCCCATCAAGAGATTTATAGAACAGCATTAATGTTGCATACCCAGGGTAAACCAACTGATTTAACATCAATGAGTGCTTGGTTAGCAGATAATGGATCACTACAAAAAATTGGAGGAAACAGTAAAATGGTAGAACTAGTTGAAAATGTTTCCTCTACAGCTTCCATAGAACAAGTTGCTAATTTAATTAACGACAAATTCATGAGAAGGCAACTTATCAGATCTGGGAATGAAGTGGTTCAACTAGGTTTTGATCAAACTCAAGATACTAATGAAGTTCTAGATAAAGCAGAGCAAAAAATATTTGAAATCAGCCAAGAAAAACCTTCAAAAGGCCTAACTCAAGCAGCTGAAATCCTTACAAGTACGTTCAATGAAATAGAGTCAAGATCATTAGGTACTTCAGTAGCCGGTATTCCAGTAAATTTCTACGACCTTGATGCGATGACTCAAGGTTTTCAAAGAAGTGATTTAATAATTGTTGCTGGAAGACCTTCAATGGGGAAAACTTCAATGGTTCTTAATCTGGCTAAAAATGTTGCACAATCGCAAGATTTACCTGTTTGTGTATTTAGCCTGGAAATGAGTAAAGAACAGTTAACATATAGATTGCTCTCTATGGAAGTTGGTATCGAGAGTGGCAGGCTAAGAACAGGAAGATTACAGCAAGATGAGTGGCCATTACTCGGAGAAGGTATCAATTCATTAGGTCAATTACCAATATTTATAGATGACAAGCCTAACTTAAGTGTTTTAGAGATGAGATCTCTATGCAGAAGATTAATAGCTGAACAAAAAAAAGAACTTGGATTAATTGTGATTGATTACCTCCAGTTGATGGAAGGATCAACCCCTGATAATAGAGTGCAAGAACTTTCACGAATAACAAGAGGTCTTAAAAGCATGGCCAGAGAATTAAAAGTACCAGTAGTAGCTTTATCTCAGCTTAGTAGAGGAGTAGAGTCTAGAACAAATAAAAGACCAATGTTAAGCGATCTAAGAGAATCAGGATCTATTGAACAAGACGCAGATTTAGTATTAATGATTTATAGAGATGAATACTATAATCCAGAGACTGAAGATAGAGGAATTACAGAAATCATTGTCACTAAACATAGAAATGGACCCGTAGGAACTGTTAAATTATTATTTGAACCTCAATTTACGAGATTTAAGAATTTAGCAAATTAAATCGATCCTAAAATGCAAGATCATCACTCAACAAATGAATCTTTTGATGTCATCGTTATTGGTGGAGGACATGCAGGATGCGAAGCAGCTATAACAACAGCAAAATTAGGATTTTCTACAGCCTTATTTACAATCAATTTAGATAGGATTGCCTGGCAACCTTGCAACCCTGCTGTTGGCGGCCCGGCAAAAAGTCAGTTAGTACATGAAGTTGATGCATTAGGTGGAATTATTGGTAAATTAGCTGATGAGACAGCTATACAAAAAAGAATATTAAATGCAAGCAGAGGTCCAGCCGTATGGGCATTAAGAGCTCAGACAGATAAAAGAGAATATTCAAAAAAAATGATAGAAATACTACAAAATACCGATAATTTATCATTAAAAGAAGCAATGATTACTGAATTAGATATCGGAAAAACTGAAGAAATTGGATTGAACTCAAAAAAAATCTTAAAAAAAAGAATAAAAGGTGTAAGGACTTTCTTTGGTAGTTATTATTCAGCAAAATCAGTTATCATCACAGCTGGTACATTCTTAGAAGGAAGAATATGGATAGGAAATAAATCAATGTCAGCTGGTAGATCGGGCGAACAAGCAGCAAAAGGTCTTACTCAAAACTTGCACGATATTGGTATCAAGACAGAACGTTTAAAAACAGGAACTCCAGCAAGAGTTGATAAAAGAAGTATCATTTTTGATGAATTAGATATTCAACCAAGTACTGCAGCAGATAAATATTTTTCGTTTGACCCAGAGATAAAAAATAATATGCCCCAAGTTAGTTGTCACATCACAAGAACAACTACCAAAACACATCAACTCATTAAAGACAATTTACATTTAACTCCCATTTACGGCGGTTTTATTGATAGTAAGGGGCCAAGATATTGTCCGTCAATTGAAGATAAAATCGTCAAATTTGCTGATAAAGAATCACATCAAATTTTCTTAGAACCAGAGGGAATTAATACCCCTGAAATATATGTGCAAGGATTTTCTACAGGTTTACCCGAAAATATTCAATTAGAACTTTTAAGGACCTTACCTGGATTAGGTGATTGTAAAATGTTGCGACCAGCATATGCTGTGGAGTATGACTATATACCTGCAACGCAGCTCGAAACATCACTCGAAACGAAAGAAATTGAATATTTATTTAGCGCCGGTCAAATTAATGGCACTACTGGTTATGAAGAAGCAGCAGCACAAGGATTAGTTGCAGGAGTCAATGCTACAAGAAAACTAAGCAAAAAAGACCCAATAATTTTCACTAGAGAAAGCAGTTATATAGGAACAATGATTAATGATTTAATTACCAAAGATCTCAAAGAACCATACAGAGTTCTCACTAGTAGGAGTGAATATAGGTTAACTCTTAGAGGAGATAATGCAGATAGGAGATTAACACCATTAGGTTATCAAATAGGGCTAATTGATGAGAAAAGATGGTCGGCCTATCAAGAAAAAATGAAACTCCTCGAGGAAGAGAAATTTAGATTAAATAACACTCGTTTAAAAAATACCGATGAAATATCAAAAAAGATAGAATTAGAAACGGGATCAAAAATCAAAGGCTCAACAACTTTGAAAGAACTCTTAAAAAGACCAAACTTTCATTATTCAGATCTTATTAAATATAATTTGAATGAAATAAATTTAGGTTATTCAATACAGGAAGGTGTTGAAATAGATATTAAATACGAGGGTTACCTTAAAAGACAAAAAAACAACATTGAACAAATAAGTCGTCAAAGTTGTAAATCTCTGCCTCAAGAAATAAATTATGAAAAGATAGATACATTATCTCTAGAAGCTAGAGAAAATTTGAATAAGATAAAGCCAAAAAATTTTGGTGATGCTTCAAAAATTCCTGGAGTAAGCAAAGCTGATTTAACTGCATTACTTGTTTGGCTAAAAATAAGAGAAATAAAAAAAGAAAAGTCAAATATTTTTGTCGAAAAAAAGTTATCATCTTAAAAGCATTCCGTCTGAGCACTGAATAATAAACTTTTTAACTCACCAAAAATTTTATGGGAAGAAAAAGCCTCTACTTTTTTGGTGAAAAATTCATTACCAAAAATATCTGGTCCATGGAAATTAATGCTGCTTGGGGATGGAAGTCCAACTAGACATTTACAGCTTTTAACTAATCAAGAGACAAAAATTAAATTAATTTCAATGCGAGTTGATCCTCTATTCATTGAAGAAGGTCCTAAAGAATTAAATCAATTAAATGGACCTTTAATTAGAAGACAAGTATGGATTAAAAACAATAATAAAAATCTAGCATGGGCTGAAAGTTGGTGGAATGCAGAACAAGTTAATGAAAATTTAAAAGCCAAAGAAGAACCAATTTGGAAAAATTTGACACAAGACAGATCAGAATTGTTTAGAGAAGTTGACCGAATTTCACTTGTCAATTCAAATTGGTTAGAGGCTCAATTTTGTTTTAAAGGTCCATTCTGGTCAAGAAATTATAGATTTTTTCGAGACAAAAAGCCCCTAACAATTATTAGAGAAGTATTCAATCCACATCTAGAAAGTTTATTAGGCTATTCAGGAATTAAAGAATTTACGAAACTATACTCTTCTTCTTCTTGATCTGGGAAGATTTCTTGATTTTGATTGAACTTGTTGGTTTGATTGAACTCTCGAAGTATTATTCTCTTTTTCTGAAGCTCTTTGCCACCTTTCAACTTTGAAATCCATTTCATCTGGCCAATCTTCGTCCTTACTCTCTTTCACATAAGGTAATTTTTTTTGCTCAGTTGTATGTATATTTTTTGGTTGCCTTAAAGATATTGCTTCTAAAGGTCTTTTTGACTGCTTTTTTGCAAATTGATAAGAATTTGATTCTCTGGAAAAAGTATTAATATCGTTGTTATCATCGTAAAAATTCTCATCATTCCAATCATCATTATCTTCATCAAAAAATAAATCCACTTTTTCAGATACCCATCTTCCTACTTTTTTCACACTCTTACTTGTTATTCCTTGAAAATCTGAGTTCCTTCTTTTTCCTGGTCTAGCACCAGATACTCCATCAACAAATTGTCTTCCAGTTTCGAAAATTTTATCAACCTGTTTATCAACAATATTTTTATCAAAACTATTTCTAAGATTTCTAATTCTCCTTGAATCCATAAATTATTTTGCTTTTTAAAATATAAATTACATTAAAAAAATAAATAATTCCAAATATAGAAACAAAAACACATCTTATATTTTTAATCAAACAAAATTAAACAGTTTTTATTCCATGATCCATTAAAGAAATTTACACAACATTTTTTGCAGGCAATATTCTTTATCCTTTTTCTATAAAAAAATTTCTCACCACAATTTTGACAAGTTCCTATGTATTTTAATTCTCTCCTTTCAATAGGAAATGAGTGCCTCACAGAAATTTGAAAATTCTTCTCTTGCTCATTAATTTGATTCATCTTTTCTAAGAAATTTGGACCATGTATCTCATTTTTTTTTAATATCCTATCTACCCATGCATGAATCATTTCATGACATAAAGTACTATTTATTTCACTAGTGGATAAGTTACTCAAAATAGGTTTCGATAAGATAATTTCAGAATCTACAAGACCATTAATTCGTTTTCTTTTATAAAAACCAGCAGTAGTTTTTAATCTATTATCACTCCATCTAACTTTTACTAAAGGTTGATTATTAATTGCTAGAGAATTTTCAAAATATTGGCTATTAAATTTATGAAATAAAGGTAAAAGAGGAATTACAGGCATTATGGATTAAAGTTAGTATAATTTTGACAAAAAAAGCCATCAAAAACGATTTCTTTTCTTAAAGTAATAAAAAACCTAAATCAACATGGATGCAACACTAGTTAAAGATATCGGAATTAAAGCATTATTAGTTGGCGGAGCTGTATTAGTTTCTTTTTGGACTTTTAATGCAGTCAAATTAGTTATAAGCGCCAGAGGAATTAATCCATTAGTAAGAAAGTTTTTTGATCAAATAGCTGCTGGCAGAATTGATGCAGCGTATGGTTTAACTACAAAAACTTATAAAACTCATGTGAAGCGCCAAGACTTTCTTAAATTTTTAGCTAGTTTAAACCTCAATAAATACAGAAATCTAAAATCAGGAAGACCGAGAGTCCAAGAAGATCAAATCATAATAACTTTGAATTTAAAATCAGAAGATAAACAAGATGAGCTCCCATTGGATTTTACTTTCGCAAAAACTGACAATGATTGGAAAATAGACAGAATAGCAAAAGTGAATTAATAATTTCTTGTGAGGCAAAAAGAATTGTTTAAAGAAGAGATAATACATCAACTAGAATTACACCCAAGTAGATTAGATAAAGAAAAAATCATCTCTGAAGCAATGCAACTAGGTCTAGATGATTTTTTTGAGGGCATCCGTATGGCACTTGATCCGTTGGTAACTTTTGGTGTAAAAATTGTTCCTGAAAAAGAAAACAAAAAAAGTCAAAATTTTTTATGGAAAGATTTTAAAAAATTAGCAAATAAGCTTATTCAAAGAGAACTTACTGGCCACGCTGCGCGCGATGCAATCATTAAGGCTATGGAATCTGCCACGCAAGAAGAGTGGAATGGTTTTTATAGACGAATTTTAATTAAAGATCTTAGATGTGGTGTATCTGAAAAAACAATCAACAAGATAGCCAAGAAATTTCCCAAATATGCGATTCCTATTTTTTCTTGCCCTTTAGCTCATGACAGTGCAAATCATGAAAAAAAAATGATAGGGAAAAAGCAAATTGAAATCAAATTAGATGGAGTGCGAGTCTTAACTATTATTAGACAAAATAAAGTAGAAATGTTTTCTCGTAATGGGAAACAATTCCATAATTTTGGTCATATTATCTCAGAAATAGAAAACGTCTTAAAAGAAGATCCTGTACCTCATGACTTAGTCCTAGATGGTGAAGTAATGAGCGCTAACTTTCAGGATTTAATGAAACAGGTTCATAGAAAAGATGGCAAACAAACAAAAGACGCAGTTTTACATCTATTTGACTTGTGTCCCCTGGAAGACTTCCAAAAAGGGAGATGGAACACTAGTCAAACAGCAAGAAGTTTATTAGTAAAAGAATGGGTAGCAAAACATTCTATACTTCTTAGACATATAAAAACACTTGAATGGGAAAATGTAGACCTCGACACCAATAAGGGACAGAATAGATTTGTAGAGCTAAATAAATCTGCTGTGGAGGGTGGATATGAAGGAGTAATGATTAAAGATCCTGATGCTATGTATGAATGTAAAAGAACACACAGTTGGTTAAAAGCAAAACCTTTCATTGAAGTCACTTTAAAGGTTGTATCTGTCGAGGAAGGCACAGGTCGCAATAAAGGTAGACTAGGAGCTGTACTAGTAGAAGGTGAAGATGATGGGCATGAATACAGTCTTAGTTGTGGAAGCGGATTTAGTGATATTCAACGTGAAGAATATTGGTCAAAACGGAATCAACTTATTGGTCAACTTGTAGAAATCAGAGCTGATGCTAAAACTAAATCCAAGGATGCGGTGGCTTTTAGTCTTAGGTTCCCTAGATTTAAATGCTTTAGAGGATTTAAAGCTGGAGAAAAAGTTTAAATTACAAAAATAATATTCAACAAAGTAGTCAATGAAAAATATGGATTTAAGTAAAAAAATAAAAATCTCAGCTATAGAATGTAAGAATTATTATCTTGACTTTTTTTAGAGACTTATGACTAAGAAAACAGTTTTCAACTTCATAAAAACACCTTGTGGACAGGCAAAATATATCGAATTAGAAGCCAACAAAACTTTACTAGGTAAAATTAGACTGTTGTGGTTTATCTTAATTGCATCTATTAGAGATTGGAATATTAAAGAGTAAATTATTAGGATTTTTCAAAATATTCTCTAGAGTATTTAGCTGAGAAATATACAACTAAAAAAGTTGAAATAATTCCAACGATAGTAATATAAATATTATTTGGTGATTGCACATTTTTTAAATCCTGAATACTTTTTGCCAAACTACCTATTGAGCAATACAGAAAAGTTCCTGGAATTATTCCTAGAAGACCAAGAGCGAAATCTCTAAATTTAACATTATTCAAACCATAAAAATAATTAAGAATACTGAAGGGAAATATCGGCGATAATCTCGCTAAAAAAATTAATTTAAGTCCGCCTTTTTCTACTACTTTTTCCATGACACTTAATTTTGGGTAACGACTAAAAAGATTTTTTAGCTTTTTTGCAAATAAACTTTTTGATACAAAGAAAGCAACTGATGCTCCTATGGAAGCAGAAATGAAAACGATAATAGAGCCTAAATATGAGCCATAAAAAAAACCTGATAATAAAGATAACCAAGAAGCTGGAAGTATTAATAAAATAATTAAAATATAAATACAAACAAACGAAAAGATCCCAATTCCAGTATTAAAAAAAAAAGATAGATTATAAATATTTTCAAGAAATATATTCATTCTCAATTCAAAAGTTCGAGTTTTTTAGTAATTCTTTCCTTTTGTACCAAACCCTCATTTAATTTAAATCTGCATTCATCAACAATATCTTTTGGAGCCTTATCAACGAAATTTTTATTAGATAATCTCTTATTTAAATTTTCTAATTCAATAGTCACCTTTTTTAAATCCTTGGTTAATCTTTCCTTTAATGCATCTAGATTTACAAAATCCTGAAAGGGTAAGTAAACCTCTAAATCACTAATTATCCCAGAAAAAGATTTAGCAAATTCTTTTTTATCAACAGCATTAGTTTTAAAAATAAATACTTCAGAAGATTTAGTTAAGGTTTGAATATCATCAACTAAAGTTTTTAAAAAATCAATTAATTCATCATTGTCTGAAATTAAATAAACAGGAACTTTTTCTGAAGGCTTAAGACCTAATTCAGCTCTCAAATTTCTAATCAGCCTAATAATTTCAAAGAGTTGCTGAAAGGAATTATCAAGCTTATTATCAACAAATTTATTTTCGTGAATTGGCCATTTTTGGAGAGATAATAATGCATTATCTCGTTTTAATTGCAGCACATGCCAAAGTTCCTCAGTAATGTGCGGCATAAAAGGATGAATCATTACCAAAATATCATTGAGCACTTTTATTAAAACTTTTTCAGATATTTGTCTATTTTTAGTCTCTTTATTATTAAACCTTTGTTTAGCAAATTCTACATACCAGTCACAAAAATCATTCCAGGTAAATTCATATAGTAGTTTCGCAGATTCTCCCAATTTATATTCTTTCAACAAAGCAGCGACTTTTATATTTACCTGATTCAATTTCGATAAAATCCACTTATCACATAACTCTAAAGAAATTTCATCACTCTCATTAAGCGAATAATTATTATTAGAAGTTTTATTAATTAAGACAAATTTAGTTGCATTCCATAATTTATTCGCAAAATTTCTTGAAGCTTCAACAGTTGAAGATGTATCTTTTTTCCTATCAAAATCAAGCCGGATATCTTGTCCAGCGCCTGCAACTTCTCGAATTAAGGCAAATCGTAGAGCATCAGAACCATATTTATTAATTAATAGTATTGGATCAATACCATTACCTGAACTTTTACTCATTTTTTTATTTTTTTCATCTCGGACTAGACCATGAATATAAACATCTTTAAAAGGAATATTATTCGTAAAAGTATTCCCCATCAGTGTCATTCTCGCCACCCAAAAGAAAATAATATCGAAACCAGTAACAAGAACACTATTTGGATACCATTTTTTAAAATCCGGATCATTTGTATTTGGCCAACCAAGGGTTGAGAAAGGCCATAAACCACTTGAAAACCATGTATCCAAAACATCTTTATCACGAACCAATTTAATATTTAATCCAAATTTTTTATTAGCTTCGGTTAAGGCATCCTCTTCATTTCTCGCAACAACATATGGAGTATTTTGTTCTATTGAGTCTTGAGATTCATCTAAAACATACCATGCTGGTATTTGGTGCCCCCACCACAGTTGCCGACTGATACACCAATCATTAATATTCTCTAACCAATCCTTATAAACTTTCTCCCAGCGTGGAGGAATAAACGATGGTTTTTTAGAATCAATTTCATTAAGACATCCTTGTGATATATCATCCATTTTCAAAAACCATTGTGTTGACAATAAAGGTTCAATTGGCACCTTACCTCTATCAGAAAAAGGAACAGTATGTTTATAATCCTCTATCTTTGTCAAAAGGCCTAAGTTATCCAATTCTTTAATAATTTTCTTTCTAGCCTCATATCTATCTAAATTTTGAAAAATACCTGCATTAATATTTAAAGTTCCATCTTTGTTCATTACATTAATCTGTTTTAAATTATGCCTTTTTCCTATTGCAAAATCATTTGGATCATGTGCTGGAGTAACCTTCACACAACCTGTACCAAAATCTTTATCAACATGTGAATCAGCGATAATAGGTATTTCTCTATCAACGAAAGGGACTTTTACTTTGACACCAATAAATTCTTTATATCTATCATCATCTGGATTAACAGCCACAGCAGTATCACCCAAAAGAGTTTCTGGTCTTGTTGTTGCAACTTCTAAGTACCTATCTAAAGGTTCACCACTTTCAGAAAGTAAAGGGTATTTAAAATGCCATAAATGACCATTTACTTCTTGCATTTCAACTTCAAGATCACTTACGGCAGATTGAGATTCAGGGCACCAATTAACCAAATATTCGCCTCTATAAATTAAATTCTTTTTATAGAGAATATTAAAAGCCTCAATAACTGCTTCATTTAATTTTTGATCAAGAGTAAATCTTTCTCTAGTCCAGTCAACTGAATATCCTATCCTTTTTAATTGAGAAACTATTCTTCCACCACTTTGTTCTTTCCAGTTCCATGCTCTTTTAAGAAATTCATCTCTTCCAATATCTTCGCTTGTTTTGCCTTCACTTTTTAATTGTTTTTCGAGAATAGTTTGAACAGCTATTGAAGCATGATCAGTTCCCGGTAAACACAAAACATTCTTACCTAAAAGTCTTTGAAAACGTACTACAACATCTATCAAAGCCGTATTAAATGCATGCCCCATATGCAAAGATCCAGTTACATTTGGTGGCGGAATAACAACACAAAAAGGCTCCCCATCATCCTCAGGGTTAGGACAAAACGCCTTAAGACTTTCCCATTTTTCTTGCCACTTTTTCTCTACTTCAAAAGGTGAATAATTATCTAAAGATAATTGATCATTTATCTCTGTCATGTGCAAAATTTATTTCAATAAACTTTTTGTTTATTTTATCTTGAGAGTAGCCAATTAATGAAAATAATATTAGTTTGCAAAATAAAGACACATCCATTCTACAAAAGTTTGAAGCCAGAACCACAGGAACAACGTTTTGCATTTTTTGGTGTTGAAATAAGAAATCCACCACCGCTCAAATCACCGTAATAATCTAATTTTAAATCTTTCAGTAAATTAAACTTTTTTACATTCGCGTATAAAGTGACTCCTTCAGTTCTTGAAATAGGGGATCCATTACATCTACCTGGCATTAATTTAATATGCATCCATCCTTCGGAACAATTTTTATCCTCTACCAAATCAATCGACATTTCTCCTGGTGAACTTCCAAAAGAAGCTTGCCTAGATAGTTCTGAAGCAGCACTTTGACTGATTGAAAGATTGACGATCTCAGTCATTAGAAAAATAATAAATGGGCGATCCAGGGTTCGAACCAGGGACATCCTGCTTGTAAGGCAGGCGCTCTACCGCTGAGCTAATCGCCCTAATGATAAATCATTCTAATAGATAAAGTTGAAAAATTTATACTAAGTATTTAAATATTTCATGATTGAGGCAAAATTTAATTAACAAAATATATCCTATGTCCTCAAACAATAGATATAAATTGGAAAACGCTTCCGATTTAGAGACTATAAATAGTTTTAAAATCTTAATATCTAATATCAAAGCATTAAAAGATAAAACTTGGGGCTGCCCATGGCAGAAAATACAGTCTCATGTATCTTTGATCCCATTTTTGTATGAAGAAAGTAATGAATTTGTAGATGCGATATATGAAAAAAATGCAGATAACATATGTGAGGAGTTAGGAGATCTTTTATTACAAGTATTGCTTCATGCTGAAATCGGTTACGAAGAAAAAGAATTTGCACTAAATGATGTTATAAAAAATCTAAACAAGAAAATTATTAATAGACATCCATACATTTTTAACAAAAAAGAAAAAGTATCATTAAAAAAATCACAAGAGATTTGGGTAAATATAAAAAATTTAGAAAAAGAAGCGCATCATATGAAATCTTCAATTAGTAGAAATTTAAATTTGAAAATTAAAAATTTACCGCCAACGGTTGGAACAGATAAAATCACAAATGTTGTTAAAGAACATGGTTTCAAGTGGGAAAGTACTGATGAGATTTTTAAAAAGTTAGAAGAGGAGATTAATGAATTAAAGGAAGCAATTAAAAGTAAAAATTATTCAGAGATAAAAAATGAATTTGGGGATATTTACTTTACTCTTCTTAATCTCTCAAACTTTTTAAAGATCAATCCTGAATCAGCTCTTCAAAAAACTAATATAAAATTTTTAGACAGATTTTCAATCGTCGAAGAGCATGCAGGAGATAATATTAAAAAACAAACTCCCAAAGACTTTCGACGACTTTGGCAGATAGCCAAGCAAAAACTTGGGGAGGGAGGAATTCCTAAAAGCAAATGACAAATATTACAACATGGATAGATGAATATCATAAAGGCTCAAGATTCGGCCTAAATGGGAAAATTCTTATTAAAAAAACCTCAAAATATCAAGAAATTATTGTTATTGAAAATGAATATTATGGTAAAGCTTTAATGTTAGATGGTTGCTGGATGACATCATTAAAAGACGAGAAATATTATCATGAGTGTCTTGTGCATCCTGCATTAAGTAGCATTGACGAAAAATCTAATGTACTAATTATTGGCGGGGGTGACGGTGGTACTTTAAGAGAATGCGTTAAATATTCTCAAATATCAAAAATTAATCTAGTAGAAATTGATGAGGAGGTAATCAAAATATCTAAAAAATTTCTAAAAGAAATTGGAGGCGAAGCATGGAATGACAAAAGATTAGAAATACATGTTGATGATGGTGTTAAATGGGTAAAAAAAACAAGAGATAATTTTTACGACGTTATATTTATAGATAGTTCAGATCCCTCAGAATTTTCAAATTTATTATTTTCAGATTCTTTTTATAAAGAATGTAAAAGAATACTTACACCAAGTGGGATATTAGCAACTCAAAGCGAATCTCCTGAATCCTTCAAAAATATTCACATAAATATTTTGAAAAACCTAAAAAATATATTTAAAGTTTCTGAAACTATGTATTCCTTTGTGCCTATATATCCAAGTGGGATTTGGAGTTGGACATTTGCTTCTTCAGAAAATCTAAATTTATCAAAGCAAAATTATGATGAAGTACTAAAAATAGAAAAAGGATGTGAAATTTGGAATTTAAATTTTCAAAATGCAGCATTCAAAATGATGCCAAATAAAATTGTAAAAGAACTAGATTCTTAAGATGACAAAAAATTTATTTGATAACGAAAATGGAATTTATATGGGATCAAAAAGAAGTCCTGAGAATTGCTCAATTGGTATATTTGGAGTTAATTATGATGGGACATGTTCGTTTAAACCAGGAGCAAGATTTGGTCCAGAAGCAATAAGACAAGTCAGTTCTTGTTTAGAAACATATTGTCCAAAAATAAAAAAAGACTTAGAGGATATTATGTATGTTGATTTTGGATCAATACTAATTGATAAAAATGACTCAAAGTCCGTTATTGAATCGGTTAAATCAGCAACAAATTATTTAATTAGTAAAAGCCTTAGTCCTATTATGCTTGGAGGCGAACACTCTATTACCAGAGGTGCTATTGAAGCATTAGTAAAAAAATATCCAGATTTGATATTGGTTCAACTTGATGCTCATGCAGATTTAAGAGAATCATATATAGGGAATGAACATAGTCATGCTTGTACTATGAAAAGATGCTTAGAAGTGCTACCTGAAAAAAAAATTTTGCAAGTAGGAATTAGAAGTGGGACTAAAGAAGAATTTGAAATTATGCATAACAAAAACCAATTAGTTAACTTTTGTCCAGGCGAAACTGCACATGAGTTAAAAAAAGCTCTTCTACCATACGCTAAGTCTCCAATCTATTTAACAATAGATTTAGATTGGTTTGATCCCAGTTTACTGGCAGGGACGGGCACTCCAGAACCGGGAGGATTTTTTTGGAATGATTTTGAAGAAATACTGAAAACTTTAAAAGACCTTAGAATTGTAGCCTCAGATATTGTGGAATTATCTCCAGAAATTGATAAAAGCGGAGTAAGTAGCATAGTTGCAGCCAAAGTACTTAGAAGCTTAATTTTGTCATTAGAAAATATGCAATAAAAAATTTCTAAACTACAGTGTAAAAATACTAAATAAAAACTAAATATTTCATGGATTTACTAAAAAGTCCTCTTTATTCAAAATATGTTGAATCCAATGCAAAATTAGTGGATTTTGCAGGTTGGGAAATGCCAATATCATTTTCAGGATTAATTCAAGAGCATAAATCAGTTAGATCTTCAGCAGGATTATTTGATATTTCTCACATGGGTGTGATTTCTATCAAGGGAATCAATCCAAAGGATTATATTCAAAAACTTTTTCCTACTAATTTATACTCCTTTTCTGAAGGTCAGGGACTTTATACAGTAATGCTCAATGATAAAGGCGGAATAATAGATGACTTAATAATTTATGACCTTGGTATACAAGAAAATGATATATCAGAATTATTGTTAATAGTTAATGCAAGTAGATATGAAGAAGATTTTCAGTGGATAAAAAATAATTTAAATATATCTGAAATTTCGATAACAAACTTTAAAAAAGACAAAGTACTTTTAGCACTACAGGGAAAAAACTCATTCGATTTATTTGAAGAATGGATTGAATCTTCGATCTCACATATCCCTAACTTTGGATGCGAATATAAAATTTTTGAAAATATTTCGCCGAAAGAAAAAATCTTCGTTGCGAAGACGGGATATACAGGGGAAAATGGTCTAGAAATACTTTTATCTAAAAAAGCAGCAATTAATTTATGGGATTTCTCAATTTCCAAAAAAGTAGCACCTTGTGGTTTAGGAGCTAGAGATACTCTTAGACTTGAAGCAGGCATGCATCTTTATGGTCAAGACATAAACGAAGAAACTTCTCCATATGAAGCAGGTTTAGGCTGGCTAGTACATCTAGAAAATAATCACGAATTCTTTGGAAGAAGATTTCTTGAAGAGCAGTCAAGATTAGGTATTCAAAAAAAGTTAGTTGGACTCTCTATAGAAGGTAAAGCAATAGGAAGAAAAGGTTGCGCAGTTCTTAAAGGTGAAGAAAATATTGGGACAATCACAAGCGGCAGTTGGTCTCCAACTAAACAACAAGCTGTAGCTTTTGCATACATCAAGACTTCGCATGCCTTAATAAATAATGCAGTTCAAATATTAATAAGAGGCAAAAAATTCAAAGGAGTAATAACAAAGAGAGCGTTTTATAAAAAAAATTATTAACTAAATTTACCCTTAAAGAATTATTATAAGTTATTGATAAATAAATCATACTTAGATGAGAAACAAAATTTGCAAAGAACTCAATAATACAGATATTGGTAAATTAGTTAATTTATGCGGATGGGTAGATAGAAGAAGAGATCATGGTGGTGTAATTTTTATTGATTTAAGAGACCATAGTGGATTTCTACAAATAACAATTAACCCCGATGATGGTGCAGATCTATTTAAACAGGCAGAAACTCTAAGAAATGAAACAGTAATAATGGTTAGCGGAATTATTAATGAAAGGCCCAAAGATTCCATAAATACAAATTTAAGTACTGGAGAGTTAGAGCTTAAGGTTAAAGATTTGCAAGTTCTCAACCAAATTAAAAACAACTTACCTTTTCCAGTGTCTATACATGATTATGAAAATACAAAAGAGGAACTCAGATTAAAATATAGATACCTTGATTTAAGAAGGGGAAAATTACTAGAAAATTTAAAAACAAGACATAAGATTATTAAAGTTGCTAGAGAATTTCTTGATAATTTTGGATTTACAGAAGTAGAGACCCCATTACTTACAAAGTCAACTCCTGAGGGCGCTCGCGATTTTCTTGTTCCTGCACGTCTTTCAAATGGAGAATTTTTTGCTTTACCTCAATCCCCACAACTATTTAAACAACTTTTAATGGTTGGGGGCTTAGATAAGTATTATCAAATCGCAAAATGTTTCCGTGATGAAGACTTAAGGGCAGATAGACAGCCAGAGTTCACTCAATTAGATATTGAGATGAGCTTTATTAGTGAAGAAGAAATAATTTCTTTTAATGAAAGTCTCATAAAAAAAATATGGAAAGAAGTATTAAATATTAATTTTAATAATGCTTTTCCAAGAATGTCATGGCAAGCAGCAATGGATAATTACGGCACTGACAGACCAGATACTAGATATCAAATGTTATTAAAAGATTTAGGAGGAATATTAGGTGATATTGGATTTAATATTTTCACCAAGGCAATTAAGTCTGGAGGTTATATCAAATCCATAACAGTCAAAGGAGGTAACTCAAGTATTAGCAACGTAAGAATTAAACCAGGAGGTGACATCTTCCAAGTGGCTCAAGATGCAGGAGCTGGTGGTTTGGCCTTTATAAGGGTCAAAGGAGATGAGCTTGAGACTATTGGAGCAATTAAAAATAATTTAAGTGAAGAGCATATAGCTGATATTTTAAAAATCACAGAAGCAAAAGATGGAGACTTAATCCTCTTAGGAGCTGGAGATAAACAAATTGTCAATCAGTCATTAGATAGGGTTAGACAATATATTGCAAAAGACTTAAATCTTATTGATAAAAGTAAATGGAATTTCTTGTGGGTAACTGACTTCCCGATGTTTGAGAGAAATGAAGATGAAAATAGATATGAAGCTTTACATCATCCTTTTTGTTCTCCAAAAAATATAAAATCTAAAGATTCTGAAAACTTGAAAAAAGAAATTGAGAGCTCTACAGCAAATGCTTATGACTTAGTTCTGAATGGATTGGAATTAGGAGGTGGCTCTTTACGTATTCATGAAGCAAACTTACAAAGAGAGGTTCTGAAAACGGTTGGACTTACTGATAAAGAGATTGATGAAAAATTTGGATTTTTAATAGAAGCCTTAGAAATGGGTGCTCCTCCTCATGGTGGAATCGCGTTTGGATTGGATCGTATTACTATGCTGATCATTGGTGCAGATTCAATCAGAGAAACCATTGCTTTTCCAAAAAATCAACAAGCAAAATGTTTTCTCACAAATGCACCTTCAAATGTCTCTGAATCACAATTAAAAGAATTAGATATTGAAATAACAATTGATGAATAAGTATATATATGGATGTTCTAAAAATTTTTTGTTTAAATAAAATATAAGGAGGCTGTGCTTAATTAAAAATATTTAATGTCAAAATTTGTTTTTGTCACTGGAGGAGTTGTTTCTAGCATTGGTAAAGGAATTGTAGCTGCAAGCTTAGGAAGATTATTAAAGTCTAGAGGATATAGTGTTTCAATATTAAAACTAGATCCATATCTAAATGTTGATCCAGGCACAATGAGCCCCTTCCAGCATGGAGAAGTTTTTGTAACCGAAGATGGGGCTGAAACAGATCTAGATTTAGGTCACTATGAAAGATTTACTGATACTGCAATGACTAGATTAAACAGTGTAACAACAGGCTCTATTTATCAAGCAGTAATTAACAAAGAAAGAAGAGGTAACTATAACGGTGGAACTGTTCAAGTAATTCCTCACATAACTGGTGAAATAAGAGAAAGAATCCATCGAGTAGCCGCCAACAGCAATGCAGATATTATTATTACTGAAATTGGTGGAACAGTTGGTGATATTGAATCTTTACCTTTTTTAGAAGCAATAAGAGAATTCAAAAATGATGTTAATAGAAATGATGTTGCATACATACACGTAACATTACTTCCTTTCATCAAAACCTCTGGCGAAATCAAAACTAAGCCAACTCAGCATTCAGTAAAAGAATTAAGATCAATTGGAATTCAGCCAGATTTACTTGTTTGCCGAAGTGATAAATCGATAAATGAAGGTCTTAAAAAAAAGCTTAGTGGATTTTGCGGTGTCAATATTAACTCTGTAATTGAAGCACTAGACGCAGATAGTATTTATTCTGTTCCTCTTTCTTTAAAAAAAGAAGGTTTATGCAAAGAAACGCTGAAATATCTAGAACTTGAAGATAAAAAATGTGATTTAAAAAATTGGGAAGAACTAATTCACAATCTAAGAAATCCTGGAGCTCCAATAAAAGTTGCTCTCGTAGGTAAATACATTGAACTTGGAGATGCCTATTTATCGGTTGTTGAAGCTTTAAGACATGCATGCATTGAACATAAGGCTTTATTAGATTTACATTGGGTAAGCGCTGAAATGATAGAAAAAAATTCAGCAGAAACTTACTTAAATGAAGTTGATGCAATTGTGGTGCCTGGAGGATTTGGCAATAGAGGAGTCAATGGAAAAATTTCGGCTATAAAATTTGCAAGAGAAAATAAAATTCCCTTTTTAGGGCTGTGCCTTGGTATGCAATGTGCAGTTATAGAATGGGCAAGAAATGTGGCTAATCTTCCAGATGCATCTAGTTCAGAACTAGATCCAAATACTCCTAATCCAGTGATACATTTATTGCCAGAACAGGAAGATGTCGTTGATTTAGGTGGGACAATGAGACTTGGAGTTTATCCATGTAGATTGACAAATAATACAACTGGAAAAAACTTGTATGATGAAGATGTTATTTATGAGAGGCACCGACATAGATACGAATTTAATAATTACTACAAACAAAGTTTTTTAAATTCCGGATACAAAATTAGTGGTACATCACCAGATGGCAGATTAGTTGAGTTAATTGAGTTAGAAAATCATCCTTACTTCTTAGCATGTCAATATCATCCTGAGTTTTTATCAAGACCTGGCAAACCTCATCCTTTATTTAAAGGTTTAATAAAAGCCTCTCAAGAAAAGTTAACTCAATCAAATTAATATTCTTTATTTTTTTGAATGAAAAAATGACAAATTTTTTACCCTTAGTCGAACAATTTCATTCATTACAAGGTGAAGGCTATCACGCTGGAAAAAGTGCTTATTTTGTGAGATTAGCTGGTTGTAAAGTTGGATGTTCTTGGTGCGATACTAAGAATTCATGGGATGAAAAAAAATATCCCCTTATATCAATTGAAAAAATAATAGATCGCATAAAAATTGCTAGAAGTAAAGGGGCATCTTTTTGTGTAATTACAGGAGGAGAACCTTTACAACATAACTTGGATAAGTTTTGCAAAGCCATAAAAAAAACGACGCTGGGAGAAGAACAAACCTCTATGAAAATTCATATTGAGACAAGTGGAGTTAATTCGATATCAGGAAGTTATGACTGGATTACTTTATCTCCTAAAAGACACTCACCTCCAAAAAATTATTTTTTAAAAAACTGTAATGAAATCAAAATAATCATAAATGAAATAGAAGATATTGAATTTGCTATTCAAATAAAAAAAGAAACTTTAAAGCAATATCAACTCTCTAAAAGCGAAGATGGCTTAAAAAAAGAAAATAAAATTTTTTATTTACAGCCAGCATGGAACAATGCGAATGGTTTTTCTCTTGCTATTGATTTCGTAAAAAATAATCCAGATTGGAAATTAAGCCTTCAAACTCACAAATATTTAAAAATTAATTGAAATCATATGACTCTTAAAAATAAATCGATAGTAGTTTTATTATCTGGAGGTTTAGATTCTTCTACAGTTACTGGTATCGCAAAAAAATACGAAGCTAAAATTTTTGGCCTTTCATTTGACTACGGTCAACGTCATAAAAAAGAATTAAATTCTGCATCAATAATTGCAAAACACTTTGATATCGAAGAATTTAAGATCATTAAGCTTGACTTATCTTTATGGGGAGGCTCTTCATTAACTGATACTCAAAAAAAAATTCCGAAAGAAGGATTGCAAACTAATAAAATTCCTAATACTTATGTTCCTGGGAGAAATACTATATTTATTTCCGTTGCACTAAGTTATGCCGAAGCAATAGATGCTGATTTTATAGGATTAGGAGTTAATGCACTAGATTATTCTGGTTATCCAGATTGCAGACCTGACTACATTAAAAAATTTCAAGAATTAGCAGATTTAGCCAATAAAAGAGGAAGAGAAAATAATCCAATAAAACTTTGGACGCCACTATTAGA
Organism: Prochlorococcus sp. AG-355-N16; assembly: GCA_003278545.1. Lineage (GTDB taxonomy): Bacteria > Cyanobacteriota > Cyanobacteriia > PCC-6307 > Cyanobiaceae > Prochlorococcus_A. Next base: position 145,188 of record QCEF01000001.1, read on the forward strand.
TTTAAATAAAGAGGAAATTATCCAATTAGCTTTTGCTAATCATGTCCCTTTAGATAAAACATGGAGTTGTTATTCGGGTAATTCAAAACCATGCGGTAAGTGTGATAGCTGCAGAATTAGAAATGCTGCTTATGAAAAATGGCTTAATAAAAATAATAAAAAATGAAAATAAAAAAAATAATTCTAGAAAAATGGATAGATCCAGCACTAATTACGCATTATCTAACAAAAAAATTCGGAGATAAAGGATTAGCTTGGCTAGACAGTGATGGCAAAGAAAATGGGGAATGGTCAATTATAGGAATTAAACCTAAAAAAATAATCCAATCAAGAGATATCAATAACTTAGACAAAACTAATAATCCATTTAACAATTTAAAAAATATTGAAAAAGGATTTTGGATCGGGTGGTTAAGTTATGAAGCTGGAGTTTATATAGAGCCAAAAAACCCATGGCGAAAATCTAATATGGCAACTTTATGGATTGCATCATATGATCCAATCATTAAATGTAATCTAATTAAAAAAGAAATAATTATCGAAGGCACAAACTCATCTGAAATGATGAATTATAAAAAAATAATCAATAATATAAAAAATATTGAAGAAGAAAATATTTCTGAAAAAAATTTAAATTTTGATTTTTCAAAAATAAATTTGGACGAAATGGCTGAAAAATTTCAGAAAAATATTTTAAAATTGAAAAAATTAATTTCCCTAGGGGATATATTTCAAGCAAACCTAACAACTAAATGCGAAATTGAATCTTCCAAGAATTATAATCCTCTAGATATTTATTTGAAAATAAGAAAGAAATTAAGAGCTCCCTTTGGAGGAATAATAATAAATAATGATAATTATAAAGAGGCTGTATTATCTACCTCGCCAGAAAGATTTATAAAAATAGATAATAAAAATTTTGTAGAATCAAGACCTATCAAAGGAACTAGATCCAGAGATAAAGATTTAAATCAAGATGCACTTAATGCTATCGATTTAATAACGAACGAAAAAGATAGAGCCGAAAATATTATGATTGTTGACCTAATAAGAAATGATTTAAGTAAAGTTTGTGAAACAGGAAGTATTATTGTGCCAGAAATATTAAAACTTGAAAGTTTCTTAAAAGTTCATCATCTAACTTCAGTAATCAGAGGCAAATTAAAAAAAGACAAGAACTGGATTGATTTACTAAAAGCTTGTTGGCCTGGGGGGTCTATAACTGGAGCACCTAAATTAAGATCATGCCAGAGACTTTTTGAATTAGAAGAATGTGAACGCGGACCATACTGTGGCTCATTTTTGAAGCTTGACTGGAATGGAGAGTTTGACAGCAATATACTAATAAGATCATTTTTAATTAAAGACAAAAAAATCAATATATATGCTGGTTGCGGAATAGTTATTGACTCAAACCCTGAAGAGGAAACTGATGAACTAAAGTGGAAACTTTTACCTTTAATTGATTCACTAAAATGATTGAAACATTAGGCTGGCACAAGGATCAATGGTTGGATATTGATAGAATATTTTTTGCTGCTAATAATAGAGGATTAAAATTTGCTGATGGTATATTTGAAACCATTTTGATTAAAGAAAACAAACCTATTCTTTTTGATGAACATCTGAAAAGATTAGAAAAAAGTAGCAAGATTTTAAATATTAATCTCAAAATAAATAAATTAAATTTGAGACAACTTATTCACGATGGAATTAAAAAGTTATCGCTTAAAAATGATCAATTTGCTTCAGTAAGAATAAACTATAGTCGAGGAACTAATGAAGGTCGAACACTAACAATTGATAGCACTTCAGAGACAAAAGATTTGGATAATTTATGGCTTGAGTTCTATAGAATCAAACCAAATTTTAATCCGATAAGCGTTTGCATTAGTCAAACGGAAAAAATAAATGAATTCAGTCTTATAAGTAAATGCAAAACATTTTCATATAATCAGGCAATACAAGTTTTGACAGAAGCTCATGAAAAATCATTTGATGATTCTATCCTTTTGAATACTTCAGGTGAACTTTGTTGTGGAAGTACATTTAATCTCCTAATTAAAAGAAATAATCAATGGATAACTCCTAGAAAAGAGAGCGGCTGTTTAGAGGGGATTATGATTTCTGAAGCTTTAAAATTGAAAATTGTAAAAGAAGAATTAATTCCTCCAGAATTTGAAAAAGATGACATAATAGTTGCAATTAATAGCTTATCTTGTAGACAAATTTATCAAGTTAATGATTTAAAGCTTAAACCTAAATTCGATCCAATTTACTTTTGGGATTTATTATATAGTTGAACCTTATTAATATCTGGTAAATAGACATCAGATACTTTAGTGATATTGTTATTAACTTTAAATTCAACAATTTTTCCAATAATGATAATTGATGGAGCTAAAAATTCTTTATCTTTGATTTTATCTGGAAGATTATCTAATTTCTCTATAAAACATTTTTGATTTTTTAAAGTAGCTTCTTGAATAACAGCACATTTAGTACTCTTATCTAAACCACCTAGAATTAATTCTTCTACAATAAATTCAATATTTTTTATACCCATAAAAATTACTAAGCTATCTGATGATTTAGCTAAATCTCTCCAATTCACTGTCTTTTTTTCCTTATCTACACGCTCATGTCCAGTGACGAAAGTTACAGAACTCGCAGCATCTCTATGAGTAAGTGGAATACCAAAATATGTGGGAGCAGCTATACCAGAAGTAATCCCTGGCACTATTTCAACTGGAACTCCATTTTCTTCTAAAAACGATACTTCTTCACCACCTCTAGAAAAGACAAAAGGATCTCCCCCTTTAAGCCTTACAACATTTTTGCCTTCTTTTGCCAATTTCAAAATAAGAGCATTGGTTTCAGCCTGAGGTACAGAACACTTCCCAGCTCTTTTACCTACATGAAAAATTTCTGTATTTTTTCCTGCCTCTTTTGTTATTTCATCCGGGATTAAAGCATCATGAACTAATGCATCACAAGTTTTTATTAGGCGTACAGCTTTAAGAGTTAAAAGCTCAGGGTCACCTGGACCTGCTCCAACTAAATAAACAATGCCGGGCACAATAATCTCCATTAACAAGTATGGTAGTAGAAGTTAATCGAAATGAAGGTAAATATTGTGAAAGAAAGTTTATTAAAGCCAAATAAAAAATTTACTATTCTTAGTGCGTTTATTACTCTTTTAAATGATCGTTTAAGTGAAAGTATACTTTTACCCATACTACCTTCTTTTGTTTTACTTTTTGACTCTAAAGCAAGTACATATGGTTTATTATCATGCACTTACCAATTAGCTCAATTTACAGCTTCTCCTTTTATAGGACTTATGAGTGATAGATATGGAAGAAGACCTGTTACTCTTTTTTGTATTACTGGTTCAGTAATAGGAATATCAATATTATCTTTTACGGTTCTTTTTAATTGGTCTAATTCAATAGCTTTTATCCCGTTATTTTTATTATTTTTAGCTAGACTGGTTGATGGATTAAGTGGGGGAACTGCAGCTACTGCAACAACAATTCTTGCAGATATTTCAAGTCCTGAAAAAAGAGCAAAAACATTTGGTCTTATTGGTGTAGCTTTTGGTTTGAGTTTTTTCTTAGGTAATATTTTTGTTGTAATTTTTGCAAAAAATACAAATAATAATTTTATTATTCCAGTTCTAATAGCCTCAATCATTCCAATAATAAATTTCATCCTTGTATTTTTTTACTTACCCGAAACCAAGCCTAATAGTGACTCAAATAAATCAACAACTATTTTAAAAAACCCTTTAAAAGAACTTTTTACAGTTTTCAAAGAAGAAAAAATTAAAAAATTATCATTAGCTTTCTTTATTTACTTTATTGCTTTTACTGGACTCACCAATATCCTTATATTTTTCCTTCAAGAATCATTAAACTGGACGACAAAAGCATCAAGTGGAACTCTTGTTGTAGTAGGAATAATTGCAATTATCGTTCAAGGAGGACTAATAGGGCCTCTGGTAAAGCAATTTGGGGAAATGCGATTAACACTTATCGGAACAGGCTTCATTCTTGTGGCATGTGCTCTTTTAATAACTGCTCCAAAAGAAAATGCAACAATTAATATTTATTCAGCTGTATCATTTTTAGCCGTTGGGGCAGGGTTAATTACGCCTACCTTAAGAGCACTAATATCAAAGAAATTAGACGTTGATAAACAAGGATCAATTTTAAGTAACCTTCAGGGTCTACAGAGTCTTGGAGGTGTTTTAGGAATTGCAATGGCAGGAAGGGTTTATGATAGTTTTGGTCCTAAATCACCTTTTATAGCTGGTTCCTTTATCTTATTTTTCATGATATACCTTATTGCAGAGGGTAAAAATAATAATTCTTTTAAAAATCAAAAATCAAAAGTTTTTTAATGAAAAGCCAGGCTGATGTTTTTATTAATAGAGAATTAAGTTGGATTGAATTCAATAAAAGAGTACTCCTAACTGGTATGGAAAAGGAGTACAAAATCCTAGATAAAGTGAAATTTTGTGCAATTTTTAGCAATAATCTTGATGAATTTTTTATGGTAAGGGTAGCTTCACTAAAAGCGCAAGTTGAAGCAGAAATTACTAAAAAAAGTATTGACGGACTTACCCCTAAAGAGCAATTAACAAAAATCAACAAGGAAGTAAAAAAATTAACTACTCTTCAAGAGAGCTATGTAAATAATGAATTAAATACCGAATTAATAGAGCAAGGTGTGATTTTAAAAAAATATAAGGATCTAAGTGAAAATCAAAAAAATTGGTGTAATAACTTCTTTACTTCATCTATTTTCCCATTGTTAACTCCATTAGTTGTCGATCCAGCCCATCCATTCCCTTTTATAAGTAATTTAAGTCTAAATTTGGCAGCTTTAATAAAAGATGAGGAACATTCTAAAAATCAGTTTGTCAGAGTCAAAATACCAACAAAAAATATAAATCGATTTATACAAATTCCCAATGAAATTATTCAACATGGTGATGAAAGTTCTCATGTCTTCATAAGTGTTGAAGATTTAATTGGGAATAATATAAATACTTTATTTAATGGAATGGAATGTATAGATTACTCCTTTTTTAGAGTGACAAGAGATGCAGATTTAGAATTAAAAGAACTTGAAGCTGATGATCTTCTATTAGCAGTGGAACAAAGTTTGCAAAAAAGAAGATTAGGTGGAGACGTAGTTAGATTAGAAGTTGAATCGGATATGCCAGAAAATATTCTAAAGTTACTTATTGGAAGTATCTCAATACAAGAAGAATATATATACTTTTGCAAAAGTTTATTGGGCTTAGACGATTTAAATCAGCTGACAAAAATTAATAGAGATGATTTAAAAGATAATCTACTAATTGGGAAAACTCACCCACAATTAAAAAATTTAGATTTATCTACAAACAAAAATGTAAATTCTATTTTTAAGATACTTAAGAAAAAAAATATTCTGCTTCATCATCCCTACGACTTATTTAGAACTTCAGTTGAAGAATTTATAAACAGAGCAGCTGATGATCCGCTTGTAATGGCAATAAAAATTACTTTATATCGAGTTTCCAAGGATTCTCCTATCATTGCAGCTTTAATGCGAGCTGCAGAAAATGGGAAAGAAGTAATGACTCTTATTGAACTAAAAGCAAGATTTGATGAAGACAATAATATTCAATGGGCAAAACAACTAGAACAAGCTGGAATTCATGTTGTCTATGGAATTATAGGATTTAAAACACATACAAAAATAGCTTTAATAGTTAGAAAAGAAAAAGGACGATTAAGAAATTATTTTCATATTGGAACTGGAAATTATAACTCTAATACTTCAAAGTTTTATACAGATTTAGGATTACTCTCAACAGATCCTGAAATAGCATCCGATTTACTTGAGTTATTTAATTACTTATCTGGATTTTCTAAACAAAAAAGTTATCAAAAATTATTAGTTTCTCCCTCATCGATGAGAAAGAAATTTATATTTCTCATAAAAAGAGAAATTAAGAATGCAGAAGAAGGTAAACAGGCTGAAATAATTGCAAAAATGAATTCCTTAGTAGACCCAGAAATAATTAACCTTCTTTATTTAGCTTCAGACTCAGGTGTAAAAATTAGTCTTATCATACGAGGAATTTGTTGCTTATATCCCCAAAGAAAAAATTTAAGTGAAAATATTAAAGTTAAGAGCATTATTGGCCATTTTCTTGAACATTCAAGAATTTTTTGGTTTTGTAATAACGGTGATAATGAGGTTTTTATTGGGAGTGCAGATTGGATGAGGAGAAATCTTGATAGAAGAATAGAAGCTGTTACTCCCATTGAGGATTACGAATTGAAATCTAAAATATACTCGCTCTTGCAAACCTACATTAAAGATGACTACTTTTCTTGGATAATGAAGGAAGATGGTTCTTATATGAAATATAAATTAGATTCATCGGATAATCGTTCTCAAATTGACCTAATAGCAAAATAAAATTAATATTGATTTTTACAACATTTAAAAAAATACTTAATATTTTTAATTTTTTTTAATTTTTATAAAATCATCTCATATCAATGGATTTGAAGAAATAAGCATTAAATGAAAATTTTTTGTCTTTAAAATTTCAACGTAAAAGTAGTTTTTATTTCAATTTCAGTGCTAGCTTTTTAAAAAATCCATTATTTAGGAGGCCAGGGTGATGGGGATCCCTCTGGAATCTGCGAAAAGCTCTTCAAATAATAATTTTGATGAGCCAAGATTACCAAACACTGCGGGCAAGACTCGCAAATCAAAATCCAGTCTTAAGGCAAAACAAAGCCAAAAAAAATCTGGCAGACTCGCTTCAGATTCTATTGGCTATTACTTAAGTAGCATTGGAAGAGTACCTCTTTTGACTCCAGCAGAGGAAATAGAGTTAGCTCATCATGTTCAGAACATGAAAAAGCTGCTGCAAATTCCTGACACTGATAGAACTCAACGAAATCTTTATCAAATTAAAATTGGCAAAAGAGCCAGAGATAGAATGATGGCAGCTAATCTAAGACTAGTTGTTTCCGTTGCAAAAAAATACCAGAACCAAGGGCTTGAATTATTGGACCTTGTCCAGGAAGGTGCGATTGGCCTTGAAAGAGCAGTAGATAAATTTGATCCTGCTATGGGATATAAATTCTCAACTTATGCTTATTGGTGGATTAGGCAAGGAATGACAAGGGCTATTGATAATAGTGCAAGAACAATCCGTTTACCTATTCACATAAGTGAAAAACTATCCAAAATGAGAAGAGTTTCTAGAGAATTGTCACATAAATTTGGTAGACAGCCTACCAGATTGGAAATGGCAACTGAAATGGGAATCGATCAAAAAGATTTAGAAGATTTAATCTCGCAAAGTGCTCCTTGCGCTTCCCTAGATGCTCACGCAAGAGGCGAAGAAGATAGGAGTACTCTTGGTGAACTCATACCTGATCCAAACTGTGAAGAGCCCATGGAAGGTATGGATAGAACTATTCAAAAAGAGCATTTAGGAACTTGGCTTTCTCAATTAAATGAAAGAGAACAGAAAATAATGAAGCTTAGATTTGGCTTAGATGGTGAAGAACCATTAACACTGGCAGAAATAGGAAGACAAATTAACGTTTCACGAGAAAGAGTAAGGCAACTAGAAGCTAAAGCAATATTAAAACTTAGAGTAATGACAACTCATCAAAAAGCAGCTTAAGCAAATTGCTAAAATTTACTGTAATTTTATTATATTTATTTTCAATTTTTTTAATAGCAATAGTTTTTAAAAAATATAATGAAGATAGCAGAGAAATAGTAAGAAAAATAATACATATTGGAATAGGGCCTTTAATACCAATTGCTCAATTTTTAAAAATTAATCAAAACTCTGCTCTAATTTTTACAGGAATTGTTTCAATAATGGTTTTCATCAACTACACCTATAAATTGTTTCCAACAATTGAAGATGTTGAGAGAAAGAGTTATGGAACATTATTTTATTGTCTTAGTTTATTTATTTTAATTTATCTTTTCTGGGATAAAGATCCATATGCATTAATTAGTGGATTTTTCATAATGACCTTTGGTGATGGATTAGCTGGGTTAATAGGCAAAAGCTTTAATTCAAAGAGTTGGATTTTTTTTAAACAAAAAAAATCTTTATTTGGTACTATGACAATGTTTTTGACAAGTTTGATAGTAGTTTGCTCAATAGGATATGCCCATCAAAATAGTTTAAATTTAAATTATCTTGCAATAGCTTTTTTTGCGACTTTGCTCGAACAATTTAGTGTTTTAGGAATAGACAATTTCATTGTTCCAATTTCTTCAGCATTATTTTTTAATTTTTTTATAACTAGCTAAATGAATTGTATAAAATAGCAAGTAATTCTTTTGTTGTTTCTATATCTATACATGCATCTGTAATGCTTCTACCAAACTGGAGATCTTCGTTTTTTACAAGTTTTTGATTTCCTTCCTTCAAATGACTTTCAAGCATAACTCCTAAAATATTTTTTTCACCATTTCTTATTTGAAAAGCTATGTTTTTCAGTACTTCCGACTGTTTTCGGAAGTCTTTATTGGAATTTCCATGACTACAATCAATCATCACTTTATGGGGAAGATTATATTGCTTCAATTCAGAGGAAATTCTTTTAACGTGTTCACTTTCAAAATTTGGCCCTTTTGAACCCCCTCTTAAAACTATATGTCCATCTGGATTACCTGTTGTATTGACAATAGAAGCCATTCCATTTTCATTTACACCTAAGAAATGATGAGATTTTGAAGCAGACTGCATTGCATTTATTGCAGTAGTAAAAGAACCATCTGTACCATTTTTAAAACCTATAGGCATTGATAATCCTGATGCCATTTCTCGATGAGTCTGACTTTCAGTAGTCCGCGCACCTATGGCTGTCCAACTTATTAAATCGGCTATATATTGAGGAACAATTGGATCTAGCAATTCTGTAGCAGAAGGTATTCCACGAGTTGCTAAATATGAAAGCAAACTTCTTGCCCTTCTTAAACCAGTATTAATATCATAAGAATTATCTAGATGTGGATCATTTATCAATCCCTTCCAACCAATAGTTGTTCTTGGTTTCTCAAAATATACTCTCATGATTATTTCTAATTTATCTTTATAAATTGCTCGAAAGTTTTGAATAAATTTTGAATATTCTTTTGCCGCCTCTAGATCATGAATTGAACATGGACCCACAATGACTAAAAGCTTTTGATCATTATGATGCAAAATATTTTGTATCGATCTTCTTGTTTTAGATACGGTATTAGCAGAGGCGTGATCTAAAGGTATATCATTATGTAATCTACTTGGAGGTATTAATGGACGTGTCTCAACAACATGTAGATCTGATGTCTTTTCTAAAGCAGAATTATTTGATGATGTCGTCATTGATTAATTAAGAAGTTTGAATATTTAAAAAAGCATTTATGAATACTCTCCTTTTCAATATTAAAAATAACAATAGATTAGGCATTAAACCTTACTAATGAAGAATTTGGAAACATTGCTAAAAGATTATGCAGATCATGTAGCTGAAAGAGCTGCCAAAGGTATACCTCCTTTACCTTTAAATGCTGAACAAACAAATTGTATTACAAAATTATTAGAACAAGATAGTACTTACGATTCATCTTATTTACTCGATTTACTAATAAATAGAGTACCTCCAGGAGTTGATGAGGCTGCTTACGTAAAAGCAAGCTGGCTAACCGCTATTGTTAATTCCGAAAAATATTGCAAATCAATTAATCCCGAAAAAGCAATTGAAATACTAGGAACAATGATAGGCGGATACAATGTAAATTCCTTAGTAGAAATACTTAAAGGAGAAAATAGTTCTCTCGCAAAAAAAGCGGCAGAAGTTTTAAAAAATATTATTCTTGTTTACGACTCGGCTAATGAAATTTATGAATTATCTCAAAATAATATTTATGCAAAAGAAGTTGTGATTAGTTGGGCAAAGGCAGAATGGTTCAAAAATAAAAAAGTTCTGGAGAAAGAGATTACTTGTTTAGTATTTAAAGTTGACGGTGAGACAAACACAGACGACTTATCTCCAGCAGTACATGCAACAACACGCCCGGATATTCCTATGCATGCATTAGCTATGTTGGAATTTAAAAAACCTGATGGACTAAAGATTCTTGATAATTTAAAAAAACAAAATTTACCAATAGCTTATGTTGGAGATGTAGTTGGAACAGGGAGTTCTAGAAAATCTGCTATTAATTCACTCATTTGGCATATAGGAGAAGATATCGCTTTTGTTCCCAACAAAAAAACAGGTGGAATAATAATTGGCAGCAAAATAGCCCCAATTTTCTTCAATACTGCACAAGATTCAGGAGCTTTACCTATAGAAGCTGACGTATCTCAAATGAAAACAGGAGATATTATTAAAATATATCCCTATAAAGGCATTATTAAAAAAATTGAAAAAGATTCAAATACTGAAGGATTAATAAGCAAATTCGAGTTGTATCCATCAACTCTTACTGATGAAATTCAAGCTGGCGGAAGAATTAATCTTATGATTGGAAGATCTCTTACTGACAAAATTAGAAACAAATTAGATTATCAACCAAGTGAAATATTTACTAGGCCACAAAATCCAACCGAAAATAGTGCCGGATTTACTCAAGCTCAAAAAATAGTAGGCAAAGCATGCGGTTTAGATGGAGTTAGGCCAGGAATGACCTGTGAGCCAATTATGACCACAGTTGGTAGTCAAGATACTACTGGGCCAATGACTAGAGATGAATTAAAAGAACTCGCTTGTTTAGGATTTACTGCAGATTTAGTTATGCAAAGTTTTTGTCATACAGCTGCATATCCTAAACCAATAGATCTACTTACTCATAAAGAATTACCTGATTTTATATCTCAAAGAGGTGGAGTAGCTCTTAAGCCTGGAGACGGCATCATTCATAGCTGGCTTAACAGAATGCTTCTCCCTGATACTGTTGGCACAGGTGGTGATAGTCATACAAGATTTCCTCTTGGCATTTCATTTCCTGGAGGCTCAGGCATTGTTGCATTTGCTGCTGCAATAGGATCAATGCCATTAAATATGCCGGAATCTGTGCTGGTTAAATTTAAGGGAGAATTATTACCAGGAATTACTCTTAGAGATTTAGTTAATGCAATCCCTCTCTTCGCAATTAAAAAAGGACTATTAACTGTTGAGAAAGAGAATAAGAAAAATATATTCAACGGGAAAATTATGGAAATTGAGGGATTACCAAACCTAAAACTTGAACAAGCTTTTGAACTTACTGATGCTACTGCAGAACGCTCATGCGCTGGTAGCACAATACTTTTATCCCAAGAAACTGTTCAAGAATATTTAAAAAGCAATATTTGCCTGCTAGAAAAAATGATCGAGAGCAATTATGAAGATTCAAAATCGATTTCAAGAAGAATAAATGATATGAAAAATTGGTTAAAAAAACCATCATTAATTCAACCAGATTCAAACGCTCAGTATGAAGAAATCATTGAAATTGATTTAGCAAAAGTAACACAACCTATAGTTGCTTGCCCTAATGATCCAGATAATGTAAAAGAAATCACTGATGTTTCAAATACAAATATTGACGAGGTTTTTATAGGTTCTTGCATGACAAATATTGGTCATTACAGGGCAGCTGCAAAAGTTCTTGAAGGAGTACAAAATTTAAAAGCTAAATTATGGATTTGTCCACCAACAAAGATGGATGAAGAAACTCTAAAAGCTGAAGGCTACTATAAAATATTTGAAGATTGTGGTGCAAGATTAGAGTTGCCAGGCTGTTCTTTATGTATGGGAAATCAAGCTAGAGTTGATGAAGGTTCTGTAGTATTTTCTACCAGTACAAGAAATTTTGACAATAGACTTGGCAAAAATGCGCAAGTATTTTTAGGAAGTGCAGAATTGGCAGCAGTTTGTGCACTACTTGGAAAAATACCTGAAATAGAAGAATATCAGGATATTACTAAAAATAAAATTAATCCATATTCAGATGAACTTTATCGCTATCTTCAATTTGATGAAATACACGATTTCAGCTTGACAAAGTAATCATGGACCATGCCAAACTTTATAAAAGATAATATTCAAAAAACAAGTAATAATTCTTCTCGTAGTATCAAAAAATTATTAAAACAAAGATCTCTAGTCGTTGCATTTTCGCTCTTATTAACAGGTCTAGGGGCTTCAATTACAAGCATATCTTTTAAAACTGGAATCTATTTTATTAATAATTGGAGATTAGCATTATTAGACCAATTCCCATCTATTGCGGTCTTACCTATTTTTGGCGCTCTAGGAGGAGCTATTGCAGGATATTTGATCAAAAATATAGCACCTGCCGCAAAAGGTTCAGGCGTGAGTCAAATCATGGGTTTCTTAAGACATAAAAAAGTTCCAATGAATTTAAAAGTAGGATTAATAAAGCTCATATCAGGAATTATTGCGATTGGTAGTGGATTCCCTTTGGGTCCAGAAGGTCCATCAGTTCAAATGGGAGGATCTGTAGCTTGGCAAATGGCCAAGTGGCTCAAAGCTCCTACAGCTTTCAGAAGAGTAATAGTAGCAGCAGGTGGTGGTGCAGGAATAGCTGCAGTATTTAGCGCTCCATTAGGAGGGTTTATCTATGCCATAGAGGAGTTATTAAACTCTGCTAGACCAGTAATTTTATTATTAGTAGTAATTACAACTTTTATTGCAGATTCATCTGCTGATATTATTCAAGCCTTGGGTTTAGATCCTAAAGCAGGAGGCTTTGATTTTAACCTAGGATTTTTGATTCAAAAAGAATATGACCCATCAGTTTTTTTCTTACCTGTAGATTTTATTTACTTAGTTTTACTAGGAATAATTATTGGGATATTTGCAGAATTGTACAGCAGATATGTTTTGTTAATGCAAAATCTTGGTAAAAAGTGGTATAAAAATAAATTTGTTTTAAAAATGAGTATCTGTGGAATTATTTTAGGAAGTATCTACTCTTTTTTACCCAGTACATTTCATAATTTAGATGAATTACAGAAAATAATAGCTGAACAAAATACAAGTATTGGAATTGCTTTATTGGCAGTTTTAGTACTATTTATCACGACAGGTTTAGCTGCGGCATCCGGAGCTCCTGGAGGATTATTCTATCCAATGCTTACTTTAGGAGGTTCTATCGGACTAATAATGGGGAGCTGGGTAGAAATTGCTACAGGACATGCACCCAGTACATACATTTTTGCGGGAATGGGAGCTTTCGTAGCAGGATGTTCGCGAACGCCAATAACAGCAATGTTTTTAGCTTTTGCTTTAACAAAAAATTTATTAATAATGAAACCTGTGTTAATCAGCTGCATTGCCAGTTTCTTGATAGCAAGAGCTTTTAATGAAGAATCAATTTATGAAAGACAAATACAAATAGAATTAGAAGACTAAGCAACTATCTTCAATCAAAAACAGCAGTTTTGCTGTTATAGACAAATACTTGATGATTTAGATGTAATCTAACTGCTCTTGCTAAAGCTATTCTTTCAATATCTCTTCCTTTTCTAATTAAATCATCAACTTCATCCCTATGACTTACATTAACTGTACATTGCTCTATTATCGGGCCTTCATCAAGATCTTCAGTAACATAGTGAGCAGTAGCACCAATTAATTTAACACCTCTCTTCCATGCTCTATGATATGGTTGCCCGCCCTTAAATGCAGGTAAGAAAGAATGATGAATATTTATTATGGAAGAAAACTTTTTTAAAAAAGAATCACTCAAAATTTGCATATATTTGGCTAAAACAACAAGATCAATATCATATTCTTTTAGTAAATTTAAAAATTGATCTTCAACAATAGTTTTATCAGTTTTAAAGGTATCAATATGGACAAATTTTGCATTAAAGTCATTTGCAATATTTTCAAGATGAGAATGATTTGAAATTATTAAAGGAACTCTCATTTTGAGTTCTCCATTTCTTACTCGCCAAAGTAAATCAATCAAACAATGATTTTGTTTACTCACGAAAATAGCAACATTTGGTATTTCATCAGAATAATTTACGTTAAATTGTCCATTTACTTCATCTGCAATTTTTTCAAATTCTTTATAAATTTCACCCCTATTAAAAGATTCATTGTTACTATTCCATTCAATTCGACTAAGAAACAAACCTGCATCTTGATCTGTATGATGATCAGAATGTTTTATGTTGCCACCATAATTTGAAATCCAACTTGTAAGTAAACTTACAAGGCCAGGACGATCGGGACAAACAATTTTGAATATAATTGAAGGATGTTCCAAAAATCTTTAACGATTAAGTCAAATAAACAAGTATATCTAATATATCAATGAAAAGCTTAAAAGAAAATTTTCAAAAAGCAAACATAGTTATTATTGGATCAGGGATTATTGGAAAATTTAACGCCTTAGAATTATCAGAATTAGGTTTTCAGGTAACGATAATAGATCCAACTCAACTCCAAAATAGTAGCAATGCAGCATTAGGCTTGCTAATGGGTAATATATATCAGAAAAGAAGGGGTAGAAGCTGGGATCTCAGGAAACAAAGCATTGAATTGTGGCCACAATGGATTAGGTTCCTACAAAAATTTAATTACGAATTAAATATCGAAAAACCATTAATACAACTAACTACTAATGAAGAAAAGTTTAAAAAATTAGAGAAATTTGTTTATGAAAATAATGATCCAACGTTACTAATTTTAGAAAGGGACTCAATATTAATCAAGAATATAAATAAAGCCTTCCAAACAAAAAATATAAAAGGAATGATCTCCCTCAAAGATGGAAGAATAAATGCTGTATCGTTACTTCAAACAATAGATAAATATCTAAAACATAAAAAAGTAAATTATTTACAAGGAGAAATTATAAAAATAAGAAAATCAAACAATCAATGGATTTCTACAACAAGGAATAATGAAAATATAAAATCTGACATAGTTATTTTGTGTAATTCACTAAAAGCGATTGATTTAATAGATAGTCGATCTCACAACATCAAATTAAAGCCTGTTTTGGGTCAAGCTATGGAAATTGAGATTAATGATGCCGAAGTTGATTTGTTATCGCTGCCAAAACAATTCAATATAAATGGTAAAAATATAATTCCAAAATCAAAAAATAAGCTAATTATTGGATCAACTGACGAATATAGTACTAAACCAGAAAAAAATACATTCGAAAAACTCACAAATTTTCTCGATAAAAAACCAAATTGGCTGGAGAAAGGGAAAATTTCTAAAAAGTGGTACGGAATTAGGTCAAAACCAGATGGTGAGCCTTCACCAATAATGAAAAATCTTGAAGATGGACTAATTATATGTACAGGTTTTTATAAAAATGGGATTTTACTGGCTCCCACTTGCTCTAAATGGGTTGCTAATGAAATTAAAAATTACTTTTACTAATCTTTTGTTTCAGTAAAGTCTGCATCAATTACATCATCTCCGCCTTTTTCATTTGAATCACTCTGATCAGGATCGCCTGCTGCACCAGGTGATGGTGGCTGATTACCTGGTTGCTGATAAACAGATGAACCAACTGCATAAAGTTCTTGCTGGAGTTCTTCAAGAAGTTTTTTCATTGATTCATAATCTTCTTTTGAAGTTGCTTCTTTTAAAGCATTACTTTTTTCTTCAACTTTAGACTTTGCTGCAGCATCAATTTTGTCTCCTAACTCACCAAGTTGCTTCTCTGTCTGGTAGACAAGTGTTTCGGCTTGATTTTTTAAATCAATTTTTTCTCTTTTTTCTTTATCTGCTGATGCATTTGATTCAGCATCCTTTACCATTTTTTCTACTTCATTATCAGATAGAGTAGAAGCACCAGTGATAGAAATACTTTGCTCTTTACCACTTCCTTTATCTTTAGCAGTAACACTAAGAATTCCATTTGCATCGATATCAAATGTAACTTCAATTTGCGGAACTCCTCTTGGTGCTGAAGGTATTCCATCCAATCTAAAGGTTCCTAAGCTTTTGTTATCAGAAGCCATTTCTCTTTCACCCTGTAAAACGTGTATTTCAACATTTGTTTGACCGTCTACAGCAGTTGAATATGTTTCAGATTTCTTTGTAGGTACGGTAGTATTGCGATTTATCATTTTTGTCATTACTCCGCCTAAAGTCTCTACACCTAGAGAAAGTGGAGTAACGTCAAGCAACAATATATCTTTAACCTCTCCTGCTAAAACTCCTCCCTGAATTGCAGCTCCAACAGCTACTACCTCATCAGGATTAACGGTTTGATTTGGATCTTTACCAATTATTTTTTTTACTAAATCTAGAACTGCAGGTATTCTAGATGAGCCTCCGACCATAACAACTTCATCAATTTCACTAGTAGAAATTTTTGCATCGTTTATGGCTCTCTCAACTGGGGTTTTACACCTATCAATTAAAGAAGCTGCTAGTTCCTCGAACTTTGCTCTAGTAAGGTTCAAATCCAAATGTTTTGGTCCTTCAGGCGTGGCTGTAATAAAAGGTAAATTTATCTCACTTTGCGTAGCATTTGAGAGCTCTATTTTTGCTTTTTCTGCAGCTTCAGTCAATCTTTGCAAAGCTTGCTTATCTTGTCTGAGATCAATTCCCTCATTTGATTTAAAAGTATTTGCTAAATGATCTACAATACATCTATCAAAATCATCACCACCTAAATGTGTATCACCAGAAGTAGATAGAACTTCAGTTACTCCATCACCTGCTTCAATAACTGAGACATCAAATGTTCCTCCTCCTAAATCAAAAACAAGAATTTTTTCATTTTCTTTATCCAAACCATATGCTAAAGCCGCAGCGGTTGGCTCATTAACAATTCTGAGGACTTCTAAACCCGCAATCTTTCCAGCATCTTTAGTAGCCTGTCTTTGTGAATCATTAAAATAAGCTGGAACTGTAATTACAGCTTGTGTAACTTTTTCACCAAGGTATTTACCCGCATCATCTGCTAACTTTCTTAAAACTTGAGAACTTACCTCTTCAGGAGAAAACTGCTTATCCAAAACAGGGCATTTTAATTTGACACTAGAACCAGATTTTTCAACAGAATAACTAACTTCTTTAGATTCCTCATTAACTTCATCAACTCTTCTTCCAACAAATCGTTTTGCTGAATAAAAAGTATTTTCAGGGTTCATTACAGCCTGTCTTTTAGCTATTTGTCCAACAAGCTGATCTTGATTTTTTGTATATGCAACAACTGATGGAGTAGTTCTGAAACCCTCAGCATTTGCTATTACAGTAGGTTTACCACCTTCCATTACAGCAACACAACTGTTAGTTGTTCCTAAATCGATTCCTACGACCTTACCCATGGGTATACTCTTTATATTTGTTATTCTCCATAATCGGTCATTGACGTCATTATTGTTACTCAAAGATGGGGTGTGGTTCCCGAACAGATCATTATCTTAAGGAAAAATTCTAAACATGATTTCAAGTAAGACATCTTTTATAGCATTAATCGGCAATCCAGTAAGCCATTCATTGTCACCGATTATGCAAAATGCTGCATTTCAATATTTAGGCCTAGATTTAATTTATATTGCTATACCTTGCAAAGATGAAGATCTAGAATTGGTTCTGAATTCTTTGAAAAAAATTAATTGCAAAGGTTTAAATATTACAATTCCCCATAAAGAAAAAGTATTTAACCTATGTAGTGAAATTTCTCCTATTGCAAGCAAACTGAAAGCCATTAATACCCTGAAATTAAATCCTGAAAATGAATGGAGCGCAACTAATACTGATTTAGAAGGATTTATTTATCCATTAAAAAATTTAAACTTAGCAAAGAAAAAATCAATAGTTCTTGGCTCCGGGGGTGCAGCAAAATCTGTTATTCAAGGTTTAATAAATTTAAATCTTTCAAAAATTTCAGTAATAGCACGTAACAAATCATCACTAGATGAATTAATAAAAAACTTTAAAAATGAAATTGAACTTCAGAGCTTCTTAAGTAACGATAATCAAGCTCAAAATTTAATTGAAGAAGCAGATTTAGTTGTAAATACAACTCCAGTAGGAATGAAAACAGCCAAAAATGAAATGAATTTATTGCCATATGGAGATTATTTTTGGAGATCTCTTAACTCAAAAACTATTGTTTATGATTTGATATATAATCCTGCTCCAACTCATCTATTAAAATTTAGCGCCAATAAAGGATGCATGACTATAGATGGTTTGCAAATGCTTGTTGCTCAAGGATTGAAATCATTATCATTTTGGACAAATGGCTTAGAAGTACCTTTTCATATTATGAATGATGCACTCAAAAATCATCTTTAAAATAATGCTGATTTTCAGGGAACTGCACATCATGATGTATCGTTAAAGATGAACAGACGCTCATGTCATCAATTATGTGAGCCAAAGACCTTGTCTGAAACTATGAACGATCAACAATCTTATTACGAAACCATGTATATCCTCCGCCCAGATATTGCGGAAGATGAAGTCTCTAACCACATTGATAAATACAATAAGCTTTTAGAAGAATTTGGCGGTACCATCCTCGATAGTCAAATGAGGGGTAAAAGAAGATTAGCCTATCAAATAGCAAAACATAGAGAAGGTATTTACGTCCAACTAAGTCATCAAGGAGATGGACAACATATTTTCAAAATCGAAAAAGCAATGAGACTAAGTGAAGATGTTATTAGATACATGACCGTTAAACAAGAAGGGCCCTTGCCAACGCCAAGACCTTCTACGAAGAGTTCAACTAAAGCAGATGATAAAGAAAATCCAGAAACTAAAGTTGAATCTAAGGAAGAACAACCAGTAGTAAGCGCAGATACTTCAACTTCGGGAAAAGATGATACTGAAACTAAAGGAAATGCAGAATCTTAAATGTTAATCTTTTGTTTTTGAATTTAACTCAGCCCATATTTTATTAGACATACCCCACATATAAATAAAACCCTCCGCTAAAGAATGATTAAAAACATCGTTTTTGCTATAAGTTGCCAAATCTTCTCTGTAAAGTGAATTATTCTCCGACATCCTACCAATTACTATTGCGTTCCCCTTATGAAGTCTAATCTTTACTCTTCCATTAACTGCAGTTTGAGTCGACGAAATAAATGCATCTAAACTATCTTTAAGAGGTCCAAACCAAAAACCTTGATAGACAAGTTGACCCCATTTTTTTTCAACTGTTCCTTTAAATTCAACAACGTCTGGATTTAATGTAATGCTTTCTAATTCTTTGTGAGCTTTGATTAAAAGCAAGAGGCCTGGTGTTTCGTAAATCTCTCTACTTTTAATTCCTACTACTCGGTCTTCAATCATGTCAATTCTTCCAAAACCATGCTCACCTGCGAGAACATTAGCTTTTTTAATAATCTCTACTGGGGTTAAAGATTCATCATTAATTCCAACTGGAAGCCCATTTTTGAAAATAATTTCTACTTCTTGAGGAGAATCAGGAGAATTACATACTGATGATGTCATAGAAAATATATCCTCAGGTGCTTCTTGCATTGGGTCCTCTAATATACCTGCTTCAATACTCCTACCAAGTAAGTTAACGTCTATGGAATATGGTGATTTTTTTGATACTGGCGCAGGTATACCAAATTTTTCTCCATACAATATTGCCTCTTCTCTACTCATATTCCACTCCCTAGCGGGAGTAATTATTTTTAAATCAGGACCTAAAGCATTAATTGCTAAATCGAACCGAACTTGATCATTCCCTTTACCAGTGCATCCATGAGCTACTGCATCGGCATTAATCTCTCTAGCAATATTTACGAGATTTTCAGCAATTAAAGGCCTAGCAAGAGCAGTAGATAAAGGATATTTATCTAAATATAATGCGTTCGCTCTAATGGCTGGAAAAGCATATCTCTCAACAAAACTATTAACTAAATTGCCAACGATAGATTTAGATGCACCAGAGTTTAAAGCTTTTTGCCTAATAAATTCTAAATCCTCGCCTTGTCCAAGATCTGCGACAAAAGTAACTACTTCTGAAATTCCATATTCATTCTTTAAGTATGGAATACAAACGCTAGTATCTACGCCACCAGAATAAGCTAGTACAACTTTTTTTACCTGCTGCATCTAAATTTGCTCCATAAATTTAAATTTTTTGACGTAATTAAGATTTTGAATACTTATTAGAGATTAATACTATTGTAACTAAAAGAGCTGGACCAAAAACCAGTAATAAGAGAAGAAAGTTATTAATTATTAAAAGATTGGGATTCAAATATCCAATTATTTTTAATAATCCAGACAGCAACAATGAAACTAGCCAGATAAAAAAGTATTTTAAATTTCCTTTATCAAACAAAGTTTTTAAGTGTGCATCATTATGTATTATCTTATATATAGATCAAAACCTTTAATGGATTCAAAGAAATTAAAACTTAGATTGGATGACATTTCTGAAGTCAATCCTGCTTTAACTTGTTACCACAGAGATGATCCAGCTCCTGTGTTGCCACTAAGAGAGGAACCTGATCTACTATCTTGGCTCGAAAATACAGGTAGACTCGTTGCAGAAAAAGATGGAGATTCACAAGAGATTAGTACAATAGAAGAAGAAGAACTTTCAGCACTTATGGGAGAAAAGGAAGATTATAAAACTGAAGAAGATCCTTCATTAGAAGATGATTGGGAAGATTAAAAAATTTAACTTTGAATATTTATTTATACTAAATACTTTTGCTTTAATAGTTACCTCCTATTTTTTTAATAATTTCATTTTTACAGGAGTTTACATATTATTCTTCTTTATTTCTATTTTTACAACAAAAAATGGTCTAAAGATTATCAAAAAATTTAATTTACTTCAAAATATCAGAAATGAAGGCCCAGCTAATCACTTTATAAAAAGTGATACTCCAACAATGGGTGGGATTTTTATGATAATCCCTTTTTTAATTTTGCTTTTGATAATAAGTATCAACTTAGGTTCCCTAAAATTATTTCTTTTATTTCTTACTATTTTTGGTTTCTTTATTACAGGATTTTTAGATGATTTTTTAAGCATTAAAAAAAAAGAGAACACAGGTTTAAAAACAAAAGAAAAATTTTTCTTACAAAGTGTCATCTCAATAATTTTTATATTGTTAGCCTATGAAAAAAATTTAATCAGTCCAGTAATAACAGTTTCTGACTCCTGGGGAATAAATATGAATATTTTCATATTGCCAGTTTCTTTTTTAGTACTTGTGGGCATAAGTAATTCAGTAAATTTGACTGATGGACTAGATGGATTAGCAGCTGGATGCAGTGGGATTGTCTTTTATGGATTAGGAACAGAAATATTACTGAAAGAACAGCAAGAACTTTTTGTTTTTAGCATCTTATGTTTTTCGATGTCCGGAATATGCTTAGGATTTCTGAAGTATAATAGTTATCCTGCAAAAATTTTTATGGGTGACACAGGATCTCTAAGTATTGGAGCAATGCTGGGCTCCATAGCCTTATTAACCAATAGCGTTTTTACCTTATCTATTTTCTCAGGAATATTTATTATTGAATCGTTATCAGTAATGATTCAAGTAGGATTTTTTAAAATTACAAAAAAATTATTTCATAGAGGTAAACGCATATTTTTAATGGCTCCACTACACCACCACTTTGAACTTAAAGGAGTTAACGAACAAAAAATAGTTGAAAATTTTTGGAAAATCAACATTTTACTTGTAATTTTAGGTATAGTTTTAAAAATCAATCTTTGAAAAATTTATTATGAATTTTTTTACATGGAAAGATAATGGATTAACAAGTGACTGCTCAAGTCTTGATGCAATGGCATCAAGATTTGAAGAAACTGCTAACTTGATGAAAAAACTATCTAAAAAAGGCTTTAAACTAAAAAAAACCCAAAATAATCAACTAATTCTTCACCCTGATCCTGAAGTTTTTGATCAATGGGGTTTTATAAGTGAAGAAGTCCCTTTTAAACAACTTTGTTTAATGTCAGATGAAGAATAACTATTTGAACTTGAGAATTCTTCAGTAAGTACTGATAAATAATTGCGTACATGAGTGTTCCAACTAAAGTGTCTGTTAACACCCTCAATTCCGTTTCTGCTCCATATTTTCCACTGATTATTATTTGATATTCCTTCTTCAAGAATCACTTTCAACTCATTAATATC
Organism: Prochlorococcus sp. AG-355-N16; assembly: GCA_003278545.1. Lineage (GTDB taxonomy): Bacteria > Cyanobacteriota > Cyanobacteriia > PCC-6307 > Cyanobiaceae > Prochlorococcus_A. The sequence continues at coordinate 167,353 of QCEF01000001.1, forward strand.
AGTAACATCTACTAGAAGTCCATTTTCACATTTTGAACGAATTTCTTTTGGCCCCCCATCATTTGTTGATATTATTGGTAATCCACATGAAGAAGCTTCAAGAAGAGTTAAACCAAAAGGCTCTGTTAAAGCTGGATTTACAAATACACCACCTCTGCTAGCAGCCCACCTGTATAAAGCAGGAATCTGACTTGGAAGATGTTTTTTTGGATAAGCTACCTTTCCATATAAATTATATTTATCAATTGTTTCAAAAATATTATTGAAAACATCTTTTTGTTGAGGGTCAAGTTTTGAAGTATTATCTCTACAACCCAAAATCAAAATTAAATTAGTTTTTCTTTTTAATTTTTCAGATCTTCCATATGCTTCAATCAAAGATGGAATATTTTTTCTTCGTACAGCTCTAGAAATAGTCAAAAATGGAGGTTTAGTAGAATCCTTTAGAAAAGGTTTCATCATGTTATCAATTTCGGCTGCCTCGCTTGTGGAGTGAACATGGTGAAATTTATTATGATCAACACCAGGAGGAATAACTTTAGCTTTGTGAGGTGAAAAAGAAGAATATTGGGAATATTGATACACTGACTCTTGTTTAGTGCTTGTAACGACAATATCTGCAGACTTCAATGCTTTTTCTTCTGCCTCAATTCTTTTACTTATAGAATAAAGTTTTTCTATTTGATTATTTTTTAAACCAGTATCAAGCAATTTCCTTTTTTTCTCTCTTCCTAAAGAATGACCAGTAAAAACAAGAGGAACATTTAAGGATTTACTTAGTTTAACTCCTACATATCCAGCATCTGCATAATGTGCATGAATGAAATTAGGCTTTTTGTTTTTTTTATAGTAAGAAATCAGTTTTTCAGTTAAATTATCTAAATAAGGCCAAAGCAATTCCTTTCTTAAATATTTATTAGGTCCAAATTTGAATCTTAAAATTCTAACTCCAGGCTCTACAAATTCTTCTTCTTGAGAATATTCATCTTCTACTTTAGGGTCCTTTATTAAACGAGTAACTAAATCAACTTGATCCACTTCTGAAGTATTAGCCAAACTTTTAATTAACTCTAAAACGTATTGTGTTTGCCCTCCTGTATCTGCATCCCTGCCTAACTCAAGATTTTTAGAACGTATAAGACCATGTAAATGTAAATGTAGAAATTTCAACCTCATTCAGCAGATCCTCCGATTAACGGCCTTTAATACAAATAAGCTGAATTTTCTAAGGAAATATTAAGAAAACATTATGATTTAAAACTTTTTTAACATAAAAGTTTTCAAAAAAGCAGTTATAGAGTTGTTTTATGACCCTTTAAAAAAAATTTTTGTATTGCTTAAATAATTAAAATAAAAAGAAATACAACAAGGATTTTCTTATTTCAGAACCTTTTTAAGATATTTTGCTGTATGACTTTGAGGATTTTTAGCTACATCCTCAGGAATACCTTCTGCAATGATTTCTCCTCCTTTATCGCCTCCATCAGGTCCTAAATCGATAATCCAATCTGAACATCTAATAACATCTAAATTATGTTCAATAACAATTACTGAATTACCTTTATCTACCAAACGTTGTATCACATCCATTAATTTATGAACATCATAAAAACTTAACCCTGTAGTTGGTTCATCAATCAAATATAAAGTTTTTCCAGTAGCCCTTTTTGACAATTCCGTAGCTAACTTAACTCTTTGAGCCTCTCCACCAGATAATGTAGGAGCTGGCTGGCCTAATTTGACATATCCTAAGCCAACATCAACCAATGTAGATAATCTATCAGCAGCTTGAGGTATAGCAGAAAAAGTTTCTGAAGCTTGTTCAACAGTCATCTCTAAAACATCAGATATATTGAAACCTTTATATTTAACTTGAAGGGTTTCTCTATTAAAACGAGCTCCTTTACATACTTCACATTGAACATACACATCAGGTAAAAAATTCATTTCAATAACATTGACTCCCTGGCCTTTACAAGCTTCGCATCTTCCTCCTTTCACATTAAAGCTAAATTGACCAGCTTGATAACCTCTTGCTTTTGCTTCTACTGTGGCAGTAAATATCTGCCTTATAGGGTCAAAAGCACCTGTATATGTGGCAGGATTTGATCTGGGAGTTCTTCCTATTGGAGATTGATCAATAACGATAACTTTATCAATTGCCTTTATACCCTTTAATTCTTTTACGCCTTGAGGAAAAGGAACTTTTAATCCTAGAGAATGACACAATGCAGGATGAAGTAATTCATTTATCAAAGTGCTCTTTCCACTTCCACTCACGCCAGTTACAGAAACTAACCTTCCTAAAGGAAATTCCACTGAAATATTTTTTAAATTATTTTTAGAGCAATTATTTAAAATTAAACTTTTTTTTACAGATGATCTCCGTTCTTTTGGAGTAGGAATTGACTTCCTACCACTGAGATAAGCTCCAGTTAATGACCTTTCTGAATTTAAGACGTCTTGATAAGATCCTTTAGCTATTATTTCCCCACCATAAACACCTGCACCTGGACCAATATCTACTAAATAATCTGCGGATTTCATAGTATCTTCATCATGCTCAACCACAACCAAAGTATTTCCCAAGTCTCTTAAGCTTTTTAATGTCTCTAATAATCTGTCATTATCTCTCTGATGCAAACCAATACTTGGTTCATCTAAAACATATAAAACACCAGTAAGTCCTGCACCTATTTGTGTAGCCAATCTAATACGCTGAGCCTCACCACCAGACAAAGTCATAGCTGGTCTATCTAAGGTCAAATAATCTAAACCGACATTAATTAGAAACTTCAAACGTAAACGAATCTCTTTTAAAACCAATTCACCTATCTGCTTTTGTTTTTCTGATAAAGATATATTTTCCTTCTTTGTCTTACTTAAACCCATGATGCGCTCTACGTGATTAAGGGTTTCAGAAACGCTTATAGAAGTTAAGTCAGTAATATTGTATGGACCAAGTTTAACAGCCAAAGCCTCAGGTCTTAATCTTTTTCCAGAGCATGTCTTGCAGGGAACTAATTCTAGATACTTTTCTAATTTTTGTTTTACTGATTCTCCATTGGCTTCATTCAATTGCCTTTCTAATATTGGCAAAATTCCCTCAAAAGGTCTTTCAAAACCACTTGAAGTTTTAAAACGACTATCAGCTTGAATTAATATTGGTTTATCTGATCCCAAAAGTAAAACTTTTTTTTGCAAATCACTTAAATCTTTCCAAGGAGTTTTTAGTTCAAAACCATATGCTTGTCCTACGGAATAAAGTAAAGAGAAGTAATAAGTATTATCTTTTTCACTCCAAGGAGCTATTGCAGCATAAACAGGCAATGTTTTATCAGGTATAACTCTATCTGCAGTAAATTTTTTTAAATAACCAATCCCATGACAATCTGGACACGCCCCATATGGGCTGTTAAAAGAAAATAATCTAGGAGAAAGTTCTTCAACAATAGAGCCATGCACAGGACATGCATAATTTTCTGAGTAAAGTTTTTCTCTCTCTAAGTTAGAAGGTAAGTTTTCTCCTTTTTTTGGGACAACTTCTACTATTGCTAGGCCATCACCTCTTTTAAGACAAGTTTGTAGAGAATCATTTAATCTTTCTTGTATTCCATCTCTTGCAATTAATCTATCAACTACTACTTCAATATTATGAATTTGATTTTTATCTAATTCAATACTATCAGCAAGTTCTCTTACCTCTCCATTAATTCTTACTCTAGCAAATCCTTCAGCAGCTAGTCCACTTATTAATTTTGTATGTGTTCCTTTTTTACCTCTTACAACAGGCGCCAACAATTGGTACCTTGTTCCTTCTGGCAAGAGAAGAATTTGATCAACCATTTCATCAATTGTTTGCGGCGCAATTGGAATCCCGCAGTGGTGACAATGCGGCTCGCCAGCACGACCAAACAATAATCTTAAATAATCTTGTATTTCTGTTACTGTTCCAACTGTTGATCGAGGATTATGACTTGTAGATTTTTGATCAATGGAAATGGCAGGTGATAAACCTTCAATATTGTCAACATCTGGTTTATCTACTTGACCCAAAAACTGCCTTGCGTATGCCGAAAGACTTTCAACATATCTTCTTTGACCTTCAGCAAAAATAGTATCAAAGGCTAAAGAACTTTTACCACTTCCACTCACACCTGTAAAAACTATAAATTTGTTCCTAGGTAGAGAAAGATCAATATTTTTTAAATTATGCTGCCGAGCTCCTCTAATATTAATTGAGTTATCTTCTTCAAAACTACTATTAACTTTATTAACCATGTTTAAATCTAAATTATGATTTAGAAAGACTATTATAGTAAAATTTTTTCTATTTTACGCAGCTGAACTATCAAGAAGTCTAGAAGCATATTCGTTTACTTCGCATGAACCTCCACCTATAAGTTCTATTAGTTCATTTTTTCTTTGATTTTTTGTAGTTAGTTTTGCAATTGAAGTATAAGTTATTCCATTAATAACGTTTTTATTAACTTTGAAATGAGCTGATCCCCTAGCAGCTAGAAATGGCTGATGTGTAATACATAAGACTTGTTGATTTTTAGAAATTTCTTTTATAAGCTCAACCAAAGAAAATAGAGATTTACCACTTAAACCACTATCAATTTCATCTAAAAAGAAAGTATTGGGTTGTTTAGAAATACTAGATTTAATAGCTAATAAAAATCTTGACATTTCTCCGCCAGAAATAACATTTGATAATGGAGCAAGCTTCTGATCAGGATTAGCCGAAAACAAAAAATTTATATCGTCAATTCCATCGCCAGAAGGCTTACATGCAGAAAATTGAATTGAAAAATTTGCATTTTCTAAACCTAGATTGCCTAAAATTGACATTACTGAATTTTGTAACTGTTTAGCAATTTTTTTTCTTTCAGTAGATTGAAAAACAAATAAAGAATTTAAATTACTTTGTAAATTCTCAATTTGAGATTTAATAATGGAAATCTCATTACCTTGATCATTTTGTTGAAAATACGTCTTTAATTGATCGCGCTTTTCAATTAATTGAGTTAAATCCAATGAAAAAGTTCTCTCTAAGTTTTTTAAAAAGAATAATCTTTTTTGTATTTCTGGAAGATTAGATTCATAATTTTCTATTTCTTGCAAATATGACTTTAGATCAAAAATTAAATCTTCAACATCAGCATGAATATTTAGTAACTTCTCTCTAAATTTTTGAATCTTTAAATCGAAATCTGCTGTTTTATTTAAAGTTTTTAGTGATTGATTTATAAAAGAAGTTACTGACGGTTGATCATGACTGAAATTATTTAAATTTTCTAATGATGATTTAATTGAATTATTAATTTCAAGATTATTTAAAAGTTTATTTTCTAATAACTCTAGTTCTAAAATTTCTTCACTTGAATTTAAATCAGCTTCTTCTAAACTCTTCAACATGTGTTTAATTGCCAAGTTTTTTTCTTCTTGATTCCTAGAAAATTCTATTTTTTCATTCAATAATCTTGTTAACATTTCACTTTCTCTCCATATACTTTTAATCTTTTCGCTGGTAACTCTAAATTCTTGAGAACATAAGTCATCAATAATTAGTCTTCTCTTATCTAGAGAATCAAAGATAAAAGTGTCAGATTGACCTGCAAAATCTATTAAAAATCCTCCAAGTTTTTCTAATGATTGTCTATTAATTGGTAAATCATTAAGGCTATATTTGGATAAGATTTTATTATTTTTTTTATAAGATTTTCTTTTAATTTGCAGTTTTGAAGAAGTTATTTTAAAACCATTACTAACTAACCAATTATTAATTTGAAAAGAAGAAGAAAATATCGCCTCAATAACGCAAAAATCTTTTCCTGGACGTATTAAATGTTTTAGAGGTATATTGGTTCCACCAAATAGAGCATTTAGAGAATCCAAAATTAATGATTTTCCTGAACCTGAATCACCAGTTATGATATTCAAACCTTTTTCGAAATTAATTTCTATAATTTCTATTAAGGCAATATTTTCTATTTTAAGTTGTATTAACATGATAAATCTTCCATATAAAAAAATTAACTTCTTTTTTAAAAAAATAAAGGTTTTAAATATATAAAGTTATGAAAGAAGACTTTACTGATTTTATTGAGGTATCTGGACTCTTAAATTATGATCCAGACACAATTTCTAAAATTTACAAAAAAAATCCTAAAAGACTTTTAAAAAGACTTTGGCAAACACTCCTACCTATTTTTGCTTACATCTTTTCCATTGGATGGGATAAACTAACTGGAAGACTGAAAAATGAACAGCAAGCAAGATTTAGAGCAAGAGAATTAACAAATTTGTTAGTAGAACTTGGACCTGCATTTGTTAAAGCAGGCCAAGCTTTATCAACAAGACCAGATATAATCCCAGGTATTCTTCTAGAAGAATTATCTGAATTGCAAGATCAGCTACCTGGTTTTGATGGCGATAAAGCTATGGAATTAATAGAAGAAGATTTAGGAAATAAAATAGATGAGATTTTTTTAGAAATTGATAAAGAGCCAATTTCTGCTGCTTCTTTAGGTCAAGTCCATAAAGCTAAATTAAAAAATGAAGAGATCGTTGCAATAAAAGTACAACGCCCAGGTTTAAGAGAACAAATAACCTTAGATCTTTACATTGTAAGGAATATTGCTTATTGGCTAAAAAACAATATCGGGTTGATAAGAAGTGATCTAGTTGCTTTGATTGATGAATTAGGCAAGAGAGTTTTTGAAGAGATGGATTATCTAAACGAAGCTGCAAATGCAGAAAAATTTAGAGATATGCATAAACATAACAAGATGATTGCCGTACCAAAAATTTATAAAGAAATTACTTCAAGAAGAGTTTTAGCAATGGAATGGATAGACGGTACAAAATTAACAAATTTAGAGGATGTAAAAAAATTAGGAATTAATCCTGATGACATGATTGATATAGGGGTGCAATGCAGTTTAGAACAGCTTTTAGAACATGGTTTTTTTCATGCAGACCCGCATCCAGGTAATTTATTAGCCTTAGAAGATGGAAGATTATGTTATTTAGATTTTGGAATGATGAGCGAGGTTTCCAGAGAATCTAGATCAGGATTAATTCAAGCAGTAGTTCACTTAGTAAATAAAAACTTCGATAAATTATCTCAAGACTTCGTAAAATTAGGATTTTTATCAGAGGAAGTTAATTTAGAACCCATTGTTCCAGCATTTCAAGATGTTTTCATTAACGCCGTTGAACAAGGAGTTTCGAAAATGGATTTTAAGAGCGTTACTGACGATATGTCTGGTGTTATGTATAAATTCCCTTTCAGACTACCACCGTATTATGCTCTTATAATAAGATCATTACTTACATTAGAAGGAATAGCTTTAAGCGTAGATCCAAACTTCAAAATATTAGGCGCAGCTTATCCATATTTTGCAAGAAGATTAATGGAAGACCCTGATCCACAATTGAGGGAAAGCCTTAAAGAAATGCTTTTTGATAATAAAAAATTTAAATGGGATCGTTTAGAAGATCTACTTTCTAACGCTGCAAAGCAAACAAATCTCGATTTAGAAAAACTTTTAGACGAAGTTATAAATCTTCTCTTCTCTCCAAATGGAGGATTTCTTAGAAATGAGATAGTTGAAGGTTTAACAAATCAGATTGATTTACTAGGTCTAAAAATATTGAAAAGTTTAAATAATTATCTTCCACAATCAATTAAATTAAATACTACTAACGAAAATAATAACTTGAGTGAACTTATAATGTATGTTGAGCCATTGAGAAACTTTTTAGATATTTTGCAAAAAGTACCTGGGTATTCAATTGACATTTTTCTAAAAAGAGTTCCAAGACTTATTAATGAGCCCTATACAAAAGATATGGGTATAAAAATAGCAAAAAAAGTAACTGAAAAAGGAGTAGTAAGACTTGTTAAGATTGCCGCTGGTGCAAATATATAAATGAAGTTTAATAAATTTTTAAAATTAAAAATATTTTTTATTTTAGTTATTTCTCCATTATTTTTTAATGTACCAAAAGCTTATACTGCCGAAGAAATTAAAATTATGTATAGCATATTTTCTAGAACAATTAAAGTAAATTCTTTAAAAACTTTTGCTAGAGAAGGTGAATCTACAAGACAATTAAAAAGAATTTTGAAAGCAACCGGGTCTCCAGATAAAGAAATTAGAAAAGTTTTAAACAAAGAATTTGAAGTTCCTATTACCATAGCAAGCAAACTAGTATATTCTGAAATAGGAAATGTTTTTTTAACAAGACTTTCATCTATTATCCACCCACCCAGAGCAACTGATGAGAGAACAGGCATGCTGGCCCTTAGAGCAAGCGTAATTCAAGGAATTAACATAGGGAATGGAAAAATAAATCTAGTAAATTTTTTTGAAGGATATCCAACTAAAACTGTGATTTTAGATGTCAGCGCTTTGAGCAAAGTTATGAATAAAGTAGAATCGATTTCAGAATTATTAACCTTTTTCACCAATTCCCCTCTAGAAAAAATCAAAACAAATTAAACAACTATGGTGTTATTAAATAAAATTAAAAATAAACTGCGTATTAATTACAGAAAAAAAAGATGGCCAGGTCTAATAGAAGCTTATAAACAATATCTTCCAGTTTCAAAGAAAACTCCTATTATTTCCCTAAATGAAGGAAATACACCACTAATTCTAAGCGAGTCAATTAGCAATTTAATTGGAAATGGAACAAAAGTTTTTTTAAAATATGATGGCCTTAATCCAACAGGATCTTTTAAAGATCGTGGAATGACTATGGCGATAAGCAAAGCAAAAGAAGAAGGCCGTGAAGCAGTAATTTGTGCTAGTACTGGAAATACATCTGCTGCTGCTGCTGCATATGCTTCTAGAGGGGGATTAAAACCTTATGTTTTAATCCCAGAAGGATTTGTTGCACAAGGAAAGCTTGCTCAAGCATTAATGTATGGAGCTGAGATAATATCTATTAATGGAAACTTTGATAAGGCTCTTGAAATTGTTAGAGATTTATCCTCAGAACATCCTATAGAACTTGTTAATTCAGTTAATCCATATCGAATACAAGGACAAAAGACGGCAGCTTTTGAAATAGTTGATGACTTAGGTTTTGCTCCTGATTGGCTTTGTATTCCAATGGGTAATGCAGGAAATATAACTGCTTATTGGATGGGATTTAAAGAATATTCAAAAATAAAAACGAATATGAAATTACCAATAATAATGGGTTTTCAGTCCGAAGGCTCTGCTCCATTAGTAAAAAATATAATAGTTAAGGATCCAGAAACAATTGCAACTGCAATAAGAATTGGAAATCCTGTCAATAGAGAAAAAGCAAAAAAAGTAAGGAAGGAGAGTAAAGGAGACTTTCAATCAGTTACAGATGAAGAAATAATCAATGCTTACAAAATTCTTGCCAAAGAGGGAGTATTTTGTGAACCTGCCAGTGCGGCATCAGTTGCTGGACTAATTAAAAATAAAAATAGAATTCAGAAAGAATCGACTATTGTTTGTGTTCTGACTGGAAATGGATTGAAAGATCCTGATTGCGCTATAAAAAACAACGATGCTATTTTTAGGAAAAATATTGAACCTTCGTTAAAAGATATAACTAAAATCTTAGGATATTAAAAACCCAAAAAAAAAAGTGTCTGTGGAAATCAATTAAAAACAACCCTCATTTGTTGAAAAGTACATAACAAGAAATTCTATTTGTTGAATAAATTTAAAATTTTCAAAAAAATAAAAAATATTCAACAAATAAAAAATTTTTTTCACATATTCTTTTCTTCGTAACCTAAATAGTCAAACTGTTTAATTGAAGAATTCCACAGTTTCCACAAGAACTACTACTATTAAATTTTTTATTTTATTATTTATTTTATTTTAGAAAAAGAGTAAAAATAAATTTATTGAATTTAATTTACGAAAAAAGTATATTGTATTTGTAAAAAGTTCCAAATTCTGATGGAAATTATTTGTAATCAAAATGAATTAAATAATGCTATACAACTAGTAAGCAAGGCAGTTGCTTCAAGGCCAACGCATCCAATTCTTGCAAACATACTTTTAACAGCTGACGAAGGAACTAATAAAATTAGCGTCACAGGATTTGACTTGAATTTAGGAATTCAAACTTCTTTTGATGGAACTGTCAAAAATAGTGGAGCTATTACTATACCTTCAAAACTTTTATCCGAAATAGTAAACAAACTACCTAATGAAACTCCTGTTTCTCTAGAAGTAGACGAGAATTCAGATAATATCCTAATAAAAAGTGACAGAGGTTCTTTTAATCTAAAAGGGATCCCCTCTGATGAATATCCTAATTTGCCATTTGTAGAAAGCGGTACTTCTTTAAATATTGATCCTAGTTCTTTTTTAAAGGCTTTAAAATCTACCATTTTTGCCAGTAGTAATGATGATTCAAAGCAACTACTCACAGGTGTCAATTTTACTTTTAAACCAAATTATTTAGAGTCTGCTTCTACAGATGGTCATAGATTGGCTGTTGCCTTAATTGGTAATGAAGAACAAATTGAAAATAAAGAAAACTTATCTTCAAATGTTGATGGTTTATCTGTAACTATTCCAACTAGATCATTAAGAGAAATTGAAAAACTAGTATCTTTGAGAAATTCAGAAAATTTAATTAAGCTTTTCTATGATAAAGGACAAGTAGTATTTATATCTTCTAATCAAATAATTACTACAAGAACTTTAGAAGGTACTTATCCTAATTATTCACAATTAATTCCTGATTCTTTTTCTAAAATTCTAAATTTTAATACAAAAAAATTAATTGATTCATTAGAAAGAATTGCTGTTTTAGCTGATCAGCAAAGTAGTGTTGTAAAGATTAAATTAGATGATACACATTTAGCTTCAATCAGCGCAGATGCTCAAGATATTGGAAATGCAAATGAATCAATACCTGTGTCTTATTCTGGAGAAAATTTTGATATTGCATTTAACGTAAGATATTTGTTAGAAGGTTTAAAAGTTATTGCTTCTGAAAATGTACTTTTAAAGTGTAATATTGCAACTACTCCAGCTGTTTTTGTGCCAGAAGATAATCTTAATTCTTTTACTTATTTAGTTATGCCTGTTCAGGTTCGTTCTTAATTTGAAATTACCTAAAGAAATTTTATTAAGTGAATTATTAAATTATACTGTTAAGGCTAATATGGTCCTTAATTATGGAAATGGTGAAAATGTTTGGATGCACCCTCCAGTTCACCGGATTCTAGGATGGTACTCTCGTCCTTCAAATTTTGATTTAAAAAGAAATGTTTGGCGATTAAATCAAATTACACAAATAATAGATAATGAAATTTATGTCAAAGGCGATCCAGCTATTTCGGATTTAGCAACTTTAAATCGGTTCCCAACTTTAATAGAAGCTAATCTTATAAATATAAATGGATCAAAAATAGGAGTCATTGCAGATTTTTTATTTGAAATGAAAACGGGAAAAATTAAATATTACTTAGTTTCTAGATCTAATCCTAAGATTCCAGGTTCTAGTAGATGGAAATTAACTATTGATAATATCAATGACCAACAACCGGGATTGGTATTCTGTGAAAGTAATTCTTTAGATGATTTATCTTTAATAAAATCAAGTATTAAAAATGAATTTATGCAAAAAGGGAAAAAATTTTTTGATAGATTTGATGATATGAAAAATATTGCTTCTAATAGATTAGAGGAATGGCTTGAAGAAGATGAAGATATTAGCCAAAACTTAGATTTTAAACAAAAAAGTTTTTATAATAATGACAGAACATCTATCCCGTCTAGTGAAAAAAAAGAAGATGACCCTTGGATATAAATAATGATAAATCAAGAAAATAATGATCTATATGATCTTAATGAAGCACTACAAGTTGAAAATTTAACCCTTAAAGATTACGAAGAAATTTGCAAAAGATTAAAGAGAAAACCTAACAGAACGGAATTAGGCATGTTTGGCGTTATGTGGTCTGAACATTGTTGTTATAGAAATTCAAAACCTTTACTATCTAAGTTTCCCACTAAAGGTAAAAATGTTTTAGTTGGACCTGGAGAAAATGCTGGCGTTATTGATGTTGGAAATAATCAAAAACTTGTTTTTAAAATAGAAAGTCATAATCATCCTTCTGCTATTGAACCTTTTCAAGGCGCAGCAACAGGTGTAGGAGGAATCTTAAGAGATATATTCACAATGGGTGCTAGGCCAATCGCAGTCTTGAATTCATTGAGATTCGGCAACCTTGATAAATCATCAAATGTTGAATTACTACGAGGAGTTGTATCCGGTATTTCACATTATGGGAATTGCGTAGGTGTGCCGACTGTTGGAGGTGAAATTGACTTCGATGATAGTTACTCTGGGAATCCTCTAGTGAATGTTATGGCTTTAGGACTTTTAGAGACTGAGGAAATCGTTTGTTCTGGAGCTAAAAATGTAGGATCACCAGTGTTATATGTTGGTAATACAACTGGCAGAGATGGTGTTGGTGGTGCTAGTTTTGCTAGTTCAGAATTAACTACAACTTCATTGGATGATAGACCTGCTGTTCAGGTAGGTGATCCATTTGTTGAGAAAAGTCTTATCGAAGCTTGTTTGGATGCTTTCAAGACAGGAGATGTAATTGCAGCTCAAGATATGGGTGCTGCAGGTTTAACATGCAGTAGCGCAGAGATGGCCGCAAATGGAAATTTAGGGATATCTATTGATTTAGATTTAGTCCCTTCTAGAGAAGATGATATGTCCTCATATCAGTATTTATTATCTGAATCGCAAGAAAGAATGTTGTTTGTCGTTAAAGAAGAAAAAATTAATGATCTTATTGAAAAATTCAATAAATGGGGATTATATGCCAGTGTTATTGGGGAAGTGATAAGAACTAATGAGGTAATTATTTCTCATAAAGGTAAAATTGTGGCCCAAATACCTACTTCTGCTTTGTCTGATGATACTCCTGTCAATTTTCATAATGTGATTAATAATCCTCCCGACGATCTTTTAAATAAATGGGAATGGAAAGAAAATGATTTACCAGAAATTTATGAGCAAAAAATATTTTCATTGAAGGAAAATAAGAATTTTTCTTTTTCAGAAATCATTTTAAAACTACTCTCTAATCCATCTATAGCTTCTAAACGATGGATTTATAAACAATATGACTCTCAAGTTCAAGCAAATACAGTTTTTAAACCTGGAAAATCAGATGCAGCCGTAGTAAGACTAAGGGAACAAAATAAAAATAATAAAAGCAAAGTATTTTCAGGTGTCGCTGCTTCAGTTGATTGCAATAGTAGATGGGTTGCGCTTGATCCTTTTAGAGGATCTATCGCTGCCGTTGCAGAGTCCGCTAGAAATGTTAGTTGTGTTGGTGCTGAACCAGTAGCAATTACGAATAATTTAAATTTTTCTTCTCCTGAGAATGAAATAGGATATTGGCAACTCTCATCTTCATGTAATGGAATTGCTGAAGCCTGTAAAGCTTTAGAAACTCCTGTGACAGGAGGTAACGTTTCTTTATATAATGAGTCTAAAAATAAAGATGATCTAATTACTCCTATCAATCCTACTCCTGTTATTGGAATGGTTGGAAAGATAGATAATGTCGAAAAAGCTATAAGTAGTGAATGGAAAAATATTGAAGATCAAATTTGGTTAATTGGTTCTTCCAACTCAGAAATAAAAATTGCAGCTAGTTCTTATCTGGAATATTTTCATGGAGAAATTACAGGTCGGCCTCCAAAAATAGATTTGTTGGATGAGAAGTTTTGCCAGAGTTTTTTAAGAAATGCGATTTTAAACAGTCTTGTAGTTTCTTCTCACGATATAAGCGACGGAGGTTTAGCTATAGCTTTAGCAGAATCTTGTATTTTGTCCTCAAGGGGTGCAATTATAGATTTAGAGGAAGATTTCAATAGAGTTGATAATTTATTGTTTGCCGAAGGGGGGTCAAGAATTATTTTTTCAATTAGTAAAAAGAAACAAAATGAATGGTTTAATTACCTAAAACAAAATCAAATAAACTTTCCATCAAGTGTTTATGTAAAAAAAATAGGATACGTATTTAGTGACACGTTGAAGATAAAAATCAACGAAAAAAATATTTGCAATATTAGGGTTGAGGAATTAACCGAAAAATTTAATAATAGTATTTCAGATTACTTTTAAATATGAAAAATATTTCTCAACTATTAATCATTTTAAGATATTAAGTTATGTGCGGAATAGTTGGAATCGTTTCTTCAAATGATGTAAATCAACAAATTTATGATAGTCTTTTGCTTTTGCAGCATAGAGGTCAAGACTCAACAGGTATAGCAACAATGGAAAATACTATTTTTCATATACATAAGGTTAAAGGTCAGGTTAATACTGCTTATAGAACTAGGGATATGAGGAATTTAATTGGCAAAATTGGATTGGGTCATGTTAGGTATGCAACAAAGGGATCAGCAGAAAGTGTAGAAGAAGCACAGCCTTTTTATGTTAATGCTCCTTATGGAATTGTTTTGATACATAATGGAAATTTGACTAATACCAGAGATTTAGAAAAACAGTTATTTAATGTCGACAAGCGCCATACAAATTCTTCAAGTGATACTGAAATGTTGTTAAATGTATTTGCTACAGAATTACAAGAACAAATTCATAATCAAGAATTAGAACCTGATATTATTTTTAATGCGGTCAAATCTTTACATAAAAGAATTCAGGGGTCATATGCTTCAATTGCTTTAATTTCAGGACATGGTTTATTAGCATTTAGAGATCCTTTTGGTATTAGACCTTTAGTCATAGGGAAAAGACTTTCATTAACCACAAAAAAAGAAGAATGGATGGTTGCAAGCGAATCTCTAGTACTTGAGAATAATGATTATGAAGTAGTGAGAGATGTAGATCCAGGAGAAGCTGTTTTTATAAATCTTGATGGGGAGTTTTTCTCTAAGCAATGTTCTGAAAATCCAATGTTATTTCCCTGTGCTTTTGAATATGTTTACTTAGCTAGGCCAGATTCAATTATGAATGGAATTTCAGTCTATAAAGCTCGTTTAAAGATGGGAGATTATTTAGCAGAAACAATAAAAGAAAAAATCAATTCTGGAGATATTGATGTGGTTATGCCTATTCCTGATTCTTCTCGACCCGCGGCAATGCAAGTTGCAAGACAGTTAGGGATAGAATATAGAGAAGGTTTTTTTAAAAATAGATATGTTGGCAGAACATTCATAATGCCTGGTCAGCAGAAACGTAAGAAATCTGTAAGGCAAAAATTAAATGCCATGAGTGCAGAGTTTAAAAATAAAAATGTATTAATTGTTGATGACTCGATAGTGAGAGGTACTACTTCAAAAGAAATTGTGCAGATGGCTAAAGATGCAGGAGCAAATAAAGTTTTTTTTACATCAGCAGCTCCTCCTGTTCGTTATCCTCACGTTTATGGAATTAATATGCCTAATAGAGATGAATTAATAGCTCATAATAGAACAATAAGTGAAATCGCCGATAAACTTGAAATTGATAACCTTGTTTATCAAAGTGTTGAAAGTTTGCGTAAATCTATAATTGGTGATTCTCCTATTAAAGGTTTAGAGATGAGTTGTTTTACTGGTGATTATGTAACTGGAACAGTAAATCAAGAATACTTAAATTGGGTTGAAAATGAATATAAATCTTAGTCAAGAAAGTTTTCAAGTCGGAAACAATTTTTAATGTATTCATCATCATCTAATTTTAAAAAATCAATTAAAAAGTTTGATTTATTGGATTTGAAATTTAATTTTTTTAGGTCTAATCTTGCAGATTTATTTTTATTAGTTTCAATATCAAGGTGATGGTTACTTGCCATTATTTTGAGGAAGGAATCGTTTTTAAGTTGGGTTTTTTCATTCAAATATCCCAAACTGTATTCATTTGAGCAGTAAATTTCATTACTATTTATGCAAAAGATTTTTCCTTGTTTAGATATTAAAAAAATATTTTCTCCATCATTAAATGTACAACAAGAAACGATTTTTTCAGATGGTAAAAGTTTTGCGATTATTAATCCTTGGGATTGTTTAGAAGTTGGCGTTAAAAATTTATTTGATAAATTAAATTTAAAAATTCTTCCTATCGAGGTTAATATTATAAAATCTTTGCTTTCATTAGAAATAAAAGAATCAATTGTTTTTAAATTATTTTTTAATTTTGTAATAGTGAAAGATCTATTGCTTTTAATCATATCTTCATCAAATAAAACTTTTTTAAATCTTCCATCTGAATTTAATATGCATAAATAATTTCTAGCTTCTTTTTTAATTGAATGAAAATTTAATATTTCACTAGGATGAATATTTCCAAGAATTTTATTATCTAATTTATACTCTTTATTTATACTTGATTCCCAATCAATGTTAAATACTTTTCCCGTATTTGTGATTCCAATTAATTTTATATTTTTTTCGATATTACATATAAATATTTGAATATTTTTATTATCTATAATTTTATTTACAACCTCAAATGATTTCTTATAGTTACCTAAAATCATCCTTTTTAAATAAAGTCTATTGTCTATGTATAGTTTTGTTTTTTTATTTATAAAGTCTTCTAATATCTGATTATTAAGCGTTTCTAATTCTTCATTTTGATTTACGTTTTTAATTATTTTTGTTTTACGTATAACATTGTATTTTTTCTTTAATATTAATAATTCTTCTATAAGTAATTCGAGTAATAATTCTCTTTCGTTTAACAATTTTTGAAAATAATTCTTTTTTTCTTCTAGATTTTTTATATCGCTATCAATTTGATTTTTTTCTAGATTTGTTAATTTTTTTAGTGGCATATCCAAAACTGAATTTGCCTGTTTTTCACTTAAGAAAAAATTTTCTACTAAATTTGATCTAGCTTGCATAGAATTTTCTGATTCTTCAATAATGGCGATAACTTTTTTTATGTTTTTTGTAGCTTTAGATAAACCCTCTGATATCTCTAGTTTATCAAGAGTGTTTTTTAGAAAATAAAAAGTTCTTTTTCTAATTGTTTCTTCTCTAAATTCAAGAAAATAGTTGAGATATTTTTTTAGATTTAGTTGTATAGGTTTGCCTTTAATTAAAGCTAAGAATATTGCGCCAAAGTTTGTTTGAAGAGTTGTTTTTTTATATAAATTAGAAATAACAAGTTCAGAATTACAATCTTTTTTTAGTTCTATTACAATTCTCATCCCATCTCTGTCGCTCTCATCCCTAATATCAGAAATCCCAATAATCTTGCCTGAATTAACAAGTTCTGCGAGTTTTTCAATCCAACCTGCTTTATTAATTTGGTAAGGAAGTTCAGTAATGATTATTGCATTCTTTTTGTGTTTCCCTTTGCCTAAATTTACCTCTTCTGTATTTACAACTCCTCTTATCGTTATAGATCCTTTTCCAGTTTGATAAAGTTCTTCTATTGCACGACTATAAATTAATTCTCCGCCTGTAGGAAAATCAGGTCCTTTGATAATGTTAGAAAGTTTTCTATCACTTATATCTTTATTTTTTACTAAAGCAACTAAACCATCTACAATTTCGCCTAGATTGTGAGGAGGAATATTTGTTGCCATGCCAACAGCAATACCTGATGAGCCGTTCAATAATAAAAATGGTAGTTGGGCTGGAAGAACATCTGGTTCTTTTTGAGAACCGTCAAAGTTATTTGAAAAACTTACTGTTTCTGATCCAATTTCCTCAAGAAATCCTTTATGAGCTATTGGAGCTAATCTGGTTTCTGTATATCTCATTGCTGCCGGGGGATCATTGTCCACAGATCCAAAATTTCCATGGCCGTCAAGAGTAGGATATTTAGTTGAGAAATTTTGTACTAGCTTTACTAATGCATCATATACTGCTTGATCTCCGTGAGGATGGTACTTTCCAAGGACATCTCCAACAACTCTTGCACACTTCCTAAATGGTTTGTCAGGTGTTAAACCTAATTCGTACATCGCAAATATGATTCTTCGTTGTACTGGCTTAAGACCGTCTCTTGCATCAGGTAAAGCACGTCCAACTATTACGCTCATTGCATACTCCAAATAAGAACGTTGCATTTCTTCCTGAAGTGAGATAGAAGTGAATTTTTTCTTATCCATTAGAACGCAAAATTGAATAATTATTAATTAACTAAATTAAGACTAATAGGTAAAAAAATATTTACCAGTATTGAACATTAAGATGATTCACTTATTTTTGATTTTGCCAGTATTACATCTTTTTTTAGTTGTTCATTTTGTAAAAGAATTTCTGTAGAGGCTTGTAATTTTTCTCCCCATAACTGTTCTTTTCTATAATCATAATTAACATATTTGGGATCTTTAGCTAGAGCTTTTTTTGCTAGCTCAATTGCTAATTTATTATCATTGATATTTATACATGAGGCTAGGCCTAGTAATGGTTCAGCATTTTCCTCAATTGAGATTGCATGTTCAAAAAGTTTGATTGATAGATTTACATTGTTCCTCTCGAAATAAGCTAAACCTTGATTGTTGATTGCTTGCCAGAAATCAGGTTTAATTTTTATAGATTTATCAAATAATTTGATAGCTCCTAAATAATTTTTTTCCATTAATAAAATATTTCCTAACTGAAAAATAGCTTTGTGGTTATTAGGCTCAATCTTTATTCCTTTTTCTAAAGCACTCTTTGCTTTTGTTTGTTGGGCAATTTTTAAGTAAACATTACTTTTAGCAAAATATATTTCGCTAATATTTGAATTGATCTGTTCTGCTTTATTTAGAGAATTTAATGCGTTTTTGTATTTTTTGTTAGCTATTTGCGCTTCAGCCAAAATCAACCATAGTTTTTCATCTTTTGCATTTATTTTTACAGCTAATTTAGCTAAGTTAAGACTGTCTTCATTTTGACCAAAATAAAGTAGTTGATATGCATTTTTGCCAATATATAAACTTTGCTTTTGTAAATTTTTTATTGTTGGGAAATAATAATAAGGAACTATTGCTTGAGCAACTTCTATTTGAAAAAAGTAAAAACAGATAGAGAAGATCCAGATTGTTTTTTTTAAAAAATTTTTCATATTTTAATTTTTTTTATTCTTTATATTTGCTTGTATATTTCTTTTCCACATCCAAGGTTTAATTCTTTTTAAAGTGGTTCCTTTAAGATTTTCTTGCCACCTTTTATCGTCCCAATTGATGGATTCATTATTAAGATTTTTAATCCATTCTTTGGGAGTAGTTTCATAATTATTGTTGTATGGCACTGATTTATTCCATGGACAAACATCTTGACAAATATCACATCCTGCAACCCATCCATCTAATTTTTTTTCTATTTTCTTTGGAATAGTTTTATTTCTGCTCTCTATTGTGTGATAAGCAATGCATAGATCTGATTGAATTACAAAGGGTTCTACGATTGCCTTTGTGGGACAATGTTCAATACAAATATCACATTTTCCACAAAGTGATTGATGAGGTTTATCTGGTATTAAATCTTTTGTGAGAATCATAAAACCCAAAGTAAACCAAGAACCATTTTTTTTGTTGATTAAATTACTATTTTTACCTATCCAACCAATCCCTGCCTCCTCAGCCCATGCTTTTTCAAGAAGCGGAGAGGTATCAACACATATTTTCCATTTGCAATCAGGGATTTGAAGGTTGATCCATTTACCAATATTCTTTAGTTTTTTGTGAATCACTTTATGATAATCCTCCCCTTGGCTAAATTTAGCCACCTTGAGGAAATTATTGTTGTTGTTTTGTGAATTAATGTAAGTAAACCCAACGCTTAAAACACTTTTGGCATCTTCAAAAAGTGAACCTATATCTTTTCTTTTTTCTGCTTCCATCCATTTCATTTCAGCATGATAGTTATTTGATAACCATCTTTCTAATGCATTAGTTCTTAATTTTACGCGTGAACTACCTGGTATTGAAGCTATTCCGGCAATTGCAAAACCTTCAAAAATAGCTCTTTCTTTTAATTTTTTACTAATTTCTTTTTTTTCTTGAAGTGTATCAATCATTTCTTTTTTTTATGGCATTTCTTTTAAAAGTCATTTTTGAAAAATAAACTTATAACTAAAATAGATATATTTAAGAAAAATATATCCTAACTTAGTAAAAACAGTTAAATTATTAGTAAAGTTAATATAGTTAAAACGTTATTTTGGTTGAACTTAATCAAAATCAAGATTCGAATTTAGGATCTAGGCTTCAACAAGATCTCAAAAATGATCTTATTGCAGGGTTGTTAGTTGTAATACCCTTAGCAACAACAATCTGGCTTTCATCATTAGTTAGTAAATTTGTTTTAACGTTAGTTACTTCAGTCCCAAAGCAACTAAATCCTTTTATTAATTTAAATCCTTTATTACAAGATTTAATTAATCTCACTTTAGGTTTAACTGTTCCTTTATTAGCTATTTTGCTTATAGGGTTAATGGCGAGAAATTTTGTAGGAAGATGGTTATTAGAATTTGGAGAGGGTACTTTATCAAAAATTCCTGTAGCCGGAGCGGTTTATAAAACCCTCAAACAATTGCTTGAAACTTTTTTAAGTAATAAATCTAATAGATTTAGACGAGTTGTGTTAGTTGAATATCCCCGTGAGGGACTATACAGTGTAGGCTTCGTAACTGGAGATGTAGGACCTTCTCTTCAGCCAGATTTGGAAGAAAAGTTGCTTAGTGTTTTCATCCCTACAGCTCCAAACCCAACTACTGGCTGGTATACACTCGTTCCTGAGTCTTCTGTTAAGGATTTAGATATTTCAGTTGAAGATGCTTTTAGAACAATAATTTCTGCTGGGATAGTTAATCCAGATGAGAAAAATAACACTTCAAATCCAACATTTTCAAAATTGTTTTCTCAATTACGGGCCTCTACTAATACTTCTTCTTAATTGATGTATAATAGATCCCTTTCTAGAGAGTTATCTTTAATTTCTCTTGGCCTTATAAAAGATAAAGGTGATTTGAAATTAAATAAATTTCAGATAGAAGAAATTTTTGAGTCTGCTTTGGATTCTCTAATAAATCATTGCAGAGAGGAATTAGATAATTGCGAGTCAGAGTTAGAAAATGCTTCACAAAAAATATTAGATAGTGAGTTGCAAGAAGGTGTTGATTCCTCTTATTCAAATGTTCGAGATGAGTTAAAAAAATCTCTGACGAAAATTGAAACCGTAATGAATACACTCTCTGTCACTCTAGACTTTCCAAAATTAATTGTTTCTAGCGGTCAAACAGATATAAGAGAGGATGTAAATCAAAGGATTTATAATATAATTAATAATCTTAAAAGTATTGATTCTGACATCGATCAAGTAATGGACGGATGGAGATTAAAAAGACTACCAAGAATTGATAGGGATATTCTGCGTCTAGCTTACGTGGATATCAATTTTTTGAACACACCTATTGCTGTTGCTTGTGATGAGGCTGTGAATCTAGCTAATAAATATAGTGATTTGCAAGGAAGAAAATTTATCAATGGAGTTTTAAGGAGATTACAAACAATTTAATTGTCATAATTATTTGATATAAATAAATAGTATTTAGAAAATTTTAATCACGAACTATAAATAATAATGACTAATACTGATAATTCTCGTGAATGGGCTGCACAAGCTTATGCACTCTTAAAGAAACGACAAGAAGAACAAAAGCAAGAATTAGAGAAACAGGAAGAGCAAAAGCAAGAATTAGAGAAGCAGGAGGAGCAAAAGCAAGAATTAGAGAAACAGGAAGAGCAAAAGCAAGAATTAGAGAAGCAGGAGGAGCAAAAGCAAGAATTCATTGATATTCCTAATAAAGAAAATATTGCCGGACAGTCTGGAACTATTGCTGAATCTGAATTAGGGGAATTTGATGATAATTTTACTTGGTCTGCAATGGTATTAGCTGCTCAAGGAAAAAAAATAAATCAAATATCGATTGATGAAATTGATTGGTTAACTAAATTAAGGAAAGGATTAGAAGAAACTCGTAAAGGATTTGTTACTGAATTATTGGATAAATTAGGAGATGATCCTCTCACTCCTGAATCTCTTGATGATTTAGAGACTCTATTAATAAGAGCTGATGTAGGGATTGATTCAACCGATAAAGTTATAAGTTCTCTTAGAACAAAATTAAACGAGGAAGTTGTAGGTGGAGAAGCAGGAATAAAATTCTTGAAGAGAGAATTAAAATTAATTATCGATAAACCAATAAAAAATTCTGGTTCTGATCTTTTAGTTCCTCAAAAGGGTAAGCTAAATGTTTGGTTATTAGTAGGAGTTAATGGTGTTGGTAAAACTACTACATTGGGAAAATTAGCATATCTGTCATCAAAAAGTAATTATAAGACTTTGATTGCTGCTGCTGATACTTTTAGAGCCGCTGCAGTAGAACAACTTAAAGTGTGGGGAGATAGAAGTAATGTTGACGTTATATCTAATCAATCAAAAAATGCTGATCCAGCTGCTGTGGTTTTTGATGCAATTAATTCTGCAAAAAAAAGAAATGTTGAGTTATTACTTGTTGATACAGCGGGTAGACTGCAAACAAAAAATAATTTAATGGATGAATTAGCAAAAATAAAAAAAATTATTGATAAAAAGGTCCCAGATGCAATTGTTGAATCATTATTAGTTTTAGATGCAAGTCAGGGACAAAATGGCTTAAAACAAGCAAAAAGTTTCGCTAAATCAGCAGATTTAAGTGGGGCAATTATTACTAAATTAGATGGCACTTCTAGAGGAGGTGTCTCTTTAGCTGTATCTGAAGAAGTAAATTTGCCTATAAGGTTTATTGGAGCTGGAGAAGGTATAAAAGATTTGAGGCCATTTAATAGTTATGAATTTGTAGAGGCTATGCTTGCAGATAAATAAATATTCCATTAATTTTTTTTAAAAACTTAAATTTAATGTTAAAACATACTTATCTATAAGATTTGCTTTGACAAATAATAAAAAAGAAAAAATATTTTCGAATAAATTTATCCAAAATTTTTTAGAAAATGATTCTAAAGTAACTCTAAAAAACAAATATAAATTTGCTGAAATTGCATCTTCTTTAGCATATTATTTAAAATCTTTTTCCAACATAAATAAATTACTGGATTATGTATGCTTAATTTTTAAACATATTTTTTCTGAGAATATAATTTTAATTATTCCTTTAAATTACGAGGGGGAAATATGGAATGAAAATATAAAAATTTCTGTTAATAATAAATACTTAAAAATTGAAGAAGAAATTAATACTTTTTTGAACCAATTTCATTTCTCAAAAAATTTTAAAATAAAAGAAATTCTAACTTTTGAAAATGCTTTAAAAAATAAATTTAAAGAATATAAAATTGAAACAAAGAAAATAATATCTAGAGGCAAATGTAGAGGATTTATTTATTTTTTTAGCGAAGCTATTTCTCGACAATCGATTGCTGAAGATAGTAATTTTAATTTTATTGAAAATTGTCTAGCTGTTGGATTAGAAAATCACTCCTTAATAAAAACAAAGAAAAAGCATGAAAATGTAGATAGAGAAATTTCCACTGGTGCAGAAATTCAATCTCAATTACTCCCGGATTATTGTCCAACTATTCATGGTATAGATCTAGCTGCACATTGTAGACCAGCTCTTCAGCTCGGTGGAGATTACTATGATTTTATGTGCTTAAAGACGAATATCTCTGAAAAAAGGAAAGAAAAATCAAGATGGGCTTTTGTAATAGGTGATGTCATGGGTAAAGGGATTCCAGCCGGTCTTTTAATGACTATGTTAAGAGGAATGCTTCGTGCAGAGGTTCTTACAGGTCTGCCTCCAGATAGAATTTTGCATGATTTGAATCAACTAGCAATAAATGATTTAGATCAATCGCATAGATTTGTGACATTATTTTACTCAGATTATGATCCCAGAACTAGAAAATTGAGATTTGCTAATGCAGCTCATAATCCTCCTCTGCTTTGGAAAAATGCAGATCAGAAAATTATTAAATTAGATGCAAAAGGATTTGTACTTGGACTACAACAAGATGCTGAATATCACTGTGGTGAAATCAAGCTTAATCAAAATGATTTAGTTCTTTATTACACAGATGGAGTAATTGATACTTCTAACTCTTTAGGACAAAGATTTGATGAGGAAAGATTAATTAAAACCCTCATAAAATTATGTAAGCAATCTTATACATCTCAAGAAATCTTAAATAAAATTTTTAAAAAGTTAGATGATTTTACAGGGCAAAATAGACATCTTGAAGATGATGCTTCGATGGTTATTTTTCAATTGAAATAGATATTTTTTGTCACTTATATAAAAAAATGCTTTATTAGAGATACTTAAAGTTACTAATTGATATGGCAAAAGTTTGGAGTAAAAGGTTTGATAATGCACTTGACCCTTTTATTGAAAAGTTTAATGCCTCAATTGGTTTTGATAAAAAGCTTATTTTAGAAGATTTAGATTGTTCGATTGCTCATGTAAAAATGCTTGGCAAAACAAAAGTTTTATCCTCTTCTGAGGTTTACCAAATTATTAATGGTTTAGAATTAATAAAAGTTGAGTATTTAGAAGGTAAATTTTCTCCTAGTCCACCTTCTGAAGATATTCACTATTGCATAGAGGAAAAGCTGATTAGTTTAATTGGAGAAACTGGAAAAAAATTACATACAGGCAGAAGTAGAAATGATCAAGTTGGTACAGATTTAAGATTGTGGCTAAGAAAGGAGATTGACAATATTGAAATTTTAATAACCGATTTGCAAAAATCCTTCTTAAATCTTGCGAAACCCAATATTTATACCTTAATTCCTGGATATACCCACATGCAAAGAGCGCAACCATTATCTTTGGCTCATCATTTATTGGCTTATATAGAAATGCTCCAAAGAGATCGTGAAAGGTATAAAGAAGTACGCTCAAGAGTTAATATTTCTCCGTTAGGAGCTGCAGCATTAGCTGGAACAAAAATAAAAATAGATAGACATTTTACAGCTGCAGAATTGGGTTTTAAAAAGATTTATAAAAACAGTATTGATGCAGTTAGTGATAGAGATTTTTGTATAGAGTTTGTTTCTGCATCTGCTA
This sequence comes from Prochlorococcus sp. AG-355-N16, assembly GCA_003278545.1. GTDB lineage: Bacteria > Cyanobacteriota > Cyanobacteriia > PCC-6307 > Cyanobiaceae > Prochlorococcus_A. The sequence continues at coordinate 192,415 of QCEF01000001.1, forward strand.
TATTGATGTCTCATTTAAGTAAAATTTCAGAGGAAATAATTTTATGGGTAACTGATGAATTTTCTTTTGCAAAATTAACAGATAAATGTGCCACAGGAAGTAGCTTAATGCCGCAGAAAAAAAATCCTGACGTTCCAGAATTGATAAGAGGTAAGACAGGAAGAGTGTATGGAAATCTCCAGGCATTGTTAACGATGGTCAAAGGTGTACCACTTTCTTATAATAAGGATTTTCAAGAGGATAAAGAGCCAATATTTGATACTGCAGAAACAATATCTTCTTGTGTTAAAGCAATGACTATTTTAATTAATGAGGGTATTGAATTTAATATTGAAAATTTATCTGATTCCGTAGAAAACGATTTTTCTAATGCTACTGATTTGGCAGATTACTTAGTTGATAAAGATGTTCCTTTTAGGACCGCCTATCAAGTTGTTGGTCAAATGGTTAAATATTGCCTGGAGAGAAAAGTGTTATTTAAAAATCTTAAAATTGAAGAATTTAAAAAATTTCATCCCGAATTTAATGAGGATGTTTTTGTAGATCTTAAACCTCTTAATGTCGTTAAATCAAGAAATAGCGAAGGTGGTACAGGTTTTGTTCAAGTAGAAAAAGAGGTAAATAATTGGCAAAAAAAATTGTTACATTGATTCTCAAATAATTTTCTACAACAAGGGTATGCTTTGAAGTAGAATAGTAAAGCAACTTTACGGGACTACTCATTGTAGTTTTTTTATAAGGTAATTTTTTTGTTGAGTTTAAAGTGAGTATTTTTGTTGGCAATTTGCCGTTCCGCGCAGAGCGTGAAGATGTTTTACAGTTGTTTGCCCCTTTTGGTGAGGTTTTAAATTGTTCTCTTCCCTTAGAAAGAGATACTGGAAGGAAAAGAGGATTCGCATTTATTGAAATGGCAGATGAAGCGATTGAGTCAAAAGCTATTGATGGTTTGCAAGGAACAGAACTTATGGGTAGGCCATTAAGAATTAATAAAGCTGAGCCTAGAGGTTCAGGTGGTTCTCGTAGAGGAGGAAGAGGTGGCGGCTACGGCGGCGGCAATAATGGATCTAATAGCTCTAACGCTAATAAATCTTCTGGAGCAGAAGGTTGGGAAGACAGAAGTTATGGAAATCCTTCTGATAACTCTGAATATGAAAATGGTAGGAGCAGAAGAAAAAGGGGAGTGTCGAATGAGAGCAATGCTTCAAACGAGACAAATTAGTAACCCATTTCTTCAAGCGCTGTAGTTAATTTAAATAGATATTCAATATTTAATTCTTTTTTTAAAGATTTATTTGAAATTTGATTTCTCCAAATTTTTGCTTTTGGTATGCCTTCAACTAAATTTATAAGATGTTTACAAATATCCCAAGATTTTCCTCCACTAATTAAATGCGCTTCTATGTATGGAATTAATGAGAATATAATATTAGAAGCAGATTTGGGTTTTTTATTAATTCCATAAATCTTTTGATCAATTTCAGACCATCTCAAGGGATGTTTATAAATTGACCGTCCAATCATGACTCCATCAAAATCATTCAAAGCTTCTAATGATTCATCGATATTTGTTAAACCCCCATTGATTTCTATTAATAATTCTGGATTTGATTTTTTTAATTTTTTTACTACATCAAAATTAAGTTGAGGTATGGTCCTATTTTGTTTTGGATTTAGACCTTTTAAAATGGCTTTCCTTGCATGAACAGTAAATCTGTCTGCACCAGCTTTTGCGATAATTCTTACGAAATTATTTAATTTAACGAAACTATCATCATTGTCTACACCGATTCTGTGTTTGATCGTAACTGGTAAGGTGCAGTTATTTTTCAAGGATTCTATACATTTCGCTACTTTTTCAGGTTCTTTCATAAGTGAAGCGCCAAAATTTCCAGAACATACCCTTGGACTCGGACAACCAACATTAAAGTTTATTTCGTCATAACCCCAATCCTGTGCCATTTGGGCTGCTTCTTTAAGAATTTTAGGATCGTCCCCACCAAACTGAATCGATATCGGGTGTTCTTCATCATTAAAATCTAGAAAATTTTCTTTTTTATTCGTATACACTAAACTCTGGGCCACAATCATTTCCGTATACAAAAGAGCTTCAGAACTTATTTTTCTCATTATCATTCTGAAGTGTTTATCAGTACAATCCATCATTGGAGCAATACTTAATTTATGAATATTTTTAATAGAATTGGTTTGTATGAGATCCATTACTTTTTTGTGATTTAAATATATGAGTCAATTTTTTTCAAGAAGAACTTTTATTCTAATTCCTACTATGTCAATCTTAAAAATAATCTTTAATCCTATTCAAGTATTAGCATCTTCACTTGCTTCTAAAGAAGAGTGGAGTTTCTCAAAAGAGGAATGGAAAGGTAGGCTTAGTCCAGAGTCCTATTATATTTTGAGGGAGGAAGGGACTGAAAGAGCTTTCAGCAGTGAATTAAATAATGAAAAAAGAAAAGGGATTTTTCACTGTGCAGGATGTGATTTGCCGCTTTTTTCCTCAGATAAAAAGTATGATAGTGGTACAGGATGGCCAAGTTTTTGGGATTCAATTCCAGGATCAGTAGAAACAAAAGTTGATTTCAAGTTAATTGTCCCTAGAACCGAATATCATTGCTCTAGATGCGGAGGTCATCAAGGACATGTCTTCAATGATGGGCCACTTCCCACTGGCAAAAGATACTGCAACAATGGATTAGCGTTAAGATTTGTTCCTGACTAAATATTTGTGCGGCCTTCCGCAACTTGTTTTGTGCATCACTTTATTGGAGAATAGTCTTATTAAATTTTAGAAAAATGATTGAAAATCAATCAGACAATATTAATAATAAAGAAAATGATGATTGTAATCAGGATAATGTCCCTGAAGATATATCATCTACCCAAAATATAACTTCTGAAAATGATGAATTATCTTCTCAAAAAACAGAAGAAATTAATACTGAAGAATTAAAAAATACTATTTCAAATAATGATGCAAGATTAGAACAATTAGAAAAAGAGCATGAAACATTAAAAAATCAATATGTAAGGATTTCAGCAGATTTTGATAATTTCAGAAAAAGGCAGTCTAGGGATCAGGACGATTTAAAAATCCAACTTGTTTCCAAGACTTTAACTGCAATACTCCCTATTGTTGACAATTTTGAGAGAGCAAGACAACAACTTAAACCAGAAAATGAGGAAGCTCAAGCTCTTCATAGAAGTTATCAAGGTTTGTATAAACAACTAGTAGAAGTTTTAAAACAACAGGGAGTATCACCCATGAGGGTTGTTGGTCAGCAATTTGATCCAAACTTGCATGAAGCTGTTTTAAGAGAACCTAGTGAAGAGTTTGAAGAGGATTTTATTATTGAAGAATTGCAGCGAGGATATCATCTAGATGGTAAGGTTTTGAGACATGCATTGGTTAAGGTTTCTATGGGACCTGGCAAACAAAATTCACAACAAGAAGTAGAAAAGGATACAGTTGAAGGGGATGTTAATTCAGAGGCAAATACTTCTGAAGATGTATAAATTCCAAATTCTTATTTGAGCATTATCTAATGGCTGATTTTTACCAAATACTTGGAGTTTCAAGAGATGCTGATGCGGATACCTTAAAAAGGGCTTATAGAAAATTAGCGCGACAATACCATCCTGATATTAATAAAGAACCTGGAGCGGAAGATAAATTTAAAGAAATTGGTAAGGCTTACGAAGCATTAGCTGATCCTGAAACTAGAGCAAGATACGACCAATTTGGAGAGGCTGGCCTTGGGGGTGCAGCTGGAATGCCTGATATGGGAGATATGGGGGGCTTTGCAGATCTTTTTGAAACTTTTTTTAATGGCTTTGGTGGGCAAAATCCACAAGGAGGAAGAACACAAAGAAGAGGTCCTCAACAAGGAGATGATCTAAGGTATGACCTTAATGTTGACTTTAAAGATGCAATTTTTGGTCAACAAAGGGAAATTAAAATTCCTCATTTGGAAACATGTGAAGTCTGTAGGGGAACAGGTGCAAAACCAGGAACCGGACCCAAAACTTGTTCAACATGTGGTGGAAGTGGACAAGTTAGAAGAGCTACAAGAACACCTTTTGGTAATTTCACACAAGTAGCCGAATGTCCTTCATGTAATGGGGCTGGCCAGATAATTGCAGATCCATGTTTAACTTGCGGTGGCAATGGCGTAAAGCAAGTCAGAAAAAAATTAAGAATTAATATTCCTGCAGGAGTTGATACTGGCACTAAATTAAGAGTTTCTGGTGAGGGAAATGTTGGTTTGAAAGGAGGTCCACCTGGAGATCTTTATGTTTTTATAAAGGTTAAGAATGATTCAAAACTTAAAAGAGATGGTGTAACTATTTACTCAGAAATATCAGTAAGTTATTTACAAGCTATTTTAGGTGACACTGTAAAAATCATTACAGTTGATGGAGATGTTGATTTAAGAATTCCAAGTGGTACGCAGCCAAATACAACTCTTTCACTTGAGAATAAAGGGGTACCCAGACTTGGTAATCCCGTTGCAAGAGGTAATCATGAAGTCTTAGTAAAAGTAAAATTACCAACTCGTATAACCGACGCAGAACGAGAGCTTTTAGAGGGTTTAGCTTCTCAATATTCAGATAAAAATATTAATTCCAGTAGTGGACTTTTTAGTAAATTATTTGGTAAAGAATCTTAATGAATTCCTTAAAGTATTTGGATCTTAAATCTGTTCCATGTCCTTTAAATGTCGTCAAAATTAAATTGGCTTTGGAGAAGTTATCTAATAATGAGCAACTTATTGTTGAACTAGATAAAGGTGAACCAGAAGAAATGGTATTAAACAATTTAAAAGAGATGGGATGTTTCTTTAAACAAATTAAAGAAAATGAAAAATTTATAAAAATAAAAATATTGAATGAAAATTAATAGTAAACATTTAGGTTTAGTTACGAAAAAATTTAATGATTTTTTTTTAGTTGATTTAAAAAATCAAGAAAACTCTGAAAATAGCGAGAAATTTTTATGTAAGGTTAAAAAGTCTATTAATTTCAAGGATCAATTAATTTATGTTGGAGACGAAGTAGCTATTGAAAAAATTGATTTTAAAAGTAAACGCGCAGTAATAACAAGTCTAAAAAAAAGAAAAAATCTCTTAGTTAGACCCTCAGTTGCAAATATTTCTAACATATACGTTACTTTTTCCGTCGAAGAACCAGAGTTAAATTTATCTCAGGTTAATAGGTTTTTGATATCAGCAGAATCAATGGGAGTTGAAGTCTCATTAGTTTTGACAAAGTGTGATTTAATTTCTGATAGAAGAAGATCATTTCTACTTGATAAATTTGAGAAATGGGGTTACCAAGCAACACCTTTAAATTTACAGAAATCTGATTGTTTTAAAAATTTATTAGCTCAGTTAAAGCAAAAAAAATGTTCGATTTTTATGGGTCCTTCAGGTGTTGGCAAAACTACTTTGCTAAATATGATTATTCCAGGCCTTCAAAATAGTACTTCTCCAGTTTCCAATAAAATTAAGAGAGGAAAAAATACTACGCGAAATGTTGAGTTATTTTCTATGTCTAATCAAAGTTACATTGTGGATACTCCTGGTTTTAATATGCAACCCCTAGAGATTGATATTAAGTTGTTACCAAATCTTTATTCAGAAATATATAAACAGGTAATCGAAGAAGAAATTAAGTGTAAATTTCGTAACTGCTTACATTTAAACGATGAGGGATGTAATTTAAATAAATCCTTCGAAAGATATTCTTTTTATAAAGAAATGATTGAGTCTTCTAAGAGTCACTATTATCAAAACCAGGAAGATTAAGATTTAATCCACCAGTCAAATCATTCATCCTTTCTTTCATAGTTGTAGTTGATAATTCATGAGCTTTTTGAATAGCTTGTAGAATGTTTTGCTCTATTTTTTCTTTATCTGCATTTAAAATATTTTCTTGTACTTCTACCTTTAAAGGAAGTTGGTTTCCACTGATCCAAACTTTTATCATCTCGTCATCACTTTTGCCTTCAATCTTCATATTTTCAAGTTCATCTTGTAATTTTTGAGCATCTTGCTGAATTTGTTTAGCTTTTTTAAAAGCTTCTGTAAGTTGTCCAAAGTTAGGAAGTCCAAAACCCGCCATTTTGTAAAAACGTTTCTTTAATTAGGATAGTCAAAACCAATCATTCTTACTTCCGGTTGCAAATAAATTCCTTTGTTTTGTAGTACTTTTTGTTGAATTACTGTTATTAACTTATAAATATCTTTTGAACTTGCTGAAGAAGTGTTAATTATAAAATTTGAATGCATTGTAGAAATTTCAGCACCGCCAATTTTAAATCCCTTTAAACCCATATCATCAATTAATTTTGCTGCATAATTATTTTCAGGATTTTTAAAAACACTACCAAAACTTGGTTGATGATATGGTTGTGATTCTGTTTTTAATTTAAGATTATTTTTGGTTGTTTGAATTAATTTTTCTAGATTTCCGTTAGGTTCAAAACGTAATCTTGCACTAATAATTGTTAAATCATTGCTTTGAAAAGAGCTAAATCTATACTCAAAATTGATATCTTTTTTTTCAATTTCAAGTTTTTCATGAGTTTTATTATTAAAAACTTTTACGGAAATAAGATTTTTTGCTAGCGATAAATCACCTGTGCCAGCATTCATATAAATTGCTCCTCCTAATGTTCCTGGAATTCCGACAGCCCATTCCCCTCCTTGTAATCCATTTTTAGCAAGAGAATTAGATAATGTTGGGAGCATTACACCTGCTTCCGCTTCAACTATTCCTGAATATGGCTCTATCTTTAAAGATTTCAATTTTTTTGTACAAATAACTAAGCCTTTTATGAAAATATTATTTATTAAAAGATTTGAACCTGCGCCAATTATTTGACATCTTTGTTTGTTTAAATTAGCCCATTTTATTAGATATGAAAGTTCTTGAACGCTTCTTGGCTCAGCAAAATATTCAGCCACTCCTCCTACTTTTATAGTTGTATAACTACTTAAATTACAGTTTTCAGAAAAAATTTTTTTATTCATAAATTAGTTATTTAATTTAATTATTTTTTTCATTTAAAATTGACCATAAGTTATGACAATCACCAGCTCCCATATTCAAAATTAAATCCCCTTTTTGAGTTAATTCGAAAAAATTTTTTGTAACTTCATTATAATTTTTTATGTAACTAACATTTTTATTTTTTTTATAAATCAAATCAGTGATAATTTTCGAAGTAATTTTATCTTCGTTTCCTTCTCCTGCTCCATAAATACTGGTTACATAAATAACATCTGCTTTTGATAATTCTTCAGCGAATTCTTCATTAAATTGCTTTACTCTAGAGTATCTATGAGGTTGAAACATAGCTATTAATCTACTTTTTTGACATTCATTATTATGTTTTTGATTAAGCAATAATCTTCCTAATTTAATCGTCTCTTTTATTTCGTTTGGGTGATGTGCATAATCATCATATAAACTTCTTTCATCTATTTGCCCTCTAAATTCAAATCTTTTTTTTGGGAGTTTCAGATATTTTATATTTTCCTTAATTTTTATAAAATCTACTCCTATCATTCTTGAAGCTGCTATTGCTGCAGTGATATTAGATAAATTGTGTAATCCTGGAATTGGAATATTTAAACTACAAATAAAATTTTCATTTTCATAATATTTTCCAATTGTATACTTTGAATTAATTTCAATCGGAATTATGGCATAAGCTACGTTTTTAGCCGTAGTGTTTGACCATTTATAATTAGAGTAAAAATTATTTCTTAAGATTTCACAATCAAAATTAATTAGTAATTTTTTAGAGTTTTTAGCAAAACTTTTAAAAGAAGATATGACTTCACTTAAATTAGAAAAGTGATCGCAATGATCAAAATCAATGTTATTGATTATTCCGATATCAGACTTATATTTGTTAATTGTCCCATCAGATTCATCAACTTCAGCTACCAAGAATTTTGTATTTTCTAAATGGCAATTAGAGTTATAAATAGGAATTATTCCTCCAGTTATTGAAGAAGAATTACGTGTACATAACTCAAGTATTGTTGATAGAAATGTACTGGTTGATGTTTTTCCGTGGCTGCCGGCTACCGCCAATGTAGTATAACTGCGCATTAGCATTGCGAGTATCTCTGAACGATGTTTTATGGATAAATTTTTTTCTCTACAGTATAAAAATTCTTCATTTTCTGGCTTGATCGCGGAGCTTACAACAAAATTAATCAATTTGTTGGTAAATTTTGAAATAACAAATTCAATATTTTGTCGAATTTGAGAAGTAAAGATTACTGCACCTAATTTCTCCAATTTTTTAGTTTCATCGTTTTTAACTAAATCAGATCCTGAAATTGAACAACCTTTTTTAAGTAAACCTATTGCTAATGCTGACATTCCAATACCTCCAATCCCAATAAAATGAAAATGACTTTTCAATAGTAATTTTTTATCCAATGTTTATCTTTTACTTAAATCAAAATAACTTCTAGGTAAAATTTTGCTATTTTTTCTTAAAAAAAAATGTTTTTTTTCTTGAATTAATACAAAACTAGACTTATTTGCTTAATAAATTAAAAAAACCTTACGTTATTGCACAAAATTCAGTATGATCAGCAACTTAGGTTAATCATTTAGAAATTATTAGTTATGACTTTGCGTGTTGCAATTAACGGCTTTGGCAGAATTGGTCGAAACTTTATGCGTTGTTGGCTTAGTAGAGGGGCTTACACCAATATTGAAGTAGTTGGAATTAACGTTACCTCAGATCCTAAGACTAATGCTCATCTATTGAAGTATGATTCAGTTCTTGGTCAACTTGATGGTGTTGATATTCAATATACTGATGATACTTTTGTAATTAATAACAAGACAATTAAATGTTTCTCTGATAGAAACCCATTGAATCTCCCTTGGAAAGACTGGGGTGTAGATTTGGTTATTGAATCTACTGGAGTATTTAATACAGATGTAGGCGCAAGTAAGCACTTAGAGGTAGGAGCAAAAAAAGTCATCTTGACTGCCCCTGGTAAAGGTGATGGCGTTGGTACATTTGTAGTTGGAGTCAATGCTGATAAATATAAACATAAAGATTATGATATTTTGAGTAATGCTAGTTGTACAACGAACTGTTTAGCTCCAGTAGTAAAAGTTTTAGACCAAACTTTTGGTATTAATAAAGGCTTGATGACTACAATTCATAGTTATACAGGGGATCAAAGAATTTTAGATAATAGCCATAGAGATTTAAGAAGGGCTAGAGCCGCAGCTACAAACATCGTTCCTACTTCTACAGGAGCTGCAAAAGCAGTAGCTCTGGTATACCCAGAAATGAAAGGCAAATTAACAGGAATTGCAATGAGAGTTCCAACTCCTAATGTTTCAGCAGTAGATTTTGTGTTTGAATCTTCTAAATCTGTCACAGCTGAAGAAGTAAATAATGCTCTCAAAGAAGCATCTCTAAGCTCAATGAAAGGCATTATTAAGTATGGAGATGAACCATTAGTATCGAGCGATTATGCAGGTACTAATGAATCGTCAATCGTAGATAGTGACCTTACTATGTGTATCGGAGATAACCTTGTAAAAGTCCTTGCATGGTATGACAATGAGTGGGGTTATAGTCAGAGAGTTGTAGACTTGGCAGAGATTGTTGCTAAGAATTGGGAGTAACTAAAAGTGTTTGAAAGGTGTGTTATTAAATAATTTATTTTTTTTATTATCATTAAATTCTATTGATGGTTCACCATCAGCAAAAAACCCAATCTCGTTAATATCTTTATCAAGTTTAGTTAAATTTTTTGCCCATTTTTTTGGCAATGAGAAAACTAATTCATAATCTTCCCCTCCAAAAAAATAATATTCGTCCCATTTATCTCCTTTAGGCCAATCTTTATCTTGAGGTATTTTTCCATAATTTATGATAGCTTTACAGTTGCTAGCTATTGCTAAATCTTGTAGGGCTTGAAATAGACCATCACTGCTGTCAGTGCATCCTATTCTCTTTATTTTTTTATTAGAGCGAGTTTTGAGTAGATTATTTAGAAAATTTGGGTAAACTTTAGGGCGACAAAAATGTTCAATGGACTTAATGATTAATCTTTCATCAAGAGAAAATTTATTGTCGAAATTAATTTTATTTTGTATCAAAAATCCAAGTTTGCTAAGTCCATGAATTCCTGTAGTCAAGATTATCTCCCCTGGTTTACATGCGTTTCTTCGTAATTCAAGCTCACCTTGAATTCCAAATGCCGTAATTGAAATGATTTTTTCATCCCCCTTTGAGCAATCTCCCCCTAGAATTACGCCGCCATATTCTTTTAACGCTTTATTTATTCCTTGGTATAGTTCTTCAACCCAAATCCACTCAGTTTTTGGAGGTAGAACTAGGCTTATTGTAATACCTATAGTTTTCTTGCTTCCACTTGATAATAAGTCAGAGATGTTGCTTACAACTGCTTTCCACCCAAGATCCCTAGAACAAATATTAATGTCATTGAAATGAACATTTTCTACCAAAGAATCAGTATTAACAAGTAAATTTTCATTTTTAGTTTTGATTAAAGCGCAATCATCTGAAATTTGGTTTTCAGGCATAAATTTTCCTAGCCTATTTATTAATTCTTTTTCGCCTATATCTTCTAATATTTCTTTATGCATTTAATTTGAGGTTTTCAATCCCTTCTAAAACTTCAATTGAAATTATTGTGTCATCTTTAGTTAGCTCTTCTAATACATCAAATCCATCTACAACGTATCCAAAGGCAGCATTCCTTCCATCAATTAAATTGCGACCTGCTGGATTTAATTCTGCTTCGTATAAAAAGAAGAAAAATTGCGATGACCCATCATCAACTGCGGTATTGGAATGGGACCATCCCAGAGTTCCAAGTGTTGCAAAAGGTAATGTTGGCGTCTCTGTGTAAAGACCTAAATCTTCAAAAGTTTGATTATAAAAAGTATCTTTTTCCTCAGGAATCCTAATTTCTAAGGGAACGTGTCGTTCTTCGTTTGTTTCAGGATCTAAGTAACCAATATCTTCCCCAATTGGATCACCTGTCTGCAGTACAAAAAATTCTTCTGCTCTGTTGATAGGTAAATCTTGGTAGAAATTTTTTGAAGATAAATCTATAAATGCTCCTGCTGTAAGTGGCGCGTTAAATCCATCCACAATAGCTTGCATATCACCTTTGGAGGTTTTTATATTGACTTTTGCTCTGCCCAGTAATCTTGGTAAATTATCAAATTCCTGGGGTATAGAGTAAGGAAATTCATTTGGTAGAAAATATTCTTCTAATCCACCTATTTTATCTAAAGCATCTCTTCGGGTCGCTATAAATGAGTATTTATCCTTTGATTTAGAGAAATCTTGAAGACTATCAAAATTTTCTTTGAGTTCTAAAAATGTTTTTTCAGCAATTTTCTTTTTTTCGTTTGGTAATTCTTGAATTATTTTACTCTGGTATTTTTTTAGTAAAGATTGACATTTTGTAACAGTTTTTGTAAGAGCGGGCCATCTTCCTCCTCTTACAAGGTCACTAGTGTCTTCCAATTTGTGTTGAAGTTCTTGCAACTCAACTTGCTTGATAGGGAGTGCGTTTCTGAGGATTGCACTAGGGTCTTTTACCGCATTTCCAGTAGGTAAATCAGCTAATACTTTAATAGGTTTTAAGAGAAAAACTTGTAAAATTACAATAGATAGAATTAAGAAAAGTTTGTTCTGATTTGATAAGAATTTTTGCATAGCACTCTTGCAGGTTTATGATCCTTGGGGATGTAATACAGGAATGATTTCCAGTAACGATTTTCGCACAGGCACTACCATCGAATTGGATGGACAAGTTTGGCGTGTTGTAGAATTTCTACATGTCAAGCCTGGCAAGGGTTCTGCTTTCGTGCGAACAAAATTAAAATCAGTTCAATCCGGCAACGTGGTTGAAAAAACTTTTCGAGCCGGAGAATCAGTACAGCAGGCTATCCTTGAGAAGTCTAACCTGCAGCATACTTATGTGGAGTCTGGTGATTATGTTTTTATGGACATGATAAGTTTTGAAGAGACAAGACTCACCTCTGAACAAATCGGTAAAGGTGCAAAGTATTTAAAAGAGGGAATGGAGGTTAATGTAATTTTTCATAATGGTAAAGTTCTAGAAGTAGAACTTCCAATATCTATTACTTTGAAAGTTACAGAGACTGATCCTGGAGTTAAAGGGGATACTGCTAGTGGGGGCACTAAACCAGCTATTCTAGAAACAGGTGCTCAAGTTATGGTTCCTTTATTTATTTCTGTGGGAGAAATGATTAAAGTTGATACTCGTAATGACAGTTATCTTGGACGTGAAAATTAATGGCTATGAAATTAGATCATGACGACTTAGATCGCTTAATAGAGAAAATCTCTACAAGTGATATACAAGAGTTCTCGCTGGAGGGAGAAGATTTTAAACTCGAAATAAAAAGGAACGTATTTGATAAGAATCAAGTTATTAATAATTTAGTTGCTAATAATTCATTTGATAAGCAGACAAGTTCTAATCAAAAAACTATTAATGATAATCTCCCAGTTGTTAATGAGCCCGAAGAACCTCAGGTGGCACCCCCAGGACGCTCTGATCTAACTGAAATAACTTCTCCTATGGTTGGGACATTTTATAGGGCTGCAGCGCCTGGTGAAGAGCCATTTGTTGAAATAGGGAATAATGTTAAGGTCGGTCAAACTATTTGTATTTTGGAAGCAATGAAATTAATGAATGAAATTGAATCTGAATTTAATGCTGAAATAGTAGAGATTCTCGTTGAAAATGGAACACCAGTTGAATTTGGCCAAGTTTTAATGCGTGTTAAGCAGTCATGAATTGTTAGTAATTTCTACTGCAGCCTTAATAGCCTCAATCATGCTCTGTGATTGAGCAATTCCTTTGCCAGCAATATCAAATCCTGTTCCATGATCTGGAGATGTTCTTATAAAAGGTAAACCGATTGTGGTATTTACTGAGTAATTAAGAGCTATTACTTTCATTGGTATTAAACCTTGATCATGATACATAGCAAGAATGCCATCATGCTTTTCAGCATTTTTGTCATTCCATGCTTTTACCGAAGAATTCCAGCAACTATCTGGTGATAAAGGGCCTAATAATTCAATACTTCTATTCTTTTTATTCCAAGTAATTAATGCATCATTGAGCCAATCTCTCTCTTCATGACCCAAAATACCCTCTTCGCCGGCGTGTGGGTTTAATCCTGCTACTTTTAAACAAGGTTTGTCAGTATAGGTATTACAAAAATCTTTGAAAAGATCCAATTTAGAGTGGATTAATTCTGTAGTTAATTTCTTGGGAACCTCAGAAAGGGCTATGTGGGTTGTAGCTAGTAAAGTATTAAATCTCCAACCTGTAATTGGTGATTTTGCTGTAAATAACATACCAACGTTTTTTACTCCACATGATTTTGCTAATACCTCAGTTTGACCAGAGAAATAATGACCTGCTAGGGACCATGATTTCTTGCAAATTGGTCCAGTTACAAGTGCTGAATTTGGGTATTGTTTTACAATTTCTATTGCTTTTGTTAAATATTGGAAACTTGAATTACCGTAATTCGATTTAGCGTCATTATCTGATGAAGAAATTTTGAGATCATTTATATTTAAATTTTTAGGATTTGCAAGGTTCTCTAATCCTAAGGATTTAAGATACTTATAAGTATTTTGTAGATTTTTTTTTGATCCAACTAATATATAATCAATATTTTCTGGTATTTCCTTAGAATAAAGAGCTTTTAAGATTATTTCAGGTCCGATACCTGACTCATCTCCTACACTTAATACTACCTTTGATACTTTGTTTGTATTTTGAAAATTCATAAAAAATTTTTTAACTTTTCAGATAGCAATTTTTTAAGCCTAATTTGTAGTTTTTATAAATTAGTTTGTATCCGAGTGTTTCGCATAAAAGTTTATTTGAAACTCTTCTATTTTCCATCCAAAAAGATTGAGCGATAGGTGATAATTCATCTTTTACATCCTCAAATAAAATTGGCTTTGGCATTTTTAAACCAAGTAAATCGTAGCAATATTCGATAACTTCTATCTGAGAACAGGGTTCATCATCTGCAATATTAATAATTTGGTGAAACTTTAAGCAATTTTTATTTTGTAATAGAAAAATAATCGCATGTGTAATATCAGCAACATGCACTCTTGAAAATACTTGAGCTTTTTTTAAGATAACGCGAATTTTTTGATTTTTGATTGCTTCAAACGTGGATCTTCCAGGTCCATAGATACCAGGTAATCTAAAAATTTGCACGGGCAAGCAAGATTCAATCCATTTTTTTTCGCAATTTAATCTATTATGACTTCTTTTTTGAAAAGGATTAGGCTGATCTGTCTCAGAAACCCAACCACCTTCGGTGTTTCCATATACTCCTGTGGTAGATAAATATCCAACCCATTCAAGGGGTAAGTCTTGTAGTTTACTTTGAAGGCTTTCTAGGACGGGATCATTCCCATTTTTGTCGGGAGGTATGCAACTAAGAATATGCGTTACTCCATCAAAAATTTCTTTATCAGGAAAAACTCTGTTTTCACTGTTAAAAATAAAACTATTTGGATCTTTGCTTGCAGATCTTGAGCTTGTTAAAACAGTGCAACCGAATTTTCTAATAGTTTTTGCAAAAAAACTACCGCTGAAACCACACCCCATGATTAAAAATTTATTTTTTTCCCCGAGTATGCTTGCAGACTTATTCATGTTTAGTTAGAGTAGTACATATGTATTAATTAATGATGAAAACAGCTTTTGAGCCTTATTTAAAATCAAAAACTTTTTGTATTAGCAAAAGTTACACCCTTCTTGTTGAGAAAGAAGTAAGTTTAGTTAGTTTTAAATTCTACCAAAAGTTATTTGTCTTTCTTATTTCATTTTCGACAATTTTAATAATCCCAGAATCGCCAAAAGATTTGGAAAATATATGTATGAGTTATAACTCTAGAAAAATATGTAATGTTTGGTAGTCAAGCTGCTTTATATTTTGATTCATCTTTTATGTAATTTTTATTATTTACCTTAAAATTAGGATTAGCCCATTGTAGTAATCTAATAGCTAATCTTAAATCACCTTCTAACCATGCTCTTATAGCCATTGCTCTTCGGGGATCATAAAATTTTTGCCTTCTATACCAATACAAAGCATTTTCATCTGATTTATCACCATTACATGAAAGACATGCAGGGACGCAGTTTTCTGTTGTACTTAATCCTCCTTGGCTTTGTGGTATTACGTGATCAATAGATTCAGATGGTTTTCCGCAATATATACAACTTTTTCCCGTAAATTTATGAATAGATTTTCGCCATTGTCTTAATCTGAACTTAGGACATAAATCCTCTAAAAACACCGCATCATTAATATGCATTCAGAATATTTAGTTAAATAAATATTCGCTTGAATATAATAAAAGTCAACTTTTATTAATGCTTTTTAGCCTAAATTTGCCAGAAAAATATGATTTAGTATGTTTAGATACAAAAAAGTATTTATTAAATTTAGAAAAGATAATTATCTTTTGGAAACTTTAATTAATAACTATATCTATCAAATGTTTCATTATTAAATTCTTCAGAAATTTCGTTATTAGTTTCTTCTAATTCTTGTTCTAATTCTTTTCTTTTCTTTTCTCTTTCTTCAGCTTCTTTTTCTTTTCTTTCTTCTTCTTTTTCTAAATCTCGTATTAGTTTCCTATTTGGATGAAGTTTATCTAAATATTCAACGCAATAATTAAATTTTTCTTTTTCTCTTATAACTGTTTCAGTAATTTGCGCTGCTGCATTTTTAGGTGAAACTTTAAAAAATCCTCCCTTTTGTTTTTTTATATATTCATAAGCTGCATCCCAACTGCTTTCATGGTCATTTCCGCCATCTCTCATGGTACAAAAAATTTCTGCTCCAAAAGAACTTGCATTTACTTTTGGCGTAGTAAGAGTTAGAGGGGTGCAAATTCCAAACGCTAATAGTATTAGTTTTTTATTCTTTAATCTTTGCATTAGGCTTTTGTCTTCTATTTAAAAATATCTTTTATTGTCAATATGTCTATAGAAATTTAAGATTTAATTACTCCAAATATATTCAAGCATTTAACAATTAAAGGAAGAATTAAAAGCACAGTAATTAACCTTACAGCGTGAAGAGTTGCTACTGCAGCTCCCACTCCGTATTCAGACCCAACCAGACTCATACCGCTAATGCCTCCTGGAGCAGCACCTAGAATTGTTGTTATCACATCTATATTAAGTAATCTGCTTGTCCATAATCCAATTGCTAATCCTGTAATAACCAAAGTAAAAGTTATTAAAATAGCGGGTTTCCATAAGCTTTGAAGATCAACTATTGAGTCTTTAGTTAAAGATGTGCCAATAACTGTACCAATTCCAATTTCTAAAATTGTCCTTGTGCCAATTGGCCACTCTGCTATATCGACCTTACCACTGATGCTTAATATGCTCGCGCCTATAAGAGCTCCTGCGAGAGGTGCTGCTGGAATCCCAGTTTTTAAAGCTAAAGCCCCAAAAATTCCACCTGCAATCAGATAATAGATTAGGTTTATGTTTGGCATAAATTTGAGAGGTGTTTGAACATAATATTAGAAAAATAATTTTTTGCTTGGGTTTATTCTCAAATTAGATTTTTGTTTTGCTCTCGTAATGTCCCCTTTTATTGGCATAATAATAATTAAAGCTTTAATTCTTATGTCTTCTCAAATTTCATACAAAGCTAATAGAAACCACATTAAGAAAAAATTATCTTTTTTTGAGGGTGGACATCAGCTTGAAAAATTAGAGTTTGCTCTTGCAATAGCTCAAACCAACGGTGATGAAAAAAAATCAATCGTTCTTAGAAAAAAGATTGTTGAATTAGGTGGAAATGTTGAAGAACCAGGTACCTAAGTTAATTTTCCTCTATATATTTTGATGCAATAACTAATGCTTCACCAGCTTGTTGGGCTGAAATTTTGCCTAGGCTGAGGAGTGTATTACTTATAGCGGAAATTATCGTAATAATATCTCTATCATTGACATAGCCCAAATGTCCTACTCTAAATATTTTTCCCTTCAAATGATCCTGACCACCAGCAAGTAAAATATCAAATTTATCCTTTATTGCTTTTCTAAATTGTTCTGCATCCATTCCTTCAGTTTTTATCGCAGTAACTGAAGGACTTAAATATTTTTCATCAGCAAATAATTTCAGATTTAAAACTTTTACAGCATTGCTCATTGCTAATTTATGTTTATTATGTCTGAGGAAAATATTATGTAAGCCTTCATCTCTCATCATTTTTAAAGCTTCATCTAAAGCAAAAACCAAATTAACTGCTGGAGTATATGGATTACTGTTACTTGAAAGACTTTTTTTATAGGATTTTAAATTTAAATAAAATTTTGGTAAATTAGATTTTTCTGCAGCTTCCCATGCTTTTTGGCTCATTGTTATAAAACTAAGCCCTGGAGGTATCATATATCCCTTTTGCGATCCTGAAGCAACGATATCTAATTTCCATTCATCTACTGGTACATTGCAAGCTCCAAGACTTGTAACGCAGTCAACAATTGATAAAGCTGTGTGGTGCGCGCGAATATATGAACTTATAGTTTCAAGATCATTAATTACACCTGTTGAGGTTTCAGAATGAGTCAAAATAACCGCCTTTATTTCTTTTTGTTTATCTTCCTCTAATACTTTTTTGAATTCTTCTGGATCAAGTGGAGTTCCCCATTCAGAATCAATTTTTATTACTTCCAGACCAAATTCTTTAGCCACTTTTACCCATCTTTCGCCAAATTTTCCATTTTCTCCACAAATTACTTTATCTCCTCTACTTAAAGTATTTATTATTCCAGCCTCCATTGCGGCAGTCCCACTACCAGTGATTGTTAGAACATCATTTTTAGTTTGATGAAGCCACTGTAAATTTTTAGTTGTACTCTCTACTAGATCTTGAAATTCTTTACTGCGATGGCCTATTGGATGCTTACTTAATGCTTGTAAAACTTTTTCTGGAACTGGTGTAGGTCCAGGAATCATCAACGATAATTTTTGTTGTATGGCCACTTTTTATTAAATAGGTCATTCTTAGATTAGTTCTCATTATATATTTTTCAATTACTTGATTTGAAAAAAGGATTTTCTTTACCTTTGTGGGTTGCTGGAGCTGCTAAGGCAGCATTAAAAAAACTAGTAGGGTTACCATTTAAAAATTATGAACTAATAAAAATTCCTAATGAAAAAAAAGAAATAAAAATCGAGATTCATTCTGTTGGTTTACTTAAAGATGATTCGCATGCATTAGGAATTACCTTTGCAAAGTCTGGCTTAGATCTTGACATTACACAAAACTTAGAGATATGGACAATAGCCTCTTTAGAAAAAATTTCTTTTAATAATCCTGTTCAAACAATTCCAATAAATATTATTGCAGGATCTGGTGTAGGCATAAAAGAAGATACATCAGAGATAAGCATTTCTAATTTTGCCAAAAAAGTTTTATATGAAAATTTATTAGATAGTATTCCTGCCGGCTTTAATTTGAAATTAGAAATTATTTTCCCAAATGGAGCTTTTTTAGCTGAAAGAACTAGTAATAAGTCATTTGGTATTGTTGATGGATTATCTATTATTGGTACTTCTGCTGAGACTTATTCGAGTGCTTCACCTGATCAATTAGAAGAGGCTAAAAATAATCTAGCAAAGTTAATTCAAAATGACTTTAAAGGGGAAGTTGTATTTGTTATTGGGGAAAATGGGTTAAATTTGGCCAAAACTTATAATGTTAATTTGCCAATTATCAAAATTGGAAATTGGATAGGACCATTATTAGTTGATGCTGCAATAAAAAAAGTTAAAACTGTAATTCTTTTTGGTTATCATGGGAAATTAATTAAATTAGCAGGTGGTATTTTTCATACACATAATCATTTAGCTGATGCAAGAATTGAGATTCTTGTTTATTTAGCCGTTCAAGCAAAGTTACCACCGCAAATAATAGTTGAATTATCTCAGTTAGATAATCTTGAGAATGCATTACATCTTCTTGAAAGATTTAATAAATCTTTAGCTGATCAATTATTCAAAAATTTATCAAATACGATCGAAAAGCGTTCTTTTAATTATGTAAATAGGTATGTAAAAACTGATATGGAAATCGCATCAATCATTTTTGATAGAAAAAGGAAAATTAGGTGGGCTGGAATTAATGGCAATAAGTATATTTCTTATTTTCAATGAAATAAATTTGTGATTCATTATGCTTTTGTAAATAAATTGAGTTAACTTTTATACATGAGTCAAACAATTTTAAAAAAAGAACGAGACCCATCAATATTAATTTTGGATTTCGGATCTCAATATTCTGAATTGATTGCAAGAAGAATTAGAGAAACTAATGTTTTTTCTCTTGTAGTAAGCAATTACATTTCAATTGAGGAAATTAAAAGTATTAACCCTAAAGGGATTATTTTGAGTGGAGGACCAAACTCTGTATATGAACAAAATGCGCCTAAGTGTGATAAAAAAATTTTTAATTTAGGAATTCCGATTCTTGGCATATGCTATGGAATGCAATTAATGGTTAAAGAACTTGGGGGATCTGTTATTTCAGCAACCAAAAAAGCTGAATATGGTAGAGCTCCAATAAATATAGACAAAGAATCTGACCTACTTTCTGATGTAGAAGATAAATCTATTATGTGGATGAGTCATGGCGATTCTATTAATTGTTTGCCTGATGGATTTAATAAAATTGCTCATACCGAGAACACACTCCATGCAGCAATTTCAAATGATGTAAAGAAATTATTTGGCGTACAATTTCATCCTGAAGTTATTCATTCAGAGTTTGGGATGACGGTAATTAAAAATTTCGTTTATAAAATTTCTTGTTGTGCGGCTGATTGGACAACCGAAACCTATATAGAGGAAACTATTCCCAGGATAAGAGAGCAAGTTGGCAATAAAAAAGTTCTGCTTGCCTTATCTGGAGGAGTTGATTCCTCAACCCTTGCATTTCTTCTCAATAAAGCTATAGGAAATCAGCTTACATGCATGTTTATAGACCAAGGTTTCATGAGAAAAGGTGAACCAGAATTTTTAATGAATTTTTTTGATAAGAAATTTCACATAAAAGTTGAATATATTAATGCAAGGGAAAGGTTTATTGCCAAATTAAAAGATATTACTGATCCAGAACAAAAAAGAAAAATTATAGGTGAAGAATTTATTAGAGTATTTGAGGAAGAAAGCAATAGATTGGGACCTTTTCAGTATTTAGCTCAAGGTACTCTTTATCCTGATGTTATTGAAAGTGCTGGGACTAATATTGATCCTAAAACAGGTGAAAGAATAGCTGTAAAAATAAAGAGCCATCATAATGTAGGTGGATTGCCAAAAGATTTACAATTTAAATTAGTTGAGCCATTAAGAAAACTTTTTAAGGATGAAGTCAGAAAAGTGGGAGCTGCTTTAGGTTTGCCGGACGAAATTATAAAAAGGCATCCATTCCCAGGACCAGGATTAGCTATAAGAATTTTGGGAGAGGTGAATAATGAAAAACTTGATTGTTTAAGAGATGCAGACTGGATTGTAAGAGATGAAATTAAAAAAGCAGGTCTTTACAATGATATTTGGCAAGCTTTTGCAGTATTGCTACCTGTAAAAACAGTAGGAGTTATGGGTGATAAAAGGACTTATGTATGGCCAATAGTTTTACGTTGTGTATCTAGTGAAGATGGTATGACAGCTGATTGGTCAAAAATTCCTTTTCAGATTTTGGAGAGGATTTCAAATAGAATAGTAAACGAAGTAAGTTCAGTTAATAGAGTTGTTTATGATATTACAAGCAAACCTCCTGGAACTATTGAGTGGGAGTAAGTCTTCAAATTTTTAAAAAATTTAAAGTTTTTTATTTAAGCAAGAAATTTTTCAATTAGATTTAAAACGTAATGCCTGATATTATTAAATTAAGTAGATCTACAGTTGAGAAATATCTTAGTTGTCCAAGATGTTGTGTTTTGGACAAAAAATATCAAATAAAACCGCCATCATTACCATTTACATTAAATATAGCTGTAGATAATCTATGTAAAAATGAATTTGATTATTATAGAAAAATTCAGGAGCCGCATCCTTTATTTATTGAAAATGGAATTGATGCTGTGCCATTCAAACATAAAGATTTAGAACGTTGGAGAAGTAATTTTCAAGGGATAAGATATAAGTCAATTGAAAACAACTATGACTTTGGTGGAGCTGTAGATGATATTTGGCAGAAAAAAAATGGCCATCTAATTATCGTTGATGTAAAAGCAACATCCAGAAATAATTTTGATTGGTTTGATACTTTTAATAAATACGAATATGCAAAGGCTTATAAAAGACAGTTAGAGATGTACCAGTGGTTGTTTAAAAAAAACGGTTTTCAAGTGGCTAAAGAAGCTTATCTTTTATATTTCAATGGAAGGAAAAATGAAGAGTTATTTAATAACCAATTAAAATTTGACGTACATCTAATTAAATTAGATTGTTCTACTTCATGGGTAGAAAATAAGATAATTGATACAGTTAATTTATTACGTTCGGATGTTTTTCCAAAACCTTCCCGAAATTGCGAATACTGTAATTATTTAAAGAAGCGTTGGCAGTTATCAATAAGTTAATATTTATGGGTTGATTTTTTTATATTTCTGGAAAAATAGTGAATAAAAGATAATCTTTAATTAGATTATTAATTTAGACTTTTGATAAAATCGAAAAATTCTGAAAGAAAGATAACTAATCATCTTCAACAAGATGTAGTCAAAGTATCTGGTAAAACTATTTTTATTAATCCTTTTCTATATTGGCGGAGATTTGATGAAAATACTAATAGATGGCTCAGAGAACCTGGTCAAATGTCAGAGGATCAAATTTCACCAAATAGAAATCGTTTTTATCCAGAAATAGAGTGGGCTGATTTAAGTCATGAGCAAAAGCTTATAAAAGATGCAACTGTTGAGATGTTTTTAAAAACTCTTGAATTGATAAGTACGTTTCATCCTCATCTTAGTTCCGGTCAATTATTAGAAGTGGAGAGAAAAATGGCGATAATAAAAAAGATCCCCTTCGAAAAGTGGGTAACAAAATCTTTCGCCAAAAAAGCCAGATTATTAGAAAATGAAAAAAGAAAATTTCAAAGAGAAAGATTTTTTAGTAGCTGGAGAGAATGGTTTAGCCTCGTAAATACTCAACAAGCAATTATGCCATTAATCGTCACAATATTTGTTTCTTCATTTATTGGATGGTCTTTAGGGATATCAAAGAATAGTTGTAATCCCTACTTTGAACAAAATATAGATCAATTAGATTAATTTGTTCTTGATATTTTTTAAATATCTAAGTTAATATAATTTTGTAAAAATAAATTTCTTCTTTAAGATTATATCAATTGGAATAATTGTTTAAAATAAGGAAAAATTTTATGAGTGAAAATTTAAATTCAAATTATATTGAAAAGGATGATTTTAATGTTAAAACTGAAGATAGTAACTATGAGGATTTAATCGAAAAACTTAAAGAAATAAAATCAACTATCGCTTTATTGGAAAAAACAATATTTAAATAAATTTTATATTTTTGATAAAAACAAGTCCCAATAAAAAACTTTTTTCATTAAAAAGACAACCTCTAGTCTTACTTATTTTTTCTTCTGTTTCTTTTTTATTAATACTATTTAGGTTAATTTTTTTACAACTTTTAAATTATGAATCTTTTAAGAAGATGTCAGATGAGAATAGAATTAGACTTATTGCTTCACAGCCAATTCGCGGAAGAATACTTGATAAAAATGGTTATGTTTTAGCAGATAGTAGAGTTAAATATTCTTTAATAATAAAGCCTCTATCTATTAATAAAAAAAATTGGGAAAAACATAAATCAAGTATTTCTAACTTATTAAATATTGATAGTAATGTAATTCAAAAAAAATACTCTGATGGTCTCATAAATCAGAAACTTTCAGTAATTATTCTTGAGGATTTAAATGTAGATCAATTAATAAAATTTAAGGAGAATGAAGGTAATTTAATTAGTTTTGAAATAGATACCAAATTAATTAGAAATTATCCTTATAAATCCCTTGCGGCCCATGTAATTGGGTATACTCAGCCAATTACTGAATTAGAATATAAATTCTTATCTAAGGATGGTTATAAATTAAATGATTTAATCGGTAGAACAGGAATTGAATATGTTTACGAAGATTATATAAGAGGTGAATGGGGTGGAGAAATGGTTGAAGTGAATTCATTAGGAAAATTTCAAAGATCATTGGGTATAAAACCTCCAGTACAAGGTAATGATATTGAACTCACAATCGACCTTAATCTGCAATTAGTTGCTGAGGAAGTTCTTAAAGATAAAAAAGCTGGAGCCATAATAGTAATGGATCCAAGAGATGGTGCAATAAGAGCAATGACAAGTAAACCTACATTTGATTTAAATTTCTTCTCACAGGATTTTAAACCTGAGGAAGAATATAATAAACTTTTTAATTCTCCTGCAAAACCTTTATTTAATAGAGCATTAAATGCTTACGATCCAGGAAGCGTTTGGAAAATTGTAACGGCTTTAGCTGGCTTGGAAAGTGGAAAATTTCCGAGAGAAACCATTTTAGATACGAAACCATGTATAACTTATGGGAGCCAATGTTTTAGAGAGCATAATGATTTAGGCTTTGGGGCAATAGGTTATGAAGATGCCTTAAGAGTTTCTAGTAATACATTTTTTTATCAAGTAGGTTATGGAGTAGGAGTTGATGAAATTCATAAGGTTTCACGAAAGCTTGGTTTTAATTCATTATCTGGAATTGAAATTTCTGAACAAGAAAATATAGGATTAGTAGCGAGTAGTGAATGGGCTAAAGAAGGTAGAGGATGGGGGCAACCAGGAAAAACTCCTTGGGTTCCTGAAGATATTGCAAGTATGTCTATTGGGCAATTTGTTGTACAAGTTACCCCTATTCAAATTGCTAGAGCATATGCTGCAATTGCAAATGGAGGTTATTTAGTTACTCCTTATTTAGTTAAAAAAGATAAAGAAAATCTTTCAGATAAAAAACCTACAAAAATCGATATTGACTCAAATAATATTCAGTTGATAAAAAGTGGTCTCAGGAAAGTAGTAGAGTCTGGCACAGGAGTATCAATTAATTATGGAGTTTCAAATTTACCTCCAGTTTCAGGCAAAACTGGAACTGCTGAAGATGGTGAAGGTGGATTAGATCACGCTTGGTTCGTTTGCTTTACTCCTTCTGAAAAAAGCGAATTACTTGTAGTTGCTTTTGCACAAAATACTCCTGGTGGGGGATCTGTACATGCATTGCCTATGGCTAGAGAAATTTTGAAAGTTTGGAATGAAAAAAAATGATATTTTATTAGGTTTTAAAGGTTTATGTTTCTAATTTTTTCATTTGTAAAAGTCTTTGGATCATATCTTCAATAGTTTTTGTATCTATAGGTTTACTATATGAGGACAAAAGTTGTCTCCCTAATACTTGACTTCCTAAATGTACTAATTGAATGCGTAATGAGGTCAGCAGTTCTAACCCTATGCCACCGGAAAATGTTGCGATTGCAATCGGTTGACCATTAAATAAATTCCTAAAGTCATCTCCCGAAATAGATAGCCATGCTATGAAGTTGGAGAGAATGGGAGGTATAGATCCATTATATTCAGGCGCACAAATCACCCATCTATCAATCTTGAAAAGCTTTTTTTTTAATTCTTTTATTTCATTTGGAATATTTTCTTTGCTGTGAATTCTTGGATTAAATAATGGAATATCAAGAGTGGTAAGATCTAAAATTTCAGAACTTATTTTCAATTCATTACTTTTTTCAAGAAATTTTTCGGAAAGTTCTAGATTCTTACCACAACTAGCTGTAATGATTATCAGATCTTTTGTTTCAGTCATAAATTAGATAAATAAATTTAATAGTTAGCACCTGTTTTACGGTGATGAACTGCCGTTAGACTATCGGATTTTAGTATATTACCGTGTAGTACTTCGGCGTAAATTACCCAATGATCTCCACATTCCATTCTCTCTTTTACAGAAGCATCTAACCATGCGAGAGATTCAGGAATGATTATTTGTTCATTAGGAGTTAATTCAATATTTGTTCCTTCAAATCTATCTTCTCCAGGTGCAAAGGGCTTTGTGAATCTTTTCAAAGGTTCTTTAAAATCTTTTTCACTAAGAATATTTAATGCGAATGAATCTCCTATTTGCAGAAGTGACTCTACTGATCTATCTTTTGCTACTGCAATACTTAATCCAGGAGGAGAAAAACTTGCTTGACTAACCCAAGATGCAAGCATGGCTCCTTTGATATTATTCTCATCTTTCCCTTTAGAGGCTGTCAGGACACAAAGTGAACCAATTACTCTTCCGAGAGCTTGTAGCTTTGGATCCGTTTTGCTTGTAATCATTCCAGTATCTGATTTTCTGGGTTTTTTCTTTGCTTTTTTTATAATGTTTCTTCCAAAATGGGTTCCTATTTCTTCTAATTCTTTAATCTTTGGTTTATTTGGACTGAATTTAATCCTAATAGGGTCAAAACTAAACTTAAAACCACCGTCTTTTAATTTTGTTTCAAGTAAATCTATAGCTTCGCCGCTCCAGCCAAAACTGCCAAAAATTCCAACTGGCTTATCTCTATTACCCTCTGCTAACAATGTTCCTAGTGCACTAACTATTGGAGTCGGGGCGTGACCACCCAATGTGGGTGAGCCTATTAAATAGCCATCAGCATTTTGGATGGATTTTACAAGTACATCATTAGGTGTAAATTCACAATTAATACTTTCAACTTCTACAGAGGTTCTATTTATCCCTTTAGCCAATGCATCTCCAATTGAGGCTGTGTTTCCATATGCACTTGCATATATCAGAGCTATCTTATGATTATTGGTTGAGAGATTTTCTCCCCATCTTATATAGTCATTTAAAAAGCTTTTTAAGCTATATTCGATCGCGGGACCATGTAATGGTGCAATAGTTTTAATGTCATAATCTGCAATTTTTTCAGTTATTGATACTACTTGATTGGACATTGGTGCCATCAAACAATCATAAAAATGTTTTCTATCAATTTCTGTACTAACTCGATTTGTTTCAGACCAATCAGCAGAAGCAATGTGAGAAGAGAAAATTTTTTCACTAAGAAGTATTTCTTGAGTACGTTCATAAATTATCAGGCCACCAGGCCATCGTGCTGTTGGAATAGGAATTAACTCTAGTGAAATGTTTTCTAATTCTAAATTAAGTTCTTTTTTGATTATGTTTATTTCAGGTAATTGAATTTCAATAAAGTTTTTTAAGGTAGGATTTCTTTGATTCCAAAGTTCACTAATAAGTTTATAACCTGGATTAGAGCAAGTAATAGTAGTGTTTTGAAATTGAGTACTTATTTTTTTTATAGTTTCAATAATTTGGGGATTAATATGACCAGAAATGAAGTTGATTTTACCTAATTTAAATTGATCGCAAAACCTAGAAATTACTTTATTAAATGAATCCAAATATTGTTTCTCAGGTGGATGAATAATAAAAAGTTCCTCATGACTTCTAATGAAAAAAGTATTAAAAGAGGTTCCTTTTTCAAGGTTAAATTCAAGTTCAAATCTTTCTTTATTTTGATCTAAGAATCTTACACAAGAAAAATTTTCTGTAATTTCAAATTCTGATAAATCTTGATTTTCTGCAAGTACGCCTATATTAATATCTGACATTTTAAAGACTTATTTTTAATAGTGATTAGCAACTTTTCTGTGATGAACTGCTGTCTTGCATGATAAGTCAGAAACATTACCATTTTCAACAATTCCGTAAATTATCCAATGGTCTGGAGTCTCTAGCCTGGAACTAACTTTACAATCTAAAAAGGCTAGTGAATCTGAAAGAACTGGTCCTCCTTCAGCGATGTTGCTAACTACATCTACATCTGCAAATCTATCAGCTCCAGGGGCAAATCTTTTTAAAAAATGTCTGAACATTTTTTGGTAGTTATCTTCTCTCAGAATATTCACAACAAAACCTTTCCCAACTTGCATATATGATTCAATAGCTCTATCTTTCGCTACTGCAACTGTGATACCTGGTGGAGAAAAGCTTGCTTGACTAACCCAACTTGCGACCATTGCACTTTGCCTAAATGTAGAACCTTCGCCTTGGCTCGCTGTAACTACATATAATCCACCACTTAATCTCCCTAACGCTTTATCTAAATTTGAATCAAGGCTCTTCATAGAGGCAATATTCTTCTTTTTATTGATCAATTGACCCAAATCAGTTCCAGCTTCTTCGAATTGTTGATAAACAATGGGATCAGGAATGTTTTTAACTCTTAAGGGAGAGAAAGCTTCTTTTTGACCAAGTTCTCTTAATTTATTTGCTAATGAATCTATTGGTTCATCATTTCCACCAAATGCATCATAAACTGCAGTAAATTGTTTTGATTTTAGTGCCGCAAATAAAGTGCCGAGAGATTCTTTTAATTCATTATCTGAATCTACTGGCCATGTGGGAATGACAACGGCTTTTGATTCGGAAATTAAACTTGTTAGTTCTTGCGGATCAGAAGATCTTAAATCAATTAACTGAACCTGAGCATCTGCTTTGCTTATTCCATGAGATATCGCTTGACTTAGTCGATCACAATAACCATAGTCGCTTATGTAGCAGACTGACACAAAATCATTGCCTTTGCTTTTATTACTACTCCATTCTAGATATTTCCCTTTCCAAAAATTGACCTGATTATGGAGCAAAGGCCCATGACCAACAGCTATTGTTTTTAATTCAGGTAGCTTATCTATTCTTTTAATTGCCTGCATAACGCTTCTGGCGTTTGGACCCATAAGGCAATCATAATAAAAACGGAAGTCATCGTATATTTCTTTTTGATCAGTGTCAAAAAATTCCTCAGAACAATAATGGAGTCCAAATGCATCGCATGTATAGAGAACATTTGTGCTGTGATCATATGAAAATATGGTATCTGGCCAATGTAAATTTGGTGCACTTATAAATTCAATATTATGTTCTAAACCACTACTAGGGTTGGTTCCGAGATTTAAAAACTCTCCACTCTTAACCTCTAGACGTTTAAAAGGAATATGTATTTGGTCTTCAATAAATTTAAGTGCTAATTTTGATCCAACTATTGTGATGTTTTGGTTTAATTCTAAAAGATTACCTATTAAACCAGAATGATCAGGTTCTGTATGGCTAGTAATTAGATAATCAACTTCT
This sequence comes from Prochlorococcus sp. AG-355-N16, assembly GCA_003278545.1. Taxonomy (GTDB): domain Bacteria; phylum Cyanobacteriota; class Cyanobacteriia; order PCC-6307; family Cyanobiaceae; genus Prochlorococcus_A. The sequence continues at coordinate 220,778 of QCEF01000001.1, forward strand.
TGCGGATTTACCTTTTTCAGTAATTCTTCAAACCATAATTCTTTGAACTTTGCGTGACTAGTATCAATAATTGCTAGTTTCTCGCCTTTAATAATAAAACTATTGTAAGTAGTTCCATTTCTTAAACCAAATTCTATATCAAATCTACTGCGATCCCAATCCAAAGATCTTATGGCACAAGAATCATCAGCAAAGATTTGAGATTGAACCGTCAACTTGTTATTAGTTTGTGCCAATTTAGAATTACTTGTCTGGGCAGAGGCTATCATAGAATAATTAGCTTTATAAATTAACTTTAGTTATATAGAATATAAATTCGCGTGATTATTTTTGCCAAATAACCGAAAATTACGCTTTTATTTAATTTTTAATCTTCTTATTCTTGATAAATGACATCTCAACTAATTAAAAAAATAGTTACTGGAGATGAGATAAGAAATGCTTTTTTAAAATTTTACAGTGAAAAATTACATAAAATCATTCCAAGTGCATCTTTGATTCCAGATGACCCTACGGTTATGCTCACAATTGCTGGAATGCTACCTTTTAAACCAGTTTTTTTAGGTTTAAAAAAAAGACCATCAAAAAGGGCTACATCTAGCCAAAAGTGCATCAGAACAAACGATATAGAAAACGTTGGAGTTACAGCTAGACACCACACTTTTTTTGAAATGCTTGGTAATTTCTCTTTTGGAGATTATTTTAAACGAGAGGCTATTCAATGGGCTTGGGAATTAGTTACTAATATTTATCAACTTTCTGTTGAAAATATAATTGTGAGTGTTTTTCACGAGGACGAAGAGTCTGCAAAAATTTGGAGAGATGAAATTGGTATTCATCCAGATAGGATAGTGAAACTAGGTAAGGAAGATAATTTTTGGTCATCTGGCAAAACAGGTCCATGTGGACCTTGTTCAGAACTTTATTATGATTTTTATCCGGAAAAAGGTCTGCAGAATATTGATTTAGAAGATGGAGATCGTTTTATTGAATTTTATAATCTTGTCTTTATGCAATATAATCGTGATTCTAATGGTAAATTGACAGATTTAAAATTTAAAAATATTGATACAGGAATGGGCCTAGAAAGGATGGCTCAAATATTGCAAAAAAAGCAAAATAATTATGAGACAGATTTAATTTTTCCTATCATTCAAAAAATTTGTGAGATTGCAAATATTGATTATTTTTCTTTAGATGATAAAAATAAAATTTCTTTAAAAATCATTGGTGATCATACAAGAGCTGTTATTCATTTAATTTCTGATGGAGTAGCAGCAAGTAATCTCGGCAGGGGATATATATTACGAAGGCTTATAAGAAGAATGGTCAGACATGGGAGATTACTAGGTATAACAAATGAATTTTTACCTCATATTGCTACTGTCGGGATCAATTTAATGCAAAATAATTATCCTGATTTAAAAAATAATAATGATTTAATTTTGAATGAGATAAAAATTGAAGAAATAAGATTTAGAGAAACTCTTGAAAGAGGAGAGAAATTGCTAGATGAGATAATTTCTTCAGGGCAGAAATTAATTTCTGGTTTAAAAGCTTTTGAACTTTATGATACTTATGGATTTCCTCTAGAACTTACTGTAGAAATTGCAGAAGAAAATAGTATCAGTGTAGATGTAAAGGGTTTTGAAGAAGAAATGAATAAACAAAAAGAGAGAGCTAAAGCTGCTTCAAGTAATATTGATTTGACATTAGAGGGTTCACTAGAACGAGAAATAGAACTTTTTAACAAAACTGTTTTTAATGGTTATGATTCACTTATTTCCGAAGCTGAAATAAAGGGTATATTCTTGGATTCAAAATTAGTTAAGCAAGCTAGTGAAGGTCAGAAAGTTTTAATTGTTCTTGATCAGACCACTTTTTATGGAGAATCTGGCGGACAAGTTGGCGATATTGGAACGATATTTTCAAAAGATTTAGAGGTCTTGGTTGATAATGTTATGCGAAAGAAAAATGTTTTTTTACATTACGGAACGATCAAAAAAGGAATATTAACTATTGGACAAAAAGTTAATACTAATGTTAGCTCCTCTAATAGAGCTAAGGCCGCTGCAAATCATACAGCTACTCATTTATTACAATCTGCACTTAAATCAGTTGTTGATCAAAGTGTTGGACAAAAAGGTTCATTAGTAGCCTTTAATAAATTGCGATTTGACTTTAATTCCTCTAATCCTATTTCTAAAGATCAAATTTCTAAGATTGAGACTATAGTTAATTCTTGGATTATGGAAAATCATGCCCTAGAAATAAAAAATATGTCTAAGGGTGAGGCTCTTGAGAAGGGCGCAGTCGCCATGTTTGGTGAAAAATATGATGATGAGGTGCGCGTTGTTAATGTACCAGGAGTTTCAATGGAACTTTGCGGTGGCACACATGTTAATACTACATCTGAATTAGGTTCTTTCAAAATAATTAGTGAGGAAGGAATCTCAGCCGGAGTAAGAAGAATCGAAGCATTATCAGGTCAATCAGCATTAGAATATTTTAGTGATAGAAATGCTTTAGTAAACCAACTAAGTGATTTGTTAAAAGCAAATCCTAATCAACTTTTTGAAAGGGTTAATAATTTGCAAGCAGAGCTTATTAATAAGAATAAAGAGATACAAAAAATGAAAGATGAAATTGCATATTTTAAATACTCTTCTATAAAATCATCCTCACAAATAGTAAATTCTTTTTCAATTTTAGTAAATCAGATTGATGGCCTAGATGGGAATTCTTTGCAATCTGCAGCACTTAATTTAACTTCTCATCTGGGAAATAAAGCAATAGTGATTCTTGGGGGAATACCAAATCCAGAAAATAGAAAGTTATTATTTGCAGTTTCTTTAGGTGATGATGCAGTAAAAAAAGGATTGCACGCAGGTAAATTAATTAACGAGATTGCAAGAATTTGTTCGGGAGGCGGAGGAGGAAAGCCTAACTTTGCTCAAGCAGGTGCTAAAGATATTGATAAGTTAAGTGATGCTCTAGATTATGCTAAAAATTATTTGCAAAAAATATTAGATAGTTATTCTGATAAATAACTACTTTTTCTGAGACTAATTTCGATTTGATCCATTAATTTCCTTGCTTCTTCAATAGTTAATTTTTTTTGATCAATTGCTGATTCAGTATTAATCCTTATAGATTCAACCAAAGAAGCTGAACTGTAATCTAATAATTGCAAAATTTCAGATTTGCTGTCCTCTTTAATAATATTTTTGACCTTATATGAATTATCTTGATTTATGTCTATATGAACAACGTTTGTACTACCAAATAAATTGTGCAAGTTTCCTAATGCTTCTTGATAGGCTCCAGTCATAAAAATTCCAATTAGATAATCTTTATCTTCCTCTGGCTTATGTAAATTTAGTAATGATTTAATTTTTCCATCATCAATAAAATTATTTAGTTTCCCATCTGAATCACAAGTTAAATCTGCAAAGTTGCCTTTGCAGAACGGCTCCTCTAAGTGCCTATGTATTGGTACTATTGGAAAAATCTGATTTATTGCCCAGCTATCGGGAATAGATTTAAAGATAGATAAATTTGCATAATAAGTTGATGCAAGAGTTTCTGTAATTTCAGATAAATCAGGGTGATTGATTTCATCATTATTCAGGTTATTAGAAATTTCTTTTGCGCAAGCCCAAGTAAGTTCTTCGGCATAAGCTCTTTCTGCCAAACTTAAAAATCCTAATCTAAAAGCGACTAAACAATCTTTTTTAAACTTTTTTGCATCATTCCATAGTTCAATTATTTGAGATAAATTTATTTTTTTATTTTTAAGTTTTTTTAATGCATAGAAAGTTTCAAGTAAATTTGAAATTATTAATTGTTGATTTTTTTTATCAAAAATTTGTAGTTTGGAACTGACATGACTTGTTCCTAAGACATTAAAAATTAGAACTGAACAATGACTAATTATTGCTCTTCCACTTTCTGAGATTATGGTTGGATGCTTGATATTATTTAATTCACATGAATCCTTAATAGTTGCAATTACATCGTTAGCATAATTTTGAAGAGAATAATTAGTAGAGGTGTTGGAGGAGGTTTTAGTTCCATCAAAATCTATTCCTAATCCTCCCCCAACGTCGATATATTGCATTGGGGCTCCTAGTTTGCATAATTCGACATATATTTGACTCGCTTCTTGTAATGCGTCTTTGATCACAGCAATATCACTTATTTGACTGCCTATATGAAAATGGAGCAATTTCATTTCGTTGATAAGATTTGCTTTTTGTAGTTCTTTTATTGTCAACATAATTTCTGGGATTGATAATCCAAATTTGGAATTATCTCCAATAGACTTACCCCACCTACCACTACTTTTACTTGATAACTTTGCTCTAATTCCTATCAATGGAGTCGCGTTAAGTTCTTTAACTGCTTGAATAATTCTTTTTACCTCATCTCGTTGTTCAATAACTATTATTGGATTTTTGCCGAGTTTTCTGGCCAAAGTAGCAATCTCAATATATTTTTTATCTTTATATCCGTTGCATATTAATAATGAATTTTGGTTTTCAAGAAGAGCAAGGCCAATTAATAGTTCTGATTTACTTCCTACTTCTAAACCAAAATTCCATTGGCTACCAAACTCTATTATTTTTTCTAGGACATTTTTCTGTTGATTACATTTGACAGGAAAAACGCCTTGATAAATGTTCTTATATTTATAGGTTTTTATTGCTTTTAAAAAAGAGTCATGTAATGCATTTATTCGATCTTTCAAGATATCATTAAATCTTATGATTAATGGAGGATTTATTTCTCTACTCTTAAGTTCTTTGACAAGCTTAAAAAGATCAATCTCATTTTCAGATTTTATATCTTTAGTTACTGATATATTTCCTTTGGAATTTATAGAAAAATATTTATCTCCCCATTTGTCTATGTTATAAGTCGAAATACTATCTTCAACAGTCCAAATATTCTTTAATTTTTTAGGCTCAAAATTGGTCAATTTATGTCTTAGTGATTAATAAATGTTTTTGAAAATAACTCAAAACAATATCTTTTATTTTAATGATTACTTGCCAAGTTACCACCCAAAAGTTGAATATACATAGAGTGATTATTAACTAAATGACCAAAGAGAGAACCTTTATTGCAATTAAACCAGATGGAGTTCAAAGAGGATATATTTCTGAGATTATTGGCAGATTTGAAAAAAAAGGATTTAAATTGGTTGGATTAAAGCAATTAATTCCTTCAAAAGAACTTGCTCAAAATCATTATGGAGTACATAGAGAAAGACCCTTTTTTGGTGATTTAGTAGAATTTATTTCAAGTGGTCCTGTTGTAGCAATGGTGTGGGAAGGCGAAGGGGTTATTTTGAGTGCTAGAAAACTAATAGGTGCAACAAAACCTCTTGAAGCAGAGCCTGGAACAATTAGAGGTGATTTAGCTATTGATATTGGGAGGAATATTATTCATGGTTCTGATGGAGCAGACACAGCAAAATTTGAAATTGATCTATGGTTTAACGAAGAGGAATTATGTCAGTGGGAGACTTCTGATTCGAAATGGCGATCTGAAAATTAAAATTTAAATTGCAAATCTATCTAAACTAAATTTTTCTAAAAAGCTTTTTTCTATTTCTTTGAGATTTTTATTTTGAACTATTTTCAAAAGAAGATCACTAGTTATTGCAGAAAATAAAACTCCATTTCTGTAATGTCCTGTAGCTATAAAAAGATTTTTAATTTTTGATTTTCCAATTATTGGTTTTAGATCTGGTGTGCAAGGTCTAAATCCCCACCAATGTTCCATTTGTGGCCAATTAATAGCTTCTGGCAATAAGGAGCGAATGCCTTCTTGCAATTGTTTTATTCCATTAGGTGTATTACCTTGATTAAATTTTGAATCTTTTTCAACTGTCGCTCCAACTATAATAAGCCCATCATCACGGGGAACTAGATAAGTTTTTGGACCAAAAATAACCCTTTTCAAAAAATTTGTTGGACCTTGTATTGATAGCATTTGTCCCTTTACAGGAAAGACTGGAATCTTATTAAAAATTTTTTTACTCCAAGCACCGCTGCATATAATTGCTTTTTCGCAGTTAATTTTTTTTATTTCCCCAGTGGCACATAAAACTGTTGCACCTGTAATTTTGTTTTTTTCGAATGTCAAATCCTCTACTTCTGATCCCTCTTGAAATTCGACTCCATGCAAGGAGCATGCTCTCTCAAGAGCACGCATTAGTCTTCTTCGGTTATCTATTTGACCATCTTGTTCAAAAAGTAAACCATGTTTCCAAATAGAATTCATTCCATTAATTTCTGTTTGAAGATCTTTGTGATTTAAATATTTTCCATATTCATAAGTGGGAAACTCTTCAAGATCTTCTTTGTTTTTAAAAGGAACTACTATGCCACATTTTTTTAAACCGCACTTAATATTACTATCGTGTTCAATACTTTTTATCCACTTTGGAATTAGATTTTGACTTTCTTGGCCAAATTTTAGTAATTCATCTTCGAGCCCTTCGGCATGAGTAGCTAACATTCCTGCAGCAACAAATCCAGCTGATTCATTTCTGTTTTTGCTTAAAACTAAAACTTTGAAGTTATTTCTAGAAAATTCATAAGCAATAGATAAACCTAAAAGTCCACCGCCAATGATTAATATTGAATTTTTGGATTCTTGTGCCATTTAAAAATTAATATTTTTATTTGTGTTTTGGTCCTCTTTCCCTTTATATCCAATAATATTAATAAAGAGACATTTAATAATGAACAATTTGGAATCTTGGGAAGCTGTGATTGGTTTGGAAACTCATGTACAGCTTAATACGAAAAGTAAAATATTCACATCTGCGTCAACAGCTTTTGGTGATGCACCGAATACACATATAGATCCTGTAGTTTGTGGGTTACCAGGAACTCTCCCAGTTCTGAATGAGACTGTTCTTGAGTATGCTGTAAAAACTTCGTTAGCATTAAATTTAAACGTTGCAGAACATTGTAAATTTGATAGAAAACAATATTTTTATCCTGATCTGCCTAAAAATTATCAAATTTCACAATTTGATGAGCCACTAGCTGAAAATGGTTGGTTAGAGGTCGAAATAATTGAAAAGGATAAAGAACCTTATATCAAAAAAATTGGTATAGAAAGGCTACATATGGAAGAAGACGCCGGAAAACTAGTCCATTCAGGAAGTGATAGATTAGCTGGCTCTAAGTATTCTTTAGTTGATTACAATCGTGCCGGAATAGCACTTTGTGAGATTGTAAGTAAACCAGATATTAGATCAGGTAAAGAGGCATCTGAATATGCTTCAGAGATTAGAAGAACAGTTAGATATCTAGGTGTATCAGATGGAAATATGCAAGAGGGTTCATTACGCTGTGATGTCAATATTTCAGTTAGAAAGGGACCTAATGCTCCTTTTGGTACCAAAGTGGAAATAAAAAATATGAATTCATTTTCTGCAATTCAAAAGGCTTGTGATTATGAAATAGCCAGACAAATAGAAGTTTATGAAAATGGAGGAAAAATTTTCCAAGAAACAAGGTTATGGGATGAAGCTAAGCAATTAACGAAAAGTATGAGATTAAAAGAAGGTAGCAGTGACTATAGATATTTTCCTGATCCTGACTTAGGTCCAATTGAAATAACAAAAGCCCAACAAGAAATATGGTTTAAAGAACTACCAGAATTACCTTCAAAGAAAAGAAATAAATACGTAAGTCAATTTGGGTTGTCTGCATATGATGCAAGGGTAATTTCTGATGAAATAAGCATGGCAAACTTTTTTGAAGAAACAGTAGCAAATGGTGCCGAGGCTAAACTAGCTTCAAATTGGGTAACAAGTGATATTGTGGGCTATTTAAAATCAAATAAACTAAGTTTTAGTCAATTAAAGCTTAGTCCTGAAAATCTTGCTGAAATGATTAATATGATTTCAAAAAATATAATTAGTGGAAAAATTGCAAAAGAAATTTTACCTGAACTTATTCAAAAAAATATTTCTCCGAAAAAATTAGTTGAAGAAAAAGGATTGGCAATGATATCTGATTCTTCAAGTATTTTACCAATAATTGATGAACTTATAAATGAACATCCAAATGAAGTTCAAGCATTTAAAAATGGCAAAACTAAGTTACTTGGTTTTTTTGTTGGTCAACTTATGAAAAGAACAAAAGGTAAAGCTGACCCTAAACTTGCAAATAAACTTCTTATGGAAAAATTAAATAGCTAAAGTTTAAAGAAGCTCTTTAATCGTATTGATCCATTTATTTTGATGATCCGTATTATCTAAAATAATATCTGAGAATTTTCTTTTTTCTTCAAAACTTAATTGAAAATTTATCAATTCATATGCTTCTTTTTCGCTAATTTTATCTCTTGTGATAAGTCTGTTTTTTTGTAGTTCTCTAGGACATTTAACTAACCATATTTCAGTGCAAATATCTTCAAATTTTGCTTCAAACAATAATGGAATAACCAATACTATAGTTTGATTTTTTTTGTATTGACTGCATTCTTTTATCATTCTTTCTTTAATTAAGGGGTGAAGTAGTTTTTCAATCCATTCCTTGCTTGCTGAATGTTCAAAAATAATGTTTCTTAAAAGTTTTCTGTTTATTTCCCTTTCTGAATTGCTTTTATTATCAATAATTTTATTTCCAAAATGATCTACAATTTTCTTATATCCATATGTATTTGGTTTGATTAATTCTCTTGAAAAATGATCTGCATCTAATATTGGTATGTTTTTATGTTTTCTTATGTAATTAGTTATGGTTGTTTTCCCACTTGCAATACCTCCTGTTAAACCAATCCTTCTTTGGTTGTTTTTTAATTTTTGAAGAATATCCATATAATTAATAATAATCTAATTACTTAGTTTCTTTAGTATTGAAGAGTAGTTAGTATGAATAAAATACCAAAAAGTTTGAGCCAGTTAGATTCCAATTGGTCGTTTGTTGATGACAGTAAGGTAACACCTAAGGGGTTTCTTTTTGCTGGGATATCTGCTGGTTTAAAAGCTTCTAATAAAAAAGATTTAGCACTAATACTCGCTCCAGAAGGAAGTATTTTTAGTGGGATGTTTACCCAATCAATAGTTCGAGCTTCTTGTGTGGATATTTGTGAGGAAAGGATTAAAACAACTTCAGGTTTTGTAAGAGCAATACTAATTAATTCTGGTCAAGCAAATGCATGTATAGGAAATCTTGGCATAAAACATTTTCAAATTGCTACAGGAAAGATTGCGGAACTTTTAGGAATAAAAGAAGAAGAAGTATTAATGTGCTCAACTGGTGTAATTGGTGTTCCAATACAAATAAATGATTTAGTAAAAAATTTACCTAATTTAGTTAGTGATTTAAAGGGTAATAATTTTGAAAATGCAGCAGAAGCAATTTTAACTACTGATTTGACTTTGAAAAAAGTGTCAATAGAAACGATTATTCAAGGTAGGAAAATAAAAATAGCAGGATTTGCAAAAGGTTCAGGAATGATTTACCCCAACATGGCTACAATGCTTGCTTTTCTAACCTGTGATGCGGGTATTCAAAAAGAAGAATGGGATAAAATGATTGCTAATGCGGTTCAAAAATCTTTTAATGCAATATCAGTTGATGGTGAGACAAGCACAAATGATTCTTTTGTTGGAATAAATGCAGGAGAGAAAATTGAAAAAAGGTTTTTTCCAATTATCCAACAAGGGATTGATATTGTATGTCAGAACTTGGCAAAAAATATTGCAAGGGATGGAGAGGGAGCAAATTGTTTATTAGAAGTTTTGGTTCAAGGAGCAAAAAATACAGACGATGCAATTATGCTCGCGAAATCTATTTGTAATTCTGCCTTGGTAAAAACTGCGATACATGGTTGTGATCCGAATTGGGGACGAATCATTTCCGCTGCAGGTAATTCTGGAGTTAAATTTAATTTAAATGACGTTGACTTGTATATAGGAAACGCTCAGATTTTGGAAAAGGGCATGTTAAATAAATATGATCCACAAAAACTCACAGATTATATTAAGTCTAGAATGAAAGGCAGATATTTAGTAGATGATATTGTAAAAATTATGATTAATCTAAATTCTGGCGAATCGAAAGGCACAGCTTGGGGGTGCGATCTTTCTAAAAAATATGTTGAAATAAATAGCGAATATACTACCTAACCCTAAATCCAATCCAGGGCAATAGTTTTGAGAGATACTGTTTTTGCGATACCGCTTATGTACAACTAAATTAGCAACTTAAATTATTTAAATTTACCAGAAATCATAAATGAACTGATAATTTCGTTTTCATATAATTTCTCAAATTTTTCCTGAGTTAATGCTTTTAAACTTTTCTCTAATTTTGTGTTTAGAGAATAAGCTTTGATGTTGTATTGATGTTCATTTTTTGGTGGGCAAGGACCAATATATTTTTTACTTCTATCACTGTTTTTTCCTGCAACACCAATACCTAATTTGCCATATTTAACTTCATCTAAATATTTTGTATCAGGAGGAATATCTGACAATATCCAATGTACCCAAGTTTTTCCTACGACTTTTTTTGCATCAGGATCATCCATTATTAGTACGATTGATTGTGCATTTTTAGGGACGTTTGAAAAATTTATTGGTTTGGATATGTCCTTCCCACCGTTATATTTACATCCATACTTTTTAGGTATTGTTTCTCCATCTTTAAATGCAGGTGAACTGATCTCAATTGCGAAGGCACTAATTGGTAATAAAGATATCAAAAGTAATGATGATAACTTAAACATAGTGAAATTATTTTTTATTATTTTTGCACGAATTTTAATATTTAGAAAAGTAATGTTAATTGTTTAAATTTCATTTTAAATAAGTTTTTTGTACCGTCAAAATACCATTGCTTAGAGTATTACTACGATTTCAGGGATAGAAATAGTTTTGTACCAACTAAATACCACTAAATATTGAGAGAAAAACTTAGTCAAAGCAATTGTTTTCAAGGTTTGTGAAAACTAATAACGAATGTACTATTTAAGTTTTAGTAAATCTAATGGTAGATATTCATTCATATAAAGAAACAGTATTGTTAAAGTTCCAATTACAGAGCCTATAAAACCTCCAAAAAAATTAACTAATAATCCAGATTGTTTAATTATTACTTCTTCGTTGTTATCTTCTTCAAAATTAGGAGAATCAACTACTTTTAAGCGCTGATTGGTTGTTGGTTGTTTAAGTTGTTGGTGTCGGATGAGGGCTTCGAAATCAGGCATGGAATTTGTGAGGCAATTGAACAATAAGCAGACCAGCCCGTCATTCGACGAGGATCTGATCTACCTAAATCGTCTACAGCTTCAAATACAGCATTGCCCGAAGCTTCTGCTTTATCAAATGCTGAAAGTAAGGGTATAAATGTATCAAAAACATATAAACCAAAATTTTCTAGAGCTGCTTTGGCTTGTTGCGCTGCTTTTTGCTGTCTAAAATCAACTTTTACTATTACTACAGCATGGTTAACTTTTAAGTTGCTTAATAAATTAGCTAGTTCAACAGTTAATTCTACTGATCTTGCTTTTGCAGTTGTAGGTAAGATAACTAAATCTGAACCATACGCTAAGTGTTTAAGTTCTTCTTGATCACTGCTAGCCTGGCCATCAGTTATTACAATTTCTGATGATCTTGATGCTTTAGCAGCTGAACTGACGGGGAAAACTGGAAATGGAAGATTGCCTCTTGATGCGTATGCTAAAGCAGATCTATTTTTGTCGGCATCGACTATGCAAACTTTTTTACCTTCAGAATGCCAAACACTAGCAAGGTGAATACTTGTACAGGTCTTGGCCACTCCTCCTTTTTGTCCGCAAACTGTAATGAACAATTTTTTATTTTTATTTCTTTTACTTTGGAGAATAATTTCTTAATGTCAAGAGAAATTTATTTTTAATGCTTTAAAACTTATTTTTTGAAATATTTTAAAGAAGTTAATATTTTTAGATAACCTTATAAAGTTCCTTATTTAAATTAGCTAGTGAAGAAAAGAATTGGATTAGGTACGTGGTCTTGGGGGAATAAGCTTTTCTGGAATTACCAATCTACAAATGACGATGATTTACGTGAGACATATATTGAAGCGTTACGAAGAGGTTTCGATCTAATTGATACTGCAGATTCTTACGGTACTGGGAATCTTCAGGGTAGAAGTGAATTGTTGATAGGAAAATTTTTACTAAATACTCCTTCAGCAAAGAAAAAAAAAATTCAAGTAGCAACCAAACTTGCACCTTATCCCTGGAGAATAGGTAACAGAGGTTTTAATAAACCTTTTTTGAAAAGTTTAGAAAGACTTAATAACAAATTAGATATAGTGCAATTACATTGGTCAACTGCAAAATACAATCCTTGGCAGGAATTAGGGCTGTTGAATAATCTTTGCGATTTAAAAGATGAAGGCTTTGATTTTCAAATAGGCTTATCAAATATAGGCCCTAAAAGATTAATGAAATTAATTAATTTCTTAGAAAAAAGAGATCAGAGCCTAAAGAGTGTTCAAACACAATTTTCTTTGCTTGCTCCCGATTTAGGAAAACAATATCAGGTAAAAAAAATTTGCGACGAAAATAATATTGATTTCTTTGCTTATAGTCCTTTGTCCTTTGGAATACTTTGTATTGATCCAGATAAAGAACAAAATAAAGAAAAAAGTTTTATTCGCAATGCATTATTTGAAAACTATAAAAAACCAACATATGAATTGCGGAGGTGCTTAAAAAGAATTGCAAATAAAAGATCAGTTTCCCAAGCGCAAGTAGCAATTAATTGGTGTTGTTACCAAGGAGCTATTCCGCTTGTTGGAATGCGAAAAAAATCTCAAGTTATAGATGTATCGAATGTATTCAAGTGGAATTTAAATAAAAGTGAATTTAAAGTACTTCAGGAATTGTCAAAAAAATGTTTAAAAAAAATGCCTAAAAATCCTTTTTCAAGCATTTAATTAAATTTTTAGCTAGATATTTTCTTATTTTTTTTTATTTGACAACCACTATTCCATAGTTCATTTGGAAATTTTTCGCCAGTGAATCTAATAACTTTTGGTTTGAGATTTATTATCAAGTCATTCAGTTTTTTATTAGATTCCATTTTGCAAGATTCGATTTTTTATTAAGATAAATTAATTTAAAACTTATCTTCTCAGTATTTATACTTATAAAAGTAAAAAAAATCTTTTTAATACAAGCATTTGCAGCAATATTTACAAACTAATAAATTATCTATTACAACTTGTTAGTTATTTAAAAAAGTGGAGTCCTTCCAGACTCCTCGTATCATTTGGTTGATAAGGCTGATATAACCCCATCTCCTTAAGGATCAAGCAGCAACTGGTGCTGTTTGACGGGAGAAACTAACGATTTTGTTAGCATTTGTGTTTTTGCTCTAACCGAGCCGGCTTCAGTCACCTTCCTTATGCCCCGTCGAAACCATTACAACCCCAAATAGTGGAGTTGAGCGGAATCGAACCGCTGTCCGAAACATCGGTTGAGATCACCTAGTCCAATTGGACATTTATATTCTGACAGGCAAAATGGTTATTGAATAGTTTTTTTACTAAGTTTTATCGTATATGAATGTAGTGGCATCATCTCCGGAGGGACTAGAGAAATCTTTAGCAGAAGAAATTTCAAATTTAGGCGGCTTTAATATTAATACTTATAAAAGATTTATTAATTTTGAATGTGATTTTGAAACTTTTTATAGAGTTCATTTCTATTCCAGATTAGCTTTTCGTTTTTACAGAGAAATTGCAAGTTTTAATTGCTATGACAAGCAATCTTTATATGCGGGGGTTAGAGATTCATTTGATTGGTTAAATTGGTTGCACTATGATAAAACGTTTAATGTAAAAGTAACTGGGAGAACATCTTCTTTAAGTCATACTCATTTCACAGCTCTTGAAGTAAAAAATTCTATAACTGATTTGCAACAGGCAGTTTGGAATAAAAGATCAAATATTTCTCTAGATAATCCTGATTTTATAATTCATCTGCATTTAAATAATAATAAAGCAATTCTCAGTCTTCAAAGCAGCGTAGAAAGCTTACACAAAAGAGGCTATAGACCCGCAATTGGAAATGCTCCATTAAAAGAAAATTTAGCTTCTGGATTGATAAATATGACTCAATGGAATGGCAAAGTTCCATTAATAGATTTTATGTGTGGCTCGGGTACTTTTTTAATTGAGGCAGTCAACCAATTTCTTGGAGTTCCCATAAATATTGATCAAGTATATCTTTTTGAAAATTGGTTGGACTTTAGGAAAGATATTTATCTTAATGAAAAAAATAAGGCAAAAAATAAAATTATAAATTATGAAAAATTACCAACAATAATAGGGTGCGAAATTAATAAAAAGGTTTTTGAGCAGGCGAACGTAAACATATCATTAGCTGGACTCGAAAAATATATTGAGCTTATAAATAATGATTTTTTAGCACTCCAATTAATTTGTACACCTGGGATAATCATATGTAATCCTCCATACGGCAAAAAATTAGGCGATGAAAATGAATTGATTTCTTTATATGAACAAATGGGAATCTTCCTAAAGAACAATTTTTCAGGTTGGGAATTTTGGCTGCTAAGTGGAAATCCAAAACTAACAAAATATTTGAAAATGAAATCTTCATTGAAAATTCCCGTCAGCAATGGTGGAATAGATTGTAGATGGATAAAGTACTTAATAAGGTAATTTATTTTTTGCCTAAAACTGCCTTTGTTGTTTTGCCTAAACCCTCTAATGTTTGAGGAAGATAAGGTCCTTTAGCTAATTTTCCTCCAAGCTTCAAACTTAAGCCTGAAAGAAATAAATCGATAAATATTATGAGTAATAAATTATATTCAATATTCCAGTTATTATATTTCGTTAGAAAAAGATAAAAAATAATATGGATGCAAATTAGTACTAATAATAATAATGTACTGCCAATTGCCAAAAATATTCCACCACTAATTAATCTTCTTTTTTCTCTATCTACTTCTTGAAGAGCTATTCTTACATGCAAATCCATCACTGAACTTGCGATCGCTGAAATTCTCGAGGCGGTACTTGCAAAGTTTTTATTTTTTGGTTTTTCCATATTATTTTCTGCCACTGTTAAGGAGAGTTCCTATTAGTAAACCAATACCAGCCGCAATAGCAATAGATAATATTGGTTTTTTTCTTATTGGATTTTCTATTTTTGGTCTAAGTGTATTGTTAAGTTCTTCTAATAATTCTTCTAATTGACTTTCGATAGGTTCAATTTTTTCTGATATTTCCCAATTGTTTTCTCTTATTGAGTCAATGATTTCAAATAGTTGGCTTTTTATTCCAATTACTGAGGTTCCACTATGGCTAGCTATTACTTCAACTAAATCATCAATACTCCCTTTTGTTGCTTCAAGGGTTTGTTGAGCAATGTTAGGCCATTTTTCTTTTATTAAAGGTATTAAACTGTCAATTTTTTCAAGTAACCATTTTTCCGAAATAACTTCTTTTTCAGGAAGATCAGAGTTATTTTCCTTTTCTTCAACTTCTTTGGGAGGATGGTAAGTCTCCATTATTAAAACTTATTTATTTTAAGATTAGACCCTATTTTCTTAATTTGGAACCCTTATCGAAAGAATTGTTCGATTAATATAGAATAGAAACATATAAAAGTTTATTTACATTTTATTGATCTACTCAGTTCTGCAAGAAGGTTTTGTTAAGCTATTACTGAATTTATAAAATGACTTTAAATTTCATCATGGATATTACATTTGCATCCTTAATTTTTGCATCTCGCACAATCCCTACAGATTTTGGATTAATAGCTGCAGCTATCGCTGGAGCTGGAAGTTTGCTATTCATTGCTTTAAGATTTGTACCTGATGCAGGTAATTAAATAACAGTAACCATTTTAATAAAATATATCTTTATCTCAACTTTGTTTTGAAAATAGATTCAGTTTATTTATTAATTAGATAATGAATAAATGGGTTTTGCTTGAACATAAAGTTTATTCCGCTAACTCGTTCGATATTCACTATGACTTTCTTGTTGAAAATGGCATAGATTGCTTAACTTGGAAATTTTTAAAACTACCTTTATTAAATCAAGCTTCTATAGAAATTATTAAGCAGCCAAATCATAGACTTGTATGGTTATCTAGGATAGAACATGAACTTTCTGATAATAGAGGGTTTGTAAAAAGAATTGATCATGGAATATTTAAAAGTGTTTCTAATAAAATGGACTCTGAATATTATAGATTTATTTTGGATGGTGAACTTCTTTATGGCTTGTTTGAAATTTCGGGTAATTTTTGCAGATTGAGCAAAAGTTATTGATACTCATTTATAAATAAACGTAATATTCCTATTGAGAATTTTTGCAAATTAGCTATTCTTATTTAGCTATTGAGACTTGAGATTGGTACATATCAATCAGGTCGAGTTTGAAAATTTTAAATCTTTTGGGGGGAATGTAAAAATACCTCTTGAAGAAGGTTTTACAGTGGTTACGGGTCCTAACGGTTCTGGAAAAAGTAATATTTTAGATGGAATTTTATTTTGTTTAGGTCTAGCTAATAGTAGAGGTATGAGGGCTGAAAGATTACCAGATCTAATAAATAACTCCAAAGTTAAAGAGGGTAAGTCATCAGAAACATCTGTATCGGTAAAATTTAATATTCAAGATTGGTCTCCCAGAGAGGACCTTCCGCCTTTGGAACTAGAAGAAGAAGCAATTGCCCTTAATAAAGGTCAAAAAGAATGGTTAGTTTCTAGAAAATTAAGGCTTATGCCAGGTGGATCTTATGCCTCTACTTATACTTCTGATGGAAAACAATGTACCTTACAACAAATACAGAGAATATTAAGAGATATCAGTGTTGATCCTGAGGGCAGCAATGTTGTTATGCAGGGTGATGTAACAAGAATAGTATCAATGAATAATAAGGAGAGGAGAAATCTTATTGATGAATTAGCAGGAGTCGCACTTTTTGATACAAGAATAGAACAAACTAATACAAAATTAAATGACGTTTTCGAAAGACAAGAAAGATGTGAAATTTTAGAAAATGAATTGCAATCTAGTAAAAATAAGCTTGAAAAAGAATGTGAAAAAGCAAAGCGATATAAAGAGTTAAAGGCAAAACTATTACAAATAATAGAGTTAGAGAAAGTTCTTATTTTTGAAAAACAAGTTAAGCATGTTGAATCTATAGAAAAAAAAGAAAGTGAAATTGAAAAAAATAAAATCTTATTTAATAAACAAAAAGAATCTATTAATAAAGAAATATCAGTTTTAGAAGATGCTTTGAAAATACTTGTTGATGAGCTTAAGGAGAAAGGAGAGGATAAATTGATAAAAGTTAATTCTGATATTGGAAGTATTAACTCTAGCTTGAGAGAACTTGATAGGATATCAATTCTGAATAAAGAAGAAGGTATTAAATTACAAAAACAGAGAGATGAAATTGCAATTTCTAAGAGGAATATCGAGTCAGAAAAGATGAGACAAGAAAATTTCGATGATAATTTTTTAAATCAATTGAACTTGCAAATTGATGATCTCACTCTAAAACACAAATTATCCAGAAAAAAACTTTCTGATGCGGCTGGAGAATCTGGAGAATTCTCAAAACAAAGTATTAAATTAAATGCTGAGCTTGAAAGTATAAAAAATCAAATTAATCCTTTGGAAATAAAAAAAAGAAAAATTGAAGAAGAAACTATTCAAAATAATATTCAAAAAGATGAGATATTGTCACAGATCGAATCCTTAGACTTAGAAAAGCAGAAACTTTTTCAGGGAAATCAAAGAAAAAAAGAGACATCCGATACAAAGAATAAAAACTTGGCAAGTAATAGCGCAGAAATTAATTCTTTAAAAAATGAAATAGATTTATTAATTAAAACTAAATTAAGGCTAAATAACGAGCAATTAAGGCTTGAAAAGGATTTATCTAGATTCGAAAGCAGAAAAGAAGCTTTAAACGAATCTAGAGGTTCATATGCTCTCAGAATACTCTTAGAGGCAGGGTTAGAGGGTATACATGGTTATGTAGCTCAACTTGGAGAGGTCAGTGAGAAAAATAGATATGCATTAGAAATTGCTGCTGGAAATAGGTTAGGACAAATTGTTGTTGATAATGATCATATTGCTGCAAAAGCAATTGAAATTCTTAAAAAGAAGAAAGCGGGAAGATTAACTTTTTTACCTTTAAATAGAATTAAAAGTCAAAAAAAGAATTATGCAATTTCAAGATTTGAAAATAACAGGGAGAATGGATTTATTGATAAAGCTATTAATCTAATTACTTTTGATGAAGTTTATTCAGATGTTTTTCGATATGTTTTTGGAGATACTTTGGTTTTTTCAGACTTATCCTCAGCTAGATTATCTATACAAAAAAATAGGTTGGTTACCTTAAGTGGTGAATTATTAGAAGCAAGTGGTGCTATTACAGGAGGTAGTAAGTTAAATAAAGATTTGGCTTATAGGTTTGGAATTAATAATGATATTGATGACTCCAGTCCTATAAAAGAAAGATTATTAGTTATCGAAGAAGCTTTAAAAGAGTCAAATAATGATTTGATAATAAAAAATAATAGACTGAGTATATTAAATTCTTACCGCAGTCAAATAATTGAGGATTGTGCCTCATTTAATAAAGAAATTGAAGTAAATCAAGATTCTCTTAAAGCTGTCTCGCAAAGAATTGAGGATTGTAAATCGAGATTAAATAAACTTGATACTGCTAATAATTTATTAGTTAAGGAGTTAGGTCATTTAAAAAATCAATTGAACCCTTATCACGATAAGTTTGATCAACTACAAACCATTCAAAAGGCAAATTATGAAAAAAATCAAAAATCATCATTAATAGCTTTTAATGACGATTTTAATAATCTTGATAAAAAACTTGAATTACTTATTAAAGAGAGAAATACATTACTAGATAAAAAGAATCAATTTGCTCTAAATAAAGAGCGGATCAATAATTCATTAAAAATTACTTTACTACAAGAAAAAAACTTGCATGAATCTATTAAACAACTATCAACTGCTCATAGTGAATGGATAGAAAAAAGAGATCAATTTAAAAAAGAGCTTTCAGATCTCGATAATCAAAAAAATTCTCTAGAGAAGAATTTAGGTTTATTGAGAAGGAAAAGAGATGAATTAAACTCTTCAATTTCAAATAAAAGGCAAGAATATAATAACTATCTGTTAAAGCTTGAATATCTTGAAAGGGATATGCATTCCCTTAAAGAAGAAATGAGGAGCGAGAAAATAAAATTAGAAAATTATAAAAAAGATCTACCTAATCCTTCTCCGGAGTTTGGAGAATATGAAGGGAAGAGTCTTGAATCTTTGCAATCAGAAATTTCGATTATAAATGCAAAACTAGAAAGCTTAGAACCTGTCAATATGTTGGCTCTTGATGAACTAGAAGAATTAATTGAGAGATTAAATGGTTTGCGAGAAAAATTAGAAATTTTATCTAATGAAAGATCTGAATTATTGCTGAGAATAGAAACTGTATCTACGATGCGTCAAGAAGCTTTTATGCAAGCATTTACAGAAGTTGATAAACATTTTAGAGAAATTTTTGCAAATTTATCTGATGGAGATGGATTTCTTCAACTTGAAAATCCTCATTCTCCTTTAGAAGGAGGATTAACTTTAGTGGCTCATCCCAAGGGAAAAAATGTCAGAAGATTAGCGTCTATGTCAGGTGGTGAAAAATCGTTAACTGCTTTAAGTTTTTTATTTGCTTTGCAAAAGTATAAGCCTTCACCTTTTTATGCATTAGACGAGGTTGATAGTTTTTTAGATGGTATTAATGTTGAAAGGTTGTCAAAACTAATATCAAATCAGTCATCAAATGCTCAATTTATAGTCGTAAGTCATAGAAGGCCTATGATTAGTGCATCTGAACGAACAATTGGGGTTGCGCAAGCAAGAGGTGCTAATACTCAAGTTCTTGGGTTACCAAATGCTGCATAAACACACTTTTTTAAATTTATACGTCAGAATGATAAAAAGAAATTTATGAGCTTGTCTAACACATCTGCTAATAAGAATCTCCCTAACTCGGTTCCTAGTGAACGTTTATGGTTAAGGTCAGAATTAATGGGAACACAAGTGATAACTACTGATACTGGAAGGCGGCTAGGCGTAGTTGGCGAAGTTGTTGTTGATATTGATAGAAGAGAGGTGGTCGCTTTGGGATTAAGAGATAATCCACTTACAAGATTTTTACCAGGTTTGCCAAAATGGATGCCTTTAGAAAGTATAAAGCAAGTTGGAGATGTCATATTAGTTGACTCCCTAGATTCTTTGAGTGAAAGTTTTTCTCCAGAAAGGTATGGGAAGGTAATTAATTGTCAAGTGATTACAGAATCTGGACAACTTCTGGGAAGAGTTCTTGGCTTTTCTTTTGATATTGAGACTGGGGATTTGATATCTCTTGTTATGGGTGCTGTTGGTGTTCCGCTTTTAGGCGAGGGAGTTTTAAGTACTTGGGAAATACCTGTTGAGGAAATTGTAAGTAGTGGTACCGATAGGATTATTGTTTATGAAGGTGCGGAAGAGAAATTAAAGCAACTAAGTAGTGGACTACTTGAGAAACTTGGAGTCGGGGGTTCTTCATGGGATGAAAGGGAAGTAAATGGATACTCAGCAAATCTTGTACCTGTTGAGAATCAGTTACTTTCAGGTTCTGAATCAGAACAGCAAAACAATTTGTTCGAGGAATATGAAGAAGTTGTTGAACAAGATGATTATGAAGATGATTATGAAGATGAACTTGAATATGTTGAAATAAAGGGTTCTGAAGAAGAAATAAATAATAGAAAAAAGCTGTACATGGATAATGATGATTTTGATCAGATCCAGAATCAAAATAGTGTTAATCAAATAGATGAAAAAAACAATATTGATTTAAAGCAAAAAAAACAATCAACTACTAATTTAGCTTCGAAAAGACCAATTCAAAATGCAACTGAAACTTTAGATATTGAACCACTAAACGAACAAAATTTAGTTCAAGATAATAAAAAATCAGAAAAGTTTGAAATTGACGATCCCTGGTAACTATTAAAGTTTTTTTATTGAATTAATAATTATAGACGCAAGTTTTTTTGCAGCACCTTTATCGCCTCTTTCTTTGTTTAGATTATCCCTAATACTTTTTAATTGATCTCTATTCTTAATAAGAAATAATACTTCTTTTGCAATTTTTATTGTCGAAATATTACCTATCCTTTCAGGGACAATCATTCTTTTAGCTTTAATATTTGGCCAAGCAAAAAACTTCTTTTTTTTAAAATAGAAATTTTTAATTATAAAAGTTAGGAATCTATTTATGAATGAAATTTTTCCAACTACTCCAAAAATTCCATCCCAAGCGTTCATCATATTTAAATGTTGAGTTGGCAGAACAACTAACATTGGAAGACTAATTGCTGCTAATTCTGCAGTATTTGCTCCTACAGTTGTAATTGCAAGATCACATTCTTTTAATATTTCATAGCAAGGATGTTTCTTGATTAGATAAATCTTTGTTTTTTTTGATGTTTCAATTACATAATCAAAACTAGAGTCTTTTAAGTTTTTAATTGTTTTGATTTTTGATGAGTAATATTTAGCAATTGGATTTTTGTTGCTTTGAAAAAATAAATATTCACTTTTATCAGTAGTTGGTGCAATGGGGATTATAAAATTTATATTTTGATTTTCTTTAGCGATATGATCTGCAACTTCTAAGAAGAAAGGAATTCCAATCGAAAGCTTTGCTTTCTTGGAACCAGGTAATAATGCAATATATTGTTTTTCTTTATTTCTCAGTGATATTTCGCTATTAAGTTTGATATCTGCCATTAAATCGCCAATTACTTTACATTTATATATATATCTTTTAGGTATTAACTCTTTTACTTTTACATTCATAGCAGCAATTTCATTGGTCCATTTAGGCCATCGTGAAATCCATTCAGCATATGTGATATTTAAATAACCTAATCTTTTAGCTAATAAAATGCTCCAAAATTGATCCCCACCAAGGAAAATAACTATCCCTTTTTTTGGCCAATCAGCAAAAGAATGTGGCTTTATTAATAATTTCCAAAAAATTTTGGATTTTGTAATTAATTCGAATTTATTCCATGAATTTGCAACCAAAAATTCCTTACCAGTGGCATTTGGGCAAGGAACAAGGACTAACCTAAGAGTGAAATCTTGTTTATCTTCATCACATAGTGATTTATTTATCTTGTTTAGCTCATCAACTACAGGATTTACCCATGTAGTTAATTCACCAGGTCCATTGGAAATTATAACTACTGCAACTGATTCTTTTTTCATTGCAGTTAAGCCAGAATACATTAAATGCGGACGGCGAGACTTGAACTCGCAAGGCCGAAGCCACACGCTCCTTAGACGTGCGCGTCTACCAATTCCGCCACGTCCGCAAAGGGTTTTTAGCAGTCGGGGGATGCTTAAACCTTAAAAATATCATACATTATTGACTGAATTAAGGATGTAGTTCGAAAAGAGTTTTTTTTAATATGATGAATAATTTTTCTATTGCATAAAACAAATATTTATACATATATAACGTTTTAGGTTGTATTGTAAAAAATGTCCTCTGATCACTAAAAAATTTTGTTGAATACTTTGGCAAATAATTTTTTATTTTAAGTCATTTCATTTCTTCAATTTTATTTTCATAATGGTTGAAAAAGTTTTAATTGCTAATCGTGGAGAAATAGCTTTACGAATTGTCAGAAGTTGTAGAGAACTAGGTATTGCAACCGTTGCAGTTTTTAGCACTGTAGATAAAAAAGCATTGCATGTTCAGCTTGCTGATGAGGCGGTTTGCGTTGGAGATTCATTAAGTAATAAGAGTTATTTAAATATTCCAAATATACTTGCTGCTGCTACATCGAGAGGAGTTGATGCTATTCATCCTGGTTATGGATTTCTTGCGGAAAATGATAAATTTGCTGAGATGTGTAATGATCACGGCATAGTTTTTATTGGCCCATCTCCTAAAGCTATTAGATCTATGGGAGATAAATCTACAGCTAAAGAAACTATGGAAGCAGTTGGAGTTCCAACAGTACCTGGTAGTAAAGGCTTGTTATCAAATGTTGATGAGGCTTATAAATTGGCAGATGATATTGGCTATCCGGTAATTATTAAAGCCACTGCTGGAGGAGGTGGAAGAGGAATGCGGTTGGTTGAAAACTCTGATAATTTAGAAAAAATGTTTAAAGCAGCTCAAGGCGAAGCAGAAGCAGCTTTTGGTAATGATGGTTTATATATGGAGAAATTTATAAAGAAGCCAAGACATGTAGAAATTCAAATTTTGGCCGACAGGTCGGGTAATGTTGTTCATTTAGGAGAGCGAGATTGTTCAGTTCAAAGAAGACATCAGAAGTTACTAGAGGAGTCTCCTAGTCCTGCAATTAATACCGAGCTAAGAAAAAAAATGGGAAACGCAGCTATTGCTGCTGCAAAAAGTATCGGCTACGAAGGGGCGGGGACAGTTGAATTTTTAGTTGATGATGATAATTTTTATTTTATGGAGATGAATACTAGGATTCAAGTCGAACATCCTGTTACTGAAATGGTTACAGGAGTTGATTTAATAGCTGAGCAAATTAAAATCGCAAGCGGAGCAAACTTGGAATTTAATCAGGATGATATCCATTTAAACGGTCATGCCATTGAATGTAGAATCAATGCTGAAGATCCTTCTCACAATTTCCGACCATCACCCGGAAAAATAACTGGGTGGCTTCCTCCTGGTGGCCCTGGTGTAAGGGTGGATAGTCATGTCTATACTGGCTATGAAATCCCTCCTTTCTATGACTCATTAATTGGTAAATTAATAGTCTGGGGAAAGGATCGTAATACTGCAATTAAACGTATGAATAGGGCTTTAAATGAATGTGCAGTAACTGGTATTCCTACAACAATTAACTTTCATCTAACCTTACTGAATAAATCTAAATTTAAGCAGGGTAAAATACATACTAAATATGTAGAAGAAGAATTATTGCCAAATTACTGAGAAATAATTAAAAGATTTTCATGAAATATGTGTATGCAATGCAAGTTTTATAAGCCCTTGCTGACCGACTAATATTTCTCTTAAAAAGCTTATAATTCCGATCCAAATTACGGGTCCAACATCAACGCCTCCAATAGGAGGAATTAGTTTTTTTGTTAAATTAAGAATAGAGCTTGATGGTATTGAAACTAATAACCATAAACCTTTACTTAAATCAATTTTTGGGTACCAAGTAAGTATTAATCTTATTAGAAAAACTATAGTAAGATATGATAGAGAAATTCCTAAACTAATATCTAAAATTTGAAGAGAATTTACAAGCAAGGAAATCACAATTATTTAATTCATCTTAATAAATAACCCATTGAAACGTATTTAATTCGTATTATAAATTGAGAATTTAATATTTAAAAAGTGTTTCAAATCTCAAATTTATTACTAGCCGCAGATTTTTCTGCTGAAGTTGCAAATAATTCTGCAGTGGGAATGATAGGTAGTTTTATTGCTGCTGCTTTACTTATCGTTATTCCAGCCACTGCATTTTTAATTTTTGTCAGCCAGAAAGATTCCCTCGATCGTACTTCTACTGGAAGACGCTAGTTTTTGTAAAAGTTTTAAGTACACTATATATAGGGGATATAAGTTATCCTTTAAAAATTAAATTTTTGGAGAAAGAATGTGGTCAATGCTAGTCTCAATTGGGCCAGTATTGTTGGTATAGTTCTCGCGGTATGTGGTGGAGGCCTTTATTTTTTGAGGTCCTTTAAGCCTGCCTTGGCGCGGGATTATGATGTTTTCTTCGCAGCAATTGGACTTTTGTGCGGAGGAATATTATTTTTTCAAGGCTGGAGGTTAGATCCTATTCTTCAGTTTGGTCAGTTTTTATTAGCAGGAACTACAGTTTTTTTCGCATATGAAAGTGTGCGATTGAGGGGAGTTGCTACTGATCAAGCTAGAAGGTCATCTTATTTTGATGATGATCCTATTTCTGATCTTCCAAGAAATTCTAGAGGTCGACTTAATGATGATTATGATAGGTTTGAAGAACCGGAAAGACCATCTAGAAGATTTAAACCTCAAGAAGATGAATTTGAAGAAGACTATACGGAGGGGAGATCTCGTAGGAGGAACGTTTCAAGAGTCATACCCTCTGCTGCAGCAAGTAGAAGTAGGCCATCTACAAGGGAAATAAGTCAGTTTGAAAATGACGAGCCTATAAGAAGGAGAAGACAGACTTCTGAAGATAGAAATAGGAAACAACCAGAAACAAATAACTTTGGTGAAAGAAGAAATTTATCTCGCGATGAAGTTAAAACAGGGTCAAGACCCAGAATGAATCGCAGAGTTTCTAGACAAGATAATATTTCTCCTCCTGCTGATTCTTCTCCATTAAGAAAGAAACCTACTAGATCCTCTATTAGGCAGCAGACTTCAACATCTCAAGTAGAAGATGCTTCATTTAAAGATGCTAATCAAGCTAAAAAACCACGTGAAAATCGTAGAGTAAGTTCTTCAGCTAGATCAAGTTCAACAAATCAAAATAGTAGATATAACGTTGGAACAAACAAGAAAAAACCTAGAGATAACAGTTCTAGATTTGATGATTAATTATAAGATTCCTGCCCATTTTAAAAATGATTGTTTACTAAATAGTTCAATCAATATTATTGCAAGAAAGCCTATCATTGCAAATCTTCCATTAGTTTTTTCAGAATAACTACTCCATCCAAATTTATATTCATCTTTAATTTCTATAGATTTTTTATCTAATTGATTATCTCCAATTTGTTCATTGATATAATTTGGATCTTTCTGCTGTTCTGGAAAACTCTCATTCTCTAGATTAGTGACTTCTGAGTTAGTTTGTTCTTCTTTCGAATTCATTTTTTTTGTTAATCCTTAAAATTATACTTATCAGACGTCAATAATTTCCAGTCTCCCTGTCCATTTAATTCTAAAATATTCTCGTGAAAATCTTTCAAGCTAGGTCTATGTCCAACACTAATGAGAGAAAGTTCTCTTTCCTTAAGTAAACTATATAGTTTTTTTTCGGTGTTGATATCTAAAGCACTTGTTGCTTCATCAAGTACCGCAAATCTTGGAGAATTTAGTAAGAGTCTTGCAAAAGCCAATCTTTGTTGCTCGCCTAAGGAAAGAATACGTGGCCAATCTTGTTTGATATCAAGATTAGGATACCGATCTACTAAAGTTTTTAAATTTACTTCATGAAGTACAGAAGTAAGATGTTCATCACTAAATTTCTTGACTTCTGTGGGATAACATAATTGTTCCCTTAAAGAACCAAGTAGCATATATGGTTTTTGAGGTATGAATAATAATTCCCCAATTTTTGGTTTTTTAATTACTCCCTGATCGGGTTCCCATAAACCACTAATCATTCTTAGTAAAGATGTTTTTCCGCAACCAGATGGTCCTACTACCAAAAGCGATTGATTATTGTCGATGCTCAAATTTAAATTTTTAATTATTTTTTTATTTGATCCTGGTGGGCAAAGGTCAGCATTATTAATAAGAATTGAGGGGTAATCTGAAATAACGTTTTGATTGCTTGTTGGGTTGGTTTTACTAATGGATTCAACTTTTGATTGGAATCCTTCTAATCTGCCAATACCAGCAGTAAATTTTGCAAGTTCTTCGATTTGATTAACAATGAAAAATAACGAGCCTTCAACCATTCCAAATGCAAAGCTTGCCTGAATAAAGCGTCCATAATCAATATCACCTTTAAAGTAAGGGATTGCCATTATTAAATACGGAAAGAAATTTCCAGCATAATTAATGGATCTCCTCATGACGTCTATTATTACTCTCCATATAATCAGTAAATTAAAGTTTCTCACCACTTCTCCTAAGCGTCTTTCAGTTTCACTTTGCTCAGGATTCTCCCCAGAGTAAAAGGCTATTGATTCAGCATTATCTCGAATATGTACTAAGCCATATCGAAAATCTGCTTCATATCTGAGTTGATCAAAGTCAATCTTTACAAGATTTTTTCCAGCAATTAAGAGGATAGAAGTTGCAAATGCGGCGTAACCAAATAAAGAAAAAGTAAGCGTTGTACTAATACTCCATAAAATAAGAATATTAAGTGAAAATGTTAGTAGGGCATCAAAAATACCTAATGTGAAAGAGAGACTTTGCCCGGTAAAAGCTCGGGTATCATCTGTGATTCTTTGATCGGGATTATCTACATCGGTTTGTTCTTCATCATTGGGATTTAACTGGTAATAAGCTTTATTAGTCATATAATCTTTGACTAGACTTTTTGAAAGCCATTCTCTCCAAATTATTCCTAACTTATATGTAAAAAATATTTGGGAAACTCGTATTGGTAGAGCCACAGCGAAACAACAAGCGTAAATCCCCAATATCCGATAAAACCCATCTTCTTGTTTTTCTACTAAAGCATTTGTTAAATCTCTTGCAATGAATCCAATACCTGCGTTTATTCCGTTTACAGCTAAAAGCATTAATACAATTATCGCAAGGAATAACCAATGTAACCATCTACGGTTTTTTAATTGACGTCTTAAGCTAAAAAAGCTTCCTGATCCAATTAGAAATAATGCAGAGAAAAGCAATCCCCAACTCCCAGTCCAAATTGAATTAACAGTAGTTACTACACCTCCGAAATACTTTTCAAGAAAAATTGGTTGAAAGCTTTCAAAAAAACTTATTATTCCTGTAAGACCAACAAGTACTACTCCACCAACACAAAATAAAAGAGAAATCAAAAGCCATATGAATTGGAATCCATTACATTGATCTATAGGAAGAAAAAAAGGCTGAGATAGCTTCCTTAATTTTTTTAATTGGTACAGTATTTTGGATTTATTATTGACTGCTTTATTCATTACTCGACTATTGTTATGAAATAAATTATAACTTTTAGCAGTCTATTGACCAAAGCCAATAAATGAAAGTACCCAGTCAGGCAAATTCAAATAATTCAAGATTGTTGCATCAAA
The DNA here is from genome assembly GCA_003278545.1 of Prochlorococcus sp. AG-355-N16. Classification (GTDB taxonomy): domain Bacteria; phylum Cyanobacteriota; class Cyanobacteriia; order PCC-6307; family Cyanobiaceae; genus Prochlorococcus_A. The sequence continues at coordinate 248,842 of QCEF01000001.1, forward strand.
TTCATGAACTTTTGGAAAAGATTTATCTAATGCCCACCATAGTAGAAAAGGTAAATTAAATAAAATTTGTAATTGCCATTTATAAGTTAAAACGTTCCAAATTTTTATTAACTTAGTTTTGAGTGAATCATCTAACTCTTCCCAATTTTTTTTAACTAAATTGAATAAATTTTTAGATTCTGTATTTAAAGATTCTGGATTATTCATTTTGTTTTTATTTATTTATAACTCATTAATATTTCTTTCGAGAGTTTTAACCTGGAGGCCAATTCATTTTTCTTCCAGATAAAAAATGAATATGTAAATGAAAAACTGTTTGTCCAGATTCTGCTCCAGTGTTAATTACTGTTCTCCAATTAGTTAAATTTTTTGATTTAGCTATTTTGCTACCAACAAAAAGTAAATGCCCTAATAAATTTGCATCTTGCTCAATACACTCTAATAAACTGATTATTGGCTTTTTAGGAATCACTAAAAAATGTACTGGAGCTTGTGCCTGGATATCATTAAACGCAATACAAAACTTATCCTCATAAAGCTTATCGCAGGCTATTTCTTCATTAATGATTTTTTGAAATATTGTTGTTTCAGTCATTAAATTATTTAATTGAGATAACGTCTTTTTCGTTAAACCCTTCTTTTAAAAGTTCTTTGTTCAAATCATCTTTTGATGTAACTCTATCTACAAATAATATTCCATTTAAGTGATCCATTTCGTGTTGAATACACCTCGCTAGAAGTCCATCTGCTTTCATTTTACGTGGTCGTCCCATTTCATCTCTAAATTTTAATTTTATAGTTGATGGTCTTACTACATTCAGATAGACGCCAGGTATACTCAAGCAGCCTTCTTCGTATGAATTAAGGGTTGTTCCAAAGTCTGTAATTTCTGGATTGATTAATATTAAGGGTTCTGCTGCTGAATCTTCAAAATTTACGTCTATGACAAGAAGCTCTTTGTTGATTCCAATTTGAGGTGCAGCAAGTCCAATTCCTTTAGCTGCATACATGCTTTGAAGCATTTCTCTAGCAAGATTTCTAATCGATTCGTCAACTTTAGTTATTCTTTTGGAATTTTGTCTTAATACATCATCACCAAGTTTATAAATGTCTAGAGATGGCTTACCTGGTTGTTCTTTTGAAATTTTTTCTGCGTTTCCATTTGTTCTTGACTTTTTTGCAAGTTGTGAAAAATGGTTTGCCACGTTAAAAAAAAGGTTTTTACTTAAGAGTTTAGCTATAAAAATACTAGCACTTTAATTTGCATTCTTTATATTTTTTTTAAATGAGTAATGATGATCAGTTAAAAGTTAGGCAAACTGTATCTAAAAAAAAATATTTTAAGGAATTAACTATTGTTAGGGATATCATTTTTTGGATTGATCTTGTTGGTGAAGATCAAAATGAAAATGCTATTTTTGCAAGACCATTTAATGAAAAAGAGGCTTTTCCTCAGAAATTAACAGGTAAAAAATATAATATTAAAAATAACTTTCATGGATATGGTGGTAAATCTTATAAATGTATATATTTAAAAAATAATTTTCATTTGATATGGATAGATCAGATTACCAACGCAGTATGGTTTCAAATTTTTAAAGAAGTAGCATCAAATTATAGAAGTCAAAAAAGATATCTTGATTCAGTTCAAGAACCGAGACAACTATCTAAATCAATTGATGGAAATTTCGATTCTTCATTTGTTATTTCTCAAAAAAATTTTTTGTATGGTATTTGTGAAATAAAAAATAGAGATTACTTATTTTCTTTAAACTTAAAAAAAACTAAACAAGATATTTACCGAATAAAAAAATTTAAAAATTTCGCTGGAGAATTATCTTCTAATAATTCTGTTAGCTTACTTTCTTGGGTCGAGTGGGATTCTCCATACATGCCCTGGGAGAAAAATGATCTTTATTTTGCTCAAATTGACTTTGATGGAAAGATAACAAAAATAAAAAAATTCTCAGATAACCTGGTTAATGCCAAAAAAAACGTTTCTTTTTTTCAACCATATTGGATAAGCGAAACTCTTTTATTATGTTCTGAAGATAGTTCTGGATGGTGGAACTTATTGTTTTTAGATGCTAGTAAAATTGAGAATATTTTTATTAAAAAAAGAGTAGAGAGAAATTTTGTTGAATATGGAGTACCTCAGTGGGTCTCAGGAATAACATTTTTTTCAGGGGACATAAAAGATTTATTTTGTTTAGCAAAAAAAGAAAATAATTTATTAGTTGAACAATATAAAGATCTTCAATTTGTTAAAGAATTTTCTACTCCTTTTACCTCAGTAAGTGATTTTAGTGCTTTTGAGAAGAAAGTAGTTTTGAAAGGTCAGGGATCTGATTTTCTTGGAAATTTACTTGAAATTGATTGTAAAAAGGAAGTTTTATCAAATGTTTTTGAGGAAATAAATGCTGAATATATAAAAGATTGTTCAAAACCTGAATCTTTTTGGTTTAAAGGTTTTGAAGATAAATCTACTCATTCTTTTTTATATAGACCGCTTGTTGAAAAATTTAGAAAACCACCGCTTTTTGTTAGAGCTCATAGTGGACCTACTTCATTTTTTGATGGATCATATAATTCTGAAGTTCAATATTGGGCGTCGAAAGGTTTTTTTATTGCTGAAGTCAATTATGGAGGATCATCAGGATTTGGCAAAGCATATAGAGAGAGATTGAATTGTAAATGGGGTATTGTTGATTCTTATGATTGCAAAGCACTAGCTCTTGAATTGATTAAATCAAATCAAGTAGATAGTGAAAAAGTGGTAATTTTTGGGAATAGTGCTGGTGGGTTAACTGCCCTGAATTGTTTATTATATGGGTCTATTTTTACAGCAGCAATTTGTAAATATCCTGTTATTGATTTGAAAGATATGCATTACAACACTCATAGGTTTGAAAAAGATTATTTGAATTCTTTGGTAGGAAATTATGCAGAAAATCTTGATGACTATATAAATAGATCACCGCTAAATTATATTAACAAAATAAAAAAACCTATCTTATTGTTTCATGGAAAAAAAGATATAGTTATTTCTTATAAACAAACTTTAAAAATTCAAGAAATTTTGATTCAGAATAATAAATATTCAGAAGTTATTTTTTTTGATAATGAAGGGCATGGGTTTAGAAATATTGAAAATAAAGAAGTAGTAATGCAAAAATCTCAGGAATTTTTAAAAAATGCTTTGAATATTTAAGAATTGATTTTTAGAAAATCAATAGTATCTTTTAATTTTTCTATAAACATATCAATTTCTTCCTTATTGGTTGTGAAATTCATGCTGATTCTAGCTGTTGATTTAATTCCAATGTATCTGTGAAGAGGTTGACAGCAATGGTGACCACTTCTGATGCAAATTCCTTTTGAATCAAGAATTTCGGCAATATCGTTTGAATGTATATTTTTTACATAAAAGGTGGCAAGTGATGCTCTTTCTGGATCTATCTCGGGTGATGGACCTATGATTTCAACATTTTCTATTTCACTTAATTTTTCAAATAAATACTTAGTAATTTTCTTTTCATATTCATGAATTTCATTCAATCCAATAGTGTTTATATAGTTAATTGCTTCTGCAAGACCTATTGCTTCTGCAATGGCTGGAGTTCCAGCTTCAAATTTATGTGGTAACTCTGCCCAAGTACTTGTCTCTTCAAAAACATCTTGAATCATTTCGCCACCTCCAAAGAGAGGAGGAATTTTTTCTAGGATTTCTCTTCTTGACCAGAGGAAACCAATACCTGTAGGACCGCAAAGTTTATGTCCTGATCCCGCTAAAAAATCTATATTAAGATCAATTACATCTAGTTTTTGATGGGCCAAACTTTGACATGCATCTATTAACACTAAAGAACCTTTTTGTTTAGCTAATTTAGTGATTTCTTTGATGGGATTACAGCAACCTAGAGTATTACTAACATGAACTAGGCTAACGAGCTTAGTCCTAGATGTTAGTTTAGATTTAAAATCTTCTATATCTAATTTCCCATTTTTATCTATACCTATAAATTTTAATTTGCAATTATTTTTTGCTGCAACCATTTGCCATGGAACAATATTGCTATGATGCTCCATTATTGATAAGAGAATTTCATCGTTTTCTTTTAATGAAGATTCGCCCCATGATCTAGCAGCTAGATTGATTGCCTCAGTAGCATTTCTTGTGAAAATAATTTCTTTTGTTGAATTCGCCTTTATAAATTTGCTAATTAAATATCTTGCATTTTCAAATTCTTCTGTCGCTTTAGCACTTAATTGATGTGCGCCTCTATGTACATTGGCATTAAAGTTTTTATAGTATTCATTAATTTTTTCTAAGACTTGTATTGGTTTTTGAGTCGTTGCAGCATGGTCTAAATAAATAATTTGCTCACTACTTTTTAAATTCTTATTTAAAAGAGGAAAGTCTTTCTTTGTTATTTCAGGAAAATTTTGAATTGTTTCCATTAATTTTCATTTAAAATTTTATCAAGCAAATCCCATCTATCTTTTGAAACGGGAATAAATGAAATTATTTCTTGAAAGTAAGAACTTAATTGTAGTTTACTTGCTTCTGTTAATGTGATCCCTCTTGTTCGCATATAAAAAAGTTCTTCTTCATTTAGTTGTGAAATTGTAGCTCCATGTTTGCATTTGACATCATCAGCAATTATTTCTAATTGAGGTTTGGTATCTATTTGTGCGCGATTTGATAAAAGTAAATTTCTGCTTAATTGAGAAGCATCAGTTTTCTGGGCAATTTTCGGAACTATTATTGAACCTTCAAATATTGCATGTGATTTATCGTCAGCGAGTGATTTATTTATTTGATCTAGAAATCCATTTGGCCCATCAAAGTCTATTTTTGTATAAGTAGAAATTTGTTCATCTTTTTTTGTTATTTGCATACCTTTGATATTGGTTTTAGCGTTTCCTTCAGATTGTTTAATACGAATTTCAAATCTTGCATAATTAAATTTAAAATGGAGAGATCCTAAATTGTATTCGCTATTTTTTTGTTGAATTACATTGAGAGAATTTAATAAATTTGATTTGTTTACACCGTAAGAAACAACACCATGGTTTAGGGAACTATTTTCTTCTAAACAAAAGAACGTTGATTGAGATAATGAAGAGTTGTCTTCACCAAGATTTACTTGTAATAATTCAACATTACAATTCTTTTCTAAAAAAATTATCAGGGTTTTTGCGTTTAATGAATTACTTGATGCATGACTAAAGATTTCAATAGGAGGAATTTTTGATCCATTTATTTTTAATCCCAAAATATTATTTTTACAACTTAAAAATAGATTTAGTAGGTCACTCCAATTTTCGTTTTGATTAAAAAAAGACATCTGTTCCTTGATATATTTTTGTAATTCACCCTCACTTAATTTCTGTATTGAATAATTTTTCTCAATTAATTTAATTTGGCAATTCTCACCAATTATTAATCTAATAGTACTTTGAGTATTTTTCGGATATGGTATTTCAAATTTTGAATTGTTTTCATTATTTTCATTAACTGAGTATTCTAAAAAGTTTGATAATTTTGATTTATTTGAAAGTCTCCATTGTTCACTTCTAGGATTGGGGAGGGGACTTGATTGTAATTTATCTAGACAGATTTTTTGTATTTCTGTTTGGTTATCAATCGATTTATTAGTTTTTATTTTTTCAATAATTTCCATTTATTTATGTCTCTTTTATAAAGTTATCAGTCCATTCATACCCTTTCTTTTCAAGCTCTAGAGCGAGGTCGCTCTCACCAGTTTTTATGATTTGTCCGTCTGACATAACATGGACATAATTTGGTTTAATTTCATCTAATAATCTTTGATAGTGGGTAATAAGTATAATCCCAGTTTGTGCATTTGATATTCTTTTAATTCCTGATGCCACTATTCTTAGAGCATCGATATCTAGACCAGAATCGGTTTCATCTAATATTGCTATCTTAGGCTCAAGTAAAGCCATTTGCAGAATCTCATTTCTTTTTTTTTCACCTCCGGAAAAGCCTTGATTTACACTCCTTGAAAGGAACGCCTGATCCATTTTCACAATTTCTAACTTTTCTTTAACTAATTCTTCAAAATCAAAAGTATCCAATTCTTCTTTGTTAAGGAATTTCCTTCTAGCATTAGTTGAAACTCTAAGAAATTCAAGATTACTAACACCTGGAATCTCAATTGGATATTGAAAACCAAGAAAAATTCCTGATTGAGATCTCTCTTCAGGTTCGAGAGAGTTGATATTTTTACCTAAAAATTTTATGTCGCCATTCGTAATATTATACGAGGGATGTCCTGCAATGATTTTCGAAAGAGTACTTTTGCCACATCCATTTCTTCCCATAATGGCATGGATTTCTCCAGGATAGACAGTAAGTGAAACCCCTTTTAAAATTGGAAGATTATCAGTAGATGCAGAGAGATTTTTAACTTCTAAAATTGGATCTGATTCTTTCATTTTACTTTGCATTTCAGTTTAGAAATTAATTAACCTACAGATCCCTCTAGTTTAAGTGCCAGTAACTTATCTGCTTCAGCAGCAAATTCCATAGGTAATTGATTAAATACATCTCTGCAAAAACCGCTGACCATCATAGACACTGCCTCTTCAAATTCTATACCTCTGCTTTGGAGATAAAAAAGTTGGTCTTCTGAAATTCTACATGTACTTGCTTCATGCTCAATTTCAGAATCGGGTTGTTGAGATTTGATGTAAGGGAATGTATTTGCAGAAGCTTGATCCCCTATTAACATTGAATCACATTGACTGTAATTTCTTGATCCTGTAGCTTTTGTTCCCATTTTGACAAGACCTCTGTAGCTATTTTTGGAGTTTCCTGCACTAATACCTTTGCTAACAATAGTTGATTTGGTCTTAGGACCAATATGGATCATTTTTGTACCGGTATCTGCTTGTTGAAGATTATTGGTGAGAGCCACTGAATAAAATTCTCCTACAGATTCTTCCCCTAAAAGAAGACAGCTAGGATATTTCCATGTAATTGCAGACCCTGTTTCAACTTGAGACCAGCTAATTTTACTTCTCTTACCTAAACATTTCCCTCTCTTGGTGACAAAATTAAAAATTCCGCCTATACCTTCTTCATTACCAGCATACCAATTTTGCACTGTTGAATATTTTATTGAGGCGTCGTCTAATGCTATAAGCTCTACAACTGCTGCATGCAGGGTATTTGTATCAAACATTGGAGCAGTACAACCTTCTAGATAACTTACAGAACTTGATTCTTCAGCAATGATTAGTGTTCTTTCGAATTGTCCTGAATCTCCACTATTAATTCTGAAGTAGGAAGATAGATCCATAGGGCAAGTAACACCTTTTGGGATATAAACAAAAGAACCATCACTAAAAACTGCGGAATTTAGTGCAGCAAAATAATTATCACTAGCTGGTACTACTGTGCCTAAATATTTTTCAATCAAATCCGCGTGATTTTTTACTGCTTCACTAATTGAGCAAAATATAACTCCATGCTCAGCAAGTTCTTCTCTAAAAGTTGTGGCTATGGAAACACTATCAAAGACAGCATCTACTGCTACATTTGTGAGTTTTTTTTGTTCCGTGAGGGGTATTCCTAATTTGTCAAAAGTCTCAAGAAGTTTGGGATCAACTTCATCTAAGCTAGAAATTTTCTCTTTTTGCTTAGGAGCAGAGTAATAAATAATATCTTGATAATCAATTTTTTTATAACCTAATGCTGCCCAATCAGGCTCTTTCATTTTTTGCCATCTTTTAAAGGCTTTTAATCTAAAATCGAGAAGAAATCTTGGCTCTTCTTTTTTCTGTGAAATTAATTTTATGATATCCTCATTTAATCCCTTTTCTATTTTTTCAGTTTCAATATCAGTAACGAAACCATATTTGTAAGGCTCCTTTACTACATCTTTAACTAAATTTTCGTTGACCATGTTATCTAAAAATAACTTATTACAATTTGCTTTATATACTTTAACGAAAGATACCCCCAATATTGAGTTTTTTCCCTTTATTAAAACTAAAAATTAATGTCTAATCATCTTGATCCCTTGTCTAACCCATTAAACATAGAAACTATTCAAGAAATTGATAATCTTGATCTACCTATAATGCAAAAACATCATTTAAGAATTCTCGCTCATTGCCTTCAGATTTTAAAAATTATCAATTTAGATAGTAGTTTGGAATATCAAAATAAAAATTCCCTGAGAGAATGGTGTGATAACCAATCCAAAAAATTTGATGATAAAAAATTTAGTGATCTTTTTTATGAGCAGGTAGAATCCACTTCGAAAAAATTAAGTACTTTTTCAAAAAAAATAGGTAAAAGTATTGAGGATTTAGAGATAGATGATTTAGTACTTCTAATTGAACAACGCTGAATTCCCTTTTATTAACTGATCCCGAAGAAAAAATATATTTTTGTTGAGTCGTTAACAAATTCAGGTAATAAAATTTAAAAAAAAAGAAAATTAATTTACATTTCAAAAAGATCTGAAAATTTATTAATTTCATTGATACCAACTGTTTTGAAGAGAAATATCAATTTTGAGAATTGTTTAGTAGTCAGAGGATCCTGACGACAGGCCAAAAATACACACAATTCCTTAAAAAAAAGAACATACTGATCCCAAACAAAAACGGAGAATTTACAGTGGCTGATGGGATCATGAATAAAGATCAATTACTCTCACTAACCCTCAGACAATTACGTCAAGAAGCAAGTAAATTATCGGTTCCGCTGTACAGTCGCAAAACAAAAGCTGTTTTAGTTGATTTAATTCTTAAATATCAAGAAAAATCTACAAAGAAAACATACACTACACCTCCCGAGTCAAAATCTGAAGAAACTTATGAGTCCAATGCTTTCAACAGTAGTGAAGAAGTTAAAACAAATGTAGTTTTCTTACCCCGAGACCCAGATTGGGCTTATGTTTTTTGGCAAATTTCTGATGCAGATAGAGAAAAAGCACAATCTTTGGGAGCTAATAAATTATGTTTACGATTATTTGATGCATCTGGTTCTGAAGGAAGTAATTTGAATCAAGGAACACTAAGGGAGATAGCAGTTGATAGTTACAGTACCGAGTGGTACTTGCCAATCCCACTTGCGGATAGAGATTATAAAGTTGAATTAGGTTACAAATATGGTTTTAACTGGATGTCATTGGCATTTTCTTCGATAAGCCATGTTCCTGGGTCTCATCCTTCTGAGCAAATTCTTGATAAATTTGTACCTTTTAATTTAGATTCTACTTCTGAGTCAATCCCAGATATTTCTAATCCTGTTGTTTCAGAACAAAATGGTATGCATGAAAGGTTATACCAAGCAGCAACAAACATTCCTCTCAGAAGAAAAGTTGGTTCTGAAGAATTTATGGAAAATGTAAATTCAACAAACCTCAATGATAATCTTACAGACTCAGGTGCTGGTAAATGGTCATCAGGTTTAAATGATTCTGGAAGCGGAATTGTTAAAAATAGATCTTTTTGGCTGGTTGCTGATGCTGAATTAATTGTTTATGGAGCTACAGAGCCTTCCGCAAAACTGACAATAGGTGGAGAAGATATACCTCTTGCTGCAGATGGTACTTTTAGAATTCAAGTTCCATTTAGAGACGGGACTCAAAAATATGATATTAAAGCAGTTGATGTATCTGGTGAGCAAGAAAAAAGTATATCAATGAAATTTGATAGAACTACTCCACTTGACGATACTAATGAAAAAGATAATGCTGAGACTGAATGGTTTTAATAAATTAAATTAATGCTGAAAAAAATTGTAGCTTTTACTCCATTGTTTGGGGCATTAGCGTTTCCACTAATAGTTCCAATTACAATTTCTAAATTTGGTGTTAACTATGGAATTCTTAGTGCACTAGTAATTTCTTCATTATGGTTTATCGCTATGTTAAGAACTTCCGAAATGCCTCATTAATTTAGTTAGATTTTTGGAAGTTTATTAAAAGTATGAATCAAGTTAGTGTAATTAATATCAATTCTCCTTTTCTAGATCAAAAACCAGGTACCTCTGGATTAAGAAAAAGTACTTTAAAGTTTCAGGAAGAACATTATCTAGAAGTTTTTATTGAAGCAATCTTACAATCATTAGAAGATTTAAAAGGTTCAACATTAGTAGTTGGTGGTGATGGCAGATATGGCAATATTGAGGCAATAGAAAAAATTGTCCAAATATGTATTGCTCATAAAGTTCAAAAGGTTATTGTTCCAAAATTCGGTTTATTATCTACTCCTGCGACATCACATTTAATTAGAAAAGAAAACGCTATTGGTGGAATAATTCTTTCTGCAAGCCATAATCCTGGTGGGATTGATGGCGACTTTGGAGTGAAATTGAATATCTCTAATGGTGGCCCAGCTCCTGAGATAATTACTAATAAGATTTTCAAGGCTTCACAATTACTAACTAGTTATAAAATTTGTAAAATTCAACTACCTGATTTTTGTGAATATGGGACTTATCTTTACGACGAAACTACCTTAGAAATTATTGATGGATTAAGAGATTACTCTAATTTGATGGAGACAATTTTTGATTTTGATCAAATTAGTGATTTTTTAAAAAAAGACTTCTCGTTAATATTTGATGCAATGAATGCGGTTACAGGCCCATATGCAAACAATATTTTTGTTCAAAAAATGGGTCTTGCACCCGATTGTGTCATGAATGGTAACCCATTAAAAGATTTTGGAGGTTTACATCCTGATCCTAATCTTACTTACGCATCCCACTTGGCTGATTTGTTATTAAATAAAAAATCTTATAGTTTTGGTGCTGCATGCGATGGAGATGGAGATAGGAATATGATTTTAGGAAGTGGATGTTTTGTAAATCCCAGTGATAGCCTAGCAGTCATTACTGCTAACACAAAATGTGTCCCTGGTTATAAAGATGGTATTACAGGTGTGGCACGATCTATGCCAACCAGCTCAGCGGTTGATAATGTTGCTCGAGCATTAAATATACCTTGTTTCGAGACACCTACTGGCTGGAAGTTTTTTGGAAATCTTTTAGATTCTAATTTAATTACTTTATGTGGAGAAGAAAGTTTTGGAACAGGTAGTAATCATGTGAGAGAGAAAGATGGACTTTGGGCAGTTTTGTATTGGTTACAAGTTTTAGCTGAGAAAAAATGTTCGGTAAGTGATTTGATGCAGAATCATTGGAAACAATTTGGTAGGAATTATTATTCAAGACATGATTATGAGGCAATTCCCTCAAATATTGCTAATCAAATCTTTGGTAATTTAACTTCCATGCTCGAAAATTTAAAAGGAAATAGTTTTGCTGGTCATTTAGTTAAAGTTGCAGATAACTTTTCATATATAGATCCCGTTGATAATTCCATAAGTGAAAATCAAGGTTTAAGACTGGTCCTTGATGATAATTCCCGAGTAATTGTGCGCCTTTCTGGAACTGGAACTAAGGGTGCAACATTAAGACTTTACTTTGAGAAATTTTTCGATCCTAAACAGAATCTTTCGTTAAATCCTCAGATCGCTTTGAAACCTCTAATAGATGATTTAGATGCTTTATTGAATATTTCAAAACTTACTCAAATGGAAACTCCTACAGTAATTACATAGAATTGAAAGTAATGATTTTTTGATTTTATTTATATGCATTCAGAAAATTTATTTACTAGTTATTCTCAAAGAGAAAACAATGCACCTTTGGCAGATAAGTTAAGACCAAAGAATTTGGAAGATTTTTTTGGTCAACAAACAATCCTGAATGAGAATTCGCTTTTAAGAAGTGCAATATTAAACGATAAGATTAGTAATTTTATTTTTTCTGGCCCTCCGGGTGTTGGAAAAACTACTTTAATTGAAATTATTTCTTTTAATACGCGGTCAAAATTAATTAAGTTAAATGCAGTATTATCGAGTGTTAAAGAATTAAGAAATGAAATCGCTAATGCAAAAGATAGATTAATAAATTCAAAAAGAAAAACAATTTTATTTATCGATGAGGTTCATAGATTTACATCAGTTCAGCAAGATGCTTTATTACCTTCAATAGAAAATGGAACTATAACTTTTATTGGTGCTACAACAGAAAACCCTTTCTTTGCTGTTAATAAAGCGCTTGTTAGCAGGTCTCGTATTTTTACATTACTTCCTTTGGCAGATAATGATTTGCAAAAAATAATACAAAAAGTTATTACTCACTATTCAAAACAAAAAGATTCAAAAAAGGTTTATTTAACTCAAGATGCTATAAGTCATTTAATTAAATTTTCTGGCGGAGATGCACGGACATTAATCAATGCGCTAGAGATGGCTATAGAAACAACTGCTGAAAATGATGCTAAAGGAATCAACATTAATCTCTCAATAGCAGAGGATGCATTACAAAAGAAAAATATTGTTTACGATAAAAATGGTCAAAATCATTACGATGTAATAAGTGCCTTTATCAAGTCCATAAGAGGTTCTGATCCAGATGCAACTTTATTATGGCTTGCGAATATGCTTGAGGCTGGCGAAGATCCTAATTTTATTTTTAGAAGACTACTTATATCTGCCAGTGAAGATATTGGAATAGCTGATCCTAATGCCATAGTAGTTGTGCAATCCTGTTGTGCTGCTTTTGATAGAGTTGGTTTTCCAGAAGGATTATATTTTTTAACGCAGGCTTCTTTATATTTAGCTATTTCTCCAAAAAGTAATAGTACGAAAAGTATTTTTAAAGCAATTGAAACATTCAAATCTGCCAATACTTTTGATGTTCCACTTCATTTAAAAAATAATTCTAATAGTTATGTCAATCCTCATAATTATCCAGGTAATTGGGTCGAACAAGAATATCTTCCTAAATCTTTAAGAGGTTTAAAAATATGGGAACCAAATAATAATGGATGGGAAAAAATTCAATATGAAGAACTGCTTAGAAGAAAAGAAAATTAAAAATTTTTCGAACAACAAATAATCTCAGGATTAAAATAATTTTTTTCTTCGTAGGCTAAAGCTATAGTCCAATTATGGAAGTTAATCTGTGAATAATTTAAATGTATGTTTTTCTTGTTATGAATTAATTCTTTTGGCTTTTCAAAAAATTGCCAATGGTTAATGTCTTGAGCTAATTTTCCGTGATCCCATTTTATAGCCGCTTCAACAGCACACCATTGATTTAGTATGACATTTTTTGTCAAATAATTATTATGATTTGATTTATTGGTATGAAAAAAATATTTCTCTGCAAATTTTATATGTTTAAAATCTCTATCTGTTCTCTCAATATCAATCCCGATTTTGCTTTTATGCCAGACTATAGTGATGGCATCTTTACAATGACTTAAACTTATATTTCCCATTCCAGAGGGTAAAGTTGGAGGTTCTCCAGGTTGAGCATTAATTGGAATTTCTAGGGGATCTAAATCAAAAAGTGTTGAAAGTGATTGACGTAAATAAGCTCTCGTTTCTAAAAAAACCTTTGATCTTGAACTTGTTAGAGTTTTTGCAGTTTTGATTTCTTCTACCGTTACGATATCTTGCACACCTTTAATCTCATAAAACCAAATTTTTGGTATTTTATATTCATACTCATTTAATAATTTCAATGGCTCTTAAGGTTGGCGACAAAGCACCAGAATTTAAATTAAAAGATGCTTTCGAGAAAGAAGTTTCTCTTAGTGATTTTAAAGGTAAAAGAATAATACTATATTTTTATCCAAAAGATAATACTCCAGGATGTACTAAAGAAGCTTGTAATTTTAAAGAGAATTGGGATTTACTCCAAAAAAATAACATTGTTGTGCTTGGTATTAGTAAAGATAATGCCTCCTCTCATCAGAAGTTTATAGAAAAATTTAATTTACCTTTTATTCTTTTAACTGATCCTGAACCTTTTAAAGTTTCTTCTGATTACGATAGCTATGGACTTAAGAAATTTATGGGAAAAGAATATATGGGAATGATGAGAAATACTTTTTTGATCGATACTGATGGTAACATCGAAAAAATTTACTTAAAGGTAAAAGCGGCAATAATGGCTGATCATATAATTGCAGACCTTGGGTTAAGCTAATTTTTTTACGGAGAGGTGGTGAATGATCATCCCTTCCATGACTAAATTAGGAGCATTGATAATATTTTCCTTCTGATTCTTTAGAGATTTTCTAAGTAATTGAGAGTCTCCTCCACAGATTATTAAAATATCCTTTTCGGGATTAAATAAACTCTTAATCACGCCAGTAAGAGAGTTGATTACTCCTTTTAAGATTGCTTCTTCTGTATTAATTAAAAAATCATTGATCGGAATATCATATTTTTTGGGAACTTTAAGATTTTTTGTATTTTGTTCCATTGATTTTAATTGTGTTAGAAAACCAGGAAGAAGTTGGCCTCCAATAATAGATCCATTTGAATTTAATTTTGTTATTGATAATATTGTTCCAAAATCTGCAATTAGCAAATCTTTTTTGAAAGGGTTTTCAATAATTTTTAAAGCGGCAATACAGGCAAGAGCTCTATCAACTCCAAAATAATCAGGAAGATTTGATAATTGGATATCTTTAGTTTTTATTTCATTTTCTTTTTTCAGCATAAAATTTGGCAGTTTTCCTACAGAAGCCCAAATTAATTGATCAAGATCTATATTTTCAGGAACTTTTTGCTCTTTTTTGGTATGGAAGAATTTAGATTGATTTTTTGAATATTTTGCCCAATGAAGCCTACTATTGCCTACTAATAAAAAATTTATATCTGAGACCATTGTTCTATGATCAATTTAATTATTAGTGTGTATTCCACATTCTTCTTTAATCCCTCCAAATCGTGTATCTCTCCCCTTTGTTTCAAAACCATCGGGACTGCTTGAATGCCAATCTCCTACAGAAGAATAACCTTTAATAAAAAGTGGATGAGCTGGTAAATTATTTTCTTCCATATAATAAAAAATATCTTTATTAGTCCAATTTAATAAAGGTCTTAGAGAGAGTCTTTGACGAATTACGTCTATGAATTTCATTTTGTTTCTATTTTCTGTTTGGCCTGCTCTAACACCGCTTGCCCAGCAGTAAATACCATATTTTTCTAGACCATTTTCTAAAGGTTTTATCTTTCTTAATTCATGATACTTATCTAAATCACTCACTTTATTTGTTTCCCAAAGTTTTCCGTATTTGGCCTCCATTCTTGCAGGAGATAATTCACTTTGCAGAACTTCAACTTCTAAGGATAAATTATCAATAAGCTTTTCAGCGTAATGGTATGTTTCTGGAGGAAGGTAACCTGTATCAATCCAAAATATTTTGATTTTTTTTTGTAAAGATAATTTACTGACCATATCTAAAAGGACTGATGACTGTATACCAAAACTTGTGGTAATAGCAAATTGATTATCAAAATTTTCATAACCCCATGTAAGCATTCCTTGAGGCTTCATATCTACAAGCTCTTGATTATATTTCCTCAATTTAGTTTGAATATCTTTGTGGATTTTTTCAATCATTCTTCAGTTTGATTATGAGTTTAATTTTATTTCGCTCAATTTAAAAATTATTCGTATAGTTTAATAATACATTTACGCATAACAATATTTCTCTAATGAAATCAATACAAAAACCAATAGTAATAGTTGGAGCAGGTTTTGCAGGCATGACATTTGCTTTGAATTTAAAGAATCTTAATCCTTCTTTACCGATTCTTGTGGTTGATTCTGAAACTAACTTCATATTTAAACCTTTAATGTACGAAGTTTTAAGCAAAGAAATAAGAAGTTGGGAAGCCTACCCAAAATTTGCAAATATTTTTTCTGATGCGGGTATAACTTTTTTAAGAAATTGTTTAACCAAGATTTACTTCAAAGAAAATATTCTTGAATTTAGTGACGAATTAAAATTAAGTTATCAGTATCTTGTTATCTGTACAGGATCTATTCCAAATAGTTTTTTCATAAAAGGGGTAGATGAATATTGTTATTTTTTTAATGATGCTCACGATTTACATAAATTAAATTCTTTTTTAAAAAAATCACTAGATACTGCGTTGCATAAAAAGTTATTTATCGTTGGAGGTGGTCCCTCTGGCATCGAGTTGGCATGCAAAATTAAAGATATATTTACAGACCAATTTGAAATTAATGTAATAGAAAAATCAAACGAAATCCTAAATAAAAACAAAATTTTTAATAGAGAACAAGCAGAGAAGGCATTAGAAAAAAGAAAAATCAACGTTCTTTTGAATTCTACAGTTAAAGAAGTCTCAGAAACTAAGATTAGTATTTCTAATGATTTTGGAATAACTTCCTTGGATAAAGATATTGTTATTTGGACAGCAGGTGTTAAACCTAATTTGTCTTACTTAGAAACTGATCAAATAATAAAAAAAGTTGGACGAATTTTAGTTAATAATAATTTGCAAATAGAAAACCATAAAAACTGTTTTGCTATTGGTGATATTTCAGTTATTGAAGGAATGGAGGATTTACCCATATCTGCTCAGGTTGCTATGCAGCAAGGAAATCATCTCGCTAATAATTTAGAACTTTTAATTCAAGGAAAAGATCCTTTACCTTTTGAATTTCAAGACAATGGTGAAATGATTAGCTTAGGAATAGGCGAAGCTTCAATTTCTGGGCTTGGGGTTACTTTATCTGGGAAATTGGCTTTCGAGGCAAGAAGACTTATATATGCTTCCAAGTTGCCTGATATTACAGAAAGCTTAAAATCTGCATCTTCATGGATATTTCAAAAAAAATCTATTTTTAAAAAGTTTCTCAAAAAAGATTATTTGAATTAAACTTTTTTGAAATATTGTTTTTGGGTATATTGAGTTAAATAAGTTTTGTATGAATTTAATTGCAGAAGTTAGTAATAATTTTGATGCGTTTATAACGGTAGTTGTTTTAATAATGTCAATAATTTTGTTTATTAGAAATACTATTGCACCAGAATTGACTGGTTTGTTATGTGTAGGAATATTTATATCTACTGGGGTTCTTTCTCCTGAAAAAGCTTTAGCTGGATTTGGTAGCCCTTCTTTAATTACCCTTATGGGTTTATTTGCAGTTTCCTCAGCATTATTTAAAAGTGGTGCCTTAGACAGAGTAAGAGAATTGATTTCTTCTGAAAATATTCGAACTCCAAGAAAATTAATTTCTTTAATAGCTTTTTTGATTGCTCCAATATCTGGAATTGTACCTAATACTCCAGTAGTAGCATCTTTGTTACCTTTAATTGAAAGTTGGTGCGAGCGAAGAAATGTATCACCATCAAAAGTTTTATTACCTCTTTCTTTTGCTACTTTACTCGGGGGAACTCTGACATTATTAGGTAGCTCAGTAAATCTTCTTGTTAGTGATATTAGTCAACAATTAGGTTATGGAGGTTTGGAATTATTTAGTTTGACTTCAATAGGAATTCCTGTGTGGCTTATAGGTACAACCTATATGATTCTAGTTTCTGAGATGCTTTTGCCAGATAGAGGGAGAGATAAGGAGTTTATTAAAAATGGTGATATGAATATATATTTTACCGAAGTTACTATTCCCTCTACTTCAGAATTAGTTGGACAATCTGTCAGAAATAGTAGATTGCAAAGACGATTTGACGTTGATGTGCTGGAATTGCAACGACATGGAAAAGTTATTCTTCCTCCTTTGGCTGATAGAAAGATTGAACCGGATGATAGATTAATAATCCGAGTTACAAGGGCAGACTTATTTAGGCTGCAGCAGGAACATACTATTCTTTTAGGAGAAAATAAAACATCTTTCGATGGGGCTAATGTTTTTTCAGATGATGAAGGTACTAAGACTTTTGAAGCCTTGTTACCAGCAGGTTCAACTTTAGCCGGTGCAAGTTTGAGAGAATTAAGATTTAGGCAGCGTCATAATGCAACAGTTTTAGCATTAAGAAGAGGTCAACAAACTGTTCAGGAGAGATTAGGCCAAGCTGTTTTAAGGGCTGGAGATGTATTATTATTGCAAGCACCGCTAGATTCAATAAGAGGTTTGCAAGCTAGTAATGATTTGCTTATTTTAGATCAATTCGAAGATGACTTACCTTTTTTGATAAAAAAGCCTATATCGATTGCAATTGCAATAGGAATGGTGGTTTTGCCTTCGGTTTCTAATATTCCATTAGTTGGTTCAGTTCTTTTGGCAGTGATTGCAATGGTTGCTTGTGGATGTTTAAGACCTGCAGAGATACAAAAATCAATTAGGTTAGACGTCATTTTATTGCTGGGATCTTTATCTTGTTTTAGTGTAGCTATGCAGATAACTGGATTAGCAGATGTAATTGCAGTTAATCTAAACTTTGTCCTTAACGGAATGCCTCTTTATTTTGCACTTGTCGTAATTTTTGTATCTACAGTCATTCTTACGCAATTTATAAGTAATGCTGCTTCGGTTGCTTTGATTTTGCCTGTTGCTCTTGAATTCTCAAATGTTTTAGAAATTTCACCAAGCGCTTTAATAATGCTTGTTTTATTCGGTGCAAGTCAATCTTTCTTGACTCCAATGGGTTATCAAACAAATTTAATGGTTTATGGTCCTGGAAGATATAGATTTTTTGATATCGCAAAATATGGAGCTGGATTAACACTTATAATGTCATTTACTGTGCCAGCATTGATAATTTTAAATTACGGGTAATATCGTGAAATTCACAAGTAAGGTTTATAAGTTAAAAGATTCTTACAAAAAGCTATCTGTACCTCAATTTACTATTGTTACAGGCTTGTTTATTATTTGCCTTGGAACTTTAATTTTGAGCTCTCCATTATGTTCATCTTCAAAGGTTGGTTTGTGGGAAGCATTTTTTACATCTACTTCTGCAATAACCGTTACTGGCTTAACCATAATAGATATTGGTGTTGATTTAAATTTCTTTGGCCAAGTTTTCTTAGCTTTTATGCTTTTATCAGGTGGTTTAGGATTAATGGCCATTACAACATTTTTACAAGGGTTTGTTGTAAAGGGGACAAAGCTAAGAACTAGACTAGACAAAGGAAAAACTTTAGATGAATTTGGAGTTGGAGGAATTGGTCGAACTTTTCAAAGCATTGCTATTACTGCGATTAGTATTATATCCTTGGGCGCAATTGTCTTATATTTTTTTGGATTTGTGGATATTCAAAATAATTGGGAAAGACTATGGTCCTCGATTTTTCACAGCATTTCTGCATATAACAATGCAGGATTTTCGTTAATGTCAAATAGTCTTCAAGACTATAGAACAAATTATTTGGTGAATAGTGTTTTTGTTTTTCTCATTGTTATGGGTGGTTTGGGATGGCGGGTTATTGATGATATTTGGAGTAATAAAAATAATCTTTCTTATAAGAAATTAAGCCTTCATTCCAGACTAGTTATTAGGACAAGTTTGTCTCTAATATTGTTTGGATCATTAGGATTCTTTATCACTGAATCATTGTTAAATAGTCAATTTTTTAATGATTTAAATTTATTTGAACGGTTAATGTCTTCTATCTTCGAAACAGTTAGTGCAAGAACTGCAGGCTTTACCAATTACCCAATCTCCTTGAATTCCATATCAGATACAGGTCTATTATTATTAATGACTTTAATGTTTATTGGAGCAAGTACGGGAGGTACTGGTGGAGGCATAAAAACAACTACATTTATTGCTTTAATGGCTGCAACTAGATCAACCTTAAGAGGTCAGAAAGATGTGATTATTAGCAATAGATTAATTTCAGATAAAGTCATTTTAAAGGCAGTTGGAATCACTGTTGGATCTTTGCTTTTTGTTCTTTTAATGGCAATGTTGCTTAGTACAGCAAATACCTTTGTTAAGAAAGAATCTTTCACATTTCTAGAAATTCTGTTCACTTGTATATCTGCATTTGCAACAGTTGGTTTTGATATTGGTTTAACTGCAAAATTAAATCATTTTGGTCAATTTATTCTTATTGTTGGAATGTTTGTGGGGAGACTTGGTATCCTTTTGCTTTTAAGTGCGCTTTGGCAGGCTCTTTATAAGAGTAGAATAGATAGACAAAAGAGAATTGGCTATCCTAGAGCTGATCTTTATGTTTAGGATTGACTGAGTTTTATTATGGCAGATTGGTGGCAGTGGTCCCAAAAGAGAGAAAAAGAAGCCCTCACTTTTGCAGTTGTTGGCGTTGGAAGATTTGGAACTGCTGTTTGTAGAGAACTTATAAGTAATGGTGCAGATGTTTTGGCTGCAGATTATTCGGAAAAAGCTATTGATGATTTGAGGCAATTGGAACCTTCTATAGAAGCTAGAGTTGTAGATTGTACTGATGAAGAGTCTATGAAGGAATCTGGAATACTTGAGATGAATACTGTTGTAGTAGGTATAAGTGAACCTATTGAAGCAAGTATAACAACGACACTTATTGCTAAAGATAGTGAAGGTAGCAAAGTAAAAAGAGTAATAGCAAGAGCTACGAGTGACTTGCACGAAAAAATGTTAAAAAGGGTAGGAGCAGACAAAGTTGTCTTCCCTTCCAGAATGCAAGGAGAGAGATTAGGTTTAGAACTAGTTAGACCAAATCTAATTGAAAGATTGGAACTCGATAATCAAACTGGTATAGATGAAATAACTGTTCCAGAGGAATTTATTGGAAGATCTTTAAGAGATTTGAATTTGAGGAAAAATTATTTAGTTAATGTTCTTGCAGCAGGACCTGCTGAAGAGTTAACAGTTAATCCTCCAGCAAAATATATCTTAGAAAGAGGCAATATTTTGGTAGTAATGGGAAAAACTGCAGATTTACAGAAATTGCCTCAGAATTAATTTTTTAATCAGATTTTTTATAGTATCTAATCCTTTGAGGAGCTCTTTTTAATCTTCTGACGCTTTGTTTTTCAAGTTCATCTCTAAATTTATAAGTATTTAAATTATTTTCTGAAACAGCTGATTTACTTTCTTTTTCGAAATATTTTTTTATACCCTCTTGTATTAACACTTTTGCCATATTACTTACTGTCCTAGATTCATTATCGGCCAAAATAGTTAATTGCTCACATATTAATTCTGGTAGAACTACTTGAATTCTGGGGGATTTAGGCTTCCCATTAGTTGAATTTTGGCGGGTAGCCATGAGTCAAAGTTGATAACTGTTACTTATTAGTATACACAGTTAGTCAAGGATACTATCTTTGTGTATATTATTAGTAAGGAAATTTATGTCCGTATCAATTAATTGTTTTATTGTCCCATGAAAAATTCAAGAAAAATTGATTCTCCTAAAAGGTCGATAATTGATAAACCGAAAAAAAGATTGGTCAATTCTGATTCTCACGATAATGAAAATAGTGACGTTTTGGTATCAGCTGTAATAAGTCCATATTTGTTAACTCATCTTCACCAAATTCTTCAGCAGTCTGAGTATTATGCCCAAAAAGATGGTAGAAAATCTCACGCAGCTAACTTTGCGAAACTAAGAAAAGTTTTATGTTTAGACGCAAGAAGTATGGCAGACGCCTCTGCAAAAGAGATAAAAGATGTGGATAATGATTTATCTAATCATAAATATAATGAACAAAATGTAGCTTGAAGTAATAATCTATTAGTACATAGATTTTAAAAACATGTCTAGTAATGCTGAAAAGCTCTACAAGTTAATAGCCAACGATTCCAGTAAGAAAAAAAGTTTGTTTATGACAGCCTTAACTAATCCTAAAAAAACCTTAGATAAAATATGCGACATTGGCAACGAGTTAAATATTTCTGTGACTAAAGAAGAGGTTATTGAATATTTGAGTACTATTGATGATGAGGCAACTAAAATGTGGTTAATTAAGGCTCGAGGCGGTCTTTAGGAAAAGGTTTCGAATAATTATTATTTGGATTATTAATAGGTTTTATTCTTTTGTTGTAACCACCTCCACCAGCTAAAGTCCAAAAAAACCAGTAACTTGGAATTGCAAGAGCTGCAGCTATGAAAATCACTACAATTTGTTCTATTCTTTTCATGATTTAATTTTATTCCACAAAATATTTTTTAGTAAATAAGCCACAGATTTTGTAAATTCTATTTTTAAAACAGTGATTAGATTTGAAGGTGTAAGCAAAATATATTCTACAGATGTTGTTTTAAAAAATATTAATTGGCAGATTAAGAAAGGAGAAAAAGTTGGCTTAGTTGGTTCTAATGGTGCAGGTAAATCAACCCAATTTAAAATTTTAATTGGAGAGGAAGAGCAAACAAGTGGAACGATCATCAAAGAGGGAAATCCTAAAATTGCCCATTTAAAACAGGAGTTTGATTGTAATTTGAATTTTTCAGTGAGACAGGAATTAGAAAGTTCTTTTAAAGATATACAAATTGTTGCCATTAAACTTTTAGAAATTGAGAACAAAATGAAATCTTTGGATATAAAAAAACATTCTGATGAACTTGAAATATTTGTAAATCAACTTGCAAAATATCAAGCAAAATTTGAAGCTTTAGGTGGTTATAAAATGCAATCAGATGTAGAAAAAATATTACCAAAATTAGGCTTTTCTACAGAAGATGCTGATAAATTAATTGGCAATTTCTCAGGTGGTTGGCAGATGAAAGTTGCACTTGGAAAAATAATCTTACAAAACCCTGATTTACTTTTACTGGATGAACCAACCAATCATTTAGATTTAGAAACTATTTTTTGGCTGGAAGAATATCTATCTTCGCTTAAGATTGCAGTTATTATTATTAGCCACGATAGATATTTCTTAGATAAATTATGTAAAAAAATAATTTTTGTAGATAGAGGAATGTCAGAAACATATAATGGGAACTATTCTTTTTTTGTAGAACAGAAATCTTTGAATGAAGAATCACAAAATAAGGCATATCAATTACAACAAAAAGAAATTGAGTTACAGAAGAGTTATATAGATAGATTTAGAGCTAGTGCAAATAGAAGTTCTCAAGCAAAGAGCAGAGAAAAACAATTAAAAAAGATTTCTAAAATTGAGGCTCCCATAGCAAAATCAAAAAGTCCTGTTTTTAATTTTCCAGAGTGCCCTCGCTCAGGAAAATTAGTTTTAAATATCAAAAATTTGTCTCATAGTTTTGAAGATAAAATTCTTTTTTTAGATATTAATTTAAAAATTTCTTCTGGGGATAAAATAGCAATATTGGGACCTAATGGCTGCGGCAAATCTACATTGCTTAAAATTATTATGAAAAAAATATCTCCTGAAATTGGAGAAATTAATCTTGGTAAACATAATATAATTACTAGCTATTATGAACAGAATCAGGCTGAAGCTCTTCCACTTGAAGAAAGGGTTATTGATTTAATATTTAATAAGTCTCCAGAATGGTCCCAAAAAAAAGTTAGAACATTTTTAGGGGGTTTTGGCTTTCAAAATGAAACTGTTTTTAAATATATTAAACAACTAAGTGGGGGAGAAAAGGCAAGATTAGCGTTGGCGCTCATGATTATTAATCCTAGTAATTTCCTTCTTTTGGACGAACCAACTAATCATTTGGATCTGCAATCTAAGGAAAACTTAGAATTAGCGATTAAAAATTATAAAGGCTCATTATTAATCATTTCTCATGATCGGTATTTTATTTCAAAGGTTGCAAATAGAATTATTGAAATTAAAGATTCAAAGTTATTTTCATATGATGGTAATTACGAATATTTTTTAGAAAAAACTCAAAGTCAAAAAGTTTGATTTTTTTTAATAAAATTTACAATTGGCTAAGTAAGATCACTCATTTATCTTTACATAGTTTACCCTCCTTGATTAATCTTAAAAATACAAAAATAGGTTTTATATTTTAAATGAAAAATTACGATTTCCAAGAAAAGAATTTTCAAATTTCTGATCCTATTGAAAGTTATTTTGAATGCATTACTTCCTGCGATGTAAGGGATGGTAGATGTATTTATAGATGTGTGGAAATACTTAAACGAAATGATAATAAAAATTTTTAGTTATTTTGTAGATTAGTAATATCAGTTGGTATTACTTTTAATTTCATAAATTTATTTTTACGCTTCAATAATATATTTACTTGATTTTTGATGCCATTTTTACTAATTTGTTCTATTACGTCTGATGCGGTTTCAATATCTTTATTGCCTATTTTTATTAAAATATCATCTATCTTAATTCCACTTTTTTCAGCTGGACTGTTCGGTACTACATATCCAACTTTTACGACATTATTGTTTCTCTCAGAAATATATTCTTCTATTAGGCTTATTCCAATCATAGGATGTATTACTTTCCCATTGTTTATAAGTTGATAGGCAATTTCCTTAGCTTTATTAATTGGGATTGCAAAACTCAAACCGGCTCCTGGACCTGATCTTATCAAAGTATTAATACCAATCACTTCTCCATAGCTATTCAAAAGTGGACCTCCAGAATTGCCAGGATTAATAGCAGCGTCTGTTTGTATTAGTTCAAGTTTTTTATCATATATCCCTAATTGAGTTACGTTTCTATTTAGATTACTAATAATACCAAGCGTAACTGTGTTTTCCAATCCGAATGGATTTCCAACTGCTATAGCCCAATCACCAACTTTAATCTTTGCAGAATCGCCCAATTTTGCTTTTGGCCAAGGCCCTTTCCCTTCAATCTTTAGCACAGCTAAATCAGTAAAAGAGTCTTGGCCTATTAGTTTAGCGTTTATTTTTTTGCCATTGGTTAAACCAACAATTACCTTATCTGATCCATTCACTACATGAGCATTGGTCATTACAAGTCCATCTGCAAATATAAATCCACTGCCTTGGTTTTGCTCTATTCTTGGTCGATTTTCGTTAGGCAAATCTAATCCAAAAAATCTTTCAAAATATGGGTCTAGAAATAGTTGAGAATTTCTTGGAAAATTTCTTTTTTTAACATATCTTTGCGTATCAATTGTCACCACGGCTGCACCGGTTCTTTCTACAGCTTTAGTTATGAAAGATTTGTTTGAAAATAAACTAACCTCATTAATTTTTGGTTTGCTTAGTGGTTGGGATATTACTTTTTCAGGATATGTAATGCCTACTGGAATTAGCGAGACGATTAGTAATAGCTTTTGGATGTATCTTTTCAACTTTTTGATTTTCTTATGTTCTTCGAGAGATTTAATCCACTATAGTAGTTTAATTTTAATATAACTAGTAATTTAATTAATTGAATCTAGAGACTAATTTAGTGAGTTAAAATAGCTAAATTTCTTTTTTTCGGGCTATGATATTAAAAATATAACCAACTGATTTATAAGTTCAATGACTATTCTATTTCCAATTATTTATTCTGCGGCTTTAACTTATTTAGTGTGGAAAGCTTTTAAAGTAATGTCTAATGGTTGGGGTTTATCCGATAATAAAAAGAAACGTTTAAGTACTTCTAGTTTTAAACAAAAAAAATACACAATACACCCAGAACTTTTGGATAAGTCAGGTAATATAACAGAAGAAGAGTTATTAACAGTAAGATTTTCGAACGATAATGACTCTACATTAGAAGAAAAGGGTTCAACAACCGATTAAATAAATATATCTAAGGAAAAAAATTGGAATTAAGAACAAAAATTGTTTCAGCGGTAATAAGATCTCTCAAATTGCCACCAAGGTTTCGTTTGAAAATGGTTAAAGAAGATCCAGTGAGACTTGAACTAAGTCTTACTCCTTCTTACGGTAAAAGCCCAGTTATTGTTGGCATAGTTGAATCTTTAGACTTAGTCGCGCGAAGAGATAGAGAAGGTAGACTTCCTAGAGATCTTCAAGGGACTTGGGATTGGACAGTAAGACATGGAAAAGTTAGTACTGGAGGTTGGAATCCTATGTTAAAAGAAGCATTGCAAACAATGTTTGATACAGGATTGCCTGCTATTGTATATGAGGAATTAACTGGAGATGAGTATCGACCTGTTGATGGTGTAAGACATGTTAAATAAATAATTTATTATTTTTCATAAAATCTTCCTTAAAACGTTAAAATAACTTGATATATAATTTAGTTAATTATGAATAAAGACAATCAACCAAGATTTGGCTTTGTAAACTTTGCAGAAACTTGGAATGGCCGTATGGCAATGATGGGTATTTTGATTGGACTTGGTACTGAATTAATTACTGGACAAAGTATTCTTCGACAAATTGGAATAGGTTAGTATTTTACTTAATTTCTTCTGCTTTCACATCAATGGTACTTTCACTAGGCATTTTATCTAATTGATTTTTCTTATTTATATTCTCTAAATCTGCACCGCAATTCATGCAGGTTTCACTTAAACCTAATGATATTGCGCCACAATTACTGCATGTATTAATTTTAGATTTGTAAGAGTTAAAACCCATAAACACTAAAACTAATAATAGAAGAGGAATTAAAAATAAAAGAAGTAGAATATTTCCAACAAAGCTAATGAAAAAGTTAAATCCAAAAATTGGAATAAAGATAAGTATTATTAATGAGTAGGTAAGAAGATTTTTATTAGCTTTAAGAAAATAATTCACCTCAGTTATCCTTATCTATAATTTCTTTTTTTATTTACTAAAGTCATACTAGCAATTACTACGCTCCAACACTGTCCAAAATATAAAATAACTCCTAAAAGCCATACCCACAAAGTAAGTACTAGAAAACCTCCAATAAAACCGTATGCTTGAAATCTTACTCCAAGTGAGAGAATACTTTTACTTACTGCTAGGTTCAAAGTTGTTAGGCCAATTCCAATAAGAAAAGATCCAGGTAACAGTGGTTTCAATGGAACTTTTCTGCTGGGCAAAAGTGCTTGTAATAAAAGAGCCATTAAAGAAAAGCCAATTAGTGGTATTGCAAACTGACCAACCTGTAATAACGGCAACTTTAATAATAAATCAGAAATAAGATTATTAGATTTTGAAAGATTTTCTAAAACGTTACTTGGGATCATCCTAAGATTCGCACTAATTTGATCTAGTACCATTAAAAAACCAATAAAGAATACTACTAAAAAGGCTTCAACTCTATTTCGGAGAAACTTCGAAGCTTGCACTCTCCAAGCAGCATTAACTTTTTTAGAAGGAATTTCGTCCTCCCAAAGCCTATCCGAACCTCTTTGCAGAGATAGATATGCATTTCCTGCTGTAAAAAGCAAAAACATAGCTCCAAGAATTCCTGCTCCAAAACCTTGATCTATCAAATTAAATAATGTTGTCTCTACTAATTCAACTACTGAAGGAGGTAAAAGCTGAGCAGCAATTGCAATTATTTGTTGATCTAATCCTTCTTGTTTGCCTAGGAACCATGAAGCTATTGAAAGAGAAATTAGAAGGATGGGAAAAAATGATTGAAGTGTGTAGTATGCAAATGCAGCGCTTAAATCAACACAATCAGATTTGCTCCATCGCTCACAAGCTCCCCACAAACTTTTCAGTATCCATGTTGAACTTCTCTGCATATTAATTTTCTTCAAATATTTATTTATTTACTTAATTTTCATTGTATCTGATTAAGAAATTTTTCAAGCAATTTTTTATTTATGATGCAACTATTTTGCTGATAATAAATTGCCCCATGGCTTTAAAATTTCAAATTTTTCAATAGATCTACAAGCAATTAATGGAAAATTAACATCGCTCAAGTCTTCTCCTGAAACTAAATTTAAAGGATCTTTTTCTAACCACTCTATAGAACAATTGAGTTCTTCTAAAAGCAGCCAGGCTGCTGCAATATCCCATATCTTAGGGGTTGATTCTATTGCTCCGAAAGTTTGTCCCATAGCTACACTCGTAAGATTTAAACTCGATACACCCAAAAGTCTGATTTTGCCAGGAAATACTGAGTTTGGTTTTTTTTGTAAAATTTTTATTGATCTACTACATAAAGAAATGCATTCACTTTGACGATTATTTTGAATAGGATCAATTTTCTTGTCATTTAACCAAACCCCTTTACCTTTAATGGATACAAACTTTTTTTTCAATGTAGGAATGATTAAAAAAGAAGATTGTGGTTTACCATCAAAGAACCTTGCTACAGATATAGACCAGTAAGGAATACCGGCAGCAAAATTTGTTGTCCCATCGAGTGGATCGACCACCCAGTAAGCTTTTGAATCTGGAATTAACTTTTGTCCTTCTTCACTAAGGACGCCTTCACCTGGAGCTATTGAAGCTAAGCCATCTACGATTGTTTTGTCACTCCATAAATCACAACTTGTTAATAATGATCCATCTGCTTTATTACTGGCACTAATATTTCCAAAATCATTTGTTTGTCGTTGACTAACCAATTCAAATAAAAAATCTAATTCACGTAGTTGTTTATTGGTTAAATTTGGTGGATTCATCTTTATATATTGCAAATAGACTTTGTTTC
The DNA here is from genome assembly GCA_003278545.1 of Prochlorococcus sp. AG-355-N16. Classification (GTDB taxonomy): domain Bacteria; phylum Cyanobacteriota; class Cyanobacteriia; order PCC-6307; family Cyanobiaceae; genus Prochlorococcus_A. The sequence continues at coordinate 277,116 of QCEF01000001.1, forward strand.
CTTAATTTTAGTATTATTTCTACCCAAACAATTTTTATTTTTATCAAGGAAAGTTAATCTTTCTAATTCATCTATATTCAGATTGTAATTATATATTGCATTAATATTTTTTGATTTCGCATTACTTAATTCACTTTGCCTAACAAGAACATCTTTAAGAGTTGAAATTCCTACATCATATCTAAGTCTGGAAAGCCTTACAGACTCTTTGCTAGATTCAATTTCTTTAAGAGAAGAGATTATTTTTTCTTCATTTAATTTAAGATTTAAATAGGCTTTACTAATACTTGTGGTTAAAACATTTTTTAGATTTTCATATGCATATTTTTCCGATTCTGCATCTGCTAGTTTTGATTTGTAGGAGTTCTTATTTTGTCCGCCATCAAAAATACTCCATGCAAAATTTAGACTTATGGTATTTGTATAATTAGATCCAAATTTTTCAGAGTCGATATTAGTTGCTAGAGAGTCACCTTTTGAAAAGGTACTAGATAATGAATTACTGATATAGATATTTGGCTTATTTTGAGCTAAAAAGCTTTCTGCTTGGCTCTTTTTGATTGATTTTTGCAGAATAAGGTTTTTTAAGGAAAGATTTTTATCTAAACCCTCATTAATATTCTTATTCAATTTATGATTCCAAAACCCTATAAGATTTTGCTCTTTATTAGTTTCGAAATCTCCCTTAACATTAAGAATCTCTTTAAGAGAAATCTTATTAATTTGATGTTCTATTTTCTTTTCACTAAGTGATTGTTGATCTCGAGAAAATTGAGCTTCTGCTTCAAGAACTTCAAATTTTGTACCAATTCCAGCATCTAGCTTCGCTTTAGCATTTTCTAAACTTGTAATTGATAAATCAAGTATTGATTTTTTATTTTGAATATCTTGATATGACTTTTTGTATTTGTGATATCTGATTCTTGCTTCTTGAATTAAATCTTTTTTCTTAATCTCATAATTATTTTCTGCAATTTTGTAATTTGTTTTGGCAATTTTAATTTCAGATCCTCTTAAAGGGGCAATTACATCCCATTTAATATTAAGGGAGGGATTAGCCGTAAATTGTGATGTTTTTAAAGTAGGTGAATTGCTAGTGTACTTTTTACCTGCGACATATTTTGGTAACCCATTGGCTTGAAAATCTAAGGATGGGTATCTTTTGGCAATTTGACTGGAAAGATTAAAGCTTGCAGAGGCTACTAAGTTTTGTAATGATTTTAATTCTTGATTATTTAATACAAGTTTTTCTATTTCTTGATAATCAACGAAAGTAATATTTGATTTTTCTTCTAAAGCATTATCTATGTAATTTTTTGTTTCGCTCGAAAGAACATTAAAGGTATTTATACTTAAAGTAAGCGGCAATAATAAGAAAGGATTTATTACTCTTTTAAGCATGTTTTATAGTTTCGAAAATATTCGATTAACCAATCAAAGTATTAATAATATCATTTGAATCATCAAGAACGTGAATTTTAGTATTTATTTGATTCTCAACTTCTTCAATATTTTTATCATCTAAAAATAAATCAGTATTAATTTTTAACATAATAGATGGTATGTAAACAGCTTCTCCTAAATCCTTATTTTTCAGCCCGCAAATTAGATCTTCTCCAGTAAGCAGTCCTGTAACAACTTGATCTTGACCCCAGTAAATACTTGGCAAACCATATAAATTAATTTTTAATCCATTAATTAAGTTTAATTTCTCAACTGTAGGAATTAGGGCTTCATAGACTAATTTACCAACAATCCAACTTACTTTTTTTGGCTTATTAACTTTTTGGGGTAGGTTTTGAGTCTTTTCTCTTAATGCTTCTAGAAAGTTTCTAATAGTCCCAACTCCATTAGATTCTTGTGGCATATTTTCGTAGGTTTTGTAACTAGGTAAATTTGTACCAGCAATTAAATACCATTCGTCTGCTAACCAACAAAAACGAGTCCCAAGAGTAATTTGTAGAGAGGCTTGAATTCTCTCTACTTGTTTAATAGTTTTTTTTGCATATTTTGGGCTGATTGATTTCAATCCATCATTTTCAGGTCTAAATTTTGTAAGTCCTACAGGAACTATTGCGACTGAAAGTACTGTTTGAGAGGTTTTTTTGTAGAACTCAGCAAGTTCCAAAATTGATTTCTCAAGAATATCCCCATCATTTATATCTGGACAAACAACAATTTGAGCATGTATTTGAATAGAGTTTTTTTCAAACCACGAAATTTGATCAAGTATCACTCCTGCATTTTTATTTTTTAATAATTTTTCTCTTGTGGAGGGATCAGTAGCATGAACTGAAATAAAAAGTGGGGATAGTTTTTGCATAGCAATTCTTTCCCAGTCTTCTTTTTTTAAATTTGTAAGAGTTAAATAAGAGCCATATAAGAAACTTAATCTATAATCATCATCTTTTATATATAGGCTTTTTCTTTTACCACTTGGCTGTTGATCAATAAAACAAAATGGACATCTATTATTGCATTGCTTGATTGAATCAAATAATGCATCTTTAAAATTAATACCTAAATTAACGTCTTGATCTTTTTCAATATTTATATTGTGAATCTCATGATTTTTATCTAAAACTGATATATCTAAAATTTCTTCACTAATCAGAATCTGATAATCAATTAAATCTCTTGGTTTTTTCCCATTAATACTAATAATTGAGTCACCTGATTCAAATCCTATTTCTTCAGCAATAGAATTAGCTTCAATACTTTCAATTTCTGCAGGGTTTATTTTATAAGTAAAATTAGGGACCAAAAGATCAACGGGATCTTCCGTGTAATTAATTTCTTGCCACACAATTTAAGGCCAAATACTCTTATTTATTTTTATTCTAAACGTATATATGACTCAAAGTGTATTAAATACTTTTAAAAAACTAAATATAGCTGCGAAATTATGGGCCTTTAATTTATTAAAATATGGCATTCGCAGTTTTTTAAAACACGATTTAGATTAATTAAAATAAACTTTTTCATTGAAAGAATTAATTACAAAAAATTTAGAATTAAAAGATAAATTCAACTATGAATCTCATAAGATAGTTGATTCATACGAAAATAGTTTTTTATCAAATCCTATATCTTTAAGATTGTGGTCTTCTTTTTTTGTAATTTTACCTATTTTTGTTCAAGCCCCTTGGGTTAGATTAGAACCAATAAGTGCTCTTTGTTTTACTTTTGTTATTGTCTTAGTGGCAATTGTTTTAAATCAGAAAGGCTCAAATAAGTGGTTTATTGTCAGTTCATTATTACTTGGTATATCAGGTAGTTGGCTTGGTGGATGTTTGTTCTGGGGATGGTTAAGCCCATTTCCTATCCTACACATACCTGTTGAAGCTGTAGTTCTCCCATTAGCTTTAATTGGATTTGGTACTAATTGGAAAATAGGTTCAAGTTTTTATATCTCTTCTTTATTTGGAACCGCAGTTACCGACATTACAATATTCTTAATCGGAATTATGGATCAATGGAAGGAAGTAATTACAGCAGATTCTGAAAATGCACCCATGATTCTTCAAAAAACTTCAGAGAGTCTTATTCAAATAAAATCATTATCTATTATCGTTTTTGTTGCTCTTATACTTTGGTTTATTTCAAAAGAAATTTTAGATTCTGGCACAATTAATACTACTAGTGGTAAAGCACTCTTAATTTCTGGTTACGTAATTCAAACGACATTAATTGTGGATGGTATTTTTATTGTTTTAGCAATTCTGCAACCAACTTTTAGTGGATTGGTTTAATGTTAAGGCCTCCATTTACGCAAGAACCCATACCAATAAATAATTGGGATGTAATCGTTATAGGTGCTGGAGCTGCTGGTCTTATGACTTGTCTTGAATTACCCTCAAATTTAAAAGTGCTTCTTTTAAATAGAAATACTAGTAAGGTATCTTCCAGTAGATGGGCTCAAGGCGGAATTGCATCTGTTGTTAGAAAAGATGATTCATTTGATCTTCATGCTGAGGATACTTTAAAAGCAGGTGATGGATTATGTGATTTTCAAGCTGTAGAAATGTTAGTTAAAGAAGCTCCAGGTTGTGTAGAAAGGTTACAGAATTTAGGGATGATTTTTGATCAAAGTTCCGATCAATTAGCTACTACCTTAGAAGCAGCCCATTCACGAAGAAGAGTCTTACACGTCAAGGATCGTACTGGAAGAGCATTAGTTGAAGTTCTAGAAGATCATATTGAGAATCAAAAAAATATTCTTCACTGCAGGGGTGTAAGAGTAACTGAACTTCTCATTGAAAATAAAGAATGTAGAGGAGTTCAGGTTCTTGATGGAGCAAATTTATATTGGATTAAATCTAGAGCTGTTGTTTTGGCTACAGGTGGGGGTGGACACTTGTTTACAAATACAACAAATCCTGCTCAATCCTCTGGTGAAGGGATTGCTCTTGCATGGAAAGCAGGAGCTGCTATCGAAGATTTAGAGTTCGTGCAATTTCATCCAACAGCTCTAAAATTTTATGGTGCACCTTGCTTCTTAATATCTGAGGCACTTAGAGGGGAAGGCGCGATTTTAGTCGATAAAAATGGTGAAAGTCCAGTTAAAAATCTTGAAAATCGTGATCTAGCTACTAGAGATCAGGTAAGTAGAGCAATTATGAAAAATATGTATGATAATAATTTAGATCATGTTGGCTTAGATCTTCGGTATATTGATCCAGAAAAAATTGTAGAGCGCTTCCCCACGATCTTAAGTCGATGTCAGGATTATGGCGTTAACCCTTTAAATGAGGTTATTCCCGTGGCTCCTGCAGCTCATTATTGGATGGGAGGTGTTAAAACTGATCTTAATGCATCTTCAACAAGAAAAGGATTATATGCCGTTGGAGAAGTTGCTTCTACAGGTGTGCATGGTGCTAATAGACTAGCAAGTAATTCACTGATGGAGTGTCTTGTTTTCGCAAGAAAAATGTCGTCAATTGTTTTGAATGATCTTTCTGAAGTTGAAAAATTTGATAGATCATTTCAAGAGTTTGATATTGAAGATCCTAAAGAAGATCAAATTTCTATAATTGCTGAAAAAATTGATGAACTTAGAAAATTATGTTGGTTAAATTTAGGTGTATCTCGAAATAAGGTAAACATGAGTAATTTTTTAAATTACATTCAAAATGATATAGCTAAATTAAATAAAAATGATTTACTAAATAGTCTTGAAAAAATAAAATTTGATCAAAAAATAAAACTTAGTGAACGCAATAGAAGATCATTAAATCTTTTACTTGATTTAAAGAATAGACAAATAACCACCATAACTTTATTAAAAGCTTGTCTTTTTAGAGAAGAAAGTAGAGGAGGGCATTATAGAGATGATTTCCCTGATAAAGATAAAAATTGGGAATGCCATACTAGACAACAGTTAGATCAAAAAATTCAAAAAAGATTTATTAAAAATTAAGATCTCCCTGATAGTCGGTTTTTGTTGCTAATTCATTTAAGTCACGCGTACCACTAATAATTTCTCCATTTATTTCCCAAGAAGGAAATCCACTGATTCCTTTGGTTTGGCATAGCTCATACTCATTATCTTTACCATCTTTAGCACACTCAACTACTTTTAATTCTTTCACTGCTTCCTTACCAAATAATTGTTTCTGATCGTGGCAATGCGGGCACCAGTATGCACTATACATAACAATATTGTTTTCACTTAAAAATTTTGCAAACTTTACTTTCTGGGGAGAGCTTGAAGTGGTAATTATTGGCGATACATTTTCAGTGGGGTTTGCAACATCAATAGCATTAGAGGGGTCAACGTTTGTTGACCAAATTAGACCCCCCAGCAGGACACTAATGGCTACAATGAAACCTCTAATAATCATAGGTTCTCTACTTTCGAACTTTGCTCCAATAATAGAAATTATAAAGATAGAAAACGATAAAATTGCTGAAAGTATACAAAAAAAGCAATATGCTTGAATCTTAAAAAACATTATATTTATCAATAAAAAGCTAAATGTTGATGACGCACAGGAAATTAGAAATACTAACCACCATAAAAACTTATTTAGTTTTTCTTTTGGGGAAATTAAATTAAGCGAGAGTATTATAGTGAAAACTAATATTGTTAAGTATGTTATGAATCCAGCTAATGAGAGAGGTATATTAACTTGATTATTTTCAAATAAAGTACCCCAAGGACTGTTTAAAACTGTTTCACAACCATTTTGTATCCCTGGGCACGAAAGCGAATTAAATAATCCCCAGTTTTTTAAAGTAATCGAACCTGTATCAACTATGCCTATAGTGCTAAGGATTGCGATTATGATTTTTGGCCATTTCAAATCTTTTTTATTCCTTCTGTTTAAAGTCTTAAAGGCCATACAAAAACGAAAGTTTGTTATTTACATTATCTATCCTAATATTATCTTGGCATGAGAGTTATATACGAAATGCTTTTTAAATCATTAAATTCTTATTTTTCAAGTTGTGAAAAAGAATAGTCTCAATGTAAAAGAAAAAAAACTATCTAAGATTGCATTCAGTCATGTTGGTTGTGAGAAAAATCTTGTTGATACTGAACATATGCAAGGCTTATTAGATAAAGAGGGTTATGAAGTTGACAGCAATATAAATGATGCAAATGTTGTTGTTGTAAATACTTGCAGTTTTATTGAAACAGCTAGAGAAGAATCTATTAGAAAAATTCTAGAATATACAAATCAAGGAAAGGAAGTAATAGTTGCAGGCTGTATGGCTCAGCATTTTAAAGATGAGCTTATAAAAGAAATTCCTGAAATAAAAGGTTTGATTGGAACAGGAGATTATCAAAAGATAGCCAAGGTTTTAGACAGAGTAGAAAAAGGGGAAATCGTTAATGAAGTTTCAAAAATACCGGAATTTATTGCAGATGAGGAAATACCTCGTTTTGTAGATAAAAATAAATTTGTTGCTTATCTTCGCATTGCTGAAGGCTGCAACTATAATTGCGCTTTTTGTATTATTCCTAAGTTGAGAGGTCCTCAAAGAAGTAGAACAATAGAATCTATAGTTTCAGAAGCCAAAAGTCTTGCAAAACAGGGTATTCAAGAAATCATTTTAATTAGTCAAATAACAACTAATTATGGTCAAGATATTTATGGAAAACCATCATTAGCCAAACTTTTGAATGAGCTTTCTAAAGTTCCAATTCCTTGGATAAGGATACATTATGCTTATCCAACGGGTTTAACTGATGAAGTTATTAGAGCTTTCAAAGATTCAAAGAATATAGTTCCTTACTTTGATTTACCACTTCAGCATAGTCATCCAGATGTATTGAAGAGTATGAATAGACCTTGGCAGGCTTCTTTGAATGAATCAATTTTGGAGAAAATTAGAGAAGAAATTCCATCTGCTGTATTAAGAACTAGTCTCATTGTTGGATTCCCGGGAGAAAAAAAAGAACATTTTGAACATCTTCTCGAATTTTTGGATAAGCACAAATTTGATCATGTGGGAGTATTTATTTTTTCTCCTGAGGAAGGAACTGCAGCTTTTCATTTGCCAAATAAAGTTTCCCTAGAGGTTGCAGAGGCAAGAAAAGATAATGTTATTTCAGTTCAACAAAATATCTCCAAAAATAAAAATCAGTCATATGTTGGTTCAAAAATGAAGATTTTGGTAGAAAAAATATCAGATAGTAGCGAATTAATAGGTCGGTCCTATAATTTCTCCCCTGAAATTGACGGAACAGTAATTTTATCTGTTAAGGATAAAATTGATTTGAAAAATTATATTGGTAAATTTGTTGAAGCAAATATTTATTTTGCGGATGAATATGATTTGTATGGAGAGACTATTAAAATTTTATAGTTTTTTTAAATTAATTTAACTGCTCTTAAGAGCTTATCTAATGCGAAAGCAGCTCCAAAACCAAAACCAATAAATGCAAAATAGAAAATGATGTTCATTAATTTTTTTATTTTTATTTAATTTAACATCAGATGAAAAGATTAGATTTTTTCGTTTAATTTCTTAATCTTGGATATATGGTAATCTTTTGTACAAACATTCTTCTGCTTTTTGTAGTTCCCGGCCTAAATATAGGGCATGGTCGAATCTGGTTATTAAGTCATTTCTTTCTTCAGTGATCATTATTCCAAGTTGTTTCGCACTAATACCTTTAAAAACTTCATTACTAACTCTTTTATTTTTAGAGTCGCATTTAATAGGTTCATTTGTTTCTGGGTCAAGCGCATATCCCTCATCATTAATATTATTTAGAAAGTGCTCTAAAATTATTTTATTTTCTTCAAAATCTACTTTGATAATAAAATAACCGTTTGGATCTAAATCTATATATCGTTTGGATAGGTTATTATCAATTATTGTTTTTTCATCAAAACTGTTCTTAGAATCCATTCTTATAAGTTAATAAAAACTATATTACTAATATAATCTTTGGTAAAGACGAATAATTTTTTATTTAAAGGGTATAGATTTATTTTCAAAATCAATTTCCATCTCTGTTTGTTTATTCACTTCATTTAGCCAAGGATAAATTATATTTTCCATATTTTTGTCAAACCACTTATGCATGCTAACGGTGCTTTTTGCAAAAAAACCTCTCCGTCTTTTATGTTTACCACCCGCTCCAGGATCAAACAAATGGATACTATTTTTTATTGCCCATTCAATTGGCTGGTAATAGCATAATTCAAAATGTAAATTAGATATTTCTCTTTGACTACCCCAATATCTACCCCATAAGTTGTTTTGATTTTTAACGCACATCGACATAGCACAAATTTCATTTGAATCATGTTTTGATGCACTAAAAAGTAAAAGATTTTTTTTATTATCAACCAGTGTTTCGAAAAATGTAGATGTTAGATATTTACTTCCCCAAACTCCCCACCTCGAACAATGCTGTTCATAAAAATTATGCATTTTTTTGAGGATTTCTTGGTTGATATCATCTTCATTAAAAATTTCTACTTTAATGTCTTGTTTAATAATTGATTTCCTCTCTTTTTTTATATTTTTTCTCTGATTGGAGTTAAATCTAGATAGAAAATCATCAAATGTTTTTTCTCCATTACTCCTCCATTCACTGCTGGAGTTTATCCATTCATAGTATCCCAAAGATTTAAGATGGTTGCCCCAGCTTTCATCAATATATAAAAAATTACAACTTAGGATTTTGTTTGTAATCGCAAAGCTTTCGATATGGTTTATAAGTAAATTTGTAATTTCTTTCTTGCCTTTATTTTTTTTATAAAGAAATTGATATCCATTTACAGGACTATAAGGACTCATTCCAATTAATTTAGGGTAATAATTTAAATTCAGCTCTTGAGCCAATCTTGCAAATGATTGGTCAAAAATGAATTCTCCATAGCTATGATTTTTTAAAAAAAGTGGGGCAATTCCTAGTATTTCTTCATTTTTATAAGCAACAAAATATAGAGGCTGCCAACCAGTTTCTCTTGAAACACTTTTAGACATCTCAAGGTTTTTAATCCAAGTCCATTCATAAAATGGATTATTAATTTCATTTGCTAATTCATTCCATATCTCCTTGGAGATTTCCTTAATTGACAATTTGACTTCAACTTTATGTATTTTTTGATTCATTTATTATTAAAACTATTTCAAATCTTTTTGTAATGAACATGGATTTCATTATTCATTAAATTTTTAATTGATTTTATTTCCCATAGCCTTTTGAGATTAAAAATCGCATTTGTTTGTTCTGGAGGGATCCATGTATATATACCTCCAATAATTCGTGGAATTATTGTAATTTTTATATCTGTTATTAGATCCTCCTTTATAAATGAATTTATAAGTTTTGCGCCTCCTAGCAGAGCTAAATCATTTATCCCTTGTTTTTTCAGTGAAATTAAAGTTTTTTTCCATGAATCTTCGAAAAAGAGTTCTTTCTCGAATTCATTATTCGACGAATTATCAACTTTACTTGAGCTTATTAGCCATCTTCTAATTGGTTGACGAAAGTATTTCCAATTACTGTTAAATTTTTTGCTATTTGAAGCAACTATAGAAATTGGTTGGCTTTTTGATATATTTACCTCGTCATTATCAGTGAGATTTTTAACTAGGTAAGTTGATTGATGAGCTATTAAAGTACCTAAACCAAAAATGGTGGCGTCAACCATTGATAAGTGTTGATTTAATATTTTTTTATCTTCATCGCTTCCAAGATGCGATTCTCCACCTCTAGGAAATGCAATTCTCCCATCAAGACTTGATGCTATAACAATTATTACTCTTGGGATATTCAAGTTTGCGTTACTAAACTATTTTCCAATTTCAACTTCAACGAATTGGTTAACTTTTGATCAACATAAATTTCTGCAGCATTATTTGGACTCTCTTGGAGTCTTATTTTGTGTAATGTTGCACCAAGATTATGTATTGGTTTTTTAAGAATATCAGAAATATATAAAGCTATATTTTCAGCAGTTGGAACACAATTATGGAAAAATTCGATGTCTTTATTAAGAAAAGTATGATCTAGTTGCTCAACAACTAAATCGTTAATTATCTCTTGGAGGGCAGATAAGTCGCAAACCATTCCTGTCCTTTTATCAATGTCTCCCTTTACAGTTATATCGACAAGATAGTTATGACCATGTCCATTAACTCTGGCACATTTCCCATAGATTTTTTTATTTTCATCAAAGGATATCTCTTCTTTTGCAAGTCTATGAGCGGCTGCAAAATGAGTTTGTACTGTTAAAAATGCTTCCATGTTTTTTCCAAAATAATCTGCCCATAAATTTGGGTTTTCATAAAGTCTTAGGCTTGTAAGAGGTAAATCATCCTTCAGACGACTCCAAATGACCTTTACTAATGCTTCAGTTGTGGGAAGTATACCTTCTTGATTATTAACATTAAATTCAGGCCAGACATCATTTAAAAAACGAAAATCTAATTGTCCGGTAACCTTATCTTTAATAGAGTGTTTTACATCAGAGAGATTAAGTACCATTCCATCAGAGTCTAGTTCTCCACCCATTGAAACAATAAGTTCATAATTATGACCATGACCTGGTGCAATACTGCACTTTCCAAAAAGAGATAAATTTTCTTCTGGGCTTTTTTCAGGGAGCCAATAACGGTGACTAGAACTAAAGCAGGCACGTCGAGTTATGACGCATTCACGTCCTTTTCCATGTAATGGTTTGGATTGTGTAGAAGTCATACCTGTCTGCGATAATACTATCTTAAGGTTTTTAATACGCTTTTGTCTTTATGGAACAATCCATTGTCGAAAAAACAGTTCATGCTATTAAGGGCAGAAGCATATTTTTAATAGGAATGATGGGTTCGGGTAAGTCACAAACGGGTTTGAAGCTGGCTGAATTATTGAAGTATAAATACATTGATTTAGATTCATTAATAGAGAAGTTGGCAAAAAAATCTATCAATCAAATTTTTAATGATGAAGGAGAAAATAATTTCCGTGAATTAGAAGCAAGCTGCCTTAAAGAAACTATTAAAATTCCTTCATTAGTAATCTCTACTGGGGGAGGAATAGTTACCAAATCAGAAAACTGGGGAATTTTAAGGCAGGGAATAATTGCTTGGATAGATCTCGACAAAGATATAGCAATTGAAAGATTGAAAAATGAAATTGAAAATAGACCACTTCTCCAGGGAAAGAATCTAAATGATCTATATATGAGCATTTTTCAATCTAGAGAAAATTTGTATTCTCAAGCAGATTTAAGAATTAAAGTAAAAAAAGAAAATATTGAAGAAGTTGCTATGAAAATAATTAATGCAATTCATAAAGAAATAATAAGTTAATCTGGTTCAATTCTTACTGCAAACCACTTGATAACGTATCCTAATTTTATTTCTAATTCATAAGTGCTTTCCAATAATTCTTCAAAAAAATCCTGATCAGGATCTTCTATATTTTGATATATTGTTTGTGTTTCTGTCTTACTAAGCCAATTCTTCAACCATAAAATTGCTTCTTGCTTTGATACAATTTTTTCCTTTGAATCTGGCTCTAATAATACATAATGATCTGATACTCTTATTAGTGGATTTGACATAATGAAAATTCTTCTTGGATTAATTCTTTGCTTGATTTTTCAAGGAATTTTTTTAGAAAGTTCTTTTGCTCTAGTAGATTCTAATGTACAAGAGTTTTTGGAAAATCGTGTAAATCAATGGCCAGAATTATATCTGCCAAATTTTAAATTATCGGATACTTCTAAGGATTTAATTTATCCTAAATGGTTCGAGGGGAATTGGCTTGTTACTTCTCAAGATATAGTTAATGATTCAGAAGAGCCAGTTATTTATAAAGTAAATTTCTTTAAGAATGATTCAGATTTAATTGTTGGTAATCGTGCAAAAAATTCTGAATCTATTGGAAAAGCAATATTTGGTGAAACCTTAATCAAGGTTGTAAATGATCCTCAATCTATTAATAATCAAATTACTTATTTAAAAGATGATTTTTATATTGATTCAAGAATTACAGGGAGAAATCAGATCCAAGATAATGATGTTTTTTTCGCAGATGAGCTAGTTATACAAACAGCACATAAGCCAGGTGCTTCAAGGATTAATCAGGTAGAGACCATTAGTAAATTTCAAAAATGTTCCGAAGAAATATTGGAAGTTGATAATTCAATCAAACCATCAATTTGTGGAGTGCAATATGTTGCTTCTTATGGTTCAAAAGTTGGTGATTCATCTATTCATGCTATCAAAACAAATAAATATAAATTGAAGTTTGAATTTATTGAGAGTTAGCACTAAAAAGATATTCTTCTAAGTTGTTCCTCCAAATGAAAAGATTTTCTAAATAAGGGTTGTTTATGTATTCTTGGCTCCCCTCTCCTGAAAGAATTGGTCCTGCAGACTTTGGAAATTTAATAAGGGATAATTGTGCAGCAATTGAAATATCTGCAATTGATAAACTATCTCCAACTAAATATTTCTTGTTGATCAAGGATTTTGATAAAGCTTCCAGTAATTTTTGGAGTTCTAAATTATCTTTAGAAGACAAAACTACATTAGAAATTTTACTAAGATTTTCAAAAGGTAATTTATCAACAATACTTTTAACTGAAGAAGGTATTTCATCTGGAAGTAATGCAGTTCTAAGCTGTGGATTTTCTATTGCAGATTTTATTAAAGCTTTTCTACAAGTTGTAGCCATTGTAGTATCTGCCCAGTCTTCAATTAATTTGGATTGTGCAAATAATATTGGATCCTCCGGAAAAAGTGGATTGTTTTCATTTTTTTTATCTATATATTCACAAATAGTTGAAGAGTCATTAATAACTTGATCATTACTATCGACTATTACAGGTACTTGTTTTTGACCTGATAATTTAAAGATTTCAAATTGGCCTATTCCAGGTGTTACTTCTTCAACTCTATATTGTAGTTTTTTTGCATGAAGAGCCATTCTTGTTTTTAAACAAAAAGCACTGTGCCTAAATTGATATAATGTAATCATGCTGTTTAATGTTTGTTAAAACTTAGCTAAAAAAGTAATCTATTTGTGGAGCTGATGGGCGAATTTTTCTCTAATGTTGCGAGATATCCAAAGTATTTGATATCTATTATTGTTGGGGGACTTGTTGCTTTGCTTGAACCTTTATTCAAGAATAGATCAAATCCACTCACAATAGTAGGTTTGATATCTTCTGTCTTAAGTGCTTTCATAACTGTTTATTTTGTCTTGCAAGCGATGACAAACCCAATAAATTTATAACCATAATGCCAAATAATTACCGTCTTGCAAAAGTTTCTTCTCTATTGAAGAAAGAAATAACCCTTATTTTGCAGAATGATTTAGAAAATGATCTTATTAGAGATCATTTCGTCAATATTTCTAAGATTGATTTATCAGTTGATTTGCAACACTGTAAAATTTATATAACTTCAACTGCTCAAGAGAAAGTGAGGAAAGAAATTGTATCAAACTTGAATACTGCTAAAAGCTCTATAAGGCATAATTTAGGAAAAAGAATTGAGATGAGAAGAGTTCCAGAGATAATTTTTAAAGACGATGTTGTTCTTGATAAAGGATTATCAGTCTTAAAACTTCTTGATGAATTAAAAAATAAAAATAAAAATCATAATGTTGAGGACAAGGATGTTAAAAGTTGATCTACCCCTTGATCAAAGAAATATAATTATCACTCGATCACAAGAAGGGATATTGGATATAAAAAAGATATTCATAAGCAAAGGCGCTAATGTATTTGATTTACCTGCAATAAGTATTGCTGATCCTGATGATTTGAATCCTCTTGATGAAGCATTAAATCAAATAAATGATTTTCATTGGATTATTTTTTCCAGTAGTAATGGGATCAAATTTGTGGATAAAAGACTTAGATACTTTAATAGTTCATTAAAAGAATGTTCTCAAAAAACAAAAATCGCCGTAGTCGGAGAAAAAACCTCAAAAACTCTTGATGATTTTGGGATTAAGGCTGATTTCATACCTCCAGAATTTGTTGCTGAAAGTTTAATTGATAATTTCCCAGTATCTGGTTATGGACTTCGAGTTTTTGTACCAAGAGTTCAAACAGGTGGAAGGGATTTAATTGCAGATCAATTTAGAAAGGCTGGTTCTCGTGTATTTGAGGTTGCTGCATATGAAACTAGATGTCCTGAATCAATTCCGGAAGAAACAATTGATATTATTTCTAATCGAAAAGTCGATGCAATTATTTTCTCAAGCGGTAAAACCGTAGTAAATGCTGCTTTTTTGCTAGAAAAAAAACTTGGTAAACAATGGTTAGAATATTTTGATCAAATTAAGTTATTAACTATTGGACCTCAGACAACAAAAAAATGTAACAAGATTTTTGGAAGAGTTGATAGTCAGGCCCAAAAATATACTTTTGAAGGACTACTAGATGTAGCAGTTAATATTTTTAATTAGAAAAATTTTTTGTATAGTTCTTTTCAACTAAATCTTTGAACCTATCAATATTGGCCTGTAATTCGTTTGTAACCATTTTTCCTAAAATATTTTCTTCCATAAACCGAGCAATCATTTTTGGTAGTTCATAAGTTATTGCTAAATTTACCGTTGTGATTTGATCAGTTTTACTTTCGAAAACTACTGATCCCTCAGTTGGTAAACCTCCTATTGATTTCCATTTAAGTTTCCTTTTTTCAACCCTTTCTGTAATTTGAGCTTTCCATTTAAACCTAAAGCCATTTGCAGCTAAAGTCCATTCTGTTAAATCTGGTAACGTATTAGTTTCTTCGTCAACTGTTTTTACAGATTCAATCCAGCTCATCCAAAGTGACATTGAGTCTAAATCGCTCCATGTGTCCCATACATTTTCAAGAGGCGCATTAACAACTGTTATTACGTCATGTTTTAGCCAAGTACCCATTATTTAACTTACTGCAAGATTTTTTGCTAATTCGGCTTTCTTCTCTAAAATTGCGGCGGCAGCTAAATGACCACTCATTGTAGCTCCCTCCATAGAGTCTATATAATCTTGTTTTGTATAACTACCAGCCATAAAGAAGTTAGATATAGATGTTTTTTGATCGGGTCTGAAAGGTTCCATACCGGGAGCTTCTCTATAGAGTGATTGTGGAATTTGTACCACGTTACTCCAAAGCAATTTAAGGTTTTTTGAGGATGGGAATAGACGGCGAACCTCTTTATCAATTTCTTTTGTAATTCTTTCTGTGGATCTTCCCATCCATCTATCGCCAGGAGTTAAAACACATTGGAGAAGCGATCCCATATCTTTTTTTCTATAGTCTGCTGGACTTGCTAGTGCTAAATCAGCAAAACAACTGAAAGAGGCATCAGCAGAATAAAGAAGGTTATCTAGTCCAATTGGTTCGTTTCCAGTATTATCTTTTTGTAATTCAGTAACCCAACCGTCATATCTTAATTGGATTGTGGCAACAGCTACAGCTCTAAGTTTTTTTAAACCTTCAAATTCTTTAAATTGATACCATTCTTTTGGAATTATTTTTTTTATTCCAGGAACATCACAGGCAGCTAGAAATTTATCTGCAAACACTGCCTTAATTCCTTCAGACGAAGATATTTTTAATTGATTTACTGAATAAGAGGAAGATTCCTTTTCATAAATGATTTCTTCTACCTTATGGTTAAGATGTATTTTTGCTCCTTTGTTTGTGATGTAGTCGACGATAGGTTGCGTTAACCACTTATGAGGAGAACCTTTTAAAAGATTCAGTTTTGAAGCTTCTGTTTTTGAAGCAAACATCATGAATATAGTTAGCATGCATCTTGCTGAAATATCTTTGCAATTAATAAAACCTAATGCATATGCGATAGGATCCCACATTCTTTCTAAACTTTTTTCACTTCCACCATGGTTTAAAAACCATTCTTTAAAACTAATTCTATCTAGATCTCTAATTATTTTCATTGCACCTTCATAGTCTATCAATCCTCTAACGATTGGACTTGTCCCTAAAGCTAAGGCATTTCTGAACTTATCTACCCAAGTAAGTTGTTCGGTGGTAAAAAAAGCTTTAAGTCCGTTAAATGGAGCACCTAAAGGGAATCTGAAGTCTAACGATTTTAAATTACCACCATTATTGATAAATAGATGAGTATGATCTTTCGGGAGTAAATTGTCTAGAGCTCCCACTTTTTTCATTAATTTAAAAAGATTTGCATAATTGTAAAAAAATACATGTAAACCCATTTCTATGTGGTTGCCATCCTTATCTTCCCAACTTCCTACTTTACCTCCCCAAAATGACCTGCTCTCGTAAATTTCTACTTCGTGGCCTTCATCAACTAAATTGACTGCTGCTGTAAGACCAGCTAATCCAGAACCAACTATTGCAATTTTCACTTTTTCTTAGAATTATAACAAATCAAGTTTGGATAACGTTTGTTCTATGCATCCTATCCATTAAGTTTTTATATTATAAATAGTAGAAATCCCTTGTTTATGGAAAATGTAGAAGTTAAACAGGAAATTAAAAATTCTGATGATGGCAAAGGTATCTTAATTACGAATGATGCTATAGAACAAATTTCAAATTTATTGAAGGGCCAAAGTGATAAAAAAGCACTAAGGGTAGGAGTAAGATCTGGTGGTTGTAGTGGGATGAGTTATACGATGGATTTTATAGGAACTGATGAAATAAATCCCGATGATAAAGTTTATGATTATTCATTAAAAGCTGATCAAAGCTTTCAAGTTGTTTGTGATCCTAAAAGTCTTTTATATATTTATGGAATGCAGTTAGATTTTAGTAAGGAATTAATCGGAGGTGGCTTTAATTTTGTAAATCCCAATGCCTCTCAAACTTGCGGTTGTGGAAGTTCTTTTGCAGTTTAATAAATAATGAATAACGAAATTAATCCTATCGAAGAGGATTTTAATGCAGCTTTATCAAGATATAAAGCAGGGCAGGATTTAATTCCAATCGTTAAAGATTTTCAGAATATTATACAGCAAATTCCAAATCATTTTGCTGCTTGGACTTGTTTATCATGGCTTCAATTACTTTTGAAAAATAATGAAGAAGCTTTGTCAGCTGCCAGACAAGCTGTTCGATTAAATCAGCAAGATCCACAAGCAAGAATGAATTTGTCTTTAGCTCTTTTGGCTACCAATAATAAAGGTGTTAGGGATCATATTGAGTTAATAAAAAAAATGTCTATGATGATGCCAGATGTGAAAAGTGAGTTGAAAGAATCTGTTGAAGACGGATTAAGTAGATATCCAGATTGGCCTGAGTTAACCAAAGTAAAAAAATGGTTGGAATTTTAAATTGTTTAAGATTTTAATTTTAAGTAATGGGCATGGAGAAGATCTATCTGGCAGTCTAATAGCTAAACAATTCGTAAAAAGTGGTTATTCTGTTCATGCTTTGCCAATTGTTGGTATGGGAAACCATTACAAAAAAGAAAAAATTAAGATTATCGGTAAAACTAAGGAATTTAGAACTGGAGGAATTGGTTATAATTCTTTTAAGGGAAGACTTACTGAGATATTAGGTGGAGAAATATTTTATCTTCTAAAAAGATTATATTTAACTTTTAAAATAAGAAAAAATTATGATTATTTTTTTGTAGTTGGAGATATTGTGCCAGTTTTTTTTGCATGGGTTTGTAAGAAAGATTTTTTTACATATCTAGTTGCTTATTCCAGCCATTATGAAGGGAAGTTGAAATTACCATGGCCTTCTAAATTTTTCTTGCTCTCACAAAAAACAAAAAAAATATATACGCGAGATTCCCTTACAGCTAATGATTTAACTTTGCAGTTAAAAAAGAAAGTGTCTTTTTTAGGTAACCCATTTATGGATAAGTTTTTTCCTAGAAACAAAGAATTAAATAAAGATGAATTTAGTATTGGATTATTTCCAGGTAGTAGATTCCCTGAAATTTTAGATAATTTTGTTTTGATTTTAGAGGTATTAGAGGCTTTGTCAGAATTAAGATATTTTCAAAAAATCCAGTTTAATTTTGCAATAGTTAATGCTCTATCTTCATCAAAAATAAAGGAGACTTTTCAAAAAAGAGAATGGTTAAAAATAGAAAATATAAAAGATAATAATCTCTTGAAATTCCAATATAAATTTTTAGAAGTGAATATATATTGGAATAATTTTGACAAAATATTATTGAAAAGTAGATGCTGTATTAGCATGGCAGGTACAGCAGCAGAGCAAGCGATTGGATTAGGAAAACCGGTTATTCAGATTGAAGGTAAAGGTCCACAATTTACAAAAACTTTTGCAGACGCGCAAAGACGTTTGCTTGGAAAATATGTTTTTTGTGCCAGTAATTTTAAAGACAAAAATGATCAAATCAATCAGACAATTAAGTTGATCATAAAAATAATATATCTTATACAGCTAAATAAGAAGTTTATGATCTCATGTAATGAAAATGCTAAAAAAAGACTGGGTGAAAACAAAGCTTGTCTTAAAATGGTTGATGATATGAATATTGTTATAAAAAATGACTAAGGAGAATAATCAAAATAAGTTAAAACAAATTATCGATAATTTGTTATTGATAAATTTATTTACAGTCATTTTTTTTGCAATATTTTTTATTTTTGCAATCATCATGCAATTTAATGGGATATTTATTTTTATTAATTTTATTCAGATAGTTTGGAATCCTCTTGTAGTTCCATTGATAACAATTCTTATTATTGGTGCTTTAGTAAACGGTATTAATTCTTGGTGGAGGCGTAAATTGCTTTCTCAAGAAGAGGATATTTAAAATTATAATTTTTGATTTTATTGCTAATTACTTTTTGTCCTTCCAATACAACTTTTGCTCCATCTCCTAATAATATTTTTAAAACCGCTCCAGGAACTGGAAGTAAATTAGGTCTATTCAGACATTTGCCTAAAGTCTGAGAAAATTCTCTCATTAATACTGGATTTGGTGCAACAGCATTAAATACTCCTGAATAATTTTTATCAACTAATGCTTGAGTAATTAATGCACATAAATCAGTTCTATGAATCCAACTCATCCATTGCTTACCATCTCCAATTGGTCCACCTAATCCAACTTTAAATATAGGGAGCATTTTTCCTAATGCTCCTCCATCTGCCTCTAGAACTATTCCAATTCTAAAAATAACTAACCTTGAGAAAAATGGTTTTCCAGCAGCAACCGCTTCCCATTTTTTGCAAAGATTAGCTAGAAAGTCTTTTCCTCCAATACTATTTTCAGTAAATTCACCAGATAAACTTGTACCGTAATAACCTATTGCTGATCCATTTATAATGACTTTTGGGTTTATTTTTAAATTTTTAAGGGTCTTCATCATAAATTTTGTTGTGTTAATACGACTATTTTCAATCTCCTGTTTTTGTTCAGAAGTCCATTTTTTTTCTGCTATTGGTTCTCCTATCAGGTTAATAATTCCATCGGTATCTCTTAAAATATTTAGAAGATTTTCGTTATTCCAGTTTTTTTCTTTTGATAAGTCTATTTGAAAAAACTTAAACTTATTGAAATCTAAATCAACCTTTAATTTACTAATGGGTTTTCTACTTACAATGTATATTTCGTGATTTTCATTAAGTAGTGTTGGAACTAATTCTTTCCCAACAAATCCAGTGCAGCCAAGTAGTAAAAGACGCATATCATATTGATGTTTATCATTTAAGGCTATTAAATTTTTTAGACGTTTGTAATTTTTATTCCGGTATAAATTTTTTTCAATATTTTTCAAACAAGTTTTTGTATAATAAATTTCAAATAACTTTCTTGAATTTATTATGACAGATTCTATTCCAAAGAAACCTCTCAAGAAAGGAAGCTTAGTTTTTGTTGATAGAGAAAATTATATAAAAAGTATCGAGGCTCTAGCTAGTGATCACGATTTACCTAATTATGTGTTTGAAGGTCCTGGAGAGATTCTCTCAGTCAAAGACGAATATGCTCAGATTCGATGGCGCAGACCTGTTCCAGATGTTTGGTTGAAATTAGAACAACTTAAAGAATATTTGCAATAAAGTTTTGTATTTAAAAGTTTTTATTTTTTTTCTCTATAGACATCTTTGATTGGATTCTTTTTGCTTCTTTGATCATTTCCTTACCATCAAATAAGTAATTATCTACATATCCTTGTGTATATCTATCAAATTCTGATAGTGCATCTTTAACTTGTGAAAAACAATGATAAAGATCTAGGCCTAAAGATAAAATAGACTTTGGAACTATTTTTTTGTTATAAATTTTTTCAACTTTTTCCATTTTCTTTTGTGAAAGATTTATGTAACTGCAGAAATTCTCCATTAGTTGGTCATCATATGGATCCGCAGATAGTTCTTTTATTTCGTTGTTCAAAGGTTTAATTATTTGACTAATTAATCTATTGATTGGAGTGTAAATTTCTTTAATCCATGTTTCAACTTCTTTGTCCTTTATTGAGGAATTATATTTTTTTGAATTAAATTTCTCTTCCCAATTTTCATTTAATGAATCAAATGATGAACTGGAAGAGAAATAACTGCTATCGTATTTTTTCTTTTTGATAGGGTCATTGAGAGTTTCCCAGGCATTTTGTATTGCAAGAAATCGTTCTTTGTTGCCGCCTGTATCAGGATGATGTTGCTTAACTAAAGAGCGATATGTAGATTTAATTTCACTTCTGGTCGCATTTTTTTTGAGACCTAATTCTTCATATAAATTTTTTTCCATTTTTATAAATTATGCATTAAAGATAACCATCTTTTCTGGCTTGAATTGAGGTATTCGATTCAAACATTGCTGTTGATAAATATCTTTCTCCAAAACTTGGAAGAATAACTATCAATCTTTTATTCATTAGTTCTTTTCTTTTGCTGATTTTTATAGTTGCTGCTAAAGCTGCACCGCTGCTGATGCCAGATAAAAGACCTTCCAATCGTGCTAATAAACGCCCATAATAAAACGCTTCATCGTCATCTATTTTTATAATTTCATCAATTAATTTAGTATTAAGTACTTTCGGGACGAAACCCGCTCCAATTCCTTGAATCGAATGAGATCCTGCTTTTTCACCGGAAATCACAGCACTTTTTTTGGGCTCTACGGCATAAATTTTGCAATTTGGATTAACTTTTTTCAAAAAACGTGCACAACCTGTAATTGTTCCTCCTGTGCCTACTCCTGTTACTAGTCCATCTAAATTGTTATTGGATTGGGACCATATTTCTTGGCCCGTTGTTCTTTCATGAATATCTGGATTGGCAAAGTTTTCAAATTGATTAAATTGATAGCTATTTGCAATGGTTGAAGACAACTCATTAGCTAAATCTAAAGCTCCTTTCATTCCGTCTTTCCCCGGTGTTAGCTGTAATTCAGCTCCATATGCTCTCAACATTGCCCTTCTCTCAATACTCATCGTATCAGGCATAGTCAATATCAATTTATAGCCTTTTGCTGCGGCAACCATTGCTAATGCGATGCCAGTATTTCCACTAGTTGCTTCAATTAACGTTGTTTTATCTGGTGTTATCAATCCTTCTTCTTCAGCTTTACGTAACATTGAATAAGCGATCCGATCCTTAACGGACGCTGATGGGTTGAAACTTTCTAGTTTGGCTATTATTTCTGGATAACAATTAAAATACTTTTTGATTCGATTTAATTTAACTAATGGGGTATTTCCAACTAGAGAAGTTATATCATTTGCTATTTCCATTAAATTATTTTTAAATGCAAAATAAAATCTCCTACTTTCATAATAATTGTATTTAAAGATCTTTTATATAATTTTCTCAAAATAATTTAATTTAAATAACTTCCTGCTGAAAAATATTTAGTAATATAAGAGGTAGTCTTTATTATGATTATGTATTCTTTGGAACTAAGTCTGCGATATTCACCTTTTCCACTATCAATTCAGAAGAAAGAATTTGATGATGTTAAAGGAATTTATGATGAAATAAAAAGTTCTATGAATGAAACTTTAGAATCTTCAAAATTGATCGAATTAAGGTGTGACAAAGTGCAAGATAAATTAATTGCTGTAAGAGCTAAAGAAATCATATCTGTTCAGATATATGAAAAATCTTCAGTAGCAGGAGGAGCTAAAAGACCAGGATTTTCTCTCAATATAGATTAATAGAATTAATGCGAGATTCCCTTGAAAATGAAATACCTCATATTAAATTCAAAGATGTTTCTTTTTCATATCCCGGAGAAAAAGAAAATTTAATTTTTAAATGTAACTTTTCAATAAAAAAACATGGATTTTGGATGGTCGTGGGTAAAAACGGGAGTGGAAAAAGTACCCTTTTAAAATTAATTAATGGAATAATCAAACCCAAAAAAGGTGTTATTTATTCTAATGCAAATATTGGCATGGTATTTCAAAACCCTGATCATCAAATATTGATGCCAAATTGTAGGAGTGAACTTCTGATTAATATTAATCAGAATATAAGTCAAAATGAAATTAATAAAAAAATTGAATATGTGCTTGATCAGGTAGGAATGACTGGTTTTGAAAAAAGGCCAGTTCATACTTTGAGCGGTGGACAAAAACAACGCTTAACTATTGCAAGCGCTCTGATTAGTAATAGAAATTTTATTCTTTTAGATGAGCCTACAGCGTTACTTGATCAAACTAGCCAAGTAAAAGTTTTACAAACTATTAAAAATCTTACAAGTGACCATAAAAAACCTTTATCTGCTTTGTGGATTACTCATCGTTATGAAGAATTAACTTATGCTGATTCAGTAGCAGAGTTGAAAAACGGTTTTTTATCTAGCTGGCAAGAACCATCAAAATTTCAATATAATTAACTATTTTACTTGTCATAAGGTACTTTAAAGAGCTAAATTCATTTATATTCCTCGGTAGCTCAGCGGTAGAGCGATCGACTGTTAATCGATTGGTCGCAGGTTCGAATCCCGCCCGGGGAGTTCATTTACGGGTTCTTCAGACTTCAAGTTATGTAACTTGGGGTCTTTTTTTGGCATCCATATTGGGAATATGTTGGGAATATGTTGGGAAAAAAATGGAATAATAAGGTTAATCTTCAACTAGGTCAAATTTAATTTTATATTTTTTGAACTGGATTATGTCTGAATTAAAAGTTAATGCTCTCCTTAAACCGAGATCATCATTTAAACCAATAATTAATCCCTTTACTTTTTGATCAGAGGTTGCTATTTCGTCTTGTATATAACCCATATATCTTTGAATTTGACCAACAACCTTATCGCTTGCTCTCCCCTTTTTAAGTTCGATCACTAAATAAGTTTTTTTGTCTTTACTAATAGCAAAAATATCAATTTCGCCAGTATCTGTTCTGAATTTTTTTCTTTTCCCATCAATAGTCTCTTCACAAATATCGTATTCTCTCCCGAGATCTAATGAATCCCAATTACCAATTATGAATTCCTCTAAATGTTTTTCCATAACAAAACTATTATCTGAATCCAATTTATTCTTATCAGTAGATAGTATTTGATCCGAGTCATCAACACTCAAGGTTATTTCAATACTAGTAGTAGGTTCTCCCTTATTATTGGTAGTAGGTTGCTTATCCTTGAAGGAAAAGTTTTTCCCAACTCCTAAATATAAAAAGTATTTATTTTTTTTATCCCATCTTGCAAAAAAGTGAGAAGTAAACTCATAATTTAAAATTTTTTTAAAAGTAGGTTGTTCCGAATGACTTTCTGTATCGCCGTACCAGATTATTTTTTTTTCTTCTGGATCATACTTATTAGGGTAGTTATGTCCTGTTTTGCCAGGGACATCAATATTCATGAAAATTATAAGATCATTAGTCCCTTTTGGATTTACAAATCCACTTGTCCAACGACCGCCAGGAGGATAAGGACACCCAAAATACAAGTTATGAATATCATGTCTTGAGTATTCTGACCCTTTTTTAAAATCCATGATATTAATTAATTAATCAATTCTACCAATCACTTCTTTTGTTATCTATCCATACTTCAATTTCTTTTTTCATAAAAACCATTCTTCTGGGAGATATTTTTACTTTGAGAGGAAAGTCTCCTTTTTTGACCAAACGATTGATAGTTGATACTGATAATCCAATTAAGTTTGAAACCTCTTTAATGGTTAAAAAAGGACGATTTTCTTGATTGATCATGTTGGGAATATGTTGGGAATATATCTAAATTTCGTCTTTTTTTTATATCATGATCAGTCAGTCAGTATCAGGAAAGGTCTGCCAGACTTTCGCCCGGGGAGTTCAATTACGGGTTCTTAAGACTTCAGGTTATTGCACTTGAAGTCTTTTTTATTATTTAATTAATATCAGTAATAAAGTACAAAATTATTGTGTCAAATAAGAATTTGATAAATGGAGAATATGATTGGGCAAAATCTTTTGGTTCATCAGGGAGCGATATTGGTGCTGATATAACAATTTCTAATGATGGATCAATTTTTATTTCAGGATGGACTACAGGAAATTTAAATAACCAAATCCATTCAGGCGTATCAAATAATTCAGATGGTATAAATGACTCTTATGTAATGAAATTAGATTCTAATGGTAATGAACAATGGACAAAGTTATTTGGCACAACTGAAGAAGATAATAGTTATGCCGTTCATCTTTCTAATGATGGTTTTATTTACATAACAGGAGAAACTAGTGGGAATCTCAATAACCAAATCCATTCAGGGGTATCAAATAATGAAATTAATAATGGAAAAGCAGATATATTTATTATTAAATTGAATTCAGAGGGAAATGAAATATGGACCAAAATTTATGGGTCAAAGAGAGATGACTTGGCATGGGATTCCGAAATTGATACAAATAATAATTTATATCTTTTTGGTGAAACGCATGGCAATTTAAATGGAGAGATGAATACCTCGGGGGCAGAGGGTTTGGAAGATGGATTTGTAATGAAAGTTGATTCAGATGGTAATCATATTTGGACTACTTTAATTGGAAATCCTAGTGTCGCTGGTTTTGTTGATGGTATATATCTTATCTATGGAAATGAAGAAATATTTGATATTACTATATCTAATGAGGAATTTATTTATGTTATTGGTGAAACAAGCGATGAGAATACAAATCCAACGACTGGTGAACCTGGGACTGATGATATTTTGCTCTCAAAATTAGATAGTAATGGGAAGATAATTTGGACTAAAACCTTTGGAGATTCGCTGGATGATGTCGGATATTCAGTGGAACTGGATTCAAATGGAGATTTGTTTATTGGAGGTATGACAAATGGAAACTTAAATGGGATTCAAAATAATGGTGATTATGATGTCTTTCTTATGAAATTAGATTCAGAGGGAAATGAGATCTGGACAAAACTTTATGGATCAGATGGTTATGAATCTGGTGGATTCAAAATACGAGAAGATGGATATTTATATTATGCAGGTACTACAAATGGAAACTTAAATGGGATTCAAAATAACGGAGATGGCGATGCTTTTCTAATGAAATTAGATTCAGAGGGAAATGAGATCTGGACAAAACTTTTTGGCAGTGAAAATGAAGAGGGATTAAGTCATTTTGAATTTTTTAATGATTCAATTTATTTAACAGGTTTTTCTGTGGGAGGAGAATTTGAAAAAAATACTGCGAGAGGAGATGATGAAATAATAATTTTTAGAATTGATGATCCTATTGAAAATAAAATTTTGGTTGCTGATGTAAATGAAAACTATAGTCAACATCCAAAAGGTTTTTCTTCGATAACTGGATCTGCTCCAGTTACGGTTACTGCTTATGAAGTGGGAACAGAAACCACTCTTGATTCAATCAAAGATTATGACGGTAATTTGCATGCAGGAGATAATCTAGAAGAGACAGCATCTTCTTATAAATATCAGGGTATGCTAGATGTAAATGGAGATGGAGTTTTTGAAGCAATATTTACCAATCAAGTATCTAAACGTTGGGTTACTGCTAAAGTTGATTCAACTACTGGGCAAATAGATTTTAATGATAATGGTGCTGGTGGCGGAACAAGAGTTGTTGGGATTTATGCAGATCCACTGATTGCAGAGGGATCCAATAATGGAGGGTTTTTATCCGATGGAGTGACTCCTGCTCCTGCTAATTTTGGAGTGTCAGAAGAAGAAAGATTTGTAGAAGTTAATGGAGAAACTATTGATCGTTTAGCACTCAATAGTCAGGTAAGGTTCCAGAATGATTTAGATATAGATAATTTAAGTGCAAAACATTCTGGTGATTATGACAGTGATGGAGTGAGTGAGGTCTATTGGAAAACAAATGATGGGACCGCATATCTAAGAGCATTGATGCATGACGATGGAAATATCAGATATGCAAATTATCAAAGCGAAGATCAGATGTCTTCATATTTAACTGCTCAAGGTCATGCTGAAATTATTAGTGATATTGTTTAATCTCTTTATTCAGATTTTTTACTTTCTATCCACTCATCAATTTCATATTTCATAAAAACTTTTCTGCCTGGTGATAATTTTATTTTGGGAGGAAAGACTCCTTTTTTGATTAATCGATTAATAGTAGAGATTGAAATTCCAAGTAAATTTGAAACTTTTTTATAGTTAGAAAGGGACTATTTTCTGAATTAGTAATGGTCGTGAAATGGCCGTGAAATATATCTTTTTCTTCGATTTCTTATATTAGGTTCTTTCAGGGATTCTCAGGAAAGGCCTCCCTGACTTTCGCTCGGGGAGTTTATAAATTCCTAAAAGTTATCCAAAGTCACCCTAAAAAGGTGACTTTTTTCTTTGACCTTTTTGTCAAATAGTGGTTGGTCGAAGATATAATCAAGTATATTTGATATAATTTTAAGAACAGTATATAGAACACTAAGTTAATCAAATTTATATCATTAAAGAATATAGATTGAAAAATTAGAAATTTATTTTTTAGAACAGTAATTAGAACGCTTACAAAATTCTTTACAAAATTGAAAAACAAGCTCTTTGATTTATTGCCATTTTTTAAAATTAAGACATATTTTCGTTTATATCCTTTGAATTTCTACACTATTCAGGAAATCTAGTCATTCCACATATCCTTTTTCTCTTGATCTAAATTATTCCTTTCAAGTAATTCTATTCTTTGCTTTTGAGAATCTATTTCTGTTTCAATTACGTTTTTATCGTCAAAATATTTTGTTTGTATTTCTAAGATATTTATTTCAAATTGTTCTCCAAAAAAATCTGACATTTCTCTCCATGCTTCCATCTCCTCTTCTTTGCCAATAGTATCGTTTATCTGATGAGAAATAATTTCTAGTACATATTGTTTAAGTTCTTGATGACTCATCGATTCAACTTTTTTTTGAATGTAAAGTTCTTTCAGAGTTTCTAGTTGTTTTTTTGATAAATCAGAATAGATAATAGACTTCTTTTTCATCGATACTTAAATTTTTATTAATATAGACAATATTATGCGTTTAAACATTTTAGAGAAATTAAAAATTTGAAACTTAGTTAATTCCTATTTGAAACTGAAAAACTCCATTTAATTCAATTTTTCTAAATTTTTAATGGCAATTTAAATTAGATAATCTTTCAATTTGGACCGTTTTATGCCCCTAATAAGCCTTTGATTATTAAGAAAAAGTAAATAGAATCGAAAGAAATTCTAAAATTTCAACTTTATTAAATTTTGCAATTTTTATTTAATCCCTGGCTATTATTGACTTATTTGATAATTCTAATTGATAAAATTGTTTACAGTAATTCAACAATCTTTATAAATTCTTGAGAGAATCATAATATAAAAACTTTATTTTAATTTAATAGTTCATAAATATGAAAATTTCAATCCTCTTAATTGAAGACGATCGTGATATGCGTGATTTGGTGGCAAGGCATTTAGAACATTCAGGTTTTGATGTACAAAAAGCTGAAGATGGAATTAAGGGACAAGCATTAGCTCTTCAATATTCACCAGATTTAATACTTTTGGATTTAATGCTTCCAAGTGTTGATGGTTTAACTTTATGCCAGAGATTAAGAAGAGACGAAAGGACATCAAATATACCAATTTTAATGATAACTGCGTTAGGCGGCCTTAAAGATAAAGTTACTGGATTTAATTCTGGAGCAGATGATTACATTACTAAACCATTCGATTTAGAAGAATTATATGTACGCATAAAAGCTTTATTAAGGAGAACCAATAGAGCACAATTAAATTCTAGTAACCAGCAAGAAATATTAAATTATGGCCCTTTAACTCTTGTTCCGGAAAGATTTGAAGCTATATGGTTTGGATCTCCTGTTAGATTAACGCATCTTGAATTTGAACTTCTTCATTGTCTTTTGCAGAGACATGGTCAAACTGTATCGCCAGCATTAATTCTTAAAGAAGTATGGGGATATGAACCTGATGATGATATTGAGACAATAAGAGTCCATATTAGACACTTACGCACTAAACTTGAACCGGACCCACGCAAACCTATTTATATAAAAACTGTATATGGTGCTGGATATTGTCTTGAGTTACCTATTGGTTCTCAAGTGGAAAATGCTAGGCAAGAGTTCATTCAAGCAAGAAATCCTGACTTGATAAATTCTGCGGTAGATTAACCTCATAAATCTTCCATTGAAATTTTTAAAAAAGCTATTTCCCATGCCAACCTCGGTTGAATGTTTTTTCTTAAAAGATATTTTAAATTTTCAAGTTTTTTAATTAAACCGATATTTTTTGTTTTTCTCCACCAAATTGTTTGAATTAAATTTACTAAACAAACCTGTTGAAAAATTTCTAATTTTTCAGATATTGATTTAGATATTTCTAATATTTCCAGACTATTTTTAATTGGAGAATCCAATTTACTTATAATTTCATCTGAAAGATCATTCCAAATTTCAATATTTTTCAATAATTGATTTGGAGATCCATTTGCTGAGTTTATTAAATCTTCAAATTTTAATTTTGTATTTATATTTGTTTTAGAAGTATCTAGATATTCTTTTAAAATTGACATTATTTGTTTACTAGAAAAAGATCGAAATCTGACGATTTGACATCTTGAGATAATCGTATCTAAGAGAAGATTTAATTTACATGTTAGTAAAATAAAAATGCCGTTACTAGGTTCTTCTAAGGTTTTTAAAAGGCAATTTGAGGCTGCTTCGTTTAAGAGGTGTGCATCAATAATTAAAACAATTTTTTTTTCTGAGTTTATTGATTTTTGACTAAGAAAAGTTTTGATATTGCGTATTTGAGCAATTTTTATAATCTCAGATCCACTTTTTATTGTTTTTTCAAGATCGGAACTTCCTGAACTTTTTGTTGAAAAAAGAGAATCAGGTTTAATAATTAAAAAATCAGGATGGTTATTGTTTGTAATTCTCTCTTCAACATTTTCGCTTGGTGAAGACTGTTTGAAAATCTCTTTTATAAATTGAAGAGCAGTTTGCTTTTTGCCTAATCCTTCAGCACCATAAAATATATATCCATTAGCCAATGATTTGTTTTTAATTATATTCTTAAGAAAGGTATTGACTTCTTCATTCAAGAAAAAATTGTTTTTTTTAACCTCAATCATTGATTATTAGAAAAATTGTTTAGTAAGGTCTCTTTAATCTGATTAGAAATAGTTTTAATATTTTGTGAAGCAGATATTACTGTCCAGTTTTTTTGTTTGGCAATTAGTTTGAAGCCTTCATTTACTTTTTCTAAAAATCTAATACCTTCTGATTCTATTCTGTCTGGAATTTCATTTTTTCTTCGAAATATACTCTCTTCTGGAGAAATTTCTAAGAAGAAAGTGAGATCTGGAGATACTCTTTGACACACAATGGATTCAATATTTTTAATTATTTCTAAATTTATATTTCTTCCATAACCTTGATAAGCAAGTGTTGAATCGGAAAATCTATCACTTATTACCCAATCATTCTTTTTTAAAGCAGGTGAGATAATTTTGGAAACGTGTTCAGCTCTATCCGCTGAATAAAGCAATAATTCTGCAAGAGATGAAGGCTTGTTATTTTCATTATTTTCAAGAATCAGTCCTCTAAGTTTTTTTCCTAAAAGACTGCCTCCAGGCTCTCTAGTCGTGATTAATTTAGACCCTTTTTTTATTAAACCACTATTAGGAAGCCATTTAGATAGTTCATCTATTTGGGTAGTTTTACCACATCCATCAATACCCTCAATAACGATAAATTTTCCTTTCATTTAATCCAAAGATAAAGCATTAATTACAACTGTAATAGAGCTAATAGCCATCAATAATGCTGCAATTGAGGGAGTAAGAAGAATACCGTATTTAGGGAATAAAATGCCGGCGGCTAAAGGTATAGCTAATAAGTTGTAACCAAAAGCCCATGTAAGATTTTGCTTTATTTTTCTTATAGTTTTTTTTGCAAGATTTAATGCGTAGGGTAATCCATTTAGTTGATCTCCCATTAATACTACATCTGCATTTGCCTTGGCTATTTGAGTACCTGATCCTACCGCAATTCCTAAGTCTGAGGATGCTAAGGCTGGAGCATCATTAATACCATCACCAATCATTGCCACTTTATTATTAATTTTTAAATTTTCAATAGTCTTTAGCTTCATTTCAGGAAGAAGATCCCATTTTACTTCTGTTTCTTTACAACCAATTTTTTTTGCTAAAGCTAAAACCGTTTGTTTCCTATCGCCACTTAAAATATTAATTTTAAATCTGTTTTCTCTCAAATTTTGAACTGTTTTAATTGAATCATCTCTGAGTAAATCTCCGAGCAAAATAAAGCCTAATAACTTATCTTTGATACTTACTCCAATGATAGTGTTCGTTTTTGTTTCTTCATTTTCAATGACTTTTTTTGCTTCACTATCAATAATTATTCCTTTGCTTAGTAGCCATTCAATATTTCCAATATTAATAAGTCCATCAATTGATTCCAGTTCTCCAGAAATACCTCGCCCTGAATAAGTAAAAATTTTTTTTATTGGAAATAAACTTAAATTTTGCTTTTTTGCCTCTTGAATTAAGGCATCTGCGATTGGATGTCTGCTTTCCTTTTCTAAACTGGCAGCTATTTTTAATAAAAATGAATGATCATCACTATTTTTGTAATCAACAATGAAAGGCTTACCTTTTGTTAAAGTGCCTGTCTTGTCAAAAATAATTTGATTAATTTTTGAAGCCATCTCTATTTTATCCCCGCCTTTAAATAAAACCCCTTTTTTTGCTGCTTTACCTGATGCGACAGTGATTACAGTTGGCGTGGCTAAACCTAATGCACAAGGACAAGCTATCACTAAAACCGCAATTGACAATTGAATTGCTAAACTCAGGAAATTCTCAGCATTACTACCAAGCGAACTATGAAGTGTATGGCTTGAGTGAGTGATTAATTCATGTTTGTGACTTAATAAATCAGGCCATATGTTTCTTGCCCCCTTCCACCAAAAGAAAAAGGTTAAAGTAGCAAAAAAAAGTACAAAGTAAGCAAATTTACCTGCAATTTCATCAGCAATGCTTTGAATGCGAGGTTTTCTAGCGTTTACAGACTCAATAAGATTGACTAGTTTTGCAAGAGAAGAATCTCCTCCGACCTTTTGTACTTTAAGTCTAAGAGTTGAATTAAGATTTAAAGACCCACTAGATAAATTTTCGCCTTCTCTTACTTCTATAGGTTTGGATTCTCCAGTAATATGTGAAACATCAACATATGAATTACCTCGGGTAACAATGCAGTCAGCAGGTACTCTGTCTCCTGCTAAAACTTGAATCTCTTGACCAGGTCTTAAAGTGTTCACTTTTATTGACTTTATTGAATTGTCTTTTGTGTAGATATTTGCCATTTCAGGTTGGAGATCTAATAATTCTCCAATGGACGAACCAGTTTGATACCGTGCTCTTTCTTCTAAGTAACGCCCAATCAGTATGAAGCCTAAAAGCATAACTGGCTCATTAAAAAAACAAGGAAAACCAGTGGCAGGAAATATTAAGGATAGAAGACTTGTTGTATATGCGCTAATTACTCCAAGAGCTACTAAAGAATCCATATCGGGGTGGTTTTTAATAAATGATTTAAACCCATTGATAATTATTCCTCTGCCAGGAAATAATAAAGCTAATGTTGCTAATGAAGCGTGAAAAAATAAATTACCTAATATTGGAAAATTTATATATTTTCCTTCTGCTAGGTGACCTAATCCTGAAAATAATAAGAGTAATAGGGCAAAAGTTAGTTTTTTCCATTGATTATTCCACTTCTTTTTTTTTTCTAATTCTGCTTTATTGATTTTTTTTGAAAAATCATTTATGTAAATCTTTGATGGGAAACCATTCTCTTTTAGATTTTCGAGAACTGATTCTATTTCTATATTTTTCTGGGTAATTTCAAAATAAGCACTTTCAGTAAGCAAGTTAACAGAAACATTTTTAATACCATCAGAATTATTCAATATTTTTTCAACAGTACTAACACAACCTCCGCACTTCATTCCTGTAACGCTTAGTTGAATGCTCTCCATATTTTTTCACAATAGAAGCAAATTTATGCTTGGGTTTATACTTAAATATAATAATAAATGTAATAGACTTTTTAAATAGTAATTTTTTAAATTACTATATTAATTTTATTAGATTTTGAGCAGTGCCTAGTAATCAAAACAGAGACAATTTTATTGATAAAGCTTTTACTGTAATTGCTGAATCTATTGTAAAAATAATGCCTATCGCTGAGAAAGAAAAAAAGGCATATATTTATTATAGAGATGGCTTAGCCGCACAAAATAATGGAGATTATTCGGAAGCATTAGAGTATTACAAAGAGAGCTTACTGCTTGAAGAAAATAAAATTGATAGGGGTGAGACTTTAAAAAATATGGCCATAATATATATGAGTAACGGTGAAGAAGATTTGTCTATTGAAACTTATGAAAAAGCATTAGTAGAAAATCCCAAACAACCATCATGCTTGAAAAATATAGGTTTAATTTATGAAAAAAGGGGAAGATATGCTGAGCAAAATGGTGATTTAGATCAGAGAGATATTTGGTTTGATAAAGCTGCTGAAGTCTGGTCTAAAGCAGTGAGACTATATCCAGGTGGGTATCTAGATATTGAGAATTGGTTGAAAAACTCAGGCAGAAGCTCAATTGATATGTACCTTTGATTTTTATTTTGATAAAGAATATTCAACTGCTTCTTTAATATTGGATATCTCTTTAATATTTATTAAATTTTGAAAATTATTATTCAGTTCTTCCTCTATTTTTGGCACTACGATATTTTTGATCCCTAGTCTTACAGCTTCTTCTATCTTTGTTCGAAGGTTATTCGACTTTCTAACCTGACCGCTCAAACCCAATTCCCCAATAAATGAGCTATTTGCTAAAGGAGGAATATTTTTTAAACTTGATAAAATTGATATTGCTACACCTAAGTCAGATGATGGATCATTAATCTCAAAACCCCCACCAGTAGCTACATAACAATCAAATTCAGATAATTTGATCCCTACGTGTTTTTCAACAACAGCTAGAATTTGATGCAATCTATTTATGCTTATTCCAGTTGTAGTACGTCTTGGGTTACTGTAGAAAGTTTTATTTACCAGTGCTTGAATATCAACTGCTAATGGTCGAGTGCCTTCGTTTGTAATGGTAGTTGTTACACCTGAAATATTTTCTTTATTTGTAAAAAATGAACTTGGGTTTTTTAATTCTCTTAAACCCTCTTCAAGCATTTCAAAAATTCCGATTTCAAAGGTCGATCCAAATCGATTTTTTATACTTCTTAGTAATCTATGTGAGGAAATATTATCTCCTTCAAAGTTTATTACTGTATCAACTAAATGCTCTAGAGTTTTAGGACCAGCTAAAGCACCATCTTTGGTTACATGACCAATTATGAGAAGCGCAATATTATTTTCTTTGGCAAGATTTTGCAATTCAGATGAACATGCTCTAACTTGAGAAACCGATCCTGGAGAACTTTCCATCTCATGATTATGGATGGCTTGAATACTATCAATAATTGCGAAACTTGGATTTACACGATTAATCTCTTCAATAATTAGAGATAAATTGGTTTCCGCAAAAATTTGTAAATCAATACTTTTTTGATTTAATCTTTCCCATCTAATTTTTACTTGTTCTAAAGATTCTTCTGCAGTAATGTATAAAACTTTCTGATTTAGAGATATTTTTCCTGCTGATTGAAGAACTATTGTGCTTTTACCTATACCTGGTTCTCCTCCTAGTAAAACAACAGATCCTGGGACTATTCCACCTCCAAGCACTCTATCAAATTCTCTAAAACCACTTGTAAATCTTGATATTTTTTTTGATGAAATCTCATTAAAAGATATAGATTTTTTACTATTTTTTATTTCTTGATATTTAGATCTCTTACTTTTTATTTCTTCAACAATAGAATTCCATGAGTTGCAATTCAGGCATCTACCAAAGTATTGAGAAGTTTCAGATCCGCAATTCTGACAAATAAAAGTAGATACTTTGCTAGACATTTGTCTCTGAATGAATTAATGGGAACTAGAATGTTTGGGATATTGCCCCTCTACAAGTTAGATTAGGTTAATAATAAATTCTCTTACTGATTAGCTAATAGAAACAAATGGCTCTATCTAGTCAAACTAAAGAAACTATACTTGTTGCCGATGACGAGGCAAGTATCAGAAGAATTCTGGAAACACGTCTCTCCATGATTGGCTACAAAGTTGTAACTGCAAGTGATGGCAAAGAAGCACTAAAGTTATTTAAGGATTATGAACCTGATCTAGTAGTGCTTGACGTCATGATGCCAAAGCTAGATGGTTATGGAGTCTGTCAAGAGTTAAGAAAAGATTCTGATGTTCCAATTGTTATGTTAACTGCATTAGGAGATGTTGCAGATAGGATAACAGGTTTAGAATTAGGGGCTGATGATTACGTAGTAAAACCATTTAGCCCAAAGGAGTTAGAAGCTAGAATTAGGTGTGTTCTTAGAAGAATCGACAAAGAGCAAATTCCTGGGATGCCTAATTCAGGATTAATTTTGGTTACGGATATAAAAATTGATACAAATCGAAGACAAGTTTTTAAAAGTGATGAGAGAATTAGATTAACTGGTATGGAATTTAGTCTCTTAGAGCTTTTGGTAAGCAGGTCAGGAGAGCCATTCAGTAGAGGAGAGATTTTGAGAGAAGTTTGGGGATATACCCCCGAGAGACATGTAGATACTAGAGTTGTCGATGTTCATATATCAAGATTAAGATCCAAACTGGAGGCTGATCCAGCCAATCCAGAATTAATATTGACAGCAAGGGGTACAGGATATCTTTTTCAACGGATTGTCGATATTGCTCCTTTTGATAGTAAATAAATGGTGAAAGAAACAGCGCAAAAAATTAACAAGCCCAGAGCTATTAGAAGATTAGTTATTTGGTACAAAAGAAATTCGGCTGTGACTTCTATAGTTGATACTGCTGCTAGTTCTGCGGTAACGGCTAGTAATGTGGCGGGTAATGTAGTTTCTGGCGCTGGTTCTGTTGTGAGCACAGCTAGTAATGTGGCGAGTAATGTTGCTGGTAATGTTGCTGGTAATGTAGTCTCAAGCGCTGAATCTGTTGTGAATACAGCCAGCAGTGTTGTTTCAAATGCTAGTTCACTAGCTAAAAATACATTACAGCCATTAGTTTTTGATCCATTAAAAAGGTTACAAAATAACGATAATATTTTAGATAGGTTGGAGGAATCTCAATCTAGAAGAATTTGGATCGCAGTTGATGGTATGGGTGGAGATTATGCCCCTGCTCCAATTCTTGAGGGTTGCCTTGAAGCAATAAGTAGATTCCCAATAAATATAAAGTTTGTGGGCAAAATTGAAAAAGTTAAAGATGCAGCAGAAAAAACTGGTTTATTAGAATTATTAGAAAATGAAATTGATAATAATCGTCTTGAATTAATTGATAGCGGAGAGCCTATTGGGATGAATGAAGAAGCTACTGCAGTTAGAAAAAGGAAAAATGCAAGTATAAATGTTGCAATGGATTTAGTGAGAAATAATAAAGCTGAAGCTGTCTACTCAGCTGGTAATTCAGGTGCCATGATGGCTTCTGCTATATTTAGAATTGGAAGATTGAAAGGGATTGATAGACCAGCTATAGGAGCATTATTTCCAACAAGGGATCAAACTCGCCCGGTATTAGTTTTAGATGTTGGCGCGAATACTGATTGCAAGCCATCTTATCTGCATCAATTTGCACTTCTAGGTAACATTTATGCAAAAGATGTCTTACAAGTAAAAAAACCAAGAATTGGTCTTTTAAATATTGGAGAAGAAGAATGCAAAGGTAATGATTTATCCCTAAAAACATTTGAATTATTATCTTCAGAAAAAAGTTTTAATTTTGGAGGTAATTGTGAAGGGCGAGATGTATTATCAGGTAGTTTTGATGTAGTGGTCTGTGATGGATTTACTGGAAATATATTATTGAAATTTCTTGAATCTGTGGGAGGAGTTTTATTAGATATTTTGAGATCAGAGCTGCCACGTGGAAGGCGGGGGAAAGTTGGTTCAGCTTTTTTAAAAAGCAATCTTCTCAGAATTAAGAAAAGGTTAGATCATGCTGAACATGGAGGCGCATTACTACTTGGGGTAAATGGAATTTGCGTTATTGGTCATGGAAGTAGCAAATCTTTATCAGTAGTTAGTGCTCTTCGCTTGGCTCACTCCGCAGTGAATCATGGAGTTATGGATAATTTAAATCAACTGCAAAAGCTTCAAGTTTTAAATTCATAAAACATATTGAGTCAAATTTATGTTTGACTAATATAAGTAACTAAAAAAACTCTTTTGGAAGGAATAAATTTTAATCAGATTGGAGTATCATTCAAGGGGAGCGGAAGTTATGTACCTGATCAAATTCTGACTAATCAAAAAATTAGTCAAAAGGTTGATACAAGCAATGAATGGATAAAATCTAGAACGGGCATTTCAGAGAGAAGAATATCTAGCTTAGGAGATAATGTTACTGAGATGGGCTATAAGGCAGCTCTAGCTGCTATAGAAATGGCTAATTGGGATATGAAAACAATTGATTTGATTGTTTTAGCAACTTCTACTCCGCATGATTTATTTGGATCAGCGCCATCAATTCAAGCTAAATTAGGGGCAGCTAATGCTGTGGCTTTCGATTTAACTGCAGCATGTAGTGGGTTCTTATTTGCCTTAATTACAGCCTCACAATTTTTAAAAGGGGGTAGTTTTAAAAGGGCTATTGTTATAGGAGCAGATCAACTATCAAGCTTTGTTGACTGGAATGATAGAAGAAGTTGCATACTCTTTGGAGATGGTGCAGGTGCATTAGCAATTGAAGCCACTAATGAATACGATAATTTAATTGGCTTTGATATGAGAACTGACGGAGAAAGGGGTACTTTTCTTAATCTCTCATCAAAAAATAATAAAGATTCAATAATTGATAATATTGATTTTTTAAGTGGAGCTTTTTCTCCAATTCAGATGAATGGTCAGGAAGTGTATAAATTTGCAGTTAGAGAAGTTCCGATAATTCTTGAAAAGTTGTTCAAAAAAATGAATTATAATTCTAATGAAGTTGATTGGCTTGTATTGCATCAAGCTAATCAAAGGATATTAGATTCTGTAGGAGATAGATTAAAAATTCCTAGAGAAAAAATTCTTAGCAATTTAGAAAAATATGGTAATACTTCAGCAGCAACAATTCCACTAGTGATGGATGAGGCAATTAGACATAATAGAATTAAACAAAATGATATTATTGCAACAAGTGGTTTTGGCGCTGGGTTAAGTTGGGGTGCAGCCCTAATTAAATGGGGTTAAAAAAAAGGAGCATTATGACAGTTGCATGGGTATTCCCTGGACAGGGTTCGCAAAAAATTGGAATGGCAAAACAAATTGAAACTTTGCCCAACACAAAACAGAGGTTTAGTTATGCATCTGAAATATTTGAAAAGAATTTATTTGAAATTTGTGAGTTAGATCCTGAACCAACAAATCCTCTTATTGATCTAAATAACACAAGAAATACACAAATTTGTCTTTTTTTAGTTGAATCAATTTTATTAGATGCATTAAAGGAAAAAGGATTTAAACCAACTTATGTTGCTGGGCACAGTCTTGGAGAGATCACTGCACTATATTGTGCGGATGTTTTTTCATTCGAAGATTGTGTTTCTCTAATAAAAGAGAGGTCTCAATTAATGGAAAATGCTGGGAAAGGATCTATGGCAGCAGTAATTGGTTTTGATAGAAATCAACTTGATTTATTAGTACAAAAAATTGATGATATTGTAATTGCAAATGATAATAGCTCTTCCCAAGTTGTCTTATCAGGATCTACTGAAGCATTAGATAATTTATCGAAAGAAATTTCTTGTAAAAGGTTCTTGAAATTAAATGTTTCAGGTGCATTTCATTCGCCATTTATGAGCGAACCTTCATCAAAATTTTCGGAATATTTAAAACAGATTAATTTTAACAAGCCTTCTTTCCCCGTCATAAGTAATTATGAACCTTCACTTTGCAGTGATCCAAACGAGCTTAAAATTAGATTAGAAAAGCAAATGTGTAATGGAGTGAGGTGGCGAGAAACTATGGATTTAATGGCAAAAGATAGTGATCTTCATATTGTTGAAATTGGCCCTTCAAATGTACTAAGCGGTTTAGGAAAAAGACATCTTAAAGACGTAAAAATTTCTCAAGTTTCATCTTCTAATCAAATATCTTATTAATTTGTATGAAAAATCATACTATTCAAAAATTAATTTATGAATTAGTTAGCAAGCTTTTTGTATTTCCTATTTATAAATTAGTATTTAGAGGTCATTTAATAGGTAGAGATAATATTCCACAAAAAGATTCCTTTATCATGGTTTCTAATCATGGTTCTTTACTTGACCCTCCTTTGTTAGGCCATGCCCTTGGACGTAATATATCTTTTATGGCTAAGTCAGAGCTTTTTAAAATTCCTTTTCTGGGATTTATTATCAAGGCTTGTGGGGCGTATCCTGTAAAAAGAGGAATTGTTGATAAAAATACAATTAAAACAGCATGTAAAAAATTATCAAATGATAATTGTATTGGAATTTTTATTGATGGCACTCGTCAAAAAAATGGCCAAGTGAATAAGCCTAAACAAGGTGCAGCATTATTAGCCTTTAAAAATCAAAAATTATTATTGCCTGTTGCAATAGTTAATTCCCATAGACTAATAAGATTTAAATTCTTTATTCCAATTTTTTCAAAAATAGTTATTAAAGTGGGAAAACCTATTCAACCTCCACAAAGTTCATCAAGAGACGATCTGAATTCTGTAACAATGCAGCTTCAGGATAAAATTAATAATTTGATTGGATGAATAATTAGTTAATTGGAGAAATAGGGTAAAGTGGCAAAACTTTTCTCCAGGAATCTATATTTGAATTTAATAAATTTTTATTTGATAAATCTAATAGTTCTTTTAAATCTTCTTTATCATCATAAGTAGCCTCAAAAGAAAGTTCCTGAATCTCAAGTTCTTTTACAACTTTTGGTAAAACTGTTTCTCGAATGATTAAATTCGAAGAGTTTTTTTCGTCATGACAAATTTCATATTTACCTGCAATAAAACCCTTACGTTTTAATTTTTTGTAAATCCAGAATGATCTTTTGTTTCTAAAGATATTATTTTTTGATGCAATTCTTTTTGCCATTATTTCAAATGAACTAAATCTGTCTAGAGGACAATTTATTTGTTGTGAGATAGTTCTTGCTAAAACTACAATAAGTCGTGAAGCATTAAAATTTGCTGGCCCTATGCTGACAGATAACTTATTTATTTTTTGTAAATTTTCTTTGGAAATGAATTTGTTAAGATCGTTAATTAAGTTGTTGCAAAGGTCATTATCAAATTTTTTGATAAATAATTTATCAGACTCAAGGTTATTGTTTTTTCTATACCCAAAGCCAAAAGAATTGTCTGTGCTATGAATCACTAATGTAGGGTAATTTTCTCTTTGCTTGAGTTTATTTGTCATCTATCACCTTTAAACAGGTAATTCCATACCTGGATTACACTTCGACCATTTACCAAATTCATTTTCAAAACTTTCACAAGACTGAACATCCCAAT
The DNA here is from genome assembly GCA_003278545.1 of Prochlorococcus sp. AG-355-N16. Lineage (GTDB taxonomy): Bacteria > Cyanobacteriota > Cyanobacteriia > PCC-6307 > Cyanobiaceae > Prochlorococcus_A. The sequence goes on from QCEF01000001.1 coordinate 317,624, forward strand.
CAGTTTTATAGTCACCATTATTATCTTTAACTATATTTACATGAATGAATGGTTTTTTTGCTTTAAAATCAGGTAGATCACAAATATGATCAACACCATGATTATTCTCAACATCATGATATGTGATACATCTATCAACCCATTTACAGTTGATGCAAATGCACATAATTAGTAAATAAAATGAAAAGTAGCATGTACTCAGATCATACACTAATAATCGATGAATTAGAAACATGCATAAAATTTCATAATTTGGATTTAATATTAGGTTTTTTACCTAAAGGATCTTATTTAGTTGGCGGTTACATAAGAGATATTATTTTGGGAAGAGAACCTGAAAAGATAGATCTTGATATTGTTGTACCTTTAAATGCAATTGAAATTGGTAAAAAGATTGCAGAAAAAATTGGATCAAAGATTATAATCTTAGACGAAAAAAGAGAAGTAGTAAGAATTATTCTTAATCATATTTATATTGATATTGCTAATCAGGTTACAACTACAATTGAAGGAGATTTATTTTCTAGAGACTTTTCAATTAATTCAATTGCTTTTTTAATTGATAAGAAGTGTTTGTTTGATCCATTTAATGGTCTCAAAGATTTAGAGATTTCTTTGCTTAGAACTCATTCTGAAAACAATTTACTAAATGATCCTTTACGAATATTAAGATGTTTTCGATTTGTCTCGGAATTGAATTTTAAAATTGATTTTAATTTAATTACTTTTATCAAAAAAAATAAAGGGAAACTATATCTTGTTGCTAAAGAGAGGATTAATTATGAAATACAGAGAATAGTAAATGGAGCAAATGCTCTTGATGCAGTATTGTTGATTAGAAAATTAAATATTTTTGGTACTGATAATTTATCTGAAGATTCCTTTTTTTTGGATTTAGAGAAAATTAATTATGCAGAACTGAATCAGAATGAAAAAGAAAAATTTTTACCATCATTTTTTATTGCTCAAATTTTAGATGTTGTATCTTTAGAGAAACTTAAATTTAGTAAAGCTGAAATTGAAAAAACTAAGTTATTACGAAAATGGTACTTTTTGTTGGAGAAAAAAAATATCGCCCAATTTACCGAATCAGATAGATTTGCATTACATAGAGAATTAGAGATGTTTCTTCCATCTTTTATTTTTTATTTACCTCAGAACTTACGATTAGATTGGCTTAATAGATGGCGTGATAATGATGACAAATTATTTCATCCTGCAAACCTAATTAATGGTGATGTAATCAAAAAAAATTTCAAAATACAGGATGGGCCTCTATTGGGAGAGCTTTTACATTATCTTTCTAAGGAACTTGCGTATAAGAGATTGAATAATTTTGATGAAGCTATTTATAAAGCAAAGCTATGGATTGAACAAAATGCGCCAAAATGTGATTAAATACACATAGCTTAGTTTAGTTTAGAAGTTCAGACTTCAAAATCATTTTTAAAAATTTATGAGCATTCGCATTTACATTGGCAATTTACCACAAGGATTCAATCCAAAAGAGTTTGATACACTTTTAAAGTCAGTTTCTGATTCGATAAGATTTAAAGCAGTTTTAGATAAGGAAACTAAGGAATGCAGGGGGTTTGGTTTCGCGACAACAAATAATGAAGATAATGCTAATTTATTAATTCAAAAGTTGAACGGATTTGAATTTAATGATTCTAAATTAAGAGTAGAATTATCAGAAAAGAAAGATTCTGCTTCAAATAAAAGAAATAGTGGAAAATTAAACAAGAATAAGAAGAGGAAAGACTTTAAGAAAATTGTTCATAGTGATGCTCCTAACTTGGAAGCTCCTGACCCAAGATGGGCTGGAGAATTATCCAAATTAAAAGATTTGTTGGCTAATCAGAAGACGCCTGCTTAGTTATTTAATTCGGGAAATCAAAAAAGATATAGGGATCTCAAGAGCTTTGACTGAATTTTTTACAAAAGCTCTATTGTTAAAAACATCATAATCGAGTCTTTCAATAGAATCTAATATTCCTCTGTAAAGACGTAAGGAGGTCCATACTGGCCATCTTGCGTCAGAAGATAGCCACTTAATACCATCTTCAGATTTTTTGAACCATTCGCGAGCCCTTTTTAATTGAAAGTTCATCAGCGATTTCCACTGCTTGTTTATTTTTCCTTGAAAAAGTTCTTCTTCAGAATAATTAAATTTTTCAATATCCTCCTGTGGGAGATAAATTCTTCCTCTCTGTCTATCTTCTCCTACATCCCGCAAGATATTTGTTAATTGATTAGCTATACCTAAAGCTATAGCTGCTTCTGAAGGGTCAGGCTTGGCACTCCATGGAGCGGATGTGTAAGCACTATCAATCCCCATGACATTCTGAGTCATCAAACCAACTGTCCCTGCGACTCTATAACAATAGAGTTTTAATTCATCAAAATCTTTGTATCTAAATTTATTAAGATCCATTCTCTGTCCATCTATCATGTCTAGATAAGGTTGAATACTTTGTGGATATTTTTCGATGGTGTCTAGTAGAACGGCATCTAATTCCGATTTAATGTTGCCTTTAAAAACATTCTTTGTATTTTCTTCCCATGCATTTAAATTTTCTGCAAGTTCATCTTGCGATTTAGTTGAAGCTTCTAAGCTATCCATTATTTCATCTGTCCTTCTACACCAAACATAAATAGCCCAAATAGCTTTTCTTTTCTCTACAGGTAGCAGAAGGGTTCCCAAGTAAAAGGTTTTAGCCCATTTTTGGGTTTCTTTTCGGCATATCTCGTATGCTTGGTCTAGTTGAGAAATTGAATTTTTCAAAAAGTTTTAGATGAATTTTTAATTACTGGAATGTAAATCTCATGAAGAAACATTTTGAGGAGTTTTGGAATACTCCTTATTGATTGATTCCGCGCATAATTTACCACTTAAAACAGCTCCTTCCATAGATGCTAAATATTTTTGCATAGTATAATCACCTGCTAAAAAGAAGTTTTTAATAGGAGATTTTTGACAAGGTCTGAACTCTTGGCATCCAGGAACTGCTTTATAAACAGATCTTGGAGTTTTGACTACTTTATATTTTCGTAAGTTTGTTTTATCGTCTCCCATGAAATGCGTTGGGAATAATTTTTTGAGTTCCTCCATAGTTGCATCAACAATATCTTGATCACTCCTATTTATCCAATCTTTTGCTGGTGCAAAAACCAATTCAAGCATTGATCTATTTGGATCTTCATATTCTTTGCAGGTGATACTCATATCTGCATAAACACTGAGGAGAGGTGATCTGCTGAATAATAAATGATCTATATCTGTTAATTTTTTGTCAAACCATAAATGGATATTAATGACTGGCACACCATTTAAACCATCTAATTTAGAAAATGCATCTAACCCTTTCCATTGTTTTGGGATCATTAATTTGAATAGATCTACGGGCATTGCACTTACATAAGCATCAGCCGTTAGCTCTTTCTTTTCGTTTTTATCTAAAGAGGCGACAGTAAAACTTTTAACAGTGCTGTCCTCATTAAGATTGATTTCCCTTAATGGACTATTCATATGAACTTCACCACCACGAGCACTAATATAATCAACCATTGGCTGGCATAGTCTTTCTGGAGGAGCTCCGTCAAGGAATGCCATTTTAGAACCATTTTTTTCTTGTAGAAATCTGTTTAATGCTGTTAATAAAACTGTAGATGATATTTCATCCGGTCCAATGAAATTAAGAGCTTTACTCATCGCTATAAATACTTCATCATTAACTCTTTCCGGTATATTGTGCTCTTTTAGCCAATCTGTCCAAGATTTTGTATCACATTTATCTAAGTACTTTTGGCCTCTCAACATTGCAGGCACTAAACCTAATCCAAATAGAATTTTTTCATTCCATGAAAGCATATCATTATTGCTTAGTATTGCTGATACACCATTAACTGGAGCAGGTATATCAGGAAAGTCGAATCTACTGTAAGTTCCAGGCTCTGATGGCTGATTAAAAATCATTGAATGACTTTTCCATTGAAGTCTGTCTTCAATATCTAATTCCTTAAAAAGTTGCAACATATTTGGATAGGCTCCAAAAAATATATGTAACCCAGTTTCATACCAATCTCCATCTTCGTCTTTCCATGCGGCAACTTTCCCACCTAAAACGTCTCTGGCTTCAAGAACAATCGGAATGTGTCCATTATCGACTAAATATTTAGCGCAAGATAAACCTGCTAAACCAGCACCAGCAATTACAACACGCATTATTAAATCAAAAAATAAATTAACACTTACTAATAAGCTACATTAAAGTTAAGACATAATAGTTTTTTTCGTTGATTATTTCGTAAAATTATGGAAAAAATGCTTTTAAAATCGACTACTAGGCATGTAAGAATTTTTACTGCCGAAGTTTTAGATGAGGAATTAAAGTTTCATCCCAATAAACTAACTCTTGATTTAGATCCCGATAACGAATTTATCTGGAACGAAGATTCTCTAAACAAAATAAATGAAAAATTCAATGAATTAATAAAAGAGAGAGCAGGAAAGGATTTAGATGATTATGAACTTCGAAAAATAGGATCAGAAATTGAAGGTTTGATTAAATTTTTGCTTCAAAATGGTCAGCTTAGCTATAACCCTGATTGTAGAGTAATGAATTATTCAATGGGTTTACCAAAGACAAATGAAGTGCTGTGAATAGATCATCCTCAAATAGAAGGCCAAGAAGAGGCTCAAATAGAAGTTATTATCCACCAAATCCAAAGGACATGGATCCGTATGGTCAAAGAAGCAATAGATTGCCTGCTTCTTCTGAACAAAAGATCAATTTTAGTACAGGAACCATTGCCGTACTTGCTGGAGTATTAATTTTAGGAGTTGGTATCGGGAGCGCTATTACCAGTACAACTGATGGCGGGCAGGGAAATATAGCAAGTCAACAACAATTAGATATGGCTGTTCCAGATCCTGAATTTTGTAGACAATGGGGAGCTAGTGCTTTTGTAATTGATGTTGAAATGTATACGACTCTAAATCCATCTACGAGCTTTGTAACGCAACCAGCTCTTCAGCCAGGGTGTGTTATTAGAAGAGAGAATTGGACAGTGTTACAAAAACAGGGCGCAATTAGTAATGAAGATGTAAGAGAATGTAAGCAAAGGATGAATACTTTTGCTTATATAGGTTCTATAAGAGATAAGCCAATAGTTAAGTGCGTTTATCAGACTGATGTAAATGAAAATAAATTTATAATAAAAGGTGATGGTCAAGCTGAAGACGGCGGGGTAGGTATTAATAAAGAAGCAATTCAGTTTTGATCGAAATTATATATGCCTCAAAGGGCTTTCTAAACTAGCAAATTGTGGGAGAATGTTTTTCTTAAATACTTCTGATGCTCTTGATGTATATCTTGACGGATTAGTAATTAATTTAAGTTCTCTTTTTACCTCTAAATCAGCAACGAATGCTTTGTGGATTGTTCCAGCCGATAATTCTCTTTCAATAGAAACAACAGGCAGAAAGGAAGCTCCTAAGCCTGATTGAACTGCATTCTTAATTGCTTCGAGAGAGTTAAGTTCCATCTCGATTTTTAATCTTTGAATATCAAGCCCAGAATCTTGGAGAAGTTTGTCAACAACTTTTCTCGTTGTAGATTGTGAGTCTAATGTTACAAAATTTAATTTGTATAAGTCTTCTTTTAGCAGCTCTTTTTTGGTCGAAAGTGGATGTTTAGATGGTAAAACTAATGCCAATTCATCAGTGGCATATGGAATTACTTGTAGCAAATTTTCCAAATCTCCAGGTAATTGTCCGCCAATAATGGCTAAGTCAATTTGTCCATTGGCCACACTCCAACCAGTTCTTCTCGTACTATGAACCTGAAGTTGAACGGATACATCAGGATATTTTTGCCTAAATAGTCCTATCATTCTCGGCATTAAATAGGTACCCGTTGTTTGGCTTGCTCCAATGACAAGAGTTCCACCTTTTAAGCTATTTAAATCTTCAATAGCTTTGCAAGCTTCGTCGCATTGATTCAAAATTCGTTCACAATATTCAAGTAATAGTCTCCCTCCTTCAGTCAATAGAGCCTTCCTACCACCTCTGTCGAAAATTGTGATTTCAAGTTGTTTTTCTAAATTTTGTATTTGTAAACTTACGGCAGGTTGGGTTACATATAAGAGATCTGCAGCTTTTTTGAAACTTCCTTGAGCTGCTATAGCTTTTAATATTCTTAATTGGTCGAGTGTAAATGGTAATTCTGGCATCTATTATGCCTACAATTTCTTATAATTCTAATGCTTAGGAGCATTCTTGTTAAGAACAAAAATTATTTGAACAATTTAAATATATGGAGACTCATAAAACTTCGCTAATCATCTTAATTTTGATTTTGATTTTTGCGGTCATTCATAGTGGGGGAGCTGCTTTAAGAATCAAAGCAGAATCTATTATGGGTCCAAGATTATGGCGGTTATGTTTTGTTTTTTTAAGTTTGCCATCTGCAATTATTTTGATTAGTTATTTTTTAGCTCATAGATATGACGGAATCAGATTATGGAATTTACAGGGAAATAATTTTGTTTTTATGGTCGTTTGGTTCTTAACTGCAATAAGTTTTTTATTTTTATATCCCGCTACTTACAATTTGCTAGAAATTCCTTCCGTTTTAAAACCTAAAGTACGAATTTATGGAACAGGCATCATGCGAATCACAAGACATCCACAAGCATTCGGTCAGATAATTTGGTGTTTTGCTCATACTTTATGGATTGGTACATCATTCACATTAGTAACTTCTATTGGCTTAGTTTTGCATCACCTTTTTGCAATCTGGCATGGCGACAAGAGATTAGCAAATAGATTTGGAGAAGAATTTGAAAATTTTAAAAAAAATACTTCCATAATCCCTTTCTTGGCAATACTTGAGGGGAGGCAAGAATTTAAGATTAAAGAATTTTTTAGGTTATCTCAAGTTGGCATATTAATTGCAATAGGCGTACTTTGGTGGTCTCATCAATATATAAATATTGCTGTTAAAACATTTAATTCATCATTTTTGTCTGAATTTTTCAATTGACAGTTTAAAATCAAGATATAAGTTCTTTAAAAAATGCCACAAGCTTCAGAAATTGCCTGGTTAATTCCTGTTTTTCCACTTATTGGCGCAGTGCTTTCTGGCTTAGGATTAATAAGCATTAATCAGAAAATTAATAATTCAAGAGAAATTGTTTCCGTAGGTCTGATTTCTTTCGTTGGGATTTCTGCGGTAATTAGTTATAAAGCTTTAATTGAACAAGTTAATGGTTATCAATCAGTAGAAAAATTATTTGTATGGGCTAATGCAGGGGATTTCACAATTCCAATGGGATTTGTCCTTGATCCTTTGGGGAGTGTAATGCTTGCATTAGTGACTACAATAACTTTGCTGGTAATGATTTACTCTCATGGTTACATGGCGCATGACAAAGGATATGTCAGATTTTTTACATATTTAGCATTATTTAGTAGTTCAATGATGGGATTAATAATTAGTCCGAATTTATTAGAAATTTATGTTTTTTGGGAATTAGTTGGGATGTGTTCTTATTTATTAGTTGGTTTTTGGTATGACAGGGATGGCGCTGCACATGCTGCACAAAAAGCATTTGTTGTTAATAGAGTGGGAGATTTTGGATTATTACTGGGAATTCTTGGCCTATTTTGGGCAACAAATAGTTTTGATTTTAATGAAATAGCTACTGGAATTTCTCAATCGATATCTGACCATTCGATACCCATTTGGGCTGCTTTATTACTTTGTTTCTTAGTTTTTCTAGGGCCTATGGCTAAATCCGCTCAGTTTCCTCTTCATGTGTGGTTGCCTGATGCGATGGAAGGTCCTACACCAATTTCTGCACTTATCCATGCTGCAACAATGGTTGCAGCAGGAATCTTTCTTGTAGCAAGACTTCAACCGTTGTATTCAATATTCCCCTCTATTCAGTTCATTATTGCTTTAGTTGGTACCATTACTTGTTTTTTAGGAGCTTCTATAGCTTTGACCCAAATGGATTTAAAAAAAGGTTTAGCATATAGTACAGTTTCTCAGCTTGGGTATATGATGCTCGCAATGGGTTGTGGAGCACCAGTGGCAGGAATTTTTCATTTAGTAACTCATGCTTGCTTTAAGGCAATGCTATTTTTGGGATCTGGTTCAGTAATACATGCTATGGAAGAAGTAGTTGGCCATCAGCCTGTATTAGCTCAAGATATGAGATTGATGGGCGGTTTAAGAAAAAAAATGCCATATACATCAACAACATTTTTAATAGGTTGTGTAGCAATTAGCGGAATCCCTCCATTGGCAGGTTTTTGGAGTAAAGACGAGATACTCGGAAATGCTTTTATATCATTTCCAGCTTTTTGGTTCGTAGGACTTCTAACAGCTGGTATGACTGCTTTTTATATGTTTAGGCTTTATTTCTTGACATTTGAAGGAGATTTCAGAGGGGATAATAAAGAATTGCAAAAAGAGCTTCTAATAGCCTCTAAAATAATTCTAGATGAAGAAAATGAAGAAGAGCATGAAGAACATGGTTCTATCCATGAGTCACCCTGGTCAATGACATTTCCCTTGGTATTTCTTGCTGTACCCTCTGTAATAATCGGTTTTATGGGACTTCCATGGGATAGCAAAATTGCAAATTTGCTAGATCCTGAAGAAGCAGAGACTGCTGCAAAAGCCTTTGAATTAAAAGAATTTTTGCCTTTAGCACTAGCTTCAGTACTTATTGCATCAGCTGGAATCATTATTGCTTATCAGGCATATTTTGTAAAAAAAATTAATTTATCAGTTTTATTTGCCGAAAAGTTTCCTAGCATCAATCGATTTTTATCCAATAAATGGTACCTAGATGATATTAATGAAAAACTTTTTGTTAAGGGTAGTAGAAAACTCGCTAAAGAAGTTTTAGAGGTTGATTCTAAGGTTGTGGATGGCGTTGTAAATCTTACTGGACTTGTAACTTTAGGTAGTGGAGAAGGTTTAAAATATTTTGAAACCGGTAGGGCTCAATTTTATGCGCTTATTGTTTTTGGAGGTGTAATATTACTTGTTGCTATATTTGGTTTTCAATCTCCTCAAGTTTCTTAATTACAATTGTGTGTCTTCACTGTCCATTGGGGTGAAAAAATACAGAAAATTTCTAGACTTTATTTAAGATAAATTTCTTATTAAATTGAGTACTTATTTTTATACACATTTTTCGACACAAATGTTGGGAACTTTGGGAGCTGGCTTGTCTAATTTTCCTTGGTTATCTGCTTCAATTTTATTCCCAATTAGTAGTGCATTTGTGATACCTTTTTTTCCAGATAAAGGGGATGGCAAAGAGGTGAGATGGTTTGCATTGTCTATTGCATTAATTACTTTTTTAATAACTGTAGGCTCATATATAAATGGCTTTGATATTAGCAATGAAAATGTTCAACTTAAAGAAAATATTAGTTGGCTTCCTGATTTAGGTCTTACTTGGTCTGTTGGCGCTGATGGCATGTCTATGCCTTTAATATTATTGACTAGTTTTATAACTGCTTTAGCAGTTCTTGCTGCATGGCCAGTCAAGTTCAAACCAAAGTTATTTTTCTTTTTGATATTGGTTATGGATGGTGGGCAAATCGCAGTATTTGCCGTTCAAGATATGCTTTTATTTTTTCTAACTTGGGAACTTGAGTTAATTCCGGTTTATTTATTACTGGCTATATGGGGTGGCAAAAATCGACAATATGCAGCAACAAAATTCATTATTTATACAGCTGGCAGTTCTATCTTCATTCTTCTTGCAGCGTTAGCGATGGGTTTCTATGGTACAGAAATTCCTAACTTTGAGTTTTCTCACTTGGCAGCTCAAGATTTTAGTCAAAAATTCCAAATATTATGTTACATAGGGCTTTTAATTGCATTTGGTGTGAAACTTCCAATAGTACCCCTTCATACTTGGCTTCCAGATGCTCATGGAGAGGCAACAGCTCCAGTTCATATGCTTCTAGCAGGAATTTTATTAAAGATGGGAGGATATGCTCTTTTAAGATTTAATGCACAATTATTACCTGTTGCTCATGCTCAATTTGCCCCATTATTAATAGTTCTAGGGGTAGTCAATATTATTTACGCTGCATTAACTTCTTTTGCCCAAAGAAATCTTAAAAGAAAAATTGCATACAGTTCGATAAGTCATATGGGTTTCGTTCTTATTGGAATAGGGAGTTTTAGTAGCCTTGGAACAAGCGGAGCTATGCTGCAAATGGTTAGTCATGGATTAATCGGTGCAAGTTTATTTTTTCTTGTTGGTGCTACCTATGACAGAACAAAGACTCTTAAACTTGATGAAATGAGTGGTGTAGGACAAAAAATGAGAATAATGTTTGCTCTATGGACTGCTTGCTCCCTGGCTTCCCTAGCTTTACCTGGTATGAGTGGATTTGTTTCCGAATTGATGGTATTTACAGGATTTGTTACTGATGAAGTCTATACACTACCGTTTAGGGTAGTGATGGCTTCTTTAGCAGCTATCGGTGTAATACTTACTCCTATCTATCTACTTTCAATGTTAAGAGAAATTTTCTTTGGTAAAGAAAATCTTAAATTAATCGAAGAACGAAAACTGATAGATGCAGAGCCAAGGGAAGTTTATATTATTGCTTGTTTACTTTTACCGATTATTGGAATAGGTTTATACCCAAGATTAATTACTGAAAGTTACATTGCATCTATCAATAATTTGGTTGATCGAGATTTAACTGCAGTTAAAGGTGCTGTTAAAACAAATATTTTTTCAGGAACTAAAACAAACGATATCCTAAAAGCTCCAACAATATAATTATTTAAATTAACTCAATATTGTTTGGCATAAAATAAATTAAAAGATATCTTGTGAGTAGATTTTATCTATCTCAAAATATCTTATTTCAATCCTATTGATAGGCAACAATTAGGCCCTAGATTGTTGATTAAGTTCCTTCAAGACGCCGCAGGTAAAGGTGAGCTTGATCCATGGGATATTGATGTAATAAGTGTAATTGATAGTTTTTTAGAGGAATACTCACATACTTTTAATCAATCTTCAAATAGTCAAATCTCATATCAGAAGGATTTAGCTGAAACCAGCGAAGCATTTTTTGCGGCTTCTGTACTAGTTAATCTTAAGGCTGAGGTTTTGGAAGCTGATGTTTTCAAAGAAAATTCTTCTGATTTTGAAGATGAATTTGATTTGGATGATCAAGATTGGATTGATAAAGAATTTGATATTCCGAAATATCCTGAAAAATATCTAAGGAGAAGATCAATTGCACAACCAATTCTTAAACGTACAACAACATTGGGAGAACTTGTAAGTCAGTTAGAGTCCATAGCAGAAGTTATAGAAACCCAAGATCTTCTGCTCATGAAGAGAAAAAGAAATAAAAAATATTCTGACAGGGCTCTAATTTCTCAAGTAAAGTCACTAGCGCATCGCGAGAAACTTCCAGAAACCACTAAAGCATTAGGGAAATTTATTGAAGGATGGGAAAAAGCATTACAATGGACAGATTTTGAATATTTAGTCAAAAAATGGCAAACAGTTGTAAAAAATGATTTGGATAAAGACCGTTTGGGAGTTTTTTGGGCTTTGTTATTTTTATCATCTGAAAACAAAATTGAAATTAAACAAATTAATTCCTTATATGGCCCAATTCAAATTAAAAGAATAATACCTGATGGTGGCTTAGCTCAATTGCCTATAGAAAATCTTGAGGTAAGTAATGCCTCTTCCTCGGCTGCTTAGAAGCTTCATAGTAATAACGTATAATTTAAAAAATGGTTTTGAATTTATGAAGGCAATGATACTTGCGGCAGGTAAAGGCACACGTGTTCAGCCTATTACACACGTTATTCCTAAACCGATGATTCCGATTTTGCAAAAACCTGTTATGGAGTTTCTCTTGGAACTTTTAAGAGAACATAATTTTAAGGAAATAATGGTAAATGTTTCTCATCTGGCTGAAGAAATTGAAAATTATTTTAGGGATGGGCAAAGATTTGGAGTAGAAATTGCTTATAGTTTTGAAGGAAGAATTGAAGATGGCGAATTAATAGGTGATGCTTTAGGATCCGCAGGAGGATTAAAAAAAATTCAGGATTTTCAAAATTTCTTTGATGAAACTTTTGTTGTTTTATGTGGTGATGCGTTAGTTGATTTAGATTTAACGCAAGCTGTAAAAAAACATAAGCAGAAAGGAGCTATTGCGAGTTTAATCACAAAGAAGGTAACTAAAGATCAAGTATCAAGTTACGGCGTCGTAGTTTCTGATGAAAATGGGAGAATTAAGGCTTTTCAGGAAAAACCAACAGTTGATCAAGCTTTAAGTGACTCAATAAATACAGGAATTTATCTTTTCGAACCTGAAATTTTTAATTACATACCTTCATCAGAGAAATTTGATATTGGAGCTGATCTTTTCCCTAAACTTGTTGAAATGGATTTACCATTTTTTGCATTACCAATGGATTTTGAATGGGTAGATATTGGAAAAGTTCCTGATTATTGGAGTGCTATTAGAAATGTATTGCAAGGTAAGGTAAGACAAGTACAAATACCAGGTAAGGAAATAAAACCCGGAGTTTTCACCGGCTTGAATGTAGCAGCTAACTGGGAAAAGGTGAATATTACTGGGCCGGTTTATATAGGAGGCATGACTAGGATCGAGGATGGAGCAACTATTATTGGCCCTTCCATGATTGGACCAAGTTGTTGCATTTGCGAGGGCGCAACTATAGATAACTCAATTATCTTTGATTATTCTAAAATTGGTAAAGGTGTAAGACTTATAGATAAGTTAGTATTCGGTAAATATTGTGTTGGAAAAAATGGAGATCATTTTGATTTGCAAGATGCATCTTTAGATTGGTTAATAGCAGATTCAAGAAGATCTGATTTGACTGAGCCATCGCCTCAGCAGAAAGCTATGGCAGAATTATTAGGTACAGATTTGATTAATATTCCAGACTAAGATTAGCTTTTTCAATAATTTCAGGAATTAAATGCTCTGCTTTCACGGCCATTAGATGAACACCATTTGCGATATTCATAAATTCATGAGCTTGTTCAGCTGCAATTTTGATACCTTCTTGTAATGGTTCTTTAGCATCTTTAAGACGATTTAAGATATTTTCAGGGATGTTGGCACCTGGGACGTATTTGTTTATAAAGAGTGCGTTTTTGTAAGACTTTAATAGGAATACACCTGCAATTACAGGAATTTCAAGAGGCTTGCTAATTTTTTCAGAAAACTCTATCAAATTTTCTTTTTCCATAACCATTTGAGTTTGTATGAATCCAGCTCCTGCCTCTTTTTTCTTTCTCATTCTATTTTCTAGACTTCTTTTATTTCTACAATTTGGATCAGCTGCAGCACCTGCAAAAATAAATGTTTTTTTATCGGAGAGTTCTCCCAGAGTAGGATCAATTCCTTTATTGAAAGCCTGAATTTGTTGAAGTAATCTAACAGACTCAAACTCATGTACGGCCTTGGCATCTTGTTGATCCCCAGCTTTTACTGAATCACCGGTAATGCATAAGATGTTTCTAATTCCTAAAGCATTTGCTCCCAGAATGTCTGATTGTAAAGCAATTTTATTACGATCTCTGCAAGAAATTTGCATTACTGGTTCTATCCCATTTTCCAGTAATAGTTTGGACATTGCTAAGCTGCACATTCTCATTACAGCTCTACTTCCATCGGTAATGTTAACAGCATGTACCTTATCTTTCAAAAGTTGTGCTATCTTAAGAGATCTTATGGGGCTTCCACCTCTTGGCGGCATTAACTCTGCCGTTATTACCTTAGAATTTTTTTCTAAAGTCTGCTGAAGTTTTGATTTCAATTGCTTTTGTTTCCTAGTTGGTTAACAAGTGTACTGAGATTGCTAAACTTAATTAATATAAAAAAGGAACTGTTTAAATGCAAATGGTTGAAGAAGAAGTAAACAACATTGATATGATGGGTCTCTCAGCAAGAGAGATGGAAATCATTGATCTCGTAGCTGATGGGCTTACAAATCAAGAAATTGCGGTAAAACTAACTATTAGTAAAAGAACTGTTGATAATCATGTAAGTAATATGTTTACAAAAACTGGTTCTAAAAACAGAGTAGCACTTTTGAATTGGGCAATGGACAACGGCAAGATTTGTAGAGATGGATTTAATTGTTGTACACTCCCTGACTCTGATCAAGATTAGTATCACCCTTTATTTTTTTTGTATCATTAGCCAAATCCATTAGACAATAATTTGTAGATCCTAATTCAAAAAGTTCAGCATATGCAATACAAGCATGCTTGTCTGAATCAACAAATCTCAATATACCTTCTTTGTCGTAAAGACCATACATCTGAAGAAATTAAAAAAATACTTTGCTTAAATATAAAGAAAATATAAAGGATGAGTGGTTCCTTTGGCTAGGTACTTTTGAAAGTTGTTAACTAGTTTTCTTTCCACTGTGAAAAAGGATTGTTAGAGAGACTGAAATTGGAGTAATGGGTCAGCCCAGTAATTTCTTTTGAAATGAAAGATGGAAGAAATAAATCTTCTTCTTCATTAGAAAGTTCAATTTCTGCAATTTCAAGTGGATAATTATTTTCTTTAAAGCAATCTATAATCCAAGATTTTTTTTCAATTTCTAGAAAGAATCTATCTTTTTTAATTGTATTTGAAAGATTTGACATTATTATTTCAGCATCGCTTCGTGGAATGGAGTATTCAAATTCAAAGTTGGTAAAGCTTTTGATATGTTTTTTAAGTGTAATTTTAGAGCTTTTGCCTATAAGCCTTACCCTAATAATCCAACCATCTATACTTTGGAAAAAATATCCTTGTTCAATATAAACTTTTTTATATATGAATTGTTTCCAATTATCATTTTTTATTAGAAATCTTCTTTCTATCTCCAAGGCCATTTAATTTTTGAAATTTTTTGGAGACAAATCGCCTTTCCAATCTAGTTTTTTTATTAAGGTATTGTAGTAACTTGTGCTTTTTTTAAACTTTATTATTTTGCAGGGTGATTTTCCTTTCTTGATCTCACAATAATAATTTTCCTTAATGGTCATACATTTTGAACCGTCAGTCCATAATTTAATTTCCCCTTTACTTTTTTTTACTGGCTTAATGATTACCTTACTTGTATTAGGTATGACGATTGGTCTACTAGCCAAACTCATTGGGCATATAGGGTTAATAATCATTCCATCAATACTAGGATGTACTATTGGACCTCCTGCAGCCATTGAGTAGGCTGTTGAACCCGTGGTTGTAGATACAATCAATCCATCACCTTTATATTCATTTACCTTCTCATTATCTATTTCAATTTGTATTTGGTTGGTCGGAGAAATATCTTCTTCAACGGATTTAAAATAAAAATCATTTAAGGCGTTATAGCTTTTTATGATTTTTTTCTCAGAACTTTTCCCCTCAATACAAACATTGCAATTTAATCTATTACGAAAGTCAATTAAATATTCTTCGTTTTCAAGGATTTCAATAAAAGATTTGTCAAATAAAAATTCTTTCTCTTGAGTAAGAAACCCCAAATTACCTCCAATATTAATACTCAATAAAGGAATATCATAATCAGCTAATGCATTTGCACATTTCAGGAAGGTTCCATCTCCACCAAGAACTATGCCAATATTTGGTTGTGATTCTGAATTAGAAAAATATTTTTCAATTTCATTTTTATGAAAATTACTTTCAATCCTGTTTGATTTAATATTTTTTGCTTTAAGAACTTCTTCACAGAATTTTGAAGCCTCTTGAGCTATAGAACTATCTGAACGATATACAATAAGCACTAATGAAAGTTTCATTTAATGCTTTTACCATTTTAATAAATTAAAACTTTCCATATCGACAGTCACCCTATTCCTATAAAGAGATAACAATATAGCTAATCCAACGGCTGCTTCTGCAGCAGCAACAGTAATCACAAAAATTGTAAAAACTTGTCCTTGAATTAAATTATTATCAATATAGGAAGAAAACGCCATCAAGTTTATATTTACTGCATTGAGCATTAATTCAATGCTCATAAGAACTCTGACTGCATTTCTGCTATTTAATAATCCCCAAATACCAATGCAAAATAGTGCTGAAGAAACTATTAAAAAAGCTTGAAGAGGAATTGATTCTAAATTCATAATAAGAAATACAAAAGGTTAATTTTTATTTGTCAGTAATGGTTCTGATGATTTTTCAATTAACTCTTGATCAACAGGTAGTCCTGTCGAAATATCTTTGCTCATTACATCTCTTCTAGCTAAAACAATAGCCCCAATCATTGCCATTAAAAGTAAAACTGAAGCTACTTCAAATGGGAGTAAATAATCACTAAAAAGATGTTCACCAATCCTAATAGTTGATTCTTCTCCAATAGAGTTTTGAGGACTTGATAAGCTCCATACATTGGTCAAGTCAACTCTTATTAAAAGGCTTAGAAGGGTTAAACATATCGATGTTGATATAACTCTTCGCGATTTAATGTCATTAATAGGCTTTAAATCTTCTTTTTTATTGACTAGCATTATTGCAAAAATTATTAATACATTCACTGCACCCACATAAACTAAAACTTGAGCTGCAGCAACAAAACTTGCATTTAATAGAAGATATAATCCTGCAACACTCATGAAAACTCCACCAAGCAGAAATGCTGAATAAACAATACTTTCGAGCAAAACAACACCAAGTGCTCCAATAATGACAACTAAAGATAAAACTGTAAAACAAATAAATTGTGTTGTTATGGCAATGGACATAAATTAATGTGAATTAATTGTTTGGATTAGAAACTTTATCTTTATTTTCATTGGATTCAGGCCTCATCCAATCATAAACTTCTTCCGGTAATTTACCAACTCTTGCATCTGAAGCTGGGATTTCATGAGGGTCCATGACACCTTTAGGAAGATAGGCAAGTTCTCTTAGAGGTTTAACTGAAGGATCTGTTGTAACATTTGTGGGTAGTCTGCCAAGTGCGACATTGTCGAAATTTAAATTGTGTCTGTCAAAAGTAGCTAATTCATATTCTTCGGTCATTGACAGACAATTTGTTGGGCAATATTCAACACAATTTCCGCAAAAAATACAAACTCCAAAATCTATTGAATAATTTCTAAGTTCCTTTTTTTTGGTTTCTTTATTCATTACCCAATCAACGACTGGTAAATTAATAGGACATACTCTCACACAAACTTCACAAGCAATACATTTATCAAATTCATAATGTATCCTTCCTCTATATCTTTCAGAAGGTATTAATTTTTCATATGGATATTGAACGGTAACTGGTCTTCTTCGAAGATGATCAAAAGTTACCGAAATACCATTGTATAAATATTTGCCAGCATTAAATGCTTCTTTGATATAGCTATTTATTTGTTGAAGGAAATTGTTCATTTCGAAAAATTTACTTAGTTATTTTATTTTAGTGGAATAATTTTGAATTTAAGTATTTTTACTTAAATTTAACCACCAAAGAATTGCGGAAAAGCAAGTTTTAATCCTGCTGTTATCAAAAGATTAGCAAGAGAAATTGGCAGAAGAAACTTCCATCCTAGATCTAAGAGTTGATCAATTCTTACTCTAGGAGTTGTCCAACGTAATAATATTGCAATAAAAACTAAAAGATATGCTTTCAGTACAGTCATTACAATTCCTATTGATGCAGTGAAAACCTGAATAAAGGGTGCATTGATAGGTAAATTAAGAAACTTAGCTATTAATTCAACTGGAATAGGAAAACCCCATCCTCCCAAATAAAGTATTGATACTAATAAAGCGGAAAGAATTAAATTAATGTAACTACCCAGGTAGAACAATGCGAATTTCATCCCTGCATATTCAGTTTGATATCCCGCAACTAATTCTTCTTCAGCTTCGGGTAAGTCAAATGGAAGTCTCTCACATTCTGCAAGAGCACAAATCCAAAAGACTATAAAACCAACTGGTTGTCTCCATATATTCCAACTTAGGATTCCAGCACCACTTTGTTGGTTGACAATGTCAACAGTACTTAAAGAATTTGTCATTAGTACGATAGCCAGTACAGATAAAGCTAAAGGAATTTCATAACTTATTGATTGAGCCGCTGCTCTTAAACCTCCTAATAAAGAATACTTATTATTTGATGCGTATCCGCTCATAAGAAGGCCAATTGGCTGAATACTGCTTAAAGCAATCCATAGGAAAATTCCAATGCCAACGTTACTTATTAAAAGGTTTTGTCCAAAAGGAACAATTAGCCAGGACAGAATCACTGGGACAAGAACTAATATAGGTCCTGCAGTGAAGAGAATCCCATCCGCTTTGGCAGGAATAATATCTTCTTTGACAAGTAACTTAAGACCATCTGCAATTGGTTGGAGGACGCCGAGCGCTCCAGCATATTCTGGACCAATTCTTTGTTGAGCAGCAGCAGATATTTTTCTTTCAAGCCAAACTGTTACTAAAACGCCAACAACTGCCGCTACCAAAACCAAAAGCATAGGAAGAGGGAGCCATATTATATGAGCGATTTCGCTGGAAAGGCCAAAACCTTTTAAGAATTCATTAAAACTATATTCGAGATCTAATCCGTATTCCAAAATTTTTATGTTATTTACTTAATAGATTAACTCTTCACAAACAATATGTGTGTTTTTTATGAAAAGCTGCAAATATTAATCTCTACTTTCTAAGCTGATCCAATCTCTTGGTGCTGAACCTGTATAGATTTGCGATGGTCTGAAAATTCTATTTGCTCCAAGTTGCTCTCTCCAATGAGCTAACCAACCAGCCACTCTAGATATGGCAAAAATTGGAGTAAATAAATCACGAGGAATACCAAGTTTTCTATAAACAAGGCCAGAATAAAAATCCACGTTAGGGAATATACCCTTAGGTCCAAGTCTTGGTATTGCCTCTGCCTCAAGTGATTTAGCAACTTCATACATTTCATCTGCTCCAAATCTAATAAAAAGTTCTTCTGCAAGTTTTTGAAGAATTATTGCTCTGGGATCTTTGACTTTATATTCTCTGTGGCCAAAGCCCATTATCTTACTTTTATTTTTTATTGCATTATCTAAAAAAGACCCAGCATTTTCTGGGGTTTTAATCTCTTCTAACATCGCAATCACATCCTCGTTTGCTCCTCCATGCAATGGGCCAGCTAAGGTTCCTACTGCAGAGGCGATGACAGCATATGGATCTGTAAGAGTACTTGCAGTTACTCTAGCGCTAAATGTACTTGCGTTTAAACTATGTTCGGCATGTAGAATTAAGCACCTATCAAAAACTTTTGCGGCTATAGGATCTTGTTCTTTTTCAGTCAACATGTAAAGAAAATTTGATGAGTAAGTTAGATCATCTCTAGGTTGAATTGGGTCTTGTCCTTTTCTAATAAGTTGGAACGCTGCAATCATTGTGGGTATTTTTGCTATTAGTCTTATGACTGCGTTGTAGATGTAATTAGGATCATCTATTGCTCTACGCGAATAGAAGAGCCCCAAAGAAGCTGCACTAGATTGAAGAGCATCCATAGGATGACCAGTTGCAGGGAAACATTTCATCATATCTCTAACTCTAAAACTTAACCTTCGATGCATCTGAACTTCTTGCTCGAAATCTCTTAGTTGAATAGCTGTGGGCAATTCACCCCAAATCAATAAGTAAGCGGTTTCTAAAAAACTGCTTTTTTTGGATAATTCCTCAATGGAATAGCCTCTGTACAATAATTTACCTTTGTTGCCATCAATATCACATATGGATGAATTAGTAACTGGGACACCCTCTAATCCTGGTTTTAAAATTAGTTTGTTACTATCCAATTGCTTAATTCAATATCAAATACTTATAGATTAAAGATAGTCAAATAATTTTTAATTAACCACAAGATATTAACTTCGCAAAAAATTAAAATGATTGTTTTTGAAGCTTGTTTGAATAAATTTAATTTAAAGAATGTTTAATATTGTTTCTCTGTAAATAATTGGATTTTTTTCTGGAATAGACTGACTTATGATTTCTAGCGATTCTTCATTTGATATTTTTAAAATATTTTTAATGAGAAAATTAAGGTCCTGCAAATTAGAAAAATATTCAATTTTATTAGAATTACCATCTTTGATATCAACTTTTGAATAAAGAAAAGCAGATTTATCTTTATTACTTTTTAGGTTAAAAAATTTTTTTGATATTTTCTCAAATTCTTTACCATCAATTAAATTATTACTTATGATTTGTAAACCTTTTGATTCTATCGAATAGATATTTTCAAAAGATAATTGTTTTATAACATCGTCTTTTTCTTCAAGAATATCTTTGGAATATATCGAATAAATATCTTCATTTTGTTTCAAAGTATATTTGTTGTAATCTTTTAGCTTTCTCAAAGCACTTAAATCAAATTGATCTTCATTATTTTTTTCAAACGTAACAAGCCAATCGCTATTTGAATTGAGAATTAAAATGTTTTGATTATTATTTTGATTAAACTCTTCAAAAAAACTGAGTTGAAAATCATTTATTAAGGGATTAAGATGTTTGTCAAAATTTTTCATATCACAAAAAATTAAATTTTCAGGATTATCTTCATTACTATTCTCTTTATTAATTAACTTTTCATAAGTAAGAATATCAATATTTTTTTTATTATTTAGTAAATATGATTTTAAAATTAGTTGCTTATTTTTTAAGTCAAAAATTGTAGCAATTTTATCCCCATTATTCTCAGGAAAAAATTCTTTATTAAAAAATTTACTTTCCAAAAATTTATTTGTGAATAATATATTTTTTTCATTGTTCAGTCCAACAAGTTCTCTCTCATATTGAAATTCTTTTTTCTTAAAATTTTTACTAGAGATAATACTATTTTTGATTAATTTTTTATCTGATGAAGCAATTATATAATTATCTTCGGTTCGGTATATATAGTTAAGAAAATTTATTTTGTTTTCTCTATTAATTGAAATTATCTCATCAATCTGATCTATTTTTTTAGGCAAATTTAATAAATCATCTATTGTTTTTTCTGGCTTAATTTTAAAAACAATCAAAATATCATCTTCAAGCTTTTTATTATTTTCAAAAGTTGAGATTATAAGTTCTTTATTATAGATATCTTCTAATTTATTGTTGCCTAGATCTATTCCTAAGTAATCTAATATAGAGTCTTTTATTAAAAAAAAGTTATCTTTATTTGTTGGATTTTTATCCTTTTCATTAGTATTAACGATATTAAAACTATCTAAATTTGAAATAAATAATAATTTATTGTTTTCAGGTGCATATTTTAAGATATTTAGTTGCTCAATATTTGTACTTTGTTCCTTCTTTTTATTAGTAGAAACTTTTTTAAAACCAAAAAAAAGTAATAAAGATAATAATAGGATTATTGCTACTACTCTAAGTTTCATTATCAATGTTTATTTTTATTTTTAACAATAAATTTCCTACTGCAACTTAATTTATTAAATTGTAAATAACACATAATTTATCCTATAAATTGGGAAGTTATCCAAAATCTATAAATGCTTCTAGTCTAAATGATTGGTTTAATTCTGAGAAAGAAGATCCAGTCTTGATTGATGTAAGAGAGCAGTCAGAGCTTGAACTGGCTCGTTTCTCAAAAGAATTTTTACATATACCAATTAGTAAAGTTACATCTGAATATGTTAAAGAAATATTTGCTGGTTTATTAGATAGAGAAATTGTAGTTACCTGTCATGCAGGAATAAGAAGTTATAACTTTTCTCAATGGTGCTTGGATAATAATATTGTGAGCGAAATATGGAATTTGGAGGAGGGTATTGATGGATGGAGTAAATATATTGACCCATCAATACCAAGGTATTGATTATTGATTAAATATTTAATGAAGATGCAACAGTATTAACATCTTTGTCGCCTCTTCCAGAGCAATTGATAACTATATGAGTATCTTTTTCAAGAGTAGGGCATAATTTATCTAACCAAGCAAAGGCATGGGAAGTTTCAAGTGCAGGAATAATTCCTTCTAGTTCACTAACAAGTTTTAAAGCGTCTAAAGCTTCTTGATCTGTGACTGATCCATATTCTGCTCTACCTATTTCTTTTAAATGGCTATGTTCAGGACCTACTCCAGGGTAATCTAAACCTGCACTTATTGAGTGAGCTTCTTGTACTTGACCATTATCATCTTGCAAGAGAAGACTCATTGATCCATGCAAAATCCCAACTGACCCTTTAGTGATAGTGGCAGCATGTTTGTCAGTATCAACTCCGCTTCCTGCGGCTTCAACTCCAATAAGACGCACAGAAGTTTCTTTAACAAAAGGATGGAAGAGCCCCATTGCATTTGATCCCCCACCTACACAAGCAAGCAAAATATCGGGAAAAGATCCAAATGATTCTAAACATTGTTTTTTAGTTTCTTCACCTATAACTGCATGAAAATCTCGCACAATCTTTGGGAAAGGGTGTGGGCCGGCAACAGATCCTAAAATGTAGTGTGTGGTTTCGACATTAGAAACCCAATCTCTAATGGCTTCACTAGTGGCATCCTTAAGTGTTGCAGTTCCAGAATTTACAACTTTAACTTCAGCTCCTAGAAGTTTCATTCTGAAAACGTTAAGGGATTGCCTTTTTATGTCTTCAGCACCCATGTAGATAATACATTTCAAGCCAAATCTCGCACAAACAGTAGCAGTAGCAACTCCGTGCTGACCTGCTCCAGTTTCTGCAATTATTCTTTTTTTGCCCATTCTTATTGCAAGTAAAGCTTGTCCGAGGGCATTATTAATTTTGTGAGCCCCAGTATGATTTAAATCTTCTCTTTTAAGCCATATTCTAGGAGTTGCTTGTTTAGTTTTGTAATGTTCAGTAAGTCTTTTGGCTTCATAAAGTGGTGTTTCTCTTCCTACATAAGTCTTAAGGAGATGATTTAATTCTTCTACAAAAAGTTTATCTTTCCATGCATTAGATGCAGCTGTTTCAAGCTCAAAAAGAGCAGGCATTAGCGTTTCAGGAACATATTGACCACCATATTTTCCAAATCTTCCCTCTTTGGAGGGTTGATTTAAATCGTCATTTTTATAGTTCTGATCTTTGCGAGAAAATGTACTTACCACTTTTTCTATAGAATAAGTATTAACTAACTATAGATTATATTGAAAATAATGGGAAAAAAGAATTGGATCGAATTTGATAATCAAGAAAAAAAGTCAGAAGATACAGCTAAAGTAGATGTTGTTAATAAAAAATCAAAAATAAATATTTCAAAACAAAAAAAAGGTAAAAAGGGAAAGACTGTAACTTTAATTAGAGGTTTAGGCGCTGAGGATGAAATCTTATTAAAAGAATTACTAAAAAAAATTAAAGTTTTTTGTGGGACTGGAGGAACATTGATTGATAGAAATATCCAGTTGCAAGGTGATATGGTATCGAAATCAATTGAGTTTCTTCGTAAAGAGGGATTTCATAATTTATTAAGCAAGGGTTAGGATAGTTTTTAATTTTGATTATGCAAAAAATGAAAGAACAAGATCAAACAAAGTCAACAAATATAAAGTGGCACAACTTAACTATTAATAGAGAAAAGTTAGAGAAAATGAGAGGTCATAAAGGTATGGTTATCTGGTTTACCGGTTTATCTGGTTCTGGTAAAAGTACTTTGGCCAACGCTTTAAATGAAGTTTTACACTTAGATGGTTTTTCGACTTATGTGTTGGATGGAGATAATATAAGACACGGTTTATGTAAAGATCTTGGTTTTTCGGATGAAGATAGAGAAGAAAATATAAGAAGAATTGGTGAAGTTGCGAATTTATTTATGAATGCTGGGATAATAACTATTACAGCATTTGTTTCGCCATTTATTAGCGATAGAGATAAGGTGAGAAAAATTATTGGATCTAACGATTTTATTGAAGTTTATTGTTCTGCTGATATCACAGTTTGTGAGAATAGGGATACTAAAGGTCTTTATAAGAAAGCTCGTTTGGGTGAAATTAAGGAATTTACAGGGATTTCTAGTCCATATGAAGCTCCTCATAATCCTGAAATTGTTGTTGATACAGGTTCGTTAGATTTAAATGATTCCGTTGAAAAAGTTATTAACTACCTCAAAAAAGAAAACTTTCTTAACAAGGCCTAATAGAAAAATATTAGTTCATTTATTTTGAAGATAATTGTCAGGTCCAATAGTTGATAATTTATTATTTTTATTTCTTACCTGTGAATGTAGATTTTCTCGGAATTCTTTTAAGTTTTTCTTTATGGATTCATCAAATAAACTGACCATCCCTATTGCCAATAATCCAGCATTCTGTCCTCCATTAATTGCAACTGTTGCAACTGGAATTCCAGAGGGCATTTGAACGATTGATAAAAGAGAGTCAATTCCCTTAAGTGTCTTACTCTCTACTGGTACTCCAATTACAGGAATGCAAGTTATGGATGCCAGCATTCCTGGAAGATGAGCAGCACCCCCAGCACCGGCAATTATTACTTTTATGTTTTCTGATTCTGCATTTTTTGCATATTCCATCATTTCAATAGGTGTTCGATGAGCAGAAAGTATACAAACTTCAGTTTTTATTCTAAATTCTCTTAAAATATCAATGGCTGGTTTCAATGTATTTAGATCTGAATCACTACCCATTACGACAGCAATTTTATAAATTTCTTTAGAATTCAATTCTGACAAAATAACAAATCAATTCTTTCCTATAATGGCGCGCAATTAATTTGGTGCCAGTTAGTTAGTATGAAAAGAATAAATTTTCATAGAATATTATGACGTCAAATAAGATTATCGAAAAAAGTGAAGTCAGGGAGTATTTTAACGGAACTGGCTTTGAGAGATGGAATAAAATTTATAGCAAATCTGATGAAATTAATACAGTTCAGAAAAATATTAGGAAAGGACATCAAAAAACTGTAGATGATGTAGTCTCATACATCAAAAATTATCCTGAACTAACAAAAAAAAGTTATTGTGATGCAGGCTGTGGTGTAGGAAGTCTTTCCATACCTTTACTAAGACTCGGTATAAAAGAACTACAGATGAGCGATATTTCTTCTGAAATGATTAAAGAAACAAAAAAACGCATTCATGAATTAGGTTTGAATCAAGCTAAAATAAAATATGAAGTTTGTGATCTGGAAAAATTAAAAGGTTTATTTGATGTTGTAGTTTGTTTGGATGTATTTATTCATTATCCTCAACCGGTCGCAGAAGAAATGGTCCAACATCTATGCGATTTAAGCAAAGAAAAACTAATCGTTAGCTTTGCTCCTTATACCCCAGTTCTTGCTGTTCTAAAAAATATTGGAAAATTATTTCCTGGGCCAAGTAAAACTACAAGAGCATATACATTGAAAGAAAAGGGTATTATTAATGCTGCCAAAGAAAGAGGATTTAAAGTTGTTAAAAAGAAATTAAATCAAGCTCCTTTTTATTTTTCAAAACTAATTGAATTCGAAAAAATTAAATAATTTATTTTACTAAATGATTTTCAAGTGCATAACGAACTAATTCTGTTCGGCTTGATGTACCTGTTTTGATAAAAAGTCTACTTACATATTTCTCAACATTTCTAATAGATGTTTCAAGCTGTCTTGCAATTTCTTTGTTCATCAGTCCCTCTGCTACTAGTTGAAGCACACTTGCTTCTCTAGGAGTGAAACTAGGAAGATTTATTTTATTTTCTGGATTAGTCTGGTTTTGGTCTGTGAGCATAGATTTTATTTCAGTAATTTGTTTTGCCATTTTGCTTACGTCAATATCTGCGAATCGTGCCGCTTCTTTTAATAATCGTTCTTGTCTGTTGATTACATTTTTGACTCTTGCAGCTAATTCATCGGGATCGAAAGGTTTGGAAATATAATCATCAACTCCTGCAAGATAACCTTCTGTTCTGTCTATGGTCATTCCTTTTGCAGTTAGAAAAATTACTGGAGTTCCTCCTAATTTTTCATCCTCTCTAACTTTTTCTAATAAAGCATAACCGTTGGCTCGAGGCATCATAACATCGCTAATTATCAAATCGGGGAAGACTGTTTGAGCTTTTTCCCAACCATCCTCTCCATCAACTGCAATAAATATTTCAAAGCCTTCATCTTCTAGAAATGTTTTAACAGCTGTTCTTAAACCAGGCTCATCATCAACTAATAAAATTCTTGATTTTCTTACCGGTTCATTATTTATTTGATTAATTTCATTCATTTTTTTAATTCTTTAATTTGATTTTCTTGTAATAAACAGAATTTTATATACTAAACATAATGCTATCAACTCCCATACTACTAGACTATCAATCTTCGACTCCTTGCTCTAAAGATGTCGTTGATTCTATGAAACCTTTTTGGAGTGAGATATTTTCTAACCCTGCAAATAAATCTAATTTGGCGGGGATTAACGCAAGCGCTATATTGGAAGCCTCAAGAGAAAAAATAGAACAAACTTTATTTCTTAAGAATAAAAAAGTTATTTTTACAAGTGGGGCAACTGAATCTAATAACTTAGCCTTATTAGGTTTTGCTAGAAATTTCTATAAAAAAACAGGAAATTATGGACATATTATTACCTTAAAAACGGAGCATAAAGCTGTTTTGGAGCCCTTAAACCAACTAAAAAAAGAGGGATTTATGGTTACAGAAATTAATCCTGAGAAAGATGGCTTAATTTCAGAAGAACAATTCAAAAAAAAAATAAGAGAAGATACATTTCTGGTTAGTATCATGTTGGCAAATAACGAAATAGGAGTTATTCAGCCCATAGAAAATATTTCAAAGATATGTAAATCGAGAGGAATAACATTTCACTCTGATTTTGCACAATGTTTAGGTTATATGGCTTTAGATAATCTTTTATCAGATGTAAACATGATAACGATGAGTTCTCACAAAATATACGGCCCTAAAGGGATAGGACTTCTTTTGATTGATGAAGAAATTAATCTTGAGCCTTTAATTGTTGGAGGAGGTCAGGAATATGGTCTTAGGTCTGGCACATTACCTCTTCCTTTAGTAGTTGGCTTTGCTAAAGCAATAGAGATAGCAGTTCTTAATCAAAAAAATAATGCTGAGAAATTACTTTTTTATAGAAATAACCTTTTAGAGGGGTTGTTAAAAAATAATTCTGGTTTATTAATTAATGGCTCGATAGAAAAAAGATTACCTCACAATTTAAATTTGACTGTATTGGATTTAAACGGAGCAAAGTTTCATAAACTTTTAAAATCTAAAATAATTTGTTCTACTGGATCTGCATGTAGTAGTGGTGAACCATCTCATGTTTTACTAGCCTTAGGTAGATCTCTTAAAGAAGCAGAATCTTCAATAAGGTTAAGTATTGGGTTAAGTACTAATTCAAAAGATATAAAACAAGCAATTCATATTCTTACAAATACAATCAGATCATTACGATAGAAATTATTGGCTTTTAATTTAATTGAGCAATTCTTAATTTTCCACTTCTAGCTCTTTTATTAAGTTCGACTTCTTGTTCGGAAGGAGTTATTGGCTTTTTTGTCAGGTTTTTTAGTCTTTGATCATTCTTAAAACAACTTTTAACTAACCTATCCTCAAGAGAATGAAAACTAATAATAGAAATAATACCCCCTGGCAAAAGCCATTCAGGTACAACTTGCAAAAATTTTTCTAATACATCAATTTCTTTATTAACAGCAATTCTTAGTGCTTGAAATGTTCTTGTTGCTGGATGTATTTTTTTATATCTTTGTTTTGGTGGGAAGCAGCCTGCAATAGAGTAAGCTAACTCTTTTGTCCCAGAATATTTTCCATTTTCCTTCAAATCCAATTTTATTTTCCTAGCAATCTTTCTTGATAATCTCTCATCTCCATATTTATAGATTAGGTTAGCTAGATCTTTTTCATTTAAAACCTCAATTAATTTTTCTGCATCAACATCAAGCAAAGGATTCATGCGCATATCAAGCGGACCATCTTTTTGGAAACTAAATCCTCTTTTAGGGTCATCAAGTTGGTTACTATTTACTCCAAGATCTGCAATCACAAAAGAAACTTTTTCTTTTGGTACAAAATCCGCAAAATTTGAAGCCCTTATATCAATTCTACTTTTAAACTCATCAAGTTTTTTTAATGCTGATTTTCTTGCGAATGGATCTTGATCAAGACCAATTATATTTAAATCCGAATATTTTCTCAATAAATAATAAGAGTGCCCGCCTCCGCCTAAAGTTGCGTCTATTCCCTTAAGTTGATTGTTATGT
Source organism: Prochlorococcus sp. AG-355-N16 (assembly GCA_003278545.1). Lineage (GTDB taxonomy): Bacteria > Cyanobacteriota > Cyanobacteriia > PCC-6307 > Cyanobiaceae > Prochlorococcus_A. Next base: position 345,881 of record QCEF01000001.1, read on the forward strand.
ATAAGTGGGTAATGCTCTAATGAGGCCATAATCTCATCTGTCATAACTGATTGATGATTGAAAAAAGATGAATCAGATAGGTCAGTTTGCATAACTTTCGACTAAGATTTGTTTAGAAGTTAAATTTCGAATGGCTCAGCTAGAGACTAGAACAGAACCAATGGTGGTCAATTTTGGCCCTCACCATCCTTCAATGCATGGGGTTTTAAGGTTAGTTGTAACTCTTGATGGTGAGAATGTCATTGATTGTGAGCCAGTAATTGGATATTTACATAGAGGAATGGAAAAGATAGCTGAAAATAGAACAAATGTAATGTATGTCCCTTATGTAAGCAGAATGGATTATGCAGCAGGAATGTTTTATGAAGCTATTGTAGTAAATGCTCCTGAAAGATTAGCTAATATTCCAGTTCCCAAAAGAGCTAGTTACATCAGAGTTCTTATGCTCGAACTTAATCGTATTGCTAATCATCTTTTATGGCTTGGTCCCTTTTTAGCAGACGTAGGAGCTCAAACTCCATTTTTCTATATTTTTAGAGAAAGAGAGATGATCTATGATCTCTGGGAAGCTGCTACTGGACAAAGACTAATAAATAATAATTTCTTTAGGATAGGTGGTGTCGCATGTGATCTCCCATACGGATGGTTAGAAAAATGTATAGACTTTTGCGATTGGTTTGGTCCTAAGATAGATGAATACGAAAAATTAATTACAAATAATCCAATTTTTAGAAAAAGAATTGAAGGTCTTGGAACAATACAAAGAGACCAGGCAATTAATTGGTCTTTGTCTGGCCCAATGCTTAGAGCTTCTGGAGTTTCCTGGGATTTAAGGAAAGTCGATAGTTATGAATGTTATGACGATTTTGATTGGCAGATTGCTTCGGAAAAAGAAGGAGATTGTTATGCGAGATATCGAGTAAGAGTTGAAGAGATGAGACAATCATTAAGCATCATTTGCCAAGCCTGCAAAATGATTCCAGGAGGTCCAACAGAAAATTTAGAAGCTCAAAGAATGGCGACTGAAGATAAGAAAAGTGAAATATTTGGTATCGACTATCAATATGTAGCTAAGAAGGTTGCTCCAACTTTTAAAATTCCTAACGGAGAATTATATACAAGATTAGAGTCCGGCAAAGGAGAAATAGGTGTATTTATTCAAGGAAATAATGAAGTTACCCCATGGAGATTTAAAATCAGAGCAGCTGATTTAAATAATCTGCAAATATTGCCTCATATTCTTAAAGGTGCCAAAATCGCTGATATTATGGCAATCCTTGGTTCAATAGATGTCATTATGGGATCTGTTGATAGATAATTTCTTTAAATGAACCCCTCTGACTGGTTAATATTGCAGAAGAAGGTAAGGTTTGGTGATTGTGATTCTGCAGGTGTAATTCATTTTCATAACTTATTAAAATGGTCGCATGAAGCTTGGGAAGAAAGTATTGAAATCTATGGGATCCCTTGTCATGATATTTTTCCAGATTTTTCTATACGTAAAAGTCAAATTATTTTTCCAATAATAAATTGTGAAGCAAACTTTCATGCGCCTATAAAAATTGGAGATTTATTAAAAGTAAAAATTGCCCCTCATAAAATTAATACTCATTTGTTCCAAGTAAATAGCTTTTTTATAAAAAATGGAAATAAAGTAGCCGAAGGGAAAATTATACACTGTTCTTTAGATGTTGATTCAAGAAATAAAATAGAAATTCCCGATCAGCTAGAAAGATGGATAGAGGCTTCTAATGTGAGTACAAATTTAAAAGAATGCTGATTATTATTTTTTAAATTTATAGTTTATTTTTTCTGTAATACTATTTTTGTTTTTAACAATCCACTTTTCAGGCTTTTCATGTTTAGGCCAACTTTGAGAAAAATTTTTTAATAAATTTAAAGAAATTTCAATATTTTTATCATTTGTAAGTTCTCTAAATTCAACTATTACTTTAATTTTATTTCCCCATAATTTGTTAGATACCTTGGAAATATTAAATTTATTAATTGGGATATTTTCTTTAATAATGAAATCATTTAATCTAGATTCAATCACTTCAGGGAAAACAACTTCTCCTCCTGAATTAAAGGCATTATCACTTCTTCCAACAAATTTTAAATAGTAAGAATTATTGATTTGCTTAATTTCACCTAAATCACTTGTTTGCCACCACCCATTTTTATTTTTGAAATTTTCAGTTTTTAAAGAATCTATTATTTCGATTCCAATTCTGGCTGATTTTATTTCGATTAATCCTTGTGCGTTAATTCTTATTTTTGTATCAGGTAGTATTTCTCCAACATTTTTAAAACCCATTAAGAATTCTTTTGGTTTTAAACTCGTAACCATTGCTGCTGTTTCAGTTGAGCCGTAACAAGGTGCTAATTTTATTTTTTCTTTTATACATTGTTCTGAAGTTTCATCTGAAATTGAAGCTCCACCTACCCAAATTAGATCAAAAATTTTTAGCCAACTAATTCCATCTTTTTGAGCTAAAAGTCTTTGTAATTGGGTTGGTACTAATGACGTAATCAAGTGTTTTTTGTTTTTTTTAAATTTAATTGTGAAAAGTAAAAGTTCTCGAGTTTTTTTTATCAAATTCGGAGAAATATTTATACAATCACATCCCCAAGTTTGACTTCTAAAAATTGGCATTAATCCACTTATATGGTTCAGGGGTAAAGTATTTAAAATTAAGCAGTTTTGTAATTCAAATCCTTGCTCTTTTAGCCATTGACCTGATGTAGTTGCAGATAATTTAAGATTATTTAAATGGTGAAAACATTGCCTCGGTTTCCCAGAACTCCCACTACTGTTTAAGATAATTGCTGGCCCATTTTCAGTAATTGAATCTAATAGATCTTTGTCTTCATAAAATTTGTTTTTTATATAAATAATTTTATTCTCTCTAATTTTTTCAATAATTTTTTCTACAGATTGAGTTTCGTTATTTTCAACTTCAATAGTATGAATTTTATTTTTCATAGTTGATCCCATATCTTTTTTGCTTCATTTAAAAATAGAAACGAATTAGGTAATTTATTCATTGCTAAACCAGGAACTTTTGGCGTTGGTCCTTGTAATTGTAGAGAAGATAAATGATGGAGCCATCTCTTTCCTATTCCAGTTTCAAATGAGGTACTTATAGATATTAAAGCTTTTTTATTTTCTAATTCTCTTAAAAGCTTAACTGGATTATTTTCTTGAGAAGGCCTTCTAATTTGCCAACCCTTCCACTCATCAATCAAAGTTGGAAATTTTAAAAGTGATTCGTCTAAAGCTATTGGAATTTTTTTGTTTAGTTCTGTCAGTCCATCAATATCATCCACACAGAGAGGTTGTTCTAACCAATCTATATTTTTATTATCTTTCAAAATATCAGCCCATCTATTAGCTATGTCTCTTCCCCAAGAACCATTAGCATCTATTCTTAACTTAATATTATTACCTATTTTGCTTAAAATTTCTTCTAATTTTGCTTCTTCCTCATGGTTATTTTTTAGTGCTACTTTCCATTTTAAGGTTAATGATTTTCCAATATCACAATGTCTTTTTTTAATATCATTTAGATCTGAAACTACATTTTCATGATTTAACAATATGGCTGTTTTACCAATTTCATCAAAGTAGTAGTTTTCTTTAAAAATTATTTTTCCATTGATCTCAGCTAATGCAGAATTAATTGCAGATTGAATGCATGGGTGAAAAATATTTATTTGCTCAGATAAATTAAATTCCTCTATATACTCGGGGATCATATCTAGTTGTTTCGCACACTTTTTTAAGTCTTTTTTATGTAGCGGTGAAACTTCTCCAAACCCTATTTTTTTATTTTTACTTATTAATTTAATTATCCAACCCGATTTTGTATGGTAATTGGTTTTAGAATTTTCTACTTTGGCCGATAACGTAAAGCTATAAGATTTTTTTTGAAATATTAAGTTCATTTATTTAGCAAGTAATTAAATATTAATCCTGTGATTAAACCAATTCCATTAAGAGTTTGAAATTTTATTGCGACGAATTTGCAATTTTTTATTGCAGAAGGTTTTGCATACGAAGATTTTAATAAATTTATAAGTCTTATTGCTTGAGGGAAACTTAGCAAATAAAGGATGCAAAACACTGGAATAAATCCATAAACTATTGTGAAAAGTTGAAAAATATATATTGTAAAAATTATCCAGGGCACAAATTGAGAACCTTTTTTTGCCCCTAAGCGAACTAAAGGTGAATTTTTCCCATGCTTTTTATCTTCAGAAATTTGATGAAAATGAGAACAAAATAATACAAGAGTTGTTGCCAAGGAAGGTCCTGAACCAAGTAATAAAGAAACTTTCCATGGAATATCTTCGTAGTAAATATTAGACGGATTTAACGCAATTAAGACTGCAGAGTACGCAAAAGGTCCAAATGCAAGCCAGCATAATGGTTCTCCTAAACCTTGATAGCCCAATCTAAAAGGAGGACCTTGATATAAATATCCTAAGAAACAGCAAGCTGCCACCAAAATAAAAATGTTTATACTTGTTGATACTGAAATAATTAAAATTATTAATAAACCAATAACTAAAGATGTATAGGCAATAAATGAAATTATTTTTTTATTTTTTATAAGATTTACAATTGAATGGAATTTAAATTCATCGATTCCTGTTTCTGCGTCGTATAAATCATTAGTTAGATTTTCCCAAAGTAATATCAAAATTGCAGCTAAAGTAAATGAAATCAAATAATAAATTTTTACCTCTTCATATTGATTGAGCAAGTAAGCCCCTGTTATTAAAACTGGAAGTATGGCAACAGAATAAAGAGGCCATTTTATTGCTTTTTTCCATAATTTTTTTTTATCTTCGTCCATTTTTAATTAACACGCAAAATTAGATAATTATTGAATGTAGTTTATAAATTGAGTTACATTTTTTACTTTATTGCATCATTTTTAGTTATTTTCAATAAGTAATGAAAAATGATTTAAACTTAACAGATTTTTTAAAAGATGTATTTTCCTCTTTCGATAAGAAAGTTGAAAATTCTGGATTAGTAAGTATTTGTGTTGAGATTCCTTGTATTGATTTATTTCAAGTTTATGAATTGTTAATAAATCAATATCCGTTTTCTTCATTTTGGGAGGAATCTGATGGCATTTCATATATAGCTTTCGAGAAGTGTAAATATGTTACTATGGACGGCCCAAAAAGATTTGAGGTAGCAAAAGAGTTTAATTCTGAGAATTTTAAAAATTTAATTAACTTAACTAATGAATCGCATAATTCTGCACTTTCAAAAATAATTTATTTATTTTCTTTCTCTGAAAATTTGAATAATAAGAATTTACCTTCAGATATCCCAAGTTTGGAAGCCATTTTGCCAAAAATATTAATTACTAAAAGTGGCAAGAATTGCTGGTTAAGAATCAATGGTCACGTTGAAGGTAAATCATCATTAAGAACATTAATTGAAGAAATATGGACAATTAGAAATCAAGTTATTAATTCTGGCTCAGAATTCATAAGATCATCTGGCTTAAAAACTAGTTTTGATTCCCCTTTTATTGATGATTTCTCACGCTCCTTAGAAACTTCTAAAACAAACATGAAAAAAGTAGTAAATAGAGGAATTCAATTAGTAGAGAAAGATATCCTCGAAAAGATAGTTTTAGCGAATAGGATTAAAATAAAACTTAAAAATAAATTAGATTTAGTAGAAATTTTAAAAAGATTTAAAAAGAATCAACCAAATACATGTAGATACGTTTGGAAAAGGAATAGTAAGGATATTTTGTTTGGAGCATCTCCAGAAAAATTATTTTCTTTCTCTAAACCTAATTTAACTTTAGAGGCTCTTGCTGGAACTATCTCTACTAATTCAAATTTTAAGAAACTCCTTAAAAGTACTAAAGACTTAAAGGAACATAATTATGTAATACAACATTTGATTAAATCTTTAGAAGTTTTAAAAATAACAAACTTTAAAAAAAGTGATATCAAGGTAAATTCATTTGGAGATATTTCTCATTTGCAAACACTCATTTTCTCTAAAGTTGAAAATATTTGTCCTTTTGAATTGCTTAAAAACTTACATCCATCTCCAGCTGTTTGTGGATACCCAAAAAATGCAGCATTGGATTGGATAAACACTCTTGAGTCTTTTCCTAGAGGAAATTATGCTTCTCCAATGGGTTGGGTTGATTCATCAGGCAATGCTTCATTTCTTTTGGCAATAAGAGGCGCAAGATGTATTGAAGAAAATATTGAATTTACTGCAGGTTCAGGTATAGTTTCTGGCTCCGTTTTAGAGAAAGAAATAGATGAGATTAAATTAAAATTTGAATCTATAGTAAAACAGATATTTTGTGCTAAAAATCCTAGATAATTTCTACTAATTTTTCAATAACTTCCGCTGAAACATTCTTATTGGATAAATTTTCTATTTCTCTTAAACCTGTTGGACTTGTTACATTAATCTCGCTAAGCATTCCATTTATTACATCGATACCCACAAAAAATAAACCTTCATCTTTGAAATGTTGAGATAATTCTGAGCAGATACTTTTTTCTTTATCTGTTAATAATGTAGGTTCAGCCTTCCCTCCCATAGCCAAATTACTCCTAAAATCGCCTCCTTGAGGAATCCTATTTATAGATCCAATTGCTTCTCCGTTTACGATAATAATTCTTTTATCACCCTCTATGACTTCAGGAATAAATTTTTGCATCATAACAGGTAATTCTTCTTGAGAAGTGATTAATTCAATGATTGATTTAATTCCTGGAGAATTTTTATTTATCCTTATAACACCTTGACCACCTTTTCCTCCAAGTGGTTTTATGACTACTTCATTATTTATATTTGCAAAATTAATAAGATCTTTTACCTTACTCGCAACTATTGTAGGTGCCATTAAGTGGCTGTATCTCAAAGCACCTAGTTTTTCATTCCATGCTCTTAACGATGAGGGTTTGTTAATTACTTTTACTCCTTTTCTTTCGGCAACTTCCAAAAGATGGGTTGCATATAAATAGGCCTCATTTACAGGAGGATCTTTTCTCATCCATATGCAATTAAATTCGGCGAGAGGTATGCAATCATTCTCTTTAAAAGAAATCCACGGATTTACTTCAACTTTTACGGCAGATGCCCATACTTCGTCACCTCTAGCTTCAAGGTCTTGAGGAGTACAACTCCAGATTTCAATATTTTTTTTTGATGATGCTTGCATTAAAGCAGCAGTTGAATCTTTTAAGGGATTTATATTTTTAATTGGATCTATTACAAATAGAAATTTCATAAGATCTAGTTTAATAATGCTTCTAATTTATTTTCATTTTCTAATGCGTAGAGATCATCGCAGCCACCGATACCCTCATCATCTATAAATATTTGGGGTAATGTTCTTCTACCATCAGCTCTTTCAATCATCAATGCTCTGGCATCTTCGTCGCCATCTATTTTATATTCTGTAAAATTTATATTTTTTTTCTTGAGTAGTGATTTTGCTCGAATACAGAATGGGCAATATTGCCAAGTATAAATTTCAACTTTGAACATTTTTTTAAAATAATACTTAGTTTATACTATTAAAGAAAAGTGCTTGTTAGATTATAAATAACGATTAAATTCTATTTTGATAGATATTACAGATTTCAAAAAAGATCTTTCGGAACTAACAGAGCGCCTGGTTAATGCTCAGGATTGTCTTTGACGTTCCAAGATTAAAAGCGAAAAGAAAAGAGTTAGAGCAAATTTCTGCTCAACCTGAATTTTGGGAAAATCAAGAAGCAGCTAAAAAACAAATGTTAATCCTTGATGATGTCAAAGAACAACTCGAATTGTTAGATAAATGGAAAACTTTTATTTCTGATGCTAATGCCTCTCTTGAGCTTTATTCTTTGGAACCTGAAGAGGAAATGATTTTGGAATCCCAGCAAGGATTAAAGAAATTAAGAGAGAATTTAGATAAATGGGAATTTGAAAGATTGTTATGTGGTGAATACGACAAGGAAGGAGCATTAGTTACTATTAACGCAGGCGCGGGTGGAACAGATGCGCAGGATTGGGTAGAGATATTATTAAGAATGTATTCAAGATGGGCAGATAATAATCACATGACTTTAATTATCAATGAATTATCTCAAGGAGAAGAAGCAGGTATCAAAAGTGTAACTTTTGAAATTGATGGAAAATATGCGTACGGATATTTACAACATGAAAAAGGAACTCATAGACTAGTAAGAATTTCTCCTTTCAATGCTAATGGTAAAAGACAAACCAGCTTTGCTGGGGTGGAGGTAATGCCAAAATTAGATGAAAATATTTCACTAGATATACCTGAAAAAGATTTAGAAATTACAACAAGTAGATCCGGTGGGGCTGGAGGACAAAATGTGAATAAAGTAGAAACAGCAGTGCGAATTGTTCATTTGCCTTCAGGGATTTCAGTAAGATGTACACAAGAAAGATCTCAATTACAAAATAAAGAAAAAGCTATGTTACTTCTTAAGTCTAAACTACTAGTGATTGCTAAAGAACAACGAGCTGCAGAAGTCGCTGATATTAAAGGTGATATTGTGGAAGCTGCATGGGGCAATCAAATAAGAAATTATGTTTTCCATCCCTATCAAATGGTAAAAGATCTTAGAACTATGCAGGAGACTAACGACTTAGATAGTGTTTTAGATGGAGGACTTGAACCATTTATTCATGAATTATTACGCATGAATATTTCTTCTAACGAATCTATTGAATAACTAATGAAAAATAAAAATGAAAATATAGAAAAAAAAGTTGCTCCTCCAAGCTTTATAAAGCTTGCTATGCGAAATATGGTAAGGAAAGGTTCAAAAAGTATTTCTCATTTTTCAATAACCTTTCTAATTTTAATTGGGATATTAATACTCGTAGCCACAATAGGTAAGCCTAATATTCCTGTATAAGAATATATGACAGAAAAAATTATTTCTGAAATAAATTTAGATTTGGTTTTTAAATTTAATCAATTTTCTCAATTTTCAAATAAGTTAAAAGATTCTAAAAATAAGCTTATTTTTGAATCTATTTTTTGGGAGAAAGTTTTTTTATCTTGGATAAATACAATATTAAAAAAAAAGGATTATGAATTGCCAAATTATATTTTTGAAAAAAAATCTTTTTCATTAGGCCTACAGATAATATCTAATCAAGAAATTGCTTCTTTGAATAAGAAGTGGATGCAAAAAAATGGCCCAACTGATGTTCTATCTTTTCCAATCATTTCTGATGAATCTATAAATAATTTAGATCATATAGAGTTGGGAGATATATTCATATCATTGGAGATGGCACTTGAGCAATCTGATGAATATAAACATTCAATCTACAGAGAAATGATCTGGTTGGCTAGTCATGGATTTTTACATCTTTTGGGATGGGAACATGATAATGAGAATGATTTAGAAAATATGTTAAATTTTCAAGAATATTTAATTACTCGACTAGATTAAAAATCAATGGAAAAAAAAATAAACTATTTAGAAAATAGAAAAGAATCTTACAAAACTTCTAGTAATGTATTCATAAGTTTTAAGTATGCTTTCAGTGGAATTAGTTACGTATTAAAAACTTCAAGAAATTTTAAAATTCAATTAACTTTTGCATTTATAAGTTTAATAATTGGTTTTTTACTCAAAATTAGTATAGGTAATTATGTAATTTTGATTGCAACAATTATGTCTGTTTTAATATTAGAAACATTAAACACATCTATTGAATCAATCGTTGATTTAGTAGTGAAAAAAGAATTTAGTATTTTGGCTAAAATTTCAAAAGATACTTCTGCAGGAGCAGTATTATTAGCTTCCATTAATTCTGTTATTATTGCTCTATATATCTTTGTTCCTAAAATAAAGTTGTTATTTTAAATCCATATAAATATGTTTCTTGTTATTGATAATTACGATAGTTTTACTTATAACCTTGTTCAATATTTAGGTGAACTTTCTGTTGAGCATGCAATAACTAAAGAATTAATAGTTAAAAGAAATGATGAAATTACTTTAGAAGAAATTATCAATTTAAATCCAAGTGGTATCCTATTATCTCCAGGTCCAGGGAATCCAGATCAATCTGGAATATGTCTGCCAATACTAAAAAAATTATCTAAAACTATTCCGACATTGGGAGTTTGTTTAGGTCATCAAGCTTTGGCTCAAGCTTTTGGAGGTAAGGTTATAGTTGGTAAGGAACTTATGCATGGTAAGACATCCAAAATATTCCATAATCAAAAAGGATTGTTTAAAGATATTGAGACTCCATTTGTGGCGACTAGATACCATAGTCTTATAGTTGATTCAAGTTCTTTACCATCTTGTTTCGAGATAACTGCGACTTTAGAAGACTCAACTATTATGGCTATCTCTCATAAAGAATTTAAACATTTACATGGGGTACAGTTCCATCCTGAAAGTGTGTTAACCCAATTTGGTCATAAATTAATTAGTAATTTTCTAAAAATGGCTGAACAAAAGTAAAATAAAAAAAAATTAAAATTATGATTTCTCAAATTAAAAAATTTTTATTTTTGATATTATTTAGCTCTTTTTTACCTACCTCATTATTGGCAAGGAATTTAGTAATAAAAAGTTTTGGACATAGTAGTTTTTTAATTAACAGTGCAGATAAATCTATTCTTTTAAATCCCTTTAAAGCAATAGGTTGTGCAAGTAATTTAAAGGAGCCAAAAGAAGTTAACGTAGATTTTATTTTGGCTAGTTCTAGGCTTCTAGATGAAGGATATAACCCTAATGATGAATTAATGTTTGTTGAACCAGGAATCTATCAATTTGAGGATATTTTATTAAATGGAATTTCTGTACCACATGACAGAGTAGATGGAAGAAGATTTGGGATGGCAACTGTTTGGAGTTGGGAGCAGAATGATCTTAAAATTGTTCATATGGGAGGAGCTGCTGGTGATATTGATATAAATAGTCAAATTATTTTGTCTCGTCCAGATATCTTATTTATTTCAATTGGAGGAGGAATAAAATCTTATAATGGTAAAGAAGCCTCAAGAATAGTTAAGATCTTAAAACCTAATGTAGTTATTCCTGTTCACTTTGAACGTGGCAAACAAATTAATAAAGAATGTGATTTCTCAAATGCTGATTTATTTATCGAAAATATGAAAGATTTTAAAGTAAAATATGTTGGAAAAGATTTTCAAATAAAACCTAAAAGACTCGATAAAAATACAATTTATATTTTCAGTAATTAATTGATTAAATCTAAGATCTTGTAATTTTCCCAGAAAAAAATCATTTGTTCTTTAGTTCCAATACTAACCCTTATAGAACTACCAATATCTTTTTTGTTTTCCATACTTCTAATAAGAATACCTTTTTCTCTCATCTGTTGTATTAAGATCTTAGGATCTTTTTTTGGCCAAATTAAGAAATAATTACCTCCACTAAAGTGAGTTCTGATTTTTGTTGATTTAAATTTATTTAAAATCCATTCCCTCGCCTTTTTTACTTCTAAAACATAATTATCAATATATTTTTTGTCTTTAAGCGCTGCTAATGCTGCTGTTATAGCAAAGCTATTTACATCATATGGTCCTGTAACTTTATTAATGTACTGAATTAAAATTTTATTGCCAAAAGTAAAACCTATTCTTAAACCAGCTAAACCTGCAGTTTTTGAAAGAGATTGAATTATTAGTATATTGTTATTCTTTTCAAAATCTATCGATTCAAGAAGACTATCTCCATTAAATTTTTCATATAGTTCATCAACAACTATTAATGAATCGTGATTGATATTAGCTAAGTTAATTATTTCTTGAGAGCTTAGAACCGTTCCTGTTGGATTATTTGGATTGCAAATAAATATTAACTTTGGGTGATGCTTTTTTATTTTTTCCCTAAATTCTTCGATGGGGAATAGAAAATTTTCTCCAATGTAAGAACAACTTATTTTTTTCATTCCTCGTATTTCTGCACAAGGAGAATAGTAACCAAAAGTTGGATTTGTGGTTAGAAATATTTGATCTTTTTCTCCAAAGCAATTGAAAATTGCATTTATTGCTGCATCTGCTCCATTGAAAATTCCTATTTCATCATTAGCAAATTTTCTTGAATCAAGATATTTATCACATAAAAATTTTTTTAAAAAATTATATTCTGGATAAATTGAAATCTCATTAAATTTTATCGCTTGTAATGCCGCTAAAACTTCAGGACTTGGACCTAAGGTATTTTCATTAAAGTCTAAGCGGAGTAAATTTCTTCTATTTTCTAAAGGTGCAGAATAAGACTGCATATTTATTATTTCTTCTCTTGGTTTTGGGAAAAGATTATTTAATGGATCAAAATCATTCATTACATTCTTTCTAAAGTTTCAATTCCTAAAAGTTCTAAGCTTAATTTTAGTGTTTTTGCAGTTAGGTCACATAAATTAAGTCTAGAAATTTTTATATTTTTTTCTTCTTTGAGGATAGGAACTTGATCATAGAATCTATTAAAAGTCTGACATAGCTCGAACAGATAATTGCATAGTCTATTTGGCATTAAGTCTTTTTCTATAGAAATTATGACTTCATCGAACTTAAGTAATTTTCTGATAAGTTTCCACTCAGATTTATGTTCATAATTTGTATATTGAAAATCTTTAGAGTCATAAACAAAATCATTTTTTCTTTTAATTCCTGCAATTCTTACAAGTGTATATAACAAATAAGGAGCCGTATTACCATTTAGGGAAAGCATTTTATCAAAACTAAATTGATAATTTGTAATTCTATTTTGGCTTAAATCTGCATACTTAACAGCACCTAATCCAATTATTCTTGAAGTATTTGCAATAAAATCTTCTGTCTCATAACGATTTTCATCTTCTAATCTTTTCAATAGATCTTCTCTTGCTCTTCTAACTGCTTCTTTTAATAAATCTTTTAAACGTATTGTGGCACCTTCCCTTGTCTTTAGTTTTTTGCCATCAATTCCTTGAACTAAACCAAAAGGGACATGGTCTACTTGGCCATTATCTGGGATCCATTTTGCTTTTTTTGCAACTTGAAAAACTCCAGCAAAATGATTTGCTTGTCCATGATCAGTTATATAAATAATTCTCGAAGCATCGTCCCCATTAGGAGGTTTATTGAATCTGTATCTGATAGCAGCAAGATCTGTGGTGGCATAGTTAAAACCTCCATCTTTTTTTTGAATAATTAGCGGTAAAGGTTTGCCTTCTTTATTAGTCATCCCATCTAAAAATACACATTTTGCTCCTTGATCTTCTACTAATATTTTTTTTAAATTCAAATCCTCAATAACGGATTTTAAGAAGGGATTATAAAAAGATTCACCTCTTTCTTCTATTTTTATTTTTAAGTTTTTATAGATTTCATCAAATTCTTTTCTAGATTGATCACATAATAATTTCCAAGCTTTAATCGATTTAATATCTCCACTTTGTAACTTAACTACTTCCTCTCTAGATCTTTTTTGGAATGCAGATTCATTATCAAATCTTTTTTTTGATTCTTTATAAAATTCAACTAAATCACTTATCTTAATTTTGCCTATCTTCTCTAAATCATTTGAATATAAATCTTTGAGCTGAGTAATAAGCATTCCAAATTGCGTTCCCCAATCGCCAACATGATTTAGTCTTAATACTTGATAACCTCTTAACTCGAAAATTCTGGATATTGAATCTCCTATTATTGTTGATCTTAAATGCCCTACATGCATTTCTTTAGCAATATTAGGACTAGAAAAATCTACAATGACTTTATTTGATAAGCTACTATCTAAATCTTTTTTAATTTGAGGTACTCCACCTCTTTGGCATTGAATATTTGATTTAATTTCATTTATTAGAACTTCATCTTTTAATTTTATATTTATAAATCCAGGTCCAGCTATTTCTAGACTCTTACATAATTTTGCTATGCTTTCATTTTTATTTAAAAGGTTAATAAAATCATTAGAAATATCTCTTGGGTTCTTTTTATATATTTTAGATAAACTTAAACAAACATTACATTGATAATCACCAAATTCCTCTTTTGATGATTGTGTAATTAAATTTTTTCTAAGAATTTCGAATTCTCCTTTTTTATCATTTTTTTCAAGACTATCTAAAAGAGATTGTTCAAATTGTTTTGTTAATTCTTTAAAAATGATTAGCATTAATTATTCAATTATTTATCTATATAATTAATTAATATAACGCATACTCAAATCAATCCAATTACTTTTGGTGATTGAAGAACTTGTTGAAATCAAATCAATACCTTTAATTAGATATTTACTAATTTCTTCAGGCTTAATTCCAGAAACTTCTATTATCAAATTTTTATTGACTTCTTTTTTTAAGCTATTCATTGATAAATCTCTTAATTCTCGAACGTTTTTTTTGATTATTTCAGGGCTAAGTTCATCCAATAAGACACTATCTGCTCCTGCTAATACTGCTTCTTTTGCTTGTTCGATATTCTCAGCTTCAATTATGATATGAGTTGTAAAAGGAGAATTTAGTCGAATTTTTTTTACTGCATTATTAAGATTATCTGTCCAGGCAATGTGATTTTCTTTTATCATAGCTGCGTCGTATAATCCCATTCTATGATTCACTCCACCTCCGCATTTGAATGCATATTTTTCAAATATTCTTAGGCCAGGAGTAGTTTTCCTAGTATCTGATAATTTTATATTTGTACCTTCTAACTTATTTACAAGATTCTTTGTATATGTTGATATTCCAGATAAATGCATTGCTATATTTAAGCCTATTCTTTCACTAGCTAGCAAACTTTTTGAGGGTCCATATATTTCCAGGAGTTTTTGATTTTTAACAAATTGCTCTCCATCAGAGATATTAAATTTTGAACTGATTTTGAAATCAATTTTTTTAAAAATTTCTTTTATAATTCCGACACCACAAAAAATACCACCTTCTTTTGCAATCCAATATGCATTACCATTCACTTCCGTAATAGAAGGACTTGTAAGATCTCCCCTTCCTACATCTTCATCGATCCAATTATCAATGATCTTACTTATTATTGGAGTATTAAAATCCACTAAACTTAAAAATAATTAATTAATAAAAATTCAACTGAAGTTAGAGAATTAACTATATCTCACTATGTAATTTAACTCAAATTTATTTACCAATACAAAACTTAGAAAAAATATTATCTAGAAGTTCCTCCGTTAATTCTTGACCAGTTATTTTAGATAATTTTTGAATTCCATCTCTCAGTTCTATTGATAACAAATCAAATGGCAATTTATTTTTAATGATTTCATCAGTATCATTTAAATTAGATAGGCAAGCAGACAAATTTGTTAGATGTCTTTCGTTTAAAAATATATTGATATTTTCTACTTCTTTTAATCCACATTTTTTTACGATTTTGTCGATTAATAATCTTTCACCATCATTATTCTTAATGCTCATAAGAATTGTGTTTTTTAACTTATTTGAATTAATATTTTTGCAATCAATTAAATCTTTTTTATTGCCCAAAATAGTAATTAATTTTTCTTTGGGGATTTCTTCTATTATTTTTTTGTCTTCTTCATTAAATCCTTCTTCAAGACTATAAATATAAATTATAAAATCTGACTCTTTTATTTTCCCAAAACTTTTTTTAATTCCAATACTTTCAATTTGCTCATGAGTTTCTCTTATGCCAGCAGTATCAATTATTTGCATTGGAATATCATTAATAGTTAAATTAACCTCAATAACATCTCTAGTTGTTCCAGGAATATTAGTTACGATTGCTTTCTCTTTTTTTGCAAGCAAATTTAGTAAAGAGCTTTTACCAACATTTGTTTTACCTATAAGTGCAATGGATATTCCATTGTGAATATATGAATTTCTTTTTGCATTTTCTATTAGTAATTCTATTTTTTCCTTTACTTTTTTGATGTTTTTTAGATATTTGGTGTAATCAAAATCTGTGAAGTCTTCTTCAAAATCAACTCTCGCTTCTATTTCGCAAAGTTGATTTATAAGGTCATTTTTAATATCATTAATTTTTTTCTTTATTTCTCCTTGAATCCCACTAAAAGCTAACTCTGCTGATCTTGTATTGCTTGCATTAATTAATTGATTAATCGACTCGGCTTGAGTAAGGTCTATTTTTCCATTAAGAAAAGCTCTTTGACTAAATTCTCCTGGGTTTGCAAGTCTAACTCTAGAATTACTAGATAATAATCTCTTTAGAACTTTATTTACTATGATAATTCCTCCATGGCAATGAAGTTCAACAACATCCTCTCCTGTGAAGCTATTTGGTGATTTCATCACTAAAATTAAAACCTCATCTATAAATTTATTTTGTTTATTTTCCTGAATAAAACCATGAAAAACTCTATGTGATTCCCATGCATATTTAGATTTAGTTTGAACAATCTTTTTGCAAGAATTTATTGAGTCTTTCCCTGATACTCTTATTATCGCAACTCCACCTTTCCCTATACTAATAGCTGAAGCAATTGCGGCTATCGTATCTTCTGTAGTAACTATCGAATCCATCTCTCGCTTTGTTATGGATAATTAAGTAAGATTATCAAGAATTTTGAAATTTTCTTTCTGAATGAGATTTAAAAGAGGTATTACCTATAAGAAAATTCTATCATTATTTAGGAATCAGAATGGAAGTCCTTTTTTTAATGCTAAAGGTTTAGCTATAGGGGTATTTAGTGGCTGCTTCCCTTTTTTTGGGTTTCAGACTTTAATAGGTGTATTTTTTGCGAAAATAGCCAAGGGAAATATTATTCTAGCTGCAATTGGTACCTGGATAAGCAACCCTTTTACTTATATTCCACTTTATTATTTTAACTATAAAGTTGGTTCAATTTTTTTAAATAATTCTTCTAATAAAGTTCTTGAAAAAAGTTTAGTTATTGATGACTTATGGAAACAAGGTAGAATTTTTTCCCTAAAATTACTCTTAGGTTCATCTTGTGTAGGTATTTTACTAGCTTTGATTTGCGGCAGTATTGTTTTTTTTATCTACAAGATAAAAAATAAAAAATAGATTGATCTGATTTTAAAATTTACTTTGTCCAACTCTGGCAATATCTAAAACATCTGCCATTGATTTAATTTGTTCAATTGTTTTGTGAAGTTGATTATAACTTTCAAGACCAACACAAAGATTTATAATAGCTGGCTTACCATAAGCAGTTTTAACATTGGCATCGCTAACGTTTATACCTTTATCAGATAACCGCATAAGAATATCTTTAAGAACTCCAACTCTATCAATTACTTCTATTCGTAGCTGAATTGGAAACTTATTATCGCCAGTTTTATTATCTTGATTCCAACCGACAGGTAATCTTCTCTCTATTGGAATTGGGATTACATTTTCACAATCTTCCCTATGTATAGTTATCCCATGGTTGCCGAGCGACACAGTTCCTATAATATCTTCGCCTGGGAGTGGGGTACAGCATTTACCTATTCTGTAATCAAGACCTTCTATCCCGGAAATTGGCGATTTAGCTGTTGTATTAGATTGATTAGTGGATAAATTACTATTACTTTTAAGAGATTTTGCTATTTCAGAGTCAGAATCATTTTTTACATCTTCTGTATGTAATTTTATTTCTTCTCTTAGTCTGTTTAATACTTGATGCAAAGTTAAACCACCAAAACCAAGAGATGCAAGAAGGTCTTCAGTAGTTTTTAAATTGCATCGATTTGCAACTTTTTTCATGGCTTCACTAGAAAGTAATGCTTCAAAACCGTTTCTACCTACTTCTTTTTCAAGTAAATCTCTACCTCTTTTAATCGTTTCATCACGATGGCTTTTCTTATACCATTGCCGAATTCTATTTTTAGCAGTTGGCGTAACTACAAAGTTCAGCCAATCCAAGCTTGGAGTAGCATTATTACTTGTCAAAATTTCTATGAAGTCACCATTTTGAAGTGCTGTAGATAATGGAGAAAGCTTTTCATTAATTCTTATTCCATTACAGTGATTTCCAACTTCAGAATGAATTCTGTAGGCGAAATCTATTGCGGTAGATCCTTTCCTTAAACCAACAACATCTCCTTTTGGAGTGATCACAAATACTTCTTCATCAAATAAGTCTTCTTTAATTGAAGCTAAATAGTCATTATGGTCCTTTTCATTACCTTCTTGTTGCCATTCTACTAATTGTCTTAACCAATTAAATCTCTCGGCGTTACTTTTAGCAGGAGAACCACCCTCTTTGTATTGCCAATGAGCGGCAATACCATATTCAGCAATTTGATGCATCGAAGTAGTTCTAATTTGAACTTCAATAGGTCGATGTCTTCCAATTACAGAAGTGTGTAAGGACTGGTATCCATTGGGTTTTGGTAATCCTATATAGTCTTTAAATCTACCTGGAATTGGTTTGAAAGTATCATGAACGACTGCTAAAGCTCGATAACAACTATCTGAATTGTCAACGATAATTCTTAGGGCAGCAACATCATAAATCTCGTGAAAATGCTTTTGTTGTCTTTCCATTTTGCTCCAAATGCCATAAAGATGTTTTGGCCTTCCTGTTATTTCAAAATTTTTCAAACCTGCTGAAACCAAGTTTTCCTTCATAAGATTCAAAGTGACTTTTAATCTTTTTTCTCTATCACTTCTTTTAACAGCGATTTGATCTTTAAGATCTAGATATTCTTTAGGCTCTAGGAATTTAAAAGCTAAATCTTCTAATTCCCATTTAAATCTGTTTATTCCTAGTCGATTAGCTAATGGTGCATAAATCTCTCTTGTTTCTCTCGCTATTCTTAGTTTTTTCTCATCATTTAGCCATTCAATTGTTCTCATGTTATGGAGTCTATCTGCAAGTTTTACTAAGACAACTCTGATATCGCTGGCCATAGCCAAAAACATTTTCCTAAGGTTTTCAGCTTGTGCTTCAGTCCTGTTGTTAAAGTGAATGCCGCCTAATTTTGTTACCCCTTCTACAAGTATTTTAACTTCTAATCCAAAATTTGTTTCTATTTCGGATAAATCAATGCCAGTATCTTCAACAACATCATGTAAAAGGCCTGCAGCAATAACAGATGAACTAGCACCTATTTCTTTGAGGAGATTTGCAACAGCAACCGGGTGGATAATGTATGGCTCGCCGCTCGCGCGGAATTGTCCATCATGAGCTTTATAAGCAAGTTTAAAAGCCTTTGCTATAAGGTTTTGATTCTCATCATTTTCTTTATTTGATTTTTCAAAATTATGAATATCTTTAAGGAGCCAATCGGGAATTTTTATTTGATAATTCAAAGATTCACTTTCATATTTTTTATTTTCAGGCAAAATAGTTTTGGAAACTTCAATTTCGTTTTTTTCTTTTGAATTTGCAGCTGCCTTGGACATTTTATATTGCTTTAGACGTATTTTATTTAGGTCTAGAAAAATTTGCTATAAATCATGGAAAAAAATAAAGAAAAAATTATTCTAGTTAAAAATCTTACTGTTAAATATGGTCTAAAACAGCAACCTATTATCAAAAATTTTAATTTGGAAATAGATACTGGAGATCATTTGGCCATAATAGGACCTTCTGGATGTGGAAAGACCACTTTTGCAAAAACATTAGTAAATATATTGCCTGAAAAGGCCACTTCTAAGGGTTATCTATCGATTTCTAGTGTAGATCCTAGGAAAATAAATAACAAAGATGCACAATTATTTAGAAGAAAGAATTTTGGATTTATTTATCAAGACTCTATAAAAAAACTTAATCCGCTTATGAGAGTTGGGGATCATTTATATGAATTATTTAAAACACATGATCATACTAAATCATCTAAAACTATTAAAAAATTAGTAAGAGAAGTTTTTCAAAAAGTAGGAATTGAAGAAAGTAGACTTGATTCTTTCCCACATCAATTTAGCGGTGGAATGAGACAGAGAGTTTCTATAGCAATGGCACTTGCTTTGAAACCTAAATTATTAATAGCTGATGAACCTACAACAAGCTTAGATACCAAAACAAGTTTTGAAATTATGCAAGAAATAATTAATCTATGTAATGAATTTGATACTACTTTAATTTTAATTAGTCATGATATTAATCTTGCAGCAAAGTGGTGTAAAAAAGTTGCAATAATTGAAAAGGGATCGATTGTTGAAAAAGGGAATATATTAGATATTTTTCAATCACCAAAATCAGATATTGGGAAAAAGTTAGTAAATGCTTCAAAAATAGTATTAGAACCAAATACTAAAAATAATGCTCGAGATCAGGTCGTTCTAGAAGTAAATAATCTAAGACATTGGTATAAATTAAATTCTTCATTTTTCATTAATAAATGGAATAAGGCTTTAAATGAAGTTAGTTTCAAGTTGTATGAGAATGAAACTCTTGGAATTGTTGGTTCTTCAGGGAGCGGTAAAAGTACATTATGTAGGGCTTTAATTGGACTCCTTAAAGTAAGAGGTGGTGAAATAAAAATTTATAATAAAAAGCATGCATTGAAAAAAAATAAATCTTTTAAAAATAACAATAATGTGCAAATAATTTTTCAAGATCCTTTTTCAAGTTTGAATCCGAAAATGACAATTAAAAATATATTGGAAGATATATTTTTTATTCAAAAAATTTCAGATAAAAGAAAAATCGAAAAAGAAGTAAAATTAATGTTAAGAAATTTAAATCTTCCCTTAAATAATGATTTTTTAAATTCTTATCCTAGCCAATTATCTGGCGGTCAATTGCAAAGAATTTCATTAGCCAGAGCGCTATTTTTGAAACCAAAAATTTTGATTTGTGATGAGAGCGTTAATATGTTGGATGCTTCAGTAAAAATAGAGATTCTTGAATTACTTAGAGACTTGCAAGAAAAAATGAATTTAACGATTATCTTTATTACTCATGATTTAGGCATTGCTAAAAGATTTTGTGATAGGTTGCTAGTTATGAATCATGGAAAGATAGTTGATGAAGGAGAAAGTTCTACAATATTCACTAAAACTCAAAACACTTATACAAAATCGCTTCTAAATTCCTCTTTAAATCTTATTTAACTTTAAGAACACTTAGTAATTTTTGAAAATCTAATGGTAATTCTGATTCAAATATCATTTCTTTACCATTTATTGGATGTATAAGTCCAAGCTTAATGGCGTGTAAAGCTTGGCCATCTAATTTACATGGTAGTTTTTTACATCTTCCATATAACGGATCACCCACAATTGGATGATTAATGTGAGCGCAATGTACTCTTATTTGATGGGTTCGCCCCGTATCTAGTTTGAAACTCATTAATGAGTAATTGCCAAATCTTTCTTCTAATTTCCAATAAGTACAGGCATACCTTCCTGAAGTTTCTTCAACTACTTTATATTTCAATCTATTTAATTTATCTCTGCCAATGTTTCCCACTATTTGGCCTTCTTCAGAATTAGGTGCTCCATGAATTACTGCAATATATTCGCGTGATGCTATTTTTTCTTTAATTTGTTTCTGGAGATTTACTAATGCCTCTTGGCTTTTTGCAACCACCATACATCCGGAGGTATCTTTATCTAATCTATGAACAATCCCAGGTCTTAGTTTCCCATTAATTCCAGGTAGATCTTTACAGTGAAAAAGTAATCCATTCACCAAAGTTCCAGATTTGTGTCCAGGGGCTGGATGAACAATTAGTCCTGATTGTTTATTAATTACTATGATGTGCTCGTCTTCAAAAAGGATATTTAAATCCATTTTTTCAGGTTTCAAATAAATAAGAGGTTCTGGAGGAGGCATCCATATTTGAATATTGTCGCCATTTTTTAATGGGGTCTTTGCTTTCGCGGTCTTGTAGTTTACAAGTACTAAACCTGAATTTATAAAGTGTTGAATTCTTGCTCTACTTTGTTCTGGCCTTTTACTCACCAACCATCTGTCCAGCCTCATAGGAAGAGGTAGCTCATAAATAATTTCTATAAGCTCACCTTCTCCAATGCCGAAAGAATTTTGATTATTTAATTCCATAGTGGGACTTCTAAAGCAATTTTACCCAGCATTTGATTTCTATAATCTTCCAATAACTTATGAGACATTCGCCTTTTATCACCTGATGTATGTTTTGAAGCTGCTTCTTCGATCCAAGCAGAAGGACTCTTAAAGCCTTTGGTAATATCAACTCCATATCTATTAGATATTTGTTTAACTGAGATATTCGCATTCTTATCTTTGTTGAGAGTGGATATAATTTTGATAAATCCAATCGCGACACTCTCTATTTCATAAGCAGCTTCACCAATATCGTCACATAGTGCAAGATTAAGTGCTGATTTTTGATCTTCTAAATTTGGAGGTATAACACCAGGAGCATCTAGCAGATCTATACCACTTTCTAATTTTATCCATCTTAAATTACGAGTCACGCCTGCTTTCCTAGCGCTATCTACAACTCTCTTTTTTGCAATTCTATTAATTAATGCTGACTTTCCTACGTTTGGAAAACCAAGTGTAAGGGCTCTAATTGGCCTAATTCGCATTCCTCTTGAGAGTCTTCTATCGTCGATTGACGACCTAGAATCTTTCGCTGACTTACAAATTTCTTTAATCCCTATTCCTCTTTTAGCATCACACCAAAGAGGATATTGATCTTTAGCATTAAACCATTTATTCCAACTATTGATTGTATTGGGGGAGATCATGTCTGATCTGTTAATAACAAGAATATGTTTTTTATTATTTATCCATTTATTTAAGTGTGGATGTCCTGTTGACAAAGGAATTCGTGCATCTCTAACTTCTATAACTAAATCTACTTTATTGATAACTTCAGATAATTTCTTTTCTGCTTTTGCGATATGGCCTGGGTACCATTGGATTTTGGGTATGTCCACGTCAATAAATCAAATAAAATTTTGTATTCCTTTTAGTTTTTATAAGTTTCAAAAGTATTTACTTCTAAAGTTTAGTATAAATTTAATGCCTAAAAAATTTTCATAATCGTTAATTCTTAAAATTTATTAAGGCATAGGTAACAGTAACTACTTTTTAACCCAATAAGCCAAAATTAACGTTAGGGTCTTGAGATTATAAATATAGCTTGTTTAATGTCAAAATTATCTCTTTCCAGTCTTGATAAGACACATTTAGAAGGAAAAAAAGTTCTTGTAAGAGTAGATTTTAATGTTCCATTAAATGAAGATGGTCAAATAACCGATGATACGCGTATTCGTGCAGCGATCCCAACTATTGAATATCTTATTAATCATTCTGCAAAAGTTATTTTAGCTGCTCATTTTGGTAGACCAAAGGGTCAGGTAAATGAAAAAATGAGATTAACTCCAGTAGCAGCAAGATTAAGTGAATTGTTGGGGCAAAATGTTTCTCTCACTAACAGTTGTATTGGTGATGAAGCAGTTGCAAAATCAAATAACTTATCTACTGGAGATGTTCTTTTACTTGAAAATGTTCGTTTTTTTGGTGAAGAGGAAAAGAACGACCTGGAGTTTGCTAAAAAATTAGCATCACATGCAGATATGTATGTAAATGATGCTTTCGGTGCTGCTCATAGAGCGCATGCTTCAACTCAGGGTGTTACAACTTATTTAAGTCCCTCAGTAGCTGGATTCCTCTTAGAAAAAGAATTGAAATACCTACAAGGAGCTGTAGATTCCCCAAAGCGTCCATTGGCAGCAATAGTTGGAGGATCAAAGGTTAGTAGCAAAATAGGAGTACTTGATTCTTTACTAGATAAGTGTGACAAAATCATGATTGGTGGAGGTATGATTTTCACTTTTTATAAAGCTAGAGGTTTAGATGTCGGAAAGAGCCTTGTAGAAGAAGATAAACTCGACCTTGCTAAAGATTTAGAAGCAAAAGCAAAAGCAAAAGGAGTAGAATTATTATTACCCACTGATGTTGTTTTGGCTGATGAGTTTTCTCCTGACGCCAATAGTAAAATATCTCAAATTGATGCAATTAGTGGGAATTGGATGGGTCTAGATATTGGTCCAGATTCCATTAAAGTTTTTCAGAATGCTCTTGCAGAATGTAAGACAATTATTTGGAATGGTCCTATGGGTGTTTTTGAATTTGATAAATTTGCAGACGGTACAAATGCAATTGCTACGACTCTTGCGGACTTAAGTGCTTTTTCTGAAGTTTGTACAATAATTGGTGGTGGAGATTCAGTTGCAGCAGTTGAAAAAGCAGGATTAGCTGAGAAAATGTCTCATATATCGACTGGAGGTGGGGCTAGTTTGGAACTTTTAGAAGGAAAAACTTTACCAGGTGTGGCTGCGTTAAACGACGCTTAGGCTATATCTCATCAACAATATCAATGCTCTTTGTGAAAGTAATCATTCCTTCAGGATGAGCTATGATTCCTGACCAAATTTGTATTCCTGGTTTTGAAGGGGCTCTTGTTATTTTAAAAATCCCTCCAGACGCCAATGGCTCCAATAATATTTCTTGTTCAAACAATGAATTACCTTGATAAGGTTTTATAGCTCCAGCAATAATCACTTCTTCAAGAGGCTTATTTAGAATTATATCGATATCGTATTTTGAACCAGTAAGAACTTTATCAGGAATTTTAAAACTAATATCTATTTTTTTATTATCGTTTCTTATTGTGGTGAATAAATTTTTGATAATCCCTTCATCCATTTTTCCATTTACGATTGAAAATAAATAATCAAATTTGGATTCGAGTATATATATTTCTCCATTAACTATTTTTTCCCCAGAAACTTTTATTCGCAAAATATCTTTATCTGGAATATAAGATTTTAATCTTTTGATCTTCCATTTGCTGTTAGGGAAATCATTAATAATCTTTGAAAATTGTTTTGGTATATTTTGGCTTTCTTCATTTCTAAAATTTTTTCTAATGAATTCTAAATCTCTTGCATTTAAGGAGTTTTCTAGATTTCTTATAAAATCAACTTTCAAAGTTTCCGTTATTGCTGAATAGGGAATAATAAGATAAACAAATAAGTAGAGAAGAAATCCTATATTTTTGAATAAGTTTAAATTAAACATATTAATCATTTGTTATTTGATTCTACTATCTTAGGTTTTTATGTCTAAAAAAAATAATTTATTAGTTGCAGCCAGTGGGACAGGGGGTCATATTTTCCCAGCCTTAGCAGTCTCTAAAGAAGTTGAAGATGCATGGAATATTCATTGGTTGGGTGTTCAACAAAGACTTGATGCAAATTTTATTCCAAAAAAATATAATTTGAGGACTTTGAATATAAAGACACCAAGAAAAAATATTTTTTTGTTTTATCAATATATAAAAATTTTAATGTCAACCTTCCAAATAATTAGGATCTTAAAAGAAAAAAAAATTAACTTAGTTTTTACGACTGGTGGTTTTATATCAGCACCTACTATTGTTGCTTCAAAACTTCTCAGGATACCTATCATTATTCATGAATCAAATGTAATTCCAGGAATGGTCACGAAATATTTTGGTTTTTTATGTAATTATGTTCTTTTAGGTTTTAAGGAAACAAATTCTTATTTAAAAAATTGTAAAACTATTTTTACTGGTACACCTTTAAGAGAGCAATTCTCTAAATTTAATTTTTTGCCAGAATGGGTTCCAAAAGGAAATGGACCTCTTTTGATAGTTATGGGAGGTAGTCAAGGAGCAAAAGCTATAAATCAAATTCTTTATGATTCTCTAGAATTTTTAATAAATAAACAGTTTCGTATAGTTCATATTATTGGCGAATATAATCAACAACCTTTTCATGTAAAAAACTCCAAAAATTATATTCAAAAGAAATTTACTAATGAAATAGCAGCCTTAATTCAAAACTGTGATCTTGTAATATCTAGATCTGGTGCAGGAACAATCAATGAACTGATAGAGACTGAAAAACCTTCTATTTTAATTCCATATCCAGATTCTAAAAATAATCATCAGGAGAAAAATGCAATGATTCTTGCTGAAAGTGGAGGCTCAGTTTTAATAAACCAGAATAAAATTTCTAAAGAAGTTTTTGAAGAAACTCTAGAAAGAATTTTTAAAATAAAATCAAAAAATGGGAAAAATCATTATGAAATATTAGATATCATGAAGAAGAATATGGAAAATAATAATAAAATTAAATCTAAAAATGAGATTAAAAAATTTATTAATTATTTTTTAAAGGAATTCTGAATTTCTTTACATAAAAGAGTGTTATTTTTCCTGTTCTGCAAACTTATTCTTGCCCACTTTTCGTCCAGAAATCTAAATGAATTGCATTCTCTTAGCAAGATTCCTTTATTTTCTAAGTATTTTATATTTGATGACAAGGATGTTTTACTTTCTATTAAAAAAAAGTTGGTTGAAGAGTTATGAACTTTAAGGTTCTCAATTTTTGATAATTTTTCAAATACTCTCTTTTTTTCAATATTTATCCAGCTGTGAATCTGTTTTGTCCACTGTTCATAGAATTTCTTATTACTTAGTAGATCAATTCCGGCTTTAATAGCAAATGAATTTAAAGGCCAAGGATCTCTATTTATTTCCCATTGTTTAAGTTTTTTCGATGAGCCAATAACGTAACCTAATCTAAGACCAGGAATATTGAAGATTTTGGTCAAGCTTCTCAGGACTAATAAATTATCAAATCTTTGGGTTAATGGTATTAAAGATTCTTTGTCTCCGTTTGGTGTTATCGATAAGAAAGCTTCATCACAGATAACTAATTTATATTTTTTCACAACTTCCTCCAATGAATTTTTATTCCATAATTGGCCGGTAGGGTTATGTGGATTTGTTATCCAAATAACATCACCTTTTGGATGAAGCGGAAATGATTGAGGAAAAATATTATTCCAGTTTTTTGGTAATTCGCAATGTATAAAATTGCTATTCCAACAATTTAAAGATCTTTCATAATCAACAAATGATGGAGAAGGAATGCAACTTATTCCAAATTTGGATGCTTCATAACCTGCCCAAGTTATTAGTTCAGAAGCTCCATTTCCAGGCAATATATTGTCTGGATTTATTCCATGAAATTTACCTATTATTTCTTTCAGATCACTCAAGTTTCTATCTGGGTAATATCTAAATCCAAGATTCTTAATTTCCGAATTTAATGAATCTATTACTATTTGAGGTGGATCAAAGGGTACTAACGAGGCACTTGCGTCAATGATTTCAGAGGGTAATAAATTTAATTTTTTTGCATTTGCGAATACATTTCCTCCATGCTTTAAGTTTGATATTTGCATGGCTAATGTTGAGTAATCATTAATTTCCGATTTATTCATTATTCATTTTCTAATTTTTATTTTACCCATCTTAAATCTGATCCAATGGCCTCTTTTATATTGGACAATTGATGGATATTGAGTTGCTTTAAAATCCCTTCAAGTATGCTGGGAACTAATTGTGGTCCTTTATATATCCATCCCGTATAAAGTTGAATTAATGATGCTCCAGAACAAATTCTTTCCCAAGCCGACTCAGGACTATCGATTCCACCAACGCCAATTAAGATAATCTTTTTATCAATATTGTGAATATGTTGTATTATTTGATTTGCTTTTTTTTGTAGAGGCTTTCCACTTAATCCTCCATTTTCTTCAGAAAGTAATAATCCTGTTTGCCTGATCTTCCTATTTTCAAGACCTAATCTATCTATGCTGGTGTTAGTAGCAATTATCCCATCGATATTTTCCTCGGTTATTAACTGGCAAATATCTTCAATATCTTTAAGGCTTAAATCTGGCGCAATTTTTACAAATAATGGTGGACAATTAGGTAAGTTTTTAATTTCCCTAAGAAGTTCTTTTAGAAGTATTGGGTCTTGCAACTTTCTTAGTCCTTCAGTATTTGGAGAACTTACGTTTATTGCTGCGTAATCACAATATGGAATTAATAATTTTAGAGAAGTTAAATAATCATCTTTTGCTTGAGATAAGCTTGTGATTTTAGACTTGCCGAAATTTATCCCTAAACAAATATTCTCCCTGTTTTTTTTGAACTCAATCCCCTGGTCAAGAAAATTTTTAACCAGATTTTCTGCACCATTATTATTGAAACCCATCCTATTTAATGCTGCTTCTTCTTCAGCTAATCTAAATAACCTTGGTTTTGGATTGCCATTTTGAGCAAATTTAGTTACTGTACCAAGTTCTGCAAATCCAAAACCAAAATCTTTCCATATATTTGCAGCACTTCCATTTTTGTCAAAACCTGCAGCTAAACCAATTGGATTACAAAAATTTATTCCACATATATTCTGACTTAACCTTTTATCAATTACGGAAAATTCTTCATTTAGATTTTTTAGGATTGATGATACTAAAGGCCAATTATATTTTCTTGAACTAAATGATAGAAGGCTAAGAGATAAATTAGTTAAATATTCTGCATCTATTCCAGAATCATTTTTTAGTATAGGGGTTATCAAGTTTTTATAAAGATTTTTAAATACCCCCTTCTGTTCATTCATAAAAATTAGGATTCTTTTTTTTCTATTATCCAATATTTTTTATCTTTAGGAATCAATCTCCAATTACGCCATTCAAAAAGTAAATATTGTTCTATCTTTATGTGGTTTTCTTCACCTAATAAATTACTTAGTTCTTGTGAATTTAACAAGTACTTTTTGTCAGCAAATTTTTGAATTAATTCATTTCTTGATAATAATTCCTGAATTTCTGAAGGTGCATTTTTTTCAAAAAAATCTACTGAAGATTCAGACTCTTTTAAGTTACTCTTTAGAGATATACCTTTGCTATAGTTGGTCGCGATTTTATCTACCCTATCGTTTTGTTTGTCGCCGCTATGGCCTTTAACATATTCCATTACAAGACCATTAATTCTTAATTGATCAATTTTTTGCCATAAATCAAGATTTTGAACTGATTTTCCTGAGCTTGTTTTCCATCCATTTCTCTTCCAATTAATAATCCATTTTGTATACCCTTCTATTACATACTTACTATCAGTTCTTAATTTAAAGTTTTCTTTTAATTTATAGGTTTTTAATTTCTCAAGTGTTTTTATAGCAGCAGTGAGTTCCATTCTATTATTAGTAGTATTTTGCTCGGAACCACCTATTTCTAATTCACTTTTGTCATCAAAAATTATTAGACCACCCCAACCACCTGGACCTGGATTACCACTGCAGGCTCCATCTGTTGCAGCTTCAATTGCAATACTATCAATATTCATAATTTTTGAAGCCGATATAAAGTCTATCGGCTTGAAAAAATATTCTCTTACTTAAGTGTAACTTTACCGCCAGCTTCTTCAATCTCTTTCTTTAAAGATTCAGCATCTGCTTTAGCAATTCCTTCTTTTACTGTTTTTGGTGCAGATTCAACAAGTGCTTTTGCATCGCCAAGACCTAGACCAGTTGCATTTCTAACAACTTTAAGTACTTTGATTTTTGCAGTTGCATCAAAGCTTTCGAGAACTACATCAAATTCAGTTTTTTCTTCAGCAGCGCCACCATCTGCGTCACCGCCAGCTGCTCCTGGAGCTGCCATTACTACACCTGCAGAAGCTGCAGCAGATACACCAAAAGCCTCTTCAATTTGCTTTACAAGCTCTGATGCTTCTAAAAGTGATAGAGATTTTAATGATTCAAGAATTTCTTCAGTTTTTGCGGACATTTTCTTAAAAGTTAATTAGGTTTTGAATTTAGGATTCTGATTTTTCAGAATGTTGTTTAAGTGATCTAGCAAGTCCAGAAGGTACTTCATTAATAGAGATCGCAATTTTTGTTGCAACGCCATTAAGAGCGCCAGCAATTTTTGCCATCAATACTTCTTTAGATGGAAGACTTGCAATTTCTTTTATTTCAGAATCGCTTAGAAGTCTGCCTTCAAATAAAGCTCCTTTGGTTTCGGATTTTTTGGTGTCTTTTTGAAAAGATTGGATAGCTTTTACAGCACCACCAACATCTTCTTTGATTAAGACAAAAGCATTTGTTCCGGTCAGTAAAGATTCAAGATCGTTCCAATTACTATCTCCATCAATAGCTTTACGCATTAATGAATTTTTAGTAACTTTGCAAATGCCATTAGTTGTTTGCAATCTAGATCGCAAATCTGACATTTCTTTGATAGTTAAACCTTTATAGTCAAGAACTACAGCCATTTCCGAGTCGTTTAATAGAGATTTAATCTCAGTAACGATTTGTTGCTTATTCTCTAGTGTTCGGCCCATTGATGTTTTTTGGATCGTAATTTAGGAAGAGCAGGAAATGCGGCAAAGTCCTTTTAAAGAGGCCGCTTTTATTAGATCCAAAAAGAAATAATTTAAGACGAGTCCTCGGTAGGAATTAAAAATTTAGAATAACTAAATCAACCTACTTTCTTTGGCCGTATTATTGCAATTAAAATTATACTACAAAGCGTTAACCTTCAGGTTGGTAATCTTGTACAGCATTTATGTCTACTTGAACCGAAGGCCCCATTGTTGAAGTTACATAAAAAGTTTTCCAATATTTTCCCTTAGCTCCACTTGGTTTATTTTTATCAATTGATTCTTGTAAGGTTTTTAAGTTGTCAAATAGAGCCTCTTTTGTGAAACTTGCTTTTCCAAAGCGGACATGAACGATTCCAGCTTTATCTGCTCTAAATTCGAGCTTACCGGCTTTGAATTCTTTTATTGCATTAGCAATGTCATTAGTTACTGTCCCTGCTTTAGGATTAGGCATTAAACCTCTAGGTCCTAAAACTCTTCCTAATTTTGCAACCTTTGGCATCATATCTGGAGTTGCAATAAGAAGATCAAACTCCATATTCCCCTTGTTGATGCTTTCCACAAGATCTTCTTCGCCAAATAAATCTGCACCAGCAGCCTTAGCTTTTGATACATTCTCACCGCTCGCAATTACTGCAATTTTGATGCTTTGGCCAGTACCATGTGGTAATGCAACAGTGGTCCTTAATTGTTGATCAGTATATTTTGGATCAATACCTAAACGTATATGTGCTTCAATAGTTTCATCAAATTTTGCATTCGCATTTTCCTTGATAATACTAAGAGCTTCAAGTGGTGCGTAAATGCGATCTTCTATCTTAGTTGATAGAGCCGCCATTCTTTTGGAAAGTTTTTTCATAATAATATTGGGTGCAAACGGTTATTAACTAACCTCCCCTAAATAAAGAGAAATTTTGTAATGAACTCAATCAGTGATAGAGACGCCCATATTACGAGCAGTACCCTCAATTACTTTCATTGCTGATTCAACACTAGAACAGTTTAGATCAGGAAGCTTAGTTTTGGCTATTTCTTCTAATTGAGCTTTACTTATATTTCCAACAGAGCCTTTTGCAGATTCACCTGATCCTTTTTCTATACCAGCTGCTTTTGTTATTAAGACGGAAGCAGGAGGTGTTTTTGTGATAAAAGTAAAGCTTCTATCTTCAAAAACAGAAATCTCGACTGGAATTACAAAACCTGCTTTATCTTGTGTCCTTGCGTTGTATTCTTTGCAAAATGCCATGATATTGACACCATGTTGTCCTAAAGCTGGCCCTACAGGAGGAGCAGGATTTGCTTTGCCTGCTTGAAGAGCAAGCTTGATAACTGCAACAATTTTTTTTGCCATTAGATTAGAGAATTTAAGCTGAAGTAGAAAATCATAATTTTACTCGATAAACCAAATTAATTAGAAATTAATTTTGTTTATTGATTTGGGAGAATTCTAATTCTACAGGAGTCTCGCGCCCAAATATTGAAAGTAATGCTTTTAATTTATTTCTTTCTCCGGAAACTTCTATAACTTCTCCCTGGAAATCCTTGAATGGACCACTAGTTACAATGATTCTGTCTTTTTCTTCAATATCTAATTTGATTACAGCTTTTTTCTCTGATGCGCGCTTAAAGATTCTATTAACTTCTTGTCTTGATAATGGTCGAGGTTTGATATGACCTCGCGATCTTCCGCTTCCTCTACCGTCTTCAGCACCGACAAAGTTTATTACATTGGGAGTACTTTTAACAGCCATCATTGTATCTTCATCCAGAATCATTCTTACGAGGACATAACCTGGGAAAACTTTTTCTTCAGTAGTTTGTCTGCTTCCATCTTTTTTTAATTTAATTCCTGGAGTTTGGGGAATTTCAATTTCAATGATTCTATTATTAACACCTAAAGTTACTGATCTCTGCTCAAGAGTCGCTTTTACTTTTTTTTCACAACTTGATGCTACTTGAACTGCATACCATCTTGCGATGCTTGTATTTGCTTGTGAAGAAGCAAGGTTTGTAGTTAATTCATTACTCATTTTTCTTGAAGCTTAATTAAGATCTTTATTAATGGATATTCGGGAGATAATTCAACCAAAAATTTGCGAGGCTGCCCATCCATAGAATCTGCTAACAGAAGCAATGGCTGCAGCAGAAAACGATACCATAATTATAACTGCTACTGATTCGCTAAAAAGTTGTTGTTTGTTAGGCCACACGACAAGTTTAAGCTCATCGTAGGTAGATCTAAAAAAATTATTCTTTTTTTTAGGCTCTTCAACTTCAGGAGAATCTTTTTTAAGAGGTTCTTTATTAGTAGTAGGACTTGTCACAAATTTTGTTTTAAATTAAGCTTTACGCTTTAATTCTATTTTAGCTTATTGATTTACTCCTCAGCTAGGTTTGAAAACGATCTCATCTTTTTTAGCGGGGTTAAGTTTAATTGTTATATTTTTTTTGTTTTTGAAGTTTTCCTCTAAAAGTTTTGCAGCCAAAGGATTTTCTATTTGTCTTCTAAGTTCCCTGCTAAGTGGCCTAGCACCATATTCAGGTTCGTAAGAATCATTTGCAATTTTATTAATAACTTTTTTGTCTATAGCAATATTTATTTTCTGTTCAAGTAGCAGGTTTTTTAAATCTTCTGTTTGTAAGATTATTATTTTTTGAAGTTCATTAATAGATAATGGATTAAACTTTACTACTTCGTCAATTCTATTTAAAAATTCAGGTCTAAAAATTGAAGACAATGTATTACTAATGGAATCATCTAAGGTTTGCTGGTCTTTTTCTAACTTTCCCTCACTTTTAGAAATCTTTTGTGCATACTCCAGTATAGATTTACCAGCTAGGTTGCTTGTCATTATGATTACTGTATTTTTGAAGTCTACTGTCCTTCCTTGAGAGTCCGTTAATCTTCCTTCATCTAAGACTTGTAGAAGGATATTAAAAACTTCTGAATTTGCTTTTTCTATCTCATCAAGAAGTATTACTGAATAGGGTTTACGTCTTATAGCTTCAGTTAATTGACCTCCTTCTTCATAACCAACATAACCTGGAGGAGCGCCCAAAAGTCTTGCTACGGCATTTTTCTCCATATATTCACTCATGTCTAATCTTAAAAGTGCGTCTTCTTCATCAAATAAAGCTGTTGCAAGAGATTTTGCTAATTCTGTTTTGCCAACACCTGTAGGACCCATAAATAAAAAAGATCCGATAGGTCTTTTAGGACTTTTCATGCCAACGCGAGCTCTTCTAATTGCAGCAGAAACAGCTTCTATAGCTTTTTCTTGTCCAATAACTTTTTCACTTAGTTCTGTTTCTAGATTGACTAATTTCTTACGTTCATTTGAAACTACTTTAGAAATTGGAATACCTGTAATTTTTGAGACAACATCAGCAATATCATCAGGTTCAACTTGATATTTAAAAGGGAAATTTCTATTTTTCTTAATTTTATTAAAGTTTTCTTCAACTTTTTGTATTTCATTCTCTATTTCATTTAACTCTTCTTCAAGCTTTTCTAAATAATCCAGATCATTTTCAATTTCGCGATTTGATTTATCTTTAATTTGTTTAGTTATCTTATCTTCTTCTTTCATTAAAATAGATAATTGCTCCATTTCTTCTCTCAAATTGTTCCAATTGTCCAAAAGAATGTTCAATTTTGCCTCTGATTGTTGCCTCATATTCAACAGTTTTTCTTGAGCTTCGATATTTTCTCCTTGCAAATTATTCAATTTTTCATCGATAGTATTAAGTTTGTTTTCTTGTTGGAGAATGATTTGAGGCATATTATTAGACTCGATTTTCAACTGTGCAGCTGCTTCATCAATTAAATCTATTGCACTATCAGGGAGACATTTATCGCTAATGTATCTATTGGCCAATTTTGCGGAATAGTTTACAGCCTCTTCAGAAATTTTTATGCCATGATGTGATTCATATTTCTTTTTGATCCCTTGTAGTATTTTTGCGCTTAATTCTACTGAAGGTTCATTAACAGCTATCTTTTGAAAGCAATTATTTAATGCCTGATCTTTTTCAATAGTTTCACGAAATTTCTCAGGGGTTGTTGTACCGATACATCTAAGTTCTCCTTCAGCTAGTAAAGGTTTTAAGATATTACTTATATCGGTAGAAGATCTGTCAGAACTTAATATTGAGTGTATTTCATCAATAAATAGAATCATTCCTTGATTTGGATTATTTAGTTCCTTCATTATTAAGCTTAGTCTTTCCTCTAGTTGACCTCTAAATTTGGTCCCAGAAACTAATGCACCTAAGTCAAGTGAAATAATTGTCAAGTCCTTTAAAGTATCAGGAACTTTTTTGTCTACAATTAATTGAGCAAGTAATTTTGCAATTGAGGTTTTACCAACTCCAGGATTACCAATAAGTATAGGGTTATTTTTGTTTCTTCTGCAGAGTACCCTCATTAAATTATTGATCTCATTTTCTCTTCCTAAAACGGGATCCAGAAAGCCTTTTTTAGCTGATTCTGTTAAATCTTTTCCATAAATTGAAAGAGCATTTTCATCTTTTCCAACTTGTTTTTTGGTTTCAATTTGAAGTTCACTTTTCGGTAATGGAACGATAGCTTTTTTTAATTTTTCTTCTTTAACTAAAGTTTCTTTGTCTGATTCAAAATTAGATTGATTATTTATTTCAATTACATTCCCATAATTAAAAGAATCTTTTGATTTATTAATATTTGGGTAAAACTTTAATTCTTCCTCTAATTTTTCTATTGAAAGGTTTCCTTCTTCAAAAACATAATTTCCAATTCTTAAATCTCTTCCAAGAGCAATTAGTAAATGAGGGATTTCTATTAATCTCGATCCCCATTGAGTTTTAATCTGATTCGCGTTATCTAATAAAATTTCTAAATCTTCTCCGATAGTAAAAATATCTGAATCATTTGTTGGTGTCTCTTCTAAAAAATCTTCTGTTATGTCTAAAACTGTATCTTGGTCGATTGATAATTTTTCAATGAAAGCAAAGAATTCACTGGATGAGAACAATGTATGAATTATGTGTTCAATATTAAATTCGCTATGATCCCATTTTTTTGCAGTTTCTTCCCCTAATAAAAGGAGGTTCCAACTGATATCGCTAAATAGTTCAGGACTGGATGTAAGGGTTTCTCTCATAAACTATAAAACTACAGTTGATTATTAATTAATATTCTAAATAGGATCTGCATTAATAATCATCCAATAATTTTCAAATTGTAAGATGAATTTCAAAAATATTTTTATTAGAGGTGTTGCGGGGACTTCGGAATTAATAAAAGTGTTAACTAATATCTAAACTGTTATGAAATAAAAAATTATAATTTTTAACATATATATTTCAGATATTAGCCAAATAGTTCAGCTATTAATAGGATTTAAATAGTAATAATTAAATTGTGAAAGAAACTATTGATTTTCTTATTGATACTGTTGAAGCAAGACAAGTCCTTGATTCAAGAGGTAATCCAACTGTAGAGGCAGAAGTATTTTTGGAATGTGGTGCAAGTGGTAGAGCAATTGTTCCCAGCGGAGCTAGCACTGGTGCTCATGAGGCACATGAATTAAGAGATGGCGGCTCGAAATATATGGGAAAAGGCGTTTTGAATGCTGTTAATAAAATTCATGAAACAATATCGCCAGCTTTATGTGGTTTGTCATCTTTAGATCAAACTGCAGTAGATAAATTAATGATTGAAATTGATGGAACTCCTAATAAGTCTAACCTTGGAGCAAATTCAATCCTTGCAGTAAGTCTTGCAACTGCTAGAGCATCAGCAAATGCTTTAGACATTCCCCTATATAGATATCTTGGAGATCCATTATCCAATCTTCTTCCAGTTCCATTGATGAATGTAATAAATGGTGGTGCTCATGCACCAAATAGTCTTGATTTTCAGGAATTTATGCTTGTCCCACATGGAGTTAATAATTTCAGTGAATCATTAAGAATGGGTACTGAAATATTTCACTCATTAAAATCATTACTTGATCAAAAAGGTCTATCTACTGCTGTAGGCGATGAGGGTGGATTTGCCCCGAATTTGTCATCAAGCGAAGAGGCAGGGGACTTATTATTAGAAGCAATTCAAAAAGCCGGGTTTAAGCCTGGTGAGCAGGTATCTTTAGCTTTAGATGCTGCTAGTACTGAATTTTATAGTGATGGTACTTATAAATATGAAGGGAAAAGTTTAAATAGTTCTGAAATGATTTCATATCTTTCAAGACTAGTTTCTAATTATCCAATAGTTTCAATAGAGGACGGTTTAGCTGAGGATGATTGGGAGGGTTGGTCAGAATTAAACAAAGAATTAGGAAATAAGGTTCAGCTTGTAGGTGATGATTTATTCGTTACTAATACAGAAAGGTTAAGGAAAGGGATTATGGAAAAATCTGCTAATTCAATCTTAATAAAGGTAAATCAAATTGGAACATTAACTGAAACTTTGGAAGCTATTGAGTTAGCTAAAATGTCCGGTTTCACAAGTGTTATTAGTCATAGAAGTGGTGAGACTGAAGATACAACAATTGCAGATTTATCTGTCGCCACAAGATCGGGTCAGATCAAGACCGGATCTTTGAGTAGAAGTGAAAGGATTGCAAAATACAATAGGCTTTTAAAAATTGAGGAGGAGTTGGGAAATCAAGCAAGATTCGCAGGAGCTTTAGGTTTAGGACCCAAAAATATATAGTTTTATTAGCGCTTAAGTTTTTCTAAACGAGAGCCTTTTCTCATACTTAATTGGCATTTTATCCAATCAATACTTATTGGGAGTGCAAAAAAAAGTGGCAACAATGCAAAATTATTTTGTTTATTGGTTACAAGTAAAGCAGATGCAATTGATAAGCTTCCTATAAGAATTGAATGTCCTAAAGTTTTTTGAGCAGTAAACATTTTTTTGAATTGCCTATCAGACTCTCCCATTCTTATTTGCAATTGCAAATCTCCTTGCTCTAATCTTTCTAAACTTTCATCTATTCTTTTGGGAATGCCAACAGCTTTCGATCCTAGTTCACCTACTTGCCTTCCAAATTGGTTAATTAAATCGTTAGGCGTTTGATTATTTGAAGTCATAAGTTCTATTAAATAAGGCTTGGTAACTGATACAAGGTTAAACCCTGGATCGAGCATTCTGCCAACTCCTTCAAAAGTTGATAAAGCTCTCATCACAAAGATTAAATCTACTGGCAGTTGAAATGGTGTTTCATAAACAAGTTCATATAAATCTCCAGATAATTTTTCAATAATATTTGGACTAAATGGCGGAGTTAAGGCTTCTTTAAGCATTAATCTGACTAATCTTCTAACTGGTCCTACATCAATATCTTTTGAAATTAGCCCAGCTTGTTGTAATTGACTAACAAGTGATAAGGCGTCTCTCAGAGCGGCAGCCTTAACCATCCCACCTAATCTTGTTTGAAGATTATTTGAGATATTACCCATCATCCCAAAATCATAAAAAATTAATTTA
Source organism: Prochlorococcus sp. AG-355-N16 (assembly GCA_003278545.1). GTDB lineage: Bacteria > Cyanobacteriota > Cyanobacteriia > PCC-6307 > Cyanobiaceae > Prochlorococcus_A. Next base: position 383,524 of record QCEF01000001.1, read on the forward strand.
CCTTCATTTGAAACTGCTAAATTACCTGGATGAGGGTCTGCATGAAAAAAACCGTAATTTACTAATTGTTTGAAATAGCTTATTGCACCAATTTCTGCAATTTTAGGTAAATCAATTTCTTGTGATTGTAATTTTTCTAAATCGCTTATTTTTGTGCCTTCTAGATAACTTAAACACAGTACTTTTTCGCTACTCATATCCCAAATTACTTCAGGAACTTCAACATTTTCATCATCAAGAAATTGTTGTCTAAATCTTGCAGCATATTGTGCTTCACAATTAAAATCAAGCTCTTTCATGAGAACTTTTCTACACTCTTTAGCAATCTCAACCCAGTTTCTACCTCGACTCCAATTCTTATTTTTCTGCAATAAGCCTGCTATTTGCTGCATTATCCCTAAATCGATAATAAACAATTCTTTTAAGTTGGGTCTTTGAACTTTAAATACTACTTTCTTACCATCTTTTAAAGTCGCCCTATGAACTTGAGCTAGTGATGCCGATCCAACCGGATCACTTATTATTTGATCTATTTCATTAAACTTAGTCCCTAGTTCATCTTTTATAGTTTCTTCAACTTGCGCAAATGAAAAATTTGGAACTTGATCCTGCAATTTTGATAATTCCTGTATCCAGGTATTAGGAATTAAATCAGGTCTCGCTGATAATAATTGTCCAATTTTAATAAATGCTGAACCAAGCTTTATTAATTGATTGGTAAACCACCTAGCTCTTTGACTTTGGACCCTACTTTTTTCATTGTTCTTAGTTTGGAAAATTGTAAATCTAATATTATCAATCCACAAATTTATTAAAAGCAAAATTAAAGTTACCCAAATAAGAAAGGCTCTCTTCAATTTTTTTAAACGATAATTAAGAATGTGATAACTCATTTAATGTGATTATTTATGGATTCATTAAAGAGATCAATTTGCTTATTGATCTCTTCTATTTCGTCTAAAGCTTTTTGTATTTCGGAGACTTGATAAGTATTTTTAGACTCATTTTCTTGAATATTTTCGGCTTTTTCCATCCTTGAGGCTTCTTCGATTATGGATTCTTTGAAACTATCAAATTCTTTTTTGAGAATTTCCGGAGCATCCTGAGCAATATTTGTTGCTTCCTCAATTTTTTCAACCAATATTTCGTTTAATTTTTCGGTTACTTTCTTAATGGCAGCTTTTAAAAGGTAATCAGAGTTGGTCATGAACAATATAATGTTTCAATGGCAATTGATTTTTCGATATGACCTAATAATAGATCAATACAGAACATTTCACGTAACTGATCTTTTTGATAATTAATTTTTTATGTTTTTCCTATGTAAGTTTGTTTCTATATTAAGCTTTTTTCTCTTTTATCTTTTAACTTATATCTATATAAAGGTTCAGGTATTTACTTTAAAAATATCTTATAACCAAGAACTCATCTAATTAACTACTAAAAAAGGAGTTTTTTAAAATTGGAAATCATTGAGTCAGATGTAGTTATTATCGGAGGAGGTCCGGCAGGATGTACTTGCGCACTATATACATCTCGTTCAAACTTAAAGACAGTAATTTTAGATAAAAATCCATCTGTTGGCGCCTTAGCAATAACTCATCAAATAGCTAATTATCCAGGGGTACCGGTTGATATAAGCGGAGAGAAATTACTTACTCTAATGAGAGAACAGGCTGTGCAATACGGCACAGATTATAGAAGAGCGCAAGTTTTTGGAATAGACGTTAGTGATGAATGGAAAATGGTTTATACGCCTGAAGGAACTTTCAAAGCAAAAGCACTTGTACTTGCAAGTGGAGCCATGGGTAGACCTGCATCATTTAAGGGCGAAGCGGATTTTCTTGGAAAAGGAGTAAGTTATTGTGCTACATGTGATGGGGCTTTTTATAAAAATAGAGAAGTTGCCGTTGTTGGAGTGAACAAGGAGGCAATTGAAGAGGCAACTGTTCTAACTAAATTTGCATCAACTGTGCATTGGATTACATCAAGTGACCCTAAATCAGATAATGAAGAAGCTATGGAATTGATGGATAATTCAAATATAAAACATTGGAGTAGAACAAGATTATTGGAAATATTAGGCGATGATATGGGTGTGAATGGGGTTGTTGTAAAAAATAAACAAGAAGAAAATCCTATTAACTTAAATTTAGATGGAGTGTTTGTCTACATGAGTGGTTCAAAGCCGATTACTGATTTTTTAGGGGATCAAATTGCTTTAAAAGAAGACGGAGGAGTTATTGTTGATGACTTTATGTCTACAAATTCTGATGGAGTATGGGCTATTGGAGATATAAGAAATACACCATTTAAGCAAGCTGTAGTTGCGGCTTCTGATGGATGTATTGCTGCAATGTCAATTGATAGATACTTAAATAGTCGAAAAAATATAAGAGTAGATTGGATTCATTCTTAAAATGAATATTGCTACTTTAATTTAAAGGGGTGTTGCTTCAGAAATATAAGCAACTCCTCCGTAGTAGCTTAAATCGTCCCTGATGTTATCTCTCATTTTATCTATTAATTCTTGCTCACAAAAAACGATTACATGAGCATTGGCTCCTAATCCTGTAAATTCCATATCTTCAGTAACAACTCTTTCAGGCCCTCTGCCTGTGGCGTGTTTCATAACTGTATATCCAGGAACATTAGCTTTTTCTAATGTTTTAATGATTGCATCTAGTTCTCTTTCACTAAATATTAAGTCTAATCTTTTCATTTTTATAGAGGGGGCAATGGGATAATGGTATTTACTAAACTCATATATATAGGAATGCCAAGAACTATATTGAATGGGAAAGTTAGACCTAGTGTAGTTGAAATATAATAACTAGATTTAGCTTCTGGAACTGTCATCCTCATCGCAGCAGGAACTGCTAAATAAGAGGCGCTTGCACATAAAACCACAAATAAAAGTGCGTTGCCAGGTCCTAAAGATAAAAATCTTGCAACGAAAACACCAATAAATGCGTTAAACAAAGGCATAAAAATGGAAAAGCCAATCAAGAATGAACCCGCATTCTTCAGTCTCGGCAATCTTTGAGCAGCGACTATTCCCATATCTAACAAGAAGAAGCATTCTGCTCCATAGAATAATTGTCCAGTAAAAGGCTCCATTTTTGCAATCCCTGAGGGATTACTGGAAGCAGTGAGAAAGCCTACAATTAAGCTTGAGAGCAATAAATAAACTGATCCATTCAAAAGTGATTCGTGTAATATCGCGCTTAGATGCATTTTTCTTGATTTTGGTCTATTTTTGGGAGCTGCAAATTTCACAAGTAATAATCCAACAATTATTGCAGGAGATTCCATTAAAGCTAAGGCGCCAACCATAAACCCATCAAAAGCAATTTTTTGATTTTCCAAAAAACTTTCAGCGGAAATAAATGTAACAGCACTAATTGAACCGTATGCTGCTGCTATGGCGGCTGAATTAAAGACATCAAACTTAAATCTTAAAATTAAAAATCCAATCAGCGGTATTACAAGTGACATCAGTATTGCAGCACTTAAAGTAGGCAATACTTGATTTGTAAAACCACTTTTCTGTATCTCTATACCTCCTTTAAATCCAATAGCTAGTAGTAGATATAAGGAGAAGAGTTTAGGTAATGGAGCTGGTATTTCTAAATCAGATTTAAAGAGTACTGATATCGCTCCAATCAAAAAGAAAAGAACTGGCGGGGCTAATACATTTTGCAGAATTGGATTTATTTCCATAGATTATTAGGCTATCTCATTTAGAGCAGTTTCTAAAGCTTCTTTTCTTGTTTCAATAATGCCTTCAACTCCAAACTTAGCTAATCTATCTTTTACTTTTTCATTAGCTCCAGCAACATATGCTTTTCTGGAATTATTTTTTGCTTCTTGCATCATATCCTCTATTGCCAGAGTCGCAGTAACTCCAAGTCGTGGTACATCGGTAATATCTAATATCAAAACTTTATAGTTTCTTACAAGCATCATTCTCTCAGATATGCCTTTAGCTGCTCCAAAACTAAGTGGTCCTTTAAGTCTAAATAGCATTACCTCGCCTGAACATCTATCTAGAAGTGCTTTTTCATCAGCAGGCAAAGCATTTTTTCCTTGATCATCTTCTGATAAAGGATTATCCTCATCCATACCTTCTAGTTGAGTTTCAGTTATTGAATCAATAGTGAGCATATTCGCTATGAATACACCGACTAAAACTGCCCAAATTAAATCCCAAAAAACAGTCATTAAAAGTACACCGTACATTACTACTGATGTTTTTAAAGATAATTTGTGAGCCCTCCTCAAGAATCCCCAATCAATAATATCTAGGCCTACTTTTATAAGAATTCCTGCTAGCAATGCAGTTGGTATTTGCTCAGCTAAAGGTCCTGCACCAACTAATACTATCAACAACACAACCGAGTGAACCATACCAGAAATTGGGGTTGATCCTCCAGATTTAACATTTATAACTGTTCTCATGGTTGCTCCTGCTCCAGGTAAGCCTGAAAACAAACCAGCAACAGCATTTCCTATTCCTTGACCAATAAGTTCTCTATCAGAATTATGTTTTGTTTGAGAGATATTGTCTGCAACTAGAGATGTCAGTAAGGAGTCAATTGCGCCAAGTACTGCTAGGACTAATCCTGCTTTGAAAATAATTGGAAAATATTGATTAAAACTTGGGAAATTTAAAGAAGGAACTCCCCTTGGGATTTCTCCAATTCTATCAATAGATCCGTCACCAAAAATTAATATTGATATTGGGGTAACTATCAATAGGGCTAAGAGAGGAGAAGGAACCCACTGACTAATTTTTCTAGGAGTAAGAAATACTATACCTAGAGTCATTATTGCTACTCCAATAGCAGCGCCATTGGGCTGGAAATTTGAAAATACAGTCGTTAAAGATTCGACTACTCCACCTCGAGTGCTAATTCCAAGTAATGGTCCAATCTGAAGCGCAATAATTATTACTCCAATACCAGACATAAATCCTGAAACAACAGAATATGGAACTAAAGTAATGTATTTTCCTAGTTTTAGAATCCCGAATAATATTTGAAGTAAGCCGCCAATGACAACCGCTGCCATAACTAAAGGTAAAATTTGCCCTGCAGAAAGATCTCTTGGAACACCTACTGCTGCTAAGCCTGCTACTACACCTGCAACTGTTACACTCATGGGACCAGTAGGTCCACTAACTTGAGCAGGTGTCCCGCCGAATAATGCTGCTAAAAAACCAACTACTACTGCTCCGTATAGTCCATAAATTGCTCCGCCAGGCCCTAACGCAGCATTACCAAAAGCAAGAGCGAGAGGTAAAGCCACTACTGCTGCTGTAATGCCTCCGAGAATATCGCCTCTTACATTTTTCAGATGAAATCCATTAATTATTTTCAAAGATGCTCTCCTTAAAATAAACACTTAACTAGAAGATATTATCTCTTAATGATGTAAATTTGTGAAAAATGAAGATTGTGCAAAATATTTTTGTAACTTTTTTTGCTCTTACTAAATAAATTTTAGTTAATTTTCCTGAACAAAAGTAGTCTCTGATTGATTTATGTGCGAGGCGAGCGATTAATGTATTAAATAAATATTTTTCAATTTAAATAATATTCAAATGAATTCGATTATTCGTCCTAGAAGATTAAGAAGAACTGAAGCAATTAGAGAAATGGTTAGAGAAAACCATCTAATGGCATCTGACTTTATATATCCACTATTTATTCATGAAAAAGACTTTAAAGAGGAAATTTCAGCAATGCCCGGAACTTTTAGATGGGATATTAATGGCTTAATAAAGGAGGTTACTAGAGCATGGGAATTGGGAATAAGGTGTGTGGTTCTTTTCCCAAAAATTAAGGATACTTTAAAGACTGAAGATGGAGCAGAGTGTTTTAATGAAGACGGTTTAATTCCCAAAGCTATTCGAATATTAAAGAAAGAGATTCCAGAAATGGCAATAATGACAGATGTTGCCTTGGACCCATACTCTTGTGATGGTCATGATGGATTAGTTGATGAAACTGGAAAAATATTGAACGACGAAACAATCGAAATTTTAAAAAAACAAGCTTTAACACAAGCAAGAGCTGGAGCAGATTTTATTGGCCCTAGTGACATGATGGATGGGAGAGTTGGAGCGCTTAGAGCTGCTCTTGATAGTCAAGGATTTAGTGATGTAGGTATTATTAGTTACACAGCAAAATATTCATCTGCTTATTATGGACCATTTAGAACTGCTTTAGATTCGGCTCCTAGAGAAAATAGTAAGAAAATAATTCCAGACAATAAGTCTACTTATCAAATGGACCCTGCCAATTCAAAAGAGGCTTTAATTGAATCTGCATTGGATCAGTATGAAGGAGCTGATATTTTGATGGTAAAACCAGGAATTTCATACTTGGATATTGTTTATAGATTAAGCACTTTTTCAAATAAACCAATAGCTGCATATAACGTTAGTGGGGAGTATTCCATGGTAAAGTCTGCTGCTATGAAGAACTGGATTAACGAAAAAGATATTGTATTAGAAACATTGCTTAGTTTTAAAAGAGCAGGAGCAAAATTAATACTCACTTATCATGCTTGTGATGCATCTCAATGGTTGCAGGATACTTAAAAACTCATTATTAACAAAAATTTGGTTTATTCTTAGATAAGTAATAAATTAACTGCTTTGTTTTGAAGTTTTCTCAAGGAGTAAATAGGATTGGTCACATTGCACTTAGAGTAGAGAATCTCGAAAGGGCGAAATCTTTTTATATAAAGCTGGGTATGAATTTAGTTTGGGAAGATAAAGATTGGACTTATTTAGAAGCTGGTAAAGGTAAAGATGGACTTGCGTTGTTAGGCCCTAGCTACAAAGCTGCGGGACCTCACTTTGCTTTTCATTTTGAAAATAAAAAAGAAGTGGAAAATATTCAAAATGATTTAAAAAATTCTGGCGTAAAAGTTGGACCTTTACATGAACATAGAGATGGAACAGCATCTTTTTATATGAAGGATACTGAAGGAAACTGGCTCGAGATGCTTTATGTTCCTCCTGAAGGGATTCAATCGAATGTTTGATTCTTTTTTTTTGTATGCAAGAGAAAAGTTATTCAAAAAAATTATATTCAGATAACACCCTTGAAGAAGAATCTATAAGCCTTTTAGAGTGGGATACGTTAAAAACGCATTTATCTTCGTTCGCCTCAACGGAAATGGGTAAACGAGCAGTTTTAAGTTTTTGTATCCCTTCAGAATACGAAGCCTCTAAAAGACTTTTGAATGAAACTATTGAAATAAATGAGCTAGAAAATAATTTAGATAAATCAATTAGTTTTTCTGGTGTTTTTGATATTAGTAGAAATATCGAAATTTGTTCAAAGGCAGGTGTGATTTCATCTTCTGAATTGTTAGAAATAGCGAAAACAATCGCTACAGCAAGAAATTTAAAAAAAATCTTATTAGATTTTGAACAAAGGCCTTATATTTCATCATTTACAAAAAATTTAGTTGACCATCAGAATATCGAAACGATTTTTAAAAAAGGCATTGAATCTAATGGAAGGATTTCAGACAATGCTAGTAATGAAATTTCTATTCTTAGAAAAGAAATATTATCTAAGAAACTTGAAAGAAAAATATTAGTTGAGAAATTTATTCAAAAGAATTTAACTTATTTGCAAGATACTACTATTGGAGATCGATATGGTAGGCCTGTTTTAGCAGTGAAAGTTAATTATGTAGATAAATTTAAAGGCATAATTCATGACTCTTCATCTTCAGGAAATACAGTATATTTTGAGCCTGATAGTGTAGTAACTAAAGGTAATAAGATAGCTTCTTTAGAAGCTAGAATCACAGCAGAAGAATTTAAATTACTTAAGAAATGGTCCCAAATTGTTGGTGATAATTCAGAAAATCTTATTGAAATGGCATCCATTTTATTGAGATTAGAAAATGCTCTAACTCGTTCAAGATATTCGAAATGGATTGGAGGCAAAGTTCCTACGTTTGAGAAAAATCCTATTATTTCTTTAATTGGTTTTTCTCATCCTTTATTGATTTGGGAATATAAGAAAAAAGGAGGCCCTTCCCCAGTGGCTGTCGATTTTCATATAAGTAGAAATATTAAGGTTGTAGCTATTACAGGTCCAAATACTGGAGGCAAAACGGCAGCTTTAAAAGGCTTGGGTTTGTCTTTACTTATGGCTAGAGCAGGATTATTGATACCCTCAACTAATAACCCTATTATCCCTTTTTGTCCAAATATATATGTGGATATAGGAGATAATCAATCATTAGAAGAAAATTTATCTACCTTCAGTGGGCATATATCCCGCATAAAAGAGATATTAGATTCACTTGATAATAAGAAAGGACTATCAGTTGTTTTGTTAGATGAGATTGGATCTGGTACGGATCCTCTTGAAGGAAGTGCTCTTGCGATGGCTTTATTAAAAGAATTTGCAAATAAATCCGATATCACTTTAGCAACTACACATTATGGAGATATTAAGGCTTTAAAATATAATGACTCCAGATTTGAAAACGTATCAGTTGCCTTTGATGAGGATTCTTTGAAGCCAAAATATATACTCAACTGGGGAATTCCTGGGAGAAGTAATGCTTTATCAATTTCAAAGAGAATTGGTCTCGATGAAAGAATACTCAATGAAGCTGAAAATTATCTAAAGCCGAAACAAGTTGATAATATTAACAGTATTATTAAAGGACTTGAGGAAGAGAAGATTAAACAACAAAATTCTGCAGAAGCTGCCGCAGAACTGATTGCAAGGACTGAAATACTACATGACGAATTGAAGAGGAATTATGAATATCAAAAAATAAATGCTGAAAAAATCCAGGAAATTGAAAGGTCTAAATTATCAAAACATATTGTATCTGCTAAAAAAGAGGTAATAAATTTGATTAAAAAATTAAGAGATAAAAATGTTAATGGAGAGGATACGAGAATTATTGGAAAAAGATTAAAGGAAATTGAGGCGGAATATTTAACCCAAAAAAAAGTTGAAAAGTCAATATCATGGAATCCTCAGGTAGGCGATTTTGTAAAAATTAAAAGTCTCAATAGTACGGGACAAATTGTAGATTTAGATAAAAAAGATGGTTTTTACGAAGTTAAATGTGGTTCATTCAGAAGCACATTATCTATAAATGACTTTGAAGGTATTAATGGAGAAAAGCCTAATTTCAAAAGGTCAAAAATTGAGATCAAGTCTACAAGGGAAGATTTTTCTTTTTCTAAGATTAGAACGAGTAAAAATACAATTGATGTAAGAGGGCTAAGAGTTCATGAAGCAGAAATAATTATTGAAGAGAAAATTAGAAAATTTCATGGACCGCTATGGATTGTTCATGGAATTGGAACAGGGCAATTAAAAAAAGGACTAAGAAATTGGTTATCAGGTTTAAATTATGTTGATAAGATTGAAGATGCAGCCAACAACGAGGGTGGACCTGGTTGCAGTATTGCGTGGATAAAATAAAATTTAAAAAACTTAGAAAACAATTTAATAATCCTAATTAAGTGCAATTTATTGATCAGGCAAACATTATTCTAAAAGCTGGAAAAGGTGGAAATGGAATAGTTTCATTTAGAAGAGAAAAATTCGTTCCTGCTGGAGGACCTTCCGGGGGGAATGGTGGCAGAGGGGGTTCAGTTATTTTGATGGCTGATAATAATCTTCAAACATTATTAGATTTTAAATTCAAACGAGAAATAATTGCTGAAGATGGATGCAAAGGAGGTCCTAATAAGAGGTCAGGTGCTTCAGGTGAGGATAGGATCCTTAAAGTTCCCTGCGGCACAGAAATAAGGGATATTAAAACCGGCATAATTTTAGGAGACTTAACTAAAGATAAACAGAGCTTAACTATTGCCATTGGAGGAAGAGGTGGACATGGTAATGCTTATTATTTAAGTAATCAAAATAGAGCCCCAGAATCATTTACTGAAGGAAAAGATGGTGAGATATGGGAGGTTCAATTAGAACTAAAACTTCTTGCAGAAGTTGGAATTATAGGCCTTCCCAATGCTGGTAAAAGTACTTTGATTTCCGTAGTATCATCTGCCCGTCCAAAAATCGCAAATTATCCTTTCACGACTCTAATACCTAACTTAGGTGTAGTAAGAAAAATTGATGGTAATGGTTGCCTTTTTGCTGATATTCCTGGACTAATATCAGGTGCAGCTGATGGAGTAGGTTTAGGGCATGATTTTTTAAGGCATATCCAAAGAACTAAGATACTTGTTCACTTAATTGATGCAATTGCAGAAAATCCTTTATATGATTTTGAGATTATTGAGCAGGAATTAAAAAAATATGGCAAAGGTCTTTTAGATAAAGAAAGGATAATAGTATTGAATAAAATGGAGCTTGTAGATGATGAATATTTGAAAATAATTACAAAAAAGTTAGAAGATTTATCTAAAAAGAAAGTTTTAGTTATTTCTTCATCTTTAAAAAAAGGTTTATCTTCACTGCTTTCTGAAGTATGGAAGAGGATTTAATTTAAATTAAAAATTTTTTTGTAGAAAAATATACTTGATTTAATAATGAAAATTAGTCATAAATAAGATACGTCTTTATAAACAATATGAATTTCTATACTTGTTTTGATCAACAAGGAAAAATAATAGCTAGATGTCAAACGATACAAGATATCGAGGTTTTGAAGAAAATGGGAAGACCAATTGTAGAAGTCAAGGAAATGAAAAATGAGGAATCGGTTGTTTGTTCGCTTACAGGAAGTCCATCCGACTTTAATAGAGATTACTAAAGAATTTAACAAATAAAAAAAAGGGCTTTAGAGCCCTTTTTTAATGTGCATTATCGATCAAAAGAAAACTTAATCATCATAAACAAGACATTCCGGTTCATCCGGATTGGCATCGCAGAAAAGTTCCAAAGCATTAGGGTCATGTTTATCCTCTGGATGATGATCCTTATATTCTTCGAGTTCTTTTAGCTCTTCAGTTAAATGTCTGACCTTTGGAAGATTGCCCTCTGCTTTTGCAGATTCGATTTCCGATTGATCTTTTTGAATGTGTTCGTCAATGGATTTCATTTTAAGCTTTTCGTACTTTAGTAGACATACATAACATAGTTAATTTCTAATGAAATTGCATTATCTATAAACTAAATAAGTGTTCATTACAACATCATTTTTTTTTCTAAATTGATTTATGTATTTTTTTAGGACTCTATTCTCATTATTTCCTCTAAAGATGGCAAAACTGGGATTAGTTGATTTGGGTTTAAAGGGAATAAAGCTTTGTAGTAATCTTTTTTCCATTCATTGTCGAAGCATGTCCTTTTTACGTTAGATAAGTTAAAGAATTTTAATCTCCATTCAATAATCTTTTCGAAACTTGATAGTTCTTTTTCAGTGCATTTGAAAAGTTTGCTATATATCAATTCCCATCTTATAAGCGTTGGAAAAAGGTAAATATCTGCGTAGGTTAACTCATCTCCAAACATCCAGTCCCCTTTGTTTTTCTCTAGTAAATTTTCAACTTCTTTGATAGCTGCGAAAAGATTTTGACTTGCTTTTTCGTAAGCTGACTGTTTTCTGGCGAAACCACATTTATATACGCCATCATTAATGCTGTTATTAATTAAATCTAAAAATTTTTGATTACAATCTTTGATTCTTAATTTCTGATATTTCGATTCACTTTTTATTGAATTGAGCAATCTTATAATCTGTGAACTTTCATTAGACAAAATATTTACTTCATCTTTTACAAAACTAATTAAAAGAGGTAATGTAGCTCTAAAAATAATCTTTTCATTAGCTTTTTTGTAAAGGTCTGAAAGTCTCATACATCCTTTAATACTTGTATTGAAAATCCATTCGCCATGCTCAACATCTGCTTTTAAAAAAATAACCTTAACTTTTTTTGATAAATATTTTATTTCGTGGACGAGTAAAGTTCTTTGACACCATGGACAAGAATGACCTACTAATAAATAAATTTGTCCATTCTCATTATTAATATCGTATTCACTATTAATGGTTATACCTTTAGGCCTTTTATAATTACCTTGTAAATCTGATGGCGCGAAGCCATTCATTAATTGGGTCCAAAACCAAAACCAGAATTTTCTGGAAACCTTTATAAGGTATTTATTTTGCATAAAATTTTATTTTTAAAGAAAAAATGACTGTTCAAAGAATACTTATTGTTTCAGGTACTCATGGGAATGAAATTAATCCTGTTTGGGCTGTTAAGCAATTTAATAGAAAGGAAAATAGTTTAAATAATGGTATTGAGTATGAGTACATCATAGGTAATCCTGCTGCCTATGAAAAAGGTTGCAGATATATAGATGTAGATTTAAATAGATCTTTTAAAGAAAGTGAGAATTTTGATCAACACAATAATAGCTTTTATGAAACTAATAGAGCCAATTTTTTAGTAGATGAATTTGGAATTGACGGATCTAAACCCTGTCAAATTGCAATCGATTTGCACACTACTACTGCAAATATGGGAACGAGCATTGTTATGTATGGGAGGAGATCCAAAGATTTTTGTTTAGCTGCATTACTGCAGAATAAATTTGGATTGCCTATTTATTTGCACGAAAAAGATAAAGCCCAAACAGGATTTCTTGTAGAGGCTTGGCCATGTGGTTTAGTTATTGAAATAGGAGCTGTCGCACAAAATTTTTATGATCAAAATATCATAAATAGATTCTCTCTAATAATTAGTTCCCTAAGGGAAGAGATAGATAAATTAAAAAATAACTTTATAGAACTTCCAAAGGAATTAGTGGTTCACGTTCATCAAGAGAGTATAGATTACCCAAGAGATGAAAAGGGAGATATTGATGGCCTAATTCACCCTAAGAGAATAAACCAAGATTGGAAAATGATTAAAAAAGGAGATCCATTATTTCTGGATAGCCAAGGAATAATCCACAAATATGAACGGGACCAATTGATTTGGCCTGTTTTTATTGGAGAAGTTGCTTATAAGGAAAAAAAAATTGCCATGAGCTACACAAAAAAAGAAGTGATTTGTTCCAAAAAACAATGGGTTCAAGAGTTTGAAAGTTTTTAAATTAAGAAACCGGAACAATAAATCGTTGAAAATTAATAAGGATTTTTTATTTTATAGATAAGTTTATTTAATATTTAATACTTTATTTTTTTTTTTTCTAATTTTTAAACCTTAAAAACTAAATTCTTTCACTCCAGTAAATAATAGCTCCAAAAGCCTCTAATTGCAGTCTTCTATGCTTAGCCTCTCTTAAGGTAACTACCTCTCTGGATCTTTTCCCGTTAAGAAGCCATTCGATTATTACCAAGTTGAATTCCTCAATAACAAAGAAAATCTTAAGACATTGAAGTTCTTTTCTCCTGTTTTCAAAAAATAAGTTTATTTAAAGAAAAAATATTTACACATTTTTAGCGATTTTGGTCTAAAATCTTCGAAGCGGAAATTTTTTTCCGTTTTTATTTACACGTCTCACTTTAGAGACATACTTTACGAACTCATGACAACTATTCAGCAGCAGCGTTCTTCGCTGTTAAAAGGTTGGCCACAGTTTTGTGAGTGGGTAACATCAACTAACAACAGAATTTATGTTGGTTGGTTCGGCGTCTTAATGATTCCATGCCTTCTTACAGCAGCGGCTTGCTTCATCGTTGCATTCATCGCAGCGCCACCAGTAGACATCGACGGAATTAGAGAGCCAGTTGCTGGTTCATTCCTATACGGAAACAACATCATCTCAGGTGCAGTTGTTCCTTCATCTAACGCTATTGGTCTACACTTCTACCCAATTTGGGAAGCAGCTACTGTAGATGAGTGGTTATACAACGGTGGTCCTTACCAGCTTGTAATTTTCCACTTCCTAATTGGTATCTCAGCATACATGGGAAGACAGTGGGAGCTTTCATACCGTTTAGGTATGCGTCCTTGGATCTGTGTTGCATACTCTGCTCCAGTTTCAGCAGCTTTCGCAGTATTTCTTGTATACCCATTCGGTCAAGGTTCATTCTCTGACGGAATGCCTCTAGGTATCTCTGGAACATTCAACTTCATGTTTGTTTTCCAGGCAGAGCACAACATTCTTATGCACCCATTCCACATGGCTGGTGTTGCTGGTATGTTCGGAGGATCTTTATTCTCAGCTATGCATGGTTCACTTGTTACTTCATCTCTAATCAGAGAAACAACTGAGACAGAATCTCAGAACTATGGTTACAAGTTTGGACAAGAAGAAGAAACATATAACATCGTTGCAGCTCACGGCTACTTCGGTCGTTTGATCTTCCAATATGCAAGTTTCAACAACAGCAGAAGTCTTCACTTCTTCCTAGCTGTATTCCCAGTTGTTTGTGTATGGTTAACTTCAATGGGTATCTGCACAATGGCATTCAACCTTAACGGTTTCAACTTCAACCAGTCAGTTGTTGATGCAAACGGTAAGATTGTTCCTACATGGGGTGACGTTCTTAACAGAGCTAACCTAGGTATGGAAGTAATGCACGAGCGTAACGCTCACAACTTCCCACTTGATCTAGCAGCAGCTGAGTCTACAACAGTAGCTCTTTCAGCTCCAGCTATCGGTTAAGCTTAAAGTTCTTAAACTAATAAGCCCCCTTTTTGGGGGCTTTTTTTTGTTTAATTTTCAATTGGTTTCATATAATGTTTATATATAGATAAAACATTTGATATTTCTATGAGTAGTAGTTTTGGAAAAATTTTTCGTGTTAATACTTTTGGAGAATCACATGGTGGTGCAGTAGGAGTTATCCTGGATGGATGTCCCCCTAAGTTAAAAGTAGATATAAATCTAATACAAAATGAATTAGATAGGCGAAGGCCTGGCCAAAGTGACATTACAACACCCAGAAATGAAGAAGATAAAATTGAAATATTAAGTGGGATAAAGGAAGGGTTCACACTTGGAACTCCAATAGCGATGTTGGTAAGAAACAAGGATCAAAGACCAGGAGATTATGATAATTTGGAGCAAGTATTTAGACCTTCTCATGCAGATGGTACCTATCATCTGAAATATGGAATTCAGGCAAGTTCTGGTGGTGGAAGAGCCTCTGCAAGAGAAACAATTGGGAGGGTAGCTGCTGGTGCTGTAGCAAAACAATTATTAAAAAAATTCTGTAACACTGAAATACTATCTTGGGTAAAGCGTATACATGATATTGATTCTGATATAAATAAAGAAAAGATTTCTCTCAACAAAATAGATTCTAATATTGTTAGATGTCCTGATGACCAGGTATCAGCAGAAATGATAGAGAGAATTAAGCAATTAAAGCGTCAAGGAGACTCTTGTGGCGGTGTTATTGAATGTCTAGTAAGAAATGTCCCTTCTGGTCTTGGAATGCCTGTTTTTGATAAATTAGAAGCTGATTTAGCGAAGGCTTTGATGTCTTTGCCTGCCACAAAAGGCTTTGAAATAGGTTCAGGTTTCTCTGGAACTTATTTAAAAGGAAGCGAACATAATGATGCCTTCATTAAATCTGATGATATAAAGAAGTTAAGAACAATATCTAATAATTCAGGAGGTATACAGGGAGGAATAAGTAATGGCGAAAATATTGAGATGAAGATAGCTTTTAAACCTACAGCAACTATCGGGAAAGAACAGAAAACAGTAAATGCTGAAGGGAAAGAAGTTTTGATGAAAGCGAAAGGGAGACATGATCCATGCGTTCTACCAAGAGCAGTTCCTATGGTTGATGCTATGGTAGCTTTAGTACTTGCTGATCATTTACTACTGAATCAAGCTCAATGTGGCTTAATCAATAATTAGTAGTTTTGTTAAATAAATTATATTTATCTTTGATTTAATTATTTTTGAGCCATTCATATATTTTTGGATCAAATTTTTTTTTAATAATACCTTTATCTCCAATCACGATTGCTTTATATCCTAAAGATTGATAAGTTTTTACATCATTGATTGATAGGCCTCCAGCAGCAATAAAAGTAATACTTTCAAAGTTGAGTATATCTATTGAACTAGCTTTACTTTTGATTGGATAAATTTTGATAATGTTGCAATTTAAATTTATGGCTTCCTCAAGATCTTTTAAATTTTTAATTCCAGGTATTAATAAATAATTTTTTGACTTCGAATAAATAAAAAGATCTTTGTCCCAAAATTTCATCATAGAAAAATTTAATCCAATTTTTAATGAATCTTCAATTGATTTCTTATTAACAATGGAGGAAGAGCCTAAATAAATTTGTGGAAAATTGAGTTTGATTTCGGATACAAAATCCAACCACTTTTCGTTGTTTGACCAACGTATTTCAATATTTTTTAATCCTAATTTTACTAAGTATCCTAATTCTTCAAAAAATGAATTTCTTATAGAAGTATTTGAGTAAATATTATCTTCCGGTTTTACGAGTAAAAAAAAAGATTCTTTTAGCAGCAAGTCAGAAAAAGAATCTTCTTTAATATTCATTAAATATTTATTTTTAAAACTAAATATAATTCGCTACTTTAACTTCTGATCGGTTGAGCAAATCTTGGATATCTTCAGTGTCTATAGTTTCTCTTTCAATTAGCATTTGAGCCATCTCGTCAAGAACAGTTCTATTATCTGTTAAGACTTTTGTAGCTCTTTTATAGGCAACATCAACAAGTTCTGAAACCTCTACATCAATTGTTGCGGCTGTGTCTTCAGAGAAGTCTCTTGTAGAACTCATATCTCTTCCGAGAAACATTCCACCTTGAGATTGACCTAGAGCGACTGGACCTATTTTGTCGCTCATACCGAATTTAGTAATCATTTGTCTGGCTACATTGGCAACTTGTTGTAAATCATTAGAAGCTCCAGTTGTTACTTCTTCTTCGCCATAAACGATTTCTTCAGCAACTCTTCCACCAAGAGCTACAGCCATTTGATTTTGAAGATAAGAACGAGAGTAAAGACCAGATTCCATTCTTTCTTCACTTGGAGTAAAGAAGGTTAGACCTCCAGCTTGACCTCTTGGAATGATTGAAACTTTTGCTACTGGATCATAATCAGGCATTAATGCTCCAACGAGTGCATGACCAGCTTCGTGATAAGCAACTAATTCTTTTTTCTTATCACTGATGACTCTATCTTTCTTTTCTGGCCCAGCCATAACTCTTTCAATAGCATCACCGACTTCATCGTTACTTACTTTATCTAAATCTTTTCTAGCTGCTAGAATTGCTGCTTCATTTAAAAGATTAGCTAAATCTGCTCCAGTAAATCCTGGAGTTCTTCTAGCAACTTTATCTAGATCAACGTCTTTTGAAAGAGTTTTATCTTTCGCATGAACATTTAATATCTGTAATCTTCCAGCATAATCTGGTCTATCTACTGTTACCTGTCTATCGAATCTTCCAGGGCGCATTAAAGCTGAATCTAAGACATCTGGTCTGTTAGTGGCAGCAACTATTATTATTCCAGAATTACCTTCGAAACCATCCATTTCGGTTAGGAGTTGATTTAATGTTTGTTCTCTTTCATCATTTCCTCCGCCCATACCAGCGCCTCTTTGTCTTCCAACTGCATCTATTTCATCAATAAACACAATGCAAGGAGCATTCTTTTTAGCTTGTTCAAAAAGATCTCTAACTCTGCTAGCTCCAACACCTACAAACATCTCAACAAATTCTGAACCAGATATTGAGAAGAAAGGTACACCTGCTTCTCCAGCAACTGCTTTTGCTAACAATGTTTTACCCGTACCAGGAGGGCCGACAAGAAGAACTCCTTTTGGAATTTTTGCTCCGACTGCGGTAAATCTGTCTGGGCTCTTAAGAAAATCTACAACTTCTGTAAGTTCTAATTTTGCACCTTCAACACCGGCAACATCTGAAAAGGTTACTTGTGTAGATGGTTCCATTTGCAATCTAGCTTTGCTCTTGCCAAAACTCATGGCAGGGTTACCACCACCTCCAGCATTACCACTTTGGGATCTTCTGAAAAGAAAAAATAGGCCTCCAATTAAAAGTACTGGAAAAATCAAGCTACTTATAGCCTGTTGCCATGGATTAGCTAATTTTGTAGGAGTTACAGCTATATCTACATTATTCTCAGTCAAGATTTTTAATAAGTCTTTATCAGGGGCTAAATTGACCTCAGACCTGCTTCCATCATTTTCAACAACTTGAGCTGTGGCATTATCTGGAGATATTAGGACTCTACTGATTTCTTTATCTTGCACTGCTTCTATAAAATCACTATATCTTAAGGTCTTTGTGGAACTTTCAGTACTAGGTTTATCAAAAACTGAAGTACCAATGAAAATTACAGTAATAACAGCTAGGACATAAAGTCCTACGTTTCTCCAACGTTTGTTCACGATAAAAAATCTTTAATAAATCTATAATACTAATAATAAAACAATATTAAGAGCGTCTTAGAACATCTACTACACTTTTGAATGCAAACCACTCAGGAATTGGTTCGCCATTCCTCAATTTCTTTCTAAATTCAGTACCACTAAGTTTCATAATTTCATAATTAAATTCTTTGGCTTCTTCAGCTGTTATGTATCCTTTTTCCTTGGTATAAACTAAATTTTTTGAAGGAACAGTTTGCATCATCAATTCATCTGCACACTTATTAGCAAAATTTTGGGCGTCATATGGACCATAAAAATCTTCACCAGTTGATGACGACTTACAACCAGCCATATCTCTACCAATAATAAAGTGGGTGCATCCATAATTTCTTCTGATTATCATATGTTGTAGTGCTTCTCTTGGCCCTGCCATATGCATTGAATAAGGTAAAAAAGCCCATTTTATTCTTTCATCAGATACTTCCTCTTCTAATTCTTTATAGGTCAAATATCTAACTTTTCCAGGGATATCATCTTGTTGAGTTGGCCCACAAGTTGGATGAACTAAAACAACTGAGTTAGAGGAGACATTATCTGAAAGCAAGGCATTAGTAAATAATTCATAATGTGCTCTATGAATTGGATTTCTGCATTGAAATGCAACTACATCATGATTTGATGGAAGTGTAGATCTAACTTCTTCTGGGGTTTTGCAGGGGAATTCTCTAATTGGAAGTTCGAAACCATAAACTCTTCCTCCTATATAAAATCTCCCTCTCTCGTTGAAAATCATCTTAACAGCAGGATGATTTAGAGAATTAGTACCATAACAAAGTTCAGCCTCTAAGGATTTGTCAGGCTCCCATTTAGAGCTAACTTCTAAAACTGCTATTTTTTGTTTTTTATAAGTAAGTAATATTGACTCTCCAGCTTTTACTTTTTCATTATTTGAATCAAATACAATAGGTAAGCCAAAAAGCAACCCATTTGTATTTCTATTATTTTTAATTACCGAATTGTAGTTATTTTCGTCCATAAAACCTTCCAATGGAGAAAAAGCTCCAACCATCAAAAGTTCTACATCGCATGCATTTCTCTCGCTACATTCAAACTCATAAGTAGCTTTAGAGATAAGATCATTTTTAAGGTTTTTATCTTTGATAATTAAATTTTTTAGTTCCCCTCCATAAGGCGGTATTAGTCCATTAGTATCTGTTTTGGTTTTTTGTTGTAATTCCATTTTTTAAATTGTTAAAGAAAAATTTTGAAAAAAAAAGAGGGGTTTAACCCCCTTTTTCTCATAAGTAGGATTTATGCCTTTCTTCCGTAAAGCTCCCCAATTATTTTGACATCAAGTGGATCCTTTGAACCCATATCTGTGTCTGAAGGTTGAATTGCTTCAAAAGTACCAGCAAATTCGTCTGTGTCAGAATCTACATTGTTGATTGAAAGAGTAATAACGCCAGTACCGTTAACATCAACTTTAATATTTTCTTTTGCAAGTTCTTCGTCATCTCCTCCTAATGCAACTAAACCTTGAGCATATTCAACACCAGTATTTTTAGCTCTTGCCTTAGGATCTAGAAAGTCACCAGTTCTGTAGTTAGGTGTAAATGTTGAACCACTAACCTCAGTGCCTGGCTCAATAGATGAAGGTAAATCAGCTGTAAGATCTTTTGCTGAGAATGCAAATGGCACCTCTAAACCACCAGGAGTTAATACAGTAATAAGTTGAAAATCAATACCACCTTTTTCAGTGAAAGTTCCTGAATCTATATCTCCATAAACTTCTGTCACTGTCGTGTTATTTCTAGGACTAATAATTTTTGTAGAAACAAATTCTGCAGCTTTTCGTTTTGTCCCAGGCACTTTTACATAAACTTCTGTTGGATGCATGCATATTCCTTTAAGGCTATCTCCATTCCCTAGAGATATTGATCCGACAAGAGATGAGTCTAATGTAGGGCAATCATTAGCTTTCCCTGTGTTAACAACATCTGTGAATTGTGCATTTCCTCTTTCAGAAAAAGCAAATGTTTTAACAGGTACGAAAGCAAAAGTTATACAAATTGAAATAACAAAAGCTAAGAAAGAACGAATTCTCATAATTAAAGTTGCAGTAAAGTTCTGTGACGATAGATTAAAGGTCATCTAATAAGTTCAGTACGGATATTACAAGGGAAAGGACCATAAAAGATAGGACTATTAAATCCTCGAAACAACCCGTAGCTTTTTAGATATTAAAAAACTGGAATTATTTTAAGCTATCACATAATTTTTAATGATTAAGATTACAAAAAAATACAAATTAAAAATTTTTTTTTTATTTTTTTAATGAAATAATTTGGGTTATTAATTTATTTGCTAAATCAATTTTTGATGTTTTGTTAATGTAGTGTTCCATATTGTTCGTATCGAATAGCCAACCTTCATTTTGTGCCAAAAAGCCAAATCCTTGGCCTGCAAGATCAATTGGATTTGCGAATAGATAATCACAACCCTTTTGGATAATCTTTTCTTTAATTGTCATTCGTGCTTCTTCGATAGATCCTGTAAAAGCACAAAAGCCTACAAAAACTTGGTTATCTTTTTTTGATTTACTAATTGTTTTTAAAATATCTGGGACTAGCTCAAAGTTTTGATTCAAATGATCATTAATTTGATTTTTTGGAATTTTAGCTGAAGTATCAGAGGTTATTTTGAAATCAGATACTGCTGCATTCATGAAAAAATAATCGCAATTTGATATTTCATTATTAATTGCCCTAATTAAATCAACGCTTGTTTCAATTTCATATCTTTTTATTCCATCAGTAAGATTCTTATCGATTTTCAGAGGACCATGAACATATTTTACTTGTGCTCCCCTGAACCTCGCTACTTGAGAAAGAAGTAGGCCCATTGCTCCAGAACTTTTGTTAGTAATATGTCTTGCCGCGTCAATTTTCTCAGAGGTACCCCCTCCAGTTATTAAAATTTCTTTATTAAGTAAGTCTTTGCGATATTCATTTTGTTTATGTGAAGCTATAAATTCAAGAGCTAATTGGATTAGATCATTTGGAGGTATCTTACCGATGCCAATAGCATCACATGCTAAGAGACCTTCACTTGGTTGCAAAGACAAAACATTTTTGTGTTTTTGTAAATTCTCATAATTTTTTTGGACAGCTTTATTTCCCCACATTTGTGTATTCATTGCTGGTGCAACAATAATTGGTTTTATATTTGCTATTAAGATGCTGGGGATCAATCCTTCTGCATTTCCAGTTACCCATTTTGCTAATGTTGTCGCTGTTAAAGGGGCGATGATTAAAATATCAGCCCAATTACTTAGCTCTATGTGAAGAGGTGTTGATTGCCTATCAGACCATTGATCATTTTCTAAAATGCACGGGTTTCTACTTAAAATAGAAAGAGAAAGCGGCTTTATTAATTTTTCTGCATTTTTTGATAAAACGCATCTTATTTCATAATTTTCTTTCGCTAATTGGCTAACTAATAATGGAATTCTTACAGCTGCAATACTTCCAGTTATTAATAAAAGAACCTTTATTTTGGAGTCCTTACTTTTAGTTTTCATCGAAAGGTTCCTGATCGAGGAGATGGGTATAATTAGTTGTTAATTCAGGTCTATTGATTGCAAGAGCCCTCAGTAAGTGCCAGTCTTTTAAACCATCAAATGGAGAATTATAATTATCTTCTTCTAACCTTTTAGCGAGCTCAAAGGTCATTTCTTCATTAAAAGAATTTACTAGTTCCTCACTTATTTTATTTTCAGAAATGAATTTCATATTGAGTAAAGTCAATATAGTCTAATAATAAAGCCTCAAGTAATTATTTAAAATTGATATAAGAATTAAGTACACATTTTCAAGGATATGATAATTTTCAATTTTCATAATCGTTTCAAATTGTTGTTAGGTCATTTATCTTCATTCTCAGTTATAAATATGCAAACACTCCTTTTCAAAAATATTCTTTCTTAAAATGAAATTTAAAAGTTCATATCATGTCGCAAACCAAAAGAGAGCAAGTCATTAGTCACATACGCTATTTAAGGCAAGAGCTCAGAGAAATGCATTTAGGAATAAAAGAAGATGACCTTTTCCCTGACCCAGGGGAATTAAGAGGGTTGATGGCTCAGTTGGAAGCATTACTTGAATTAATAGAAGGAAATACTAAAATTCAATCAAACTCTGAAGCGGCTTAGTTGAATGCAAAATGGTTGTTAAACCTCAAAAGACAAAATTTCAGCTAAAAATTGTGGAAAATATTCAGACATTAAGTATTTGGGCTAATAATCCATGGCGAAGATACTCAATATCATTGATTACACTTTTAATCGGATACTTTTTTGGAAGTTCTCTTGGTATGGTAAGTGCCGTCGTGGAACTCATGGATCCTGTAGCTGCTTTTCTATCAGTAGTTTTTATAGAGTTTTTAATAGTTTTGAGAAGAAATTTTAGATTTGAAAGGAAAAAGAAATTTTTAGTACTTTTATTAGATTCTTTAAGATTGGGATTATTTTATGGCTTCTTTACTGAAAGTCTTAAGTTGCTATAAATTTACTTGTTGTTTTTCTGTAATAGATATAGCAAAGCCATTCTTATAGGGATACCATTTGCAACTTGATTATTAATTAAGCAATTAGGATATCTATCTACCACTTTGCTACTAATTTCAATATCTCTGTTAATGGGACCGGGATGTAGAATTGGAATTTCTTTATTATTTAAAGATAATTTCTCTGGGGTTAAGCCATAATCCAAACTATATGAATCAATGCTACTTAGTAAATTTTCCATCATTCTCTCTTTCTGGAGTCTTAAAACAATAATCGCATCTGCAATTTTTATTGATTCTTCCAATGATCTAGAAATTGTTATAGAACCTCTTGATTTGACAGGATCTTCTGTTTGATTTGGCGCGGGGATTTTTAAAAAATTGATAAATTCATCAGGTATTAATGTCTTAGGACCACATAAGATTATATCGGCGCCGAATGCACTCAAAGCCCAAAGATTTGACCTGGCAACCCTTGAATGATTTACGTCACCAATTATTAAAATTTTTTTGGAATTTAAAACCTCTGGATTAAGTGTTTTTGGGGAAAAGAATTTTATCAATGTATAGATGTCAAGCAATCCTTGGCTGGGGTGACTATGTAATCCATCTCCTGCATTAAGAACCGAAGTCTTGGCATTTATTGCATCAAGTTTTTTTGCGATCTCAAAGGTTATGTAACTTGATGAATGTCTGATAACTAATGTATCTGCCCCCATAGCAGAATAAGTTATGGCTGTATCAATTATTGTTTCGCCTTTTGTTAAAGAGCTGGAGGATGGAGCAAAAGTTTGGACATCAGCAGAAAGTCTTTTTGCTGCAAGCTCAAAACTATTTTTTGTTCTTGTACTAGCTTCAAAAAATAAAGACGTTACCAAAGTCCCTTGTAAGGCCGGTATTTTTTTTGTTCCTGCATTCTTTAGTGCATCAAATCTATTAGCTAATTCAAATACTGACTCATAATCTTTAATTGAAAAATTAGCTAGTGTGTGGATATGTTTATGAGGCCAAATTTGCATTACGCTTAAAAAGAAAAATGATTATTGAAATTTAGGTGTTCTGTCACCTTTTAATCTTTTACTTACACTCCTACAATTTTTGAGATACCAACGCCATTTTATATTTTTTGCCTTTGATATGCCAATTCTCGTAGTCTGAATAATATCTTTTTCTTCTATAGTGGAGTCTCTTGGAGAAATCCATAAAGTTTTGTTATTAAGAATTTCAAGTGAGTTAAATGTAATGTCTACACTGAATGTTTTTGTTACTAGGCCAGGTCCAGAAGCTAATCTTTCATTCTTATTTGAGATAAAAACTGATCTTATCAAAACACCACTCGCAAAATTTTCTTTATCAGTAACTATGTTTAAACAATGATGAATTCCATAAGATTTGTAAATATAAAATGTGCCAGGTTTCCCAAATAATGATTTGTTTGATTCAGTCATTTTGCGGTAGCCATGACAGGCCTCTTCTTCCTGTGAATAAGCTTCAGTTTCAACAATAACCCCTTTAACTTGATCTATCTCATTATTTTTTTTTATGAGGTAACAGCCTATTAAATCAGGAGCAACAAGTTTAGAGTGCCGATAAAAAAAATTTTTTGGAAAGAATTCTTCTTTTATTTTTCAATATCTATCTAATAACATATTTAGCTGAGAAAAATACTTAAGGCTATTAATTGATATTGATTTTCAAAAAATGTGATTATTTTTTAAATTATCTACAATTCAAAGGATATGTAAATAAATTGTTCTTAATAAACTATTATTTAATAAGAAAGATATTAAATGTATGACGAAAATAACTAAAGAGGAAGTAAAAAAAGTTGCTCATTTAGCGAGATTAGAACTAAATGAGAATGAAATTAATAATCATGCAGAACAATTAGAAAAGATATTGGATTATATAAGACAACTTGAAAAAATTGATACAGATGATGTTCCCTGTACAACGAGAGCTATAGAGGTTGTAAATGTATTTAGAAAAGACGAAAAGAAAAATTCTGATTGCAATGAAGAACTTTTAGAATTGGGTCCATCGAGAGAAGATAAATATTTTAAAGTACCAAAAATTATAAATGAATGAATAAGTTAGTTGCTTCCAATAAATGTTTTGTTGACTATCTTTAATAAAAATTTTTTTATCTTAAAGCCTGGATATAAATTTATGATTTTTCTTATTTTCCCCCTCTTTTTGCTATGACTCCTTACACCTATTAATAAATCATAAATAAAGTTAAAAATGTCTTCTTTACTTTCAAATATCCCAACCCTTTGAGGGGAACCTTTTTTATCCAATAAAGGTTTAGTTTTTTCATAAGCTATTTTGTATTCAAACCAAGGAATCGAAGGCCAAAGATGATGAATGAGATGGTAATTTTGTCCCATTATTAATAAATTCATAAATTTGCTTGGATAAACTCGAGAATTTATCCATTTATTTCTTGATCGAAATGGTCTATGGGGTAAATAATCAAAAAATATTCCTAAAGTGACCCCTACCATTAATGCTGGGCCAAACCATAAATTATAAATTAAATTCATAAAGTCAAATTTCAAACCTGCTAAGATAATTGTTAGGAATATGGATCTTTCAATTCCCCATTGTAATAATTCATATCTTCGCCATAGTTTTCTTTGAAAGAAAAACACCTCATGATAAAAAAATCTTGGAGCAATTAGCCAAATTGGACCAAAAGTACTGACAATATGATCTGGATCATTTTTGGGGTGATTTACGTGAATATGATGTTGTAAATGAACTCTTGTAAAAACTGGGAAGCTAAACCCTAATAGAATAGCAGAGCCGTGGCCCATTGCTTGATTTATCCAAGGAACTGGATGAGCAGCTTTATGACAGGCATCATGAATAACAGTACCTTCAATATGTAAAGCTAAAAAAGCAGTGGCTACAAGTAATGGTAAAGGCCAAACACCTCTATACCATTGCCATATACTAAGAAAAGCGAGAAAATAACCGCCAAAAAATAAACCTAATGTTGGATTCCAAAAACTTGGCGGATCTACGTAATTTTTAATCTCTTTTTGCCAATTAAATGTTCTTGAAGAATTAGTATTTGTAGTTGTATTTTTACTAGTTAAGTTAGAAATCGTTTCTTTTATTCTTTAAATAATATAACTAATATTTTAAGATGATTGCATGCTTAAACATAAAAAATTTCTTTTAGGAGATTTTTAATTTAATTTTAATGTGTCAAATTAATCATCTTAAGAAAAAAAATTTTTAAAATAAACCTCTTTCAATTATTATTTGATTTGAGCGGTCGTGGCGGAATTGGTAGACGCGCGAGTTTTAGGTACTCGTATCTTCGGGTGTGGGAGTTCAAGTCTCCCCGACCGCACTTAAGGAAATTCTGATAGATAGTTTGTTTATTGATATCCACTCTTATAATTTAATTAAGCTGTTAATTTAATGCATAGTTTGATATTTTATTTAGGAACTTTTTTTATTTTGGTTGGAACCATTTTTCTAACTGTACCCATAATTTATCTTGAGCTCGGTAAACCAAAAGACTTAATAAAAGCTTTTTTAAATTTATTAATAGGTTTGATATTAATAATTAAAAATAAAACACTAGATGAATCATCTTTTGTAATTTTCCTTTTTTTAACAGTACTAGTTATTTTTTATCTAATAGAGATTTTTTTATCTAGATGGTACCAATTGACAGAGAATGAAAAGAAAAAATTAATTACCTTTTTGGAGTTTAAAAATAACTTTTTAAAAATATTAGAATCTATAAATCTAGTATTTGGTGATTTCAAGAAACCTTTAAATTTTTTTAATTTTGGTAGCAATAATAAAAGTACAACCCAAAAAAAGTGGGTAAGAAATGATAAAAATGATAATATAAAAGTCTGAAGTCTAATAAATTGGTTATTTGAAACATCCCAAAAAAACAACAGGTCAGTTAAGAAAGAATATAATGTATTAGATTTATTTAAATAATTCTTTTGATCACCAATATTTCTTATATCGTGGCATGAAATCTCAAAATAACAAAGAACAAAAATCAGACTTTTCTTATAAAGAAACTTTAAATTTATTAAAAACTGACTTCTCAATGCGCGCTAACTCAGTTGTAAGAGAACCTGAGATACAGAATTTTTGGGCTAATAATGATATAGATTTCAAATTAGGTTCAAAAAATTCAGGCGAAATATTTACCTTACATGATGGCCCTCCTTATGCAAATGGAGCTCTTCATATGGGTCATGCTCTAAATAAAGTTTTAAAAGACATAATAAATAAGTACAAAACCTTAAAAGGATTTAGGGTTCATTTCGTACCTGGTTGGGACTGTCATGGATTACCTATTGAATTAAAAGTTCTTCAGAATTTAAAATCTGATGAAAGAAAAAATCTTGACACCCTTAACTTAAGAAAAAAAGCAACAGATTATGCCCATATCCAAATTAATAATCAGAAGGAGGGTTTCAAAAGGTGGGGCATATGGGGAGATTGGAATAACCCTTACTTAACTCTTAAGAAAAGTTATGAATCTGCTCAGATTGGAGTATTTGGGAAAATGTTTTTAAATGGCTATATATATCGAGGTCTTAAACCTGTTCATTGGAGTCCAAGTTCAAGGACTGCACTTGCAGAAGCAGAATTAGAATACCCTGATGAACATTATTCAAAAAGTATTTATGTTTCATTAAAAATCACTAAAATACCTGAGGAAATTCTATTGAATTTCATCCAAGAAAACCTTAATATCAAAAAAGATTTTTTTCAAAATAATTCTTTCATAACTATTTGGACCACTACTCCTTGGACCATACCTGCAAATGAAGCAGTTGCAGTAAATCCAAAAATAAACTACGTTTTTGCTATCGATGATGAGAAGAAAATTTACCTTTTTGCTGAGGATTTATCTTCTGAAATAAGTAAGAAATTTAATAAAGATTTCAAGGTACTATTAGAGGTTAAAGGCTCCAAATTGGAAAATATTGAATATCAACATCCGTCTAAGAATAAAAATTGCAGAATTGTAATTGGAGGTGATTATATTACAACAGAATCAGGAACTGGAATTGTTCATACTGCTCCTGGTCATGGGATAGATGATTTTAATGTGGGTCAAAAATATGATTTACCAATAACATGTGTCGTTGATGAAAAAGGTAACTTAAATGAATATTCTGATCAATTCGAAGGATCAAATGTCCTGAAAGATGCAAATGATTTAATTATTGAACATTTAAAAGGAAAAAATTTGCTTCTATTACAAGAAAATTATAAGCATAGATATCCGTATGACTGGAGAACTAAAAAACCAACTATTTTTAGGGCAACAGAACAATGGTTTGCATCTGTAAATGGCTTTAGATCATCTGCATTAGAGGCAATCGAAGATGTTGAATGGATGCCAGAGACTGGGAAGAAAAGAATTTATTCTATGGTTGTTGGTAGAGGAGATTGGTGTATTTCTAGACAAAGGTCATGGGGAGTCCCTATTCCAGTTTTTTATAAAAAAAATGGTAATGACATTCTCCTTAACAAAGAGATAATTAATCATATTCAAGATCTTTTTAGTGAACATGGAGCAGATATTTGGTGGGATTGGGATGTTAAGAATCTTTTGCCAGAAAATTATGCAAAAGAATCTGATCTTTGGAAAAAAGGAACTGATACAATGGATGTTTGGTTCGATTCAGGATCTAGCTGGGCCGCAGTATGTGAACTAAGAAGTGAATTAAAGTATCCAGCAGATCTTTATTTAGAGGGCTCAGATCAACATCGAGGATGGTTTCAGTCATCTTTGTTAACATCTGTTGCAGTCAATAATAAACCTCCATATAAGAAAGTTTTAACTCATGGTTTTGCACTTGATGAAAATGGAAGAAAAATGAGCAAATCTTTAGGAAATGTTGTTGATCCAAATATAATTATTAATGGAGGTAATAATAAAAAAACTGATCCTGCTTATGGTGCTGATGTTTTAAGGCTATGGGTAAGCTCAGTAGATTATTCAGTAGATGTTCCAATTGGTTCAAATATACTCAAGCAACTTTCAGACGTTTATAGAAAGGTTCGTAATACTGCAAGATATCTTCTAGGTAATATTCATGATTATGATCCTAAAATTGATAGTTTTGATATTGATCAATTGCCTCTTTTAGATCAATGGATGTTAGGGAGATTAGTTGAGGTTACAGATCAAATATCAAGTGCTTATGAAAATTATGAATTTTCAAAATTTTTCCAAATTTTGCAAAGTTTTTGCGTTGTAGATCTATCAAATTTTTATTTGGATATTGCGAAGGATAGGTTATATGTAAGTTCTAAATCACAATTTAGGAGAAGATCTTGTCAGTTCGTCATGTCAAAAGTTGTTGAAAATTTAGCCGTACTTATTTCTCCAGTGCTTTGTCATATGGCTGAAGATATTTGGCAAAATATTCCATACTCAACTGAAGAAAAATCAGTCTTTCAAAGAGGATGGCCAATATTTTCTCAGTCATGGAAAAATCAAATACTTAATGAGCACATTGCAAATTTAAGAAATTTGAGAGTTGAAATTAACAAGGCTATAGAAGGATGTAGGAACAAACAAATAATTGGAGCAGCTTTGGAAACTGAAGTTAATTATTTACCTGAAGATAAAGCTTTACAAGAGTCACTTTCTTGGCTAAAAGAATTTGGTAATCAAGATGTAGATTTATTTAGAGACTGGCTTATAGTATCAAACTTCCAAGTGGTGTCCGATTTAGTGGAGAATTCTCTGATTATTGATAACAATTCACTTGGTAAAATTCAAATAAATAAAGCTCAAGGTCAAAAATGTGATAGATGTTGGCATTATCAAAAAGAAACTTTTAATGGAATCCAAAATACAAAATTATGCAAAAGATGTTCAAATATTATTAATTTTGAATTAATTTAAATCCAGTTTTTTTGATTCAAAAAGAAATCTGATTTTTGATTTTCTCTCATAAAATTCTCTTCGTTTTCAGTTAACGGTGCTTTATAAAGTTTAAAGTTTGTAATTGTATAAGAAAGTGTTATTACTTTTTTTTCTGAATCTATTTCAATTGGATGAGTTGTTGAGCTACTGAAACCTCTGAAAATAAGTATTTCTAATTGTTCTTTTTGATTTTCTTTTAGAATGAATCCATCTAGTTTAAGTATCCTATCAGGTATCTCGGAACTTATTTTTTCAAGACTATTTATTAAATCAATTTTTGCCATTTTCCGAGAAGCAGGAGTTTCTTCCATTTTTAGGTAATTTGATTATTGACCATTGAATAAGGCCTAAAATATAGATTAATAATGAAAATAATCCTAAGAATTTTGATATCGGCTGGGTAAAGTTAGCTCCAAAGAAAAAATTAAATAAATTTTTTAAAGTAATATATAAATTTGAAGAAGGCTGAAGCCATATTGCACACGCATCGGAATTAATAAAAGAAAAGCAGTTTAAGTTTTGTAAACTCTGAATAAAGAAATTGAGAGATATAAAAGTTATCGTCCATCTCCATATTTTTGTCGTTGTGGTAAGTGAGTAAGAAAAATCATATTCTCGTAATTCATCATTAATATCGTTCCAAAACCAAACTGAAACTGTCATTAATAATGTTGAAATATTTGTTATCACAAGAGAATAATTATACTTTCCTATTAAAAGTAGAAGGCTTATAAAAAATAAAAGGGATACTTTCCAATAAATTGATAGAAGTTTAATAACTGCTTTATTTCTTTTTTTAATTGACCAGAAGGATAGAGTAACAGGAATACCAATAAGGAAAATTATTGAAAGTTGAAAGGATAGCCAAATAGAAAGTTGATTAAAAACGTTCAAAACTTTTTCTTTTTAAACACATAATAATTAAACATCAAACTGTTACTTTTGAACTTACTATTGTCATAGTTATGAATATTATGCATCCTTATATTATTGCCTAGGAATATATTGATAATTGAATGAGACAGCATGTTAATCCTCTTAGTAGTAATTTCAATCAAATTGAGAGTATACCTTCTTTGAGCGAAATGTTTGATGATTCTAAATCGAATCTTCATTTGGATATAGGTTGTGCTGCTGGTGAGTTTCTATTTGATTTGGCTTTAGTTAATAATAGTTGGAATTATTTAGGAATTGAAATCCGTGAGAAATTGGTCAAAAATGCTAAATTAAAAGTTATTGAACGAGAAATCAAAAATCTATATTTTATATTTGGTAATGCTAATAATATTTTGAATGATGTCCAAAATAAATTTATTTTCAATAATCTAAAAAGTATTTCTTTTAATTTCCCTGATCCTTGGTTTAAAAAGAGGCATTATAAAAGGCGTGTAATTCAGCCAGGATTAATCAATATGCTCTCAAAATCATTGCAAAAAGGAACCCTAATTTTTATAAAAACAGATGTAAAGGATTTATTCGATTATATGGATTGCACAATATCAAGTAATTTTCATTTTAAAACAATAGATAAAAAAGATTTTAATTGTTCTGAAAGTTTTAATCCCATTAAAGTTAAAACTGATAGGGAAAAGTATGTGATTGTTAATCAACTTGATATTTATGAAAAAATTTATATAAAAATTTGATTTATCGTTGATGTATTATTTTATCAATTTCTAAAAAGAGTTTGTTAGTTATTTCGCTTGATAAAGAATGAACTTCCTTATGATTTTTGGTCTCAACTAGAACTCTGATTACAGGTTCTGTACCGCTAGGTCTTATAAAAACTCTACAATTATCCGAATATATTGCCTGAAAATTTTTTATAGATTCATCAATTAAGATTTTGTTTTTTGGATTTAATTTATTAATATTAAAATCTAATTTAATATTAGTTAGTTTTTGAGGAAAAGGTTTGAAACTACTTTTAAGCCAATCATTTAAATTAATATTTTTCTTTTTACAATGTTTAGAAATTTGAAGTGCAGTCAATATCCCATCACCAGAAAAGTTATTAATTTTTGAAAGTATATGACCTGATTGCTCACCTCCTAAAACAGCTCTTTTTTTCTTAATTGCGTCATGAACATATTTATCTCCTACATCAGTCCTATGTAAAATTCCTCCAATTTTCTTCCAGGACTTTTCAAAACCTAAGTTTGCCATTTGTGTTGATACTAGTAAATTATTGGTGAGAATTTTTTGTTCCATAAGTTCTCTTCCCCAAAGAAAAAGAATATGATCTCCATCTAGCACATTGCCTTCTGAATCGATTCCAATTACTCTATCGGCATCTCCATCGAAGCTGAATCCCATATCTGCAGGACTCTCTCTTAATGCTTTTTTTAATGGTTCGAGGTTAGTAGAACCACAATTCAAATTAATTTTCAAACCATTTTTAGAGTTATTGATAACTTTTACATCAGCACCAAGAGACTGAAAAATTTTTTTTGCGCAAGTTGTCCCTGATCCATAGCATGTGTCTAATATTATTCTCAACCCGCTTAAACTTTCTCCGCCCATTGTTTGGATTAGGCTTTTAATATAACTATCCATAAGATCGTGACTTGTTTTTAGTGAAACCACTTTTGCAGGAATTGATATATTTTGGTTTGACTCTTCAATTATTTTTTGAATTTTACTCTCAAAACTTTTAGTAATTTTTTGACCATTATGATCAAAAATTTTTATTCCATTATATTCTGGCGGATTATGGCTTGCAGATATCATGACACCACTGCTCAGGTTCTCTTTTTTGATTAAAAAAGGTATAGCTGGGGTTGGGCAGATTCCAAGATTTATAAATTTTTGGCCACTTTCATTTATACCTTGTGTTATTGCATGAAGCAGAATATCTCCACTAATTCTTGTATCTCTTCCAATTAATATTGGATTTTTATTTTCCAAACTTGAACCTAGAGCGTAACCTACTTTGTAGGCTAGAGAATAAGTTATCTCTTCATTAAATCTTCCTCTTATCCCATCAGTTCCAAAGATTGATTGCATAATTAGATTTTGGGAATCAAAGAAATTTTTGATAACTATTCATTTCTTATTTTATCAGTTGATTAAAACACTATAGTTTTTAATTCTCTTTATTTGTTTAACTTATTTAAGATACATTTAGTTAATAATACTTTAGTAGTGCAATCTGAAAGTCGAGAGCCAATTTTAAAAACAAATTTTAAAATAACGCTTGTTTTGATTATATCTATTGTTATTATTTCAATGTTTTTTTTAAAAAATCTATTTTTTAAATCAACTTATCTTCTAAAGAGTTTTGGAGAATTATCTGTTGAGCCTGAAATAGCTTTTACAAATAATAAGCCTACATTTTTGGAATTTTATGCTGAGTGGTGTGAAGTCTGCAAAGAAACGGCTCCACAAGTTTCTGCTTTTAAAGATGAATACGAAAAAGATATTAATTTTGTTTTTTTAAATGTTGATAATCAAAAATGGGCTAAGTACATCCAAAAGTTTGCTGTCAACGGGATTCCTCAAGTTAATCTTTTTGATAAAAAGGGTAATCTAATATCCACTTTTATTGGTAAACAAGATGAAATGAAAATAAGAAAATCTATTAATAATTTAGAGAAAGAAGAGAAACCTTATGAGGAAATTATTAATGCTGAATTTTCAACAATTCAAGAAAATAAAAATAATGAGGTTAATCCTCGTAGTCATGGGTAATTTTTACCACTCTAAAGATTTTGATACGATAGGAAAACTTTTTTTAAAAATAGACTTGCAATCTTGGGCTATAGACTTGTGTTCTTTTTGGGTGCCGTGAGCTGATCTTAAATGAATGTAATGGATCCACGATCTGCATGATCCAGACATATAGATTCTTGTTGGAGTCGCTAATGGTAAAACAAATCTCGCACATTCTTTGGCTACACCTTCAGCAAGTAAATCTTCATATAATTCTGAAGCAGCCTGAAAATGTAAACCAATTTTTTCATTAAATCTTTTTTTTAACTCATCAGGAAGATCAGGAATTGAATTTTGCCTGTTTTTAAAATCTTGACGCCTTAACTCTGGTAAGGGGATATTACCCAATTGAGAACTATCTGCATATCTCTGTGAAAATTCCTGGAAAGTAAATGATCTATGTCTTAAAATTTGAGCAGCGATTCCTCTGTTAGTTTCTATTTGCAAGGTCATAAATGACTGTTCAAAAACACTCCAATGTTCATTTTTAATGCAATAACTCAATAATTTCGAATAGTCTTCATTTTCTTGATTTTTTGGATTACTAACTCTTGCAATGTAAGCCATTGTTTTTTCTGCATCAGGAGTTAGCGAAATTAGTTCAACTTTACTCATTTTAGATCTTTGCAAGAGTTACTTTTTCTGGTTGGTTTTGATATTTACCTCTTCTATCTTCATAGGTTGTAGAGCACGGATCACCTTCAAAAAAGAGTAGTTGGCAAATACCCTCTTCAGCATATATTCTGCAATCTGCACCCGAACTATTACTAAACTCTAAAG
Organism: Prochlorococcus sp. AG-355-N16; assembly: GCA_003278545.1. GTDB lineage: Bacteria > Cyanobacteriota > Cyanobacteriia > PCC-6307 > Cyanobiaceae > Prochlorococcus_A. The sequence goes on from QCEF01000001.1 coordinate 417,822, forward strand.
TTAGATGACCTTCCCACCCTGCCTCTGCAGGTGTTGTATTAACAATAATTCCAAGTCGAGCATATGTACTTTTTCCTATACAGATTACAGTTATATTTTCTGGCACTTTCATCTTTTCTAGAGCAACTCCTAAACCATAGGAGTGAGCAGGAAGAATAAAAAAGTCTCCATCATTATCATGGTGAAGAACAGTTTTTTCTAAATTATTAGGATTAAACTTTTTGGGGTTCATCACAGTCCCAGGGATATGTCTGAAAATTAGGAATTCTTTTGATGAAAGTCTTAAATCATAGCCATAAGATGAACATCCGTAACTCAAAACTGGCTTTTGTTTATTATTAGGCTCAAGATGCCTCACCAAATTTGATTGAAAGGGTTTTATCATACCTTCCGAAGCTTTTTGATTTATCCAGAGATCATTTTTTAGCATTGTTTTATGAGCGAAGTTCTGTAATTTGGTTAGCCATTAATAATAAATCTTTAGGTATATCTGTACCAGTAAGGATTACATCTCCTGATATAAATCGGTTTTCAAGTGTTGAAATCAAATCATCTTTATCGATAATTCTCATATCAATAGCTAAAAAAATCTCATCAAGTATGATTTGGTCATTCTCTCCAGACTGTAGTTCTTTTTTACAAAAATTCCATAATTCAATAGTAGATTCATGAATAGATTTTTTTAAATTTTTGTTATTTTCAATTGCTTCAGAATTATATTGATCAAAGGAATGTGATGATCTTACCCAGGTTAAATTACCGCATAGCTTTACTGCATGATCAACTCCTTGCTTTACCCCTCCTTTCATAAATTGTATCAGTAGCACTTTCCTGCCAAGTGCAGCATTTCTTAGAGAGTCTCTAATGATAGATGAGTAGCTACCTCTATATGAAGATTGATAGATTTGAATTTGCCCGTTTTGTGAAAATTTTTTTACGTTAATTTTGTTAGCAGGATTTGTCTTTACAACATCAAGATTACCTTTGGAATAAATATGAGATGAACTAATTACCATTATTTAGATTCTTTCTACATGCAGTATAATTAGAAACTAATGACGCTGCATATAGTGTAATTTTACTTAAAAAAGGGTTAAGCAATTTAAAATTGACTAAAAAAAGCTTATTGATATTCTGATAAGAATTGAAAATTGTTACTGTTGATACAAGATATTTTAAGGTGGCTCCTTAAATTTTTTAATAGTCAAGATATTTATGATACCTGCTTCAAGAGGATTCAATCGCTTTAGTTCGCAATATTCCGGACAAAGTAAAATCAACTCCGTTGGAGAACGTTTTCCAATAAATAGAACTTTAATGGAAGTTATTAAAGGTCTAGATGGTGCAAGCACAGAAATGGTTGAGAGGTCTAAAACAATATTCTTCCCTGGAGATCCTGCTGAAAGGGTTTATCTTATAAGAAGAGGAGCAGTAAGACTATCAAGAGTTTATGAGTCAGGCGAAGAAATAACTGTTGCTCTTTTAAGAGAGAATAGTCTCTTTGGTGTTTTATCTCTACTAACAGGCCATAGATCCGATCGTTTTTATCATGCCATAGCATTCACAAGAGTTGAAATGATAACAGCACCTGCAAATTCTGTTTTAAGAGCTATAGAGGAAGATGCATCAGTAGGACTATTACTTTTACAAGGGCTTTCAAGTAGGATCCTGCAAACTGAAACAATGATAGAAACTCTTACACATAGAGATATGTCTTCTCGTTTAGTAAGTTTTTTAATGGTCCTTTGTAGAGACTTTGGAGTTGCAGGTGAAAAAGGTATTACGATAGATTTAAGGCTTTCACATCAGGCAATTGCTGAAGCTATTGGTTCTACAAGGGTAACTATTACAAGATTATTGGGAGATTTAAAGGATTCTGGGCTTCTTAATATTGAAAGAAAAAAGATCACAGTGTTCGATCCAATTGCTCTTGCAAAAAGATTTAATTGATTCATCATAAATTATGATGTACTGAGTATATGCAAAAGTGTGGCTTGGATTTTAATTGTTTTTTTAATATTATTAGGTGGATTAATTGCACCATTTGGGGATATTCTTGGAACAAAGATTGGTAAAGCAAGATTTAGTATATTAAAATTAAGACCGAAAAAAACAGCAACTATAATAACTGTTATTACTGGTGGGTTTATTAGTTCAATATCAATAGGGTTATTGATTTTAGTAAGCGAAGAATTTAGACAAAGGCTTTTTGTTGATATTCCTTTATTGCAAAAAACTTTAGATGAAAGCAAAAAGGCTTTAATCCCTTTACAGGAAGAACAAGAGGAACTTGAAGGTAAAATTATTCAAAAAGAAAAGGAGTTAAATCAATTAAAAAATAATATTAAAGAATTTAGGAGAGGAAATGTTGTTATTAAAAGAGGACAGACTTTATTTATAGCTGAAATCAACTCTAACTCAAATGTAAAACGAGACTTTCCAAAAATCTACAATGAAGCTGATAAATTTGTTAGAAAAATAGTTATTCCTATTAATAAAGAAGCAAAAAATATTCTTTTATGGAAACCTAGTGATATTACAAAAATTCAGACAATAGCTGCTAGGGGTGGTAACTGGATTTTACTAATCAAATCAGCAACAAATGTCTTAAAAGGTGATAACTATGTTTTTGTATCTCCTGATTTATTAGAGAATAAATTAATAGTCAAAAAAGGAGATGTTATTACAAGTTCAATTCTGGGAGAAAGTGATTTAAACCTTAAATCAATAGATTTACAAATTAAATCAATGCTTAGAGAAACAAGGGATGAAATCAAGTCAAAAGGATCACAAGTTAGTGAAATAAAAACAAATGGAAATTTTATAAAAAAAATAAGAGACTTTCTTCAAGAAAATCAAAATATCAAATTTAAGTTAGAAGTAGTATCTTTGAGAGATAGTAAAACTGTAGAACCAATAGTAGTTGAAATCAATATTTTAAAGATTGCATCTTAAATGCCTAGAGTTATAACTATTGATCCTGGGAAAAGTAAATGCGGCTTAGTACTAGCTGAAATAAGTGAAAAAAAAGTTTATAAAGCGATTATCCTTAAGAGTGAATTACTAGAGAATTATGTAAGACATTTAATTGCTGCTGAGGAAATATCGCAAATTATTATTGGCAATGGTACTACCAGTAACGAAATCAGAGAAAAATTATATTTTTTTAAAAAAGAAATAATAACTTTTGAGGAAAAAAATACCACCTACAGGGCTAAAGCAAGATATTTCGAACTTTTTCCAATTAGTGGTCTGAAGTTTTTAATTCCTAGAGAGGTCTTTATTCTTAATAAAAACCTTGATGCGATATCAGCATTGATAATTTTAGAAGATTATTGCAAGACGAAGTTTACTTTGAATCAAAATATAGATTTTAAAACTTGGCAGAAATAGTGAACTTATATTCATTCCCTGTTTCTAATTCATAATCTTTTTTCAGTAAAAATTTCAATAAGGCATTTTCAATTAATGCTCTTCCTAACGGTGGATTTACCTTTAATAGACCTTTATTAAAGGAGTATGTAAAAGTCCATTTAAATTGACTAGCCTCTACAACCCCCTGAATTTGCTTTTTTGAGAAGCAATATTCCTTAACGCTTACATTTGCAATAGTTACAGGTTTTGAACGCATTTCTTAAGGTTGGTCTTTGTTAAAAGAATTTAATTCATTAATAATGTAATCTTCTTTTTTAGTATTTATTTGTTCGAGTGATTCTATAACTCTCTTATATACTTTATCCAATATTGATTTTTCTTCTAGAGTAATATTTCCTAATACATGTGAAATGGTATTGATATTATTTTTTCCTTTTATTAGAGGAGGTGATCCAATACCAATTCTTATTCTTTTAAAGTTTTGTGTCTGTAATTGTTCAATGATGCTTTTAAGGCCGTTATGTCCGCCTGAGCTTCCTTTTCTTCTAAATCTTATTTTTCCAAGGGGAAGATCTTTATCATCAACTATTATGAAAATTTGGTCTAAATTTATTTTGTACCAATCAACTATTGCTCTGACAGCATCACCACTGTTATTCATAAACGTATTTGGTAAAAATAACCTGAAATTAGAATCATTGATTTGAAATTCTGAGCAGGAACTTTTAAGCTTATCTTTTAATAAAAAATTTGAATTATATTTTTTCGAAAAATTTTCAAGTAGTAAAAAACCTATATTATGCCTACTTTTTGAGTATTTTTTACCAGGATTTCCTAATCCAATTAAAAATATTTCTTTCATTTTTTATTTCTAAATCTCTTTTTTATGTGAGAATTATGGATATATACAAACTATAACTAATTAATAAAAACAAAAATTTAAAAAAAATTATTTGGCAATTTTCACATTAACCAAATAACTTTTTGAGAAATTGTCAGAAATTTAGTTTCCGTTCCAATCTACTGAGAAACCTTGTAGTAGTAGGGATTGGTTGTAGATCTGTAGAAGAATAACTAAGAAAACCAAGAGTAGTAGACCAATTACTGTCATGATAGGAACTGCTCCCCAACCAGGTACAACTTTTCCTTGACCTGAATTACCAATTGCTTTTAGAAGACTTCCTAAGGCTGTTTTTTGACCCATGTTAAATTCACAAAATCGAATATTATTTCGCTATTGTATAAGAACTTATACATAAATTGTTTACAAACTTAGCAAAATTGATGCAAACTTTATCATCAGCTCCAGATCCTGCAGTTTCTATAGCTGTAACAATCCTGGCCCTACTTTTAGCATTGACCGGTTTTGGTCTTTGGACTGCCTTTGGACCTAAAGCAGCAAAGCTTACTGATCCTTGGGATGATCACGACGATTAGTATCCCTTAAAGTATTTCAAAATTTACCAAAAATACAAAAAGTAAACAATTAACCATAGTTTAATTATAAATTTAATAGGATATAAATCTGTCAGCACTAGTATTTCCATGCTCGCCTTAAAAATTTCTGTTTACACTATCGTCTTTTTCTTCGTTGGAATATTTCTTTTCGGATTTCTAGCAAGTGACCCAACAAGAACTCCAAACAGAAAAGATCTAGAAAGTCCTCAAGATTAATTTTTTTAATTTAACTCTTAAATTGATTTCAGGCATATCAAAAAAAGTAATATTTTTCTCTTTTCTTTTTATTAATTTTATTCAGCCATCAAAATCAGCTGAATTTTCAAAAATTAATAAGACTATCAATAATTCTAATACTCAATTAACTTGGTTTAAATTACCTAATATAGAAGATTCTTCAAATTTTGATAAGAACCTTCCTAGTAATGAACTTAATGAAAACACTAATTATATAAATTCTTTAAATAAAAAAACAGATTCACTCTTGGTCGCCAAAATTGAAGATCAACAAGAGTTAATAATACAATCGGATAAACAATCCGAAATTAATAATGTTATTTATGCAGAAGGTAATGTGTCTGTTTCTTATAGAGGCAAACTCCTTAATGCTGATAATTTAATATACGACAAGTTAAATAAAACAATTGAAGCCAAAGGAAATATAACCTTAATATCAGGCGATCAATTCTTTAGCGCTTCACAATTTGAATACAGTTTTATCAGTGAAAAAGGTTATCTTTTAAATGTAAAGGGTAATATTAATACTAATAATTTAATTGATGACTTATCTTCAAATTTCAGCTCGTCAGATTCTGAGAAAATAGTAAGTTCATTTGAATTAAAACAAAAGGAAGTTATAAATACGCCTAACCAGGTTAAGAACTGGTTATTTTTTACAGATAAAATGACTATAGATGGGGATAAATGGAAAAGTAAGAAGGCCATATTTAGTAATGATTTACTCGAATTAAAACAAGTAAAATTAGTAATTAATGCATTAGAAGTTTTTCCTATTGATGAAAAACTAAGATTCAAATCCTCATTAAATTATTTAATTCTTGAGGAAAAAGTATCAATACCTTTTTGGTTAGGTAGTAAAGAGTATGATTTAAATAAGTTGCAAACTGCAAATAGGTGGAACCTTGGATATGAAAATTTAGATAAGGATGGGTATTTTATCGGTAGGAAATTTAACTCTATAAATATTACTGATGATTTTGTTCTTGATTTAGAACCTCAATTCTTGATTCAACGCTCACTCAAGAGCTATACAAAAAGTTTTGTTGATAAGGGTGAATCAATTACTTCAGAGAAAGTGAAGAAAAATGCAAGTTTTAAGGATTATTTTGCTTTGAAATCACAGATAAAAGGAAGAATAAATAATTGGGATTTAGAAATAGATAAGAATTTAAATTCTTTTGATTTTGATAAATTTTCAGATGCATTTAGATTTAAAACTAAATTGAACAAAGAGATTAATTTTTTAGGTACAAAATGGGATAAAAGTTTTTATGGAATTTACAGAGAGAGGGTTTGGAATGGTTCATTGGGTGAAGCAGAAATTTATTCGGGTTATGGTTCGAAATTAAAAAAAGAAAATAATTGGGTTATAAATGGCATCGAAAAGAAAGAATCATTGTCTTTAGGTTTTGCAAATATAACAGCAGAGGCTTTAAATACAAAAAATCTTGAAAATAACCTAAAAGGAAGCTTATTTTATTCTCTAGACCAGAAATTTCCGATTTTTATTAAGAAACCTAAAAATAAATCTATTGATATTTCATATAGATACATTCCTCAACCAGTTACTAAAGGATTAAGCCTTAAAACAAGATTAGATGCCTTATATGCTTTCTATGAAAATGGTTACCATCAAGAATATATTGGTTTCGGTTTCGGTCCAGAGCTAATTTTGGGTAATTTTAAAAAAAATACTTTTGACTATACCCGAATTACTATTTTCCCTTTTTATAAATTTAAAAGCGGAGATAGCGTATTTAAATTTGATCAAATTTCTGACAAATTCACTTTGGATATTGGTTTTGATCAACAAATTTTTGGACCAATTATTCTTAAAAATAATGGAACAATAAACTTAGATGGTGATTCCAATGATTATGGGAAATTCATAAATTCAAAAATTTCATTGAATTGGAAAAAAAGATCATATGAATTCGGTATTTTTTATCAACCTCATAATCAAGCAGGTGGAATTTCTTTTGAGTTATTTGGATTTAGATAACTAAGTGATAGGTGAATTAAATTCTAAATAGGGTAAACAATTTAATTTATTTTCAATAAAATCTTCATTCTCAAGCAGTGTTGAAGTTGCATCCCATTCCCCTGATAAAAACATTTTTCTTGAGCTTTCTTTAATCTCAAGATTTAAAGTTAAATCTTTAGATTTTGCTAATGAATTTTTAAGATCAATTTCTAAGAATAAAAATTTATTATCCTTGTTATTTTGAACTTCTTGTATTGATTTTTTTGAGAGAGTAAAACAAGGGATTCCTATCGCAATACAGTTACTATAAAAAATATCGGCGAAACTCTCTCCTATTATTGCTTTTATCCCCCATCTCATAAGTGCTTGGGGGGCATGCTCTCTGCTTGAACCACATCCAAAATTGCTATTAACAATTAGTATTGTGGCATTTTTGTTTTCCTCTAGATCGAAAGGATGACTTCCCTTTAAAGTTTCTCGATCATCTTCAAAAACAGATTCACCCAATAAATCAAAGTTAACACACTTCAAGAAACGCGCTGGAATTATTCGATCTGTATCGATGTCGTTACCAATCAAGGAGATACATTGCCCATTTATTTGTGTAATTTTCCCAATTGGTGGGGTAAATTTTGATTTCATTTTTTCATAAATTCACGAACATCGCTTACTTTGCCATTAATCGCAGCAGCAGCAACCATTGCTGGGCTCATTAGAAGTGTTCTTCCGTTTGGAGAACCTTGCCTACCCTTAAAATTTCTATTGCTTGAACTAGCACTAATTTCATTCCCTATTAGCTTATCTGAATTCATTGCTAAACACATTGAGCATCCTGGCTCTCTCCATTGAAATCCAGAATCCTTAAAGATCATATCAAGTCCTTCTTGTTTTGCTTGGATAGCTACTTTTTCTGAACCGGGGACTACAAATGCTTTTACTTCTTTATATACTTTTTTGTCTTTCAATACTTCAGCTGCAACTCTTAAGTCACTGATTCTCCCATTAGTGCAACTGCCTATGAAACAAACATCTACAGGAGTATCTTTTATAGATTGCCCTGGATTGAAACCCATATATTCAAAAGCTTCTTCAGCAATAAATTGGTCATTTGGAGACAAGTCATCTAAAAGAGGAATCTTCTGATTAATTCCTATACTTTGACCGGGAGTAATTCCCCAGGTTACAGTTGGCTCTACTTTTGAAGCATCTAATTTAATTACATCATCGTAAATTGAATTTTCATCGCTTTTTATTGAATCCCACCACGTGATGGCTTTATCCCAATATTTATTTTTTGGAGCACATAATTTATTTTTAATGTAACTAAAGGTCTTTTCATCAGGGTTAATGTAGCCACACCTAGCGCCACCTTCAATAGACATATTGCATATAGTCATCCTTTCTTCCATTGATAATTCATCTATCGCTGGCCCTGCGAATTCATATGCGAAACCAGCTCCTGCCTTTACACCAAGTTTATTAATGATATGAAGTACTAAATCCTTGGCGTAAACACCTTTAGATAATTTATTGTCACACCAAATCTGCCTCACTTTCAATTTGTTCATGGCTATTGTTTGGGTAGCAAGAACATCTCTTACTTGACTTGTGCCTATCCCAAAAGCAATTGACCCAAAAGCTCCATGAGTTGAAGTATGAGAGTCTCCGCAAGCGATTGTCATGCCTGGCTGAGTTAAACCTAATTCTGGGGCTACTACATGCACTATGCCTTGATTACCACTACCAATATTAAAAAATCTTATTTTATGTTCCAAGCAATTTTTCTCAAGTGTTTCAATCATCTGTTCAGCAAGATTATCTTTGAAAGGCCTGCTCTGATTATCTGTTGGCACAATATGATCAACAGTAGCAACAGTTCTTTCAGGGAATTTTACTTTTAAGTTTTTGTCTTTTAAAGCACCAAATGCTTGGGGACTCGTCACTTCATGGATAAGATGAAGACCAATAAATATCTGATCAGATCCTCCAGGTAGACTTGAAACTTTATGTAAATCCCAAACTTTATCAAATAAGGTATTTTGACTCAATTTGTAAAAATAGTTACTTACTATTCGATAATAGGATTAATCTGAGACTGTTCAAACACACATTTACACTTAGTGTTTGTATTTCTTTTCTATTTCGGGTTGAGTTAAATAGTTTTTTTATATTAGTTATATGGTTATTTGGTCCTGAAATTGAGATATAGACAAGTCCAACAGGTTTATCTTGACTGCCTCCGTTAGGACCAGCTATTCCACTAATTGCTATTGCCCAATCTGCTTTTAATTTCTCTTTTACATTTATTGCCATGGCCTCACAAACTTCTTCAGAAACCGCTCCATATTTTGTAAGCTTTTCTTCAGAAATATTTAATAATGAATTTTTTAGTTCATTACTATAGGAAACAATACTACCTTGAAAAACTTGAGATGAACCAGATATTGAGGTCAGTGATGAAGATAAAAGGCCTCCGGTGCAGGATTCAGCAAAAACAATAGTTTGGTTTCTCTTCGTTAATTCTTTTATTAAAACGCTAGGAAGAGTATCATTATCCTCGCCAAAAATAAATTGCGAAAACTTTTTTTTTAATTTTTCTTTTACAGGCTTAATTATATTTTTTGCTTCTAGGTCATTCTTTGCTCGCGCGGTAATTCTGAGTTTAACCTCTCCTAAGTTGGCATATGGAGCAACTGTCGGGTTTTTAAGATTTAATAGATCATTAATTTTTTCTGCAACGCTAGATTCTCCAATGCCTGTAAATTTAAGAGTATTTGAAAAAAAGGAATAATTATCTGAGAATTTGGTTTTAATGAAATCATACGCCGTCTCCTCCCACATAGTTTTCATTTCACTGGGTACTCCAGGAAAAGTAAGGATAGTAAACCCTTTTACTGGTTCCCAAATCATTCCTGGGGCAGTGCCCCTAGGGTTATTAATAATTTGAGCATTTTCTGGAAAGAAACATTGTTTCCTTAAGCTAGAGGAATCGTCTTGGATCTTTGAGTTTGAAAGTTTTTGTTTAATTTCGTCCCATAAGTGAGGTCTTTCAAAAAGAGATGCATTAAATGATTTTGCTATTGCTTCAGTAGTTAAGTCATCTGGGGTGGGGCCCAAGCCACCTGTTGTAATTAGAAGATTACTTCTTTTCGATATTTCTTGAATTACTCTGATAATTCGATCACAATTATCACCTACAGTTGATTGCCTAAAATGATTTAAGCCTAATTGAGACAACTGTTCGGAAATCCATTGAGAATTTGTATTGATAATATTTCCTAAAAGTAGCTCTGATCCAATAGAAAGAATTTCAACTTCCTTGGAATTAGGACTCATTTAATTGATGCTTCAAGTTTGCCTTCATAAAGAGGAAAACGATTACATAAAGTTAATACTCTTTCTTTACATTGACTTTCGATCAGTGCATCGTTTGGGTTAAGTAACCTATCAGCAATAATTTCGCCAACTTCAGCAAAAGCATTCTCATTAAAGCCTCTAGTAGTTAAAGCGGCAGTACCTAACCTTAGACCGCTGGTCACAAAAGGTGATTCAGGGTCAAATGGAACAGTATTTTTATTCGCAGTGATATTCACTTCACTTACAAGCAAATCAGCAATTTTTCCAGTCATATTGATGCTCCTTAAATCGAGTAAAACAATATGATTATCAGTGCCTCCACTAACGATATTAATACCTCTATTTATTAAAGTTGAAGCTAGAACTTTGGCATTCTTTATTACTTGTTGGGAATAATTAACGAAATCTGGCTGTAAGGCTTCTCCAAATGCAACTGCTTTAGCGGCAATAATATGCTCTAGTGGCCCACCTTGAGTTCCAGGGAAAACAGATTTATCAAATTTCTTTCCAAATTCTGCATCTTTACACAAGATAAGTCCCCCTCTAGGCCCTCTTAATGTTTTATGAGTAGTTGTAGTTACTACATCACAAAAAGGTATTGGATTTGGGTGAAGTTTACTTGCTACAAGACCTGCAATGTGAGCAATATCAGCCATTAAGAATGCACCAACTTCATCTGCAATTTTTCTAAATGATTCAAAATCGATTGTTCTTGGATAAGCAGAATATCCGCATATGATTAATTTTGGTTTTGTCTCAAGTGCTATCTCTCTTATCTCATCAAAATTCAATTCACTAGTCTCTTTATTAACACCATAGTGAACTGCATTGAACCACTTGCCACTCATATTAACTGGAGATCCATGAGTTAGGTGACCACCGTGAGATAAATCCATCCCCATGATTGTGTCGCCAGGTTTAAGTAGGCTTAAGAAAACAGCAGCATTTGCCTGTGCCCCACTATGCGGTTGAACATTAGCCCAATTTGCATTAAATAATTTTTTCGCTCTCTGAATAGCTAATTCCTCGATTTCATCAACAAATTCACATCCCCCGTAATATCTTTTTTGAGGTAATCCCTCGGCGTATTTATTTGTAAGGACGGATCCTTGGGCTTGCATGACGGCAATTGATGCAAAATTTTCACTTGCGATTAACTCAAGATGAGTTTCCTGTCTATTTTTTTCAGAGTTGATAAAATTGGATATTACTGGATCTCTTTCTTTAAGACTTTGAAGGATATTCATTGAATTTGATAAGTAATACCCATAATATAGACGATATTTTTTAGAAAAATATAAAAAGAATATTTCAGAATTTTAAACGCGCCTGGAGAGATTCGAACTCCCGACACCCTGATCCGTAGTCAGGTGCTCTAATCCACTGAGCTACAGGCGCATAATTATGTAATATCTCTGTTTCAGGGGCTCTTAGTCAACTAGATTTCAGGTAAAATGCTTATTGTTAACAATCTAATTATTAATATGCCTATTAAGTGGTATGGAAATGGTGATTTAGAAGATCCCATCTATAAACATTTTTCTCGAATAGTAAATTTTGTTATTCACTGCATGATCTTTACTGCGATAGTAAGTGGCACTTGGCTTTTAAAAGAAATTAAATATGAAATCGCTTTTTTTAATAATTTTGCAATTTTCTGGTCAATTCTTTTAGCCTCCCATTTACTATTTGTAATTATGAAAAAACCTAAAGATACTTCAAAACAATCAACTTAATTATTTTTTAATTTATGGACTCTCAAATACGAATAAGTGATCTAGAAAATATTATTTCAGAAAAGGTTTTTATAAAAATAGAAAATTGGAATTTATATCTTGGAGATGCTGGCCTAGCAAGAAATCTTGCTATTGAATGTATCAGTAATAAAGATCAAGGCCCATTGGAGGCTGCGAAAAAAAGTTTGAAAGCAATAAATGTAAAGGTGGGGGATGGTGTTAACAGTATTCCACTGATCAATTTAATAACTAAATCACAAATTCTAGAATTAGAGGATGTTTTGGAAAGTTTTTTTGAAAATTAAATCTTTTTTTCATAAAATTTAAATCTATTTACTTTCAGGCATTTTGTAAGAAAAAAATAGATTACAAAAAAAGTTAGAGATCCAAATATTAATAACAAAAATTCTCCGAGATTTGAATTGAAGTTATTTGTAGTTTTAAGAATAGTAAAACAAAGGGTGCTATCAATAAATGCCGTTAATGACATGAGGATAATTTTCCTTAATAAATCCAAGTTAGGCAAGTAGATATTTTCATTTTTCAGATTAAAAGAAAGCAAAACACAAACTATAAAGTTGACTATTACTGAAGATATAATTATTCCTACAACTCCAAAATTATATGGAGAAAGATTTCCAAAATTATTAATTGGGGCACCAATTAAAAACCAATCAAAAAAAATATTTAATATAATTCCTGCAAATGATGACTTGAAAGGGAAGTTTGTTTTTTCTATTGAATAATAAGTTCTTACTAATAAATCTCTATAAAGATAAAAAGGTATGCCAACTGCATAAGCAATTAATATATTCTTTACTTTTAAAGCCGCTGAATAATCAAAAGATCCTCTTTGAAAAACTAACTGTACTATTTGATTATTAAATGTTATGAAAAATGCGGTTAAAAAAATAGTTGTCAAGAAACAGTACTCTATTCCAGAAATCAATTTTTTTTGGAGGCCAATATAGTCTTTATCACTTCTCAATTTAGAGAATTTTGGAAGTAATGGCAAAATCAAAGAGTTAGATAATATGCCTAATGGGGCTTGTATCAGAAAGTTTCCGTAAGCTAGTCCCGATGCTGCTCCTTGAAAACTTGAAGCGAAAAACATATCGATAAAAACATTAATTTGACTGAGACCTGATGAGATAGATGCTGGAATAATTAGTTTGAAAATCCTCCTCTCTTCATTATTAAATAATTGGAATTTTGACTTTAATCTCAAGAGGCCGATTTTATTTATTTCTGAAATTTGAACAATAAACTGAATTAAAGTTCCTGTCAAAGTTGCAAAAGCTAGTAATCCCGAATAAGTAAAGAAATGAGAATATGCATTTTCTTGGTTGAAAATCCAACTTAATAAAATAAAAAAAATGGTAGTTACGCTTGTTATTGCTGGACTTATACTTGATAAAAAGAATTTTCTTTGGGAATTTAACGCGCCAAAGCTTAAACCTATGAACCCGGACAAAGGGATACAAGGGGTAAGTATTTTTAATTGGTAAGTGGCAATTGATTTAGCTTCGTAACCTAAATTGGGGGCTAATAATTCAATTATTAAATTGGAATTTAAGTATATTAATATAGCTAAACCAATTAAAAATATTGAAAGTTTTATGCTTACTTGAGTTAAAACAATTCCTCCATTTTTTTTGTTAAGGGGAGTTAGAACTGCAACGACTGCGTTATGTAAGGGACCATTAATTCCTCCAATTATTATGAGCAAAAAACCTGGAATTATGTAGGCATAATTAAATGCGTCGTATGTTACCCCAACTCCAAAAGCAGCAGCTATAAATATTTGTCTTATACATCCAGCTAATTTACTAAGACTAGTACCAAATGAAATTGAAAAAATATTATTTTTTAAAAACGAATGCATTTGGATTTGTCTAAATTTTCCAAGAAGTTTAAGTTTCAATTATATTTGATTTTAAAATAACGACATATTTATGAATGATCGGATAATTGATTTTGATCCATTAATTGAAGGAGTTTTAATCAAGAGGTATAAAAGGTTTCTTGCAGATATAAAATTAGAGAGCGGAGAGGTAATAACTGCTCATTGTGCCAATACAGGCCCAATGAAGGGACTTTTGAGTGAGGGAGCAAAGGTAAGAATAAGCGTTTCCCCTTCTCCAAAAAGAAAATTACCTTTTACTTGGGAACAGATATGTGTTTTAGATGCAAAAAATGAAGAGGTTTGGGTTGGTATTAATACTCTATTTGCAAATAAGTTAATCAAAAAGGTTATTGAGAAAAATTTGCTTGACGAAACAATAGGAGAGATAGAGACAATTAAATCTGAAGTTCCTTATGGAAAAGACAAAAAAAGCAGAATTGACTTTTTTTTAACCCCAAAATCTTCAAATCCTGATAAACGTAACATTTACATAGAGGTTAAAAATACGACTTGGATTAGAGAAAATGTAGCTCTATTCCCTGATACAGTAACGAAAAGAGGCCAAAAGCACCTCATAGAATTAAAGGAATTAATTCCTGAAAGTAAAAGTGTATTAGTACTTTGTATTACAAGAAAAGACGCTTGTTTTTTTGCGCCCGGAGATGAGGCAGATCCCTTATACGGCAATCTTTTTAGAGAATCTATAAGTGCAGGAATGATAACGATTCCTTGTTCCTTTGAATTTCATAAAGACCACATATCATGGAGAGGAATTAAACCTTTGAAATAAATAAAATCTTGATATTTTGAAACTTCTAAAAACCAAATTTTTTTAATTTAACAAATATTTTTTAGGGTGCAACTATAAAAATGGTATCAACAACTACTAGACACCGATAAGTTTTTTGAATAAATTTAAATTTGAAAGGAAACAGTAAAACTGTTTTTTTGCAGATCTAATTTTTTTTTATGACCACTGCTTTGCAAACGCCTCAAAGGCGCTCTAGGTCCAAACTTCAAGATGCAAGTCTTGTTAATGGACCTATGCTCCTTTTGAGAAGTATTCGAGGATTTAGTTCAAACCGCTCTATGTTGTGGCTTGCGACTGTTCCCCTAGCTTTGTTTGGTTTAGGTATTTTTAATCTTTCAGCTCACGCAGCTGATTTACCTGAGTTGAATGCAGCTTTTCTTGCTAACAATTTATGGCTTTTGATCGCTACTATTCTAGTGATCTTTATGAACGCCGGTTTCGCTATGGTTGAGGCAGGTATGTGCCGTTCTAAGAACGCTGTTAACATTCTTGCTAAAAACCTCTTTGTATTTGCTCTAGCTGTAACTTCTTATTGGTTTATCGGCTATTCATTAATGTACGGAGGAAGTGTTGCTGACGGTTGGCTTTACTTTGGCGGCTTATTTTTTGATCCAACAGTTACTGCAGATATGGTAACTGATGCTGGATTAGTCCCAACAGTTGATTTCTTGTTCCAGTCTGCTTTTGCAGGAACTGCGGCAACGATCGTTTCCGGTCTTGTTGCTGAAAGAGTTAAATTTGGAGAATTTGTTGTTTTTGCTGTTGTATTAACTGCATTTATATATCCAATTGCTGGAAGCTGGAAATGGAATGGTGGTTGGCTTGATTCTTTAGGTTTTGTTGATTTTGCTGGTTCTTCAATTGTTCACTCAGTTGGAGCATGGGCGGGTCTTGTAGGAGCTATGCTTCTTGGACCAAGAATTGGCAAATACTCTGATGGTAAACCACAAGCTATGCCAGGACATAACATGGCTATAGCTACTTTGGGTGCATTAGTCCTATGGATAGGTTGGTACGGATTTAACCCCGGTTCTCAACTAGCTATGGATCAATGGGTTCCATATGTTGCTGTAACAACTACTCTAGCAGCAGCAGCTGGAGCTATTGGTGCAACTATCGTTTCAACATTAACTTCTGGTAAGCCTGATCTTACAATGATAATTAACGGTATCCTTGCTGGTTTGGTTAGTATTACTGCTGGCTGTGGTGATATGACTCTTGCTGGAGCCTGGTTCGCAGGACTAGTAGGCGGAATTATCGTTGTATTTTCTGTTGCAGCACTTGATGCCGCTGAGATCGATGATCCTGTAGGCGCATTCTCTGTTCACGGAGTTTGTGGTGTATGGGGTACTGTAGTTATCGGTCTTTGGGGTACAGCTGTACAAGGTGATGGAGCAGGTATGGGATTGTTCAATGGTGGAGGTATTACCCTTCTTCTAGTTCAAGCTCTTGGTGCCGCGGCTTATGCTATTTGGACACTAGTTACTTGCTGGATTGCCTGGTCTGTAATTGGAGGATTATTCGGTGGAATCCGAGTATCTGAAGAGGAAGAGACTCAAGGCTTAGATATAGGAGAGCACGGAATGGAAGCATATCCAGACTTTGCATCTGCTAAATAATCTAACTAAAAAACTTATTTTAGAAGCCTGACTTATGTCAGGTTTCTTTTTTTTTACGAAAAATTATTTAAAACGTTGTAATATAAACAGATGGATACTCAAGCCTTTAGAAGATCCCTTCATCATTCTGATAGATACAATAGAAGGGGCTTCGATTCTCCAACAAAAAGAGCTCAAGCGTTAGAAGAAGCTTATCAAAGTGATTTGATAAGTTCTATTAGGGATAATGGTTTTACTTATACTAAAGGCAGACTAAATATTAAGTTGGCCAAAGCTTTTGGTTTCTGTTGGGGAGTTGAAAGAGCTGTTGCAATGGCTTACGAAACTAGAAGACATTACCCTAATGAAAATATTTGGATAACAAACGAAATAATTCATAATCCCTCAGTTAATGATCATTTAAGAAAAATGGATGTAAAATTCATCTCAGCTAAAAATGGAATTAAAGATTTTTCTTTAGTTTCTAATGGGGATGTTGTTATACTTCCTGCTTTCGGAGCTACTGTTCAAGAAATGAAACTTTTGCATGAGAAAGGTTGTCATATTATTGATACAACTTGTCCATGGGTCTCTAAGGTTTGGCATACAGTTGAAAAACATAAAAAACATATTTTTACATCTATTATTCACGGAAAATTTAAACATGAAGAGACTCTCGCTACAAGTTCATTCGCAGGTAAATATTTAGTTGTACTTGATCTAGAAGAAGCACACTACGTTTCTGAATATATTCTGGGGAGAGGTAATAGAAATGAGTTTATGAACAAATTTGCTAAAGCTTGTTCTAATGGATTTGATCCTGATAGAGATTTAGATAGAGTGGGAGTTGCAAATCAGACAACTATGCTTAAGAGCGAGACTGAGGAAATTGGAAAGGTTTTTGAAAGGACGATGTTAAAAAAATTTGGACCAGAAAATTTAAATAGTCACTTTTTAGCTTTTAATACTATTTGTGATGCAACTGAAGAAAGGCAAGATGCAATGTTCTCTTTGGTTGATGAAGACCTCGATATTTTAGTAGTTATTGGAGGTTTCAATTCTTCTAATACTACTCACTTACAAGAGATAGCAATTACTAAAAATATTTCTTCTTTTCACATTGATACGCCAGAGAGGATATCAGTTAAAGAAAACTCAATATTTCATAAACCACTAGGAGCAGAACTAGAACTTAAAAATAATTTTCTACCTAGCGGAAAAATTAATGTTGGAATTACCTCAGGTGCATCCACTCCTGACAAGGTTGTTGCAGATGTTATTGATAAGTTAATTGATATTGCTTCTTGAATTTGTTATTTATTTGTAAATTTGCTTAGTTTTTTTAATTTATAAGTCAGATAATTCCAAAAGATCTACTTTATTAACTAGAATAATGAAAAATTAATGAAGTATGGAAGACAAAGCAGAAACTAATCAGGTTCAAACTGCAAGTATGAATAGAACTAAAGCTCCCCAAAAAGTTGAAGTTGTAGTTGCAAATTCATCTTCAGGGTCAGAAGTTAATATCCTTGGAGAACTATCGATTTTTGTTTTAAGAATAGGTTTTTGTGCTTTGATGATTCATCATGGCCTTGAGAAACTTCAGGATCCGCAAGGTTTTGCAGAGTTTGTAGTAGGTAAGTATTTCCCATTTTTGCCTGGTGATCCTGTTATTTGGACTTTTGGAGCAGCAATTACTCAACTGGTGTGCCCAGTTGGATTGGCTGTAGGGATTTTTGCGAGGCTTTCTTCTCTCGGTCTATTCTCCACTATGGCATTTGCAGTATATTTTCATCTCCTTGATACTGGACTAGAAGGTTTTCCTTTGGCAGTGGTTGAAGGTCATAATTATGCTTTCGAATTATCTTTTATATATGGTGCTATTTCTCTCTACTTTCTTTGTGCAGGTCCAGGTAGACTATCTTTATTCAGAAAAACTAACAAGATTACATATTATCCAAAATCAACATAACCTAATGTAAAAAGTGCCTTTTTTGGGTAAATACCATAGAGATTCCTTTTGAATTACACATATCAATACTGTCTTGGTCTCTTAGACTTCCTCCAGGTTGAATAATAGCTTGTATTCCATATTCATTTGCTAGTTCTACAGTATCTGCAAATGGGAAAAACCCATCGCTTGCCAAGACAGCATCAGAACATAACGTTCCAGCTGCTTTTAATGCAATTTTTGCTGCTCCGACTCGATTCATTTGTCCAGCTCCAATGCCAATAGTTTTTTGGTCTTTTGCAATAACAATGGCATTAGATTTAACGTGTTTACAAATTTTCCATGCAAAATTTAGATCTGAGTTAATTTGATTACTCGGATTTTTATTAGTTACTGAAATCCAATTTTCAGTTTTTTCTTCACTATCGTCAGTATCTTGAACTAGTAATCCTCCCATTATTGATTTGGTAGAAGTTTGATTCTTGTTTGGAAGTTGATCTTTTGAAAACTTTATAATTCTTAAATTCTTTTTAACTTTTAAAATTTTTAAAGCTTCCTCATCAAAAGATGGAGCGACGACACACTCTAAGAAAACCTCTTTGAGGTGCATTGCGGTATCTTTATCAACATTTGAATTAAAAGCAACTATCCCTCCAAATGCACTAATAGAGTCGCATTCCAAAGCATTCAAAAATGCTTTAGAAGCTGAATTACTAATAGAGGCTCCACAAGGATTATTGTGTTTTAAAATAACAGAGGCAAACATTTCGGTTGTAAGTTCATCTTTTTCTGTGTAGCCAAATTCTAAAACTGTTGAAAGTGCCGACTCTAGATCTAACAAATTGTTATAACTTAACTCTTTCCCTTGTAATTGTTCTGCTGAGTTCCATCCAATGTTACTTAAACCATACCAGAAAGCTTTTTGATGTGGATTCTCCCCATATCTTAAGGTTTTAATTAGTGGATAGGATTCAATATATTTGGATGATTGTAAATCTCTTTTTTTACTTATCCAATTAGATATTGCAGTGTCATAGTCTGCTGTATGTTGAAAAGCTTCAAGGGCTAATTTTGCTTTATATGAGTCTTTCAATTCACCTTTTTTACTTTCTTCAAGAAAATTTTGATACTGACTAGGATCTACTAAAACGGTAACATCTTTATGATTTTTAGCAGCAGAACGAATCATAGATGGCCCTCCGATATCGATATTTTCAATAGCAACTTCCCATTTAGCTCCCTCATCTACAGTTTTTTTAAAAGGATATAAATTTACAACTACTAAGTCAATTAACTCGAGATTGTTAGCTTCTATATCTTTTTTATGTTCCTCATCAGTTCTTTTAGCTAATATTCCCCCGTGTATTTTTGGATGTAAAGTTTTAACTCTTCCTCCAAGAATTTCTGGAGAATTAGTAAAATCAGCAACTTTAATAACTGGAATTTTAGCCTCTATAAGATGTTTGGCAGTTCCTCCACTTGATAGAATTTTATAATTAAATTGCTCTACCAATTCCTTACAAAATGGGATTATATTTTTTTTATCAGAGACACTTACTAAAGCTAATGGAGACATTACGGGAAAGTTTACTTACTTAAGAATAAAAACATGAAATATGCTATCAGTCATGAATTTGTCTCGATTAGCTCTCAAACTGCAACTCATAGAATTATTTTGATGCATGGTTGGGGAGCTGATTCAGATGACCTTTTAACATTTGGCAAGGAGATGACTGAAAAAATAAATCTTGATTTTGAGGTAATTTCTTTGAGGGCTCCTGGATTACACCCAAGCGGTCAGGGAAGACAGTGGTACAGACTATATCCACATGATTGGAAAGGAGCTGAGGTTGAAGTAAATAAACTTTTAGTTACATTAAAAAAATTTGATACTGATAAGATTCCACTAAGAAAAACAATTTTGTTGGGGTTCTCTCAGGGGGCGGCAATGGCAATTGATGCGGGACTTAAATTAAATTTTGGATTAATTGTTGCTTGTAGTGGTTATCCTCACCCCAACTGGGCCCCAGGAGAAAAATTGTCGCCATTGATTATTAGTCATGGTTTATTTGATGACATTGTGCCTATAGATGCTTCTAGGACTATTTATGAAAAGGTAAAGAGTAAGTCTTTTAAATTTTGTGAATTATTGGAATTTGATGGATTTCATCAAATTGATTCAAATTTAATTAATTTTATAAATTCAAATATAAGTTATATTTTTTAAACAAAAGCATATTCATATTCTTCAATCTCTTCCCAATCATCTGCAGTCAGTTCTAGACCCTCAAATATTTTCTCTTCACCAATTCCTTCAACTACAACTTTTAGTGATGGAAATAGAAAATGATTTTCTTCAGCATATTGGGCGCTAAATAATCCTTTTTCACCCCAAAAAAATCTATCGGTGGTGTGTTCATTTCTTCTCACATTGAAAACTGAAGGCGCAGAGAGTCCATTTTCAGCTATGAATCTTCTTGCTGCTGTAACTGGTTTATGTTTGCCAGTTTCGATATGATAAATAGGTACATGTGCCATTACTCTTTGGCCAGCCAATCTTCTTCTGCTGATTCTTTTTCTTTTTTTTGACATTGATCGGTACTCCTGAAATTATTAATGAGATTAGTCTTATTTATTTTTACTAATCTTATATATGTGATTTTAAATTCACTTCAAAATACATAGAGGACCCATCAACCCCTGATGTAGCTTAAAATATGATTGATTTCATATTTAAGGCTGGCAAAAGTCAGACCTCTTTAGATATCTTAATACTTTTTTCATATTTTACAAGCCCTTTTTCAATTTTTTAAAAAATTTCTCAAAATTTTATTAATTATGAATCTTTCAAAAAAATTTGAAGAATTGATTTTAAAACAGCTAGAGAGTTTTGGTTGCTCAATGGGCGTGACTAATTTAGTTATGTATCTTGCTTCAGCTAAGCAAGGAACAAAAGCATCTTTTGAAATGATTGGTCAATGGCCACAGATTGATAGACTACTTACTTCAATAGAAGACGATCCTTCCCTAAAGGTTTCATCGCCTAATAGAAGATGGTACCCTCTACAAGAAAACGATATTTTACTTGGTGTGCTTAGGGTTGAGACTGATTTGAAAGGGGGGAATTGGCCAGTATCTCTCGATTCTAGATTAAAAGCGCTTTCAATATCTTTAGCTAAATGCGTTTCTATTGAATTAGAACGTCAAAATAAAAATGAAGAAATCAATTATTTAAAAAATCAGGTCAATGTCATAATTCATCAATTAAGGAATCCATTAGCGGCTATCAGAACATATGCAAAATTATTAATAAAAAGACTTGGATCAGATGATGATTCTATTGAAATAGTCGAGCGAATGATAATAGAGCAAAAACAAATTAATCAATATATGGATTCTTTCGCGCAATTAAATTCACCTATTCAACTTCCTTTGGAAATTGGAGAGGAAAGATTATTACTGCCACCAAATCTAGATAATAAAAAGGTAATAACTGTTCAGAGTTTATTGAGGCCAATATTAGAAAGGGGTAAAGCTAATGCGGACTTAGAGAATAGAGATTGGACTGAACCTTCTCTTTGGCCAGATTGGACTATTTCGCCATTAAAGCCAAAATATGCTGTAATTGCTGAAATTGTGGCTAATTTATTAGAAAATGCGTTTAAATATGCCCAAAAAGGTGCTGAAATTGGGCTCGCAATTACGAGTAATGGACTTTGTATATTTGATGATGGTAAAAAAATAACCAAAAATGAAAACGAGAAAATTTTTGAAAAAGGTTTTAGAGGATCTGCCGCTAAAAAGAAGGACGGCACTGGTGTGGGACTTTTTTTGGCGAGGAAATTAGCAAAACAAATTGGAGGAGATTTGAAATTGCTGGAAAATAACTCGATAGATAATACTGAGAAATCAAAAAATCTTAAGAAGAAAAATATTTTTTATTTAGAACTACCTATAAAAGAATTGCATGCATAAACAACATTGCAGTTTCAACTAAAACAACACTGGCACCGCAGGCATCTCCATTGAAGCCTCCGATTTTATTACCCAGTATGTTTGGAATAGAGTAGCTTAGAAAAATACCAATCAAAATAAGAATTAAGAATTTAATTAATATTGCTTGGGATGTAATTGAAACAAACTGGTATGAAATGAAAATTAAAAGAAAAATAATGGAGATCAAAGATTCTTTTTTAATCCCATTCCAAAACTTTTTGTGACTAATAGATTTTTTCTTATAACTCATATATTTAAACTTTTCTATAAAAAATAAATTTGAAAATCTTCCCCAAAATAAGCATATAGGTAAAACAAAAATTACTAGGTTTTGAATTTTTAGTATGCAAGCAATTTGAATTAAAGTTATAAAAACTAAAGCTTGAACGCCAAAGGAACCAACTTTACTGTCTTTCATGGCTTTCAAAAGTCTTTTTTTACCTGCAAAAATACCATCGAAAGTATCCATTAAACCATCGAGGTGTAGACCACCAGTAATTAAATATCCCGAAGCCAAACAAATTAATGTAGATGAATAAATTGACCAAGAGTTTGTTCTTAAAAAAAGAAAAACATAACTTTGTATTGTTCCGATAAAAAATCCTAATGGCGGAGCAAATTGTGCAATATTTTTAAATTCGGGATTAATTAAAGGTATCTTTGGAAATGTCGTATAGAAAATCCAAGAGCCTGCAAAATTTTTTATTAAATATTTTTTGATGAGATAAAAATAGATTCAATATTAAATGATAGGTTAGATTAATGAAAAAGGATCAAAAAATTTTATAAATTATCGTGTTTGAATTTGAAATTACATCGAATTGCAGTAATACAAAGGCAAGAACTGGTATATTTTATACACCAAATGGTGAGGTAAATACACCAAAATTTATGCCTGTTGGGACTCTGGCAACTGTTAAGGGAATTTCATCTAAGCAGTTGGCCTCTACAGGATCCGAGATGATTCTCTCCAATACCTTTCATCTTCATTTACAACCTGGAGAAAAATTAGTTAAAGAATCTGGAGGAATACATAAGTTCATGAATTGGCCTAAGCCTATCCTTACTGATTCAGGAGGATATCAAGTTTTCAGTTTGGCTAAATTAAATAATATTTCTGATATAGGAGTGGAATTTAAAAATCCAAGAGATGGCAGTCATGTATTTTTATCACCTGAAAAAGTAATACAGATTCAGATGGATCTTGGATCGGATGTTGCGATGGCTTTTGATCATTGTCCTCCGCATACAGCTAACGAAAATGATATTGAGGACTCTCTAAAAAGAACTCATTCATGGTTGCAAAAATGTGTCGAGACTCATCAGAAATCTAATCAAGCATTATTCGGCATAGTTCAAGGTGGTAAGTATCCGAAATTGAGAGAATATAGCGCAAAATATACAAGTTCCTTTGATCTGCCTGGAATAGCAGTGGGAGGTGTAAGTGTTGGCGAGGCAGTCGAAGAAATACATAGTGTAATTAATTACGTCCCGAAATTCTTACCAATAAATAAACCAAGATATTTAATGGGAATTGGCTCTTTAGGAGAAATTTCTTTAGCTATTGCAAATGGATTCGATATATTTGACTGTGTTTTGCCTACGAGACTAGGAAGACATGGGACTGCTTTTTTTAATGATGAAAGATTGAATTTGCGAAATGCTCGATTTAAAAATGACTTTTCTCCAATTGACAAAACTTGTAAATGCGAGACATGTAAATCCTATTCTCGAGCATATTTGCATCATCTAATTAGAAATGACGAAATTTTAGGACTAACGCTCATAAGTTTGCATAATATTTCTCACTTAATAAGATTTACCAATGCAATTTCTACAGCAATAAGAGATAATTGTTTTACAAATGATTTCGCTCCTTGGAAAACATCCTCTATTGCTCACCATACGTGGTAACGTCTTATCATAATTAATTAAATTATCAAAAAGGTGCTCATTCTATTTAATACATTCGCTGAATTGCCAGAGGCTTACAAGGCCTTTGCTCCAACTGTTGATGTTCTTCCACTTATTCCTTTATTTTTCTTTTTATTGGTATTTGTTTGGCAAGCTGCAGTTGGATTTAAATAAAATTCTTTTAGTTTAGATTTTTTGTATTAGAAGGGGTTTTCAAGTAAAATCGCATCTCCAGAATTATCTACAGCACTCTCTATAAAATCAGCAATTTTTAATGCTCTTGAGGCTTGCTCCCCATCTACCTCAGGTATTTCTTTGCCCTGAACGCATTTAAGAAAATGCTCCAGTTCTGCATAAAGAGGTTCAATGGAGGTCGTGCTAACTTCTTCGACATATCCATCATTTCTATAAACTAATTCTCCATGCTCTGCTGTGTATGATTCATGAGACTTTCGATGGATTTGTAAAGAATGATTTAAGAAATCAGTTTCTACAAGGCCATTTTGGCAGTGAGCACTTAAATTTCTAATTTTTTTGTGACTCATTTTGCTGGCAGTTAGGCTTGCAATAACATTATTTTTAAAAACTAAAGTAGCATTGACATAATCTATTAATCCTTCGCTATTTCTTCCTCCAACTGCTGCTAATTTTTGTATTTTTGAGTCTACAAGCTCCAAAATAAGATCAATGTCATGAATCATTAAATCCATTACTACTGATACATCATTTGCTCTATCTGCATGAGGACTGTGTCTCCTTGCTTCTAAAACAACAATTTCTTCATTATTTACTATTTTATTTAATTCTCTAAAGGCAGGATTAAATCTTTCAATATGACCAACTTGTAATAGGCAGTTACTTGTATTAGCGGCCTCTATTAATGATTGTGCTTCCAACTCGTTAGCTGCAATTGGTTTTTCAATGAGAACGTTAGCACCTCCCTTAAGACAATCTAGTCCTACTTTGTGATGAAGAAGTGTTGGGACAGCAATACAGATTGCATCAACTTTCGGAATTAAGTCTCTATAGTCTTTGAACCATTCACATTGAAATTGGTCAATAGCCAATTTGCCTCTCTCTTCATTTGGATCTGCGACTCCTATGAGATTTGCATCTTTGAGTAAACTTAGTACTCGAGCATGATGCCAGCCCATATTCCCTATACCTATGACTCCAACCTTTACGGGTGATGAGGTTGGTTGCATAATTTCAAATCCATATATTTATTATCATTATCCTCTATGGGGAGTCACATTTAGCTTTTGGGAAAGATTATTTTAACACGATCAATTTTTGGACCTGACATAGAAATAACTTCAAATTTAATGTTATTAAAATCTAAAACGTCGCCAATTTTTGGAACCATTTGAAATTTTTCTAACATAAATCCAGCAAGAGTATAATAATCAGTACCTTCTGGAATAGAACATCCTAACTTTTTATTGATTTCAATAATTTCTGATTTTCCAGCTATTGACCATTTTTTAGAGAAATTATCTAACATTCTCATGTCTGAATAAATTCTATTATTGAGCATTTCCTCTCCAACTATTTCGCCATTTAGATCAGCTGCAGTTATCAGTCCCTCTGTTCCACCGTGCTCATCAACTACTAGTAAGAAAGGATTATAGTCTCTTACTATTGGAAATATTTCTGCTAGAGAACATGTTTCTATTATTTTTGTTACTGGTAAAAGAAATGGCTCTAATAATGTATCGGCTTCCATTTCACCTTTTGATATTGGCTTAGCTAGATAACGCAAATCTAATACACCTAATACATCATCTAAAGACTCACCAATCACAAAGAAGCGAGCATGTCGAGTTTTATCTACTTGTTTCATAAGTTCTGAAAAGGTTATATTTTTTGGCAAAGTTACCATTTCAGATCTTGGAATCATCACTTCTTTAACTTGTGTATCTTTTAAAGCAAAAACTCCTTCAAGAATATTTTTCTCATCTGGTTTTAAACCTGTTACGTTATCTGTTTCTATAAGAGTTTCTAATTCACTAGCAGATAAACCCGAGTTTAAAGAATCCCATTTGTTATTTAAATTGAACAAGCCTAAACAGGCGCTTGCAAAGAATTCTATTGTTTTCACTATAGGATTCATAGCTTTTCTTACGGCATCGAATATTGTGGTTAATCTTAATGCGACAGATTCAGGATTATTAATTACTAAAGCTTTTGGAATTAGTCCAGAAACAAGAGTAACAACTAAAACAACAAATAAAAATAATAGAAGATCATAAAATCTATTTGATAAAATATTGCTTTTCCAATAATCATTAGCCAGGTTATTGCTGAGCCATCCAATTGCAATTAATGAAATTGTTACTCCAAATTGAGAAGCAATTAATGAAGATCTAAAGCGTTTTTGGATTTTTAAAATTGAAAATGCTCCTTTCTTTTTTTCTTCTATTAACCTTAAAACTTTACTTGGTCTTATTAATAAAAAAGAGAGTTCACTCGCTGCGAAAAAAGCTGGTAAAAATAAAAGAAATAAAAGTAGAGTTATTTTCATTCAATGACAAATGAATAATGGGGGTGGCGAGGATCGAACTCGCCTTAGCCAAATTATGAGTTTGGTGCATTCACCAGATTGCTACACCCCCAAGGGAATTTATGTAATTTTAATTACATTGAATTTAAATATACAATATAAAAATAATATTTCAAAAAACATCTCATTAGGAAGTTTTTGTGAGATTTCTTTTTTTCTTCTAATCTTTAAATAGAATTTTAACTTCTACTAATGGGCAAATTTTCGGATAAGTATGATTTAAATAAAGCAAAATTGTTAAAACAGTTAATTGAAAAATCTTACAAGAAAGGAAACTTCACTTTATCTTCAGGAAAAAAAAGCAGTCATTACATGAACTGTAAACCAGTATCATTAAATGGCGAAGGCCTAAACTTAATAAGTGAATTATTTTTAGAATTAAAGGACTCAAGAGCAAAAGTTGTAGCAGGATTGACATTAGGCGCAGATCCTCTTGTAAGTGGATTAATTGTCAAAGCAGCTTCAAAAGGCCTAGATCTTAGTGGTTTAATAATTCGGAAAGAGATTAAACAACACGGTACTAAAGCTGGAATTGAGGGGCCTAAATTAGAGGAAGGAACTTTAGTAACTGTCCTAGAGGATGTTGTTACAACTGCTGGTTCAGTAATAAAAGCTATAAAAAAGTTACGCGAAAATAACTACATTGTTGAAGAAGTTTTGTCTATAGTTGATAGACAAGAAGGGGGGTCTAAAGCACTTAGTAATGAAAATGTTAAATTAAAGAGTCTTTTTACAATAAAAGACTTTCTATAAATATCTCAAAATGCATGATATAACAAAAAAGTTTTGGCTTGAAAAATTTGATTACTTTTCTGTTAGTGGAAAAGATACCAGGAAATTTTTGAATGGAATAACAACTAGCAATATTCTTAATTCAGAAAAAAATGTTATCAAAACTTGTTGGTTAACTCCAAATGGAGTTCTAAGGTCATTAATTGAAATTATTTTTTTAGAAAGAAAATTAGAAGTAATTATCTTGGCGGGTAACACTAATGAAATAATTGATTACTTTAATCAAATTATTTTTCCAGCGGACGATGTACTTCTAAGTGAACCTCTCTTGATAAATAGAATTCAGGAAATTGATGAATCAAGTTCATGGAGAACTTACCAACCTATTTTCTTCAAAACAGAAGATAAAGAATTTGAAATATATAAAAATAAATTAAATTTACTAAATCCCAATGATTTAAAACTTTGGAAGATTAATCAGGCAATACCCTCATTAGAAACGGAAATAAACGGAAAAAATAATCCTCTTGAGCTTGGATTACAAGATCTTATAGATTTTAATAAAGGTTGTTATCTAGGACAAGAAACAATGTCAAAAATAAAAAATGTTTCTTCTTTAAAACAGGAAATAAGAATTTGGAAATCATTTGAATCTAATTTGAATTTAGATGTTGAAGATAAAAATTTATATATAAATGCTGCCAAGAATATTTCTGTAGGCAAAATTACTAGTTTTTTCAAATCAGATTCTCAAATAAAAGGTTTAGCAATGATAAAAAGAAACTATTTAGAGGAAGGAAGTTATTTTTTTTCAGAAATTTTTGGAAAAATTATTATTAATAAATCTGTAGGATCAATTTTTCTTTAATTATTTTTGATTAAATATTCTGCAATTAGTAGAGTAGCAAAACAATCATCCTTGTTATATTGGATAATTTTTTTTAAAAATATTTCATTTTCTGTAATTTGATATTGAATCCACCAATAAAGGGCTTTGGAGCCACTGACATTTTTCTGCATCCATTCAAATCCAAGCCAATTAGAAACAGTTTTTAAGCCGTAGTTTTTTAGTGGTAATATCCAAGACTTTCGTATTAAGGCATGTAAGTCTATAAATCTTGAGACAAGTGAATCAATTTCTTCAAAACTAAAGTTTAGGTTTTTAGCAATATTAATTATTGCTATCTTTTCAGTTTCTCCGTAATGTAAAACTGGCCATTCCTTCTGCGAAAAAAGTATTTCAATAATTTCCCTGTAAGATTCTCTTTTATTGTTTTTAAGATTAAAAATTGGTTTATAAATAAGATCTTCTTTTTTTGTAAACAAATTATTTATTTCTAAAAAACCATATAAAAAGTCATGCTTATCATCTGGATTTGACTCAATATCAAATATATAAAATCCCGAAAATGTTTTTTCTAGTAGATCGTTAGTATCATTTTTATTGGAAATGCGATGTGGTTCCCCAGAAATATAAGCTTGTGCTTGCTTTACAAATAAGGACGCTTTTTGATACTTTTGATCGTTGAATTTAGATAATTTCTCTCCAAGTTGTTTTTCGCTATACGAAGCTAATGTTTGGGTATCAGATATTCCATTTGATATGAGTAATGATGCCGTTTTGGATCCTATTCCATCTATATCTGTTAGATATCCATTTTCTTTTGCTTCTTTGTCACAAAATTTTTGCCATGAACAAATAGTACATTTTTTTCTATCTTGAGTTATTTCTGGTATAAATCCGTCCAAGCATTCATTCAAACTTAATAAAACATTCAAAACTTTTTTTCTTAATTTTTTATTTAAATAAATTTCTTCAACATTTACTTTTTTATCAAAACTTGAAATTACTAATCCTTTCTCAATTTTAGATTCTTGAAAAGATTCCAACAGCATAGAACTAAAAGCTAAGTCGAATAAATGTTCTTTAGTGGTTTTGTGGCCTAACTTATAAACAGCAGGTAAATATTTATATTGTCCCCATTTACTTTTACCTTTAGTCTTTACAAGTAATTGTGGACGTATCTCTGCGTTAATATTTTGGAAAAGATTCCCTTTGATTTTTAATCCAATTACCCCTTGATAACCATTTTCACAGGCTTTTAATCCTGTATATATTTTACTATTACAAAATTCAGAGAAAATTTGAAACTGATTAATTTTATCTATAGCTTTATGGGGAGACCAAACTTCATAAGATTTTTTACTATTAAAATCTAGCCATGCTTTTCTTTTGCATCTTGTAAAACTTTTTAAATGAAGAGAATTCAAATTATTTTTTAAGAGAGGTTTTAAAATTTACTCATATAAATTAGTATAGATAATTAGAAGAAATCGAGGGACTTTTAAATTTGACAGCTGATAAATTAGATAAGATTAAATTTGGAACTGATGGGTGGAGAGGAATTATTGGATTTGATTTTAATTTATCCAATCTTTCAAGAGTTGTAGTCGCTGCATGCCAGGAGTTGCATTATAAATACTATAAAGAGGTTAATTCAAAGAAAATTATTATTGGATATGATCGTAGATTTATGGCTTGTGAATTCGCCAAGCAAATAGTACCTTTTGTAAGAGGATGTGGTTTCGAACCGATCTTATCTAATAGCTTTGTTACAACACCCTCTTGTAGTTTCTATGCCAAAGAATTCGGTTGTCTAGGCGCGTTAGTAATTACAGCAAGTCATAATCCATATAATTGGCTAGGTCTGAAAATAAAGAGCTTTAATGGATGTTCTGTTGACGAATCTTTTACAAGTGAAATTGAAAAAAGATTAATGCTTGGAAATTCAATTGAAAAAATAGATGGTGTTAATCAATTGGTAGATATTAAGAAATTTCATTTAGATAGAATTAAATCCCTTTTTGATATTGACTTTATTTCCAATAGATTGAAAAAAATGAATTTGAGAATTTTTGTAGATTCTATGCATGGTTCAGCTGCAAATTGTATGGCTGAGATTTTTGCTTCTAGTGATTTAGAAGTTATTACAGAAATTCGGAAAGATGCTGATCCTTTTTTTGGAGGAAAACCTCCTGAACCTCTTTTCGATTATGTAGATGATCTAAATCAAATACTCATGAAAAATTCAACAAATGAAGTGAAAAATCTAGGAATTATATTTGATGGTGATGGTGACAGAATTGCAGCTATTGATGAAAAAGGAAGATACTCTAGTACTCAAGATTTACTCCCATACTTTATTAGCTATTTGGGCGAAATTAAAAATAATTCTTATCCAGTTTTGAAGACTGTTAGTGGTTCAGATATTATTAAAAATATATCAGAGAGTCAA
The DNA here is from genome assembly GCA_003278545.1 of Prochlorococcus sp. AG-355-N16. Lineage (GTDB taxonomy): Bacteria > Cyanobacteriota > Cyanobacteriia > PCC-6307 > Cyanobiaceae > Prochlorococcus_A. Next base: position 448,739 of record QCEF01000001.1, read on the forward strand.
AATAGAGATGTTTTTGAACTCCCAGTTGGCTTTAAATATATTGCTGAAAAAATGATTAAAGAGAAAATATTTATTGGAGGAGAGGAATCTGGTGGAGTTGGTTTCGGTGATTTTATGCCTGAAAGAGATGCTCTATATGCAGCGATGGTTTTATTAAATGGAATTGCTGAAAAATCTCAATATTTATATGAAACCTTAGATCAAATTCAAAAAGATTTTGGGCCAAGTTTTTATAAAAGAATTGATATTAAATTTCCAAATCAGTCAGAAAAAAATATCGTAAAAGAATTTATTTTACATAATATTCCTCAGAATATTAATAATCACAAGTTAAAAAGTATCTCAAAGACTGATGGAATAAAGTTGAGAATTGATAAAAATTTTTGGCTTCTTTTTAGGTTTTCAGGAACAGAACCTCTTTTAAGGTTATATTGTGAAGCACCAAAAGAATCTTATTTAGATGAGTTATTAGAGTGGGGTCAAGTATTTATAAATTTGGTAGGAAAATAAGGATGAAAAATTTATATTTAGCTAGTAAGAATAAAGGTAAAATTGAAGAATATAAGAAATTACTTGCTGGAGTTAATTGTAAATTATTACTCCAGCCAGAGTCATTAGAAGTTGAAGAGGATGGACTGACATTTAGAGATAATGCAATTAAAAAAGCGAGTGAAGTTTCGAGAAAAACAAATAATTTCTCAATAGCAGATGATTCAGGAATTTGTATTGATGCACTAGATGGTAAGCCTGGCATTTACTCATCTAGATATGCAAAAAATGATCAGAAGAGAATTGAACGCGTTTTAAAAGAACTTGATGGAGTTCAAAATAGAGGAGCTTTTTTTATTGCCAATATTTGTGTTTGTTCCCCAAATGGTGATGTGATTATTGAATCTGAAGCCAAATGTCATGGGAATATTATTTTAAACCCGAGAGGAAAAGGTGGTTTTGGGTATGACCCAATTTTTGAGGAAAGTTCTACCAGATTAACTTTCGCAGAAATGAATAATGATATTAAAGATTCTTGTAGTCATAGAGGTAAAGCAATAAAAAAAATTATTCCAAATTTAATTGAAATTTTTTATTAAATTCAATTAACCCAAGATCCATGAAGTCCATGAGGAATTGAAATCGGTAATTCATAAACAGCTAATTCTTTTAAGTCTTTTGCGTCTAATATCACTAAATCGCTTCCTCTTCTTTCTCCGTTCCATAGAAGTATAAATAAGAATCCCTCATCTTCTTTTGAAGAGTTTTCTGATGGAACCATGATTGGTTCACTTACGAATCCACTTGGACCAGCTGACCAAGAAATCTCTTCCTTAGAAGTTAAATTTATTTTTTTTATTGCTTGAAGTGGAGCGTTCCCCAGCTTTTGAGATGTGCTTGCCATCCAACTAAAAGTTGCTTTTAATCCTAAGTTTTTAGGATTAACAGCAGCAAATTCACAACATTGTTCACTTAAAGTCTCAAGTTCGCTAGTTTTTTTCTTTAAATCGATAAATGATCTTTTCAGTTTTCCTTCTGGATATTTATCAAAGTCAATATCCCTGAAATTCTCGTCTGGACCAACTGATGGGAAATCATCATAAAAAATACTATCTAATACAATTTTGGTATCTTTTTCAAATGCATTTACATGATGAAAAACGAAACCTTCTGGAGCATCTATTGTTAACGGTGACTGACCTCTAAATAATCCACTTTCTCTGGGGATGATAAAAAACTTTGCCTTTTTATTTGGGTTTGACTTTAGACATTGTGCTGCTCCTCTTTGACCCATTACAAATGGTAGAGGATTGAAATCAATAGCATTCTGTAAAAAAATTGCCCAATTAGTTGTAATTGCGAAATCATGAAGGAATGCAAAGCCATTGAAGGTATCTTTTCTGTCAAAAATAAGCTCTCCAGAATTTTTACCAGAATTATTAAATTCCATTAATCTAATGGTACTTTTTGGCCCAGTTTGTACTCCAAAAGTGACTAAAATTTTTGAAGATGCATTTGAGTTTAGGTCTGTTTTGGGATGAGCACTGAATGCTTCATTAGGCTTGAGTACCCCTTTTAATGTTGTTAAACCAATAGTTTCAAGACTATCAGGGTCCATTGCATGTGGACCAGCTGCTTCCCATAATGCGAGAATTTCATCTCCTAATTTAACGACATGAGTATTAGCGATATTTTTGAATTTTAGATCTAATGCATTATTTAAAATTCCTCCATTTTTTTGTGTCCCAAAAACACCTCTATAAATAAATTTATTTATTTTTTCTTCTTCCAAAAAGCCTTTAGTTTTAACAAATCTATTAGTTAAGAATGGCTGACCATTTTCGAATTTTATGGATGTTATCATTCCATCACCATCAAATGGATGATGAACCCATTGTCCACCTCTCTCTAATATTCCTGGTCCATTTCTTAGTAGTGTTCCATTTAAATTTTTAATATTATTACCTTTGCTAATTTTTAGAGGCTCCTTAGTTAGCTCCTTTTCTACATTTTGATAAGCACTTGACCAATCTTCTTTGTTAAAACTATTTAATTTATCAATTTTCTTATCTTGTAAATTAGTCACAATAAAATGGTTACTTCATCCATCTTCGCCAAAAATCAACTGAATTGTGGCTGATTCGAAAAAATTCCTATTTTATTGATTTTCTAGCATTCCTTTACTGCTTGGAATTGAATCAGATCTTCTTAAATCTATTTCGGTAGCCATTCTCATTGCTCTTGAAAAAGCTTTAAAGCACGCTTCAACTATATGATGTGAATTACTACCTCGTATTTGATTAATATGCAGAGTAATACCGCTGTTATTTACAAAGGCAATAAAAAACTCTCTTACTAGTTCAGTATCATAATTTCCTATTCTAGGGGCTTTTAATTGAAGATCATAAGATAAATGCGGCCTACCAGAGCAGTCTAGAGTCACTTGAACTAATGCTTCATCTAATGGGGCAAAGAAATGTCCAAATCTGTTTATTCCTTTTCTTTCTCCCAAGGCTTTTGAAAATGCTTTGCCTAATGCGATGCCTACATCTTCATTTGTATGATGATCATCAATATGGGTATCTCCAATTGCTTTTATTTTTAAATCGAACAAACCATGACTGGATATTTGATGAAGCATATGATCTAAGAATGGAATCCCGGTATCAATCTCGGAAATCCCATTTCCATCTAAGTTTATAAATACAGAGATATCTGTTTCATTCGTTTTTCTTTTTATTTCAGATTGCCTTAGAGATGACATTTTTATGCAAAAAACTTAGTTTACATTCCATTAATGCAGTAACCCGCATCAACATAAATTGTTTGGCCTGAAATGCCGCTAGAGAGATCACTTAATAAAAAAGCAGCAGTATTACCTACTTCTGTTTGAGTGACTGTTCTGCGTAAAGGAGCCTTTTCTTCAACATTGTGAATCATATCTAAAATGCCACCTATAGCAGAACTCGCAAGTGTTCTTATAGGCCCAGCACTTATTGCGTTAACTCTGACTTGTTTTTCGGGACCAAGTTCTGCAGAAAGATATCTTACTGAAGCTTCTAAAGCTGCTTTAGCAACCCCCATCACGTTATAGTTAGGAATTGCCCTTTCAGATCCTAAATAAGTTAATGAGACAACTCCAGCACCATCACTAAAAAGTGGTTTTGCCGCTTTACATAAAGGTGCTAACGAATAAGCACTTATATTAAGAGCCCTATCAAAACCATCTGAAGTGGTAGCACTATAATCTCCAATCAATTCATCGCGTCCTGCAAATGCTAGGCAGTGAACTAATCCGTCAATTTGCCCCCAATTGTCTTTTATATTTTTAAATATTTCTTCAATTTGAGCTGGATTTTGAACATCAAGAGGCAAAAATAACGATGGGTTTAAAGGTTCAGTTAGATCTCTAACTTTAGATTCGAATCTTCCCTTATCATCAGGCAAATATGTGATTCCAAGTTCTGCGCCAGCTTTTGAAAGTTGTTGAGCAATACCCCATGCTATTGAACGATTGTTGGCAATTCCTGTAACAAGAATTTTTTTACCAGTTAGATTGAGAAGCATTTTGTTTATTATTTCTATTATTCTCCTATACAAAAGTACCTATCTTTACTGATTACTGCAAAATATACAATAATTTTCAAATATCAAAGATTTTTTAACTTTAATATGGTAAGAACAAATTCTATGGTTTTGGAATTAGGTTTTCAATTACCTAATTTCCAAATGTTAAATGCTAATTCTTCAAAAAATGAATATTTTAATTCTCATAATCTAGATAATCGGCATTTACTTTTAATGTTTATTTGTGCCCATTGCCCATTTGTTAAATATATTGAGAATCAAATTTTCACCTTAAGTAAAGAAATTGAAAATACAGTTCAAACAGTTGCAATCTCTAGTAATGATATTGCCACTCATCCTGCAGATTCTCCTAAAAATTTGAGATTTCAAGCACAATCACAGGGATGGAGTTTTCCTTATCTTTATGATGAAAATCAAAATTTTGCTAAGGAATTAAAAGCGGCTTGCACCCCAGATTTTTATCTTTTTTCAAATGAAGGGGATGGTGATTTTTTATTGTTTTATCATGGCCAATTAGACGATAGTAGACCAGGTAATAATATCCCTTTGTCTGGAAAAGATTTGCGCTCTGCTGTAAAAGATTTGAATCAAGATAATTCTTATCCTTCAAATCAGATGCCTTCTTTAGGTTGCAATATTAAATGGACTCCTGGTAAAGAACCAAGTTGGTTTAAATGAATTAAAATATTTTTTTACCCATAGAAATATGGTTTAGGGTTAATATATTCAATATGCAGATACCTCCATTTACTTTAAATAGGCAGTACCAAGAAATTGGCTCAGAAATTGAGAGTGAGGTTTCTAAAGTTTTAAAAGGGGGTCAGTATATTGGAGGACAAGAAATTGCCAAATTTGAGGAGAGTTTTTCTAATCTGATTGGTGTTGAAAATACTATTGGATGTAATAGTGGAACTGATGCTTTAGTATTAGCTTTACGCGCATTAGATATTGGTGTGGGTGATGAAGTTATTACTTCATCTTTCAGCTTTTTTGCGACTGCAGAGGCTATTAGTGCAGTTGGTGCTAATCCTATTTTAGTAGATATAGATCCAGAAACTTATCTCATTAATATTGAACTAATAGAACAAGAAATAAATTCTAATACCAAGGCAATTATGCCAGTTCATCTATTTGGGAATGCAGTGAATATGACCTTGATAAAATCTTTGGCCAACAAATATGACTTAAAAGTAATCGAAGATTGTGCTCAGGCAACATGCACAATGTGGAAAAATTCCAAAGTTGGTAGTATCGGTGATATAGGTTGTTTTAGCTTTTTCCCTACTAAAAATTTAGGAGCTGCTGGAGATGGTGGAGCAGTAACAACTTCAGATCAAAAGATTGCCAAAAAAATTAGAGAACTGGCTGTTCATGGCAGCCCCATAAGATATCACCATACCCAAATTGGATATAACAGCAGACTTGATACCATTCAAGCTGCCATATTAAACATTAAAATTAAATATATTTTCAAGTGGATTAATAATCGCCAAAAAATTGCTAAAAATTACCTTGAATTATTAGAAAAAAATCCATTTATTAGTTTTCCTAAAATTAGCCCTGATTCAATTTCCCATTCTTGGAATCAATTTGTAATCAAATTAAGAAACGATAAATATTTTTTAAATGAAGATTTTTCAAATTTATTTGATACTGATTGCAAAAAATATTATTCCTTAAGGAATTTGGTAAAACAAAAACTTTTTGAAAAAGGTATTAATTCAATTATTTATTATCCAATTCCAATACACGCACAAATAGCTTACAAAAATAAAAATTTTCCTAGAACAAAACTCATAAATACAGAGAGAATTTGCACAGAAGTTCTTAGTCTTCCAATGTTTCCTGAAATTTCTTATGAAGAGCAAGTTTATGTAGCAGAAAATTTAAATAAAGTTTTAAAGAATTGTATAGAGGAAATTCAAATTTCAGCATAAAGTGATTTAAATAATCTTTGTTGTATGTTGTGATTGACAATAGGGGTTGAATAATTATTTTTTTCTAAATTAGATATCTCCCCATTTAATAATTCCGAATTTGACACTTTAGATAATTCAGGAATCCAATATTTTATATACTCGCAAATAGGATCAAATTTTTTTGCTTGGGTATATGGATTAAAAATTCTAAGTGGTTTTGGATCCATACCGCTACTGGCGCTCCACTGCCATCCCCCATTATTTGCAGCTAAGTCTCCATCAACCAAAGTCTCCATAAATTTTTTCTCGCCCATTTGCCAATTGCATATAAGATCTTTTACCAGAAATGAAGCGACTATCATCCTACATCTGTTATGCATCCAGCCAGTACTATTTAGTTGACGCATTGCAGCATCAACTATAGGTACTCCGGTATCTCCATTGCTCCAATGTTGAAACCATTCAATATTGTTTTGCCATGGAAAGTGATCCCATTTTTTTCTATATGGACCTTTCTCTAGCTCTGGGAAATGGAATAAGCAATGTTGATAAAATTCACGCCAAATAAGTTCTTTTTGCCAAGTTTCAATAGATAGGTAATTTTCTTGATTTGCAAAATTTGAATTTAAATTTAATGTGGCGTTCCAAACTTTTCTAATGCTTATGGTGCCGAATCTGAGAGATGCACTTAGAAATGATGTCCCATTATGGGAAGGAAAATCTCTTGCAAAATTATAAGAATATATTTTTTTTTCGTTAATAAAGTTTTCTAATAATGTTTCTGCAGCATTCTCTCCAGGTATACATGGACAAATATTCGAACCAGGAAATTTGATATTTTTGATAAATTTCTCTAGAACCGAATCAGATGAATTTATTATCTTATTTTCTTTGAGTTTATTATCTATATCATTAAACTGGAAAACAACTTTATCTTGGTAATATGAACCTAATAAATTCATTTTTGATTTAAGGTTTTTATAAAAAGGTCCATAAACTGAATAAGGATTGTTATTCCCTGAAAATATTTTTAAAGGTTCTACTAATAAGTGATCCCAAGTTTCAATAACTTGAATATTTTGTTCCCTTAATTTGTTTTTTATTTGTAAATCGCGATTAATCTCATAAGGTTCAATTGATCTATTCCAAAAAACAAATTTAGCATCTATTTTCTTTGCTAATTGAGGAATTATTAATACCGGATCTCCTTCTTCCATAACTAATCTACTACCCATTTTTTTCCAATTATTTCCTAATTCTTGAAGAGAATTTCCTAGAAACCAAGCTCTTGAACTTGCATTGAAATCGTGTGAGTAATTTTTATCAAATATATAAGTTGAAGTAATAGCATTTGATAATGAAAATGCTTTGATTAAAGCTTGATTATCAAAAATTCTTAAATCCTTTCTATGCCAAAATAGTATTCTAGGTTTATTCATAATTTATCTAAAAATTGTTTAGCTCTAAACCAAGCAGTCACGGTTTTTGCGTCAAGAATTTCATCCCCACCAGAAATAAGGTTATCTAGTTCGTCGGGATTTAAAATTAATACTTCTATATCTTCATCTAAATCTCCTTTAACCTCGGAATTGAGTTTGTTTAAATCACGAGCTAAAAATAAATAAATTTCTTCATCTGCATAACCTGGAGCAGGGACAAGAATTCCTAGTTCATCCCATTTGTTTGCACTGAATCCAGTCTCTTCTTGTATTTCTCTTTGAATTGAATTAATAGGTGTTTCACCTATTTCTAATGTACCTGCTGGAAATTCTAATAAATACCTTGAGACAGCAAATCTATATTGCCGAAGAATGATAACTTTATTGTCTTTTGTAATAGGTACGGCTAATGCTGCCCCAGGATGCTTAATGTATCCATACTCACCTATATGTCCATTTGGAAGCTCAATTCTATTTATTTCGAAACTAAATTTTTTTGACTTTAACTCAGATATTTTTTCTTTAAAAATGGATCTTTTTATAAAGTTTTTGTTGCACATGAATCTAAAATAAAAATAGCCTAACAGTTATTTTTTGGTTTTGTAAATCATTTATATAGACCATTTTGGGATATCAAACTTTGTGATTTTTTGGCTTCTACTTAAGATTTCAGATAGTGGTGTAATAACGAAATTCCTATTCATGAATCTAGGGTGAGGTAATGTTAATTCCTCGTCATTCGTATGCAAATCTTCCCACCAAAGAATATCTAAATCGAGACATCTTGATAGCCATTTCTTACCCTTTGGCGTCTCTTCTCTTCCGAAAAATCTCTCTAACTTTTTTAGTTCTTTTAAAAGTAATTTCGCGTTTTTATTTGATTGTATAGGAAAAGAATTACTTTTTATGAGTAAGAGAGTATTTAAATAATTTGGCTGCTCATTTTCAACACCAAGGGGTAATGTTTCATAAATTGAAGACCAAAAAAAGTTTGCATAAAATTTGCTTTTCTCTTCTTTTTTTTTGTTGAAACTATCTCCCCACTCATTTATTATTTCCTCAATTTTTGGTTTGCAAATTAATAGTGACTCAATAGGGCTTCCGAATTTACTATCAATATTTGCTCCGAGGGATATACATAGTCCATTTTTGATATTAAGATTTGATAATTCCACTACAAAAAACAAAGTTATTGGATAAATTCTATATCAGGCATTTTTAAAGTGATTTTGAACCCCGAGTTTAAAGAAAAAGGAGAAATAAAAGATTTAATGAACTCAAAGGATTCTTTTAGATCTTTTCCTTTGGCGGCAATTACGGGTCATAGCTTATTGAAATTATCTTTGCTTTTGGCAGCAGTCGATCCGAGTTTAGGAGGAGTGATTATTGCTGGCGGAAGAGGTACTGGTAAGTCAGTATTAGCAAGGGGTTTGCATACTTTACTCCCTCCTGTAGAAGTATTAGATAATGAATCAATACTCGAAATACTATCAAAGAGAAATAGTAATACTTCATTAAGACCTATTGGGAGGAACCTAGATCCAGATAAACCAGAGGAATGGGATATTAGTACTAATAAATTGTTAGAGGAGGCAATTGGAAGTGATTATTTGAATCAAATTGATGAAATTCCAAAAAAAGTAAAAGAGGCTCCATTTATTCAAGTCCCCATTGGTATAACTGAAGATAGACTTGTTGGATCAATTGATGTCGCTGCCTCATTAAGTACTGGAGAACAAGTTTTTCAGCCTGGAATTTTAGCAGAAGCTCATAGAGGTGTTCTGTATGTAGACGATATAAATTTATTGGATGATGGAATTGTAAATTTAATTCTTGAAGCTATAGGAAGAGAACAAAATAATATTGAAAGAGATGGTTTAAGCCTCTCTCATCCCTGTAAGTCACTTTTAATAGCAACATATAATCCTGAAGAAGGTGCTTTAAGAGATCATGTTTTGGATCGTTTTGCTATTGTGCTTTCCGCAGATCAATCTATTGATAATGCTCAAAGAGTAGAGATTACAAAATCTGTTTTATCACATGCAGAAAATAATATTAAATTTTCAGAAAAATGGTCGGAAGAATCTGATAATTTATCAACTCAATTGATTTTAGCAAGGCAATGGTTAAAGGATGTCAAGATAACAAAAGAGCAAATAACCTATTTAGTCAATGAAGCTCTTAGAGGAGGAGTAGAAGGGCATAGGTCAGAATTATTTGCAGTAAAAGTAGCAAAGGCTAATGCAGCTCTTCGAGGCGATGAAAATGTAAATTCTGAAGATCTAAAAGTCGCAGTAAGGTTAGTTATTCTTCCACGAGCAATGCAAATACCTCCAGAAGATGATGATATTGAACCACCTCCTCCAGAGGATCAGAGTCCCCCACCCCCACCTCAATCAAATAATGAAGAGTCTGAACCTGAGACTAGTGAAAATGATAATGAGCAAGACCAAGAGCAAGAACAAGAAGAGGATAATTCTGACGGAGAAGAAGAATCTACTCCCGAAATACCTGAAGAATTCATATTAGACCCTGAAGCATGTATGGTTGATCCTGATTTATTGCTTTTTTCATCAGCTAAAGCTAAAGCAGGGAATAGCGGGAGCAGATCAGTCATATTTAGTGACAGTAGAGGAAGATACGTAAAACCTATTATTCCAAGAGGTAAAGTAAAAAGAATTGCTGTAGATGCTACCCTTCGAGCTGCTGCTCCTTATCAAAAATCTAGAAGATTAAGGAACCCTAATAAATCAATAGTTATTGAAGAAAATGATTTTAGGGCAAAGCTTCTGCAAAAAAAGGCTGGGGCTCTAGTAATTTTTCTGGTTGATGCGAGTGGCTCTATGGCTCTAAATAGAATGCAAAGTGCCAAAGGCGCTGTAATAAGACTTTTAACAGAGGCATATGAGAATAGAGATGAAGTTGCTCTTATTCCTTTTAGAGGTAATCAGGCCGAAGTGCTTTTGCCTCCAACAAGATCAATAACTGCAGCAAAAAGAAGGTTAGAAACTATGCCTTGTGGTGGAGGATCCCCTTTGGCACATGGACTAACACAATCAGCAAAAGTAGCAAAAAATGCTCTTTCAACGGGAGATATAGGCCAAGTTATTGTTGTAGGGATTACTGATGGCAGAGGTAATGTTCCATTAGGTTTATCTCTAGGACAAAATGAGGTTGAAGAAAACGAAAATACAAATGCAAATTTAAAGCAAGAGGTTCTTGATATCGCAGCAAAATATCCCATGCTTGGGATAAAACTTTTGATAATTGATACAGAAAGAAAATTTATTGCAAGTGGATTTGGTAAAGAATTAGCAGAGGCAGCTCAAGGGAAATATGTTCAACTGCCAAAAGCTACAGATAAAGCAATCGCAGCTATGGCTTTAAATGCTATAAATGAATTTTAAATATTTTTATGGATAAATTTCGTTAAGGAATTTTGAAAGTCCAATCGTTAAATCTCTTATAGATTTGGTTAATTCTTTATCTTGGGTTAATTTTTGGAAATCATCACTCATATTATCTATTTTGGTTGAGATAGACCTAGCAGAATTAATTGTCACTTTAATGTCATTAAGGGTTTCTTTATCATCGATAGTAGACAAAATGTTATTCAAATGATTAGCAGCAGTTGTAATTTCTTTTATTAGAGGTTTAACTCTTTCTATTTCTTTTTTCGATAAATAAATTAATTCATCAAGATTTTCTTGTGTTTTGTCAAATTGATCAATTGAGTTGAGGATGTTCTCAATTAAGTTTTCTTGATTTGTTTCTTTTAAAAGTTGGCTTATCCTATTAGTTATATTTGAAAGACTTGATAGCTGCTTACCTGTGATAGTGTCTCCCTGACAAATAATTAATTTGGTGTCGCATTTTTCTGATGTAGGTTTTGCGATGTTTTTAGGAATTGTCTTGTCACTAGTTTCTAAAGCAACTTGTACATCTCCACCAAGGAAAGAATTTGTAACTACCCTTGCAAATGCTGGCCTTGGAAGAATAATTTCAGGATTATTTAAAACTATTTTTGCTTTAATTGATTCATTAGTGAACAAGATATCTTCTATCGATCCCACTAAGATTCCTCTATATGTAACTGGAGATTTTTTTGATAAACCGCTTGCATTATTGAATTCAGCAAACAGGTACCAATTTTTTGAAGATAATCTCACACCTCTTAGCCAAAAAGAAAAAAATGTGAATATTAAAATTCCTCCTAATAAGGAAAAACCAACTATTGAATCTCGTAAGCTTCTACGCATAATTTCTAAATGTCTTTTGGTTGCATTGGACCATCAAGTTTTCCATTCCTAAATTGAAATACATAGGGATCTTCACTCCTTTTAAATTCATCAATCGAGCCAGCCCATCTGAATTTACCTCCATAAAGCATTAAAACTTTATCTGAAGTTCTTTCTATAGTACTAAGAACATGGCTTACGACAATAGATGATCCGCTAGCTTTATGGTTTGTCTTATTAATTAAATCTTCAATTCTTGATGAGGCAATTGGATCAAGGCCTGCAGTAGGTTCATCAAAAAGTAACAGAGGTTTAGACTTTGCCTTAAGAGTTTGATCAGTAATTAACGCTCTCGCAAAACTTACTCTTTTTTGCATGCCTCCACTTAATTCATTTGGAAGTTTATTCTCAACATTAAATAATCCTACATCAGCTAAACATTCACGTACTATTTCATGAATCGAATTTTTCGATAGGTTTTTATTTCTCTTGAGGAGAAAACCTACATTTTCTTGAATAGTTAGAGATCCTAATAAAGCCGGGTTCTGAAATACTAGTCTTACATCAGGAGGATTATCTTGATCTAATCTCAAATATGTTTGCTTCTCACCAAATATTCTTAATTCTCCTTTGCTGGGGAGAATTAGTCCTGCCAATATTTTTAATATGGTTGATTTACCAGAACCTGAGGGGCCAACAATAGCTAATTTCTCTCCATCATTAAGTTCAAAATTTATTTGATTAAGCACATTAACTTCGCCCCAGCTTATTGAGAGGTTTTTTGTTTCAACTGCATGTTTTGATTTTTTCAAAACTTATATAAAGAGCATTTATATAATTCATTTTGCCTATTTTTAGAAATAAAAAAAGGATGTATGAATTTGATTTATAATGATTCTATATAGTTTTTAAATTTGAGAAAAATAATTTAAGAGGTTTTTTAATGAATAAGCGTAAAAAAAGGGTAAGAAGATACTATAAAAATTTTAAAAAGTCCAATTTTGACTTATTGAAGAAAATTTTAAGAATATTGAGTTGGCTTTTGCCAGGATTGGTAATAAAAAGATGGATGTTTACATCTGCAATAGGATTTTTGACTGCATTATTAGGCGTGGCAATTTGGACAAATTTAAGACCGCTTTATTGGCTTATTGAAATCTTTTTCTCTGTAATGACAGGTTTAACTAGTATTTTACCTGTCTCATTAATGGGACCATTGATTTTTGTTATTGGAATATTATTAATAGGGATTGGACAAAATAGAAGTATTAATTCTATTCAAAAAGCGCTTGTTCCAGAAAAAGATACATTTTTAGTTGATGCATTAAGAGTTAAAAGTAAATTAAACAGAGGCCCAAATATTGTTGCAATTGGAGGCGGTACAGGATTATCTACTTTACTGAAAGGCTTAAAAAATTACAGTAGTAATATTACAGCAATCGTAACTGTATCCGATGATGGTGGAAGTAGCGGGATTCTCAGAAAACAATTAGGTGTGCAACCTCCAGGAGATATTAGAAATTGTTTGGCAGCCTTATCAAACGAAGAACCTACTTTAACTAGATTATTTCAGTACAGATTTTCAGGTGGAAGTGGTCTGGAAGGTCATAGTTTTGGAAATCTATTCTTGTCAGCTTTAACAACAATTACAGGCAGTTTAGAAAAAGCAGTTCAGGCCTCTAGTAAGGTTTTGGCGGTACAAGGTCAAGTATTACCCGCAACAAATATTGATGTTATGTTATGGGCTGAATTAGAAAATGGTGAAAAAATTTTTGGTGAAAGCAAGATCAGTAAATCTAAAAAATTAATTTCGAGGATTGGTTACCTACCTGAAAATCCTTCGGCTCTTCCAAGTGCTCTTGAATCTATAAAAGAAGCTGATTTAATTGTTCTTGGCCCAGGTAGTCTATACACTTCTTTATTGCCTAATCTTTTAGTACCAGAGATAGTAGATGCCTTATTGCAAAATAATGCTCCTAAAATTTATATAAGTAATTTGATGACTCAGCCTGGAGAAACAGATGGACTTGATGTCTATCAACATATCAAAGCAATAGAAAAACAATTATCAAATTTTGGAATTAATACTCGAATTTTTAATTCAATTTTATCTCAGATTCAATTTGAAAAGTCTCCGTTAGTAGATTATTACGAAAGTAGAGGGGCAGAGCCAGTCAAATGTAATAAAGAAAAATTATTATCAGAAGGTTATTATGTTTTGCAAGCTCCATTATATTCAAAAAAAATAACCCCAACTCTTAGACATGATCCAAGGAGATTAGCAAGAGCAGTTATGTTTATTTACCGCAAATTAAAAAAATTAAACTAATAAGCATCTTGAAGTTCATAGAAATCTGGCTGAATATAATCTTTGCGTAATGGCCATCCTCTCCAATCTTCAGGCATTAATAGTCTTTTGGGATTGGGATGATCGATAAAATTTATTCCATACATATCAAAAGTTTCTCTTTCTTGCCAATCACTTCCTTTAAAAATTTTATACAAACTAGGGATTGATAAATCAGAATCTCTTTTTAAGAAAACTTTAATTCTGACTTCCTTAATTTTTTCGATTTTTTGTAAATCATCAACAGTTATAAAATGGTAAAAACTAACAAGATTTTTGCCTGGTCCCTCATCATATCCTCCTTGACATTGGAGATAGTTGAAACCGTAATTTCTCAAGGCAGATACTGCTTCATATAATTTGTTAGGTTCCACAGAAATATTTTCAATTCCTATGTGATCATCAGATAAAGATTGATTGGGAATTCCATCTTTAGACAAAGATTGGCTTATAAACCCTTCTTTTTCGATAGAATTATCTGAGGATGTGGCTAAACCGTCTTTTTCCATTAATCTTCTACAGAATTAATAATTTCAGTTTTTTCGGTGTTTTCAGGTAATTCGGTTATTTTTTCTTTTTTGGAAGAGGGTATGACGTTAGCTGAAGTTTTCTTTAGATATTCACCTGTATTTTCTGAGAAAACGAGATTCATTTCGTGATCAGATGTTATGTATCGGTGAGTTTGCTCAGTTTTTGTGCGCTCTGAAATTGATTCGTTACCAACTTTTTTTCTTAATTTAATTACAGCATCAAAAATTGCTTCTGGTCTTGGTGGGCATCCGGGGAGGTATAAATCAACTGGTATTAATTTATCAACACCTCTTACAGCAGTTGTAGAATCTGCACTGAACATTCCCCCTGTGATTGTGCAAGCACCCATAGCGATAACATACTTTGGCTCAGGCATTTGTTCATAAAGTCTTACTAGGGCTGGAGCCATCTTCATCGTTACTGTTCCTGCAACTATTAGCAAATCTGCTTGCCTTGGCGAGCTTCTAGGTACTAATCCAAATCTATCAAAATCAAATCTAGATCCGATTAAGGCCGCAAATTCTATAAAACAACAAGCTGTTCCATACAATAGAGGCCATAAACTACTTAATCTAGCCCAATTATGAAGGTCGTCTAAACTTGTTAAGATAATGTTTTCGCTTAAATCTGTAGTAACTTGGGGTGCACCAAGAGGATTGCAAGTTCCTTCTCGGATTTCTCTTATTGCTTTTGGGGATAATTGTGGATTCAATTTTTTAACTCCATTCTAAAGCACCTTTTCTCCATGCGTATGCCAGGGCAATAACAAGTATTGCAATGAAGATTAGAGCTTCAATAAAAGCTAATAAGCCTAATCTATTGAAGGCAACCGCCCAAGGATAAAGGAAAACAGTCTCAACATCAAATATAACGAAAACCAAGGCAAACATGTAATAACGAATATTAAATTGAATCCATGCACCTCCTATAGGCTCCATTCCAGATTCATATGTAAGTTTTCTTTCACCTGTTCTGCCTTTTGGGGCAACTATAAGGTTAGTAACTAGAGCTAATAATGGTACAGCTGCGGCAATTAGAAGGAAACCTAAAAAATATTCATAGCCAGTTAATAAAAACATATTAAAAAATTAATTTTGAATAAAAGTCGCTTAATTAAGCAAAATCTTTTAAAGTTCTTAAAGAATAATAATAAACCGTGAGTGAAAACATTCAACCAGCCTCTGAGGAAAACAAAATAGTTGAAGACTTTGAGAAAGAAAAACCTTCTGAAAGTTCCTCAGGAGTAAAAGTTGAACAATCTATTCCTAATTTAGAACAAAATAGATTCGAATGTAGAAGTTGTGGATACATTTATGATCCGTCTGAAGGAAATAAAAAATTAAACATACCAAAAAATACGCCATTTTCACAGTTAGATGGGAATACATTTGCTTGCCCTGTTTGTCGAGCCGGTAAAAATTTTTATAAGGATATTGGATCCAGAGCAAAACCTAGTGGATTTGAAGAAAATTTAGTTTATGGATTTGGATTTAATAGCTTACCTCCTGGACAAAAAAACATATTGATTTTTGGAGGGTTGGCTTTTGCTGCTGCCATGTTCCTTTCTTTGTACTCTTTGCATTAATATAAATAAATGAAAAATTTTTTTACAAGTATTCCTAATCTCCTTTTATCTGTAGTTCTCTGTTTCGTTTTAAGCAGTTGTTCATCTACAGGTGTCAAGATGAATGAAAGCAGCCCTTGGAAAACAATTCAGTTTGAAGATCAGGCTAATGCTTTAGATGTTGATTTTATAGATGATAATCATGGTTTTTTAGTAGGCTCAAACAGATTGATTATGGAATCTACTGATGGTGGTGAAACATGGGAAAAAAGATCATTAGATATTTCTGCTGAAGAGAACTTTCGCCTTCTCGATATTGATTTCAAGGGTTCTGAAGGTTGGTTAATAGGGCAGCCCTCTCTCGTAATGCATACTTTCGATGAAGGTAAAAATTGGACTAGGCTTTCACTTGGGAAGTTACCAGGCCAGCCTTTCTTAGTTACTACTATTGATGAAGGAGTTGCTCAATTGGCGACAACCTCAGCAGCTATTTATGAAACTTCCAATAGCGGTGAAACATGGGAGGCAAAAGTATCAGACCCTTCGGAACAGGGAGGTATAAGAGATTTAAGAAGAACATCTACCGGTGATTATGTGAGCGTAAGCAGTCTTGGAAATTTCTTCTCTACTCTTGATAGTGATAGTAATACTTGGATTGCTCACCAAAGAGCAAGTAGTAAGAGAGTGCAAAGTATTGGTTTCAACCCCGAAGGAAGTTTATGGATGCTTTCAAGAGGTGCGGAAATTAGATTTAATGAAGACCCTAAAAATCTAGAAAGTTGGTCAAAGCCTATAATCCCTATTCTTAATGGTTACAATTATCTAGATATGGGTTGGGATCCAAATGGTGACATATGGGCTGGCGGTGGTAATGGCACTTTAATAGTAAGTAAAGATCAAGGTGAAACTTGGAATTCAGATCCTCTTGCTTCTGCATTGCCTACTAACTATATAAAAATAGTTTTTCTTGATAAGGAGTCTTTAGATAATCAAAAAGGATTCATACTTGGCGAGCGTGGTTACATCCTTAAATGGAATGGTTAAATCCGTAATAACTTAAGAAAATAATAAAAAAAATCTTAATTTTCAATGAATTTAACAACTGTCTGTAACCAAGCTGTTAATTTCTTCGCGAACTTATAGTTTTACACTGTAAGATCATATGGTAAACATTTGTGATTATGGCCGCAGGTTCAACGGGTGAACGCCCATTCTTTGAAATAATCACCAGTATTAGGTACTGGATTATTCATGCAGTAACATTACCAGCTATTTTTATAGCGGGCTTCTTATTCGTATATACGGGTTTAGCTTACGACGCTTTCGGTACTCCTCGTCCGGATAGTTATTTTCAGGCATCTGAAGCAAAAGCTCCTGTTGTAACACAAAGATTTGATGCCAAGTCTCAACTTGATTTAAGAACGAAATAACTATGTCTAATTCTCAAGCTCCAATGCAGGCTGCGGAAGTCCGCGTTTATCCTATATTTACTGTTCGTTGGCTAGCAGTTCATGCTTTAGCTATCCCATCAGTATTCTTTTTGGGTTCCATTGCTGCTATGCAATTTGTAGCCCGATAAATTTAACAATCATGCAAGTAAACGAAAATCCAAATAAAGTTCCTGTTGAACTTAATCGTACAAGCCTTTATTTAGGCTTACTATCAGTCTTTGTATTGGGAATTTTATTTTCCAGTTACTTTTTCAACTAAATTAAAACTATGAGTAAATTAAAAGGACCTGATGGAAGAATTCCAGATAGACTTCCCGACGGTAGACCAGCAGTTGCATGGGAAAGAAGATGGACTGAAGGAACTCTTCCTCTATGGCTTGTCGCTACAGCAGGTGGAATTGCAGTTATCTTCGTTTTAGGTATATTTTTCTATGGTTCATACCAAGGTGTTGGAGCTGGAGGCTAATAAATCCTTACCTTGACCTGATAATCACTTATTTAAAATAAGCCTAATAAGATTCAGTAAATATCCTTAGTTTCTCTTTTGTGGAGCTTGGGATATTTTCTTTTTGGGTTATCAATCCATCTTTTAATGAAAAATGAGATTTACTTTTTGGTCTTTCTTTATCAATTAATTTAGCTACTTCAAATATTATTTTATTAGCAACTTCAGTATTTGATCTAAGATTATCCAAAACCATCTCTACAGAAACTTCTTGATGAGTTTGATGCCAACAATCATAATCAGTAACCATGGATAAGGAGGAGTAAGCTATTTCAGCTTCTTTAGCTAATCTTGCTTCTGTGTGGTTCGTCATTCCAATTATTGAACATCCCCAACTCCTATATAAATTAGATTCTGCTCTAGTTGAGAAAGCGGGACCTTCCATTGCAAGATAAGTACCCCCTCTATGCAATTGTCTACCGCCAGGAATATTTTTTTCTCCGATTTCACTTAATATACGTGATAAATTTGTGCAGAATGGATCTCCCATAGTTACGTGAGCAACAGCTCCATCATTAAAGAAGGTTGCAGGTCTATTTTTTGTCCGATCTATAAATTGATCTGGAACCACTATATCAAGAGGCCTTATTTGTTCTTGTAATGAACCGACTGCTGATGGAGCAATAATCCATCTTACTCCTATTGATCTTAGAGCCCAAATATTAGCTTTGTAAGGGATTTCAGAAGGATTTAAACTATGTGTTCTGCCATGTCTAGGAATAAATGCAATCTCTAGGTTTCCAAGATTATATACTTTTATTGAATCAGAAGGTTTACCATAGGGAGTATTGATTTCTAGTTCTCTTAAGTACTCTATTTGATCCATTGAATAAAATCCACTCCCACCAATCACTCCTAATCTTGATTTTTCAATTGGTAATAAATGTTCTTTATTCATAGTGATGTAAATGGCTTTTAATCATCTGGTACTAATTGGAGGAGGACACTCAAATGTTTCTTTATTGAAGAAATGGTTAATGTTTCCGAAATTAATGCCAGAAATTCCTGTTTCAATTATATCCAGAGATTCTCATTTGGTTTATTCGGCTATATTCCCATCGGTGATTTCAAAATCAATCACTTTAGAAGAGAGTTTAATTGATATAAAATCTTTAGCAAAAAATGCAAAAGTATCTTTTATTGAAGAAGAAGTAAAAGATATTGATTTCAATTTAAAGAAAATTATTTTAAGTAATAGACCTTCAATTAATTATTCGAAGTTGGTGCTTAATTATGGAAGTCAAACAATAATTCCAAAAGAATTTGAATCACTAGTTAAAAATCGAAATGCTTTTTCAATTAAACCTTTTTTAAGGGCTTATGACTCAATACTAAAAGAGGACATTTGTGATTCAGTTAATGAACTTCCATTTGTAATTGTTGGGAGTGGCCTTGCTGCAATTGAAGTATCTTATGCTTTGAGAAAAAGATGGGGAGATAGACCTTTAAAACTATTATGTCATTCAAGAAAAATTAATAATACAATTCTAAAAAGTTTACGGAATTCCAATATTGATTTAGTTGAAAAACTTAATTTTGATTATGGCAAGATTCTTTTATGTACTGGAAATACATCTCCGTTATGGGCACAAAAAAAATTATTAGATTCAGATTCTTATGGCAGAATGATTACAAATCAGAATTTACAGATAAAAAGTTTCTCTGGAATCTTTGCTGTCGGTGATTGCGCAGTTGTAGGTTCAGCAAAAAGACCAGCATCGGGAGTTTTTGCAATAAAAGTTGTAAATACATTAGTACAAAATCTAAAAAAAGATATAGAAGGGAGATCATTAAAAAAGTGGTTTCCTCAAAAGATCGGATTGCAAATAGTAAATATATTTCCAAGCCATCATTCAAAGGCTTTTGCTATTTATCGCAATTTTGTTTTCGGCCCTTCTTTTATTTTTTGGATTTTAAAGCATAAAATTGATCTCAACTTTATAAAAAAGTTCAGATCAAAAAGGCTAATTATGAAAAAAAGTAGTGAAAAAAATATTTCATTGAATGATTGCAGAGGCTGTGCAGCTAAAATTCCTCAGTTTGTTTTGAATAAATCATTAATAAATTCTAATTTAAATTCTTTAGCCTCATCACCTGAAGATGCAGTTGAGATATATCAAAATGGTCAAGATATTATCTTGCAAAGTGTAGATGGATTTCCTGCTTTAGTAAGTGATCCTTGGCTTAATGCAAAAATTACTACTTTGCATGCTTGCTCAGATTTGTGGGCATGCGGAGCAAAACTTTCATCCGCGCAGGCTTTAATTTCATTACCAAAAGTTGAAAGGGAATTTCAGAGTTACCTCTTTTCTCAATCACTTCAAGGTATTAAATCAACAGTAGAGGATCATGGAGGTGAATTGCTTGGAGGCCATACTTTCGAGGCAAGAAGTTTAGTAAATAAACCTTATTCATTAGGAATAGATATTTCTTTAACAGTTCAAGGTATTTTAAAAAATGGAGCAAAACCATGGCTTAAATCTGGAATGAATATTGGAGATATTCTCATGATGTCTAGACCTCTGGGCGTTGGTATTTATTTTGCCGGTCAAATGCAAAATATTAATATGCTGGGTAGTTCTTCTGAAGTAATTAATAATTTAGTAAAGAGTCAGCAATATTTGATTGATGAAATTTATCTTTTTCAAAATCAATTTAAAGAATCATTAGTCAATGCTGCGACAGACATTACTGGATATGGATTTATTGGACATCTTAAAGAAATGGTTGAATCATCTAATTTATATAGGCAAAGCAATAATCTTGAGCCACTAAAAGTTTTATTAGATTTATTCGCATTTAAAGCTTATCCTGGAGTATTTGATTTAATAAGAAAAGATGTTAAAAGTACTTTCTTTGAATCTAATAAAGAAATTTTTGACAAAATTTATAAAGTAAATAGGCAAAAAAGAATAATTAATTTTTTAAACGAAAATTCATTAGATCAAGAGACTTTTAACGAGAGAATATCATTACTATTAGATCCTCAAACATGCGGACCCTTGTTGATTAGTTGCAATCGTAAATATGAAAATGTTCTGAAGGATAAATGGTTTAAGGTTGGAGAGGTTGTAAAAATGTAATTAATTTCTATTTAATTTGTCAATTTCCAGATATCTTAATCTTTTGATTTCCTTTCCCATCTCCTTCCCTGGGTCCCATCCTTCTTTTTTTAATGTTTCTCCATCTTTTTTTGATTTTATGAATTTGTAAATAAATAACCACTTAAACAATTTACGCCAGTATGGCCCTCCATCACAAATTAATAATTTGACTGTCTCATCATTAAGGTTTCTCTCCTCAATAAATTCTGTCCAACTTGATGGAGAAAAATGATTTAAATTTTTTTGGTTTGTATTTAATATCTTTTTGATATTTATATAATCTTCTAATATTTTTATCTCACTATTATTTACCAAAAATCTTTGACATGCTTTTTCTAAATCTTCTGAATCTTTTAATAAGTAAAGCATATGATTTCCCTTTAACTTCTTAATCCAAGTTAGTCCTCTTAAAAATCTTTTATCGACTTTAATATTTTCATTTAAGATTGAGATAATGTCCCATTTATAAATTATTGAAATTACATTAGTCAAATTATCGTGTTTGCATATTTCAGCTAGTTCCATCCTTATTCGTATGCCTAATGCAGGAGGGTAAATCATTTTCTGATGAGTTTCTGAACTTTTCCATGGCCATTGTCTAACTGTTTCTTGAGATTGTTTGAGGGAATTATTTGAAATATTGAAATCTAACCTTGAAGCATATTTTGCACATCTAATTAATCTACTTGGATCATCTGAAATACTATTACTGTGAAGTAAGTTCAATCTTTTACTTTTTATATCAGAAATTCCTCCATAAAGATCATAGATTTTCCTTGTCGAGACCTCGAAGGCTATTGAATTTATAGTGAAATCTCTCCTCTTAAGATCCTCCTTAATAGTACTTTTATTTACTGTGGGATTTAAGCCTGGAGCAGAATAAATTTCTTTTCTTGCAGAAGCAATATCAATTTTATAGTCATTAATATTTATTTCTACAGTGTTGTATAAATTGAATTCCTTGATTAAACATAAATCTACATTTACAATATTTTTTTTTATAAATTTGGCAAGAGAAATAGATGATCCTTCAATAACAAGATCAATATCTACAGGTTTAGAAAACGATTTTTTGTGGAATTTACTAATTAAAAGATCTCTTAAGTAACCGCCAACAAAAGCTACTTTAGTATTGTTATGAGATTCTATGTATTTAGCAATTAGGTTATATAGATTAAATGGAGTTTTGATTAATTCACCTTGGATGTAATCAGAGATATCGTTCATGAGTTTTAACTAACATAACGAATTGGAGCTAATCTGGGATCTAGAATTTTACTTCCTTTATCACCGAATTTTACTGCTAAAGATATTTTTTCCCCACTCCCAAAAATATGTATGATTTCACCTTTCCCAAACTTTGAGTGAATTAGCATATCTCCAACTATCCAGCTTTTCCCTTTACTAGGACCTGAATATAATTTCCTTACTGCATTTATTGGTTTGTTAATAAATTCATTTGGATTGTTTCGATCAACTCTAGTTAAACGATCAAGATGCCAATCTCTTCTAATTGAAGCACCACCAGTTTGTGGTAATTCGCCATCTATTAAATCTTCAGGTATTTCCGAAAGAAATATTGAAGGAATTGTTGCTTCACGCATTCCACCCCATAATCTTCTTTCTCTGGCATGACTTAAGAAAACTCTTTCTTTAGCTCTAGTAATACCTACATAGCATAATCTTCTTTCCTCTTCAAGAAGTGAGGGGGTATCTATTGATCTATGGCTAGGGAAGAGACCTTGTTCTAGCCCAGTGATAAAAACATTTTGAAATTCTAAACCTTTACTATTATGCAGAGTCATGAGAGTTACAGAGTTAGGATTATTTTTCTGCGTATCATTATCAGTTGTTAAGGCTGCTGTAGAGAGAAATCCCTCTACATCTCCTATTTCTGTTTCTTCTTCATATTGAGTAGCTGCATTAATTAGTTCTTGTAAGTTATTTCTTCTATCTTCAGATTCTTCAGTCCCACTAGAGAGCAAGTCACTTAAATAACCACTTTTTTCTAATATAAGTTGTAGTAGTTGAGCGGGACCTGAATTTTCTAGGTAACACAGTAGATCATTCATAATTTCAGTAAATTTATTAATTCCTTTTGATGATCGGCCTATTGTTTCTTCAAGACTTTGCTTATCATTAAGAACCTCCCATAATGGGATATTTAACCTATTAGATAGTTCATTCAGTTTTTGAATAGTAGTTTTACCAATCCCTCTTCTAGGAACATTGATAATGCGTAAAAGACTAACGTTATCTGAAGAATTAACCAGAACTTTCAAATATGCTATTGCATCTTTAATTTCTCTTCTATCATAAAAACGCAATCCTCCAAAAATTGTATAAGGAATTCGCCACCTTACAAGAGATTCTTCTAATACTCTCGACTGAGCTCTGGTTCGATATAAAATTGCAAAATTTTTCCAAATTGGGTTTTGATTATAGTTATTGAGTGATTTTATTTTATTGGTAATTGCTTCTGCCTCGGAAATTTCATCATCACAGCTGAGTAATGTTAAAAGTTCCCCTTTTTCTTTAGTAGCCTTTAAAACTTTGTCAATTCTTTCAGAGTTGTTTTCAATTAATGAGTTTGCAGCATCAAGGATATTGGAAGATGACCTATAATTTTCTTCTAATTTAATTAAAGATGATTTTGTATCGTCGTTGATTGAAGTTTTAAAATCTTCTTGAAAACCAATTAAAATTCTGAAGTCAGCTGCTCTGAAACTATAAATACTTTGATCAGCATCCCCAACTACAAAAATTGACCGATCTTGCCAATTGAAGAAATTTTTTGGTTCAGTATTCCCAGCTGTAATTAATTTTATAAGTTCATATTGTGTTCTATTTGTATCTTGATATTCGTCAACTAAAATATGTTTAAATCTTTTGTGCCAGTAATCTCTGACTATATCATTTTGCCTCAATAAGAAAACAGGCAAAAGCAGAAGATCATCAAAGTCTAAAGAATTATTTTTAGAGAGCGAAATCCTATATCTCTTATAGGCTTCTGCAACTGTTTTATCAAAATTATTATCTGCTTTTTCTAAAAGGTCATTAGAAGTTAAGCATTGATTTTTAGCATTACTTATTAATCTTTTAATCTTTTTGGGATCATATCTTTTTGGGTCAAGATTCATATCTTGACTGATAATTTCTTTTACTAATGTTTGAGAATCTGTTTCATCATAAATTGAAAATTGTCTTGTCCATTTTAGGCCTTCTGGATCAGTATATTTTTCAATATCGTATCTCAGAAGTCTTGAAAATAAGGAATGAAAAGTACCGATCCAAAGGTTCTGAAGCGTCTCTTGGTGAACTTTTGCTCTTAATTGGTTCTGATCAACTTCTTTGAGAGTTGTCCAAGGCTGACCAAATTGATTAAAAGCTAATTCTTGGGCTAGAAGAACCTCTAATCTTGCTTTCATTTCTTTAGCAGCTTTGTTAGTGAAAGTGACAGCGAGAATGTTATAGGGATCTATAAAGTTACCCTCAATAAGGTTTGCAATTCTGTGAGTAAGAGCCTTAGTTTTTCCGCTACCTGCACCTGCTACAACTAATAGTGGTCCATAAACATGTTTTACTGCTTGAAGTTGTTGATCGTTTAGGGAATTAAAAAGGAAATTGTTGGTTTGAGGCACTTTTGGAAGGGTTTTTCAAAAATCAGACTTTACTATGAGATTCAGATTCCGTTTCTAGATCTTCTAACGCTTTTTTTAAATTTATAAGTTCATTATTGTTGTTAATTATTTCTTCAAATTTATTTTGAGGCATCTTTAATTTCATACTTCTGTCAAAAATTTCTTTTTCCAATCTCTTTTTATATGAGGAAATAAGCTTCTTTGATAATTTTAAATCCTGTTGATCCAAAACT
Source organism: Prochlorococcus sp. AG-355-N16 (assembly GCA_003278545.1). GTDB lineage: Bacteria > Cyanobacteriota > Cyanobacteriia > PCC-6307 > Cyanobiaceae > Prochlorococcus_A. Next base: position 473,788 of record QCEF01000001.1, read on the forward strand.
TTATTAAAGATGTAATTTCATATTAGCGGAAAAAAATTTTTTATTTGAATTATTTCAACTATCGCTTTGGAATGAAGTTATTAATTAAGAAGCGTTGCGTTAAGTTTGAAATTGTATTGTTTTTACTAGCTTTGTATTATTCTTAAGATCAGTCTTTAAATTTTTACTTCAGGCATGTCAGTTTCAAAGAATAATCAACTATTGTCGGCCGATAAGAAATTAAATGATTTAAGCAATATAAAAGAATTTATTAATAGTGCAAATTCAAGATTAGATGCAATAACCTCAATAACCAATAATTCACATGCAATCGCAGCAGACGCTGTAACAGCAATGATTTGCGAAAATCAAGATTCAATTAATTCAAAAATATCTTTAAATACAACTAACAAGATGTCTGTTTGTTTAAGAGATGGAGAAATAATCCTAAGGATTGTTGCTTATCTTTTGATTTCTAATGACGAATCAGTTTTAGAAAAAAGTTGTTTGAAGGATCTTAAAAATACTTATCTTGCTCTTGGGGTACCTTTAAGCAATGCAAGAAGGGTTTTTCAATTAATGCGAGATGCAACTATCTCTGATTTGAATTCAACAGTTAATAATATGCCAGGAAACAAAGGCTTTCTTCCTAAATTAATATCTGAAACAGAGTTTCAATTTGAAAGGATAATTAATCTTTTAAACTAGCTAAGTTCCTTATCTCTGAAGAATGAGAAGTCTGTATAACTGAGTTATTTTCCAGATTTCTAATGGTAGAAAATCTGGATCTTACATGAGTGGATAAAAAGGAAATTCTTTCTTCAGAAACTGTTGATTTATAAATAGTTTTAATGTGTAAATTATTTTGTTCATCAACAAAATAATTTGATGATGAAATAAAGGATTCTGTATAACCTTTATTTCTTAAAACAATTCCTGAATTTTCATCTTTGGGTAAAAAAATCAGAATAGTTTCATCTCCCTCACTGATATCATCATTCTCCCAATCACTAATAGCTTGCCAGTTTATAGAAATGGCTATGCTCTCTAGGTTTAAGCTAAATTTATAATTTTTAAAAATTTCAACGACTTTTTTATTTTTTTTGTTGATATGTTTTATATATATTTTACTAGTTGAGTTTTCAAATTCCTGAAAAGCTAAAGTGTGAGTACTTCTAATAGATTTCCACTCTCCTATACTTTTATCAATGAATTGATTAATTATTGTTAGATTCTTCGTCAAGTTTATCTTCTACGGAATGATTTTCTGCTTTTTGTATCATTCTTACCATTGAATCCACCATTAATCTCTTTGCAGTAGTTACTTTTAATCCAGAAGGAGTAGTTGATATTTGTTCACCAGGCCGATCATATGATGTTGGTCTAAATGGAGTCATCTAATAACTTTAAAATTAATCGAATTCTATTCTCGCATGAATCATTATTTATATAGTTATTGTTTGCGAAAATGTCATATCTTTCTTCTTTGATTACAGAACTATCAAATGTTTTGTTATTTAGGCATTTTATTTTTTGCCAATCCTGAAATAGTCGCTAAAGCAAACATTCCCAATAGAGCAATCCCTAGAAATAATCCTGCTCCCTGGCTAACTCCAGCTCCTACTGCTACTAGTATAGAGTCACTGATTAGAAGACTTATTAATAATGCAGGAGTAAATATTTTCCAGCGAGTTCCTCCAATACCAATTGCGTAGCTTAGAAAATCAAAAAGGCCGGTCATTAGTAGACCTGTCATGAGAAAGAAATTTTCTTCTAGCTGGTTTTGATTGAAACTTTCAATCTTTTGCATTGCTTTCGGGCCTACTAAATTACGTACAGGAACCCGACCATAATTTCTTGCGATAAAGAAAGCAGCTTGGCAAAAAACGATATCAGAAAAGATTATTGTCATGTAACCTTTTTGAAATCCAAGTAATGAACCAGCTAGCAGAGAATAAGCTGAACTTGGAAGGGCAGGTAAAATAATACTTACTCCTCTGAGTATGAATATTCCAAAAGGAGCCCAAATCCCCATACTTTCTATTTTGTTCCTTAGAGGTTCAATCCCATAATTTTGGATTAAATAAATCAATACAACAAATATTGCTATAAAAAAAACTACTGAGAAAAATTTCTGTATTTTATTCATTATTTTTCTAAAAAATTTATTGGAAGTAAATTCTTAATTTTAATATTTGATTCTATCTATAATAGAAATACTAATCAATAAAAATTTTTACAAATTTTTAATCTTTTATTTCCTACTAATAAAAAATTTTTGTATTCCATAAATAGTCATGATTAATTCTAAGAATAAAGTTAATTCAATATTTTTTAGAAATTTCATTAATTTAGTCCTTTCGATTATCGTTTTCTTTTGTATTTCAATAAAAAAATCAGAAGCTTTGCCTCATGAATGGGTTGGAGTCCCTAAAAGTGAATACGGAGAGCAGTTATGGGATAGGCAAAGTATAAAAAGGAATGAGGATGGTTCTGTAAGAGTATTGAGTAAATTTATTCCCAAAACAAAAAGTGAAATTACTAAGGATATCCTCTATACAATGGATATAAATTGTTTTGAAAAATCATTTAGAGATGTTGATGTCTCAATAGATGAAGCAAATAGTAATTTCAATGATTTTGCTAATTGGCAAGATCCAAATGGCGATAAACTGATTTTGGGTGTTATTGGTCAAGTCTGCAGAGTCGAAAACTAAAAATTGTAAGTAAAAAAAAAACGAAAAAAAAAACGAGTTTGCAATGATTTGAAAGTATAAAACCCTGTCTAGGACAGGGTTTTAAAGGTGCCAGGACCCAGATTTGAACTGGGGACACGGCGATTTTCAGTCGCCTGCTCTACCAACTGAGCTATCCCGGCTCTAACCTATATACTTTAAATTAAGATGTGTAGTTTGTGAAACCCTTTTAATTAAAAATTTTATATCTTCATCAAATATCCCACAAAAATTTTATTTTGAGTTAATGGCTAACAAGGCAGTACCAAATGAAGCTGTTTTGTTACATGAGACTATAGGTATATTGATAATTTTTTCTCTTATTTTTCTCCACTGAGGGTTTTTTGAACCTTTACCGATAGTAATAATTTTTTTTGGAAGCGAACCTGTTAGTTCTTCTAGTTTTTCCCATCCTTTCAATTCGATCTTGGCTAGCCCCTCGAATAATGCATGTAAATAAAGTAAGTCGCTTACTGGCCTTGGATCAAGTATCGGCTCTAAATTAGCATTATTATCAGGAAATCTCTCTCCTTTACTATTAAGAGGTAAAAGATTTAAAGAAGTATTTTTCGATGGATTAATTTGTCGACTGAGCTCCTTTATTTCTAAATCAGAAAAGAACTGAGACAAGATCCCGCATCCTGAATTTGATGCTCCTCCACATATCCAATCGCCGTTTAATCTATGGGTTGTAATTCCTTGTTTTTTTATAGGGTTATCAATAATTTTTTTAACTACAATAGTTTTTCCTAAAACAGTGAGACCATCTTTTTTACCTAAATCTGCAGCTATTAAACCAGCATTCGAGTCAGTGGTTCCTGAGATTAATATTAATTTTTTGTTCAAGTTAAATCTCTCTGCTAAATCAAAATTCACTTGTCCAAGAATTTTTCCACTTTTTATTATTTGCGGTAAGCATTTTTGCCATGAAGTTTTGAGATAGGTATTTGGCCATGATTCTTTTTTTAGATCCCAACCAAGTTTTAGATTATTACCTTCTTCTCCATGAGTCCAATCTTTTAAAAACCAACCAGTGATCCAATCAGATTGATGTCGTAAAAGTATATTTGTCCCATATTTATCTATTAGTTTTAATGCTTTAGCAAGACTACTGTATGGAGTTCTCAGATGATCTTCTCCATAAGTTAAGGATTCAAGAAGGCTCTTATTTTCGCTACATGCTTGGTCATATGGTATTGCTTCTCCAATTGGTTCTCCTTGCAAATTTGATGCTGTTAAAGTTCCTGAGGTGCCGGAGATAGCCAATTTATTTAGGTTAATTTTTACTTCAATAGGTAAATTAACTAATAGATTTTCACAGGATTTGATCCAAGAATTTGGATTTTTAAAGCAGTATGAATAAGGTACTGAATTGGAATATACTAATTTCTTATTAAGATTAATTATTGATATTCTTGCTCCACTGGTTCCAAAATCTAACCCTCCGTAAAAATTTTCAGGCATAGAAAAAATATTTTATTAAAAAATCTTGGAAGCCTCTGCTAATTGGGCTGCTTTTTCTTCTACATTTTCCCATGGGAGCTCAAGATCTCTTCTCCCAAAATGTCCATAGGATGCAGTCTTTCTAAAAAATTTGCCTCCCATTTTTTTTGGTAGATTTCTTAAGTTAAATTCTTTTATTATTGCTGCGGGTCTTAAATCAAAGAGCTCTTTAATTAGCTCAGTCAAATTAGCTTGTGAAATAACACCTGTATCAAAAGTATCCACAAGTATGGAAATTGGTTTTGCTACTCCAATTGCATAACTTAATTGTACTTCTGCTTTTGTTGCCAATTTCGCCTTAACTATGCTTTTAGCTACATAACGTGCTGCATAAGCGGCTGATCTGTCTACTTTTGTGGGATCTTTACCAGAAAATGCCCCTCCTCCGTGTCTTGCATATCCACCATAAGTATCTACAATAATTTTTCTACCAGTGAGCCCCGCATCTCCTTGGGGCCCTCCTACGACAAATTTTCCAGTTGGGTTTACTAGAAATCTTGTTTGGCTAATGCTTGGTTTGATTTCTAAATCTTCAGTAGCAGGAATTACAACATGCTTCCATAAATCTTGTTTTATTCTTTGACGAATTTCTTCCTCATTTGTTATCCCATCTATCTCAGGATTATGTTGAGTTGAAATTAAAATTGTATTAATAGAGACTGGTAAACCTTTTTCGTAATCAATGCTTACTTGAGTTTTACCATCAGGGAGTAGATAATTAAGGACTTCTTCATGCCTCACTTTGGCTAGTTGAATGGCTAATCTATGAGCTAAGCTGATCGGTAAGGGCATTAATTCAGGCGTCTCATTACATGCATAGCCGAACATTATGCCCTGGTCACCAGCTCCGGTATTATCTTCCAAATCATCGTTAACATCATCTGCCTCGTTTACTCCTTGAGAAATATCCGGTGATTGTTCGTCAAGTGCTACTAAAACAGCACAACTATTTGCGTCAAAACCACCTGCTCTACAGCCTTCATATCCAATTTCTTTAATTACATTTCTAACAAGTTTTATGTAATCGACTTTTGCTTTTGAAGTTATTTCTCCAGTAAGTAAACAAAGACCTGTATTGACCACAGTTTCGCATGCAACTCTGCTTTCTGGATCTTCTGTCAATAGAGCATCTAAAACAGCGTCACTAATTTGATCACATATTTTGTCAGGATGACCTTCAGTAACGGATTCCGAAGTGAAAATGAAATCACTCATTTACAAATAATTTTGAAATTAGACTTTATCTTAAATTAGATTATCGTTACGAATCAATTATTGTAAATTAAATAATACTTGTAAGAGAATAATGAGACTGAAATTCTGATGTTTGTAAACAAAATAAAAAAGTAAATTTATACTGTTTCAGCTGACCCTGTTGGGATTTCTTCATTATCGTCAGTTTGTTCAAATAACATTTGTTTGTATTTTGCAGCCATTTCTTCAGCTTTGCTAAAAACTTTTTGAGGATCCGTCAGCATATCGCCTGGTTCAGGTTCAAGTGCTTTAGTTGATAATGAAATTCGTCCTCTTTCTGAATCAAGGTCAATTATCATGACTTTCATTTGGTCATTCACATTTAAAATATTATGAGGAGTCTCAATATGTTCATGACTAATCTCAGAAATGTGCAGTAGACCACTAACTCCACCAATATCAATAAAGGCTCCATAAGGTTTAATACCTTTTACAGAACCAACAACAACTTCGCCTACCTCAAGTCGGTTCATTTTTTTCTCAACTAAAGCTCTTCTATGACTTAGTACTAATCTATTTCTCTCTTCATCAACTTCGAGAAATTTTAAAGGTAAATATTCACCTTCTAGGTCATCTTTAATTTTTCGAGCACTTATATGAGAGCCTGGAATGAAACCTCTCAATCCCTCTACCCTAACAAGAGCTCCTCCTCTGTTTGTTGCAAAAACTTCAGAATATATAGTTGCATCTTCTTTTTGGAGTTGTCTTACCCTTTCCCATGCTCTTTGATATTCAATTCTTCTAATGGAGAGGGCTAATTGGCCATCTTCATTTTCTTCGCTCATTATGAAAAATTCTCTACTTTCTGAAGGTTGTAAAACATCGTTAAGCCCTTCTACTCTATTTATTGAAACCTCCTGAACAGGCATAAAAGCAGCTGTTTTTGCTCCTATATCTATCATGGCCCCTTTGGGCTCTAGAGCAAATACGGTACCTTTAACTAGATCGCCAGGTTTAAAATTATAGTCATACTTACCCAAAAGTGATGCAAATTCTTCTTGTGTGAATCCTGCGTTATCAAAATCCGTATTTGTTCTGCTAGAGGAGGAATCTGCTGAAGGGATATCGCTCTTCTCGAATGATAAATCTTCCTCATTATGGGATGTTGAATGATTGTCTAACTCAGACGAATTTTTAATTTCTTGATCCTCAGAAAGTTCTTTAATTGTTTGGGAAGAATTTTCGTTCATTTGTTGTGTCGCAGACTACCTAAGGTAGTTAGAAAGGAATGCTACTAGCCTGCAAACCAATAGCAAAAAACATTTGTGGTATTTATTCTACACTTTAAGATGCTGTATTTATGAAATTGATGCTAATTGGTTTTTAGAACTTCCTTTTAGAGATTCAAGAGTAGAAATAAAATCTTTTACCCCATTAAATTTTCGGTAAACTGAGGCGTATCTTATATAAGCGACTTCGTTTTCTTTCCTAAGATTTTTAAGTATTAATTCTCCGATATGTGAAGACTTTATATCTTTATTAGAGTTTTGTACGATTTGCGATTCAATTCCATCTACGAAATTAATAATTGCTTCACTGCTGAAGTTAGTCTTTTCGCAAGCTCTTGATATACCAGTAAATAGTTTTTGTTTATCAAATAATTCTCTGCCACCATCTTTTTTTATAACTGAAACTGGCATTGATTCCACTCTTTCGTAAGTTGTAAATCTAAAGCTGCAATTTAAGCACTCTCTTCTTCTTCGAACACTTTTACCACTATCAGCAGATCTTGATTCCAAAACTCTGCTATCTGTGTTTTGACAGGTTGGACACTGCATGTGGTGAAATAAGCTGCACTTCAACTCTAATAGTAGAGTAATATCTTAATTATGAAAAGTAAAAAAAAACCTCTTGTTAAAGAGGTTTTTTTTCTTAGTTCATTTTCTATCAAATTTAGGTGGATCTCTAAAGGCGACAGCGAAGAATAAAGTAACAACTGCGAGAGTTAGAATAAGAACGTAGGCAAAAGCTTCCATAAGATTAAGTAATAAAGTTTAGTTTAAACCCTTCCTGGGATTCTTCTTGTGGTTTCGTCACCAAGCTTCTTGAATAAACCAAATTCAACTTGGTCGCCAATCTCAGCATCAATACCAGCAAAGGAATTTCTGTAAAGTGTTCTTGAAGCGTGCCACCAGTGGCCAAACAAGAAAAGCAATCCGAAACATAAATGTGCATATGTAAACCATGCTCTTGGTGAACTTCGGAATACACCGTCAGATTTATAAGTCTCTCTATCAAACTTGAAGGCTTCTCCAAGTTGAGCCTTTCTAGCTAATCTTTTAACTACTGCAGGATCAGTGAATGTTTGACCATTAAGATCTCCTCCATAAATAGTTGCAGTAATTCCAGTTTGTTCAAACGAATACTTTGCTTCAGCTCTTCTAAATGGAATATCTGCTCTTACATTACCTTCTTTGTCTTCAAGGATGACAGGAAAGTTTTCAAAGAAATTAGGTATTCTTCTAACTTCTAATTCGTTACCTTCTTTGTCTTGAAAAGCAATATGACCTTGCCAACCAGTTGGTAAACCATCACCATTTACAAGAGCTCCAACTCTGAAAAGGCCACCTTTTGCAGGACTATTCCCAACATAATCGTAAAACGCTAGTTTCTCTGGAATCGATGCATATGCCTCTTCTTTAGTAGCACCATCATCAATAGCAGCTTGAACCCTTCTATTAATTTCAGTTTTGAAATATCCCGAATCCCATTGATATCTGGTAGGACCAAACAATTCTACTGGTGTTGTCGCTGAACCGTACCACATTGTTCCTGCAACAACGAAAGAAACAAATAAAACAGCAGCTAGAGCACTAGCAAGAACTCCTTCAAGACTTCCCAGTTTTAATGCTCTATAAAGTCTTTCTCCAGGTCTATTGGTAATGTGAAAAATCCCCCCAATAATCCCCATAAGTCCAGCAGCAATATGATTAGCAACAATTCCTCCCGGATTAAAGGGGTTAAATCCTTCTACTCCCCAGGAAGGAGCCACTGGCTCTACATGACCAGTTAAACCATAAGGATCTGAAACCCAAATCCCTACGTTTGCACAATGAAAAGCTCCAAAACCAAAGCATGTAAGTCCAGCTAGCAGAAGGTGAATTCCAAATATTCTTGGTAAATCAAGGGCAGGCTCACCGGTTCTTGAATCTTCCCATAGATCCAAATCCCAATATGTCCAGTGCCAAATTGAAGCCAACATCAATAGTCCACTGAATACTATGTGAGCAGCTGCAACACCTTCAAAACTCCAGAATCCAGGATCAACTCCTGTAGCACCTGTAATATCCCATCCGTTCCAACTACTTGTGATACCAAGTCTTGCCATGAAAGGCATGACGTACATCCCCTGTCTCCACATTGGATTGAGAATAGCATCAGAAGGATCAAAAATGGCTAATTCATAAAGAGCCATAGAACCGGCCCAGCCGGCTAATAATGCAGTATGCATAAGATGCACAGCGAGTAGTCGACCTGGGTCATTAATAACTACCGTGTGAACTCGATACCAAGGCAATCCCATCGGTTAATTTCTAGTAACTATGCTGATTAAACAGCTAAACATCACGATAGTAAGGGTTTTTTAGTCTTTGAGGGATTTTTGTAAATAAATTTATTTTCTTGGAAAAATAGGGTAAATCAATTTGCAGGACTGAGTTTACAAGGAATTTTTAGCTAAAAATTGTTAATATTTTGGTCACAATTCTCAAAGTAAAACGCCAAAATAAGAAAAATAACTAAAAAAATGGCAACTATCAGATTTATCCGTGAGGATTTAGAAGTTCAATGTAATCCTGGTGAAAATTTAAGGGAATTGGTAATGAAAGAAAACTTACAACTTTATGGATTAAAAGGTATTTTAGGAAATTGCGGAGGGGCAGGACAATGCAGCACTTGTTTTATTTCAGTTGAAGGTGGAAACAAAAATTCTTTGAGCCCTCTTACATCTGTTGAAGAGGAAAAACTGAAAAATAGACCAGAAAATTGGAGACTTGCCTGTCAAACATTGATAAAATCTTCTTCAGTAATTTTAACAAAACCACAATCCCCCCCCTCTAATTTGGAAGAACTTAAAAAACTTAGTGAAAATAAAAAATTACCTCGCTAAATTGTTTAAGACTGTTAATCAGTTTATAAAAATTGTTTATTTTTCCACTTTATTCCAAGTTATATGTCTATAGTCTTATTACATAAATATTGAACTACTAATTAAATGGAAACAACTAACTTTGGATTCGTAGCTAGTCTTTTATTTGTAGGGGTTCCAACAATATTCCTAATTGGTTTATTTATTTCTACTCAAGATGGAGAAAAATCAAGCTTCTATTCTGACTCTAGTAAAGGTAGGCTTGGGCCAAAACGTTAAATCCTAATAAATGCTTAGCATTTCAGTAGAAGAATTTTTAACTTGGAAAAAAAAGCAACTTTCTAAAGGAGGCGAACCACAATCTTTTGCTCTTTTACTTGATTGTGTAGGCGGAATATCCGCTAGTGATTTAAATCTGATAAATATAAATCTTGAGGGAAATTTACAGTTAAAAAAAAACTTAACATTTTTGGAATCTATTTGGAATGACCATTTACTGAAATCTTGTCCAATTCAATATCTTTGTGGAATAACTTTTTGGAGAGACTTAAAATTAAAAGTCACTAACAAAGTACTCATTCCTAGACCAGAAACTGAGCTCATAGTTGATATTGTCTTCAATATATTTAGAAAGAAATCAGAAAAATTATTTTTTGCTGAATTAGGAACTGGATCAGGTGCTATAAGTATTGCTTTGGCATTGGCTTATCCATTAAGCGATGGAGTAGCAACTGATATAGATCAAGATGCATTAGAAATAGCTATTAAAAATTATATAAATTCTTCCAAACAATCAAATTTGAAATTTTATTGTGGAAATTGGTGGTCACCTCTTGAAAGTTTTAAAGGGAAATTAGACCTCGCTATTGCAAACCCTCCATATATTCCTAAAGATACTTATGAAAAATTACCCAAAGAAGTAAAAAATTTCGAACCTAAAGTTGCTTTATTAGGCGGGGAAGATGGTTTAAAACACATTAGGGAAATAATTCAAAAAGCACCATTATTTTTAAAAGAGAAGGGCTGGATTATTTTAGAAAATCATTTTGATCAAGGTGAAAAAGTAAAACAAATACTTATTAAAAATAAATTTACATCAATAGAAATTGTGAAAGATCTCTCAGGTATTGGTAGGTTTACCATTGGAAGATATAAATAAATATGTATATGTTCATAATCTAAATGAATTTAGTAGACTACGAATCCGCATTGAAGACTCTTAAAAGTGGTTTACCTATAATTTTCCCAACTGATACATTACCTGCAATTGGATGCTTGCCAAAATTTTCAAATACTATTTACAAGTTTAAAAAAAGAGATAGAGACAAACCCTTAATTCTATTGGGATCAGAATACAAACAATTAATCGATTATGTTCACGAATCAGCTAAAGAAGATTACGAAAATATAGCTTTAAAATATTGGCCTGGAGCTCTGACTATGGTTATTCCTGCTTCAGAAAAGCAGACTACAATCGTCACAAGCAATGATCTTACTCTTGGGTTGAGGATTCCAAATTCAAATACGGCTCAATCTCTGATGAGAGAAACAGGCCCATTGTTAACTTCAAGTGCAAATATTTCAGGTTTTAAAGGATCAACTACAGTCGAAGGTCTTGCTCTAGACTTCCCTTCCGTAAAAATTTTGGGCCCTATCCCCTGGGAAAAAAGAAGTGGAAAAGCAAGTACTATTATATTTTGGAAGAAAAGTGGAGATTGGAGACTGATTAGAGAAGGAGAAGTATTAGTAAGGGAATTATATTAATGTTTTTATTATTATTTTTTGTTTTATTAATTCAATTTTTTACTTATTGGATATTTGAACCCCTTGTAAATTTTCTAGAGTATGTCCTGGAAATAAGATTGTTTCCAATTGTTGCTCTGATAGGTTTAGTCTTTTTATTTTCAGCAAAGAATATTGAACAGAATTAAATGAAGCAAAATGCCGGCTAACAGATTTGAACTGATGACCTTCGCTTTACAAAAGCGCTGCTCTACCGCTGAGCTAAGCCGGCAATCCTTCCATTTTACAATTAGGAAGGGTCAATTATGAGTATTTTTTTAGCTTTTTTTAAATTTATTACTTTTTGATATCTTTGTTAGCTTTATCAGTTTTTTTGAATTTTATATCTCCTGAAATAGTTCTTTTGATTGGTAAATTGGCAACTAATGCAGTCATTCTATCCTCAGTCTCTAAACTTACTGCTACCTCCTCAAAATCAATTTCAACATATTTAGCAACAACATCAAGGATCTCTTTCCTCATTTTATCTAAAAGATCAGTTGTTAAGGAACTCATATCAACTCTGTCATGAGCAAGTACAAGTTGTAATCTTTCTCTAGCTGTATTTGCACTAGAAGTTTCTCTGCCTAGTAATTTATTTATAAGATCTCTGAGAGTCATCATTTTAAAAAACCTTTGTTTGCATTAATCTCATGAATTTATCTTTAAGACTTTTGCCTTCTTTTTTAAGATCGATAATTGGTACATCTTTATTTAACAGTCTTTGAGAAACGTTCAAATAACACTTCTTTGCAGGAGATCTACTATCTGAGAGTGTTAGTGGCTCTCCTCTATTTGTACTTATTATCACCTGTTCATCTTCTAAAACAATACCTAATAAAGGCAAAGAAAGGATTCCTTGAACATCTTCTATGGATAACATTTCTTGGCTAGCCATCATATTAGGGCGAACTCTATTAATTACAAGTTGGATAGGCTCAATATCTGAAGTATTAAGAATCCCTATTACCCTATCGGCATCTCGCACTGCAGATAATTCTGGATTAGTAACAACAATAGCTTCTTTACAGGCTGCAAGAGCATTTTTAAAGCCATCTTCTACGCCAGCAGGACAATCTACTAAGACAAAATCAAAGTTCTCACTAAGTAGCTCACTAATTTTTTTCATATCTTCGGGCTTCATCCAATCCAACATTCTTGGATCTCCAGCAGGTAGAAGAGCAAGATTAGGTTCCTTTTTGTGTCTAACCAATGCTTGGTCAAGACGACAATTCTTGTCTAGAACATCTTGAGCAGTATAAATGATACGATTTTCTAATCCGAGAAGAAGATCTAAATTTCTTAAGCCAAAATCAGCATCTAATACAGCGGTTGTTGATCCACTATTAGCAAGTGCTATGCCTAGGTTTGCGGTTAAAGTTGTTTTACCAACTCCTCCTTTACCTGAACAAATTAATATTGTGCGAGTATTCTTCCCCACGGTTTTTAGGATTTTACAAATAATAAAGCCACTTGCAGAAAGTTAAATATTTTAAAGATTAAGTAATTCTTAAATTTGTCTAGTTTGAATTAATTTATTGCAAATTATTGATTAATTTTTATTTTCGATTAGGTGTGGTTTGATAATTATCGTTTGTTTATCTATTACCGCAATTTCTGGATAACAATTTTTGGGCTTATCCTTTGGTCCAATAGCTACCACATCTGCAATTCTTAACTGTAAAGGGTTGAGATAAAGTGATGCAATGGAGGCATTTTTATTTCCGCTTTTCCCTGCGAATGCGATCCCTTGTAATTTGCCCCAAACGTAAATATTTTTCTTAGCGGTAACTATTGCTCCTGGATTAACATCTCCAATAACGCATAGGTTTCCATTTGAAGATATTCTTTCACCCGATCGTACTGTTCCTTTGTGAAGAATATCGTCTTTCTTTTTTAAATTTAGTAATAGTAACTTATTTTTAATCTCTTGCTCTTTAATAAAAGCTGAATCTATTTTTAAAGACTTTCCACTTAATATTGTATCTCTATTATTTGAATAAATACATAAGGAACATATATTAATTTTGTCAAAATGATTTTTTAATTTTGATAATTGATGAGAACTTATTGACTCATTGACTGCGAAAATTTTTGCTTCTAAAGGTTCCTTGATGGATGAAAATCTTTTGAAAGTTTCATTGAGATTATCTGAATCTAACAAAGAAAAAATTTCTAAATATTCACTTTTACTGTTTTTTAAAACGATTTCCATTGAATTAAATCTAGGAATTGTTTTTTATTAATGAAATTTCATTTTTAATTTCATTTTTGATCATATCTGGATAAATAATAAAAGAGCTTTCCTCCGATTTCATTAAAGTTTTTATTAATGCAGAACTATTTTCTAAAGCGGTTTGATAAGTGCCATCCCATATTTTTAGAGCATTATTAGATTCAAAACCTTTGAAAGACCTTTCCTTAATCCCGCAAAATATTTCTGAATCATAACCATTCTTTTCACATAATTTTGAAGCAAATGCAAGGATTTTTAATCTATTAATCTTACTTAAAAAACTTATGTCTGATGCCTTTAATAAATCCCTGTCAATAAACATTTTGCATAGTGTAGAAAGTGGTTCAAAAGATTCATCTTTCCATCTAATCAAATGATAATAAAAGGTTACATCATCATTTCTTATGAAATCATCAAAATCAACTTTTGAAGGTGAAAAAATCCATTTATATAGGGAATTATCTAACCAAATATTCTTTTCATAATTATGTTTTATTGTGTGCAATATTTTTTCCAGAATCCATGTTGATATTTCGTTTATCCTATGATTATAGATTGTTCTATACATCAAGTTTCTAAGTACAAGGAAATGCTCAATAGCGATTACTCCTTTCGGTTTGATTCCGATATTCCCATCAGGTGAAAAGGTAAGAGCTGAAATTATTCTCTCTAAATCTACTAAGCCATAATTGGTACCTGTGTTGTAACTATCGCGCAAAAGATAATCGAGACGATCGCAATCTATCTCACTACTTATTAATGTTTTTATAGGTTTTGAAAATAGTTGTTTTGATTGAAATAATTCACCAATTTTTCTGGGTAATTCGTTGTCATACTTTTTGAGGATTAAATTTATTGGAGAATAATTTTTAACTAAGTTTTCAGACCATTGTTCGTGATCATGCTCGAATAGTGCTTCACTGGTATGGCTTAAAGGTCCATGACCTAAATCATGTAGTAGAGCTGCACCATAAAGAACAAATTTATTTTCACAAAATGAAGATTTACTTTCAATTAATCTCTTATAAATTTTTCTAGCTATACAAAAAACACCAATTGAGTGGGTAAATCTACTCGATTCTGCACCATGAAAAAGTAATGATGCCGCCCCAAGTTGTTTTATTCTTCTAAGTCTTTGAAAAGCATCTGTATCAATTAATTCCATAATCATTAATTCTTCTGGCTTTCCTGCATCAAATACTATTTCTTTATGAATTGGGTCATGGAAAATTCTTTTAATACTCATCTTTTTAAGATATTTTTATTTTCAATCTTTAGCCATTTAAAGATTTAATTTCTTCATTGTTTAATTCCATTGTTTGAACTGAAACTTTTTCTTTTTCTAGAAGCGACCCCAGAAATAATTCTGCATTCCTCACCCATTTATCGTCAGTACTTCCATAATCACTTGCATCCGGCAGATCAAGTAATTTGTCAGGAGTCATACCTTGACCTTGAATATTATTCCCATTCGGGGTTAAGTAACTAGCCACTGTTATAGCAATACCACTATCTTCCCCCAAACTTTTTAGGGATTGAATTAAACCTTTCCCATAAGTTTGTTCTCCCATAAGAATTGACCTCTCATTATCTTGTAGAGAACCAGCAAGTATTTCACTCGCACTTGCAGTCCCTTTGTTTACTAAAGTCACCATTGGTCCATCAAAAGATGTCTCTTTTTGAGAAATAATTGCATCTTTGATTCCATTTCTATCTTTAGTCTCGACTACAGGTTTCTCACTCAATAATGAGTCTGCAACTGCTATACCTGAGCTTACTAGTCCCCCTGAATTATTTCTAAGATCCAAGATCAAGCCCTCAACCTCTTTCTCTTTTAACTCTTGAAGTGCCTCTTCAACTTTTTTGGGCACGCTTTCGCTAAATTGAGTTATCCTTAAATATCCTATTGTGTGAGAATCGTCTCTTAATCTTTTTGTTCTAACTGGTCTGAGATCTACTGATCTCCTCTCAAGATCGACTTCCCTAATTTCTCCTGATTCAGAAGATATTTCAACTAAAACTTTTGTCCCTGATTCACCTCTTAACTTAGAGGCAGTACTTGCAAGCCCTAATTTTTCTGATGAGATTCCGTCCACTGTTTCTATCAAGTCCCCACTTAATATCCCAGCTTCTTCAGCTGGAGAACCCCCAAGAGTAGAGATAACTTTAACTTTATTGTCATCATCTTCACCTAATTGAAGCCCAACACCATTAATTTCACTCCCAAAATTACTTGATTTTAGTAGTTCATAATCTTTTGGGCGTAAAACTCTCGTGTAAGGTTCGTCTAGAGGTTTTAACATGTCTTCAATTGCAGAATAAGCCTCTTCACTTGTTTCAATTTGTTTCTGTAATGTTTTTTGTCTAATTCTTTTCCATTGGATTTCATCAAACTTTTCTGGATCATAAAAACCTTCGTTCACCAAGGTCCAAGCGTCAAGTACTAATTGCCTGCTATCACTGAGAGCATCCACTTTTTCAATAAACAAAAGATTGATAGAAAAAATGATGATCATTGATGTAGTGATCACAGTTTTGAATGTTAAAAATTTGTTAAAAGATGAATTCATTGGGTTAAGTGTTAACACCAAGTATAAGAATTTTAAGTAAGCTCTTTATATCAAAGCTAATTTTTTTTTGGATGGCGAATTCTTCATCTGTTTATGACTGGTTTCAAGAAAGGCTTGAAATTCAAGACATAACTGACGACGTAACTTCCAAGTACGTACCCCCTCACGTAAACATTTTTTATTGTTTAGGAGGCATAACTTTAGTATGCTTCTTAATTCAATTTGCAACAGGTTTTGCAATGACTTTTTACTATAAGCCAACAGTTACACAAGCTTATAGTTCAGTTAGTTATTTAATGACCGATGTAAGTTTTGGATGGTTAATAAGATCTGTGCATAGATGGAGTGCATCAATGATGGTTTTGATGTTAATCCTTCATGTCTTTAGGGTTTATCTTACAGGAGGTTTTAAAAGGCCAAGAGAATTAACTTGGGTTACAGGTGTTGTAATGGCAGTCATAACTGTCGCTTTTGGAGTGACAGGATACTCTCTTCCTTGGGATCAAGTAGGTTATTGGGCAGTTAAGATCGTTTCTGGTGTTCCAGCTGCAATACCAGTAATTGGTGACTTTATGGTTGAACTACTTAGAGGTGGAGAAAGTGTTGGTCAATCCACTTTAACCAGATTTTACAGCCTTCATACTTTTGTATTGCCATGGTCATTAGCAGTTTTCATGTTGATGCACTTTTTAATGATTCGTAAACAGGGTATTTCAGGTCCCTTATAAACTCTTATACTTAATCCATTACTAGTTCTCCATATGTCTACGTTAAAAAAACCAGATCTATCTGATCCAAAATTGAGAGCAAAGTTAGCTAAAGGTATGGGCCATAACTATTATGGTGAACCAGCTTGGCCAAATGATCTACTATATATTTTCCCGGTAGTTATTTTAGGAACTATTGCCTGCGTAGTTGGTTTAGCAGTTCTAGACCCTGCAATGTTGGGAGACAAAGCTAATCCCTTCGCAACACCCTTGGAAATACTTCCTGAATGGTACCTCTATCCAGTTTTTCAAATACTTAGAGTTGTTCCTAATAAACTTTTGGGTATTGCACTTCAAACATTAATTCCACTGGGATTAATGATTTTACCCTTTATCGAAAACGTTAATAAATTCTCTAATCCATTTAGAAGACCAATTGCTATGTCTGTTTTCTTATTTGGAACTTTTTTAACAATTTATCTTGGTATTGGGGCATGTTTGCCAATTGATAAATCACTGACGTTAGGACTTTTTTAAGCTTAAATCTTAAACATATCTAGATCGTTATACTCATTTCTTAAAAAATGGTTCATTAATAAAAATCCAACTATTGTCCAAGTTTGATATGTTCTTGATTGTTGACCAACCCAAGTACCTGTAGGACCATCAAAATATTCCGCCCATTCTTGCTTAGGCAATTGATTAAGTTGACACCAATATGATTCTTCTATTAAAGATTTCATTTCTTCCATGAGTATTACATCATCAGAACCATAATGTTTTTGATGCAATAGGACAGCTGTACCAAAAAACCAAAGTAAACTTGGCCAATGACCACCATTATGGTAACTCCAAGGCCAATTCTTAGGATCAGATCCGGTTTTATTTTGCCATTCTTCGACATCCATATGAGGATGACAAATTCTCATAGGCATTTGAGCCATCAAATGCTGTCTGTTATGTAAAACTAATCTAAATAAAGCTCTTTGTTCTTCAGCAGGCAGTACTCCGAACATACATGCTAAAGAATTGCCTAAACTGTAAAATCGAAAGTCAGGCCTTCCTGTTCTAATATTTCCTATTAAGTAACCACCTCTATTCTCTAACCAATCTTGTAGCCATGAGGGAACCACTTGAGGTTGAACGTTAAATTCGTTGAAGTGTTGATCATCACCATACTGCTCAGTTGGCCTTCTTCTTAAAATTTGCATTGTTTGGCTGGTAACCCAATAATGCTTTAAAAGAAAATTTCCTAAATCCTTTACCCATTGATTTGTAAGGATAAGTCTTTGGTCTAGAAGTCTACTAACATGATCTGCTCTACTTAATTCCATTAAGTTAATACAACTTTTTAAACATCCATGAAGTAAAACTTCAACTTCTAAAGGTGCTCCCCATACATCCATTGGTCTATCAATCATAAATGCGCAATCTGGAACAAAAAGTACTGGAGTACCCTCAAATGTTGGATGTAGAACTAGATCTAGTAGAAGTTGAATGCCTCTTTGAACGCTTTGACTTTTCCCGAAGGCATAATCACCGCTTTTATTGACATAATACCAACATAAAATGGGCCACCATAAACTTGCATCAGCTGAAGTAATCCTCCCTATTGATCTCTGGCCATAATCTCCAATGAGCCGTCCATTTTCTTCAACGAAACTAGTAGGAAATACGCCACGTGTTTGGTAATTAGAACTTTGTAACTCAAGGCATACACTTAGGAACTTTTTGACAATTTCGTACCGTTTTTGGGTAATGAGGTAAATCATTACAGGAACATTGTCTCTTAAAAATATTTCTCCATAATTCAATTTTTTATTTTTTGTTGGGTGTTCTAGTGCAGCAACGCTTCCCACTAACTCCCCTGATATTTCAACCAAAGTTTTTTCGAAGTGTTTTTTTGCATTTGTTACAATTTTCTCTTCATCAGAACTTGGTCTTACTCTTAAATTTTTTTGATTAAATCTTTCTGCCATTGCATTTATATCCCTTTATTTCAGCCTAGTTGTTTAATGAGACTTTGATCAAATAAAAAATTAATAAAAAATTTTTGTATAAAAGGTTGCACAATAACAGTCAGATGGTTTAATATTTTCTTCTGGGCAGAAATATATTTTTTTGCATTATTCAAGAAATTTCCTTAAATTTTAATTTTGGGAAACGAATGAATTTTTTGGGGATCCGATTTCGATCATTATTCTCAGCCAGAAGAAGGGTTTTCCCTTCGAAATGAGTTACACATTTCTTGTTTAACTCTGCACCTAGAAAATTTAAAAACTTAGGAACTGATGCTTTTATTGCGTCAAGAAATAACTAAAATTTTTAGTAATTTCAAGATGTACATGCAATAAAGGTGTGAGGTCCCGTCAAGAATATATAAAAATGTCATCAATTCCTAACTTATGGTTTTGATGCAAACGGATCTGAGATCTTGGAAAGTCACTTTAGATATATATTTAACGTGCACTCAATGTAATCCTTAAAATTTAAGGAGGCTGAAACTAAATATAAATACTGAATTTTTTATTTGGATAAAGCAATTCAAATTGAGTAGATTTATCTACAAAAGGATTTGAACACAACGGAGAGTTTGATCCTGGCTCAGGATGAACGCTGGCGGCGTGCTTAACACATGCAAGTCGAACGAACCTTCGGGTTAGTGGCGGACGGGTGAGTAACGCGTGAGAATCTGCCCTCAGGAGGGGGATAACGGTTGGAAACGACCGCTAATACCCCATATGCCTACTGGTGAAATGAATTTCGCCTGAGGATGAGCTCGCGTCTGATTAGCTAGTTGGTGAGGTAATGGCTCACCAAGGCTTCGATCAGTAGCTGGTCTGAGAGGATGATCAGCCACACTGGGACTGAGACACGGCCCAGACTCCTACGGGAGGCAGCAGTGGGGAATTTTCCGCAATGGGCGAAAGCCTGACGGAGCAACGCCGCGTGAGGGACGAAGGCCTCTGGGCTGTAAACCTCTTTTCTCAAGGAAGAAGATATGACGGTACTTGAGGAATAAGCCACGGCTAATTCCGTGCCAGCAGCCGCGGTAATACGGGAGTGGCAAGCGTTATCCGGAATTATTGGGCGTAAAGCGTCCGCAGGCGGCTTTTCAAGTCTGCTGTTAAAAAGTGGAGCTTAACTCCATCATGGCAGTGGAAACTGAAAGGCTTGAGTATGGTAGGGGCAGAGGGAATTCCCGGTGTAGCGGTGAAATGCGTAGATATCGGGAAGAACACCAGTGGCGAAGGCGCTCTGCTGGGCCATTACTGACGCTCATGGACGAAAGCCAGGGGAGCGAAAGGGATTAGATACCCCTGTAGTCCTGGCCGTAAACGATGAACACTAGGTGTCGGGGGAATCGACCCCTTCGGTGTCGTAGCTAACGCGTTAAGTGTTCCGCCTGGGGAGTACGCACGCAAGTGTGAAACTCAAAGGAATTGACGGGGGCCCGCACAAGCGGTGGAGTATGTGGTTTAATTCGATGCAACGCGAAGAACCTTACCAGGGTTTGACATCCTGCGAACCTCTTAGAAATTTGAGGGTGCCTTCGGGAATGCAGTGACAGGTGGTGCATGGCTGTCGTCAGCTCGTGTCGTGAGATGTTGGGTTAAGTCCCGCAACGAGCGCAACCCACGTTTTTAGTTGCCAGCATTTAGTTGGGCACTCTAGAAAGACCGCCGGTGATAAACCGGAGGAAGGTGTGGATGACGTCAAGTCATCATGCCCCTTACACCCTGGGCTACACACGTACTACAATGCTACGGACAAAGGGCAGCAAACTCGCGAGAGCTAGCAAATCCCATAAACCGTGGCTCAGTTCAGATCGTAGGCTGCAACTCGCCTACGTGAAGTAGGAATCGCTAGTAATCGCAGGTCAGCATACTGCGGTGAATACGTTCCCGGGCCTTGTACACACCGCCCGTCACACCATGGAAGTTGGCCATGCCCGAAGTCGTTACTCCAACCCTTGTGGAGGAGGACGCCGAAGGTGGGGCTAATGACTGGGGTGAAGTCGTAACAAGGTAGCCGTACCGGAAGGTGCGGCTGGATCACCTCCTAACAGGGAGACAACAAAATGTTTAATATTATTTTGTCACCTTAGGTCGATCGGTATCTCACGTTTTTAATTTATTAAGAATTTCATTTCCTAAGTTTTTCTAGGTCACACCCATTTTTTCCCTGGGCCATTAGCTCAGGTGGTTAGAGCGCACCCCTGATAAGGGTGAGGTCCCTGGTTCAAGTCCAGGATGGCCCATATCTCTATGTTGGGGGTATAGCTCAGTTGGTAGAGCGCCTGCTTTGCAAGCAGGATGTCAGCGGTTCGAGTCCGCTTACCTCCACTGATTACCACCTCTTACATAATCTGTAGAAAGGGAAATTTTTGAGTTGTGATCATAAATCTGAACGAATCTAGCTTCCTAATGAAATCATTAAGATGCTGGACTCATTGAATTAATTTCATTGTTTTCAGAGAACCTTGACAACTGCATAGATTATTTTTAAAGACAATAAGCATCTTTATGATGCAGATTTATTATTTGTGCGAATGCATTAATAACAATTCTATTAAGCTGATGCTTCAATTTTGAAGTTATTGGTCAAGCTACAAAGGGCTCACGGAGGATACCTAGGCACACAGAGGCGATGAAGGACGTGGTTACCTGCGATAAGTCTCGGGGAGTTGGAAGCACACTTTGATCCGGGAATTTCCGAATGGGGCAACCCCATGTACGGCCAACTGAATATATAGGTTGGTGCGAGCTAACCCAGCGAACTGAAACATCTTAGTAGCTGGAGGAATAGAAAGTAAATAACGACTCCCTCAGTAGCGGCGAGCGAACGGGGAATAGCCCAAACCGATAGTCTTGACTATCGGGGTTGTGGGACAGCAATATGGATCAACAAGTCTAGAAGAAACGTTTGAATGGCGTGCCACAGAGGGTGAAAGCCCCGTAATCGAAAGATAAGTTGACCTAGCTGTATCCCGAGTAGCACGGAGCACGTGGAATTCCGTGTGAATCTGCGAGGACCACCTCGTAAGGCTAAGTACTACTGTGTGACCGATAGAGAAACAGTACCGCGAGGGAAAGGTGAAAAGAACCCCGGGAGGGGAGTGAAATAGAACATGAAACCGTGAGCTTACAAGCAATGGGAGCCCGACTAATCGGGTGACCGTGTGCCTGTTGAAGAATGAGCCGGCGACTTATAGGCACTGGCGGGTTAAACCGGAAATGGTGGAGCCACAGCGAAAGCGAGTCTTAATAGGGCGTTTGTCAGTGTTTATAGACCCGAACCCTGGTGATCTAACCATGGCCAGGATGAAGCTTGGGTGATACCAAGTGGAGGTCCGAACCGACTGAAGTTGAAAATTCAGCGGATGAGCTGTGGTTAGGGGTGAAATGCCAATCGAACCAGGAGCTAGCTGGTTCTCCCCGAAATACGTTGAGGCGTAGCGTCTAGTGCTCCAGCAGGGGGGTAAAGCAACCATTTCGGTGCGGGCTGCGAAAGCGGTACCAAATCGATATGAACTCTGAATACCCTGTGTGTAACTAGGCAGTCAGACTGTGGGGGATAAGCTCCATAGTCAAGAGGGAAACAGCCCAGACCGCCAGCTAAGGTCCCAAAATTAACGCTAAGTGATAAAGGAGGTGGGATTGCACAGACAACCAGGAGGTTTGCCTAGAAGCAGCCATCCTCAAAGGAGTGCGTAATAGCTCACTGGTCGAGCGATCCTGCGCCGAAAATGAACGGGGCTAAGCGTTATACCGAAGCTGCGGATAAATTTATTTATGGTAGGGGAGCGTTCTATGTAGGGTGAAGCGTTAGCGTAAGCGGACGTGGACAGCATAGAAGTGAGAATGTCGGCTTGAGTAGCGAAAACATGGGTGAGAATCCCATGCCCCGAAACCCTAAGGGTTCCTCCGGCAGGCTCGTCCGCGGAGGGTTAGTCTGGACCTAAGGCGAGGCCGAAAGGCGTAGTCGATGGATAACAGGTCAATATTCCTGTACCAGATGTGTTTTGAGAAGGGGGACGGAGAAGGCTAACCAGGCCAGATGTTGGTTACTGGTTCAAGCGTTCGAGGCTTTGAGAGATGGAGAAAACATCTTGAGCTAAGGCGTGAGTACGAGCTGCTACGGCAGCGAAGTTGGTGATGTCATGCTTCCAAGAAAAGCCCTATACTCGTTAAGACACAAATGCCAGTACCCGAAACCGACACAGGTGGGGTGGTAGAGAATACCGAGGGGCGCGAGATAACTCTCTCTAAGGAACTCGGCAAAATGGCCCCGTAACTTCGGGAGAAGGGGTGCCAGCGAGAGCTGGTCGCAGTGAAGAGGCGCAAGCGACTGTTTACCAAAAACACAGGTCTCCGCTAAGTCGCAAGACGATGTATGGGGGCTGACACCTGCCCAGTGCCGGAAGGTTAAGGAAGCTGGTTAGCTTTTAGTGAAGCTGGCGACTGAAGCCCCGGTGAACGGCGGCCGTAACTATAACGGTCCTAAGGTAGCGAAATTCCTTGTCGGGTAAGTTCCGACCCGCACGAAAGGTGTAACGATTTGCGCGCTGTCTCGGAGAGAGGCTCGGCGAAATAGAATTGTCTGTGAAGATGCGGACTACATACACCCGGACAGAAAGACCCTATGAAGCTTTACTGTAGTTTGATATTGTGCTCGGGCTCTGAATGCGCAGAATAGGTGGGAGACGTTGAAATAGTGCTTGTGGGTGCTATTGAGTCATCGGTGAGATACCACTCTTTTAGAGCTAGGGTTCTAACGCTTACCCGTTATCCGGGAAGCGGACAGTATCTGATGGGCAGTTTGACTGGGGCGGTCGCCTCCTAAAAGGTAACGGAGGCGCACAAAGGTTCCCTCAGGCTGGTTGGAAATCAGTCGTTGAGTGCAAAAGCAGAAGGGAGCTTGACTGTGAGACCTACAAGTCGAACAGGGACGAAAGTCGGTTTTAGTGATCCGACGGTTCTGCGTGGAAGGGCCGTCGCTCAACGGATAAAAGTTACTCTAGGGATAACAGGCTGATCTCCCCCAAGAGTTCACATCGACGGGGAGGTTTGGCACCTCGATGTCGGCTCATCGCAACCTGGGGCTGAAGTCGGTCCCAAGGGTTGGGCTGTTCGCCCATTAAAGCGGTACGCGAGCTGGGTTCAGAACGTCGTGAGACAGTTCGGTCCATATCCGGTGTATGCGCAGGAATATTGAGAGGATTTCTCCCTAGTACGAGAGGACCGGGAGGAACGCACCTCTGGTGTGCCAGTTATCGTGCCAACGGTAAACGCTGGGTAGCCATGTGCGGAGTGGATAACCGCTGAAAGCATCTAAGTGGGAAGCCCACCTCAAGATGAGTATTGCCATGGCTTAAGCCAGTAAGGTCACGGGAAGAACACCCGTTGATAGGCTCTACGTGGAAGCTTGGTAACAAGTGCAGCGGAGGAGTACTAATAGACCGAGGGCTTGACCAAATAAACTTAATTTATTGTTTTTAATATATATAATTTTCTATGCAGTTCTCAAGGTTCACACTATCCTGGTGTTCATGGCGATGTGGACCCACTCCGATCCATCTCGAACTCGGTTGTGAAACACATCAGCGGCGAAAATATTTAGGGGGTAGCCCCTTGAGAAAATAGCTCAATGCCAGGTAAAAATATTTAAAAGGGCTTATTCTTCTTGAGTAAGTCCTTTTTTATTTTTGGCATTTTGGACACCAATGGGTACTTCTTCCAGTAATTTTTTGCCTTTCAATCAAATTTCCACATTTATGACATTCTTTACCAGTTCTCCTGTAGACATTTGTATGTAAACCAAAATTCCCATTGTCACCCTCCAAATCTC
This sequence comes from Prochlorococcus sp. AG-355-N16, assembly GCA_003278545.1. Lineage (GTDB taxonomy): Bacteria > Cyanobacteriota > Cyanobacteriia > PCC-6307 > Cyanobiaceae > Prochlorococcus_A. The sequence goes on from QCEF01000001.1 coordinate 498,492, forward strand.
TAAAGTCACTAAATGTCGTTCCCCCAGAACCTATACTTTTTTCTAATACAGTTACAATAGATTCTCTAAGCTTGACTATCTCATTCATCCTTATTGTTTGAGCTTCCCTAAAAGGTAAGATACCTGCATTGTATAAACTTTCATCAGCGTAAATATTACCTATACCTGCCACTATCGTTTGATCTAATAAAATAGCTTTTATAGATTTTGTTCTTTTTGAAATAACTTTCTTTAGGTATTTTGTATCAAAGTCTTTAGAAAATGGTTCTGGTCCTAATGAGCCTAATCCTTTGATTATCTTATTGGGCGACAACCCTTGCTTAATCCACCACATTTGGCCAAAACTTCTTACGTCAATATACCTAAGCTCATTATTGTTTTCATCGAAAAATCTAATTCTTGTATGTTTACAGGGCGGAGTAGAGTTATCCATGAATTTGAAATAGCCAGTCATTCTTAGATGAACTACAAGAAATCCTTTATTTTTTGAATTTTCTAAAGGAAATTGAGTATTCTCATTTTGACCTTCTTTTAATTCAGCTATTAGATATTTTCCTCTTCTATCCCATTTATAAATAAGAGAGTTTCGAAGTCCTTTAATGAATTCTTCTTTATTTGTTGGGAATGCAACAGTTGAATCCCTACAGACTTCTACTTTTTTAATAATAAAGTTATTAAGTTTTTTCTCTAAACCTCTGCGAACAGTTTCTACTTCAGGTAATTCAGGCAATTATTTAAGCTTTCTCTAATTCACTTTCGGCGAAATTATTTGTATTTGCTCCACCATCAGTTCCACTTATCCCGGCGTAATTTACTTTATCGAATCTGACTACACAGTTATATTTAATACCTGAGGTATCAACTGAAGCAACTTTACCTATTTCATTGTACCAATATGATTCTGGTCTTTTTACTCTTACGAGATCTCCTCTTGAAATTGCCATTACTATTAATTTAACTTTTTGTAGAATAACTCATCATTAATATTCTTAGACAAATTATTCACACATATTAATTAAAAGTTTGTACAAAAATCATTTATTAAATTATTTTCGAATTGTTCTTTAGCAGGCTTACTTCCCATCCATTTCCTGCCAGGTATTCTTACATCTAATTCATTTGTATCGCAATTGATTGAAAGAATAAGTTTTTTATTTTCTTGATTTAGTACATTTAAAACTCTTCTACCTTTAACATCTTTATAAGGTTTACTTTGAATAATTATAGGACCATAAATTTTTTTATCTAACTCAGGTAAGTCATTATTTTTTTTATTTTCAGTTGTTTTATAATCTTCTGAATTAATAGTGTTCTTTTTTCTTATTATGAGCTTTTGACCAACTTTTATTGAATCAGGATTATTAAGATTATTAATCTCTATTAGATCGATTAATTTTAAATTATATTTGTTTGATATATCAGTAAGATTTTCACCAGTTTGAACAATGTGATAAGAATTTATTAAATCTGATTGTTTTGTAGGACTTTCACTTGATTCTGAGATAATAAGATTTTGGCCAACAAAGATATAATTTTCATCTTTTAAGTTATTCAATCTAATAATTAAATCTTTATTTATTGAATAGAATTTTGAAATACTTGATACTGTATCTCCACTTTTTACAATATGTATTTTTTTTATTTCTGTTTTTTCTTCAGTAATTGATTCTTTTCTAGCAATATTCTCAATTTCATTTTCTGCTGTAGGTATCTTTTCTTCTGATTTTATCAATGGCTGATTAAAAAAATTAATAAATATTGCAATTACTAAAAATGCAAATTTCATAAAACTCACTATTTATTTAAAGATAATCTTTAAATTTAAAATCGCTAGGGTTTTGAAAACAATTTAAGTAATTTAAACCTGAAAAATAAACTTTAAAAATTTCTTTACTCTTTTGTAGGGAGGATACCGCAGATTTAAATCAAATAAAAAACCTTTAAAAGTAATAGATTTTTGATTTGAGAAATTGCGAAACCCCTCTTCACCATGAAATTTACCAATACCACTTTGCCCAACGCCTCCAAACGGTAAATTTGGAATAAGGACTGGTAACATCACATCATTTATACAAATTGTTCCTGAGCTGGTTACTTTTGAAATATGATTATGGATTTTTTTATTTCCTCCAAATAAATAAATTGCTAAGGGTTTTGATGTTTGACTAATCTGTTTTAAAGCTGATTCCTTATTATTGATCCCAATTACTGGAAGCAGTGAACTGAATAGTTCTTTCTGCAAAATATCTGTTTCATTTAATTTAATTCTCAAAATTGTAGGAGATATTTTCAACTTTTTTTTACTAAAACCCCCCCCAAATAAAATTCTTTTTTCTTTTTTATATTGTTTGAGGATTTCTACAGTTGATGTAAATTGCTTTTTCTCTAATTTTGATAAGTTGTCGGAAATAATTGGGTTATCTCCGTAAAAACTTACTATGTATTTCTTTAATTTTTCTATAAAAATATTTTCAATTTCTTTATCTACAAAGATATGATTCGGAGCCATGCAGGATTGACCAGAATTAAAAAATTTGCCCCAAACAATTCTTTTTGCAGCCACTTCTAAATTTGCATTCTTGAAAACAATTACAGGATTTGTTCCGCTTAACTCAAGAGTTAACGGAGTTAAGTTTTTTGAAGCTAATTTCATTATAGATTTTCCAGTTTCAGTACTTCCTGTAAAAAAAATGTGGTCAAAATTTTGTTCAATTAATTTTATGGATTGTTTATTATCACCCTCTACTGTCATTAGGACATCTTTATGGAAATATTTGGAAGTAAGCTTTTTAATAAGTTTTGAGGTCGCAGGACATTTCTCTGATGGTTTTATAACTGCAGTATTTCCTGCTGAGAAAATATTTACCAATGGCTTTAAAACATAAAGTAATGGATAATTATAAGGACCTAGAATTAAGACACACCCAAGGGGTTCATAAATAACTTGGGAGGATGATGGAAATAGATAAAAAGGTGTATCAATCTTTTTTGGACGCATCCAAGAATTGAGTTTCTTTTTTATGAGTGAAATTTCTTCTTTCACTAAAAGGATTTCTGAAAGCCCTTCAATTTCAGATTTACCGAGATCAATAAAAAGTGATTTAATTATCTCTTTTTTATTTTCATCCAAAAGTTTTGAAACTATATTGATATGATGGATCCGCCATTTTTTATCTTCAGTTTTACCAGTGAGAACTGTATTTTTTAATTTATAAATGTCTTCTAAATGAAATTTATCAGAAATTTTCATTTTTTACCTTTGAATAGTATTAAATATATCAGAGGATAAATTGTAAATAACTAAGGTTTTTAGGCAATTAAATCAAAGTGAATGATTTATGAGAAATAATCAAATTTATTAATATTGCCTTTAAAAATTCAAATTTTTCTTAGTTAGTATATTCCTATGAGGGAAAATTTTTCAATTAGATTGATATCTATAAATGAAATACCTGAAGTCACAAACTGGGCAAGGTTAGAAGGATTTTCTCCTGGAATTGATGATGTATCAATTTATAGAAATACAGATAAACAAGGGGTATGGGTAGCTTGTCTAGACAATTATCCTATAGGCTCTATTGCGTGTATAAAATATAACTCCTCGTATGGTTTTATAGGTTTATTTATCGTTAAAAAAGAATTCCGAAATAATGGATATGGAGTGAGATTATGGAAGCATGCCCTCGAATATTTGAAAAATGTTGATTGTATTGGTCTTGAGGCTGCCCCAGATAGATTAAATGATTACGCAAAGTGGGGGTTTAGAAAATCTTCCACTACAAATCGATGGAAATTAAATGGTTCTCAAGATTTGCCATTGAGAAATTTCTATAAAGATCAATTTCACTCTTTTAAAGTTGTCCCTGGTAATAAAATTTCTTCTGAAGCAGTCTTAATTTATGATGATCAAAGAGAACCTAGTCCCAGACCACATTTTCTTAATGACTGGTTGAAAAATTCTCATGGTAATGTCAGTGCAATTGTCGATAATAATGGGATGTGCCATGGATTTGGCAGGATAAGACCTTGTGTATTGGAGGATAATGAGCAAGGCTGGAGAATTGGCCCACTTTTAGCGGATACTCCACCACTTGCTGAATTATTAATAAGGGAGTTAGTTGGTGATTTAGATGCTCAAATCTTATTGGATTGCTCTAATCTCAACCCTTATGCAAATTATCTTTTATCAAGTTTGGGATTTGAGGAAATATCAAAAACTTACAGAATGTACAAAGGCATTCAACCTCCCTGCCCTATGAATCAAGTATACGGACTTGCCTGCTTGGAACTGGGGTGATTTACTTTAAAGTGTTCATTTTTCCTTTTGTTTCTTTAATACTGAAAGAAGTTTGTTTGATTAAGATTAACTTCCAGAAGGTTTCAAAATTTTTTCTACGATATCGGCGTTGATTATAGTGATCTCTCCATTGTCAATATTGGCAACTTGAAACAAGGTCCATGAACTTGGATTTCTAGCTCCTCCAATACAGTCGATAACTTGACCGACCCAATAATTTTCATTCTTTTCCTTAGTATCTTCGCAATTTTCTTTTTTAATTGCTACATAATCACCAGGTCTAACGAAAAGAAACTCAGGAGTTGCTGAGCTCACAATAAATAACTAATAGTATATTAGTACTATAGTAAGTTATTGGTTTTGTTGCTGAACTTTGAATTATTTAGCAAACTAGGGGTAATTCAAAAATAAAATGGAATCAACTGAAATTGCTATATTTTCAACATTATTGGGATTAATTCTGGCTTTAACTGACGCTTGTATAGAGAGAAATATTCCTGGATAATATTTCCAGTTCATTTCTTAAATCAAATAAGATTTAAGCTGGTCTAATATGTCGGCACGGTTGGAAACTAATTTTGTAAAAACTAAATATATCAATCCTCCCATTGCGAGTCTTCCGTTAATTTTTTCTAACTGTTTTAGTTTTCTCAAAAATTGCTATTGCGATTAAACAAAATTTAAAGGGTATAGAAAATAAAAAAGTATTGATTAATTCCAAATTAAAAAAAAATTTTAAAAATTTATAGAAAAATTATTTCAAACACGAATTAAATTTAAAGCCAAGCTTCTTTCATCTCAATATAAAGTCTCTCGCTCTCAGCAGAATTAATTTTGCTGTCTGAATAGGATTGTTGCTGTTGCTGTTGCTGCTGCTGAGTTGAGTTAGTATTAGGATTTTGGACTTCGCTCATTAGAGGAAATAGATATTTGTGTTTATTCTCTCACATTTAGAGCTTTTTTTGTCAACTTAAATTCTTAAATTTTATTTAAATTTTCTTCGTTCTTAATTCTCCTGTTTTGAGTAAAGTTATTTCGCTACAGTAGTTTTGGTATATAGGAATTTAACTTCCCAATATACAATTCCTAGGAAGATAGCACTTGCAATAATAATTTCAGAAATGGCTAACATTTTATTTTTCAATACTAATTTAATTTTGGTATCAATTTACACAGAATGCAATAGGTATTAATTACATTAAAGATTTTAAAAATCTTATTTAATATAATAACGCGTCGAAATATTATAAAATTTTAAATTAGATATATATTTTTTCGTGGGAAATTTTATAAATTCAACAACTCTTATACCTTTAATGCCTTTAGTAACCTCTTTATTTATTCTTATTTTATTGGCAAGTTTTAACAGAACACTTAACAGGTTAACAAAACCAGTTACTGCACTGGTTGCATTATCTTTATTAAGTTCTACTTTGATAAGCTCATTTGACTATTTTAAGAAAATAGAAGAAGAATTAGTTTTATCTGAATTTCTCAAATTTTTTGAAGAAAAAAATTTAGTTATACATCTCAATTTAGTAAATGAAAAAATTATAATTTTTTTCTCATTAGTAATGATATTAATTATTGGAATATCTTTTTATAAATTGCCTAGAAAAAAAGGTTATGTCTTATTAATGATTAGCCTAGGATTAATTTCTTCTTCGGTGATGCTCTCAATATTGCTAATAGATTTCTCAGCACTAATCTAAACTGAAGTAAGCATTGACAAAGCTTCGTTAAGTTCTTGGACATGATTTAATTCGTCTTGAGCAATTTCTTTTATTTTTTGATCATTTGGATTATCTATTAAATATTTGGAATAAGTTTCAAATGCATGTTCTTCTATTTTTATGTTGACATCATAAGCATTAGCTGGAGAAAGGAAATAATAAAAAACCATGATCCAGTAATAGACAAGCACAAGGTGTCTCGCAAAAAATCTATCAATCCAGAGCCTATCTCCTCCTCTTTTCTCCATTTCTTTAAGATGCTCAGTTTCGTTAATAGCTTGATAAAAATGTTCTTTCATTAAAATCATTGTTTTTTCATTTTTAATTCCTAGGGATTCTTTAAAATGAAGAACTGAAAGAAATGCAAAATAAGGTGATCTAGCTATTACTTCTAAAACCCAAAATCTTTGCAAAGATCGACCAGAGTATATGAAGTCTAAAATTTTAACAGTACTATTCAAAATCAAAGAATTTAATTTCTTCATAAATTTAGGTTTTCTTTAAGTATAATTACTCAGCCGTTCAAGGGCAATCATGAATTTAAGTAATTAATCAAAAATTAATATTTATAGTCTAAATTTGTTTCTTCCATTGAAATATTTTTTTTTCATGCATTAATTGGATAGATAAAAATTTTATATGACAAATACTGAAAAAATTGCAAATGCCAAAAAGAGGATTGATGAATTAGAAAGACTTATAAAATATTGGAATGATTCAGAACGTGATGAGGCAAAAATAGTAAATTTAAATATCAACATCGTAAATAAAGTTGCTTAGATTTTGATGATTAAGGCTGATTAACTTATCTACTTAAAGTGATTTAATATCTTTGAGTTTTCGAATATTGTTTTCTTTATAAGAATATTGTTTTATTTATAAATAGAGCAATTAAACCTATTTTCAAAAACGGTAAGGAAGAAATAATCTAAAAGAAAAATGTATATGAAAACCTTTTCAAAAAATTATTTAGTTCCGATTAAATTTATACCATGGGTTTTTTGGGCATTTATATCTTTTATGAGTATATATTTGTGTAAGATAGCTTGGGTAAATTAAATAATTAATAAATCTAGCTTCTCCTTAGCCAACCAGGAGCACCGCCAAACCAATCAGATATATCATCTTCATTTGGGTTGAAATGATTTTCTTTATCGAGTCCATCTATCCCAAATGATTGTAAAAGGTTATCAATCCCCCCATTATTTTTTGTGCCATTCCTTCTAAAGCTGTTAGCTTTTTTCAGCCAAAGAGAAATTGTCGAATTATGGTGTGCAAATTTCTCAACATATATCCTTTCTTCTAATGTAATTGATTTATCTTGAGCAATTCTTTTAATTATTCCTTGGATCTTTAGTCTTTTTGTATTACTAAGAAGCATTTTTGATCAATTCATTATTCTTTTTATAGGAAAGATTATTAAAAATATCTTGTCAATATTAATTTCAACAAATTTACTATTTTAGAAGGTTTTTAGTAAGAAAAGTCTTAAGACACTAAAAAAAGGGATCAATAAGTTATATATGATACGTTGATTAATTTATCAAACTTATAAATCCTACAAATTAGATAATAAAAATCAATCCATTCATAAGGATACTTTGAAATTAAGATAAGTGGGCGCAGTTGTTGCACTATAGTAAAAATGTACTAATATTAGTACAGATGTATTATTAAGACATGAAAGTGATTTCATCTTCTCCTTATGCCCCTTTTAATTCAAAAGAGTGGAATTCTCTAATAAGCAAAAATGCAAAGTTTGAAAATACTCCAATAAAGATTCAAAAAAAATTTTATAGAACTTTTACTCTAAAAAAGATTGAAAAAGATGAACTTTTGCAAGAGAAGTATGAATTGCATCAACAAATGCAACTTGTATTCGGATAGAAAAATATCAACTAACACTCTTTTTATTGAATATTATTTTACGAGATCCAATTTTTTGTTAGATTAGTAGAAATACAAGAAGGATTTAATTTGGCTGTAGATCGAGAACTTTTAAAAGAAGTTACCCAAGAACTTTGGAATACCGTAAAAAAACTAAGACCTGAAATAGATCGGCAAACTCGACTTCAACTAGTTTTAAAGGCCTTATTAACTATTGGAGATTTACCAGATCAAATGCAAGCTGCCATGGTAGTTGGTGTTTGCGCAGAAATGGATAAAAGTGATGTTGATAATGTTGAAACTAATTTACAAACTAAAGATTCAAGCGGAGTTGATACTTCTACAGGCAGAAAAGTAGTTAGAAGAAGTTCAGCTAAATAAACCTTAAACAATCATCCTTTAATTTTCTTTGATTCGTTTTTATTAAGTCTATTGAATAGGTAATATGAAATTACAAGTAAGAGAGGAACGAATATTGAATGTAAAGTCATCATTAATTCTGTTTGGCCCATTCCTATAAGATTTGACTCATTTGGAAGTTGTTCTGACCAAGTGCCAACTAAATGCCAGGCTTGAGGAATTGATAAGAAAAACATATAAGAGCTATAAGTTAAGTTTATGTTCAGATAAAGACTATCATTATTGAACGTTTTTGCTTTCTTTATTCTTATTTCTTAACTATGTATTTGTAGAGTTAAAAAAAGAACTTGATTCATAAATTTATTTTCTTAAGAAGAGTTTTAAATTCTTTTTTACCAATAATTTTTTCAGCTGCGTAAGCGCCACTTGCTGAAACAGCAGGAATTCCAATACCTGGAAATGAACTTGCACCGCAAGTAAATAAATTTTTCACTGGAGTTTTGCAGCCTGGGAAAAGACCTTTTGCTGCAGATAATGCAGGGCCGTAACTACCGCAATAGGTATTAGTGAATTTTTTATGAGTGATTGGGGTTCCTAGCATCTTTAAATCAATCCTTTCATCTATATCAGGGATGAATTTTCGCACTGCATTAAGGAATATTGAACATCTTTCTTCTTTCAAATTTCTATATTCTAATTCCTTAGGATTTAGGTTTTTCCAAATTTCCCAAGGTTCATTTGCGGGAGTATATCCATGAAGAACATGTTTTCCTTCAGGGGCCATATTTTTATCTAAAACAGATGGGATTGAAAATACAGCTATATTTCTTTCTGCAGTTATACCTTTTTCCCACTCATCAACATGTATCGCATGTATTGGTAAATTTTCAAGACCATCAGCATCAAAACCTAGATGTATATGAAGGAAAGAATCACATTTATTAGGGTTCAAAACTTTTGTATTCCATTTTTTTGAAATTTCATTTGGAATTAACTTTTTTAAATTCCAAACATCAGTATTCGTGACAACAGATTCACAACTATAACTAGAACCATTATGAAGAGTTATACCTGTGGCTAAATTTTTATTGAAGTTAATTGTCTTTACTCTAGAAGAAAGAATTAATTCTCCTCCATTTTTTTTAAATCCATTAATTAAGGCTTTTACGATAGATTCACTACCTCCTTTGGGGTATTCAAGGTATGAATTTGGTTCAAACCATTCGTTAAATAAAGTAGCCATCGCAGCTGTATTTGTATCATGCATTGACATACCACTTATCAAAAAGCTCAATAAATCGACCCAATTTCTGAGAAAAGGATCCTCTAGATGATTATTTACTAAATTCCCAAAGCCTTTATTAATTTTGGGTATTTGATTGATATTAGGTAAAAATTTTGAGGTTAAATTTATTAGATCTAAGAAATTTATTGATTCGGGAGAAAATGAAAGTAAAGGTATTTCATTTATTATTTGGCTAAGGGGTTTTATTTCTGAAATAAATGATTCCCATTCTTTAACAGATTTCTCACCTCTTAAAGTTTTAATTGTTTGTTTAAAAGGTTCTTGCCCCACATCAAGATCAAAATTGCCTTCTGGAACAATTACTTGCCAACCTTTGTATTGAAATAGTTCAACTTCTTCATCAAGTAATTTAAGAATTTGCCCTAGAGGATTAGTTGTCGGCCATTTACCTATTCCACTCCACAATGAAGGACCAGATTCGAAAGTGTAACCTTTTCTTTTGAAACTGTGAGCAACACCTCCCGGCTGGGTATGTGCCTCACATATAAGAACTTTTTTGCCTGATAAAGCTAAAATTGAACCACAACATAATCCACCTATCCCGCTACCGACTATTACTACATCGTATTTGCTCATTAAATATAAACTCTACTCTTCTCGTAAAACTAATGTTTTTTAGACAAATGTATTAGTCGAAGTTGTAATACTTAGAACAACGGCAAGGAAAAATATGTAAGGGACAGCTTTTAAAGGTATGTATCCTTGGCTTTTAGAGATGAAGTCCATTTAATTAGTTACTTTATGTAAATATATTAACGAGATCTTGTTCCTTATGTGTGCCAAAAAATTATTTTTTTGGAAATATATTGAAACAAAGAAATCTTTTTGGAGAGATTTTTTAACTAAGAACATTTTTTTTGAAGTTATCTTAGTATTTGATTATTAGATTAAAATCTATTATGAAACACTTTCCTGATATTCATGAGATAAAACTATTAGAAAAAAATTCCCAAAAAAATGGTAGCGGAATTGTATATGAAGAATTGTTAGGAATATGGAAGTTTAAGTATGTATGGGGAAAGGAGTCAGATGAAATCAAAAATATACCCAGTTCGATTCTTCAAGTATTGTCGGCAAGACTCGAATTGAAAAGTAGAAATAAAAAAGATGAAATAAATTATGAAATAAAAAATTCAATTAATTTTGGATTATTAAATATTACTTTTATGGGCAGCGCAGAATTAAAAGGGATTAGACCTTTATTGGCTTTCTATTTTGAAGAATTGAAAATTAGTATTAGTAGTTTTCCTATATTTAATAAGGAATTAAAAAAACCAGAAGATAAAAAAATGCCTTTTTTCTCACTTGTAGGAATTAGCACTAAAGATAATTGGTTATGTGCTCGAGGCAGGGGCGGAGGGCTTGCAATATGGGTTAAGTCTTAATTTAGTGGTATTCTCCTGGATGATCTACCTTCCTTACGGTAACTTTATCAACTTTTTGTCCATTAAATCTTAAAAGATCATCTCCTGAAAAGTCATAACCTAAGCGTTGACCTATTAAGGCTACATCATCTGCTGTAGAGGATGTCGTAACCTGCTTTTTTAATTCTTCATCAGATTGCATCTTAATTAAAAATTTTCTTATTTCAGAAAAACTCATTACTAGAATTTGATTGGTTGATGTTAAAGAAATTTATAAAATCTTTTTCTTAGCAAGAACAAGATAAATAGATAATCATTATACTATTTTTATGACTTATCTATTCCTATATATAGTTGGCATAATTTTAATATGGTGGACATATCGTGTCGGTTGGCTTGAGGCGCTCAAAACAGTAGTTAAAGTTATAGTTCCCTCAGCGCTTATTATTTTATTTAACATAAAAGCCGGAAGATTACTTTTTAAAAGTCCTGTAGTCGGTTTATTAAGCGCTTTGCCTACCTCTATTTTTATTTTTAGAGGTTCATTGCCTTTAGTTAGTTATATAAATAACTGTATTGAAAATAAAATAAATAATTATGATGATTCGGAAGTTATAGATACTGATTCCGTGCCTTTAGATGATTAATTTAATTTAATCAAATCCAAGAAATAATTCTTTGTGTACAACAAGAACATCAAATAGAGTTGTTCCATGAATAGGACTTAATGGGATCTTGTCTATATTCAATGCTTCTGCGCAAATTAAATGAGCATCCCATTTTGTATCGTGATCACTTATTTCAATTGACCACTCAATTACTTTTTTGAAATGATCTGGCATCTTCGAACCAATTTTTCTGCAAATTTGGCATAGAACTGACAAAAGAGGAGGTTTTGATGGCCTTTTTAAATCTTTAATAAGACTTGGTTGTGTAAAAACACTTGTATAGCGGATGTAGTCTATTAATTCATATTCTTCTTTAGTAAGAGCTGCTTTATCTAATGCTCTTTCAAATTCGTCTATGGGGGTTATGGGCCTATCCAAAATATTAGTTGTTTCTGTTTTCTGAATCTATTTTTTCTTGATTAATTTCATTGTTTTGATTGCTTTCTATAGATTTAGGAGATTCATCTTTATCTTCTTCGTTCATAACTTGATCGATTTCATTTTGAAATTCATTCGACGCTTTTTTAAGACTTTTCAAAGTTTTACCAAGCTGTTTTCCTAATTCTGGAAGCTTTTTTGGACCAAAAATTAAAAGAGCTAAGATAAGTATTACAGTAACTTCAGGCAAACCTACACCAAAAATATTCATAACTGATAACTATTTAACTAATTAGGAAATCTACTATTAAATATAGTCAAATCATCTGAATATTTCATTCTCGGAACAGCTTTTTTAATATTAAAAAATTTTGAAAAATATTATTGTTATTAATACTCCTTTAAAGAAAACTAACCAAAGTAATTGATAATCACTCAATTTGAATTTTTTTTGGTACCAATTTATAAGAGTTTTATGTCTATCAATTAATTTTCTCATTTGCACCGAGATTATTTATTACTATCACTTATTTTATCTTAATTTCTTTTATTATTATTTTATGGCAATCCTAGATTCTACTTAAATTAGATTATTCTATTAAATTTTAATCTTTTTCTAAATTAATTTTTTTCTAAATTATTGAAACTATTCGCTAAATATTTACTATTAAAAAAAATGAAATACTTATTTGTTGTTTTTTACTTTTTTTTTCTAATTTATCCAGCTGAAGCTGTTACCACAAAAATGTTTAAAGTATTGGATACGTGTGCAAGATATCGACTAGGTGAGATTAATGCTAATGAGGCTATAGAAAAACTAAAATTAAAATTAACGAATTCTTCCACTAGTCAGCCAAAGGACCTAGTAAAAAAATATTGCTCAGTATTTACTCCAAATGAAAAAATTGAATTTTAAACTTAGCAATAAATATTTAATTATTCTTTTTTGAATAATCTTTTGCTTTGTTTCGTATTTCTTTAACTTTTTTAAAATTATTTATTTTTAAATTAAAAATAACTCCTAAAAAAAGAAGAAGAAATAAAAAAATATAAATTATTAATTCCATATTATTGAATTAACGAATCCACCCTAGTTTATTTCAATAATTTTTTAGTATCTTTTAAAACAAAAAAACTGACTTTAATATTAGTTATTTACTTTGAAGGCCACAATAAAAACACATGAACCTCTAATATGGAATTTTATAAGAACTGTTGTGCAGATTGGAGATAAAATTCCAGAATTTTCTTTACTGGATCAAAATGGAGTTAAAAGATCAAATAAGGGATTAAAAAGTCCCCTTGTTTTGTTTTTTTATCCAAAAGATGATACGCCAGGTTGCACTATAGAAGTTTGCGGATTTAGAGATAAATATGACTTATTTAAAGTATTAGGTGCGCAAGTTTGGGGAGTAAGTAATGGAAGTGCCTCAAGTCATTTGGCATTTGCTAATAAAAATAAATTACAATATCCACTACTTTGCGACACAAATGACTCTCTTAGGAAAACTTTTAAAGTTCCTAAAGTATTAGGTTTTATGGATGGTAGGGTAACTTACGTTATTGATCGCAAAGGTACGGTTAGGCATATTTTTAGAGATTTATTGAATGGTCCTGAACACATTAAAGAGGCTATTAGAGTACTTAAGGAAATTCAAAATCAATAAATTATTATTCAAAGAATTTGAGATTAATAACTTTTGTTTTATTATGGTTTCAGCTTTTTTTTAATATATGAAGAAAATGGGAATGCAGGCTGTCGATCTTGCTATTCAAAATGGAGTGGATCTTGACGGTACTCCAATCCCTCAAAAAATGTTAGATCTATACAATAGAATTATGGATGAGGAGAATAAAAGACAAAGGAGTGGTGTTAAAAAATCAATGAGAAATAGATGCGTCAAAACGGGTTCTAAGCATTTTGATAAAGAAACATTGAATCAATTATTAATAGATTCGGGATGGGAAGGCCTTAAAGAAAAGGAAATTTTATTTTTTTATAACTAAAAAAATTTTTTAATTATCTTAAAAATCATTTATGGTAATTATTTATTTAAATTAAGAAACTGAGAACTAATTAAATATTTTTTTAGATCTAATTTTTTGAATTATTTAAACCATCCTTTTTTTTTAGAGGAAATTTTTTTTTCTTTTTCAGTTTTTGTTTTATTACTTGCTTTTTTGTATGCCAAGTTTGCTTCTATGACTGTAACTATTGATATAAAAAAAAGACCAGAAATTCCAATTATTTGTTCACTTTTAGAGGGTTCTGAATCTCCTTGAAAAAAAAAACCCAAAGCGAACCATGCAGTACTAGCAGTTATGGTATAGAAGTAGGGTTTCCATCTTCTTTGATATAAGTAACCCGATCCTAAACCAGGAAGAAAATTTAAAAAAGATGCTACCCACCCTTTTGAAGATGCAAGTATTTCGTCTCTTGAGGGATAAGACATTTATTTTAAGTATTTATTAAATGTGAATTTATATAAGCAAAAGATATTGCTGCACAAATCACCCAACTAAAGGGTAAGAACATTCTTATTTTTTCTTTATTATTATTCATTCTCTAATTATGGAAAATATTTTTAAAATCTGTGGATTTTATAGATACCTTAAAACTAGAAGAATTAAAAAAGACGGTTTAAAACCGTCTTTGAAAAAAGTAATTTCTCCAAAAATAAATTATTTATCTTTTAGGCTGAGAGTACTTTAAGTTCTTTTTTTACTTCTTTTTCTCTCTCTTCAAGATGTTTTAGTTGAGCTTTAAAAGCATCTTCAAGTCTTACTTTTTGTGTTGTAATTTCATCAAGC
>QCEF01000002.1 GCA_003278545.1 Prochlorococcus sp. AG-355-N16
ATTAAAATTTAATTTTAAGTTAATCAAATCAAGATTTTTTTTCATAATATTATTACCAATATTATTTTTAGGATATTCAAGAAAATTAATTATTTTATTTCAAAGTGAAGTTGGAACTGGTGTATGGGCTTATGGAATTGATAATATTTATAGATTAAATCAGGATCAGACTAATTTTTTAATATATCTGAAGAAAGTTTTATTTACAACAGTTAATATCTTAGGTCAATCTTTATATAATTATAGAGATTTACAACTTCCTTTTTCAATATCTATATCTATTTTTGTATTAATCTCAACAATATATCTTTTAAAAAAATCTCAAAATTATAGATTCTTTATATACTTTTTTTTATCTAATTTTATACTTGCTATAATATTTGGAACTTTTACATCCGTAAATTATTCACCAACCAGACATAATATATATCTTCTTGTATATCCAGCAATAACAATAATTTCTACTTTTTTGAATATTACTAAAACACAAAATATTAATAATAAAAATAATAAAAAATTTCTTCTAATTTTTTTAATTTTTATATTTAATTTTAATATGATAGGCCTAGTAAATTCTCATTCATTAATTCAGTACTCTAAAGCAAATAGAGCGAAAATAATAAAAATGGCAGAATCCTCTGATTATTTTATTGATTTAAATCATCTATTAATTAATAATTCGCCAGGATTTTTTCAATCTCATGGGGATAAAGAGTTTAATGCTCTAAAAGAAAAAGCTTGCACTCTACAAAAGATAACAGATTCTAATCAATTAGAATATACAGCTTTTTTTTATAGTAATAGTGAAAAATTTGATTTTAATAATGAAAGAACTAGAAAATATTTAGAAAATCATTCAAGAGGATGCATAAGAAAACAAAGTGAAATATCAATAATTGAAAAAATAGAAATAAGAAATAAAAAAGGTCTTGAACAAAATAATTTTATCTTTAATATTGGTTCTCCATTAAATGCATATATCTTAAAAATTTTATTTTAAAAACTAAAGTTATTTTTTAAAGCATACTCTAATACTTCTGCAAGACAACTTTGTCCTAATTTAGTAAAAGGATGAATATAATCTGTAAAAAGGTCATTTGGATCAGATGAGCATTTTTTAAAAAAAGGAAGAGTATCTATAGTTGTGAGATTATTTTTTTTTGCTAAATCTTTCACTAAAGAATATCCTAATTTAGTCTCTTCATTTATAAATTCTTCACGATCCCAAAATTGGATAACTTTTATCGGTATTTTATTTTTTAATACGATTGTAAAAAATTCTTGAAGATCATTTAAGCCTTTATTTGAAGGATAAATTTTTTCTTTGCAGTCTAGTTTTTCAAACATCCTTGAATTGTAATTAGAAATCTTAGAATAAAAATATCTAATAAATAATTCATTTATTGCAAGTTTAGGTTTTTCTGTTGGTGAGCTTAAAGTGCACTTTAGCGAATTAAAATGTGGATTATCTTTCCAGTCATCTGAACTTATCACAATCAGAATTTGATCTGAATTATAAGTACCTCTCTCTTTTAAATGTGCTAACCAATTGCCTGGGCCCCAACTTCCAGCGCTTATATTTGCTACTTCAAAATTATTTTCTTTTTTATTTAAATTTCTTTTCAAGATTTCTGTAGCTATATTTTTTTGATCAATTAATGCTCCGCCCCATACAATACTATCTCCATATACGAGAACTCTTTTATTGTTTTTGTTCTTATGATTAGTTAATTCGTCTGATCTCATTCCTAATGAATTTATGAATATATTTCGATGAAATCTTTTTACCCTTTGAGATGGTGCCATCTCATATTCAATAGTTGGATGTGATAAATATAATGGTGGATCTCCTAAACCAATAATATATCTAGCTATTATTTCAAGAGAAGATAAAAAAATAATTAAATAAAGAGTAAATTTATAGTGATTTTTAAGCTTTAAATTAATCAAGAATTTTTTATAAATTATAGTTTTTAAGTTTATTTTAAGCAAAAATTTCCTTTAAGATTAGCATTATATATTTTATTATTAAATTAATAAAACATTATTAAGCTAAAGTTTTTTAATTAAATAAATTATTTTTTATGATACAAATTTCAAATTGGCTATTTATTTATGAAGATAAAAATAATTCTCAAAATTGGAGTACACCCTCTGGATTTGGAAAAGCTCTAAAAGAACTTAATACATCAATAATTGAATATACCTTCAGTAATCCTAACAATGTAACTTTACCCAATAAAGAATTTATAGATGAAAATAATATTTCAGTTTTATTAGTATTTTTTGCAGGTAAAAGTTTGTCTCTTGAAAATGAGTTAAAGAGAATCAAAAGAGAGACAAATATTCTATTAATAAATGAATTAGGAGATGAACCTCAAACTTTGATAAAAAATGATATTAGAGCTGAAATTTCAGATCTTATACTTACCCCTGACTACATATGTAATTTATATTGGAGAAATCAAGGTTACAATAGCATCTGGTTTAATCATTGGGCTGATACAAATATTTTTTATGAAATTCCCAATATACCTAAAAATAGATTCCTCATATCAACTATGGGTAGAAGAAAATACAATTTATTTTTAAAGTTTTTTTTGGGTAATAACTTCACAAATTTAAGATGCACTCCTGAAAAAAATGCTGCTTTTTATAGTTCAGGCAAGGTTGTATTTCAATATGCAAGATGGAATGAAATAACAAGAAGAATATTTGAAGCTGCTGCTTGCAATTGTTGCGTTTTAACCAATAAATTACCCCCACATACTATGATCGAAACTCTATTTGTTCATAATGTATCAATCATCTATTATGAGGGCCCATTTGGTTTATTAAAACAATTAATAAGATTAAAATTAAGACCTAATTTAGCAAAGCAAATTGCAAATAATGGGCGCAATTTAGTTTTAAAGAATCATACGCAATTAAAAAGAGCTGAAACTTTAATTGATATAGTTAATGATATGTTTATTAAAAAGAGATAAAATTCATTAAAGAAAATATGGTTAAGAAATTAGTTTTACTTTATGTTGGAGAACCTAGGGCGATTGAAGAAAGTCTTAAAAAAAGAGATGAATTATTTAAGAAATTTGAAATTAGTTTCAAAATAGTTGAAAGTAGATACCTTATATGTTTTATCCCTGAAATTGCCAATAATAACAAAAAAAGAATATTAAGAAACGTAAGATTTATTTCTGAGGATAAATCTTTAAAATTTTTATCAATACAAAGCAGAAATACATTAAATATTTATAGGTATATCCTGGAACAAAAAAGAGATCTTTTAAAAAGTCTAAATAATAATAAATCTAAAGATATAACAATAGTTCTTCTAAGGACTGATTGGCTTTTTAATGAAGAGACACTCAAATTGATAGATTTATCTATAAAAGATAATATAATTGTTTCTCCTGGCACTCCATTAAATGAAAAAGATGAAAGCCAGAGAAAATTTGATATTTTTAATGATCATATTTTGATAATCCCAAAACCACTATTGACAAGTACAATCAATGCTTTCGAGGAAGGAATCAAAAAATCTCTTGAATATGATTCAAAGTCTCAAAAAACAGAAAACAACTCATTAGCATCCTTACACTCTGGGAACGGTTCTTTAAGATCGGGATTAGGTCCAGAAGACTTCATTTCCTATGGATTTTATAAAACTGGTTTAATAAATAATCATAGAATAATTCCAATAAAATTTTTCTACAAACCGAGTATGTTAAATGCAATTCCTCATAATATCATTAGAAAAAATGCTCACAAGTGGATGAATCTCTCAGGGAAACAGATTCTAATAAAATATTGGAGTTATAAAAAACCAATAATCTATAATAAATTAAAAAAATTTAATCCAAAAATATTTAAATTTTTTAAAAATTTGATAAAACAATTTCATGATTAAAAATAAAATAGAAATAATTGCTCATCGAGGGTTTTGGTTAGATAAATTTGAAAAAAACTCTATTAAAGCCTTCAATTTATCATTAAAAAAAGGTTTTGGAATAGAAACTGATCTGAGAGATTTAGATGGGAAAATTGTTATTTCACATGATCCACCAACAAGAACAAAGGAAATAATAGAATTTAAAAAATTTTTAGAAATTTTCAAAGCAAACAATAAAAATTTAACTTTGGCAATAAACATAAAATCAGATGGGATTGCGAAAAATATTTATGACATTTGCTTATCTGAAGAAATAAGTAATTTCTTCATATTTGATATGTCTATTCCAGATTTAATATATGCAGATCGATTAGGATGCAAAAACTTATTTTTGAGATTAAGTGAATATGAGGACCCTTCATTCATTCCTGCAAAAGCTGAAGGTTTATGGGTTGATTTTTTTAAAGGAAAATTACCCAAGGACATAAAATTATTAGAAAATTTGAATAAATATTCAAAATTTGCCTTTGTCTCACCAGAATTACATGGTCATTCTGTACAATTAGTTGAGGAGTTTTGGTTAGTATTAGATTCTTTTGCAAAAAGTAAATTTAAAGACAAAAGATTTTTCTTATGTACTGATTATCCTCAACAAGCATTTGCGTTTTTTAATCAATGACAATAAAAGCAATATTGTTTGATATGGATGGAGTTTTAATAGACGCCAAAGAATGGCACTATGAAGCTCTTAATAAGGCTTTATCGCATTTTGGATTTGTAATAAATCGAGATGCCCATTTAACTACTTATGATGGTTTACCAACAAAAAGTAAGTTACAGAAACTTTCAGAAGCCCAAGGCTTGCCAGAGGGATTACATGAACACATTAATAAACTTAAACAAAAGTACACAATACAATATTCATACAAATACTGTAAGCCAACTTTTAATCATCGTTATGCACTAAGTTCATTATCAAGAAGATTTAAAATTGCAGTTTGTTCAAATTCAATAAGCAAAACTATAAATACTTTAATGGACTTATCTGGTCTAACAGAATATATTGATTTATTTGTATCAAATGAAGATGTCAAGCACCCAAAACCTAGTCCTGAAATGTTTTTAAAAGCTATGTCAGAATTTAAAGTAGAACCAAGAGAATGTTTAATAATAGAGGATAATGAAAATGGATTTAAGGCTGCGAACGAAAGCGGTGCATTTCTTATGAAAGTGGCTTGCCCAGACGATGTTCAACTACAAAAAATAGATAATGTGATAAAAAAAATAAACGAACAAAAAATCTAATACTCAATTAATATGACTCAAATTATTATTCCAATATCAAGTGAATCTCCTTTCTTTAAAAAAGAAGAATATTATTTTCCAAAACCACTAGTCACGGTAAATGGAGATCCCTTAATAATTCAAGTTATAAAAAACATTCAGAATTATATTATTCCCCACAAATTTATTTTTATAATTCCAGAATCCCTTGATACAAAGTATTCATTAGGATCCGCAATAAAGTTAGTTTGCAACTGCAAAGTAGACATCATTTTAAGAAAAGGAAAAACTTCTGGTGGCTTATGTTCTTCTCTTCTTGCAATAGACAATATATCGAAAGATCACGACATGATTTTTTCTAACATGGATGATTTGATAGATTACGATCTTGAGAAAGTGATAAAAGATTTTAGGAAATCTAATGCAGATGCTGGTTTAATAAGCTTTAAATCTAGTCATCCAAGATGGTCCTATATAAAAGAAGGTCCAAATGGCGAAGTTGTTCATAACATAGAAAAAAAAGTTGAGAGTAAATTAGCTGCTGCAGGATTTTACTACTTTAAAGAAAAAAAGTCATTTGTTGAAGCAGCATCACGAGCACTTTTGGAGGAAGACACTGTAAATGGTTTATATTATCTATCTTCAGTAATTAACCAATTAATTCTCAAAGGGTGCAATGTCATTCATCAAGAAATTCCCTCTAACAAATATCACTCCCTTTATTCTCCAGATTCAATAAAAGAATACGAAAATTATTTAAATTCAAAAAAAATAGATGATAATAATCAATTTATAAATATCGTTATCCCCGCAGCAGGGGAAGGTTCACGATTCTATAAAGAAGGATGGAAAACTCCTAAACCATTTATTGATGTAAACGGAAGTTCAATGATTGAGAGGGTGATAGATAATTTATCTATTGAAAATAGTAGAAACATTCTTATTTTCAATAAAAAACATATCAATAAAAATTTAATAGATAAAAAATCTAAATTATTTCAAAATAACGAAGTTTTGGTTCTTGAAAAAACTACTGACGGAACAGCATGTACTGTCTTGAACGCAAAAAAAATTATTAATAATAAGAGTCCTTTGCTTATTGCAAATTCAGATCAAATAGTTGATTTTTCATGCCAACAATTCATTTCAGATTGCTTATCTAGAGGCTTAGATGGTTCAATTTTAGTATTTAAAGACCCACATATGGATCCTAAATGGTCTTTTATAAAAACAAATTATCAAGGCTTAGTTACTGAAGTGGCAGAGAAAAAACCTATTTCTAATTTAGCTACAGTAGGAATTTATTTTTTCAAAGAAGGCTGTTCATTTGTTGATGAAGCTATTAATATGATTTTATCTAAAGACACTGTTAACAACGAATTCTATACATGTCCAGTTTACAATTACATGATAAAAAGTGGCCTAAATATTGGTTTTTATGAAATTCCCTATGAAAATATGCATGGCATTGGAACCCCTCAGGATTTGCGCAATTATTTAAAAAAGAATTATTTACCATTATCAAAAGATGATCCTAAAAAATAGAGCAATACTATGAAATGTATTGTTCCATTAGCAGGCGCAGATTATTTCAAAGATGGTAAATGTAAAGGTTTAATTGATACTGATTCTGGACCTTTATTATTATCAATCCTAAATTCTAGAGCTTGGATTAATCATCTCAAAGAACTTATTTTTGTAGTTTTAGATTCTGAATTATCCAGGAATTTTTCTCAAAAATATCTAAAAAAATGGTTTCCTTTCTGTAAAATTATTTATATCCCTGCAACTACTTCTGGTGCTGCATTATCACTTTTATCAGGTTTGGCTAATGCATGTGATATAAACAATGAACCTATATTAGTTGATTTGGCAGATATTAAGTTTTCAAACAAATTCGTACCATATTTGAATAATGAAAAATTTGCCTATGCTTTTACATTTACTAGCAAAAAAGATTGTTATAGCTACTTATCTATTGATTCAAATGGCCTAGTAAATAAGGCTAAAGAGAAAGAGGTTATATCTGACAATGCATCGGCGGGAGTATACGCCTTTCCAAGTTGTTCGATTCTTTTAAAGTCAATAGCATATTCATTAGAAAATCCACAGAAGGTAATTTTTAAAGATTTATTTTACGTCTGTCCTTTATTTAA
This sequence comes from Prochlorococcus sp. AG-355-N16, assembly GCA_003278545.1. Classification (GTDB taxonomy): domain Bacteria; phylum Cyanobacteriota; class Cyanobacteriia; order PCC-6307; family Cyanobiaceae; genus Prochlorococcus_A. The sequence goes on from QCEF01000002.1 coordinate 7,333, forward strand.
TTATTTAATTGAAAGCAATATTGAAGTTAAATTAAAAAAAGTACACGACGTAATTGACTACAAATTTGTTGAATAATTCTCTAAAAGTCTCTTCTGTAATATTATTTTTATGTATAGTGATATGATCTTATAGTTGATATTTCAACTTAAATTTAAGTATAAATTTTTATGGACACTGAAGAAAAAAATAATTTTGTTCATGATGACTTACCACAAGAAATCTATGATGCATTTAACAATTTCATTTTTTCAAAAGATCAAAAGTTATTTGCAAAATTAGCCTCAAAAATACAATTTTGTGAAGCCACAAAATATATTCCAGGAGATATTGTTGAATTGGGAGTTTTTAAGGGTTCAGGATTATTAACTTTTTTAAAAGCAAATAAACTTTTATCTTCAAATACAAAAAAGGTATATGGTTTTGATATGTTTGACGATGAAAAACTGGTTAAAAATATCTCAACATCTGACGACGGCGTTATGTCAGATTTATTTACTAAACGCAAATTCAATCCTAGAGGTTATTCAGAAAATTTAAAAGAGATAATTAATAAAGCTGGTTTTAATAATTATTCAATTATTGTTGGAGATGTTTTTGAAACTTTACCAAACTTTCTCTCTGAAAATCCTGGATTTAGAGCATCAATAATTAATTTTGACTTAGATACATATGAACCTACAAAGTTTTGTCTTAATAAACTTTGGGATCGACTTGTAAATGGTGGGATAATGATTTTTGACGAATATGGAATAAATGAATGGACTGAGAGTGCAGCTGTGGACGAGTTTATTAATGAACATAATCTGAAAATTAAATCTACTCCTTATCCTTGCCCCACTGCATACCTAACAAAATAACGCTAATTAATACTGGATTTAAAGTACTTTTGGGAACCATGAATAAACCCTGAAGGATAAGACCAAGAAACCTTGAAATTCATTTTTTTAAAAATATATTGATATTGCCAATCAATTGGCATTGTTATTGGAAAAATACCATTTGCTAATTTTTTAGCTGCAGCTGGAGTAATCATGTAAGCAGCTGTAGTTCTGCTTCTTGGGACAGCCAGAGATATAAACTTATTTGTATTTTGAATAAACCTATCATCTTTATAAAAAGGTAAATCGCATCCCCCACCTAAATCTATATAATCAAATTTTTCAGAGCACAATAAGAATGATTGCTTTAAATAATCTAAAGAGTCATTTTTTAAAACTATGTCATCCTCAACAATTAGGGCAGGTTCATTAAATTTCTCTATTTTTTTTAGTGCTGAATAATGTTTTAGAGTTAAACTTATTTCTGATAATTTCAATTTTCTGGCCTTCATCCATTTTGGTAAGATAAATTTACTATAAAAATAACTAAATCTATTTTTTGCAAATAAATTAAATTTATCTTCAATTTTTACACTTTTGCAAAAGGAGTTTTTTAATAGAATATCTCTAATTTCATATATTTGTTGATTCCATCTTTCTTCTGAGAAATTGTATGTATTAGTGTATTCATCAAGATTTTCCCTATCATACTTTGTTATAAATGTAGGCTTAATTTCCAACTCACCAAATAAAGTATTTATATGTTTTTTCCTATCCCTTAAAGGAGTATAGTGAATTACAAATACATTCATAAAATATAGTTTTAAAATGCAGTTTATTAACAATAATATTAATTCTATTTTTATAAATCTCTAAAGAATAAAGGGTAACTATAAAGATTTTTCATAAAAAATAATTATAGAAGATTTTATATTCTTCTATTTTGCTGCTTCTAGTGGTGCAGAAGAAAAAATAGATCATAGCTAACCATACTCATATCAAAGCAAAAAATAAACAAGAATTTAAAAGAAAATAGCAATGGCTCATTTATAAAATGGAAAAAAGATCCTTATTTTATTCAAAATAGCTATTTAAAAAATTCAATATTTAATCAAAGCAATAACAAAACTTCTTTTTTTGAATACATTAAGCGTTTAATTTTAATTAAGTCATATTTTCCTTTGAAGAAATATCGTTAAGAGCAACCTAAGCGATAGTTTTGTCAGACCATATTGATATCCTTAAATTTAATGACTTTAATGTATTAACTTGGATATTCAGAATAAACTTGAGATTTTAAGAATTTATTAAATTCTTCTCCATACTGCAAGCAATTTTCCTTGAAAAACAACTTCTTCTGGATTTAACTCAATTGGTTCATATGCTGGATTTGCTGCTTCAAGAAATATTTTTCCTCCTCTCTTAACAAAATACTTTAAGGTTGTTCCTAAGCCTGGAACCATTGCACTAACAATTGTTCCATTCCTAAGAGAATATGAATCTTTAATTGGCTCCATCAAAACCATGTCTCCATCCGCAATACATGCATCTATCATGGAATCTCCATTAACTGTAAGAGCAAAAACATTTTTCTTTTTTAAAACATCAGATATATCTAAATTCTCTTGCACATCAGAATAAGTTTCAATTAAACCTCCAGCTGCTACCGAACCCATAATTGGTACTCCATCAATAATCTCATCAACTATTTGCATTGTTCTTGCTTTACCTTCTTGCCATGAGATATATCCCTTTTCTTGCAAATGCTTTAATCGACTTTGAATTGGAGCGGGAGATTTTAATCCCATAGCTTGCATCATCTGCCTTATAGATGGGCTATGTTGAAATTTTTTCATATAATCTTTTATCCATGCATAAAGCTCATTTTGAGCCTGGGTAAGATTATCCTCAGAAGTATTTTCCATGAAACAAATGTACTCTAATACATTTGTACCCTTTATTAATTATTTTGCAAGTATTCCTATTGAAGAAGGCAAGATATTAGTGCTTGTTGAGCATGCAATCTATTTTCTGCTTGTTCAAAGATTCTATTTTTTTTACTTTCAATTACTTCATCAGTTATTTCTTTATCTCTATAGGCAGGAAGACAATGAAGAATAATTGCATCACTGTCAGCATTACTTACTAAAGCCTTATCCATAGTATATCCAAGAAAGTCTTTATCTTTCTCTTCTTTTTGATTTTCTTCCCCCATAGATGACCAAACATCTGTATATAAAACATTTGCTCCCTTTACTGCAGAAATAGGATCATTAGTAATTTTTAATAAATTTTTATTCTTATATATTTTTTTTGCACTATCGATTACCAATTCATTCGGTTCATAACCTTTAGGACATACAATTCTAACCTCTACTCCTAGTAAAGCTCCACACAAAATGAGAGAGTTAGCGACATTATTACCATCACCTATAAACGTCAAAACTACGTTTTTAAAATCGCCAAATTCCTCTTTAATTGTCATGTAATCAGCCAAAGCTTGGCAGGGGTGTTCTAAATCTGTTAGAGCGTTAATTACTGGCTTAGAAGACCATTTTGCATACTCTTCCAAATCGGTTTGTTTAAAGGTTCTTATTGCGAGAACATCGCAATACCTGCTTAACACTCTTGCGGTATCTCTAATTGGTTCGCCCCTTCCAATTTGGGAAGTAGAGGGATTTAGATCAACTGTAGTCCCACCAAGTCTTGACATTGCCACCTGAAAACTAACCCTTGTACGAGTTGATGACTTATCAAAAATTAATCCTAAAACTTTATCTTTGAGTTCAATATTTAAATCTTTATTTTTAAAATTTTTAGCTAAATCTAAAAGATGAAAGAACTCTTCTCTAGAAGTATCTAAACTTGATAAAAAATTTTTATTTGCAAGCTTTATTGGGTTTAACATCCAACTTTTTATGAAAACCTAAATTCTACTATGCAGGCATTTTACTTTCTGCTAAGAGGGATTTGAGATCTTCTCCCTCTATAACTTCTTCTTGAAGTATTTTTTGAGAAATCGATTCAAGAAGAGGTAAATTATTTCTTAAAATATTAAGTGCAGTTTCATGCGCATCATCAACAAGATCTCTGACCTCTTTATCTATAGCTTGAGCCGTGGCATCACTAACTGATCTTCTTGGGTTGTTCCCATTACCTAAAAACTGACCTCCACCTTGTTTGTCATATGCAAGAGGACCAAGGATATCACTCATACCAAATGTTCCTACCATCTGTTCTGCAATATCAGTTGCTCTTTGCAAATCATTTGAAGCACCGGTTGTAATCTTTCCAAAAACGACTTCCTCTGCAGATCTGCCTCCAAGTAAAGTAGCTATTTGACCTTTGAGTTCCTCTTTAGAATTCAAGAATCTTTCTTCAGTTGGCAGTTGCAAAGTATAACCAAGAGCACTCATACCTCTTGGTACAATTGATATCTTAGCGACTTTTGAACCACCAGGCATTAGATGACCAACTATTGCATGACCAACTTCATGATAAGCAACAACTTTCTTCTCATCATCTTGCAAAACACGACTCTTCTTTTCCAAACCAGCTACAACTCTCTCTATCGCTTCACTCAAATCTTGTTGTTCAACACTTTTTCTTTTAGCTCTTGCTGCTAATAAAGCAGCCTCATTAACCATATTCGCCAAATCTGCCCCAGCGAATCCACTTGTAGCTTGAGCTATAGAATCTAGATCAATAGAATCTGATAATTTAACCTTTTTGGTGTATATTTCCAGAATTGTCTTTCTTCCAGATAAATCAGGCCTATCAACTAATACTTGTCTATCAAATCTTCCAGGCCTTAACAAGGCCGCATCAAGGACTTCTGGTTGGTTAGTAGCAGCAAGTACAATTACTGGCTTGTCTGCTGAAGCAAATCCATCCATTTCAGTAAGGAGTTGATTTAAAGTTTGTTCTCTTTCGTCATTACCACCAACGACACCCATAGAACCAGAGCGGCTTTTTCCAATAGCGTCTAATTCATCAATAAAAATTATACAAGGGGCTTTTTTCTTGGCCTGTTCGAATAAATCCCTTACTCTTGCTGCACCAGCACCTACAAAAAGTTCAACAAATTCAGAACCTGAGATAATGAAGAAAGGAACTTCTGCCTCACCAGCAACAGCTTTTGAAAGAAGAGTCTTTCCAGTCCCCGGAGGTCCTACAAGAAGAACTCCTTTAGGTATTCTTGCTCCAATATCAGTGTATCTTTCTGGTTTCTTCAAAAAATCAACTATTTCTGTTAATTCATCCTTAGCCTCATCAACTCCTGCAACATCTGCAAAAGTTACTTTTGATTCATCATCCGGGACATAAACTTTGGCTTTACTTTTAGTAAAACTTAGAGCCCCTTGAGCACCTCCGCCACCCATACTTCTTCTAGCAAAGAACTGTAGTACTAGAATAAAAATTAAAGGGGGAACAACCCAGCTCAAGATAGTTGAGAAGAAATTAGGTTTTTTGGGAGGAGCAGCAGCAAATTCCACCCCTTTACTTTCTAACCTTTGTGGAAGGTCCATATCAAAAATTGGTGTTGTCGCCAATACAGAAGGAGCGCCTTCTTCTGCTCCATTTAACTCATATCTAATTTGTTCTTGAGTTATATATGCTCTCTTAACCTCCCCATCATTAACCTGATCTATAAATAAAGAGTAAGGAACCCTAGGAATTTGCATATTTTGATTAGGAAAAAGGCTGCTGAATAACAGTAATGCTCCAACTCCTATCAAAATGATATTAACAATTCCGAATTTTCTATTAGGTTGATTATCGTCTTGTCTTATTGGCATAGTTATGGTCAAATTTGATCTTATTATAAACTAAATGAAGAGTTTCCGTATCTGTATTGTTTTTTTGGGGTAAGAACCGAACGGTACTTTGAACCATGAAAATTTATCTTAAAAATTAATTTTCAAATGAACTTTTAACGCATATATCATTACCAATCAAACTAAGCTTTGGATCACTTAATTTGATAATTTCATGCATTTCTTTAAATGCAAAATCACCAAAGGGATTCATACTAATTTCTCCGCCTAAAATTTTTGGAGCAATAAAAGTAATAATTTCCTGAATACAGTTAGATTGGATGGCGGCAGTAGCTAATCTTGGGCCACATTCCCAAAGAACTTTATTAAATCCCCTTTTTGCAAGAATTTTTGAAATCAACTCAGGATTATCTGATGATACCTTTTCAACCTCTACACATTTCGGAATCCTTTTGAGGTAACTTTCATCTGCTGTAGAAGAATCGTAAATAACTATAGTTTTTGCCTTATTACAATTCCAAAGATTCGATTTTGAAGGCAGATCTAAACTTTTTGTAAAAACAACTCGCAAAGGCTCGGGGGTTTTTAAACCTCTAGTAGTCAAAAGTGGATCATCATGCCTTAAGGTGTTTCCTCCGATAATAATTGCGTCAAATTCTGATCTAAAAGAGTGAACTAGTGACCTTGATTCTTCATTAGTAATCCATTTACTTTTTCCATTTTTTAAACCTATTCTTCCATCAATACTCATTGCCCATTTAAGAACACCAAATGCCTTTTTAGTAATATTCCTATGAATGAAAGCCTTATTAAGATCTAAAGATTCTTTTTTACATAATCCTAAGTGAACTTGTATTCCAGCTTCTTTTAGAAGCTTAATACTTCTACCAGATACTCTTTTATCAGGGTCTTCAATAGATATAAATACCTTTTTCAACCCAGAGGATATCACCTTATCCACACATGGAGGTGTTTTACCTTGATGGCAACAAGGTTCAAGATTCACATACATTGTTCCACCTTTAGCATCCTTTTTTAAATTATTAAAAGCCATTGCCTCTGCATGCGGCATCCCTGCCTTAAAATGAAAACCTTCTGATATAAGGCTTCCATTCCTATCTAGTATCACCGCTCCCACATTAGGATTAGGACTAGTCGTATTTTTGCCTAAAGAAGCCAAAAAAATTGCTCTTTTCATCCATTTTGTATGGCTTAAATTTTCTTCAGACATCTCCAAAAATCAAATTCAGTTTATTGATCTCCACTCTTTAACAACAAAGGGAGGGACTGGTAACTCAGAAAAAACTCCTGACAAAGATAATCTTAATGGTCTATTTTTATCTAAATTTTTAATCAATTCATCAAGATCGAATTCTGCTGCAGCTTGTCTTCCATCATTTGCTAATTCCGTATTAAGTAATGTTTTATCATCTAAAAGCCACTGTTTTCTCCCTGATTCAACCCTCAAGTCAGTGGGATGATCAATTCTGAGATTTCCTGGATATCCTATTACTCTCAAGATTAATTTATCTTCAAAAAGAGGCGATTTATAAGCCACTAATTGCCAAGTTTCAAAGTCCAAGTCCCTTAAAAACTCACTACTAGCATTTATTAATTCCCCGTTTATTTTTGTTTTTGCGACTTCCGCAAATACTTTTAATGGGTTAAAAATAAGGGATAGGACTAAAAGTAAAGGTAATATTCCTTTATAAAAAATATTTTTATTTGATTTTGTAATTTTCTTCATTTTCAGAATCCATCAGGGCATCTAGAGTTACAGCTGTTCTTACAATAGCTTGAAATCTCTTGATTATCTTACGATTTTTTTCTATAACTCGAGATAAATTCAAAGTGTCTTTTTCAGAATAGCTAGCTGTTAAATCGCTAGAATCTTCTTCAATAAACTCAAACTCACTATCTTTATTAATTAGAGTTAACAATAAATCATGCAATCTCTTTCTCCTTTCAGACAATTGATTTATTATGAAAGCTCGAACAATCATAAGATAATTTAATAAAACATTCAAATAGATAAGTTTCTTTTAATTAAATATTCATGACTGAAAAAAAAAGAAAAATTCATGTAATAGGAATTAATTCTTATAAATTTGAAGATTTACCCCCTAAATTACAAAATCTATTTCTAGAGACAGTTTATATTGCAGTTCCAAATTCATATTTTGAAAAAATTAAATCATGGAGTCAAAATAATTTAGAAAAAAAGAAATCATTTTTTGCAAGCAAAAGTAATAACGAAATGATTAACTGGCTTAAATCTCAAAAAAGTGATGTAATTTTAATTTCAAGAGGAGATCCTCTCTGGTTTGGAATTGGGAGAATACTTCTAGAAAATTTTTCAAAAGATGAATTAAGTTTTTACCCTTCAAATACCTGTATTCAAATAGCATTTAGCAAGTTAAAGATCCCATGGCAAGATACTGTTAATGTAAGTATTCATGGCAGAGATTCGATTAAGTTAGTTGAGGCTCTTAAAGCAAAACCTTCAAATCTGGCAATTATTACAGATTCGAATAACAAAAGTTTAGAAATAATCAAAAAGCATTTATTAGAATTAAATCTGATTGATTTCTATAATTTTTGGCTCTGTGAAGAGATAGGCTTCGACAATGAAAATATACGCAAATTAAATCTCAATGAGTCATTACCCTCTGAAATATCAAGTTTAAACATTGTTGTTCTTACAAAAGCAAAGAAAAATTTTCCAAATAATAATATCCCTCTTTTCGGAATCAATGACAGTATTTTTAAAACTTTTGATGATAGACCAAATTTACTAACTAAAAGGGAGATTCGCGTTCAAATCTTAGCTGATTTAGAGCTCCCGAAAAATGGTGTTATTTGGGATATAGGAGCAGGTTGTGGATCAATTGGCTTAGAGGCATTAAAATTAAGGCCTAATTTAGACTTGTTTTGTATCGATAAAAGAATTGGATCAAAAGCATTAATACTAGAAAACTCAAAAAGACTTGGCGTAAAACCAAAATTTATTTTTGAGGAGGACATAAATTACACCTTGAATATGAATAACTTAAGTTCTCTTGTAAAACCTAACAGATTAATAATTGGAGGATGCGATAAAAAAACTAAACTCCAAATTATTAATAAACTAGCTCAAGATATGGATATTGGAGGCATTATAGTTATACCAATAATTGATATTCAAAGTATTAAAGAATTGAAAGAGAAATTAGAAGATAAAAATTTCAAAACAAATTTAAATTTAATTCAGACCTATAAAAGGTTAAGTATTGCGGATGGGATGAGACTAGAACCAAATAATCCTGTTTTTCTATTAAAGGGTAAAAAATAAATTTTCATAATTGTTATTTGTCAGGTTTAGCTACATGAGGCAAACCCCAACCCAATTTGTTTCTTAAAACTTGAAAAAATTCGTGATCTTCAAGTCTTATAAATTTAACTGAGTGTTTACTTTTTCTTATCAAAACCCTATCTTCAGGCCAAACATAACAACCAGCATTTCCATCAACAACCATTACTAACCTTTCAGGAGTTGCAGGAAAAACAGTTACTGGCTCTGAATCATTAAAAACCAATGCCCTAGATGCCAATGAATGTGGAGCAATTGGAGTTAATTGCACGACTGGACAATCAGGGGTGATAACTGGTCCGCCAGCACTTAGTGAATAGGCGGTAGAACCAGTTGGAGTAGATAAAATTACTCCATCAGCTGAAATATCCACAGGAGCATGTCGCCCTATAGAAATCTCAAAGTGACACATACTTGTTAGAGGTTCTCTATGAAGAGCCATCTCATTAAGGCAAAGAGACTCCCATCTCCTCTGATCATTCCTCATTACACTAATGATAAAGCAAGTTCTTTCTTCAATATCCCAATTTCCAGCAATAATTTTATCGATAGCCTCATCTAGGTTAGATAGGTAAGCTTCCGCAAGGAATCCTAAATGACCAGTATTTATTGTAAGAATTGGAATTTTAGCAGGTGCTGTTTGCCTTGCAGCAGAAAGCACAGTCCCATCTCCGCCAAGAACAATCGCAAATTCCATTGATGAATCAAACCCCTCAGGGACACAATTCGTATATCCCAAAGGACGAACATGTTGATCAGGATTTGCGAAACCAACCATCCCTCCAGAGCTACTAACTCTTACAACTTCAAAATTAGATTTTTCTAATTTTTTTTGAACAGAAGTTGCAGTTTGGACAGCTAGTTCCTTTCCATCATTAACGATTAGTCCTGCTTTACGTACCAATCAAAAAATTAAAACTAAGACTATTTTAAACTAATTTGTTGGACAATCCTAATTTAAGAATTAAATACAATTAGAACTGTTCTAAGAATCTAATATCATTTGTATAAAATTTTCTGATGTCATCGATCTGATGTCTCACCATACAAAATCTCTCAACTCCTAATCCTGCTGCGAAACCAGTCCATTTCTCAGAATCTATTCCTAATTTTCCTAAGACCTCTGGATCAACCATTCCGCAGCCCATTACTTCTAACCATTTACCTTTCCACTGGACATCTACTTCTGCTGAAGGTTCAGTAAATGGAAAATAACTAGCCCTAAATCTTACAGGAATATCTCCAAAAAAGGCCTTTAAAAATGTTAGAACTGTTCCTCTTAAATGACTAAAATTAATATCTTGATCGATACATAAAACCTCAACCTGATTAAATACTGGTGAGTGAGTAGCATCTACAGCATCTCTCCTATATACTCTCCCGGGAGCAATAATTCTTACTGGAGGAGGATTTTTCTCTAAGTATCTTATCTGAACAGGAGAAGTATGGGTCCTTAAAAGTCGATTTTCATCTAAGTAGAAAGTATCCTGCATATCTCTTGCGGGATGATTTTTGGGTATGTTGAGAGACTCAAAATTATAAAAATCAGTTTCTATTTCTGGGCCACTTTCAACTGAGTATCCTAAACCACAAAAAATATCTATTATTTCGTCTTGAGTTGAAATCAAAGGATGTTTATTCCCAGGGGGTGTTCCAATTGAAGGTATAGTTATATCAATTTTTTCTTTTTTAATCTTTTTATCTAATGCTTCGCTGTTAAGTTTGTTTTTTCTTTCAGTAATTAGTTCTTGCAAATTTATCTTTATTAAATTTGCCTTCTGGCCAATAATTGGTCTATCAGTAGCAGATAATTGACCCATTGTTTTCAAAATAATTGATAAATCACCTTTTTTCCCTAGCAAGGAAACTCTCAATTGATCCAGTTCTTCATGAGTAGTAGAATTATCTATATTATTTTTTGCTGTTAGAGAAAGATTATTTAGTTTTTCCTCAATTTGACTTAATGATTCAATTTGACTCACTGATATAGTAAAAATAAGTATTGCTTTATTTTACTTAAATATCGTCCATAAATAAAATTTTTTGATTAATGAAACCCTTAAATATATTAATTAGCAATGATGATGGTGTTTTCGCAGCGGGGATAAGAGCTTTAGCAAAATCAGCCCAAAAAAAAGGTCATAAGGTAAAAGTAGTATGTCCTGACCAAGAAAGATCAGCTACTGGTCATGGTCTTACTTTACAATCCCCACTAAGAGTTGAAAAAGCTGACGAATTATTTGGAGAAGGAATTGAAGCTTGGGGATGTTCCGGCACACCAGCTGATTGTGTCAAATTAGCACTTTCTGAACTCTTGAATCAAAAACCTGATCTTGTACTATCTGGAATAAATCATGGGCCAAATTTAGGGACAGATATTTTTTGTTCAGGCACAGTCGCTGCGGCTATGGAAGGCACTTTAGAAAATGTACCCTCCATGGCAATAAGTGTTGCTAGTTTTAAATGGAAGAATTTTGAATTTGCTGGAGAGATTGCAATGAATATTGCCGAACAAGCAATTAACGATAGTTGGCCAGCTTCACTTTTATTAAATTTGAATATACCCCCTTGCGAAAAAAGCAAAATAAAAGAATTATCCTGGACAAGATTATCAGTAAGAAAATATAAAAATCAATTTTCCAGAAGAGAAGACCCAAGGGGTGATGATTATTATTGGTTAGCAGGTGAGGTAGTTTTAGATCTTAAATCAAAAGGTTATGGCCCTAAAAATTGGCCTAGTGATGTATCTCAAATACAAGATAATAAAATATCGCTTACACCTGTAGAACCAGATTTATTTTGGAGGGGTAATTTAGAAGACTTACCTAAAATTAATAATTCATTTATAAATCCTTCTTAGAAGCCATAAAGAAAAGCAAAGTCCAAAAAAATGAGCAGCAATAACTTGTGTATTACTGAGAACTGATAATATTTCAAGTCCAGTAATTGGGATATCAGACGTCGCTGTTATCAATTGTCCCGTCGTCTGAGAGGATGCTTGTATAAATAAGGCGCCCATAAGAGCTTGATATCCAATTAATCCAAACAAAATTCCTAATAAATCAACTATTAGTCCTCTTTTTATTAGTTTACTGGTTTGTCCTCTTGAGGGTCTTGCATTGCTTGCGATTGCTCTTCCTGTTCTAACTATTAACCAACCTTGCCAAAGACTAAAAAGTAGTAAAATCAAAGATATTGTTGTAAGAGATAGACCAGGAGCTAAGCCAAGCTGTCCCTCGTTATTATTTACAACATTTGAAAAAAGCAAAACAGCTGCAACCACAACACCTAAAATGGATTGAACCCAAAAGCGTATCCATCCAATGCGCCGCATTCCAAATGAAAGGGACTGAAAATCAATTTTGTCAGGCATTCATTTGATTAAATAAACTATAATCTATTCAAATTTGCCATCAAAATCATAAAATTGCACGTAATCTTTTGATCTCTTTAATATCGCCATCTGAAGTTAAGAATCCTACTTCAATAGCTATTGGAAGTTTTGATGGCCTTCATGCTGGGCACAGACAATTAATAAAAAGTGTAGTTGAAGAAAATCAATATACCCCAACAATTGCGAGCTTCTGGCCTCATCCACGAGAAGTTCTTTACAAAGAGACACGTCTTAGACTTGATCTACCTTATGAAAAACTGTCCATTCTTGAAGATCTGGGGATTGAACAATTAGTTCTGATTCCTTTTGATATGGAACTATCCAAATTAAGTGCAGAAAGATTCGTAAGAAATATTTTGATAAATCAATTACAAGCAAAAATCATTTCTGTAGGTGCTAATTTCAAATTTGGTTTCAGAAGAAGTGGAGACATAAATACAATAAAAAATATAATTATGGATACGGATATTAAACTAAAAATTACTCCAATTTTAGAAGATAAGGAAGGTAGAATCAGCAGCAGCAGGATAAGAGATCTTTTAGAGAAAAGTGATCTGAAAAATGCTTTCAAAATTCTTAAAAGACCTTATAGTTTTAATGGAAAGGTTGTTAGAGGTAAAGGAATTGGAAAAAGTATAGGATGGCCTACAGCAAATCTTGAAATAGATGGCAGAAAATTTTTACCTGGAGAAGGGGTTTACGCATCTTGGACAACCATAGAGAATTCCAACCAAAAAATTGAATCTGTTATGAATCTTGGCTCTCAACCAACAATAAATCCTTTATTGCCATCTGCAGTTGAAGTTCATTTAATAAATAAAGATATTGATCTGTATGGTTTCAATCTATCTGTAGAACCAGTTGAAAAACTTAGATCTCAAATCAAGTTCAAAAATATAAATCAACTTTCTAATCAAATTAAAAAAGATAGAGATAACGCTCTAAAAATTTTTAAAAACTACAAAAAATAAATTACAAATGCTGAATTCCAATAGTAAAGACGCTGAAGATTTAAGAATTTATCAAATTATTGACGCTAATTTAGATAGAGCTAGAGAAGGGCTAAGAGTATTAGAGGATTGGGCTAGATTTGGTCTAGGCAAAGAAAAATATGTTAAAAAAATTAAAAATTTTAGACAAATTTTAGGAAAAAATCATTTAGAAGTTTATAAACAATCTAGAAATCACATTGAGGACAAATGTAAAGGATTGACTCATCAAGAGCAAATCAATAGAAAAACTTCTGATGAAATTATAAGTTCTAATTCAGCCCGAGTTCAAGAAGCATTACGAGTCATAGAAGAATTCTCAAGGCTACAGAATCATGAGCTTTCAAAAATCGCTTCAGAAATTAGATATGAAATTTATACTATTGAAATTGACTTATTGAGTTATGGAAAGTGTAAGAAGTCGAAAGAAATATTAAAAGAAAATGACTTATATGTAATCACAGATCAAAAAGACAATTTATTAGAAATAATAGAAGAGATTTTAATTGCGGGAGTAAGAATTATTCAACATAGATTTAAAATGGGAACTGATCAAGATCATCTTCAAGAAGCAATTCAGATTAAAAATCTATGTAAAAGATATAATTCTTTGTTTATCGTTAACGATAGAGTTGATATAGCCCTAGCATCTAATGCGGATGGAATTCATCTTGGACAAGACGATTTAGACTTAAAAACCGCGAGAAAACTATTAGGATATTCAAAAATTGTTGGTATAAGTGCAAATAACTCAATTGACATTTCAAATGCTCTTAAGGGGGGTTGCGATTACATAGGAATAGGACCAGTATTCGAAACTAAGACAAAAAAAAATAAAAAACCTTTAGGTATTGAAAATATTAAAACATTAACAAAGGATTTAAATATTCCTTGGTTTGCTATTGGAGGAATCAAGTCAGATAATATTTCATATTTAAGGAGAAATGGGTTTAAAAAAGTTGCCCTAGTTTCGCAATTAATGAATTCTGAAGATCCTAAAGAAGACGCTATTATTATTCTAAAAGAGTTATCTCATGAAAATTAAGGTAAACGGAGAAGAAAAAAAAATAGAACTTGATCAAGAAAATGCTCTACTATCTACAGCTCTTAACCATATGGGATATAAACCAAACACAATTGTAGTTGAGTTAAATAATTTAATTATAAATTCAATGAAATGGGAAAAAGTAAAGCTTAAGGATGGTGATAATTTAGAAATCGTTTCAATAGTTGGTGGTGGTTAAAAGATAAATTCTTTAAATATTAAAAATCTTCATAATTTTTTAAGTTTAGGCTTGAAACAATAACCAAAATTCTCCTGTTTTCGTTTTATATTCTTACTACTTGTATTTAACAATGAAAGAAAAAGTTGATAGCAACTCAAGATCCCTTAAATGGGAACAAAATGGTGAGTTAGCACATAAAGATCTCTCTGAGCTAATTGAAAGATTAAAAAATGTAGAAAGTGAGCATGCCTCATCTGAGCTCTCTAGATTAGGTACAAAATCAAACATAAAAGATTAAATTTGTTACTTAGATCTTGTTTTTATAAAAATTTGTACCAAATTAAAAATACTGAATATAAAAATAAATGCCGAAAAGATTTCCAGAGTGGGTAAATACAGAAGTCGTTATAAAAGCAATCAAAATGAGAGAGGAAGGAATGCTATCAAAACAACTAAATCTATGGATAGAAAACCTTTTAGAAATAGAAAAAAAGTGATTATTTAGGAAATACTTTTAATAATTCTGAGAGCCGCCATTGCTGCTCCGTAACCATTATCTATATTCATAACTGCAATACCTGGAGAACAGCTTGACAACATACTATTTAAAGCAGTTTCTCCATCCTTGCTAACTCCGTATCCTACTGAGACAGGTACTGCAATTATCGGTTGAGCCAACAATCCTCCCACAACTGTTGCCAAAGCTCCTTCCATTCCAGCACAAACTATTAATACATCATATTTATTAATTTCTTCTAACTGACTCATCAATCGATGAAGTCCCGCTACTCCAACATCTATAAAAGATTGACAATTCACTCCATAAATTTCGAGCGCTAATTGTGCTTCAAGTGTTACGGCCAAATCGCTTGAGCCGCCTGAAATTATGGCAACTTTTTTATTCGTAATTATTTTATTAAAATTTTTCCCAATTGTTAGGCAATTTGCTTCTTCATGGAATTGTGCATGATCATACAAATCTAAAAGATAATTAGCCTTTTCATTATTAATCCTAGTAATGAAAACAACCTCATTTTTACTTAATACATTTCCACATAATCTTTCTAATTGGTCGATACTCTTATCTTGCCCCCAAATAGCCTCAATGAGTCCAAGCCTATCTCTTCTTTGAAAATCAAACTTGATATCAAAATTCATCTTTGTTTATCTAATTCTCCCTCATAAATCAATTCAAAAGGATTATCGCCTACATTTAGAGCAGCTTTGACATTATCCTCAAATTTTTGTTGAACTACATTTACTTCTGAAATTGGTATGCTTTTCCATAATTTCTTACTTTTCCAATTTACCAATATTAAAGCTTCTTCTTTTTCTTTATCCCAAAATAATTGTCTACCCAAAAAACCATCTTGAGAAGATAACCATGGCTCCCATATTTCTTTTTCCGCATTTAGCCAAGCTGCTTTTACATCAGCAGGTACTTTAAGTCTTAATTCCTCTATGACCATTTCAGTTTGAAAATTATCCATTGTAAGAGCTTTTAAATTGGGAATATCAGATTGAAAAATTAAAACTACTAAGCAAATTAATAATAAACAAAATCTTTGAATTTTTTTTTTCAAATTTAAATTGAATCTCATTTTTTCTCAAGAAGAACAACTGAATGGCAACTTATACCTTCTTCTCTCCCTTCTGGACCCAATTTTTCATTCGTGGTTGCTTTAATCCCAATTAAATTTTCATCAATATTTAAAATTTCAGAAATGTTTTTTTTCATTAGTTTTATATGTGGCATGATTTTTGGCCTTTCAGCAACAAGAACACTATCAATATTATTTATTTCCCAACCATCTTGTCTTATCAAGTCAATTACTTTTGATAACAAAAACAAGCTATCAGCATTTTTCCATTTTTCATCAGATGGGGGAAAATACTTTCCTATGTCGCCCAACGAAAGAGCTCCCAATAATGCATCCATTATTGAGTGACTTAAAACATCAGCATCACTATGTCCATCCAGTCCTAAACTTTCAGGGTGATGCAATTTTACACCTCCAATAATTAAATCTCTATCCTCTACTAGTCTGTGAATATCGTATCCATTACCTATTCTAAATTTCATGAATTGATTATTTTCTTTTATTATTCTCTTACTTTGTGGGGATTTTTTGTAGTTTTCATTTGAAATTAAGTCACTTCTTCTCTCCAATGTTCTTTCAAAACTTTTTCTTCTTCTCCACGATTTAATCTCTTCATGATTACCGCTCACTAAAATATCTGGCACTTTCATATCTTTGAAAGTTAAAGGCCTTGTGTATTGAGGATATTCTAATAAAGAGGAATTATGACTCTCATCGACTAAGGAGTCTGGATCACCAAGAGTTCCTGGTAATAACCTAGTCAAACCATTAATTATTGATATAGCAGGTATTTCACCTCCAGAAAGGACATAATCGCCTATCGATATCTCTTCATCAGCTAAACATCTAATTCTTTCATCAAAACCTTCATATTGACCACAAATAATTATTATTTGATCCAAAGTGGACCATCTCGCAAGATCCTTCTGCTTTAAAACTTTACCCTGAGGGGTCATCAGCAAAGTTTTGCTTTTAGGTGATTTTCTAATTGATTCATATGCCTTATAAATAGGTTCAGGTTTTAATACCATACCTGCTCCTCCTCCATAAGGCTTATCGTCTACTTGTCTGTAAGAACCTTCCCCATATTCTCTTAAATCATGTAGATTTACATCGATTAAATTCTTATCTAGAGCTCTTGTTATGACTCCTAAATTATTCATTAATTCAAAAGCTTTAGGGAACAATGTAATTACATCAAAATTAAAACCACTCATCTAAAGTTCTTCCTCAAAACCAAACTCAATTAACCTTGATTCTTTTTTTCTCCAATTTGGAACAACTTTCACAAACAACTCTAGGTGAACTGGACTATCAATTAATTTTGACATATTTGTTCTTGCTGACTGACCAATCATTTTTAACATTGAACCTTTCTTTCCAATAAGAATGCCTTTTTGAGTTGACCTTTCAACAATAATAGTAGCCAAAATAGCTGTAAAAACTTTTCCATTTTTTCTTTTCATTTCCTCTCTCTTTTCTATCTTTACTGCGACACTATGGGGTACCTCTTCTCTTGTATTTATTAATACCTGCTCTCTTACTAAATCAGATAATAATTTATCTAATGGTTGATCGCAAATAGTCTCTTCGCCATAAAGTTTTGGTCCCTCTGGCAGAAAATTAAATGCCATATCAACTAGTTCAGAACATCCTTCTCCTTGAGAAGCACTTACAATTTGAAAGTTTCTATTAATTCCAAAAAATCTTCTATATTGATCTAATCGTAAATTCCTAAATTCTTTATTAACCAAATCCCACTTATTTAATGCAACAATAAACTCAGTTTTATTTGCGATTAAAAAGTTCAAAATATATTCATCACCTCTACCAGGTTCTTCACTTGAATCAATTACAAAAATTACCATATCAACTCCATTAATTGAAGATTTTGCGTTTTTTACTAATATTTCTCCAAGTCGATGATGAGGTTTATGAACACCTGGCGTATCAACAAAAATTATTTGCCCATTGTCTGTAGTAAGTATCCCTTTTAATTTATTTCTTGTAGTTTGCGCTATTGGAGAAGTAATTGTTATTTTTTCTCCAATCAATTTATTTATTAAAGTAGATTTACCTACATTTGGCCTTCCTAGTAAAGTTACAAACCCAGATCTATAATTGGTCAAAGACTTTTAATGTATCAATAATAAAATTCTGATCAAAAATGAAAAAAAAAACAATAGATTTAAAAGAAGCTTCGTTCTCGCAAGCAATAAACATATCCGCACAATGGTGCAAAGAGTGGGGCGAAGATCTACTCAGCGAAGAGGTTTTAGCAGATAGAATTGCAGAGCTAACTAAAACAAGAAATGGACTCAGAGGATTTTTTGCATACGTTTTATCAGATAAAGATTGTTTTTTGTTAGATAAACTTCCTTTTTCACTAATTTACAAACTGAACGAAGGTGGTGATGCGGTAACAGATATTGTCGTAAAAAATTTAATAATGAGTTCCGCTCAAATTATTATTCATAGAAGAGATAATAATCATGAATATGAGATAACATCAGAAAATATTTCAAATAGATGCAAAGCTATTCTAAGACTGTTAGAAACGAAGTCAGTTACAAAGTCTGTCAATCAAGTCCTTAGAGACTTAGATGATATGGGAAATAGTTTTGATAAGTCAATAAAGTATGACTCAGAGCAAAAGGAATTTATAAAAAAACAAATTCTTGAGATCGCCCAATAAAAAAACGTATAAACAAATATACTCTTTGATTTTAATTATTTAAATAATATGCTTAGTCTCTTCTTCCGCCACCTTGAAGTGCAATCATTAATCTCAAGATAAAAACAAAAAGATTTATATAAGTTAGATACATACCTAAAGCCCCTGCAAGGTATTGATCATCATTATATCTTCTTGGCATTGTATAGAAATCGACGAAAGACATTGCAACGAATAAGACAGTTCCAAATCCTGCAATTATCAATTCGAGTCCTGAACCTCCAAAAACGCCTGGAGCAAAGAATCCTCCAATTAATTGAACAAACATTGCTATGAGCAGGCCTATCAACCCAAGACCAACTACCCCACTTAGTGCTTGACCTACACTATCACTCATTCTTTGGCCGGTATAAGATGCAATAACGAAAGTTATACCTGTAGCTAAGGCAGCTGTTCCAACAGAACCAATACCAATTGTTCCTATTGCTAAAGCAACTATTCCACTTAAGGTGAAACCAGTTAACAAACTAAATCCTGTCAACAAGGGCAGGGCTTTCGCATTATTTGCGTTATTTGCAGCGCTTGTAGCTATAAAAAACAAAATCAATTCTGCAATTAATGCAACTATTGAAAGAGGCTGGAAAAGACTAGGATTTGTTGCTATGAGTGAGACACCTGCTAAAACGCCTAGAGAAGTTAGAACCATACCTCCACCTACATAAGGTAAAGCTTTTTGAACAACATTAGGTCCAACAATTGAACTAGATTGGGCTTCACGAATAGCTTGATTGAAATTACTACTTGCTGGCATTTTTTTTATTAAATATGGTCTTATTCTACTTGATTTTTAAAATTTCAGGGTACGGATCTCCAGAGTTATAAATTTATTGATAAGCCTTAATAATTTTCTGAACTAAAGGATGACGAACTACATCTTCAATATTTAAATAACAAAATTTTATACCTTCAGTTTCAGAGAAAATTCTCGATGCTTCAATGAGGCCGCTTTCCTGATCTTTTTTTAAATCAATTTGTGTAATATCTCCGTTTACAACCATTTTTGATCTCTCTCCTAATCTGGTCAAAAACATTCTCATTTGAGAGCAAGTAGTATTTTGTGCTTCATCCAAGATAATCAAAGAATTATCTAAGGTTCTTCCTCTCATAAATGCCAAAGGAGCAACTTCAATAATTCCCTTATCAATTAACGAATTTGTTCTATCAAACCCGAAAATACTATGTAAAGAGTCAAATAAGGGTCTTAAATATGGATCTACTTTTTGTTGCAAATCACCAGGCAGAAATCCTAAACTTTCACCAGCTTCTACAGCAGGTCTGGTTAAAACAATTTTTTCAATTTTTTTCTCGTTCAATAGTCGTGCCGCGCAAACAGTTGCTAAAAATGTCTTACCAGTTCCAGCTGGACCAATCGCGAACGTAAGATCAAAGTTTTCAATTGATTCAACATATTCTTTTTGCCTTATAGTTCTTGGTCTTAAATATCTTCCTTCTTTGGAACGCGCAAGAATTTTTTTTCCAAGTTCAGCATGTGAAGACGATTCACCCATATTTAAAGAACTTAAAGCTGCTTTAAGATCTACCTCTGGGACTTCTAACCCTTGTTCCCAAATTGGTCTTGTTAGTTCTACTAATGCTGAGGCCCGCTCAATTTTAGATATGACACCGTTCATCTCAAGTTGTAAGCCTCTTATGGTTAAAGAAACTCCTGTAAGAGACTCAAATTTTTTTAAGAAAGAATTACCAGGTCCAGATAATGCCGTAGCAGCATCAGAGCTTGGCAAGTCTATTTTGAAGTGACCAGTTTTGGAAACTTCTTTCATCTAGTTATTGAATAAGAATAAAAATTTATCAAATCACTAGCTTTCAGCTTCATTAATCTCGCTTTCAGCTTTACTACTATCATTTTCTCCGTCTTTAGTTTTAGCCTTAGCTAATTTTTCCTTCTCTAACTTTGCTTTACCAATTGCAATAGAGGGTCTTTCTGTTTTTTCTAACAACCCTCCCTTTTCTAGTAAAGTTCTTACAACATCAGTTGGCTGAGCGCCCTGAGTAAGTCTTGTTCTTAAAGCTTCTGTGTCAAGCCTGGTTTCCTTAGTTCTTGGATTATAAAAACCTAGTTCTTGTAAAGGTCTACCATCTCTTCTGGAAGTACTATTGCATGCAACAATTCTGAAACTTGCCTCTTTTTTCTTTCCAAAGCGCTTAAGGCGCAATTTAATCATCTTAAATTAATGCGTTTTTACTAATAATATCATTTAAAGGTAAAAATATAGAAACTATAAATCGGCAAAACCTTTTTTCTTTTTATTATTTTTTTGTTTTTTCAATGACTTATTACTACTCATCCCTCCCATTCCTGGCATTCCTCCCATTCCTGGCATTCCTCCCATTCCTGGCATTCCTCCCATTCCTGGCATGCCTCCGTTGGACATTTGTTTCATAAACCCTCTCATTCTTTGAAAATCAGCTAATACTTTATCTACATCTTTTGCTTCATAACCGCTGCCTCGAGCGATCCTTTGTCTTCTTGAAGGCTGAGCAGCAAGAACCTCAGGTTTACGTTTTTCCTCAAGAGTCATTGACGAGATCATAGATTCTATTTTCTTAAGTTGATCTTCTCCATCTTTTATCATCCCATCATCTATTTTATTCATTCCAGGAATCAATTTAATCAATCCACCAAGTGAACCCATTCTTTTAATTAATCTCATTTGCTTTACAAAATCATTAAAATCAAAAGTCGCTTCTTGAAGTTTCTTTTGCATCGCTTCTGCATCAGCAAGTTCAACTTCTTTTTGTGCTTTTTCAACGAGTGTCAATACATCGCCCATGCCTAAAATTCTGCTAGCCATTCTCTCTGGATGAAATGGTTGCAGTGCCTCTATTTTTTCACCTACACCTATAAATTTGATTGGTTTACCACTTATTTTTCTTATTGATAAAGCAGCTCCGCCTCTAGAGTCACCATCTAACTTAGTTAATATCGCACCTGTTATTCCTACTTTTTCATGAAATGACTTTGTTAAGTCTGCAGCTTCTTGCCCAATCATTGAATCAACAACAAGCAAAACCTCATCAGGATTAGAAACTTCTTTAATTCGAACCATTTCACTCATCATGGAATCATCAATTTGCAGTCTTCCTGCGGTATCAATAATTATCGAATTAAAATCATTTTCACTAGCAAAATTCAATGCTTCCTTAGCTATTTCTTCTGGTTTGCTATTTTTTTCTTTAGCTGAAAAAACTTCCAATTCATATTGACTTCCCAATGTTTTAAGCTGCTCTACAGCTGCTGGTCGGTAAATATCTGCAGCCACCAAAAGAACTTTTTTATCTTTTTCCTTTAAATAAAGTCCCAATTTTCCTGTTGCTGTTGTTTTACCCGCTCCCTGAAGTCCCGCCATCAAAATGACTGTAGGACTATTTTGATTTTCGTTTAATGGAGAATTTTCGTTACCCATAATGTTAATCAATTCTTTATTTACAACTTCTATGAATTTTTGACCTGGATTTACACCCCTTACTACTTCCTCTCCAATAGCTTTATCTTTGACATCTGATATAAACTCTTTCACTACAGACAAACTAACATCTGCATCAAGGAGTGCTCTTTTTACCTCCTTCAAGGCATCGTTAATATTATTTTCACTAATTTTTGCTTCGCCTCTTAAACCCTTTACTGCGTCTTCAAAGCGTGACGAGAGTTCATCAAACATTATTAAAAAGTAATTTTAATTATTATAGATGATCTTGAAGTTTGTAATTACAAGCCGCTCACGAAATCAACCAATTTCCATGATTTATTTGAAAAACCCAAAATATATTTAACTTTAAGGGGATTTAATGATGTTTCATTAACAAATTCTCCAGTATTCTTTACTATTCTCTCCAGATAATTCAATTCTACTAAAACAACTATCCTAGATGAAGTTTGCGATTCCAAATCAATCTTACGTATTTGGGAATTAATTTCCTTATAAATTTCCTTCTTGATATCGTTCTGTCTTTCTTCGATTGTTCGATCAATCAAGCCTTTGTTAACAATCTTAGAAAGATTAATTTCACTCTTTCCCGCCAAATAATTACTTTTACTTAGAAGCCATCCATTAATTAAATTCCTAATATCTTCCAAAGAAGGTGAAGGGGAATTGAGTTCTTTGAATTCATAGGAAATAATTGAAGTAGATTTTTCAGGAATAGAATTCAATTTGCTTGAAGGATTTTTTTTTATTTCTTGAATAATATCTTTCTCACTAATCTTTTGATTTTTATCTATTGCAATTAAAGGTTTTTCAGTAATAGCTTCATCCTGAATTGATTTTTTTAAATTAT
This sequence comes from Prochlorococcus sp. AG-355-N16, assembly GCA_003278545.1. Classification (GTDB taxonomy): domain Bacteria; phylum Cyanobacteriota; class Cyanobacteriia; order PCC-6307; family Cyanobiaceae; genus Prochlorococcus_A. Next base: position 30,519 of record QCEF01000002.1, read on the forward strand.
TTCTAAAAAAACCAATACCAATACCAAAAGCAAATAAAATCAAAAACGCATAAGTATAAATTAAATAAGGTGACCGATTAATAATCTCTTTATCCTTCAAGAGTTCCCCAAAACTAAACTTTAATTCGGCAATTTTTTCAATTAAAAAATTATAAAACTCTATTGGTTTTTTCTTAAAGTAATCCTCATTGAACTCGTTTTCTTTGATCTCAAACTTTTCATAATCTTGTTTAATACCACCAGGCCAAGGTAATCCCCTTTCATCAATATTGTCCAATAAATTATCAAAGTCTTCAGTCGTTTTTGTGGAGGATTCCTTCTCAATCTGTTGGTTCTGAAGATTTGACCTAATTAAAATTTTATTTGATTTCTTTTCTAATTTTTCAATAAATTCTTGAATTTCCCTATCTTCAAACCATGAATCTAAATCCACCTCTTTTGAGTCAATGTCTCTATACCCAACTAAAACATCATTCTCTAACCAATTTTTACAGAAAATACATATCGCTTCTAACTTATTTCCAGGATAATTATTAAGCCAATCTCGTAAATTTTCATCAGAACTACTTGAAAACCTTGCAGAGGCCTGGTCAATATCAGCTAAAAGCAAATCTAAACAACCAACTAGAGGCATTGAATCAAGACCAGATAAATTTAGTTTCTTTAAAATTTTCCTAGCTTCAAATAATTTTTCTGGCTTTCTTCTAGAGAAACCAATAGCTGTTAAAGATAGAAAAGCTAAAAATCCTGCTTCTAATGATCCTCTTTTCTGTAATTCAAGAAATAAATCAATCTGTTCTTGGACTGTCAAAAATGGCTTAATTTGTTGAAAAAAAGCTTCAAACTCTTGCTGATTTAAATAATTTTTATATTCAGATTTATTATTACCTTCTAAACCACCTCTTTTGATTATTAAATTTTCCAACATAATTAAGCCTTTTTTATGAGACTCTTGATCACTTAGATCCCTACTAAGTAGATCTAATATTCTGTAAGGAAGCAAAGCAACTAAGTCTTCTTCAAGTTCTTTTCTAATGTCTCCAAGCTTTCCCATTCTTTGTAGAAGTTGTATACCTTCATGTAAAAAGTCTGCCGCGTTTGTATACGATCTAAGTTGTTGTTCTTGAATTGCAGAATCTCTTGCTGTTAACGCAGCCAATAATGTTAAATCAGCTTCTCTACTACTTCCTAAAGCTGGAGTTTGTGGGGGCTGCAATGCTTTTCTAGTGATTTTAAAAGCTTCTTTTGGTGAACCCGATTCCCAAAGAAGTATTAATCCTGCTACTTCTCTATTTGATGAAAAATCCAATCCAGAATTCCCATTTAATAACAAATTTTCGTACTCTCTTCTGCTTTCTGGATCTGTAAGTAGATCGGCAGTGAGGCGAAGCAACTCGGATCTTTGGGTTAAAACTTCATAAGTAAAACCCTCATTGGGTGTTTTATCTAACCGCAATTGAAACGCCCTTAATATTTCCTCAGAAGTTGCAGAGGGGCTTACGCCAATTAAACGAAAATGGTTTAAAGGAAGTTCCAAACAAATATCCTATTGAAAATTCTTAGACAAATTTTATCAAGTTAAAAAATTTTTTCACAAGGTCTTACAGAGTTATTAAAAAAAAATCATGAAAAGCGCCCTTCACAGCTTAGAATGTTAACAAATCAAAACTTCGTTAAGGTATTTTCTTGGAAACACACGTAGAGAGAATCTCAAATCTTCAAGACATAAAAAAAGCCGAATTAGATCGAGAAACCGGATTATTTCTTTATGAAGACATGACTCTTGGTCGTAGGTTTGAAGATAAGTGTGCAGAAATGTATTACAGGGGAAAAATGTTTGGTTTCGTTCACTTATATAACGGTCAAGAGGCTATAAGCACGGGAGTAATTGGCGCCATGAAAAAGAAACATGATTGGTTTTGTAGTACTTATCGCGATCATGTTCATGCACTAAGTGCGGGTGTCCCCTCATTTGAAGTAATGAGTGAACTTTTTGGTAAATCCACTGGTTGTAGCAAAGGGCGAGGTGGATCCATGCACTTATTTTCAAGAGAGCATCACCTACTCGGAGGATATGCATTTATTGGAGAGGGAATTCCAGTTGCCTTAGGGGCAGCCTTTTCAAGTAAATACAAAAAGGAAGTTGCTGGAAATAGTAATAGTGATGCGGTAACTGCAGCATTTTTTGGGGATGGGACTTGCAATAATGGGCAGTTTTTTGAATGTTTAAATATGGCCCAGTTATGGAAATTACCCATAATTTTTGTTGTTGAGAATAATAAATGGGCTATTGGTATGGCTCATGATAGAGCTACTAGTAATCCTGAAATCTGGAGAAAAGCGTCTGCTTTTGGCATGCACGGAGAGGAAGTTGATGGAATGGATGTATTAGCAGTAAGAGGGGCCGCACAAAGAGCAATCGAGCGAGCTAGGGCAGGAGAAGGACCCACACTTTTAGAATGTTTAACTTATAGATATAGAGGGCATTCTCTTGCAGATCCAGATGAATTAAGGTCTGAAAAAGAGAAGGAGTTTTGGGGGAAAAGAGATCCTATTAAGAAATTAGCTCAAGAAATTATTGACGGTAAATTCGCTTCGAAAGAAGAATTGAAAATTATTGAAAAGAAAATTGATGCTGAAATATCGGAGTCAGTTAAAAATGCAATTGAAGCACCTGAACCTCCTTCAGAAGAATTAACCAAATATATTTGGGCAGAAGATTAGATTAAATACCACTAGGTAATTTTCTGGTTAAATTTCTTAATTTTCTTAGTGCTTTAAGTTCAACTTGTCTTACTCTTTCTCTAGAAACTTCTAGTAATCTTCCAATTTCTGCAAGCGTATGTCTCTCATTTGCATCAAGTCCAAACCTCAGTTTGAGAACATGTTGTTCTTGCTCACTTAAATGACTTAACCACTTACCAAGTTGCTCTTGATGCATTTTCTGTTCAACTTGATCTAAAGGCTCTTCATTATTACTATCTGCAATTAAATCACCTAAAAAGCTCCTGCCATCATCGCCATTTACGGGAGCATCTAAACTACTTGTCGATAAAGCTTGTCTTAAAACAGAATCCAATTCTTCAACATCAATTTCCATAGCCTCTGCAATTTCAATTCTGCTTGGCATTGCACCAAGCTTATGAGACAAATCTCTACTAATTTTTCTAATAGAAGCTAACCTTTCACTTAAGTGAACAGGTAAACGGATTGTTCTTGATTGACAGGCAATTGCTCTTGTCATACTCTGCCTAATCCACCAAAAGGCATAAGTAGAAAACTTATATCCTCTTGTCGGATCAAATTTTTCTACAGCCCTCTCTAACCCAAGAGAACCTTCTTGTACTAAATCAAGTAATTCTAATCCTTTACCCTGATATTTTTTTGCCACACTGACAACTAATCTTAAGTTAGCTTTCATCATTCTTTCTTTAGCTCTTCGACCAATTTTTATAGTTCTTTTTTGCTGGGTTGTAAAATCATTGATCTTTTCATTTAATTGTCCATCTTCTGTAAGAATCATCATCTTCTGGACTTGATTACCCAATTCAATCTCTTCGGCAGGTGTTAATAAGGGAACTCTGCCAATATTCTGCAAATACCAACTGATTGGATCATTACTTCTCCTTTTTGGTTGTTCTGATTGAGTTGGTAATGATGAGACCATTTTTTTGACCTAATTAGGTAGTAAAACTTTCCTACACTTTTATAGAAATGGCCAAATATTTAATGCGCGCTTCAGATTTCAAGTAATATTTGTACACTTATGTGTTTAAAACTATAAATAACCCTCTTAAATTGTTTCTTTCAAGATATTTGTCTCGTTTTTATATTTCTCATTAATTTTGCCAGTTCATCACCAATAGCAGAAGCATTTGAGCCACTTTTGCACTTTGATGCAGCAAATGAATGCAAAAGTACATATTTAGTAAAAAAATCTGTTGATATATTTTTACAAAAGGTTAAATCAATCGCAGAACTACCAGCTAAAAAACCAGATAAAAGATCACCCAATCCAGCTCGAGCTGTCTGAGAATCGGTTCCAAAGAGTTGCCATACTTTTTTATTATCAGCGACTATACTGTTTGCTCCTTTTAACAAAATACTGATATTGAATTCTTTTGCCGCATCACGAGCAAGCCCAATATTGGTATTAGATTTGATATTAGGAAATAATCTTCCAAATTCTTTGCTATGCGGTGTAATCCATGTCTTAGATTTTCTCTCTAGAAAGAAATTTGACCCCAACTTAGATTCCGAAATTCTATTGAGTGCATCCGCATCCAAGATCAATAATCCTCCAAAAGCCATAAGATAGTCTTTTGATTTTTGCCAATCATCATTATCAATTCCTATTCCTGGACCGACAGCTAATGAATCAAACGCAATTAAATCAATATTCTTTAATGCACTAAATAAAGATGCATTCCCATATTGATTAGATTGCATAGTTTCTTTTAAAACTATTTCTGGGGCAACTTGCCAAATAGATTCAGCAACTATCCCTGGAAGGACCGCAGAGATAAAGCCTGCTCCACTTGATATGGCCCCTTTTAATGCCATGTATGCAGCACCAGGATATTTTTCACTTCCGGCTATTAGTAATGTTCTACCTCTTTGATATTTGTTGGAATTTTTTGGTAAAGAAGGCAAGTCAATATTTTTTATATCTTTGTAAGTAACCTGAAAAATCTTTTTATCAATTTTGGACAGCTTACTAGCAGGGACACCAATATCTATATGGTGCAATTCTCCAATAAAAGGTAAAGCAGAATCTTGGGTCAACCCAATCTTATAAAGACCAATGGCCAAGGTATAGTCTGCCTTTACTGCGTCTTCTAAAAAAGGCTCTCCTTTATCAGGACATAATCCTGTTGGAATATCAATACTTATTACCTTGCCCGAATTTTTATGAAATTTTTGATTAATCAGTTTAATTAATTTATCATCAACTCTTCTTGTTTGATTATTACCAAAAACTGCATCAATCCAAAGATCTTTCCCATTTGCATCAGGAGGCTCTACTAATATTGTGACGCCAATAGATGTAAGATAATTAAGGTGGTTATTTGTTAGTGTTTTTTTTATCGGGAATGGGCACCATACTTGAACATAAAAACCTTTTAAAAAAAGCTCTCTAGCTACTACCGCACCATCCCCGCCATTATGCCCAGGACCTATAAAAACAGTTATTCCATTCTTGAGAAGAGGTTTCTTTTTTAAGAGCCATTTACTAATTTGGATACCAGCTTTTTCCATCAATGCTTCTTGTGGCATTCCATCAGAAAACATTTCTTTCTCTACTCTCAACATTTGCTTTGAATCAACAATTAAATGTTTAGAATCAATTGTCGGCCATACAATTCCGTTCATAATTAGTAAAAGCAATTGAAGAACTGTTCAAAAATTTAAACTTCCATGTTAAAGACACAAAAGGATAAAAAATTAGAGAACTTTTTTTCTTCTAATAATAAAACTAAAAAGAAGAAAAATATTATTGTAGGTCTTTCTGGTGGCGTAGATAGTTCCCTTTCAGCTGCTCTTCTTGTAGAAAGAGGCTGGAATGTTGAGGGACTAACTCTTTGGCTAATGAAAGGACAAGGCTCCTGTTGTTCTGAAGGATTAGTAGATGCTGCTGGCCTTTGTGAAGATTTGGGGATTAATCATAAAATAATAGACTCAAGAGAAATTTTCGAAAGAGAGGTAATTAAAAAAACTACTGAAAGCTATAAGAAAGGATTTACTCCACTGCCATGTTCGATGTGCAACAAGAATGTGAAGTTTGAAGAGATGCTTAATTACGCAATAAATAAAAAAGACTTTACTAATATTGCAACTGGACATTACGCAAGGATAAAAAAATCATCTTATGCTAAAAAGCTTGATTGCAAGAGCTTTGTATTTAAGGACTTCCTTCTTCTCAGAGGTGCCGACGAAAACAAAGACCAAAGTTATTTTCTTTATTCTCTTTCACAAGAAGTACTAAGCAGATTAGAATTTCCTCTTGGTGAAATGAAAAAAGAAGAGACAAGAAAGGAAGCCCTAAGATTAGGCCTTAGAACTGCTCAAAAACCAGAAAGTCAAGATTTATGTTTAGTTGAGCATTATGGATCAATGCAGAGATTTATCGACAAACACATTGAACCCAAAGAAGGAGAAATTGTTCATGTAAATGGGAAAGTCCTAGGAACGCACAATGGTATTCAGCACTTTACGGTAGGTCAAAGAAAAGGTTTGGGCATTGCTTGGCCTGAACCATTATATGTAAAAAGTTTAGACAGGGTAAAAAACATTGTTTATGTAGCTGATAAAAGTGATCTATTTAATAAAGAAGCAATAATTAGTAAGGTTAACTGGGTTTCAATCGAAGAACCTGACCAAGAAATAGAAGTAGAAGCACAAATCAGATATAGAAGTCATCCAGTAAAAGGAACTTTAATACCTTTGAAAAATTTAGATAATCCGAATACAACATTTAAATTAATTTTTGAAGAAAGTCAAAGTTCGGTAACTCCCGGACAAGCTGCAGTTTTTTATAAAGGAGAAATTTTATTAGGTGGCGGATTAATTAATTAATTTTCCAAAAGAAATTTAATCCCATAAAAAATATAAACAATAACAAAATAGGTTTATCTCCAAATATTGTATAAAAGGTCTTGTCGGATGAAAAATTAGGGAAAACTATTTTATTTTGCTCAACATTTAAATCTAGAAGTTGAATTATTTTTCCATCGTCTTTAACTAAACCCGAAGGACCGGTGTTTGATACAAGTAGATTATCTTTTTTATTTTCAATACTTCTCAATCTTGCCAAAGACAGAAATTGATTATAAAGCTTTGTCGGATAGGGATCTAAATTTGCTACAGTTATTATTAGTTTTGCACCGCTGTTTATAGCTTTTCTTATTTTCAATCCATCACTAATTTCATAACAGATAGCCACTGCTAGAGGTTGTGTGAATTTAGGATTAAATAATCTTGAATCAGAGCCTGGTTGAATTCCTCCTACTGCAGAAAATCCTCTTGAAAAACTATTTAGAAATCTAGGTATTTCTTCACCTATTGGAACAAGTCTATTTTTATCTATAAATGAGGTAAAAGATTTATCTCCAATTTGAAATCCGAGTAAAGAACTTCTTAACTCATTATTTGCATTTCTGAAACCTCCTGCCAAGGTATTAACCATAATGCCTTTAGAAAAATAAAAATTATTAGATAGAGTTCCTTCAGGAGCAACAAGAAGTTTCGCTTTGTTTGATAAAGCATATTTTTGAGCGATGGATAGCTTTTCTTCAATAAATTCATCATTTATTTTTAATTTTTCTCTTGTTGGTATATTAGTTTGCCAAATAGCTACTGGATATTCATAATTTCTTTTTAATGGACTTGTTAAACCTCCAAATAAATGTAAGAAGATAAAAACCAAAAGTCCTAAAAGAAATATTTTTTTAAAGTGAAGTTTTCTTTCCCATCTACCTTGAATATAAAAAATCCAAAATCCAATCAATATTTGTAATACGCATAAACCACTTGCACCAATCCATCTTGCTAAACCAGCAAGATAAATATCACCTGGGATAAGACTCTCTCCTAAACCTATCCAAAAAAAAGGTGTTTGAGAAAGTATCAGTTCACCAATACCCCAAGTCAAGGATAAAAAAAATACTTTTACTGTTAAAGTTAATATTTTCATTTTGAAAACATCCTCTTTCCAGAGAATAATTTCAACTAACAATCCCCATAAATAAACTAATATCCCACCCAGAAAAGCGCAAAATAATAATATTAAAATGGTAATTATTAAACTTGCAAGCCATGAAAACCCAAGCCATGTCAATGGATGAAGATCATAAAGCCAAGAATGACTTATCAAGACAAAGAAAAAACCCCAACAAAAATTTGCTATTCTCCTTTCACTTCCCTTCCATAAAATAAATAAAGATATCGGCATAAAAATCAGCCAAAAATGAGTTGAAACTGAAATTCCTCCTAAAATCCCTCCTAAACAAGGGTAAAAATATTGTCTTAGACTTTTAATTTGAGTTGGGATTAACAATCTAAAATTACGAAATTAAATTTATAATCACCCATTTATTGTACCTTCATTCTGTAAACTAAGTTTTAGTAACTTTCAAAATTTAAGTGAAAGAAGTCTTTATTAGTTTTGCAGTTTTTGTTTTTTGTGTTTCATTAACTCTTTTCAGTCAATTTAATTCACCTCAAGTAGTTAATGCTGCTGAATCAGAAACTCAGTCAGTTCAAAGAATACCTGTTGCAAAATCATCAAATGTCTCAAATAATAATTTATTTGAACTAGACCCATCAGATCCAAATCCTATACTTTTCGCTATGGCAGAAGAAACACCATCAGACAACAATTCAAGGACTACAGAAAGTGGTCTAATTATTGCAGATATCGTAAACGGGGAAGGAGATGAAGCTAGTGCTGGGCAAACAGTTACTGTAAATTACACAGGAACTCTAGAAGACGGGACACAATTTGATACCAGTATCGGCAGAGCTCCATTCAGCTTTCCCTTGGGTGCTGGACGAGTAATAAAAGGTTGGGACGAAGGTGTAGCAGGCATGAAAGTTGGAGGCAAAAGAAAATTAACAATACCTCCGGAACTTGGATACGGATCAAGAGGAGCTGGAAATGTAATACCTGCTAATGCGACTTTAATATTTGAAGTTGAATTATTAAAAGTCAATTAAATTAAGTAAGAAAAGTATCTAAGACTTTTCAATTTAGTTAATCTCCAAGTAATATATATACAACACCAAATATTTGAAATGTTAAGTAAATTCATCAATTCTTTTCTAGATAAAAAATCCCCAATGACTGTCCATGCTCACTGCGATGGTCCTTGTGGTGTTTACGACCCAGCATCTACGAGAGTTGCAGCTGAAGCAGTTTTATCAATGACAAAAAAACTTATTTCATTAGAAGCTCCTTCTAGCACTGATTCAGCAGAGTGGGCTGCATACAGTAATACATTTTCTAGATATGTTGCAGTTAAAGAAGAGCAAGCAAAAGAAACAAAGAAAGAGATTCTAATTTTGTGGACAGATTACTTTAAACCAGTTCACTTAGAAACTTATCCAGACTTACATGAAACCATTTGGAAGGCTGCCAAATTATGCAGTGCATGCAAAGTTAATATTGACTTAGCCCAAGCTGAAGAACTCATGAGTTATGTAGAAAAAATTCATAATATTTTCTGGGCTTCAAAAGGAAGATCAGACGCTTTTGTAAAAGCTAGTTAATCAGAGTTATTTTCAAAAGTTTTTTCGATTTTATTTTATTTTTTTTAGGTTTAAGAAAAACCGCGATTATCAGTGGTGAATCGATGTTTCCTTACCTAAAAGAAGGTGATATTGTATTTTTTAAAAAATATAAAAAGAATAAATCAATACTTAAAAATCGACAAATAGTTATTTTTAATCATCCATTTAAAAATAAAAATCTAATAAAAAGGATAAATACAGTAAATCAAAATAACGTTGAGGTTATTGGAGACAATATTGAATTTAGCGAAGATAGTAATAAATTCGGATTAATCAATAACGAAAAAATAATTGGGATTGTCACCTCTAAATTAATTATTCCTAAATTAAAAAATTTTTTAATTCAAAAAAACAGCAGCACTTCTTTGAATCCAAAATAATCCCAAAGAAAAGGAAAGCCCTCCTGCTGCAGCTATTAATCTTTTAATAAATTTTTGACTTGCTTTAAAGGTGGTAAAAGATATTAAACAAGTAAAAAGATTCATACTTATGAGTGAACCAATCAAATATGAAATCAAATATAAGCAAGCGCTTGTTAGAGGAAGTGCTAAAGCGGGAAGAACTGCAAGAAAATGTGAACCTCCAGCTATACCGTGTAGCAAGCCTAAACCAGTCAAAGCATGTGAGTGCTTATTATTATTTTTTTGTTCCTTAACATGAACGTGAAAGTGACGATGGGCAATTCCATTCTCATGCTTATGGGAATGCGAATGAATACTTAATTGAAAAGAATTTTTTATAGCAAATACTCCAACAATTAGAAGTGAAATTCCAACTAGGAATTCGGCAATACTAGAAAATTTGTTTAATGGCGTAATATCCTTAATAAAAATCGCTAGAAAAGCTAACAAGAGGACTCCTGAAGAATGTCCCAAGCCCCATGAGAAACTATTTTTAAGAGCTTTTTGAGGATTATTAATCGCTGCCGGTGCCATTGCAATTAGATGATCAGCGCCACTAACGACATGCACAAATCCTGCAACTATGCCTGTTAAAATTACAGCCTGCATATATATTCAGTACAACTCTGTTTATCCAATTTTATAGCACGATTTGAGGTCAATATTAAATTGAGTTAAATAATTTCTTGAACGATTGTTCAAGATCAGTTTCTCTCATAAAAGTTTCACCAATTAATACTCCCATGATTCCAATAGATCTAAGCGATTTTAAATCTTCGGCACAATTAATTCCAGATTCACTTATAGGAATAATATTTTGTTTTAAAAATATATCTGCATGTGTATGCATCAATTCTAATGATGTTTTTAAATCCGTTTTAAAAGTCTTTAAGTCCCTGTTATTTATTCCAATCAAATTAAAAGATTTTAACTTTAGAATCCTATCTAATTCATTAGAGTTATGCACTTCAACAAGAACACTCATCTTTAAATTATCAGCTATTTTCTTTAAATAAATTAAATCGTCATCACTTAAAATCGCAGCGATTAATAATATTGCATCAGCACCAGATACCCTAGCTTTATAAATCTGATAAGCAGAAATAATAAAATCTTTACAGAGTAGAGGGAGATTAGTTGATCTCCTTACAGTTTCGAGTATTTCAAAACTACCTTGAAAAAACCTTTTATCAGTAAGCACTGAGATACATGATGCGCCTAGTCTTTCATAACAAATTGCTATGTTTTCAGGGTTAAAATCTTTTCTAATAACTCCTTTACTCGGACTAGCTTTTTTTATTTCAGCAATAACTCCTGGTTTTATTTTTGACTCCAAAATATTTTTACAAAAATCTTTGGGAGTAGGAAGTTTTTCAATCTTTTTGATGAGATCTTCTAAAGAGACTATTTTTTTAAAATTCTTAATTTCAATATCCTTTTGCCAGACAATTTCTTCCAGAATATTTTTTGCTTGTGCTTCTCTGTGAGGTACAGCATATTCTAAATTTTCTACCCTTACTGTTGGATTTGGTGGCCTGCGTCTTATCTCCATTAATCTTAGATATTATTTTATTTGAGAAGCAGCTTGTTTATATGCGACCTCAACTACTTCACTAAGAGTAGGATGAGTATGAACTTCTTTAGATAATTCAATTACATCTTGGTTCCTTGAAATAGCGTTCGAAATTTCTTGAATTAAATCAGCTGCATGTAACCCAAAAATATGAGCACCTAATACTTTCCCATTATCTTTATTGAAAATCAACTTTAGCAATCCATCACTTTCCAATTCAGCCAATGCTTTTGAATTAGCCTTAAAGAAACTTTTGACAACTCCCAAAGTAAAATTTTCTTTTGCAGATATCTCTTTAGCTTCAACTTCAGAGAGTCCAACTGAACTTATCTCTGGGTGAGTAAAGGTTGCTGCGGGGATGCTTTTATAGTTGATTTCGACATTACCACCGCAAATATTATCAACAGCAATAGTACCCTGCGCTGCAGCTGTATGGGCAAGCATTAGTTTGCCCGTTACATCTCCAACAGCCCAAATGTTAGGTATTATTTCATCACCATTCTTAACTCTCATTTGATCATCTACAGGAATGAAACCTTTTACTGTTTCGATACCAACCGACTCAAGATTCAAGTTATTACTATTAGGACTTCTGCCAGTTGCGACTAGTACAGCGTCAACTTCTAAAGTTTCAACAACTTCCTTAGATTTTGCATCAGTAAGTTCTATTTTTACAGGGCATCCAGGTGTTATTTTTGTCGCAAAGACATTTGATTTTGTGTCTATATCTCTTACTTGAATAAGGTTTTTCTTAGCAATTTTAGTGATGTCTGGATCAAATGTTGGCATAATATTCTCCAAAGCCTCGATCATGGTAACTTCACAACCAAGCGCGGTATAAACATCAGCAAATTCTAGACCTATATATCCGCTTCCAATAATTGCTATCCATCTTGGAAGCCATTCAAGTTTAACCGCATCATCGCTAGTAAATACGGTCCTATTATCCAAAGTTATTCCACGGGGCACAAAAGGAGAAGAGCCTGTTGCTATAACAATATTCTTACATGTGAAAATTTTATCAATTCCGTTTTTATCTCTTACACCTACTTTTTGATTTCCTTCAATTCTTCCAATGCCCAAAATAATTTCAACTCCACTCCTTTTAAGAGTTTTTGTTAAATTTTCTCTAACATTTAAAACTAAATTATTTGCATGATCTGCAATTTTTGATCTCTCGAACCTTACTGGTGAAGCATGTATACCAAATTTAGCTAAATGTTCATAATTAGCTATTTCTCTAACTTTTCCACTTGCAGCCAAAAGAGCTTTCGAAGGAACACAACCCTTGTTAACACAAGTGCCTCCCATATCAGAAGATTCTACTATTGCGACTTTCAGTCCCTTACCAGCAGCATGTTTAGCGGCATCAAAACCTCCATATCCTGCTCCTATTACGATTAAATCAAAATCAAAACTTGAATCAGTCACTTTTTATTTTTTTATTTAGAGGTGTATGCGACTCTTTTTCGTTCTAGTAATAACGGAACTGCAACACAAGCCACATTCAATGATTCTACAATCTCACTATGCGGAATTGTAATTGTTTCATTAAAAGCTCCTTGAATTTTTTTATGAATACCTTTACCTTCATTACCCAAAATTAATGCTGTACGTCTTGACCAATCAACCTCCCAGTAAGGTTTTGAAGGTTTTTTTGAACTCTCATTATGGCTACTAGTAGAGAAAATCTTAAATCCTACATTTGATAATTCAGACAAAGACTTAAGTAAAGAATTTAATATTTCTTCTTCAATGCCATCAAATCTTAAAAATGGCAGATGAAAAACTGCACCTGAGGATGCTCTTAACACCTTTTGGCCTAATGGGTGCGCACCTCCAGCTAAAAAAATTGCATTAACACCCGCAGCTAAAGCGGTTCTAAATAGATTACCCATATTTCCTGGATCTTGAATTCTGTCGAGAACAAGAACAAAATCATCTCTTCTATTAAATTGATAATTAGGTATTGCTGAAATCTCTACTAAAGCTGCTATTCCATCAGGATTAATTGTTGAAATCGCAGATGCCAAGACTTCCTCTGAGACAATATTTATTAATGACTCATCAAATTTTTTGCTTAGATTTTGATTCTTTCTTAGCCATTTTTCGGTAACTAAAATTTTAGAAGGATTTTTTCCAGACTTCAACAATTCTTCAATGAGATGTGTACCCTCTATGCAAAAAAAGTCTTGATCTTTTGGAGATGATCCTCTCTTAAATGATCTAAATCTTTTAACTAGATTATTGTTTTTACTAGTTATTTTTAAAAAAGTATTTTCTATGAGTATTTTGAAAAATTTGTTATCAATTATATTTTAATTACATAAATATTTTGATCAATTATTTATTAAATATTTATTTCCCAAGAAATCAAAAAATACATTTTCACTTTTAATTAATATTCATGACGTTACATAGGGTGGACTTAATATTATTAGTTTGTCATGATGAATCTAATAAATTAAGTCTTAATGATTTGCGGAAGCAAAACGAAGTCATATCTTAAATCGCAAAATTTAAAGATTCTTGGCCAAGGCAAGTTAAATGGAATAGTTGAAATAAGTGGTGCGAAGAATTCCGCCTTAGTTTTATTAGCCTCATCATTGCTAACTAATGAAAAAATAATTCTAGAAAATGTACCTTTTCTCACTGATATTGAAAAGATGGGGAATATCTTAAAGAATTTAGGAGTGAATTTAGTTCGTAAAAACAGCCAACTAGAAATAGATCCAACAACTATTTCGATTAAAGAACTTCCATATGAACTTGTTAAAGGATTAAGAGCTAGTTTCTTTTGTATAGGTGCACTATTAGCTAAATTTGGAGAAGCTCAAGTACCGTTACCAGGTGGATGCAATATTGGATCAAGGCCAATAGACGAGCACATTAATGGATTAATCGCACTAGGAGCAGAGATTATTATTGAAGAGGGAATTGTAAAGGCAAAAACAAGGGGGAATAAAAATAGACTTCATGGCACTCATATTAAATTAAATTGTCCGAGTGTAGGTGCGACTGAAACTTTAATAATGGCGGCATCTTTAGCCAAAGGAAGAACTATTATTGAAAATGCTGCTAGAGAGCCTGAAGTTCAAGATTTATGCCAAATGCTTAATAAAATGGGGGCAAAAATTTATGACTCAGGTAAAGAAACAATTATTATTGATGGTGTTAATAAGCTTGGCGGATGTACCCATAAAGTAATTCCAGACCGAATAGAAGCTGGAACTTTTCTAATAGCTGCTGCTGCAACTTCCTCTTCAATAACAATTTCTCCAGTAATCCCTCATCATCTTGAAGCTGTCACTAATAAGCTTCAAGAGAGTGGGAGTAAAATTACGATTAAAGGTAATTCGATTTCTATCAAGAGTAAAAAGATTAAAGGAGTAGATATTGAAACAGCTCCTTTCCCAGGCTTTCCTACTGATTTGCAGGCACCATTTACAACTCTAATGACAATCGCAAATGGTGAATCAAAGATAACTGAAACAATTTTTGAAAACAGAATGAATCATATTTATTTACTTAATGAAATGGGCGCCAGTATAAAACTAAACAAAAACGTAGCACACATCAAAGGTGTTAAAACAATTAATGGGATGAATCTAGTTGGCTCAGATCTAAGGTCATCAGCTGCATTAATAATTGCAGGAATCATCGCAAAAGGTAGTAGTAATTTTTATGGATTAGAACATCTAGATAGAGGTTATGAAAATTTTGAATTAAAACTAAAAAATTTAGGTGTAAAAATAATTAGAGAGATCAGTAAAAATACTTTTGAGGAGAATGGATATAAAATTGAACCTAAATCTGAAAAGCTTTCAAAACTCGAAGCAGCTTAGTCTTTTCCAAATTTATTTTTAAAAACAAGAAAATTGATTCAAACGTAAGCGACATTGATAAGTGAAATACAGCCCAAAAATAATATAAGCAAAACTAGAAAGCGATTTGACCAAATTTTATTTAAACCATTAAATTTGAATTCATTCATGCCCAAGTTCCACTATTAGATCCGAATGTTGTAAGTATAGTTACTGCAATAAAGAGATAAGGGACAAATTTAAAGGATAATTTTTTAGCTTGAGTTTTAGACATTCGTTTTTTTTACAAATATAACACAATATTACTAATCATGAAGCTATCTCCTTTTAAAAAAGACTTTTAAGCGCATTTAATCACAAAAATGTATCATAAATGTTTAAATTTTCTTTTTTTACGTTATTTCTTGTCAGCAAATGCTATAAATTATTTTATGTTTTTATAGAAAAGATTAACTATTAAAAAACGTTATCTTGATAACAGTTGATTGACCAAAGCAATAGTCAATAAGTTGATTTTTGTTATAATAAAAAAGTTCATTTTTTCAAAAGCCTTGGGAGCGTGGTGGAATTGGTAGACGCACCGCACTCAAAATGCGGCACCTTCGGGTATGTCGGTTCAAGTCCGACCGCTCCCACTTTGATGAATACCTATAGTCGATTCGATATATCTTTCAAAAAAGGAAAAGGTTGTTGGCTATGGGACAAAACAGGTAAAAGGTATCTTGATGCAGTTGCCGGTATAGCAACTTGTAGTCTTGGACATAGCGACAGAGTTCTAAGAAGAAGCTTATCAACTCAACTAAAAAAGATTCAGCACATTTCTAATCTCTACAACATTGAAGAACAAGAACAATTAAGCAGAACTTTAACGAATATGAGTTGTGCTAAAAGCGTCTTCTTCTGCAATAGTGGTGCTGAAGCAAATGAATCAGCAATTAAATTAATTAAAAAATATGGGAATACAACAAATAAAGGTAAAGAATCAATAATTCTCGCAGCAGAATCCAGCTTTCATGGAAGGACGTTTGCAGCCTTGAGTGCCACTGGACAGCCAAAATATCAAAAAGGTTTCGAACCAATGATTCAAGGGTTCAAATTTTTTAAATTTAACAATTTTGATTCGGTAAAAAAATTATTTGAAGATTGTGAAAATAATGATCAAAAAATTTCCGGCGTTTTAATTGAACCGATACAAGGAGAAGGCGGCGTAATTCCTGGAAGTAAAATATTTTTTAAAAGGCTAAGAGAAATATGTGATAAATATAATTCACTTCTCATTTTAGATGAAGTCCAAAGTGGGGTAGGTCGAACTGGGAAAATGTGGGGTTATGAGAATTTAGGAATTGAACCTGATGGATTCACCCTTGCTAAAGGATTAGGAGGAGGTCATGCAATTGGAGCATTATTGGTAAAAGAAAAAGCCAACATTTTTTCTCCAGGAGATCATGCAAGCACTTTTGGAGGAAACCCATTCGCCTGTAAAGCTGCCATAACTGTATTAGAAGAAATAAATAGAAGAAATATTATAAATAATGTTTATCTAAGAGGGGAACAATTAAGTGCTGGGTTTGAAGGATTGTCAAAAAAATTTCCAAATATTATTAGCGGCAAAAGAGGTTTAGGTTTAATACAAGGTCTTGTGATCAATGATGATTATACTGATGCAAATAAAGTTACATTAAAAGCTTTTGATAAAGGATTACTGGTAGTTCCTGCAGGAGGAAATGTTGTAAGGTTTGTCCCACCATTAATTATATCTCGAAGAGAAATTAATATTCTTTTGGATAAGCTAAATGCAATTTTTAAAGAGTTATAGCAAATTTAAATTTTGAATAATGCAAATTTAAAAATTTTTGAATTATTATCTCCTAAATATGAAAGGGATAATATCAAGTTAGGTTTATCAAGAATTAAAAAAGCACTTCAAGAACTTGGTAATCCTTGCAAGAATATCCCTGCGATACAGATTATTGGAACCAATGGGAAAGGATCAATCGCGGCATATTTAGAAAGTATACTTTTTGAAGCTAAAAGGAATTTCGGTGTAACGACATCTCCTCATCTTTTGGACGTATGCGAGAGGATTAGAGTTAATAAAAAAAATATTAATAAAACTGATTTTGAAAAAATCTATAGATCAATAGAAAAAAATTTTTCAACATTTGAATTAACTCCCTTTGAAAAAATCATTTGCTGCGCACTAAATTTTTTTGACCATAAAAAAGTTGAATTACTTATTCTTGAAGCTGGCTTAGGGGGACGATTAGACGCGACAACAGCCCATAAATCTAGACCAATCATTGCTATTGGGAATATTGGCTTAGACCATAAAGAATTTCTTGGAGATACTATTGAAAAAATTGCAGAAGAAAAATTAGCAGTTATTGAAAAAAACTCAATTGTCATTTCATGCAAACAAAATAGTCAAGTTGAAAATTTAATAACCAAAAAAGTTAAAGAGGTAGGAGCAGAAATTATCTGGAAAGATTCAATTTCAAACAGCTATGAGATTGGATTAAAAGGAATTTTTCAAAAGCAAAATGCTTCAGTAGCTATTGGAGCAATTGAAGCGCTGAATAATTTGGGATTTAATATAAAAGAAAAACACATATCTGAAGGTCTAAAAAAGACAACTTGGAACGGAAGGCTAGAAATAATAAATTATTTCAACAAAGATATTCTTGTAGATTGTGCACATAATTATCCTGCTGCCAAAGCACTCTCTAATGAGCGAATTAATTGGGAGAATGAAGATAAAGGAATGTATTGGATTTTAGGTGTCCAAAGACAAAAAGATATTAACGCGATATTAAAAACACTTCTTAAGAAAAATGATCGCTTATTACTTGTGCCAGTACCAAACCAACCTAGTTGGCAATTAAAAGATCTCTCTCAGATTAAAGAAATGGACTTTCAAAAAGCAATTGAATTTAAAACATTTGAACTTGCAATTGAGTATTTATTTTCCCTAGAAAAATGGCCACCTAATCATCCTGTTCTAACAGGTTCTATTTTTTTAGTTGCTGAATTTATTAAATTTGCGAATAAACAGAAATATTAAATTTTAAATTGTTCCTTTACTTCCCAGCCTTCTAATTTTCCTGGATTTAATAGCCCTCTAGGATCAAATCTTAATTTCGCTTTTACTTGATCTGCATCCACTACTCCGAGACCTCCGCCTTCAACTGTTAAAACATGCGGATTAAAAATAAACGCACCAAGTTTCTTGCAATCTTCTATTATTTCGTTTAATTCCTCTACCCCATTCCACTTTAATACAGGCAAAGCTGCTAATCGAGGTGATCCTTGTTGAGAAACTGCCTCTAAATGCCAAAGAACTTTTTTACCCCATTTTTTTCTCAAAAAATTAATTAATTCTATTTCATTATTAAGTGGCAAAAGCATCTGTAAATACGTCCAGTTTTTATCCCTAGACCTCATATGAAGAGTTGTATGATTCCACACGACTTCAGAAATTCCATTCACGAGCTTTTCTTCTTCCCCAAGTAGGGTAGATTCAACTTTAAATTTTTTACAAATTAGCTCGATGGTTTTTATTCCTCCAAGAGTTGATTGAATTAATATCTTGTGGCTTCTAGATTTACTTTTAAACCATTTTGGCATTTGATCTACGATTTCTTCTTCAAGAATTGCTCCTAATTTCAGATTAATTGCCGAGCTAGTAAGGGTTTTTAATATTTCTATTGTTTTTTCAAATTCAATACAATTGATAACTAATGAGAACCACTTACGTTTGATATCAGTAGCAAGTAATAAAGAAGTAATTATTCCATTAGTCCCATAAGCATGATTTAGAGGTTCGGATTCTTCAGCATCAAATTTTAATAAAGCTGGTTTTTCATTCATCGTTACTACCTCTAAACCTAAAAGATTTCCTGGATCTCTTAAAAATCCCCACCTAATGGAACCAATACCTCCTGATCCACCTGCAATAAAACCTCCAATTGTTGCAGTTTTCCAAGTACTAGGAAGTAACCTCAATTCCCTCCCATATTTCTCTAATTGTTTATTCAAATCTCCCATAACACAGCCAGACTGTACTTTTACAAAGCCTGTATCTGGATCAAATTCTTCTAACTTATTAAATTGACTCATCTGCATTACAACTCCTTTAAATAATGGGACAGCTTGTCCATAATTACCTGTACCTGAACCCCTTAAAGTAAGTGGGATAGATAATTCCCAACAAATTTCTGCTACTTCCTTTACCGCTTTGTGATCAAAAGGTCTTACCACCAAATCAGCAATACATTCGTCTAATTTTTCAGTAAGGATTGGAGAGTAGTTATAAAAATCTTTTGAAAGTCTTTTTACATCAGATTTATTTTCAATGATCTCTAAGTTTTTGACTTCTCTAAATTTGTCTATAAATTTAAATTTTGATATCATTATTAAAAATTTTTATGTTTTGTATATAAATTAGCCAATTAGCAATATAAATCGCCGTTTATAAATACTTTTCTCTTTAAATTGCTCGAAAAAACGTCTGCCCATCTTTGTGCATCTAAAATCACAAAATCAGCAGGACAACCTTTTTTAATTAAACCATCCCATTTTAAATTTAATAATCTGCTTGGAGCTAAAAAAATAGAAGATAGAGTCATTCTCTCCCAGGGATTTAGTTGAAGCATAGGCATCGAGCAAGACAACATATAAAAAGGGTCAAAATTACCAAATGGGTACCAAGGGTCTTGAACATTATCACTACCAAGAGATACATCCACATGTGATTTTTGTAATTGCTTTATTGGCGCAACTGGTCTTTTTAATGAAGTAGTTTTATTACTTCGATTGAGCAGCCAAAAATTTGTTAGGGGTAAAGCAATAACCTTAATATTTTTCTCAGCCATTTTTTCTCCTAAATTCAAAATCTCTTTATTACTTAGAGAAATAAGACTACTCAAATGACTACATGTGATCGGAATACTATTAATTTTTAAATTTTCGATTGTTTCTAGTAAAACTTTTATTCCCGCTCCAGGTTCAATAATTGATTCATCTATATGCAAATCAATTTCTAATTTATATTTACTAGCAAGACTTAGCATCTTTGCTATAAATTTGCTTGTATTTTTTTTATTGAAAGGAGGTACAATAACACCTCCTAAAATGCCTCCATTGTTGGAAAATAGTTTTGCCAAATCTTCTCCATCAGTTGTATCCCAGAATTCCAATGGAGCCAGTGCAACGTATTGTAGAGTTAACTCAGATGAAAATGTTTTTTGTAATTTAAAAAGTTCAATCCAAATATCAATAGATTGACCTATGTATGTATCAATATGACTTCTAATTGCTCGGTATCCATTTTGTATGGCAAGTTTTAATGATTTCTCAACTCTTTCAAGAACCTTATCTGTAGTTCTAGTTTTATGCTCTTCAAGATTTACTGATAATGCTCCTCCATAGTTTGATTCCAGATTAGGAAAGTCTGCCCATGTAAAAGATTTATCAAAATGCGAATGAGTTTCAACAAATCTTGGGAATAAAATATTTTTTGGTTTTGTAATTTTATTTTTTAAAGGCTTTAACTCTGAAACAAATCCATCCTCCCAACTAATGGAAACTGAACATAAATCCTCTACATCGATAATGAGGTTATCTATATCTTCTATTAAACAAAGGCTTCTGGGAATAAGAACCTCAGCTGTGCCGGAATTACTCAAATTTTTAAATTTTCTTTTATTTTAAATCATAAGAAAACTTTACTGAATTAGAAAATAATTCAAATTTCGCTAAAAGATAAAAATAACTATGAAAAATTACCCTTGAGTTGTTAAATTTATAAATGTGAGGCGGGCGTCGCCAAGTGGTTAAGGCAGCGGCTTGTGGCGCCGCTATTCGGGGGTTCGAATCCCCTCGCTCGCCCTCAAAAATATTGCAGCAAAATTACTTAACTTGTAATTTTGAATTAAAGAATCATAAAAAATTCCTAGCAAAGTGCTTACAAAAACAAAATCAGACGAAAAACAATCTCAAAAGAATTCAAGTACTGGCAGTTATTGGATAACCACATTTGGATGCCAAATGAACAAGGCTGATTCTGAGAGAATGGCTGGGACATTAGAGAAGATGGGATATACCAGAGCAGATAATGAATTAAATGCCGATTTGGTCTTATACAATACATGCACAATCAGAGATAATGCGGAGCAAAAAGTTTATAGCTTTCTAGGAAGACAAGCAAAAAGAAAGCACAAAACACCTAACTTAAAACTTGTTGTTGCAGGTTGTCTTGCGCAGCAAGAGGGAGAGTCCTTATTAAGAAGAGTCCCAGAACTTGATCTTGTTATGGGGCCTCAACATGTAAATAATCTTGAGAATCTTCTGGGGAAAGTTGATTTAGGAAATCAAGTTGCTGCCACAGATGAAACCTTCATTTCTGAAGACATAACAAGTGCCAGAAGAGAAAGCTCTATTTGTGGCTGGGTTAATGTTATTTATGGATGTAATGAAAGATGTTCGTATTGTGTAGTCCCCTCCGTAAGAGGAAAAGAGCAATCAAGATATCCAAATGCGATAAAAAGTGAAATCCAAAAATTAGCTGATGATAATTTTAAAGAAATTACTCTTTTGGGTCAGAATATTGATGCTTATGGTAGAGACCTTCCAGGAACTACGAAAGAGGGGAGAAAAGAGAATACTCTAACTGATCTTTTATATTATATTCATGATGTTAAAGGAATTCGCCGAATAAGATTTGCTACTAGTCATCCAAGATATTTTTCAAAAAGGTTGATTCAAGCTTGTTATGAACTTGATAAAGTCTGTGAACATTTCCATATTCCCTTCCAAAGTGGAAATGATGAAATCTTAAAACAAATGTCAAGAGGATATTCTATTAAAAAGTATAAAAATATTATCGAGAATATAAGGTCATTAATGCCAGATGCATCAATCACTGCTGACGCAATAGTTGCTTTCCCAGGAGAAACCGAACAACAATATCAAGATACATTAAAGCTAATATCAGAAATTGGTTTTGATCAAGTAAATACGGCAGCATATTCTCCAAGACCAAATACGCCTGCTGCAGTTTGGTCTAATCAACTTTCTGAAGTGGTAAAAAAAGCTAGATTACAAGAAATTAATGATTTAGTCGAAAAAACTGCTAGGACCAGAAATCAAAGATACATCAACAATATTGAAAGCGTTTTAATTGAGGGTTTAAATCCAAAAAATTCCTCGCAAATTATGGGTAGAACTAGAACAAATAGATTAACTTTCGTAGAGATTCCCAAAAACATTAATTTCAATTTTTCATTGGGAGATGAGATAGATGTCAAAATAAATGAAGCAAGACCTTTTTCTTTAACAGGCGAACTTTATTTATAATCTTTATCAAATGATAGGGGGGCAAAAAAAATGTATTGGTTTAATATTTGGTGGTAATTCCAATGAGCATGAAGTATCGATATCCTCTGCAAAAACAGTTTTTCAAGCATTTAATTCAGAAATTAACAAAGAACGCTACACAGTTAAAACCTTTTACATAAATAAATATGGAGATTGGCTTGATAGTCATCTCTCAGAAAAGATACTAATTGGTGGAATTGAAAACAATAAAACAAATAAACAAGAAATTTTTAATCAGAAAAAAATTAACTTCCTTGATGGAATTGAATTTAAAAATGTTGATGTTTGGTTTCCTCTTTTACATGGATTTAATGGAGAAGACGGATCAATTCATGGCTTACTTAGATTTACAAAGAAACCTTTAGTCGGATGCGGAATTATTGGCTCTGCACTTGGAATGGATAAAATATTGATGAAAACAATTTTCTCAAATCTTAAACTTCCACAAGTTAATTATCTAGTTTTTCAAAATGAAAATCTCAATGATAAGGAAGCAAAAAATAAAATAATTAATGAAATTTTAAAAAATTTAAAATTTCCTGTTTTTGTTAAACCATCGAACTCTGGATCATCTCTTGGCATCTCAAAAGTCAAAAATGAATCAGAAATATTACAAGCATTAGAAAAGGCTCGGGAAATAGATTCAAGAATCTTAATTGAAGAAGGTTTAGAGGTAAGGGAGGTTGAATGCGGAATAATTGGGAATTCAAAACTCTTAACCTCTGAGATAGGCGAGGTAAATTACGAAAGTGATTGGTATGATTACGATTCAAAATATCACTCAAATAATAAAATAATTATCCCAGCCGAAATAGATTCTCAAATCACAAAAGAAATTAAAGAAATTGCTATTAAAAGTTGTAGAGCACTAAATATTTTCGGTTATGCAAGAGTAGATTTCTTTTTAGAAAAATCTTCAAATAAAATTTTGCTTAATGAAATAAATACAATTCCCGGTTTTACAAAAAACAGTATGTTTCCAATGCTTTGGGAAGCTTCAGGTTTAAAAATTGAACAACTTGTGGCTAAACTGGTAGATATATCTTTAGATTTGTAATTTAAATCAAATGTTGCATGGACTTCTTTGGTTACCATTACTCTTAATCTTCATTTTATTAACTGCACTTGGATGGTTAGAAAGAAGAAGGCAAAATCTTTTTAGAAGTTGGGCGAGTGATTCTGAACTTTGCAAGTTAGACAGTTCAGGTGCAGCTTCCTTAAAAGATGGTGAGTTAAAGTGGAGCTTATTTGAAGCTGGTAAATTTGAAGAAAAAGATTGTTTTATAATCAAGAAACTGGAATTAGTTGAATTAATGGCACTAACTTCAGGAGAAGCTCCTCTAACAAGTGAATCTCAAGGTAAGTGCAGATTGAGATTAGTAGGGGATGGGAAAGAGATGGATGTACCATTTTCAGATGCAGAGCAAGCGAGAGAATGGATGGACCAACTGATGGAAAAAGCTCGATGTGATTTGTGAAAAACCAAAAAGGAATCAAAAATAGAAGCTTTTTTTTTCTAATTTCATTTTTATTTTTAACAAGCCTATTAAGCATAAAAACTTTCAAAAAAGTTGATCTTCAAGACATTAGGATTTCTGGTAGTGAATTATTTTCGCAGAATGATGTGGTAAAAAATTCATCTTTAAATTTTCCGATCCGATTAATTTTTGTTAAAACAAATTTGTTAGAAAAAAAGTTAAAACAAAATTTATCCCTCAAGAATGTTTCGGTAAACAGAGAATTATTTCCTTTTGGTTTGAAAGTTCATATCAATTCAAGAATTCCAATAGCTTACGGTGAGAGAATATTAAACGATGAAAAAATATTAGGCTTTATTGATAAAGATGGAATTTTTATAAATAAACAAAATGTGGATGAAAAAAATTTTGATAAACTTACCATACAAGTTTTTGGATGGAAAGAAAAATTTAAAAAAATATTATCTGAAATTTTTATCGCTATAGAGAATTATGAATTAGAGATAGTTAAAATATCTTTTTCATACGATGGGTTTCTAACTATTGAGGAAAAAGATTTAAACACAGTATTCCTAGGATTAAGGCCAAACTTAATCAACTATCAATTACAAATAATCAAAAATCTCAAAAATGAATTTAAGAAAAGTAGCTTTTCAAAAAAAATAGATAGTATTGATCTTACTAATCCAGATAAACCAAAAATAAAAGTGTTCAAACCCTAATATTTGAAAAAGGATTTTGAGTAATTTTTTTTAATTATTGTAGTGTTGATATGGGTTTTGCATTCAAAACAAAATATTTAATAAATAAATATTTTTAGGATTTTCCTAAACAAATTCCTACAGATGAGCGCAGTAAGTTCATAATGCACCCAATACTAGTAATAGATTCTTATTAAGAGATGAGCTTCGGTAACAATCCAAACTTTGATCAATCGAGAGAAATCCTTCCAAGCCAAAATGCCAAAATAGAAGTTATTGGTGTAGGTGGTGGTGGCAGTAATGCAGTCAATAGAATGATAAATAGTGATCTAGAAGGTGTTTCATTTAGGGTTCTCAATACAGATGCACAAGCCCTACTTCAATCTTCTGCAGAGAGTAGGGTTCAACTTGGACAAAACCTCACTAGAGGTTTAGGTGCAGGGGGCAATCCAAGTATTGGGCAAAAAGCAGCCGAAGAATCCAAAGAAGAGCTTCAACAAGCTTTAGAAGGATCTGATTTAGTTTTTATAGCTGCTGGAATGGGTGGAGGAACTGGTACAGGTGCAGCTCCCGTTGTTGCAGAAGTTGCTAAACAAAGTGGGGCACTAACAGTAGGTATAGTAACCAAACCATTTTCTTTTGAAGGGAAAAGAAGAATGCGGCAAGCAGAGGAGGGGATCGCAAGACTAGCTGAAAACGTTGATACTCTTATAGTTATTCCAAATGACCGATTAAAAGACGTTATAGCAGGAGCTCCTCTTCAAGAAGCATTTAGGAATGCTGATGATGTTCTAAGGATGGGAGTAAAAGGCATAAGTGACATAATTACTTGCCCAGGATTAGTTAATGTTGATTTTGCCGACGTAAGATCAGTTATGACGGAAGCTGGCACTGCTCTCCTTGGAATAGGTATAGGTTCAGGAAGATCGAGAGCTATAGAGGCAGCACAGGCAGCAATGAATAGTCCTTTGTTAGAAGCAGCTAGAATTGATGGAGCTAAAGGTTGCGTTATTAATATTACTGGTGGCAAAGACATGACTTTAGAAGACATGACCTCTGCATCTGAAATTATTTATGATGTTGTTGATCAAGAAGCAAATATTATTGTAGGTGCGGTGGTAGATGAGGCAATGGAAGGGGAGATACAAGTAACTGTAATTGCTACAGGATTTGAAACAACCCAACCATTGAACCAGCAAAGAATAAAAAACAGATTATCTAATCAACCCCTATATAATTTTTCAGATAATAAAGATTCAGGAGCCAATATTCCTGAGTTTTTGAGATTAAGGCAAAATAAGAAAGATTTAGGTTAAAAGCTAAAATAGAGTGACTCGGTTATCTCGCCTGCCTCAAGCATCCCTTGTGGCTGCTACCTTCCGGTCCTGACCAGGTTTAGGCGTTAAAACCGCGAAAGGCCGAGTCAGAGACATACTAGCAATTCTTGATTAAAAAAGATACATAAATTTATTATGTTACCTTCAGACCTAGTTAATTATAAAAAAAAATCTCGCAAAATCATTGCACTTACTGCATGGGACTCCATATCAGGATCTATTGCAGAACAAGCGAATGTAGATCTAGTACTAGTAGGAGATTCATTAGCAATGGTCTGCTTAGGATACAAATCGACATTGCCATTAACTTTAGAAAACATAATTTATCATACTAATGCAGTTTCAAGAGGATTTAAAAAGAAAATTGAGGAACAACCTTTGGTCGTTTCAGATATGCCTTTTCTGACTTATCAATGTGGTGAGGATAAAGCTGTTGAGTATGCGGGGAAAATCATTCAGAGCACTTATGCAAAAGCTGTAAAAGTTGAAGGAGCTGAACCAGAAATACAAAAAGTTATTTCTAGATTAATAAGAATGGGAATCCCTGTTATGGGTCATATAGGTCTTACACCACAAAGCTATCTAAATATGGGATTAAGAAAACAAGGAGAAAGCTTAGCAAGTCAAGAAAAAATCAAGAAAGAGGCTTCTATTCTTGAAAAATTAGGATGTTTTTCAATAGTTCTTGAACATATTCCTGTTTTGCTTGCTAAAGAAATACAAAATTCTTTATCAATTCCCACAATAGGTATCGGTGCAGGTAATTATTGCGATGGGCAAGTAAGAGTTACCGCAGATTTGTTAGGCCTCAATGATAATCAACCACCATTTTGCCAACCAATTATCCAGGGCAAGAAACTATTTAAGGATAAATTAAAAGAATGGGTAGACTCTGAAAGACTTAATTAATCTCATCCCACCACTTAAACATAGAAACAAGAACTTGATTGCTTAGTTCCATGCCATTAGGCTCACTTAAAAAGAATCTATTCCCCTTTCTTACTAATAGTCCACATTCAAGAAACCTTTCCCATTCTTCAAGCAATTTACAGAAGTTGCTCTCAAATTTTTCGTTTCCCCAGTTTTGTTCTTTAAAGACCTCATTGATATCTACGCCCTCTTTGAGTCTTAATCCCAACATTATTTTCTCATCAAGTTCTTCATAGACGAACTCCTTATTAGTTAGGGATGAATCTAAATTATATTCGTATTGTCTAGTTACCCATTCTTTGTATTCTTTACTAACTCTTGGTCTAGTTAACTTTTCCCCCCAAGGTGAACTAGTTGAACCTTGACCAAAACTCCACCAACCTAAACCAGTCCAATAAACTCTATTGTGTCTCGATTGATGTCGCGGAAGGCAATAGTTTGAGATTTCATATCTTGAATACCCTGAGTTTTTTAAAATTAAATTTGTTGATTCACTATTTCTAAAAGCTTCTTCATCACTTGGGAGTTTTAATTTGCCTAAATTAACTAATTTTTTAAAAACAGTGCCATTTTCAATATTTAAATCGTAAATAGATAGATGCGGTGGTGAGAATGTTATTGCTTTATTTAAGTCATCTTGCCATTCTTTAAATCCACTAAGTGGCAAGTTTTGAATTAAATCTAAACTCCAGCTTTTTATTAACCCAGAATCATATTCTCTCTTCAACCATAAACAAGATTTTTCTGCATCTTCTTTCAAATGACGCCTTCCCGACTTTTGAAGTATCTGATTATTAAAACTTTGTACTCCTAGACTAAATCTATTTATCCCAGCATTTATGAATCCAAAAAGATCATCTTGAGTAAAACTAGCTGGATCAACCTCCATAGTAATTTCAGCACCATAGTCAATTCCATAATTTTCTTTAAAAAGATCAACTATTTCTTTGATTTGGGCAGGATCTAAAATTGATGGTGTACCACCTCCTATATAAATTGTCGAAAGAGGTGATTTATGCTTAATTGACAATATTTCTTTATATAAAAATTGCAAATACTCTTGAACTGTTTTGCTTCCATAACCTTTTAAAGTTTCAACTTCGTTTCCTAGTGGAATAACTGCAAAATCACAATAAAAACACCTTCTGTGGCAAAAAGGAATGTGTACATAAGCACTTCTTGGATACTTATTCATAATCTAAATTCATTTTTAAGCTCCAAAAAAGTATTAAGGATCGAAAAAAATAAAATCCTTATTTACTCAATTAATAAATCCTAGTAGATTATAGATATGACGGATATCTTAGTATTAATTTTATTTGTATTGTCTGGGGCTGCTTCAGGGTGGTTAGGTGTTGATTTATTGCCAGTAGATATACTCAAACAGGTATCTAATGTAGAAGGTTTTAGAATTGTTTTAGCAATAATTGGTTTGTTTGTAGGATTAGCAGCTGGTTTTGTATTCCTTCAACTTAGAAAGACTTTTCTTGATCAAATAAGAACAATGCCAACTGACTTACTAATAAGTAGGTCTGTTGGATTAATTTTAGGATTACTTGTTGCGAATCTCCTACTAGCTCCAATACTATTAATTCCATTCCCTAGAGAGGTTTTTTTCGCAAAACCATTAGCAGCTATATTAAGCAATATTTTCTTTGGTGTACTTGGTTATAAGTTGGCAGATACCCATGGAAGGACATTATTGAGATTATTCAATCCAAATAACACTGATGCATATCTAGTCAATGAAGGAATTCTCCCTGCTGCAAGTCCAAAGATTCTAGATACTAGCGTAATTATTGATGGAAGAATCAATGGTCTTTTAAGTTGCGGCTTATTGGAAGGGCAATTAATTGTTGCTCAAAGTGTAATTGATGAATTACAAACTTTAGCTGACTCAAGCAGTAATGAAAAAAGGTCGAAAGGTAGAAGAGGTCTTAAGTTATTAAAAGAATTAAGAGATTTATATGGGAGAAGACTTGTAATAAACCCAACAAAGTATGAAGGTAATGGGGTAGATGAAAAACTCCTTAAAATTACTGAGGATATGACCGGAACTTTAATTACGGCTGATTATAATCTTTCTCAGATAGCTGAGGTTAAAGAATTAAAAGTTATGAATTTGAGTGATTTGGTTATTGCTTTAAGGCCAGAAGTACAGCCAGGAGAATCACTTAATATAAAAATCGTAAGAGAAGGCAAAGAAAAAATGCAAGGTATTGGATATTTAGATGACGGAACAATGGTTGTTATTGATGAGGCAAAGAATTTTGTTGGAAGCAGATTAGATATTGTCATCACAGGAGCATTACAAACTCCTACAGGAAGAATGGTCTTTGGAAAACTAATAAATAATCCTGAGTCAAACAAATCTTTTAAATCTCCAGCGACACAGGGCTAAATCTAGCTAGAATCTATTTAATCTTAATTTTGTGATACAAATGACTGTATCTGCTCCTTATTACGGCGAAAACACCGTTATGAGGACCCCGCCCCCAGATCTCCCCTCTCTCTTACTTAAAGAGAGAATTGTTTATCTTGGTTTACCATTATTTTCAGATGATGATGCGAAAAGACAACTAGGGATGGATGTTACTGAGCTAATCATTGCTCAACTTCTTTATTTAGAGTTTGAGGATCCAGAAAAACCAATCTATTTCTATATCAATTCAACTGGGACAAGTTGGTACACTGGTGACGCAGTAGGTTTTGAAACAGAAGCTTTCGCTATCTGCGATACAATAAGCTACATTAAGCCTCCAGTACACACGATATGTATCGGACAAGCAATGGGAACTGCTGCAGTTATTCTTTCATCTGGCACAAAAGGGCAAAGAGCTGCTCTACCGCATGCTTCTATTGTTTTGCATCAACCTATAAGCGGAGCAAGAGGTCAAGCAACCGATATCCAAATAAGAGCTGAGGAAGTTTTGAAAAATAAAAAATCAATGTTGGAGATTTTATCTCGTAATACTGGAAAGACCATCGAAGAACTCTCAAAGGACTCTGACAGGATGAGTTATCTCAACCCACAAGAAGCCCTAGATTATGGAGTTATCGATAGAATACTCACAAGTCAAAAAGATCTACCAAATAAAATTTAACACTCACAAAACTATTTTAAAATCATGCCAATAGGAACTCCAAGCGTGCCTTACAGACTTCCAGGAAGTCAATACGAAAGATGGGTCGACATATATACAAGACTAGGTGTTGAAAGAATTCTTTTTCTTGGACAAGAAGTGAATGATGGTATTGCTAATAGCCTTGTTGCACAAATGCTTTATTTAGATTCTGATGATAATTCCAAACCTATCTATCTGTATATAAATAGCCCAGGAGGATCAGTAACTGCTGGCTTGGCAATTTATGACACTATTAAATACGTAAAAAGTGATGTAGTAACCATATGCGTAGGCCTCGCAGCCTCTATGGGAGCGTTCCTATTGGCTGCTGGTACAAAAGGTAAAAGAGTTGCTTTGCCCCACAGCAGAATTATGATCCATCAACCTTTAGGAGGAACTTCTCAACGTCAAGCAAGTGATATTGAAATAGAAGCTAAGGAAATTTTAAGAATTAAAGATATGTTAAACATGTCTATGGCAGATATGACAGGCCAATCATTTGAGAAAATTGAAAAGGATACTGATAGAGATTATTTTCTGAGTGCAGAAGAAGCAAAAAATTATGGATTAATTGATAGAGTAATTACACATCCAAGCGAAGCAAATCAGTCTTAAACTTTCTAAATCAATATTTTAATTTTAATTTTTTCAATTAATAATTTTTTTGGTTTATTGCCACCTTAATGTCTAAAATATTAATTATCAAATGCAAAGAAGTTACAACTAATGACCCAACTCTTTTACGACACAGATGCAGATCTAAGTTTATTAAATAATAAAACAATAGCGATTATTGGATATGGATCACAAGGTCATGCACATGCCCTAAATCTTAAAGACAGCGGTATGGATGTAATTGTTGGATTATATAAAGGAAGTAAGTCTGAAAGCAAAGCTATTAGCGATGGTCTACAAGTCTTTAGCGTTTCTGAAGCTTGCAAAAAAGCAGACTGGATTATGATTCTCCTCCCCGATGAGTTTCAGAAAGATGTTTACCTTAAAGAAATAGAACCAAACTTAAAAGAAGGAAAGATATTAAGTTTTGCTCATGGCTTCAATATAAGATTCGGACTTATCAAACCTCCTAGTTTTGTGGATGTTGTAATGATTGCTCCAAAAGGTCCTGGACACACTGTTCGTTGGGAATATCAGAATGGTCAAGGAGTTCCAGCTTTGTTTGCAGTAGAGCAGGATTCTTCCGGAAATGCAAGATCATTGGCGATGGCTTACGCTAAAGGGATTGGCGGAACGAGAGCTGGGATTCTTGAAACAAACTTCAAAGAAGAAACAGAAACTGATTTATTTGGAGAACAAGCGGTTTTGTGCGGAGGATTATCAGAACTCGTCAAATCAGGCTTCGAAACTCTTGTAGAAGCAGGCTATCAGCCCGAACTTGCTTACTTCGAATGCTTACATGAAGTTAAACTTATTGTTGATTTAATGGTGAAGGGAGGCTTATCTCAAATGAGAGATTCCATTTCAAATACTGCAGAGTATGGAGATTATGTAAGTGGTAAAAGACTTATCAATAGTGATACAAAGAAAGAAATGCAGAGAATTCTAAAAGATATTCAGGATGGAACTTTTGCTAAGAATTTTGTGGAAGAATGCGATAAAAACAAACCCTTAATGACAAAATTAAGAGAAGAGAACTCAAAACATGAAATTGAGAAAGTAGGTAAAGGTCTGCGCTCGATGTTCAGTTGGCTGAAATAAATTTATTTTTAATATTTCTAGGATCGATTGGTTTTGATTTATTGATTGGCGATCCAAGATTCTTAATACACCCTGTTCAAGTAATTGGCTTTTACATAAAAAAAATATCTGATTACCTAATAAATAATTTTGGGGAAAATAAAAATTTATTGTTTTGGGGTGGTTTGTTCTTAGCTATATCCACTATTGGAATGAGTTTTGGTTTAGGAAAATTGATAGAACTAAGTTATGTGCAATCAAGAAATCATTTTTTTATTGGATTATTAATTTTTTTTGGGCTTTCAAGTTGTATTGCGACAAAGGGACTTATTTCAAGTGTTAAAGAGATTGCAGAGCTAATAAAACGCAAGGAAATTAATAACCAAAATAAGAAAATAATTATAGATAGGGTCCAAAGAATAGTTAGTAGGGATGTAAGGTCATCTTCTATAAAACATCTCTTGAGATCAAGTACCGAGAGCCTTACCGAAAATTCTGTTGATGGAATATTTGGGCCATTATTTTGGATTTTTATTGGAATTATTTTTATGAAGTATTCAATTTTTCTACCAGGACCTGTGTCACTTGGTTTTTCTTATAAAGCCATTAGTACTTTAGATTCAATGATAGGTTACAAATATGATTATTTTAGATATTTGGGTTTTTTCAGTGCAAAAATCGAAGATATTTTTACGTTTGTTCCTTCAAGATTAGTTTTAATCACCTTACCTTTAGTTAGCTCCAAAGTTAATGAGTATGTAACAATCATAAAAAAAAGTTATCTTGATGGTAAAAAATATGATTCGCCTAATGCTGGGATTTCAGAAGCTATATTTGCCTATATTTCCGGAACTAAATTAGGAGGTAAAAGTAAATATAAAAATGAAATTATTGAAAAGCCAATAATTAATGAGACTGGAGATAACTGCACTGAAGAAAAAATCACATTAATTTGTCAATTAATTTTGAGATTACTATTTTTATGGATAATAATTTTTATCTTAATTTTTTTTATAATTTCGACCTTAATTTAATAATAAATTAGTTTTAAAATTACTAGAATGAGTCCAAAACCCCATGCAAAAAAACGGCTCTTCAATTGAAAATAAAAATGATGATTTTACTAAAACCTCATCAACTGATAATGAATACTCAAAATGGGTAGACAATCAGGGAGATAAAGTAGAGAATGTTTTTGGATTTAATAGCAGTGCTGAACTTGTAAATGGTAGAGCAGCAATGATCGGATTTTTAATGCTCATATTAACCGAGTTAGTTTTTAGCGGCAGACCTGTAACTTCTTCTATTTTTGGTATTAATTAAAATGGAAGAAAAAAAATCTAACCCAATTAAAGTATTCTTATACATATCTGTATGGGTAATTATTTGGGGAACTATAGGATCTTTAGTCGATTTTCCTCTATATAAAAATAAAATATACTTAGAAGGAAGCATATATCAATATCTTACTTTCACAGTTACAGCGATTATTTCTATTATTTCTGCAAAGTTTTTTTATAAGAAAATTGATTTATAAAAACTTGTACCTAAATTTCTTAATAATTTTTGCTGGTTCTTTACTTTCATTTGACTCATAAAGTATCCACTGATGTGTCTCAGTATCATGATCACAACCATAATTTCCAGATAGGTTATCGTAATCTGAAAGATATGAATGACAATTTTGATCTGCCTCAAAAGCAGAGTCATAACCTGTTAGAAAATATATCAAAAATAAAACAGTTATTAACAAAAAAAATACTTGAAAAACTAAATTAACTATCTTCATGAAAATTTCTAAAACTTAAATATATCATTTAAAAAAATTTTTCGATCTAAAAATATTTAGCGACCAACATTAAAAATAAAGTCATGGAATTCTTGATTCTTTAAATAAAGGATTACTAGCAATATTAAAATCAAATTTAAGCCTAATACTATTGATCCAAAAATATTTATTTGTTTTTTACCCGGTAAAGTATAAGTAAATTTCTTGCCTTTAAGAAAAGCTGCTAAACCCTTTTTTTCTCGTTTCGATTCTTTTAGTTCAGCATCATTTCTAACTTCATCATCAGAGAAACCTTTTACCATTAAAACTTAAAATCCAAATTTATAATATTCCAAAAAAATAAAATTTTTTAATAATTAACAATTTTTAATCACATATGGGATCATAAATGAAATTCTCTGATTTGAGAAATTTTTTAAAAAATAAGCTTCAATAATTGCCGATTGCATCCCCAATAAACTTGATTGACATTTGAATCTATTTTGGTCAAATGCAACTAATTGAAGTTTTTCTATTTCAGAAACTAGCTCTTTACAAACTTGGGTTTGAGAATATTTAATACAATCACTAGATTCTTTTAAAATCTTGGATTTTGTTGGTATGGTTTCTGCAATAACAAAATTTGATAAAAACAGGAATTTTAGGAATAAAAAAGTTAAACACTTCATTACTTTTTAAGACTTCAAAATTTGAGGAGCCTTTTTAAGAATTTTGGTCATTGAGCTAATAGCATCTTATTGAAATTAAAAAAAAAGATGCTCTGAAAGAGCACCTAGGTATTAAGGGAAGAGATAGATTAAAAAGATTACCCTTGAACTCTATCCTTAAAAAGTTTACCTGCAGAAAATGTTGGAACTCTTTTAGCAGGTATTGCTATTTTTTCGCCTGTCTTAGGGTTTAATCCCTGTCTTGCAGAACGATCTCTTGGCTCAAAAGAACCAAATCCTAGTAAGGAGACTTTTTTGCCTTCCACTACTGAGTCAACAATAGTTTCAATAGCTGCATCAACAACTAAAGAAACATCCGTTTTTGTGAGCTCTGTACGAGCAGCCACAAGATTTACTAAATCAGCTTTGTTCATTGAATTGTTTGTAAAGCAGAGATTTAGAGGCAAGTGTTTTAATCAAGCCTAAAAACCTCGAACTTGCACATCATATGGAGCAAATACAAATACGGCAACCGAAAATGCCGGCGGCGCAAAGCTTTATACAAATCTTAGGAACATTATTAGCTACATTATTTATTTTTATAGCTACATATTTTTCTTATAAAGAATTAGCCTAATTAACTATAAAACATTCAAAATCACTGATATGACTAGATTTATTCCTAAAAAATCTAACTTCATATGTTAAAGAAAAAATGTCAAAGAGAAATAAAGTTAAGAATTTGAGCTATTTATTATGTTTTATTAATTTTCAGATATATTTCCTTCTCATCACATGAAAAAGCAAAATTTGTATTTTGAAATCAAGAAAAATCTAACTTTATCATTATTAGACTTTCTCTTTAAATCGTTGGATTTACTGAGTAGAGAGATGGATGGATAGCGATAATTTTAAAAATTAATATTTTCCAAGATTTAATAAAGTTGATTAGTGAAACCTTAAATTTTAGTTTTTTTCTTGATTTTGTATCTATTATTCTAATATCAATAATTTAAATAAATTATCTCAATATTTAATTAATCAATGATAAAGAGAAAGTGACTCATATCAATAGAGGTAAACCATTTCCCTTAGGAAGTTCTCTAACTTCACAAGGGGTTAATTTTTCACTAGTAGCCACAAATGCAGAATATGTAGAAATCTTATTGTTTGAGGAAGAGGGCTCTATTTCCCCAAAAGTTATATTGAAACTAGATCAGAATCATAATACAGGTCCCTACTGGCATGCAGAGGTAAAAAATCTAAATGAAGGTTGTATTTATGCTTTTAGAGTAAAACAAAAAAATAACGCTATCAATAATAACTATGAAAAAAAAGTATTACTCGATCCATGTTCGAGGGGTATTACTGGGTGGGGATCTTATAAAAGAGAAAATGCATTAAAAACGAAAGAAAATACTAATTCTTGTCTTAAAAGCGTTGTTTGCGATAGAAAATTATTTAATTTTAAGGATTTTCCAAGACCGAAACATTCTTGGGAAGAAACAATTATTTATGAACTCCATATCAAATCCTTCACTGAATCAACAGACAAAACTGAAAGTTGTTTCAAGAAATTTTTAAAAAAAATTCCATATCTCAAAGAACTGGGAATTACCTCTATCGAATTACTTCCAATTTTTTGTTTTGATCCAACTGATGCTCCAAAAGGTTTAGAGAATTTTTGGGGTTATAGTCCAATTAATTGGTTTACTCCGCATTTTGAATACCTTTCGAATGAATCAGCTGAAAATAATAGAGAGGAATTTAGAAGATTTGTAGAGGAATGTCATAAAGCAGACATTGAAGTCATCTTAGATGTTGTATACAATCATACTTGCGAAGGTGATTCAAAAGGGCCAGCCATATCTTGGAAAGGTATAGATGAAAATCTTTATTACTTTATTGGAAAAGATAAAAATTATCAGGACGTCTCCGGATGTGGTAATACTATTGCAGCAAATAGAGGATTAGTTAGAAAACTAATAATTGAATCTCTAAAATGTTGGGCGAGTGAATTAGGAGTTGATGGTTTTAGATTTGATTTAGGAATTGCCCTATCAAGAGGAGAAAATCTTTCACCGCTTGATAATCCTCCAATTTTTGAAGATATAGAATGTGAACCAGAACTTATCGATATCAAGTTCATAAGTGAGCCATGGGATTGTGGCGGTTTATATAAATTAGGTGATTTCCCATCTAAGAATACTTTCACTTGGAATGGTCATTTTAGAGATGACTTAAGGAGATTTTGGAAGGGGGATAAAGATACAGCTTGGAATATGAGTGATAAAATAAAAGGGACGACATCTATTTATAAAGAAGATAATATTTTTCCAAAGTCTATAAATTTTATTACTTCACATGATGGATTCACTCTAAAAGACTTGGTAACTTTCAATAGAAAACATAATTTTGCCAATAGAGAACAAAATAGAGATGGGGATAATCATAACAATTCTTGGAATCATGGTACTGAGGGACCAACTACGAACTTATTAATCAATGATTTAAGAAAAAGACAACAAAAAAATCTTATTCTTAGTTTATTTATCTCCAAAGGTGTTCCAATGATACTTATGGGTGATGAGATAGGCAGATCACAAGGCGGTAACAATAATTCTTGGTGCCAAAATAATTTATTGGGCTGGATGAATTGGGAACATGGTCAACAAGATTTGGAATTATTAGAATATTTTAAATACGTCATAAAAATCCGAAAAAAATTAATAAACATTTTCAATCCATCATTCTTCCCTAATAATCAAACAAATGAAAATATTCCAACATATCATTGGCATGGAACAAAGTTAGATAGCCCTGATTGGAGTAGTTGGTCTCACACAGTCGCTTTTAGTATTAACAAAGACAATACAAGTCCGCTGGTCTGGATAGGTTTAAATGCGTATTCAAAAAATATCGATTTCCCCTTGCCTAAAAGTAAATATAATTGGTTAAAAGTTATTGATACTAGCATGTCTGAGATTTTTGAACCCTTAACTATTAATGAAAATTCTGTTTCAATAAAGAGTAGAAGCTCTTTACTAATAATTTCGGAAGAAGTATTTGGAGCAAAAAATAATTTATTCTAAAAGCGGGCGGCGGGAATCGAACCCGCATCTTCAGCTTGGAAGGCTGAGGTTTTACCACTAAACCACGCCCGCATTAAGTAATAGAATTACCATTGCAATAATACATTATCAAACAATAAACAAAGTTAAAAGATTGGAAAATTCACACTCGAAAAAAAATATTTCTAGATCAACAACAAGATTAATGTTCTCTTATGGGTTAGGAGATGCAGGGACAGGTTTAGTCGCGACACAATTTGGTTTTTTTCTTTTCAAATTCTTTATTTCTGCTGGTTTACCGGTAATAATTGCAGGATCATTATTAATGTTAATAAAGATATGGGATGCAGTAAATGATCCGTTAATTGGATGGTTAAGTGATCGTACTAAATCAAGATGGGGGCCAAGAATCCCTTGGATGGTAGCAGCATCTGTTCCCCTTGGTTTCTCTTTAGCTGCGATATGGTGGACGCCCACTGGTTCAGTGCTAACCAAGACTATTTACTATGCCTTAATTTCTATAATCGTAATGACTGCTTATACAAGTATTAATCTTCCTTTTGCAGCTCTTTCTACTGAAATTTCTGAAAAAACAGCAATAAGAACAAGACTAAACGCGTCTAGATTTACTGGCTCAATAATCGCAGGACTAACTGGTTTAATAATTGCTGGAGTTGTATTAGGTTCCGAAGGATCAGCAAATAATGAATATTTTTTAATGGGTAAAATAAGCGGATGTATTGCAGTTGCTGCAACATTACTTTCTTGTTGGGGATTAGCTCCATTCGCAAAAAAAGCAAGAAGGCCTTCAGGGAAAGTTGAAGCCATAACACTTCAATTCAAAAGAATCTTCAGAAATAAAAAATTTCTAAAAGTTATTACGCTCTATATTCTCCTCTGGTGCGCCTTACAATTGATGCAAACAGTAGCGTTAATATATGTCGAGGATGTACTGAATGTACCAACATATATTGCAAAGTGGATCCCGATACCTTTCCAAATTAGCGCTTTAGTGGGTTTACAAATATGGACCAGAGTATCAAATAAATTGAACAGGATTTCAGCGTTAAACTATGGAGCGATTATGTGGATTATTTCATGCACAGCAGCTTTATTTTTGCCTTCATTATCAAAAATTTCAGGAGCTGGAGATAGTTTATTCCTAAATTCCAGCAACATATTTCTGTTCATTCTTTTAATTTTCATAATCTGCCTTATTGGCATTGGAGCTTCAACCGCTTTTCTTATCCCTTGGTCACTACTTCCTGATGCGATAGACGAAGACCCAGAGAAACCAGCAGGATTATATACTGCTTGGATGGTACTTATTCAGAAGATTGGTATCGCGTTTAGTGTTCAATTATTGGGATTTTTATTGTATTTATCAGGTTATCAATCATGCTTTGTTGATAACGATAGCCTAAATATTATCGAACAATGCTACTCAGCACAATTAACTATTAGATTATGTATTGGTTTTATACCCTCAATATTGGTAATAATTGGTCTTTTAATCATGAGAAAATGGGATCGAACATTAATTACAAACTAATATAAAGATATGTATTACCTTGATTTTTTCAAAAGACTTCTAAGCAGCCTAGTCATTGGCGGGCAAGCAATTAATTTTATCTTTAAGGGTAAAATTTCCAAAAATGATCTCTTTGAGCAACTTATGGAGTCAGGTCCTGGCAGTTTGTTAATTGTATTAATTACAGGAATTGCCGCAGGTACAGTTTTTAATATTCAAGTTGCATCACAACTTACAAGTATGGGGGTTTCAAGTGAAATTGGAGGTCTATTAGCAGTAGGCATGGCAAGAGAAATGGCTCCTCTTCTAACTGCTACTTTAATGACTGGAAAGGTTGCAACTGCCTATGCTGCTCAACTGGGCACTATGAAAGTCACAGAACAAATTGAGGCAATAACCATGTTAAGGACCGAACCAGTCCAATATTTGGTAGTCCCAAGGTTACTTTCGATGGTAATAATGTCTCCGATACAGTGTCTTTTGTTTTTATCTGTAGCTTTATGGAGTGGACAAATTTGGAGCACAATTTTTTATAAAGTACCTCCAATAGTTTTTTGGACATCTGTAAGATCAGGCAATGTGAGTTTAACGAGTGCAGACTTAACTTCAATGTTAATAAAATCCGTAGTGTTCGGATTACTTATTTCAATCATTGCTTGTGGATATGGACTTACAACCAAAGGAGGTCCAAAAGAAGTTGGAACAAGTACAACAGGTGCGGTTGTAATGACTCTCGTTACTGTATCTTTAATGGATGTATTACTAACGCAAATTTTATTTGGATGATCCTATGTTTAATACTAAATCAAAAAAAGATGAGCCAGTAATAATATCCCCTTCATTTCAGTTGCCAATCATTCTAATAGTTTTAAGTTTTATGCTTTTGTTTTTGAATATTGGTTCTTTGCCAACAATAGTTTTTGCTTCTTTTAGCCTTTTTTTATTACTTCAGTCATTCACCTTAAGAATAAAAATAACAAATGATGATTTTATCGTTTTACAATTAGGGAAAGAGATTAGAACTTTTCCATTCAAGAACTGGATATCATGGAAATTCTTTTTCCCTATAATCCCAGGTATTTTTTATTTTAGAGAAAAGTCCAGTCCTCATTTATTACCAATTTTATTTAATCCAAAGCAATTAAAAGATGAGCTCATAAAAAAAGTTGACTCCCTAGAAATTAAAAATTCTTAAAATTCAGACTTTGCCTAATCATCAAAATTATTTAAATGACCAATACAGAAATTTCCGACAAAAATCCTGAAAAGGAATTTAAAATAGATAAGTCAATTTCAGATGATAAAACAGAACAAATTAGTAAGAAAAATACAACTCAAAATAAAAAAATTACACCGAAAAACGATAAATCAACTAAATCTTTTGATGAAATTTCTAATGAAATTCTTAGAGATCTCTTTTCAAAAAAAGATTCTTTAGTTAAAGAAATAAAAGAGTTAGAAACAAAAAAAATTGAAATAGAAAAAGATATTGAGTCTAATTTTAAAGGACAGTCAGATAATATTGCTAAAAGAGTTAAAGGCTTTCAAGAGTACTTAACTGGAGCTTTGCAGAATCTTTCACAAAACGTTGAGAAACTTGAATTAGTTTCTCAACCAATAATCGTAAAGCCTTCTCCCCTTGATGAGAAAAAGCAAGACAATAGCACAAATAATGTGGTTAATGTTCCTGCTCTTTCAGAGACATTTAAGCCAGATGAAGAGATTATAAAAAGTTGCTTTTCAAGTTTCACAGAACAACCCGACTTTTATGCAGAACCTTGGAAATTAAGACGGAGTCTTGATTCCTCAGATATAGAAATTATGGATGATTGGTTCTTTAACATGGGCGGGAGAGGTTCTCTTGAAAGTAGAGGATCTCGACAAAAAAATGCCTTGTTATCAGCTGGCTTAATATCTATTCTTGGCGAATTATATGGAG
Organism: Prochlorococcus sp. AG-355-N16; assembly: GCA_003278545.1. Classification (GTDB taxonomy): domain Bacteria; phylum Cyanobacteriota; class Cyanobacteriia; order PCC-6307; family Cyanobiaceae; genus Prochlorococcus_A. Next base: position 71,222 of record QCEF01000002.1, read on the forward strand.
ATCAATTTCAGACTCTTATTTTAGCTTCGCAGCCTGAACGATTAGGTGAATGGAGAAGAATTCTTCAAGATTCACTTGGTCTAACAAGGGATGACTTTGGACCTAATAGTGGGATTGTTTTGTTTGAAAGGCCTGAAGGTGTCATCGAGAGAGCTGATAGATTAGAAGCCAATGAAGAATTGCCTTTTATTATCATTGATGCTGCAGAAACTTCTGTTGAAATTCCAATACTTCAATTCCCATTATGGGTTGCATTTGCTGGCTCAGATAATGAAATTTACGATGATCTTGAACTAAACTAAGGTTTATGAATATCCTAATAATTTTTACAAGTTATCTTTTAGGATCACTTCCAACAGGTTTTTTAATTGGAAAATATCTCAAAAATATAGATCTAAGAACTATGGGTTCTGGATCTACAGGTGCCACAAATGTCTTAAGAAATATTGGGAAATGGCCAGCACTTTTTGTGTTTATCATTGACGTTGGGAAAGGCCTTATTGCAGTAAAAATTGCTCAAAATTATACAGATCAAGGCTTAATTGAGGTAATAGCAGGGATATCCGCTATCTCAGGACATATTTGGCCAATATGGCTTAAAGGTAAAGGAGGGAAAGCTGTTGCAACTGGATTAGGTATGTTTTTAGCTCTTTCTTGGAAAGTTGGACTCGCATCTCTTGGCATTTTTTTAATAGTCCTAACAAAAACTAAATTTGTTTCTTTATCTAGTATTTCAGCTGCAATCTTACTTCCTATTTTTATGTTTTTTTACCTAGGTAAATTTATGCACTCTTACTTTTTTATAAGTTTAATTGTGGCATTATTAGTAATCTGGAAACATAGAACAAATATAACAAGATTGCTTAAGGGAGAAGAATCCAAAATTAATCAGAATCAATAGATTTAAATATTTCTATTAGAGCTTTATTAGGGTCTATAGCTTTTGAAATTGATCTGCCAATGACTAATTTAGAAGCGCCATTATCTATAGCTTCATAGGGAGTCATAATTCTATTTTGATCATCTTTATTGTCAATATTTAATCTGATACCTGGTGTAATAAGTTCAAAATTATTCTTATAATTAGATCTCAACATTTTTACCTCCCAAGGGGAACAAACACATCCATCCAATCCGGCATCAAAAGACAACTTTGCAAGTCTCAATACATTTTCTTCAATTGAATTATTTCTATCAAGATCAGTTTGAAAATCTTTAAGAGAAAAGCTTGTTAAAACAGTTATTCCTACAACCAATGGAGGTTTTAAACTGACTGAGGTGGCTCCTTCTAAAGATGCTTTTTTTGAATCCTTAAGAGCTTTTAAACCTGCTGAAGCATGAATAGAAATTATATCAACCCCTAATTTTGAAACTTGGAAACATGCTGCACGCATGGTATTTGGAATATCATGAAATTTTAAGTCTAAAAATATTTTTTTATTTAAACCTTTTAATATTTCAATAACCCTTGGACCTTCCCTAACAAAAAGTTCTAAACCAACTTTCACCCACTTAATATTGGGACATTTTTCCAAAAGTAATTTTGCTTGACTTACGTCTAATCCATCAATTGCCAATATTATTTTATCCTCCGAATTAAATCTATTTTTCATCAATTTTCAATTTTCAAACCTCTTAATTATTTTTTTCCCAATTTGCAAAATTTTTCCTTCCAAATCATTTTTTGAATTAAAAACTAAATCAGGATTTATTACTTTTTGACTATCAATTTTTACACCCCCACCTTTAATAGATCTTTTTGATTCACTGCTAGATTTGAAAAGTTTTAGAGCACTTAATAAATAGAAAAACTTTACTGGGAAAACTACTTCTTGTAAAGAAATCTCTGGAATTTCTCCAACTTTTTCTTTGTGTCCAAGGAATAATTTTTCACAGTTTGATTGCGCCTTTAATGCTTCTTCGGCCCCATGGAATAAAGTAGTAACATCTAAAGCCATTCTTCTCTGTAATTCACGGGGATTTGAGTTTTCCAGAAAACTTAAATCTAATTCAGTAAGTAATTCAAAATAGGTGGGTATTATATTATCGGGTACTTTTTCTAATTTTGAATACATTGAAAGAGGATCTTCAGTTAAACCGACGGTGTTAAATTCAGATTTACTCATCTTTTTAATTCCATCTAAACCTGTCAAAATTGGCAGCAGAACACCAAATTGAGGGTCTTGTTTAAAATGCCTTTGAAGGTCTCTTCCTATTGCAATATTAAATTTCTGGTCTGTGCCACCAAGCTCAATATCTGATTGAACAACTACCGAATCGTACCCTTGTAATAGTGGATATAAGAATTCATGCAAAGCAATTGGGACTTGCGAAGTGTACCTTTTATTAAATTCCTCCTTAGCTAGCATTTGACTAACTGTTGCACTCCCCATTAAATCAATTATCGAATTAAGATTTAATCCTTTTAACCATTCACTGTTATATCTAATTTCTATTCTATCTTTTGAATCAAAATCTAAAATAGATTCATTGGCTGGCTTTCCCATCCCTAGTTGGGTTAAGTATGTTTTTGCATTATCCTTAACTTGTTTTTCCGATAACTGAACTCTTGTTTTGTTTTTTCCAGTTGGATCTCCAATCTGAGCAGTAAAATCGCCAATAATTAAAACTGCAATATGTCCATTATCTTGGAATGCCCTAAGTTTTTTAAATAATATGCTGTGCCCAAGATGAATATCGGTTCCAGTTGGATCGATGCCGAGTTTAACTCTTAATTTTTTATTATTTTTTTTCGCATGATCAATTATCTCCGAAAAGGTTTGATCTGTTCCCTTAATTGGAAAATATTCTTCTATTCCTCTTGACAGCCATGATGGCAATTTTAAATTATCTGTCATGAAGCTTTAACCGTTAACTTTAAGAAGTTTTATCAAGTTCATCCTTCATTCTTATTAAGGTTTTATTCATTTGATCGAACATTTGATCAGGAGTAATCCCAAATTGACTTAACTGTGTCTTTAATTGTTCTACTGTCATTTTTGCTTGAAAATCTTCAGACAATTCAAATCTCTTCATAAAAACCTTATAACGATCCATAAGAGATTCCATTTTTTTTATAAACATTTTTTTCCCTTCTCTATCAAATTTTCCATAATCAGAGCCAAGTTTCATAAGTTCTTGGTAATCTGTAAAAAGCTTTTTAGCTTCTTCTTGAACGATGTCTGACTCAAAGAATCCCATTTCTATTTTTTTACTTCGCAGATTAAGGCTCAATTACAAGATAACAAGAATCTTTTAAATTGATTAGAAGATTAATAAATTTTAGTTTATAAATATTTCTTTGATTTATATTTTTTCAGAATTAAATTTAGTAGACATCTTTCACAAATATTGGAAAAATTTAACGTAAATAATATTTCAAACCAAAATAGACAATTCGAATTATTTGGTTCAAATGTAAATACATCGATTAATTTTCAACACTCAAATAATCTTAAAATCAAAGGCGAAATCCTAACTGAATGGAGGGATAGAATATATAATCACCAATTCAAAATTTCAAAAGATACTCACAATAAAACTTTGCACCAAACAAGTCTTCTTATAAATACAATTTCCGATGAAAGAAAAATTGATCCGTTTTCCTTGCAGCCATTATCATTGAACTTTTGGAGAACCAATCAATATATACACAATGGGCCAGCAATGTATTTTGTAATTGACTCGATGGAGAGTTCTAAAATAATCCTTTATATAGGAGAAACAAATTCAGCAAATAAAAGATGGAAGGGAGATCATGACTGTAAAAATTACCTCATGAACTATAAAGAAGCCCTAGCTCATAACAAACTCTCAAGTCACCAAGATATTCGTTTCTTCTTAGATGTACCTAAAGAAGTAAAATTAAGACGTAAATTAGAACAGCAACTGATATATTTATGGTTACCACCTTTTAATAAAGAAACTCGAGATAGGTGGGCGACTACTTTCACAAACAATTAAAAGTTAATTAAATCCATTTTACAAATGCAATTTTCCACATTCCAAAAAAATCTAGATAACTGGCAAGGTGCTTCACTAATTTTTGGAGTTTTAGAGGAAGAAATTGCAGCCCAACTTGAAAACATAAAATTTGTTATTGATCCAAAATTATTACTAAAAAAAGTTACTCAAAAAAAATTTAAAGGAGAAAAAGGAAAAACTTTAAGCTTTGAATTTTTAGATCAAAAATTAGAAACTTTATTCATAGTTGGTCTTGGCAAATCAAAAGACCTAAATAAAAATGATATAGAAAACTCTATAGGAAATCTAGTTAGGAAAACTGTTGATAAAAATGAAAAAATGAGCATCTTGCTTCCTTGGGAATTTATAAATTCACAACTAGAAATAAATCAACTAGCAGAGTCAGTCAGATTATCTGCCTATAAAGACAATAGATTCAATAAGAAAAAAGATGAAAAGAAAGTTCTTAAAGAAATAGAGTTTTTGAATTTGAAAAAATTTGAAAATATTAGCTTTGAAGAGACAGCACAAATATGTGAAGGTGTAGAACTGGCAAGAAGACTTGTAGCCGCCCCTCCAAATAGCCTTACTCCTCAGGAAATGGCTATACAAGCTTCTCAAATAGCTAAAGATCATGGCTTGGGAGTACAAATTTTAGAGGCAAAAGATTGTGAAGATTTAGGGATGGGTGCATATTTAGCTGTAGCAAAAGGGTCTGATCTTGATCCTAAATTTATACATCTTACTTTAAAGTCAGAGGGGCCTATAAAAGAAAAGATTGCGCTTGTTGGGAAGGGTTTAACCTTTGATTCGGGAGGATACAATCTGAAAGTGGGAGCCTCTCAAATTGAAATGATGAAATATGATATGGGCGGAAGCGCTGCAGTTTTAGGAGCAGCAAAAGCACTTGGAGCAATAAAACCAAAGGGATTAGAAATTCATTTTATTGTGGCATCTTGCGAAAACATGATAAATGGATCTGCAGTACATCCTGGGGATGTAGTTAAAGCATCTAATGGTAAGACAATTGAAATAAATAACACTGATGCAGAGGGTAGACTCACACTAGCGGATGCTTTAACTTACGCATCAAATTTAAAACCGGATTCAATAATAGATCTCGCCACTTTAACAGGAGCTATTGTTGTTGCATTAGGGAATGATGTAGCTGGATTCTGGAGCAATAATGATGATCTAGCAAATGACCTAAAAGCTGCATCAGCCCAGTCTGGAGAAGAATTATGGCAAATGCCTTTACAAAAATCTTATAAAGAAGGTTTAAAGTCTCATATAGCTGACATGAAAAATACAGGTCCTAGAGCAGGTGGGTCAATAACTGCTGCTTTGTTTTTAGAGGAATTCTTTGATAAAGAGATTAAATGGGCTCATATTGATATTGCTGGGACTTGTTGGACTGATAAGAATAAGGGAATAAACCCATCAGGTGCAACCGGTTTTGGAGTTAAAACTCTCGTTCAATGGATTAAAAATAAATAACTATATTTAAAATCATTCATCCCAAAGATTTATTGATCTAGAGTTATCACCCCATAATTTATCCAACCTCTGATCTCTCCCACATGAGAATCTATAGAACTTATATTTTAATTCATTTCTATCAGCAAAATCCTGATGATATTCTTCAGCCAACCAAAATTTACCTTTTGATTTTAGTTCTACAGATATTTTTTCTAATGGCACTCGCAATTCATTAGAGGCTGAAAGAATTGCATTTTTTGCATTACTTTCCTCAGTTTCATCTTTAAAAAAGATCACTGGCCTATAAGAATCTCCACGATCACAAAATTGACCCTTGCCGTCTAGAGGATCAATATTTCTCAAATAGAGCCTAAGTATCTCGGGTAAAGTTACCAATTTGGAATCATAGTCCACCAAAACTACTTCCTGATGTCCTTCATGATTTTCGTAAGTCGGATTTTGCAAATCTCCACCTGAATAGCCACTCTGTACAAAATTTATCCCCTTTAATGATTCTAAATCATGTTCTAAACACCAAAAACAACCTCCTGCAAGAATCAATTCCTCTGCAAAAGCGTTTACAGGATTAATAAATATTGAGAGAGCAATTATTAGAGGTAAGAAATATTTCATTTTTTTATTATAAAGTTCAAATAATAGAATTAATAATCTCCTTAGCAGCTCTCTGGACCACTCCCTCTTCTCCTAATTCTTTTTTTAGAAAAGCATAACCTTTTTTAATTTTTATTTTTTCTGACTTTCCATCAAGAATCCTACAAGATTTGTAAAAAATTTTCTTTTCGTCAAAATCTCTCTGCACAAATTCAGGGATTATTAATTTATTAACTAACAAATTTACAGGAGAAATAAATTTTACTTTAAAATTAAGAATTTTTTTTGCAATAAAAGCAGTTACCCTACTTACTCTATAACCAACAATCTGTGGGATTCCATATAAAGCTAATTCCATATTAACTGTCCCAGATTTACAAAGAGCAATCTTAGTGAGGGAATAAATATAAGGCTTTAATTTTGTACAATCTTTTTGAGAAACAACAAGTCCTTTAACTTGATATTTTCTAAATGCTTTTTTGAATATTTCATCAAAAGCCATTCGACAGGAGGGAATATAGACAACCAAACTTGGATATTTTTGTTGTAATTTTTTAGCCGCCAGCATAAAAGTAGGTAATAAATATCGCAATTCTTGAGGTCTTGATGCAGGCATTAAAAGTAGAATATTTTGATCTGGGCGCAGGCTTAGAATAGTTCGAGCATCTTTCTTTAGCGGAAGTTTTTTTGTGAAATCAATCATTGGATGCCCAACCCACAAAACATTTCCACCTCTCTTTTTATAAAATGCTGCTTCTTTCTTAAAAATCGCGAATATTTTATCAGAAAAATTTATTAAATTTGTTGTACTATTATTTCCAACCCTCCAAGCCCATTCTTGAGGTGCAATATAGTAAAAAATTGGAATTTTAGTCTTCGATTTTTTTAATTTTGTTCCAATTTTTATATTTGGACCCATATAGTCAATCAAAATTAAGCAATCTGGAGGATATTTTTTTAATAATTTATAAAATCTTCTTTGAATTATTAATGTTGGAATAATAAGAGGTAAAGCCTCCCAAATTCCTATTGCACTAATTGATGTAGTATCTTGAAGAATTTTTACACCTTCTTTCCTCATCCTTTCCCCGCCTAATCCGGAAATTTCTAAATCTATAGATTTTTTTTTAGCTTCATCTAATAATGCTTTTGATAACAAACTTCCGTGCAAATCTCCAGAGACTTCTCCAGTACTTATAAAGATCTTTTTGTTCATACATTCAATACAGGCATTGGTCCCCTTCTTTCTCTAGATATTGATTCTTTTAAAAAACTACATAATCTTGAAGATGAAATATCTAATTCCTCTTTCATTATTTTTTCTAAAGAATTTGAAATCGCATCATTAGATTTAAAAAGTAGATTCCAAGTACTTTGAAGTAATTTTACGTCAAAATCTTTATTTTCCATTAAACCACTTCTCTTAATTCCAATCCTATTTAAACCTCTTAATCTTCCGGGATGCCCTTCAGCCAAGCAGAAAGGAGGTACATCTCTATCTACTCTAGTCATCCCTCCAATCATTGCTAAATATCCAATATGTACAAACTGATGAATACCTAAACAACCGCCAATAATAGCTTTATCTTCAATCTTCACATGGCCTGCAACTTGAACACTATTTGATAAAACTATCCTATTACCAAGTTCACAATTATGGCCGATATGAGTGTAAGCCATCAACAAATTATTATTTCCAATAATTGTTTTTTCGCCTTCATCAGTTGCCTTATTAATAGTTACACATTCTCTGAAAGTATTATTATCTCCAATAATTACTTCAGTATGGGCCCCTTTATATTTAAGGTCCTGGGGATCAAGACCTATAAAAACACTTGGGAAAACTTTATTGTTAATACCAATTTGAGTTTTTCCTGAAATAACAGCATTCGGGCCTATTTCTGTTCCTTTCCCGATAGTCACATCAGGACCGATAATAGCTCCTTGAGAGACAATAACCCCATCATGTAATTCAGCACTTGGATCAACAAAAGCATTTGGGTGCACTTTTACGCCACTAAATCTTGAGTTAAATTCGTTATTTTTATGATCCATATCCCTAGTCAACTAATGAAAACATTAATTCTCCAGCACAAACCAACTTCCCATCAACGTGCGCCTCACCTTTAACCTTCCCAAATCTTTGTCTTTTAATAGACAATAACTCACAAGAAATTATCAATTGATCTCCTGGCACAACTGGTTTTCTGAATTTAACGTTATTGATCCCAGCAAAGACGAAAAGTCCTTTAGGAAGATCAGGCATTTGCGTTACAATTATTCCACCAACTTGAGCCATTGATTCAACAATAAGAACCCCAGGCATCAAGGGTCTCTCAGGAAAATGTCCCTGAAATTGAGGCTCATTTATAGTTACATTTTTTACTGCAACTGCTTTCTCTCCAGGAATGTGCTCTATGACTTTGTCCACAAGTGCGAAAGGATATCTGTGAGGTAACAAACCTAGTATGTGCTCAGAGGAAAGTTGATTATTTTCACTGGATAATTTCTTTTCCAAAACAATTAAAGATAAAGTTAATTTTTTAGCGATGAGGCCAATAAAGCATTTAAAGAATGTGATCCTTTATAGACTAAAATTTGAGCCTTAGGTAACCCTACCAAAGCTAAGTCCCCAATTAGGTCTAAAATTTTATGTCTTATTGGTTCATTATCAAATCTTAATGGTGGATTAACCCATTTATCACCGTCACAAACAAGGGCATTTTCCAAACTTCCACCTTTTATTAATCCAAGTTCACTTAACTCTTGAAATTGATCTTTAAAACCAAATGTTCTAGCAGGAGCAATCATTTCAACAAAATTTTTTGGATTTAAGTCAATCACAAAAGTTTGATTTCCAATTGCTTTATAGGCAAAATTTATTGTGGATATGATTGTAGTTTTTTTAGAAGGTGTTGCTGCTATTACTGAGCCTTCTTTATTTAAAATTATTGATTTATTAATCTCTTGAAAGAAATTATATGGTCTAGGTGCTTTTTTTATACCTACTTCTTCAAAATCTTTAACCCACTGGATTGCTGATCCATCTAAAAGTGGAATTTCTTTCCCATCAACCTCAATATGAATATAACTTAACCCACACCCAGCCATTGATGATAGTAAATGCTCAATAGTATATAAATTTCGCCCTCCCAATTTAACTGCCGTACAAAGCATGGTATTTCCAATTAAATCCTGAGTTAACTTAAAAATCTCGCCAGGTTTATCCTTGAAAGAGACATAATATCCTTCTTTTTCATAAGGAGAAATTGTAACTCTTGTTTTTTCTCCACTATGAAGGCCTATACCTTCTCTGGAGATAACACCAGCCAAGGTATAGCAAAAATCATAATTAGTAGGCCAAGAAAACACTTAAAACTTCCATCCAACTCCAAGTGTATATCTCCAATCTCCACTTAGGTCCTTACTAGCGACATCTAATCTTAATGGCCCAATTGGCGTTTTTACTCCAACCCCTCCTCCAAGCGAATAACCAGAACCAGATTTCTGTAATAATTTGCCTGGTTTCCCTGGAACATCATTTTGAGATCCTAAGTCACTTCCTGCATCAACAAATAAAGCTCCTGATATCATTCTCCAAACAGGAAATCTATATTCTGCAGTACCTTCAACAAAACTTTTACTTACAGCTAAATCACATGATCCCCACCCTCTAACTGATGATGTTCCTCCCATACAAAATGATTCATAAGGAGGCAGTTCCCCAAGAATAGTTCCAGCCTTAAATTGAAAACCAATAGCTTGAGGACAATCTTCACTAGTAGCTTTACTAGATTTACATGCTTTGGTTAAATTGATCAGTTTTGTGGGTATAAAATAAGAATATAATGCTCTCATTCTATTAAAAGTTGGAGAATTTTTTCCCATTGAAACAAATTGTTCACTACCAAAAGTAAATTTATTTCCTGCAGTTGGGTTAATGGAACTGTTCAAATTATTTCTAGAAGTACTCGCGATAACACTCACTAATATATTTTCTTCAGGGCATGAACCATCATTTGGAGTAAATCCAATACAGATAATATCATTTATATTTCCTGTTGTTGGAGTCTTATCACCATAAGGTTTTTTATTACCATCACCATCAATCATCTTTACTTTCTTAAAGTTCATTCCTGCATGAACTCTCCATTTAGCGACCTTAAATGGATCTCCACCATTCAATGGCCTTGAGAAAGAAAATCCACCTCCTGTTTTTTCTAAAACTATTGACGAAAAAGTATCAGAGGTTGAAGTACTTGTATCATCTACTGCGTATATGCGCCCATTATTTTTACTTTTAAATTCTTGTGGATAATCTCTGCTTAAAAAAAGATTTGTTCTAAAAGATGTTTTATGTTTATCTCCTTTAATCCATGGATCAGATAATGAAAAATTATAGGTGGTTGAATATTCTCCAAAATTTAGATTCAAATTTGTAGACCATGCTCTTCCAAGAGTATTTGTTTCCTGCAAACCAATTGAGGCGAAGATACCTGAACCATTGCTATATCCTAGACCACCGGTCAATGATCCTGTTTTTTGTTCGCTCAAGTCTAAAAAAATTATGACTTGACCAGGATTTAAATTGTCAGGACCAAGAGAAACTTTTACATCATCAAATAATGATGTGGAATATAGTCTACCGATATCAGCTTCTAAAATTTTTCTATTAAAAATGGTGCCAGGTTGTGTTTTTAATTCTCTCTTTATGACCCAATCTTTTGTTTTCCCTTTTCTAGGTTTTTCATCAATAACAAATTCACCATCAGAATCGGAGAATCTTATTTTTACGTCAGATATAATACCCTCAGAAACTTCTAGTGTTACTACTCCGTTTTCAGAGATTCTATCGGGGCCACTAATTCTAACTAAAGAATAACCCTCTTTTTCATAACGTTTTTTTATTATTTCTATCTTATTTTGAAATTCATTTAAGTTCAGAGTTGTCCCATAAAAATTATTAAAAATATCATCTATATATTTATTAGAGATTATAGAGTTTTTTGGTTTAAGTTCAACTTTTTTCAAAATTGGATTAGGCACTACATTTACTATTAGCCTCACACCTAGTGGCCCATCTTGAGATTTTATTTTAACTCCTGAAAACCAACCACTAGCATAAATTGCGTTGAGGTCTTGATTTAAAATTCGATTATCAACAATACTTCCAGGCTTTATGCTCATAGAATCATATGCAGCTAATTCAAGTTTTCTACCCTCAGGATGATTTTCCCAACCTTCGATAATTATTTCTGAGATAACAACACTTTCTTCATTAATTTCATTATTATTTTCAGCAAGAAGAAATTCCTTCTCTTTTTTGAAATCATTAACTTGAAAAAAAACATTATTAATGTTTGCTATTTCTAAGTTTTTTATTGATTGATCAAATTCACTTGGCAAATACTTAGCAGCCAGTTCTGAATTATTTGATATTAAAATCAATGGAGTGCAGGCAACATTTGTGAAAACCTTTCCAAATTTTAAAAAATGTTTTTGCATAGTATTTTTGATTAAGATTAATAAGTCATTTTTTATTCAATTAGGTAAAAGATAATCGTTAATTCTTCGGTTAATTTCACTATAAGCTTCAATTAAACCACCTAAATCATGCCTAAATCTATCTTTGTCTAGGCTTACAATTGTATCATTTTTTTGGTTTAGATCCCACAATCTACAATTATCAGGACTTATTTCATCTCCTAGAAGAATATTATTTTTAAAATCATAACCAAATTCCAATTTGAAATCCACAAGTTGAAGTTGAATATTTTTAAAAAAACTTTTCAGGATTTTATTAACTTTTAAAGTTAAATTAATTATCAGCCCTAAATCATCTGAGCTTAATATGTGCATTAATTCAATTCTATCTTTTGTAATAAGGGGATCATTAAGTTCATCATTTTTAAGATAGATATCAATTAATGGTTTTGATAGGGAAGTTCCAGGTTTGATAGTAGTTTGTTTACACAAAGAACCATAAGCAATATTTCTAAGGACAATTTCTAATGGAATTACTTTTATTTTTTTTGCAATCATTGTATTTTCATTTTCAAGTTCAATAAAATGAGTTGGAATATTCTCCTTAATGAGAATCTCAAAAATTCTTGCACTTATTAAGCAATTAAGTTTGCCTTTACCTTCAAATTTTTCTTTTTTCAATGCATTAAAAGCTGTAGCATCATCCTTGAATTCAATTCTTACTTTTTCTACATCTTCATGAGTAAATACTTTTTTTGCTTTGCCTTCATAAATCAACTCATATTTATTATTCATTAACTTAATACCTCATTATTATTACTAAAGTACTTTTTATAATTAACATATTTATTAGAGATCAACTTCAAATGATTTTATTTCATTTTAACTGATTATTCATCGAAACCTCATAACCTTAAAAAACAAATATATGGGAATTCATTCACCTAGTTCTAGGAACTTTATTAGATTAGAAAATATTTTAATAATTGGGAATGGCGGGAGAGAAAACTCTTTGGCTTGGGCTATTCAAAAAAATGAATTAGTTAAAAAAGTTTATTTAATACCTGGTAATGCTGGTTCAGAAAGAATAAATAAATGTGAAAGAATAAAAATTGATATAAATAATCAAAATGAACTAGTCGAGAAGCTTGATTTTTTTAAGATAGATTTAGTCGTTATTGGACCAGAAATACCTTTGGCAAATGGATTAGCTGATTTTCTTCGAAAAAAGGGTTTTAAAGTGTTTGGTCCTAATAAAGATGGAGCAAAACTAGAATTTAGCAAATCTTGGGCGAAGGAATTTATGCAAGACGCAAATATTCCAACTGCAAACTTTTGGAAAGTCAATTCTCTAGAAGAAGCCAAAAAAATTATTAATTCATCATCAATTCCACTTGTAGTAAAAGCTGATGGTCTAGCTTCAGGTAAAGGTGTTTTTATTCCTAATTCAAAAGATGAATGTTTTAAAGCAGCAGAGACAATTTTTAATGGAAAATTTGGCAACTCTGGGAATGTAGTTGTTCTAGAAGAAAAAATTCAAGGGCCAGAAGTTTCAGTTTTTGCTTTATGCGATGGAAAGAAATATACATTACTTCCTACCGCCCAAGATCACAAACGACTTGATGAAAAAGATAAAGGTCCAAATACAGGAGGTATGGGGGCTTATTCTCCTGCCCCATTATTAACAGAGGATTACCTTGATGGAATTATCAAAGAGATAATTGAACCTACAATAAATGAGCTAAATAAAAGAAATATTGACTATAGAGGCGTAATTTATTTTGGATTAATGATCACAAAATCTGGACCCAAGGTTATAGAATATAATTGTAGGTTTGGTGATCCAGAATGCCAAACAATAATGCCCTTGATGGATCAAAATTTTGTATTTCTTTTAGAAAAATGCTCGATGGGAAGTTTAACTGGTGACGAAAAAATTAATACTCCTGATAAAGTTAGTGGTTGCGTTATAGCCACCTCCAAAGGTTATCCTCACGAATATAAAACTGGCTATCAAATAAAAATTGGTAAGATTGATTCAAATGATTGTCAAATTTTTGATTCAGGTACTTCTTTTAGTGAAAGTGGGAAATTATTAACTGCTGGAGGAAGAGTTTTAAGTATTGTCTGTCAAGATAAAGACTTTGATACAGTTTTTGAAAAAGCCTACAAAAATTTAAACGAAATTCATTTTGAGGGTATTTACTTTAGAAATGACATAGGTCATCAAGTTAGAAAAAACTTTTCTAAGGAGAATTAAGCTTATGGTGGATACCAATAATCGAGAAAGTAGAAAATATAACATCACTGATAATGCAGATATGAGTACTAACTATTGGATTAGTGGACTTCTCGCTTGGTGGAGTGGTTTCAGTTTAAGAACAAAGTTATTAGCCATAGCAACTCTTGTCGTAAGCCTCCTAATGACAGGAATAACTTTTTTTGCATTAAATAGTATTCAAAGAGATGCAGGTATGAATGATACTAGATATGCTCGAGATCTTGGCTTATTGTTATCTGGGAATGTTACAGAATTAGTCGCTAATAACCAAAAAAAAGAAATTTCAAATGTAGCTGAAAAGTTTTGGAGATCAAGTCGAAACCTGCGATATATATTTTTTACTGATGCTGAAGATATTGTTCAACTTGGGATACCCATCAGTGCAACACCAACAAGCTCAGACAGTCAGTTTCAGCTCACTCGAAAATTAAAACTACCTTCAGAATTGAAGAAGAGACCACAATTTCCATTAGTTAGGCAGCATGCCACACCTCAAGGTCAAGTAACCGATGTATTTGTTCCAATGTTGTGGAAAGGCAAATATCTTGGAACTTTAGCTTTAGGAGTCACACCTAATAAAAAAGCACTAGCCAGTGCTGCCTTAACTAGAGAAGTAACCATTGCAGTTTTTATCTCCATTTGGGTTTTAGTAATACTTGGAGCTGTATTTAATGCACTTACAATTACAAGACCAGTCAGAGAATTAGTAAGAGGTGTTAGAGAAATTTCAAGAGGAAATTTTAAATCCAGAATTTCTTTACCCATGACAGGTGATCTTGGAGAACTCTTAAATGGTTTTAACCGAATGGCAACACAGTTGGAAAATTATGATGAAGCTAATATAGAAGAACTAAAAGCGGCGCAAATCAAGCAACAATCATTAATAGCTACAATGGCTGATGGTGCAATATTATTAGACTCACAAGGCAAGATTGTACTTACCAATCCAACAGCGAAGAGATTATTTCGTTGGGAAGGAAGATTCCTAGAAGGTAAACAATTTTTAAATGAAATCCCCGAAATTTTATCCAACGACTTACATACAAATATAGAATCTATTTTAAACAGGGAAAAGGAGAAGGACGATTTAAGATTCAGTTTAGGAGAACCAGCAAGAACCTTAAGAATTGTCTTGCAATCAGTCTTAGATACAAATAAAGTTGAATTAAAAGGTATTGCTGTTACAATCCAAGATTTAACTAGAGAAGTTGAACTTAACGCGGCACAAAATAGATTCATAAGCAATGTATCGCATGAATTAAGGACACCTCTTTTTAATATCAAAAGTTATGTAGAGACCTTACATGATTTAAAAGATCAGCTGTCTGATGAAGAACAAATAGAATTTTTGGGAATTGCAAATTCAGAAACTGATAGGTTAACAAGACTTGTAAATGATGTTTTAGATTTATCTAGATTGGAGTCTGGAAAAATTGTTCAGCTAGAGCAAATGGACATAAAACCAGCAATAGAACAGACTCTTAGAAATTACAGACTTAATGCTTCAGAAAAAAATGTTTCATTAGCTCATGACATAGAGGAAACTGTTCCTCCAATTCTTGGAAATTTTGATTTAATTTTACAGGTTTTTGATAATTTACTAGGAAACGGATTGAAATTTAGTCCAAAAAACAGCACCCTCATTATAAGAGCTTATACTTGGCCAGATTCCTGTCCTGCTTTCCCTCCAAGTATTAAAAATGATGCAGCCCCTCAATGTGAATTAGTTTCACCACTTCCAAAAGTAAGAATTGAAATTGCTGATACTGGCTCAGGAATATCTCAGGCTGATCAAGAAAAGATATTTGATCGTTTTTATAGAGTAGAGAATTCTGTTCATACTGAGCAAGGAACTGGTTTAGGTTTATCTATAGTGCGGGGAATAATTGAAAAACATGGTGGGGAGATTCGTATGGCTAGTGAATTAGGAGTAGGAACAACGTTTTGGTTTGATTTAGCCTTGGCACAATCTGATAAAGATGAATTATTGACAAAAGCTATTAATAATTCAAATTCTTTTCCAGGATCTGAAATTAACGAAATTATCTAATTATTATCTATTCCTCTAAAAACATTTTGAACATTTTGATCAGGCACAACTCTGTGAGGGGCACCACTAAATATTTGTTCAAAATTAGAAAAAGAATCCCTTATTTCTGGGCCACTATTTGTAATGATAAATTCTCTTATTCGTTTATCATGCCATGATCCCCGCATTTTAAAAACATTTAATGCTCGTGCCATCTCACCTTTTATTTCTACATATTGAAGCAACAATATGGTGTCTGTAATTGTTGAGATATGAGAATCAGTTATAGAATGACTTCCCATAAATTCTTCCGCAGTATTAGTAAAAAAGCCTGCTATTTCCTCTTGCTTTGTATAACCGGTAACAGCAATTACAAACTGCCTAAATGCATTCAAACTTACGCCTCTGGCTAATGCAGAGAGAGAATCAATTGCCATTCTTTTTGGTTTAAATTGATTAATTTGCGTTTTTATAATTTGTAAGTGATCCTCTAAACCAGTTGATTCAGGATATGCACAAATAATTTTTAGTAATCCATCACTTTCCATTTTTTCAAAATCTATACCCCAGCTAGTAGCATTTCTAAGCAATTGAGCTCTAGATTCTTCATATGCAAAAAGTATTGCTCTTTCATTATTGTTATAAGAATCTTCAACAAATTTTGATACAAGCATTGTTTTGCCCGTACCAGTAGCTCCAGTGGCGAGAATAATGGAATCTTGAAAATATCCTCCACCACACATATCATCAAGATCTTTAACTCCCGAGCTAATCCTAATATTTGAGGATCTCTGCGTTAATCTCATTGCTCCTAAGGCGAACACACTTATTCCATCCATTCCCATAGTAAATGGATATTCACCTTTCATATGTACAGTACCTCTTAACTTCAGAACTTCTAGAGTTCTTCTTCTCTTCTCTGATTCGAGAACATTTCTTAATAAGACTACATTATCAGATACAAATTCTTCTACTCCATATCTAGCAATTGGTCCGTAATCATCCACTCTTTCTGTAGTCATCACGGTTGTGACACCTATTTCTTTTAATCTTGCTATCAATCTAAATATTTCCCTTCTAACAACGTAAATAGCATCATACTGTTGAAAGACAGCAGTTATTGAATCTATTGCAACTCTTTTAGCTTTATATTTTCTAATTGCATAACTAATTCTCTCAATAAGACCAGACAAGTCAAAGTTACCCGCCACATCCTGACCATCAGGATCAGGAGATGCGTCCAAAATAAAAAGTTTATTTTGATCAATTAATTCTTGTAAATCCCAACCAAAACTTGCAGCATTTCTAATAATATCTAAAGGTGATTCCTCAAATGTTACAAAGATTCCAGGCTCATCAAAATTACAAATTCCATGATGTAAATATTGCAGAGAGAAAACAGTTTTACCAGTTCCTGAGGTACCACTTACGAGTGTACTTCGAGATACAGGCAACCCACCTCTACAAACATCATCAAAACCTTCTATTCCAGTTGGTAATTTTTGTACTTGCATTTTATTTGATTTGCCAAATTTCTTATCATTCATAGTTTTATGCTAATTAAACAAAATTAAAATAAATTTTGAAATTATTTTAAATTTAAAAATTTTATATGTATTATTTATCTCCACTATATTCAGTTTCAGTTAATTCATCAAAAAGAAGATCTAAACCAATTAAAACTTTTTCTCTATCTGAAAGATCACCTATTATTTTTCTAACTGGTGGCGGTAAAATTTTAGCTAACGTAGGAGTTGCTAAAATTTTATCTTCTTCTGCAAGTTGTGGTTGCTTAAGCACATCGATAACCTTTAAAGCATAAACTCCCTTGAATTCATTATCTAAAATTTCTCTTAAGGTATTTAAAGCTCTCATCGAATTAGGTGTATTTCCAGCAACATAGAGTTTTAAAATATATGTTTTCCTTGCTGCCATAGTTATTGTTCCTTAATAGATATAAAAGATTTAAAACAACCCTTGACTTATTACACTACAAAATAAGAAAATAAACAAATTATTATGATTGTTTATTGGGCTTAATCAAATTATTAATTTGAGCCTAATAGCGTCTTTAAGATATGACAAATTCTAAAAACTCCACAAACAATTCTTCTAAAAGTAATGAATTGTATGCAATAGCAGAAACTTCAGGGCAACAATTTTGGTTCGAAGTTGATAGATACTATGACATAGACAGGTTAAATGCAAAAGAAAAAGACAAGATAACACTGGAAAAAGTTTTACTTTTAAAGGACAATGATTCTATAACTATTGGTAAACCTTACGTTAAAGAAGCCAAAATTGAATTAGAAGTTGTCTCTCATAAAAGAGATAAGAAGATTCTTGTATACAAGATGCGTCCAAAGAAAAAGACAAGAAGGAAGATGGGTCACAGACAAGAACTTACAAGAGTTATGGTAAAATCTATTAAGATAGGCAAGAATGCTCCTAAGTCTTCTTCTAAAAAGGAAGAAACTGTTAAAAAGGAAACTAAACCAAAATCCTAAAAATCTACAAATTAAACACTTCTAATGGCACATAAAAAAGGAACAGGTTCTACTAGAAACGGAAGGGATTCAAATTCCAAAAGATTGGGTGTGAAAGCTTATGGAGGAGAAAAAGTAACTGCTGGATCAATTCTAATTCGCCAAAGAGGTACATCTTTTTTGCCTGGGATCAATGTGGGAAAAGGTAAAGACGACACCCTTTTTGCACTTAAAGAAGGGACAGTGAGTTTCGAAAGCATTAAAAGAAATTTAAGAAATAGAAAAAGAGTTAATATAGTTATCTAATTTTCTTATATGCTCTTGTAGTTATAAGAATTGGATGAAATACTTCTAAAAAATTTGATTGAAGAGTCTTAAAAAACTTTTCAACAATTTGAATGTCGTCGATATGAAACGGATATTCATTCTTATCCCCTTTGTAAAAATACCAATTAAATAGAGCAATAGAATTACTATCCATAATCTCACGGAAATTATTAATTTGAGAAGTTGGATCTGAAAGATGTTCCAAAACATCAAGACAAACTATCGTATCAAATTTCAATATTTTTGTATCTTGAATTGTCTTGCAGAAAGTAAGTTTTTTTTCGACTCCTAATTTCTTAGCCCTGTATTCAACAAAATTTCTATTTGTTTGATTAATATCTACAAAAAAAACATGCTCAACTTTTGGAGACATAGCGTTAGCTAAGGCATGCGTACCAATGCCTCCCCCAAAATCTAAAACCAAATCTCTAGAAAATCTCTGCTGAAGTTTTAATGTATCAGCGATGTAGTCCTTACTTGTGATATGCCAAGCAGCTAAATCAGCTACATGCCTATCTCCTACAATTTCAGTATAAAAATCTGAAACATCATTCAAAGCATCTCCAGGATGTGAATTTGCCAAATTCGTCTTTGCATTTGCAAGGAATCCATCTAAATCACATTCTCTAATAGATAAGTATTCCATTAAATGTGATTTCAAATTAAAAGCATTGTCTAAAAACTCTTTTACAATAAAATTATTGTTTTTCAATTTCTTACTCTAAATTTCCGGTACCAAAATCATAGGATGGTTATAAATCTTTCTCAAAGTATTCTTAATATTAAAAATGGAAACTAAACATGGATTCTTAGTTATTAATAAAGATAAAGGATGTACCTCACATGATTGTGTTAAACAAATAAGAATTTTACTAAATACAAAGAAGGTCGGTCACACAGGAACTCTTGACCCAGAAGTTATAGGAACATTACCAATCGCTATAGGCAGTGCAACAAGATTTATTCAATATCTCCCTCAGGATAAAACTTACATAGGACAAATTAAATTAGGGATAAGAACTAACACTGATGATATTCACGGGGAAATTATTAACCAAAAAAGTTGGCCTAAAATCAGTGCTGAAAAATTAGATCAATACTTAAACAGATTTAGAGGAATTATTAAACAAATTCCGCCGAAAGTATCTAGTGTGCACGTTAATGGTGAAAGAGCTTATAAAAAATCTTTGAGGAATGAAAATTTTGAATTATCCCCAAGAAAAGTAAAAATAGAAGAACTTACTTTAATGAAATGGGACCAAATAAACGGAATCATAGAAATAAAAATCAAATGTTCAGCTGGCACATATATAAGAGCAATTGCAAGAGATTTAGGAGAAATTCTTAATTCCGAAGGTTGCCTTCTACAACTTAAAAGAATTTCAGCTTGTGGCTTTGATGAACAAAACTCGGTAAAAATATCTGATATCGAAAAAGAAAAAGGGGAAATAAGTTCTAAAAATTTTATTATTCCAACAATTTCTGCGCTTAGTCACATTTCAACATTTATCTTAAATAATGAAGAACAAATCAATTTTTGGCAAACAGGAAGAGCAATTGGAATTGATATTAATAACTTTAAGAAAAGCAAGTCTTTTGATTGTAAAAAACCCATAAAAGTAATAGATAAAAAACAAAATCTACTCGGGATTGGGTTCTTAAATAAGGATCTATCTTATATAAATCCAAAATTAGTCCTTAATGCTAAATAACTTCTATAGGTAATCTTTTCTAAAAGGTTTAATCTGAACACCCCTATAAAAATACTTTAATATTCTTTCAGCTTTTTGGCCTCTAGACGCCATATATTTTGCACCCCATTGACTCATTCCTACTCCATGACCTGATCCCTGACCAAAAACTATCAAACCTTTTTTTATAGGAAATTTATTGTTTAATTCTTCCTCAAAAAATTTAAATCTCACAAAATTACTGTTGAGGCCTAATCTTTTTCTTAAAGCTACCCCAGACATTTGATCAGAACCATAAGCCCCAAAAAGTTTTACATTTTTTACCCTCCCAGTACTAGTAATATCCAGGATCTCTATATTTTTTAAACCTCCAATCTTGGGAAATAAATTTATTAATTCATTACTCGAAATTTTTTTTTGCCATCTAAATTTTGGATTATTTTTATCAAAATCTTTCACACTTGATAAATATGGATATTTATTCTTCCATACATCTTGACTATTTTCCGTCATTCCACCTGAACTGCTATGAAACAAAGAATTAATTAATTTATTTTTATACGTTAAAACTAAAGATCTTGTACTTTTGACGGCTCTAATAGTTTTATAAGTTCTTGACTCCAAGCCATTATAGACTTGATTTTTCTGGGTTGAATCTATATCAAATAAATTATTTCCCTTTTGCTTTAAAGCATAAGTTCTAGAGGCAATTGCTTGTGCTTTTAATGCTTCAATGGGCCATTTTGTTGGCATTTCTGAGCCTACCACACTACTTAGGTATTTTTCTATTCCCAAAACATTTACTACCAATATTTCAGAATCAAATACAAAAAGGTTAAGCTTACCAGAAAATCTCTTCTGACCTACCCATATCCCTCTCCCATCAGAAGATCTAATTTGAAATTGTTGATTATTTTTTAAGTTATATTTTTTTTGTTTATTTCTATCAAAATAGAAAATTTTTTTATTTTTCTCATTTTTCAAAGTTAAGCCTTTTATTTTTTTACTTGAAAAAAATTCTCCATCTATTGTTAAAGGAATTGATCTATCTGATCTGATCCTTAAATTGTTATTTTTTGATATCAAAACTCTAATTATGGGCTCTCTAGATGCAAAAGCACTTTCGCCCTGAAAAACACAAATAAATAAAATACTAATCAGGCAATATTTACTATATATATTTTTAAATTTAAGTATCACTTTGTTTAAAAAACAAATGCTTAATTTGCCTAAGTTTGACTAAAAGTCTAGATTTAATCCAGATATAAAAATAAAAATATCATAAATAAGTGAATATCACCTTCTTAGGAACAAGCTCAGGGGTCCCATCCTTAACAAGAAATGTTTCTTCACTAGCACTTAAATTATCACAGTCATCAGAGGTTTGGCTTTTTGATTGTGGAGAGGGAACTCAACATCAAATAATGAAAAGCAATATTAAATCTTCACAAATCAAGAAAATATTTATTACACATATGCATGGTGATCATATATATGGTTTGCCTGGACTTTTGGCTACCTTAGGTTTATCAGGCAATAGTGAGGGTATTGAAATTTACGGTCCTTCAGAGTTGCAAAGTTTTATAAATTCAGCACTTAAAAGTAGTTTTTGCAAATTGTCATTCCCATTACATTTTGTGGAAGTTGAAAATTTTGCATCAAAAAATAAAATTTTATTTGAAAACAACAAAATAAAAGTAAATTGCGCCTGCCTTAAACATAAAATACCTGCTTATGGTTACAGGGTGAGTGAAAAAGATAAGCCAGGTATATTTGATATCAAAAAAGCAGAGTCTCTAAAAATAGCGCCTGGGCCAATTTATTCAGAACTGCAACAAGGTAAAAAAGTCGTATTAGCGGATGGTAGGGCATTTGATGGGAAAGAATTCTGCGGACCACCTAGAAAGGGAGAAAGTTTTGTTTATTGCACAGATACAGTCTTTAGCGAATCAGCTGTTTCACTATCGAAAAATGCCGATTTACTTGTACATGAATCAACATTTTCTCAAGAGGATGAGTGTATGGCCTATGAAAAATTACATTCCACAACAATCATGGCAGCTAAAACAGCATTATTATCTAATACAAAAAAATTAATTATTACTCATTTAAGTCCAAGATACACTAATAAAAATTCAATCACACCAAGCGATTTGCTTAAAGAGGCGCAAAAAGTTTTTCCAAATACTCACCTTGCCAAAGATTTTCTAACTGCAGAAATAAAATAAACTGCAACAGTTCGTTAGCAGGAGCGTTGTAAATGACCAACCCATGAAATAATAGTCATAGGTTTTTCTATTTGATGTCGATCGAAATGGTCTCTATTTTTTCATCATTACATAAGTCTTGTAAAAGACTATTTATTTTTCTTCCATTAATTATTGGGTTACTTATTAATCCAATATCTGCAAATGCACTCTATCCTAGTGATCCTTCATCAGTTGACGTTCTAAAAGATGATCTTCACGGTGCTGACCTTCATAATACTGAATATGTTAAATATGATTTATCAAATCAAGATTTAGGAGAAGCTAATCTTCAAGGCGCATATATGAGTGTAACTACAGCAAAAAACTCTAGTTTTAAAGGAGCCAATATGACAGACCTCATTGCATATGCAACACGCTTTGATAATGCTGACTTTACTGATGCAAATCTTACCAATGGTGAGCTAATGAAAAGTGTTTTTGATGGAGCAATTATTGATGGGGCAGACTTTACGGATGCAAATCTTGATCTTTCTCAGAGAAAATCATTATGTGAAAGAGCTAGTGGAACTAACTCACAAACTGGAGTTAATACAATTGATAGTCTTGAATGTACTGGATTAAAAGGTTACATGCCTCCAAAGCCAAAAGCATAATATTTAAAGATAACCGATTCCAGAAGGAAAGATATTACCAGGCTCTTTTGAGCCTGGTTTTTTGCTATACCACCATTCTTGTATATCAGAAGAAAATTTCTTTGAAAAAAGAGTTATAACTGTCACAACAGGTTTAGATCCAGGCTCCAAAATCTGAACTGAGTAAGATGGGCATTTTCTTGAAGCCATATCAGCAACGAATCTAGACCCTATTCTTCTCCAACTAGGCTCCTTACTTCTCCAAGCAAGCCTTGAGCAGGGCCAAGGTAACTCTTCTCTATCATAAAGTCTGCAACATGGCCCAATCACCTTATAACTGTACTGACCGCCATAACTTGATTGAACACTGCCAGTCTTGAAAAATTCAAATTTATCCATTTACAAAAAAAAAGCCACCTTCATAGAGGGTGGCAGAGAAATAATCAATAATCAACTTAGTAAAGTTAAATTTTTATAATTAGTACAATTCTTCCTCAGCATGAGTTGTAATTGTTACGTCAGATGTTGGATAAGCAACACAAGTAAGTACAAAACCAGCTTCTAGTTGGTCGTCATCCAAGAAACTTTGATCTGATTGATCAACACTACCTGAAGTAACTTTTCCAGCACATGTTGAACATGCTCCAGCTCTACAGGAATAAGGAAGGTCGATACCTTGTTCTTCAGCAGCATCTAGGATGTATTGGTCATCAGGTACTTCAATAGTTGAATTGAGACCTTCACCTTCGTTGATGAGTGTAACTTTGTAAGAAGCCATTTAAAAAAAAAATTGTTGGTAATTAGTACCTATTAAATACATTTTTAACATCGATTAGGTCGATATGTGAGATTTTGAAGTAAAAAATGACACAATAAAATGTATGAAAGAGTATCTATAAGAAAAACTTATATTTAGATTGGATCACTGGTTTTTTGAGCGGAAATGCATGCCCAATCTTTTCTAGTTGATACATCCAATAATTTCAAGTCGTTCTGAATTAATATTTTTATAATTTCATCCTTTTGCGAAATCAGAATTCCACTGAAAATGACTTCCCCATTGTTTCTCAAGCACTTATAAATATTTGGAATCATTTCTTTTATTACTTCAGCAAGAATATTGCATAAAACAAAATCAAATTGTTTGAATTGATTTTTTAAAATTACCTCATTAAAAGATCCCAAATATGTATTTAAGTTGTTTAAATTACCGAAATTTAGTTGGAAATTAGATTTAGTTGAATTTATAGCTAAATAATCATTATCAACTGCACAAACCTCTTTAGCACCAAGCAATCTTGCGGCGACACTCAAAATCCCGCTACCACTGCCAATATCTAATATCTTTTTTTTAGAAAATAAAATATTCTCCATTTTTTCCAGGCAAAGATAAGTCGAAGGGTGACTTCCTGTACCAAAGGCGGCTCCAGGATCAATTTTTATGATTTTTTTATCTTTAAATTTTTCATCTAGATTTATCCAACAAGGCAATATTAAAAAATGATTTCCTACTAATTCAGGCGCCCAATATTTCTTCCAGCTTGTCAACCAATCCTCCTCTTTAATGAGACTCCAGTCAAAAAATTGATTCTTAGGAGCATAAATATTTAGAAGTTTGATAATTATTTTTTCAAACCCACACCTAGAACTCTCGCCCCAATCATCGACTGGGAGCCATATGTTCACCTCTTTTTTATGTTCATTTTTAATTAAATATTCAAATGAAAAACTAAATATTCCCAGCTCATTTAATTTCCAAATAATAATTTCTTCTGAATCACTATCAATCAGAAAAGTAAGTTTATACCAATCTTTAGTTTCCATTAACGAGGACAAGTCTCTTCATAAAGTTACTGGATTAGCGTGGGTAATTCCCTCTACTTCAATAATGGTGTCAAGCAACTTATTAGGAATTGGATCATCAATACTTAGAACCATAACAGCTTCTCCTCTAACAATTTTGCGCCCAACTTGCATTGAGGCAATATTTACATTGTTGCTACCCAATAAAGAACCAAGCTTACCGATAATACCAGGCATGTCCCTGTGCCTTGTAACTAGCATGTATCTACTTGGCGATACATTAACAGGATATTGATCAATACTAATAATTCGTAATTCTCCATCAGCAAAAATGCTTCCTGCCACGCTATGGTCTCCATTATCTCCATAAGTGGTTAACTGGAGCGATCCACTAGCAAATTCAGGTCTTGCCTCATCTTTACTCTCGACTACTGAAATGCCTCTTGAATCTGCTTCTAAAGAAGCATTAACATAATTGATCCTATCTCCCAAAGCTTTACTTAGAAGCCCTTTTAGACTAGCTATTATTAATGGCTGGGACGGATGTTGAACAAATTCGCCTTGCAGCTTAACCTCAAGTTTCTGTATCTGTCCACCTGAAAGCTGGCTTATAAGCAGACCCATCGTTTCAGCTAACTGCAAATGAGGTTTTAGACTATCCATAATATCCGGGCTCAAACCTGGTATGTTTACTGCAGTTCTCGCAGATAAGCCAAGCAAGACATCTCTGATTTGTTCTGCAACGTCTACAGCTACATTTTCTTGTGCTTCCCTGGTAGATGCTCCTAAGTGAGGGGTGAGAATAAGATTCTTCTCAACCTTCAAAAGTGGTGAATTAGATTCCAAAGGTTCTTTTGAAAAGACATCTATTGCAGCCCCTCCAATCAATGATTTATTTAAAGCTTCTGCTAATGCTTCTTCGTCAATCAAGCCTCCTCGAGCACAATTAATTAATTTTGCGCTACTTTTCATACTTTTAAGGACCTCCATATTTACTAAATTCTCTGTCTCTGGTGTGCGTGGCAAATGCAAAGTTACATAATCGGATTGTTGGAATAAATCTTCTAGATCAGATAGTTTAACTTGGATTTGTTGAGCTCTTTCAGTTGAAACAAAGGGATCATATCCGCAAACTTCCATTCCTAATGCATTAGCAACTTTCGCTACATGAGCACCAATTTTCCCTAAACCTACTACACCTAATTTTTTCTTATAAAGCTCATTCCCAACAAATTTCTTTCTCTCCCATTTACCTAACAGAGTACTACTATTAGCAATTGGAATATGTCTAGATAATGCCAACATCATAGCTATAGTATGTTCAGCCGCAGCTATTGTGTTACCCCCTGGAGAATTAACAACAAGGACTCCTTTTTGCGTAGCAGTCTTAACATCTACATTATCGACTCCAACTCCTGCTCTCCCAATGATTCTCAGTTTACTTGAAGAGTTAATAATCTTTTCAGTCACTTGAGTACCAGAGCGAATCATTAAAGCATCATAATCTTTGATAATGGAAGCTAACTCAGAGTCTGAGATTCCGATCTTCTGATCAACCTGAGCAACTTGTGAAAGAATATCGATTCCTGTTTGATCAATTGGATCTGTAATGAGAACTTTTGTCATTTAAGATTGGTTCTTTAATCTTTTACTTTAACTTAATCTATAGTGTATGTATCTTATTTTATTAATTTGAATAACACACAAACATTTGAGGATTGAAATTTGACTAAAAGTATTGTGATATTTGAAGACATTGATAAATGTATCCAACTATTTGAAGTTTTCAAAGAAAAATCAATAATGCTCTCTGAAGCTATTTTGATCCCACCAATAAGTGAGAAAATATCATCAGATGAAACAGAATTGCTAAATGCGAAAGCAAATATCTTATTCAAATCTCAGAATTTTGAAGATATAAGAATTTTAAATCCTAAACTTGATAGAAAGATTAGGCAAAAAGAAATGAGTAGATGGCTAATGCCATTTGGTTTTATAGCTGGAATAGCTTTTTCTAATATGACAAATTTATCTACTTTCAGTTTTCTTGGTTTGAATAACATCGGTGAATCCTTAATTGGAGGTCTTTTAGGAATGGGGTCAGGATATTTAGGTAGTGCCGTTTCTTCTGCAAGTATCAACATCAATAGGAATAAAGAGTTGAGATCAATTATTAACTTTCATAAAGAGGGTAAATGGCTTGTTCTGCTTGAAAATCAAATTGGAGCTGAATTACCATGGGTTTTGATCAAACAATCAGAAGCAAAAGATATAATTTTTTTAGAAGGCTAAATGATTGACTTAAAAGAAATCTTAATAAATTCAAACTACCAAAAAGAAACTGAAGAATTAATAAATATTGCTAACTTAGCCTACAAACACTGGGAAACTTATTGGACTGGGTTTAATTCAACATATGTTTGCGAAGAGATTTTAAAAGATTTTGAAAATTTAAATGATTTCAAATTTTTTATTTATGGAGGATTCTCCTCTTCTCAAAGATCTAGGATAGCTTGCTTTAGAGGAGATAATATTCCTGAAGAGGATTCGCTAAAAAGTAATTTTCCAGCTCAAGGAATAAAAATTAATGGCAATTTTTTATTTGATAATGCTACACAAGACGACTTTAGATCCCTTTTAATTGAAAATGGAGTAAATCAAATAAAAGTTGGAGATATATGGACTATTGGCGATAGGGGAGCACAAGGGATAATTGATAATTTAGATATAAAGTATCTAGATGAAAAGATTTTTTATTTGAGAGACGTAAAAGTAAAAATTAATGTAGTAGGTATAGATGAATTACAAATACCTTCTGGAAGATCAAAAAAAATTGTCAATACAGTAGAAGCTTCAACAAGATTAGATGCTATAGCTTCAGCAGGATTTAGGATATCACGAACCAAAATTATTGAAAGGATTGAAAATGGAATGCTCAGATTAAATGGAAACAAAGTTAATAAGCCAACTATTAGTCTAAAAATTGGCGACAAACTAGAACTTGAAAATAAAGGATTTATCGAAATTCTAAATTTAGAAATAACCAAAAGAGAACGATGGAAAGTTAAATTACTTAGAAAATGAAACTTAACCTGCTATTTTCTTATAAGGGGGATTAAAAATTCTCCAATTTGGGCGATTAGCTCAGTGGTAGAGCACTACCTCGACACGGTAGTGGCCACTGGTTCGAATCCAGTATCGCCCATTAAAACTTTTGACGAACTAGTTTATATCCACAGAAAATTATTTCATTTTTTAGATTATTAAAAAAAAATGAAACTTAATCAAATAATTAATCTACATAAGGGGCTCACTGCATTTGTAGTGATAGGTCTTATGATTTTTTTTGATAATTTTACGATCGCTCCCTACGTTTATTTAGCTCTGCATGGTACTTATGGATTACTTTGGCTTCTAAAAGAAAAGATATTCCCGGATCCTTATTTTAAAGAAAAAATCAATTTTTTAACTTCAGTTACTGGTTTTATTTTCCTTGGAAGTTACTGGGTAGCTCCCTACATTCTTATCTCATCTCAGAAATCTGTTCCAAATATCGTAATAGCTGCATCTGTATCTATAAATATAATTGGAGTGTTTCTACATTTTGCTAGTGATGCCCAAAAATATTTTTCTCTTAAATTAAAAAAAGATCTAATTAAAGAAGGATTTTTCAAAAATATAAGGAATACAAATTATCTAGGAGAAATACTAATTTATCTATCATTCGCCATCCTTTCAATGAGTTTCATTCCATTAGTAATTCTTGCAATATTTTTCTCTATAGTTTTTCTTCCGAGAATGATAAAAAAAGATAAATCGCTCTCAAAATATGATGCATTCGAAGAATACAAAAAGAAAAGTGGTCTTATATTGCCTAAATTAAATGCCTGATAACAACTTACCCAGTTGGAGGCAAGATTTAAAATCTTCTAGAAAAAAAGAGGGCAAATCACCCTCTAATAGATGGATACAGCTTGCAACGGTCAGCGAAGAAAATGAGCCAAGATTAAGAACAGTTGTTTTCAGAGGATGGAATAAAAATAGTTCAATGATTATTTTTACAGATAGAAGAAGTGAAAAAATTGGGCATTTAAAATCTAACCCTAATGCAGAAATATTATGGTTCTTTTTGAAAACCAAATCACAATATAGATTCAAAGGAAAAATACTTGAATTAAGTGATAACAAAAATTATTGGAATTTATTATCAGAAAAATCAAAGTCTTCTTGGTTTTGGGAATCTCCAGGAAAGAAAGTAAACCCAAAAGTGCAATCTGCTAATAAAATATCATCTAATCTACCCAAGTCAGATAATTTTGTAGTTTTAAATTTTGAAATCGATTCAGTAGATCTTCTTAAATTAGAACAGCCTATTCATAAAAGATATCTTTGGGAAAAGATTAATAAATGGGAAAAAGTTGAAATTAATCCTTAAATATTTCTAAATTGTATATTTAGGTTGAAAAACATATTGTGATCAGTCAGTTTTAAAAAAGAAGTATTATTCATATGAATTTCTCAGAAATTCCAGAAAACCCTTTTATTTTTTTATCTTGGGTGACTGCTATAGGACTGTTTATAAGTCTTTCTGAAGCAACGATTAAGATAAAACTTGAGAAGAGAAACAGTTATCGGAAAAGGTTAGAGCTAATAAATAGTCTCTATCCTAAAAAGTTAGCTTGAAGTATCTGAGAGTATATTCGCTTGCAGAAATTGAAATAAACCACCTTTGCTTGCTTCTTCTTTAACTTCTAATTGCTTGGAAGATTTTGTTTTTGTTGAAGGTATAATTTCCTCCTCATCTTCCGATTTCAAAATTCTGATAATGACTTCATCTAAGGAGAAATTACCGGGACCAGTTAAGGCAATAGAAGTTGCTGAAGCGAAGTATAAAAGTAAAAGCTCTAGTAAGAAAATATTAAAACCTGAAGTAACAAGTGCATGATATATAGCGACAGAAATTGTTCCAACAATTGCCAAAGCTCCGAATCTTGTAGCTAAGCCGATAATTAGTAACCAACTACCACCTATTTCTGAAAATGCCGCTATGTATGATAAAAATATTGGGAATGGGAGATGTAATGGTCTAACGAAAGCATCAGCAAAGTTTTCTATGTTAGCTAATTTCTCATAGCCGTGATGAATCAAAACAGTACCAGTAATAACCCTAAGAATTAATAAAGCAGTATCTTTGCTAAACGACTTGGTAAGAATTGTTGAAAGCACTATAAAAAAATTGTCCTTAAGTAAAAATAACTAGTCACAGTATCCATCGTGGATTAAAGAGCAAAAGTCGCACCTAAATAAGTATTTATACTTACTTACCAAAAAGGTTATTTTCTGATCAGGA
Organism: Prochlorococcus sp. AG-355-N16; assembly: GCA_003278545.1. Classification (GTDB taxonomy): domain Bacteria; phylum Cyanobacteriota; class Cyanobacteriia; order PCC-6307; family Cyanobiaceae; genus Prochlorococcus_A. The sequence goes on from QCEF01000002.1 coordinate 101,569, forward strand.
ATCTAACTAAGTTAAAAATTATTTTTTGGAAAATTTTCTAATATTCTCTGATTTATTTTTGGAATATTTTCTTTAAATTTGAAAAACCCTTTTTTAGCAAATTTCCAAGCAAATAAATCTTCATCCCTCACAAGATTAAAAATTTTTTTATGGTGTAAATTTTTAAACTCAGTTATAAAATCATAATTTTCTCCCACTCCAGGATAAATAATGTCTATTTCGTTGGTATTTTTAAAAGTATTTTCCAGTGAATAAGGATCAATCTGTTCAATATTATCAAATTGCTCTACAAATTCAGAAACCAAATCTTGTTTAAATTTCAAAACAGATTCAGACAATTTAATTTGTCTTTGTTCATTTTTTAAAAGTATAATAAATACTTTTTTATAGCTTGGAAGTAAATTTTTAAGGGTTGCAAGGTGCAGATCATTTTCAAACATAATCAGATTATCTGATTTAGGATCCATATCATTTTTATAAATCTCATCTTCAAATGGTATTTGATTAGATTCTTCAAGAAAAATTTGTTGATTACTTATTTTTTCCACATTAAATCTATTATTTGAAAACTTTCTGAGATTTGATGATGAAAAAAGATATTGTTTTCCCTTCGTTTGCAATCCTCCGACCCATCTCCAACTAAGGAGATTAGAGGAGGCATCTCCATCAAAAAGATATTTAAAGAAAAACTTTGCTCCCAATTGCCATGGGAGGCCTAAATTAAATATCCAAGTACTCGCAAACCACATTCTTGTATGGTTATGCAAATAGTTGTACTCCTTTAATTCATGGACCCAAGAATTAAAAAAATCTAATTCTGTATTACCATTAATTGCACTTTCATATAGCTCATAATCAAAATCTAGATTTTTTTCTGAAATAAAATTTCTCCAAACTTTAGGTCTATTTTCCATCCACCCTTTCCAGTAAACTCTCCAAAATATTTCTTCAACAAATTTAGTTGAATTTTTGATTTTGTACTTACTTTTAATATCATGGATCAGATCATATTCCGATAATATTCGATGAGTAATGAAAGGCGATAATTTAGAAACTGAACTTTCGTTATTTGGCCCAAAATCAAAATTTCTTAATTTTGCATAATCATTAATTTTGTATTTCGCAAAATTTTCCCAGGTATTTTGAGCTTTTAATAAAAAAGACATTTTCTCATAACTTTAAAAAATTTTTCTTTGTATTGATAGAAATCTCAAAAATTTGACTGCAAATTAATCCTTAAAATTTTCTATTTCACTTTCAAGTAAATATGTTTGATTGAAGTATTTAATTTAAACACTTGATAAGTACATTTTATACTCTTAAATCGCTCTCTTCGTAGGAGGATATTTAGTAGACAATTACTTTTAGATCTAATTTTAATTTTCAAATCTTTATTTAAATGATTTTTTCTAAAAGATTTTTAAATATTTATCAAAATTAATATGAATAATTTATTAGTGAGAGATGTTAAGTATCTTGATGAACAATACAGAATAGGTGAAGGCATAATTTCGGATGATGCATTTAAGCAACTTGAAAAGCTCTTTATTCCTTTTGATCCAGAGCCTGACTTCTTTAATCAAAAAAAAAATAAACTTTTGCCAAAATTAGCCAAAGAAACCTATAAAGAATTTTTGGAAAGTTTATTAACAAAAACAAGATTAAGCATTCAACCAAAAATTGATGGCTGTGCTATTGCTATTAGATATATAGATGGCAAGTTTAATAAAGCTATTACAAAAAAAGGATTTGATGTCTCAAGCAAAATTAAACAAATTAAAAATGTCCCCGATTGTATTCCTATCAAACGAGATTTTCAAATTAGAGGTGAACTATATGCTACAAACCAAGTTGCCGGCATTTCCAAAAGAATTACAAGAAAATACCTCATTGATAAGAAAGGGATTGGAGAAAGTCTCCGCTTTTGCTGTTTCCAAATACTTAATGGAAGACTTAATCAATACGAAACCCTTAACTATCTTAAAAAATGTGGCTTCAGCACCCCTGACAGTTACTTCACAAATCATACAAGCGAAATCCAAATATATAAAAAAAATTGGTTAGAGAAAAAAATATTTGCGAAATATCCAACTAATGGGATAGTTATAAAAATAAATAGTAGGAAATTACAGTTACTGAGAGAGCAAAGTTTATCTCAAAATAACGAATGGCAATATGCAATTGAAAAATAATATTAAATAGTACCTTCAAAAGAGCTCACGATACTGACTTCCGGTATTTACAGTGGAAAAGTAATTAAATTTTGGTTAAATTCCAAAGCAATTTGCAGGATTACTAAATGACTTCCACTATTTCTAGACCTAAAATCTCTAACTGGGAAACATCTAATATTCCAAACCTTACAGGCAAAACAGCGCTAATTACAGGTGCGAATAGTGGTCTTGGTTACTACACTGCAAAGGCCTTTGCAGAAAAAAATGCTCATGTTGTTATAGCTTGTAGATCGCTTGAAAAAGCTAATCAAACTATCAAAAAACTCAAAGGTCTTAATCCTGAAGGGTTATTTACACCTTTAGAATTAGATTTGTCAGATTTAAAAAATATTGTTGAAGTTCAGTCCAAAATTTTTGATAATTTTGAAAATTTGGATTTACTAATCAATAATGCAGGCATTATGCATCCGCCTAAAACTCTTAGTGCCCAGGGATATGAAATACAATTTGCAGTTAATCATCTAGCTCACATGCTTTTGACCCTGAAGCTACTTCCAATTATTGAAAAAAAAGAAGGATCTAGAATAGTGACGGTTACTTCTGGAGCACAATTTTTTGGCAAAGTTGGTTGGAAGAATCTTAAAGCTGAGAACTATTACAACAAATGGGAATCTTACTCCAATAGCAAATTGGCAAATGTAATGTTTGCTTTGGAACTAAATGAAAACTTAAAGCACAAAAATATACTTTCTTTAGCTGCTCACCCAGGAATTGCAAAAACAAATCTCTTTACTGCTCAAAAACCTAACCCTAGTCCATTAGAAATTTTCTCATTGGAATTATTTAGCCCTATTTTTCAAACTGCTGAGATGGGTGCTTTACCTCAACTTTTTGCAGCTACTTCACCAGATGCAAAAGGCGGTGACCATTATGGTCCTAGATTTAATTTCAGAGGTCATCCAAAACTATCCCCTACTTCTCCTTTCGCTATGAATAAAAAAGAAAGAAAAAATTTATGGGAAAAAAGCCTTGAAATAATTAGTAACTTCTTATAAATTTTTCATTTTTACTAACTTTAGGAAATACTTCAAGATATGTAATTCACTCTCTGAGAGTTTCATAAATTCTGTTAAGGCATCATAATTTTTTTCATCAATTTTTTTTGACAATTTAATAAAACTATCATGGTTTTCATTCACAAAGCGCTCAGCAATCTGAGACGGAGTTAAACCCTGTTCAATTAATTCACCTGGAGCATTTTTCTCCCACTTTTCATAAAACCAGGAGAACCAATATTTTGCAGTATTTTCTTCCATTAATTAACTTTTCTTTGGCAAATACTATAAATACTGAAGTAAGATCTCATGATTGAATTACCCCTTAAACACAATTAATATAGATGCAATTATTAATTTAATGATAGATAATCATTTTAGTAAAGGAAATATTAATCTTGTAATTGGATTAGGTAAATCTGGATTTTGGGCTGCCAAGTATTTGAGAAGTATCAATAAGAGAGTAATTGTTTGGGAAAGTCAAGATGGGATAGAATTCTTAGAAAGAAAAACAGAATTAGAAGAGCTTAATATACTAGTTTCTCTGAATAAAGAATTTGTATTTGAAGAAATTCAACCTTTTGTGAAAAAGATCGAATCTGTTGTTGTAAGTCCATCAATACCTTATGACCATATAACTATTATTGAATTACAAAAAAAGGGAATTAAAGTAATTGGAGAAATTAATGTTGCATGGGAAATTTTAAAAGACACAAATTGGATAGGTATTACTGGCACTAATGGCAAGACTACTGTTACTCATCTATTAAGCCATATACTCTGTGATACTGGATTATATGCTCCTTTTGCTGGAAATATTGGTACACCTTTATGTAAATATGCTCACTCCAAAAAAAATGAAAAAATTGATTGGGTTGTAGCTGAATTAAGCAGTTATCAAATAGAAATATCTCCAGAAGTAAAACCTAATATTGGAATATGGACAACCTTCACAGAAGATCATCTTGAAAGACATAAAACACTTGAAAACTATTTCAACATTAAGAAAAGCTTGCTAGAAAAATCTGATTTTAGAATTTATAATTATGACGATAAAAACCTAAGAAATCACTACAGTTCGCTATCAAAAGGGGTTTGGATAACAACTAGTTTCGATAAAGCAAATTTTATTCAATGCGATTATTGGATAGATGACGAAGCATACATTGTTGAGAGAGGAAAGAAATTATTCAAACTTGAACATTTTTCTTTAAAAGGAATGCATAATCTGCAAAATCTTTTATTGGTAATTGCAGCAGCAAGAAAAGTTGGATTATCTGGGAAGAAGATTAAAGATTCTTTATCAAATTACAAACAATTACCCCATAGGATGGAAACAATTTATAAAAATGATGATCTGGAAATAATTAATGATAGTAAAGCTACAAATTTTGACTCATCTATTGCAGGAATAAATTCAATTGAAGGTCAAATAATAATCATTGCTGGGGGTAGATTAAAAGGGAATGAATATAGTGAATGGATAAAAGTTTTAAAGAAAAAAGTTAAATGTGTTTTCCTTTTTGGAGAAAGCTCAAAAGTCCTAAAAATGGCACTTATTAATGAAGGATTTAAAAAAAATATTTTTGAATTTTCAGAACTAAAAGAGCTTTTAAATTTTGTTTTCCATTATTTACAAAATAATAAGGTTGGAACATTATTATTCTCACCTTCATGCTCTAGTTTTGATCAATTTAAAAATTATGAAGAGCGTGGAGATTATTTCAAGAAACTAATAAGTGAAAAATTATAGGTTAATAAATCAATTTCTGTTCAAGTATCATTTCGTAATTTTCAGGTCGGTCATCACAACCGTCTCCCCTCTAGCAAATATTCACTTATTTAGTTAGATTTTTACTATAAATAAACTACTAGAAATGAGTGAATCTAACAATTTACCTCAAGCAATAAGTCATAAAAAATTAAGTTACCTGATGCTTAAAGCACAAAAGGATTCTCATTTTTCTGACGAATTAGCAGAAATAGAAAGCCCCGAAAAAAGAGAATTTGAAGAGTTAATTAACAATTGGGAAACTTCAACTAAGAAGGTAGTTAATGAGTTATCAAAAAGAAAAGAGAATTTACTAAAAGATAAATCACCAAATTCCTTAATTGCTCTTGGTGCTATGGAAGTTCACCTTAACATGGCTTTGCAAGCCTTAAATGCATTTAATAAAGGAATTGATGGCTAAAATTAACATATAATTTACAAGTAAGGCATCGAAAATAAGAGGAAATCTAGGTCTTTTTCAGTATCTATAGAGACATCATCATAATAATCAACTTCAAAACCCAATCCATCTCCAGATCCGAGACATATATTTAGATTAGAGTCTTTACTTTTTAATAAAAGATTACCTTCTATTATTTGTATCCAATTGTATTTATCGATTTTTAATGGCAATTTTTTTTCTTTAATTGGCTTATATTTACAACGCCATAAAGAGATACTTTGATTTAGAAAAAGCTTATTATTTTTACCGTCTTTGTAATTAAAAATAAGATTATCCCACAACTTTTCGTTTAATGAAATTTGATCATATCGGGGTTTGATATTTTCTTTTTGAGGGTATATCCAAATCTGGAACAACTTACAGGCCTCATTTTCTTCATTCTTCTCGCTATGAGAGATTCCAGTACCTGCAGACATAACTTGTACTTCATCTTTGTGAATTTTTCCAAGATTATCTAACGAGTCTCTATGAGTTATTGCTCCTTTTGTTACGACAGTAATTATTTCCATATTTGCATGAGAATGTGTATTAAATCCTGCATTTGGAGAAATAATATCTTCGTTTATAACTCTAATTTTCCCAAAATTATCCCATTTTGGATCTCTATGCTCTGCGAAAGAAAATGAATGCATCGAATTTAGCCATTCTCTAGTCGATCTAAATCTTTCGTGAGATTTCCTTATTTTAATTATTTTCAAAGACATTAATACTAAGAGATAAATATGGTGTATTTGTGTAAATTAAATATTTTTGAAAATTATAAATTATTAATAAGTGAAATTTTTTTATTTATTTGTTAATTTTGCTTTGTGCTTTATTTGCTTTATTAATTATTTTTTTTGCTTCTTCTCTTGTCGAACATTTTTCTGCCTCAACGTTTAAGTTTTTTAGTTTATTTAATTGCTTTGAAATTTTCATACAAGTTTAAATCACCAAGTAGAAATTAACACATATTTAATGGAATAGCTAAAAATATTAGGTTTGCATTTGAACCTTAGTACCTAAAAATAAGATTGGAGGATGGAATTATCTGAACAATATAAAGGATGTATTGGATTATCTTTGATTGTTTTTTTAATAAAAAGTGGTCCAAGAGGGTTATCAAAATTATTTTTCCTAATAAAATTATATTGCATTATTTTTTTTGCTATTTTTTTATTTCTATTTAGAAATTTCCCTTTGTTTCCCCAACCTAACCATAAATCACAATTTTTATCTTCAGACCAGTGTTTTAAGTTTTTATAAATATGATTGTTGTTTAGATAACCCACAGGGTTTTTGTGATTAAAAAGTTTCTCTGGTTTGCTTGAAATAAGAGCAAATAGATTGATTAATTTTACTTTGCCGTAATTATTATTTTTCGAAATTTTGATTATCTTTTTTGTTGTATTATCTAAGAAAACTTCATCCGATAATGAGGGATTTAAACCAATAAAAATAATTTCCTTTGTAGATTTAGAAATCTTATAACTTAAACTCCATCTATATATTTTGTTAGAACTTATTAAACAATTTCTTTCTAGAAATAAATTTTTCAACCTAAACCTATACCTCTAGCCATGAGAGTGGCAAAAAAGGGTATTGTTGCAAAGCCTACTAATTCAGTAGTAATGATGAGTCTGAACCTCTTAACTAGATTCTCAGATATTTCAGGTAATTTATTCTTACTTAATGGAATAGCCCATAAGATATATGTTGTTGTTGGGTATAAAGAAAGTAATCCCACCAGAATGTAAAGAGAAACCTTTATCCAAAACACAGGATTACCTGTATAGAAATCACCTCCTTGACCAAAATACTTTACACGCAAAATCCCAGTAACTAATATTGCGACTCCTGCCAAACCATAAACCACATCTGCAATTATCATTGAGATCGTCTCATTTCTATTAAGACCCACTTTGAGAGTCAATCTTTCAAACAATAGAGAACCGAAACACAAAATAATTCCTAAATAATGAACATATGCTACTAATGCACTTTTAGCAATTTCACCTGTTAATAAAGTTCCTAATAACATGTTCAAGTCAAAATTTATATAATCCTAACCACCAAATGAAGAATTTGTTTAGAAATAAATTAATAACTTAAAAACAAGGTATTAGATCTAAGACTCTAAATACCTTTTCTGGCCATCTTCAAAAAAATCCTTTTTGTTCCATACTTCGATTACATCTGGGAAGTGTTTTTCCATACAATTATCACAAACCCCATGACTGAATCTAATATCACTAATTTTCGAAAGATATTTTTCTAAATGCATCCAATCGCCCTCCTTATTTTTCACTTCTCTGCAATATGAACATACAGATAAAATTCCATCCTGTTTATGCAAATTAGACAATGCATCTAGCAAATTTAATGACTTTTTTCTAAGCTCTAAAAATGAAACTATTTGCTTGGATAATAATTCCATAATATTAAATTGTTGTGTAGTTAGATTTCCTGGCTTTCTATCTATTACACAAAGAGTTCCAAGCTTATTACCATCACTATTTCTAAGGGGAAAACCTGCATAAAAACGAATCTTTGGGTCTCCAGTTACCAATGGATTATTTATAAATCTTTCATCTTGGAAAGCATCATGAATAATTAACGGACTATTTTCTTTTATTGCATGTGTACAAAAAGACCAATCTCTTCTAGTTTCTGATATTTGAAGTCCTATTTTGGATTTAAACCATTGTTTATCTTTGTCTACCAAAGTCATTAAAGAAATAGGCACATTACAGGTTGTAGCAGCAATTTTTGTAATATCGTCATAACATGATTCTGGCTTGGTTCCCAAAATCCTATATTCTGCTAAAGCTTTTAATCTTCTTTCCTCTTCTTCTTTTTTTGATACAAGATTCTGCATTAATCTTCACCATTAATTAAAACTTTAAAATTAAAGTTTCATCAAAAAACTTTTTCCTTCTAATACTTAATAAAAAAAAGATAAACTTATTGATTTGTTACTTATTGATTAGTTACTTAATATTTTAACTTTGAGACTGCCATCCCAGCGATCCATCCACTTGTCCAACAATGTTGAAAATTAAATCCACCTGTGATCCCATCAACATCTAAAACTTCTCCAGAAAAAAATAATCCTGGACAAATTAAGCTCTCCATACTTTTAAAATTGACTTCATTAATTTTTACGCCTCCAGAAGTAACAAATTCCTCTCCAAATGGTCCTTTTCCCGAAATTATATATTGGTCCTTCATGAGAATATTTATCATTTTCTCTCTTTCATCCGCTAGTAAATCAGCCCACTTTCTCTCTTTATTAATACCTATTTTATTTAATAAAAAAATCCATAATCTTTTTGTTAATAGTGGAACAGGTCTACTGTTAATTAGATTCACCTTGCCTTTATTTAATCTTAAATATTTAATTTTTTCTTTTAACTCCTCATAACTTAAAGCAGACCATTTAATGATTAGATTAAATTTATATTTTTGGCTATAAAGTTCCCTTGCTGCAATTGATGAAAGTTTTAATACTGCTGGTCCACTAAAACCCCAATGAGTTATTAGTAAATCGCCTCTATTTTGAAAATTCTTATTGTTTAATTCAATTTCTATATCTATGTCCTTTATCGATACCCCACTACATTCATCCAAATTTGGTTCTTTTGTAGAAAAAGTAAAAAGCGATGGCACAGGTTTAACAATATTATGTCCAAGATTTTGAGCTAATTTATATCCGCTTGGATTACCTCCAGTTGAAAGAATAATATTTTTTGAAGCTACCTTTGCTTTTTTAAGACTAAAAATATTGAATATATTATCTGGAGTTTTTGAAATTTCTTTTACAAAAAATTTTGTTAATATCTCTACGTTTTTTGATAAAGCACTTTTTCTCAAACAATCAATAACATCTGAAGAAGAATTAGACACTGGGAATACTCTTAGATCTTCCTCAATTTTTAATTTTAACCCTTTTTTCTCAAACCAATCGTATACATCTCCAGCAGCAAAACGATTAAATGATTCCAAGAGCTGAATTCCACCTCTGGGGTAATTCTCAATTAGTTCATTCGGTATCCATGTCGCATTAGTTACGTTACATCTTCCCCCTCCACTAATCCTTACTTTCTCCATTAGTTTTGAAGTACCTTCAAGAATTATTATTCTTTTAACTCCATTTTCAGCAGCAGTTATTGCTGTCATAAAACCGGCTGCACCGCCTCCAACAACTGCCAAATCAAAAGGTTCCAAAAACTTATTACTGAATATGCTTCAATCTGATAATAGCAAGGAGTTACAACGAAAAATTACTCCAAAAACCATAAAAAATAAATAAAAAAACTTAAAAAAATGCAAAATAGATAGCTGCAATTCACTAATTTTTAAATTTCTAAAAAAATCAACACAGTCGATATTTTTATGCTTTAACTTGATTATATGAGTCTAATATTTTCTTACGTTAAATATTCTGAGGCCAGTTTTCCTATGACTGGTCAATATACTGCTCTTCTTTTAATAACTTCTGTTATTTGGGTTCTACTTTGGTTTGGATATAGACAAAATAAGATAAATGATGAGAGCAAGAAAAAAGAAAAAGAAGAAAGAATTAATGCGAAAGTTCAAAGAAGAAAGAAGTTAGAGAGTTTGTACCCTACTAATAAAAAAACTGTTTAAAAAAGATTATTTTAGAAAATATGAAAAAAAATAATTTCAAATCACTAATTCAGTACTTACCGGGAATTTTGATTCTCATTTATGTATTCTTTTTAGCATTTACTCAATTTATAAAATAAATTTTTAAAAATTATTCGTTTTGATTGGAATCCTTTCTGCTTTTGGAGCTGCTACATCTTGGACATATGCGTGCTTTATTTGGCGCTCGCAAACTCAAAAATATAAATCAATAGATATTAATTTAATAAAAAATATAATAGCTTTTTTAATTTTTATACCTGCTTTTATCAATCTAAGTTCTACAACTGAATTAAAAAACATATTTATCCTACTAATTAGTGGAATAATAGGTATTGGTTTAGGTGATACTTTCTATTTAAAGTCACTACAAATAATTGGCACAAGAAAAACTTTATCTATAGAAACTCTTTCTCCGTTAATGGCAGCTTTGTCAGGGAAATTTTTTATTAATGAAAATTTAACAACTAAATCATGGGTTGGAATAATTATAGTAACGATTTCGCTATTCATAATTCTCAGAAAAGGTAACGATTTTAAAGAGGAAAACTCCTCTTTCTCAGAAAAAAATAACTTTAAGATTTTTGCTTTTCCTTTTTTATCAGTTTTATGTGCTGTTCTTGGAGGTCTTTTATCAAGGATAGTTTTCCTTCAAAGCAATTTATCTCCTTTCCTTACAACTGAAATAAGATTATTAGGTGCAATAATTTTTTTGATTAGTCTAAAAGGATTTAAGATTAATTTTTTCTTAAAAAACATAGACAAAAAACAACAAAAAAAATTTTTTATTTCAATACTTCTTGGAACAAATATAGGAATATTTCTACAACAAGTTGTGTTTAAAACCCTTCCCATAGGAGTAGGTTGGGCTTTATTAAGCACATCTCCAGTAATTTCCTTATTTTTTGCTAAGAATGAGGAAAGAGAAATTACCAAAAAAATAATATTTTTTACTTGTTTTTTATTTTTTGGCTTGACGTTAATAATTCTTTAATCTCTGAGTTAATGTAAAAAATACTCATGTAAATTAAATTCAAATTAAATAAAATTACCCTATAAATACTCAAAACAATGAAAACATTAAAGAAAAAAAGACTCGGCACATTGGAAGTTTATGTTATTTTCTTAAGCTGCATTTATGCAGGTTTTATAGGTTATAAATCTCTATTAAATATTTTATTTACTTGGAATTAATTAATTTTTTCTAATGATTTAATCAACTTACCTCCATCTTGGTCATCATCATCATTGGAAGCGAAAAATAAAAAAAATATTCCTAGAGAAGCTATAGATAGCGAAATTGACAATACAGAAAGCTCATCCATAAATTAGAAATTTTTACTATGATAAACGAAAAAAAATAAATGACAGTAAAGAAATAAACATTCTCGAAAATAAATATTTTTTTTATTTGTAAAATGAAAAAATACATCCGAAATATTTCGTGAAAGTTCTAATATCTTCACCCTGTAGTGCAAGCGTAATAATTCAGTATGGAATAAAAAGTTGGCCTATTTGGGAATGTGAGCCAAGCAAATTTCAATGGAATTACCATGATAAGGAAATTTGCTTAATTATTGAAGGTCAAGCGAAAATAAGTACCCAAAACGGTGACATTTACGTTATTAAAGCTGGAGATTTAGTTGAGTTTCCTGCTGGACTTAACTGCGAATGGGAAGTAACCAAAAGTATTAAAAAACATTATCGATTGGGTAGCTAAATTTAAGAAAAAAGATTTTTTCTTCTTTACTGTTAAGTCAATGTCGATAAAATATGGTTAATAAATAATTTTCAAGAAGGAAACAAATATTATGCCTTTTACTGATCAAGAATATTTTGAGGTTATTGAAAAAAACGAAATAGTAAAAAAGGCCTTTGAAAATATTAAGCAAATTTGCATTGATTTACAAAAACAAACAAATTGTCCTGAAGAGGATCTAAAAGATTTTCTTGAATTTATTTCTAAACAATGGAATAAGTAATAATTAACAAGCCTTTTAAATACTAAATTTAAAATTTCAATTTAGTTTTCTGACACAATAAGTTCTAATCTAATTCCTTTTTTGGTTTTGTATTTATACTGGAAGTCCCTTTAGCAGCAGAAACGAAGAAAAAGAAGCCTACAATTCCTGATATACCAAATATCGCAGCCAAAGGATCAAAAGTGAAAGAAAACATAGAATTAATAAAATCAAGATAAATAATAGTTTTTGAATCAAAATTGTACAATTATTGTTAAGTATAAAAAATAACAATCGCGCGATTCATTATGTCATTATTAGTTTCTCAGTAGGTTCAAGAAAATTATTATTCAAATTGATTTTAAGAATAAAAATATCAATACATACCAAAGACCTATTCGTAAGCAAGAGAAAATTTTTAAAAATATTTGTGGAAATATTGAATAAAACACCCACCCAGAGGATCCACAATTGCAGTTTCTTTTGATTATTATCGTTTTATGACAGAATTCTACTCAGCTTCTTCCTCGGTAAGTCCTTTTACAGCGATTTTATGGTGCCTTTATCCAGTAGCTGTACTTGTAATTATTGAATTACTTCTGGGGGGCGGATTTGATGACGACAACAACGATGACCAAGATGGTGGAATGCTAATACCTGCTTACTCTAGTTCAGACGTTTGAATTTTTGAATTAAATACTCATAAAGAATTTAATTAAATTGGTTAATAATATTGATAAAACTCATATTTCTCTTATAACACTTACCATCCTAATGATTTCCTCTCTAACCTGGCTCGTCTTAAGAACCCTTAAAGAAGGTAGAAAAGCTCTAACAGAAATAAATAAGGATAGATCTTGAAATACAATAAAGATTCAAAAATGCAGAATTTGATTAGATTTATAAAACTCTTAGATTTATAATTTTTACTAAATAGATATTTTCCAAAAATTTAAAAACTTTTCCTTCTCAAAGTTTAGGAAAAGCATAAAAAACTTGAAGAAATACTAGAATTAATTCGATTGCTAAGTCAAAAAATTACCAATCTGTTGAAATCCCATTTTTATGAAATGACCTCTTTGTTATTAGTTTTATAAATTAAAATGCATCTAAATTCTTTACTTTATATTTGTTCTATATCTTTATTCATTTATATAATGGCGCTTTTTTGGAGAGACTTGCCAAATCAAAAAAAGTAAATAAATAATTAATATTAATTTTGTTGCTTATCAAAATAAATTGAGTTATTAATTTAATATTGGATTTAATTTTTTTATATAAATGTTGAAAGAATCTTCAAATAACAATAACAAAAACATATTCTCAAAAACTAACAGTATTGCAAAAGAAAAGATGATTTGCAAAGACGGATTCTGTTCATTACCAAATCAAGATGAGATTTCAAAACAAGATTCAAATGATATGAATTTATTTGATCCTATTTAGTAAATAAATAATATTTTGATAAATTAAAGATTAAATTGATAATGTTAGATTCTCTGATTTTTTAATTTATGTTTAATGGCTTTTTTAACGCATATAAAGAGTTTTGGATTAAAGCTACAGACTTCAAAGGATTCACATCTCGATCGGACTGGTGGTTAGTTCAACTAGCGAATCTTATAATTTCTTTCCTAACTATCCCAATATTTTTAAAAACTTTTGGTTTCAATGTTTATGGCATAGTTTGTATCATTCCTCAAATAGCTATTGATGTGAGAAGAATCAAAGATTTTGGAAAAGATTGGAAATGGATCTTTATTAATTTAATACCTATCTTAGGATGGATCTTGTGGTTCATCTGGCTAGGCTTTGGTAAAACTGGTAATGGAAAAAATAAACTTATATAGAAATTAACTCCTCATTTTTTTCTTTTTTTAAAATCTACAAATCTAACCTTTTTTCTTAACTCTATTTGTTTTTCAAGAATTCTAAAAACATGCATCTCGCATTCGGTTAACTTAAGAAACTGATCAAGTGTATCTTTATCTTCTTCATCAAAATCCTCAAAAACTTCTGAAATAGCAGTACTATTTCTAGAAATAAAATCCTCTGCTACATTTAATGGATTCTTGCCTGATTCGAAATCCTGAAAAGCTTCATAAGAATTAAGTTCTCTTGTTAACCATTTAAACCATGGTTCATTTTTATTTTTTTTATTTATGATCTTCTTCATGAAAAAATTTTTACTAGTTTAATCATTATTAGTTATTTATTCTTTGACAGCTGTACAAATACTTATTTTAAAAAACAAATTAAAGATTAAACTTATTTTTTTTACAAAATAACTAGCATAATTACCATAAAACTTTTTAAAGAATAAGTATTTATTACTCATTTTTTTGTATATGAGATAGCTAAAATTTATTTTTAGTAAAGTACATTGTCAATTCCATTTTACGACTTTCCTTCATCTCCAATTTTAATAATTGGTGCTCTTGGCATTGCAGTAGCGATAGCAGTTTTTTTTGTCTCTTACCAAAAATATTTCAATTCTCCATTGAACAAAGAGCTTGCAGAAAAGAAAAAAGCCTTAATTAAGGAACAAAAAGAATTAAATGAAAGATTAGAAAAAATAGAACAAGATTTAAAAAATTTATAAAAAATTACTTTTAAATAGAGATGAGTTAATGATCTCGGATTCAAGACCTTAATTTTTTTAACAGGAATTTTGGTCTATAAGGAGATATGGATAAAGATCATCTTATTGAGTTAATTTCTAATAGTCTTCTTTACGAGAGTAAAAATTCTGACTCTAATAGGAATCTTAGTGATTTTAAAAATTACCTAGAAAGATTAAATCTAGATCAATTGAGAACTATGTCTAAAGAATTTATTCTTTAGTATGTTTTTAGGATATTTTTTTTATTAAATAATCAATACTTTTTAAAAATTGTTAGTATCAAAAAAATAATAGAAATATGCTTAAAGTAAATAGAGGCGATTTTTTAATAAAACCTTTTTTAAAAAGAAATAATATTAGAGCTTCTTATCAAATTATTTCTACCATCCTACCAATCTTTTCTTTTTGGTTAATCGTCCACCAAATAATAAATCAACCTTTTTCATTATTGATCAAAAGCTTTCTATTGATACCTTTTTTAGTTCTTCTAACTCTATTCTCTTCTCGAACGTTCTCATTAATGCATGATTGCGGTCATAATTCTCTTTTTACAAAACGGAAATTAAACCGCTTTTTTGGATTTTTACTTGGATTGGTTAATGGTATACCCCAGAAGTCATGGTCAATTGATCATGCATTTCATCATAGAAATAATGGAAATTGGGAAATTTACAAAGGGCCTATAGATGTTTTAAGTCTTGAAGATTATGAATCTCTTCCAAAAAGAGAGCAAATATTTTATAAAGTAAGTCGAAACTGGATGATGCTTTTCCCTGGCGGTTTTTTTTACTTAGTTTTAAAACCTAGATTAGGTCTTGTCATTATTATTTTTAATTTCATTAAAGATATATTGGAAGAGACTTTTATCAAAATAAAAAGAAGAGAAATTTCTCAACTTTTAGCTATTAATTCAAGAATCAAACCACCTTTTTCTGATTATGGAGATAATTTTAGTGAACTTTGTGAATTAATAATCAATAACATAGTAGTGATAATAGGTTGGATTTTTATGTGTAAATGGTTGGGGTTAGTTTTTTTCTTATCATTTTATTCCATTGTATTAACCTTATCAGCAGCAATTTTAATATGTGTTTTTTTCGTACAACATAACTATGAGAATGCATATGCTAAAAACACAAAGAATTGGGATCTCATCGATGGAGCTATTCTAGGTAGTAGCAATTTAGATATCCCTAACTGGCTAAATTGGTTTTTAGCAGACATCTCATTCCACAGCATTCATCATCTCTCTGAGAGAATACCAAATTACAACTTAAGAGCTTGTCATAAAGCAAACATTCATTTGCTACAACAATCAAAGTTCTTAAAATTGAGAGATTTTTCAAAATGCTTCAAATATATTATTTGGGATAATAAAAATGAAAAATTAATTCCAATAAATTAATACCTAATTCAACCTTCTTCTCAATTTTCTTTTTAGTGGAATACTGCTATATGCATGAGTACCAATGGATGGAGGCAAGTCATTCTTAAAAGGATGCATAAAAGCATTTGCCATACTCTCTAACATTTTCGAAAGCCAATTAATTGCTGATTTCATTTGAAAATCTAAAAGTGTACTTTTTTTATCATCTAATTAAATTACCTAAAAGTAAATCAGTCTTTATGCTGATTTTTCAAGAAGATTACTTTATAAATTAACAATAAATAATCAAAATTATTTTTTACTTTTATGTTTCAAAAGAAGGATATTACTTCTAAAGTAAACCAGTTGCAAAGAAATTTAGTAAATAATACTTATTTTTTCTGATTTACTTAATAAATTAAATTATTGAACATAAATTCGTGCTATATCTCTTTTCCAAATAAATCCAACAATATTATGAATGATTCATTTGTTTCTACCAACCAGAATACAGAAATAGATTCTATTAATTCATATTTCGAGTGTATTACTGAATGCAGTATTGTGGATGGTCATCAAGAATGTATTACTCGTTGTTTAGAAGTTCATTTAAAGGGAGGTGATCAAAATGAATAAAAAAAATTCACCTCAAAGGAAAACAACTTTAAAATGGAACTCGAATGGAGAGCTTTCCGAAATTGATATGTTAAGAATTTTAGAAAAGATATCATCACATGAACTTAATCAATGCGAATTAACATGCGATTCAGATCAATTTTAAATTTATTTATTTCTAGATCTTTTTAAATTTTTAATTACACAAAAAAATTTTGAGGCTAATATCAAAAAAAATATTATTATTGAGCTGTATTTTAATGATCTTAAGTCAGACTAGATTTAAATTTCTTTTTCAATATTTTTACTAATTCTGCTGATAAAAAAGCAACATAGGAGACTTAGTGATATCACTTTTTTAATTGATCAGATTTCAATCAGGATTTAGAACATTCCAAAATAACCCTAGGTTTTATCTAAAAATTAATTTTTAGAACTCCTATCTTTTTTTAAGAATGTTTTACTAATTTCATTTTTTGTTAGTTGAATCGGTTTTACTAAACCTGAATCACCATGAGTTGGGCAATAATAAGTCATAAGCAACCACTTTTTTTCTTCATCCATAACTAAGCTTTTTAAATAATGATTAAGTAAATAAGATGAATTATGAAAAAATTGATTTTTTTTAATCTTTTTTTCTTTTTTACTTAATAATTTATAAAAATTCTGAATCAATTCCCACAAAATAGATATAAATACGCATGACTTTAGACAAAAATCCTGCTATTTATTAATAAATTCAAAATTATTCATGTCTTTAGAGTCTATATTGATGGTAGTTGCTCCAATCTGTCTTTTTACAGTAGGAGTTATTGTTTTACCTATCCTAGTAAAGCCACGTAAACAATCCGGTTTACCCAAGAGGTATATACGCGGTCTTTAAATTATTTAAACTTTAAATAGAGCAAAGAAAGTCAGGGAAAAAAGAATTAATATAGATATTTAAAAAGATAATTAAAATGATTGCGATAAAAGAATAAAATAAAAAATGTTTGGCACAAATAATTTTATTTGAAAATTAAATTCGTAAAACTTCACGAAAAAAATTATAAATTCTTTTAATTATGAGATCCAGTGATGGATAATAGAACATATAAATTCACTTTTATTTAACAAAATTCTTAACCAAAAAAATTTGAGTAATATAAAATTTTCAGGTCTTAATGGCCAAGCGCTTCTAATAGAGGATAAAGATATCCCAAGCATAAAAGAGTTTCAGGATTTTATCCCAGATCACTACTTTAAGTGCAATACCAAAACTTCTTTGAGGTATCTTTTACAATCAGCTTTAATTCAATCATTAGTAGTTGCGATAGGGTTATATATTCCATTTACCCCCCAAATGATCCCGATTTGGATTATTTATGCACTATTATCAGGTACGACTGCAATGGGATTCTGGGTAATTGCCCATGAATGTGGGCATGGAGCATTCTCTAAAAACAAGACATTGGAATCTGTTACTGGTTATTTACTACATTCATTTCTTCTAGTGCCTTATTTTTCTTGGCAGCGTTCCCATGCAGTTCATCATCGATTCACAAATAACATAACCAATGGAGAAACTCACGTTCCTTTAGTCATTAAAGGTAATGGAGTTACAGAAAAAGTTGGCGGAGAAAAAGAATTAAATTTTTCAAATGCCCTAGGTAAGAAAAATTATGGAATTCTTCAACTTGTTTTACATCTAATATTTGGCTGGCCTGCTTATTTACTTACAGGAAGTACAGGAGGTGTTAAATATGGCACTTCAAATCATTTTTGGCCAATTAAACCATTTTCTAAAGCATTATGGCCATCAATCTGGGCCAAGAAAGTTTGGATATCAGATATTGGTGTAGGTTTGACATTAGTAGGCATTATTTGTTTGATTTTCAAGTATGGATTATTTCCAGTAATTGCACTGTATTTTGGCCCTTTATTAGTGGTTAATTGTTGGCTAGTAGTTTATACATGGCTTCATCATACAGATTCAGATGTACCTCATCTTTCAAATACGGAATTTTCCTTTATGAGAGGCGCATTTCTATCTATTGACAGGCCTTACGGTAGAGTCCTTAATTTTCTTCACCATAATATAGGTTCGAGCCATGTCGTTCATCATGTATGTCCAACGATCCCTCATTACCATGCAAAAAAGGCGACTGTCTTAATTAAAAAAGCCTTTAAAAAAGCATATCTTTTTAATCCTGATCCAATTCACAAAGCTCTATGGAATATTGCATGCAACTGCGTTGCTGTTGCATCAGACATCAAGAGAGGAAGATATATCTGGCAATCTTCATACAAAATTGTGGATTAAACACACAACGATCATCAATTCTTCATCACATTAATTTGCGCAAATCTGAAAAGAATATAAAAGAATTAGCAATAACAAATTTTTCATCTTAGAAAATACTTAAATTTTAGTAAATCTATGAGTGGCGACAATTTGCATGGTAAGCAGCCTATTAAGTTTTATTCGGAAAAAATAACACTTACAAAAGTTGAATTATTAGAAAGGCAGTTGAGTTTGGGCGAAAAAATTTCAGATTTAGATCAAAAGCATAAAGAATGGAGCAAAAAACTATCAGGCTGATCATTGAATATTATGAATTTTATTTCTGATCGATATTTGTATTTACTTATCAATAAATTTTTCTGTAAATTATTGAAAAATTATTTGCAGGCATCCTAATAATATCTTCTTGATAAAAACCATTTTTCTTACTCTCATAACAAACTTCCTCAAGATTCCTAATACCCCAAAGATCATTTTGCATTTTCAATGAATTATCGAAAAAATAATTACTCTCGCTTATATGCTTATTACAAATTTTGAATGGTCCATACAATATCAAAAATTGTCCATTTTTAAGTAATTTTCCTGACTCTCTCAAGAGTGCTACAGTACAAGACCACTTTGCTACATGAATCATATTTATAGAGACTATTCCTTGCAAAGAATTAGCTAATCTCAATGGAATTTTCCAAGGAATTTTTTCTACATCAATCTCAAGAGGCTGAGGCATTTTCTGAGTTAAGTCTTCATACTCAATCCAAGAACTTATACTTTTTCTATGCGCTAACTGTGGGTCACTTGTTTGCCAAATTATTTCAGGAAAGCATTTTTGAAAAAACACTGCATGCTCACCGCTCCCACTCCCGATTTCCAATACTGAACCTTTTTTTATAATTCTTGTTAGTACATCACTAATGCATTCTCTATTTCTTTGAGTTGCAGGAAAATAAAGTCTATTATCCAAAATTAAAAAAATTTGGCGCTTCAGTATAAACAATAATTCTAAAATCTTGGATTATTTAACCTTTCTCAATTTAGGAGTCTTGAAAAACATTATTTTAAGGCTAAAAAATAATATTGAAATTATAAGAGTAGGCAAGATATAAAGTATTAAATCAGAATTCATTAGGGAAGGAATCCATCCAAAAATTAAATGCATGTAGTAAGTCGCAAATGACATAAATTCATATATATCTAATTTATTAATAGCAATTATTTGAATTTTACAAACAATTTTTAGTCAAAATCCAAAAATTCTCATAAAAAGAGTCAGCCTGTATCCCTACTAGCTGACTCTTCTAATATATTAATTTAAATTACTTCTAAATGAGGATATACCTATAAAAAAACGAGATGAAAAACTTGTATTTTTTTTCAATATTAAAAAAATCGGAACAAAAATAAAAACAAACATAAGGTATATTTCGACACATATATGTAACAATTTTTAAATTTAGCTGACAAAAAAAGGGACTATTCCTAATTTTCTTTACATTTCTAAATAATTATGTTATATTTAGTTACATTATCACAAATTCAAAATGACTCCAGAAGCAGAACGTTTTAACGGTTGGGCAGCAATGTTAGGTTTTGTTGCAGCAGTTGGTGCCTATGTCACAACAGGCCAGATCATACCAGGTTGGTTCTAATGAAAAATAACGAACCAAAAATAGTTGAAAAAGAAAAAATTGTTGCTGAAAAGCTTAACGGTAGATTCGCAATGTTAGGTTTTGTTGCTCTAGTTGGAGCTTATTTAACTACAGGTCAAATCATTCCAGGTTTTATCTAATAAAAATTTTTTTTCATAATAAGCTTAA
This sequence comes from Prochlorococcus sp. AG-355-N16, assembly GCA_003278545.1. Taxonomy (GTDB): domain Bacteria; phylum Cyanobacteriota; class Cyanobacteriia; order PCC-6307; family Cyanobiaceae; genus Prochlorococcus_A. The sequence continues at coordinate 122,345 of QCEF01000002.1, forward strand.
TTTGTAATCAAATTAGGTTTTTTTTTTAATGGTTTTTTTTGATAAAAAATGATCTTTTTTTAATTGAGGTTTGAATAATCCTATTTGCGAGAAAAAAAGTATGCTGCTAAAAATCAGCATAAAAACTCTATCTCATTTCTAAAACTTAGATTGAAATTTTTTTTGGTTTTAAGGAATATATTATGATCCAAGTTGGTTTGAAAAGATTTTCTTGGTTAGTTTATAATCTTTATTCGAAGGCAAGAAATCAAATTAAGAAGATTTATTAGCAACAATATGAAAGAACATAATTTTTGTTCCTAGAAAAGCTGAAGAAGGAAAATGATTAATATTAAAAATATTTTAAAAAGAAATATTAATTTGATTAATTTTTCTCCTTTAAAACTTAAATTAATTCGTTAATTGATGTTATCTTTATCGAAATAATTCGAGTATTTTATGAGAGTAAAACTTGAACCGGATACAGCATTTATTGGCAAAAAGTTCGCATATATATTTCTAGGAATAATATTTAGCTTGAATGCCCTAGTTTTTATTTGGTTTTTCTTATTTTCAAATTTAAAATAAAATATAGAATTTCGTTTAAAACTTTTAAATGATAAAGCTAAAACTAAAATTTTGTGAAAACTGTTTCTTAGAAATTAAAAAATTCCTGGAATGATTTGACCAGTTGTTACATATGCACCTAATAATGCGACGAAACCAACCATAGCCCATCTACCGTTTACTTTTTCTGCATTTTGAGGATATCCATCGTAAGAAACAGTTTCATCAATGTAAGGCCTAGTTTCTGATGGGAACATATTCTGTCTTCCACCTGATTCTGTGGTAACTCCGGATTTTGTCATTAAAAGTAAAATAATTGTAAACTAACGTAACACAAATATTAACTTATGTAAACCAAAATCTTCAATATTTTTCCTCTAAGTACTTTGTTACAAGTTAATATGTGACATTTCTGTTTAAAAAAATAACAAGCCATATTTTTTTTAATCAAATCACTTTTTGTTATCAAATTCACAACCAATCATCGTAAATAAGCATTTATACTCACAGTAAGTAATTTTACTTAGTAGAATGCTATTAGCATTTAGGAAGTGCTTAGCTGGTTAAATCAAATGTCTGAATTAACTAGGTCGTCATGAGCTTGCTGGTGGGATACTTGCAAGCTCTTTCATTTTTAAAAACGAGCAAATATACAAAACACACAAATAATTAATTGACCTAATGAAAAAAACTTGGAGATAATCTACTCATGTCAAAGGTTTATTTATTTGCTAAATAAAAAATAGACTCAGCAAAATTTATGTCTTTAGATTTTATTCTCATACCATTTTGTATTTTGATTATCCTTTTCCTTTTAAATCGAGAAAATATGATCTACAAAAAAAAATCAAAAGGTTAAATAATATGATTTTTCCCAAAAAAAGCTCAATACTTAAGATCTAGAGATCTTACAACTAATTTTTTCTAAAAATAATATATTTCAAAAAAAATCTTTAATAAAGTTTGCAAACCTTAGAGAATTTAGGAGAGAAACTATACTAAATTTTTTCTTAAAATTAATTTGTCCCAATATAGTTTTGCATTATTAATTTGATTTAGTTTTTGTTGGCAGTGTATGCAATTACATTCGTATCTGAAAGTTTTATTTTTCATGATTTAAAGCTTTTTTTTAAAGAAACCAAATTTCTTATTTTATTGCAAGTGTTAATAAATTATTCTTCTAATTTTTTATAGAAATTTAAAGAATTAAAATAATTTTCTTAACTATCAATTTTATTTTGGTTTCTAAATCATTGATATTTTATAATATTAAAAACGGCAGTAAAAAAATAAATCTCTTTTGAAACTTTCAAATCAATCACTAATTAAAAAAACTATTAATAAAATAATTTCGCCTTGGTATTTATTTCCCTTAATAGATAGATGGGTATTAGGTCAAATAATACCTCCTATGATATTTGCAATTTCTGCTTTTACAGTGATTTCATTATCAGTTGGGGTAATGTTTGACCTTATAAGGAAAATAGTTGAATTTGGTTTACCTTTATTTTTAGCTTTAAAAGTACTTTTTTTTAGTTTACCCAGTTTTTTAGTCTTATCATTCCCTATGGCAGTTTTACTTTCAACATTATTAGCCTATGGAAAATTATCAAGCAATTCTGAATTGCTAGCATTGAAATCTTTGGGTATAAAAACTTCAAGAATTATTTCTCCAGCTATTGCTCTTTCAATATTTATGACAGGATTGACTTTTTACTTTAACGATAATTTAGTTCCTGCGAGTAATAAATTAGCTGAAACGACATTGAGAGCAGGAATAGGAAGTTCCTTTAGCGCCGAGCAAGGAAAAGACAATATCATGTTTTCAAGATATGGATCTAGGATAAATGCATCAAATAAAAAACCAACAAAAACCAATACTTATCTCACTCATATATTTTATGCTTCATGGTATGAAAACAACATTATGGAGGGAGTTACAGTTTTAGATTTTTCAAGAGAAGATTTTCAACAAATATTAAAGGCAAAGAATGGAAGATTTGACAAAAAAAGTTCTTCTTGGATATTTTCTGAAGGAAGTATTGTATCAATAGATCCAAGCGGACAAACTACAAATATTCAATTTAATAAATACACATATCCATTTATTGAAGGTCCTATGGAGCTTGCAAAAGTGCCTAAGAATGCAAATGAAATGACTTTAAAGCAGGCCATGCAAGCAGAAAAGATTTATGAAAAAACTGGAAACTCGAAGGAGGTAAGAAGAATTAAAGTCCGCATTCAAGAAAAATTCACTCTACCTTTTGCATGTTTGGTCTTTGGTTTAATAGGAAGTAGTCTGGGATGTAAATCTAATTTAAGATCTTCAAAAAGTCAGGGATTTGGATTGAGCGTAATTCTTATATTAATTTATTACGTTATGTCATTTGTATTTAGTTCGTTCGGAGTAAAAGGTGTTTTACCTCCAATTTTTGCTGCATGGTTACCTGTCTTAATTTCTCTTGGAGGGGGAATTTATTTATTAAGAAAATCAAGTTACTTTTAATACTATAGGCACATAAATAAGAATTTAAGCATTTAATAAAATTCTTTTGAGAGTAAAAGATTATTAGATCTTTATTTATCGTCTATTTTTTGATAACCATACCAATCATGATAGTTGTTTTCTTGAATAAAATCATTATCTTGAGGTAATTCTATTTGCCAATTAACTATCTTTTATATTTGTTCATAATCATCAAAATTAATTATCATTTCAAGAGAAGCAAGATAATTTTTATGCTTTTTTTCAACCTTTTTTGCCTTTCTACCAACCACTACTAAATAAAGAAAAATATTTTCTAATTTTTTTTACTTTTAATAAATTAAATTTATTATTTCGAATTTACATCAAATCATCAAAAATTACTTTTCATATTATTTCTACTAATCCGGTGATTCAATTAATTAAACCAACCTTTTTTCTTTTCTTTAACTTTTGGCGAAGTCTGTATCTTAGGAGCCTCGTCTACTCTACCTTTAATAATCATTAAGGGAACTATTGCCCACAGAGTTAAAAATAAAATCCAGAATAGGTAAATGTTCATACTATTAAAATCAATAAAATTATAATAAAAATAATTAAATATGATTCGTGAGTTTCTTTTTAAAGTTCTAATTTAAATGTATAATCAAAATCTTATTTTTAAGGGAAGTTTTAAAGTTAGAAATTAGAATCTTTATAAGGCAATTAAAATAATCGCACCCAACAAAACCACTGCTTTGCTTCACGAGGTTTGGAGTGCATTTTTATAATGACACGATAAAATTTTTTTCGTGAATCTTTTTAAATCATAATTTTAAATATCTAAAATAAATCTAAAAATTAATAGATAAATGAAAAAATGTGATTTATGTCATAAGCCATATAAAACTCATTACCGAGTTAAATCCACAATTCATACGAACTGGATTTTTTGCTGTAAAGAATGTTGGAATGTAATTTCTGCACATAAAAATTATTCCTATGGTGGAACTAGAAAGTCAAAATAATTAATTTTTCAGAAAATTAATCACAAAAGACAATCAACTAATTTACTGATTAGAAATTTATCAGACGCATAAAATTTTTTTCTTATAATAAGGTTATGAAAAATTCTTTTTTGAAAAATAAAAGTTTCAAATCTTTTTTAGATTTTTTTTCAAGATTATCAATTTCAGCAATATTTATCTCAGCAATACCAGGCAAAATAAATGATTTTGAGAGAACAGTTGAATATATTTCTTCAAAAGGTATTCCTGAACCAATTTCATCTATTCTTTTAGTGGGAGCAATTATATGTCTTATCTTGGGTTCTGGATTTTTTATATTTGGAGAAAATCAAAAAATCGGTTCAGTCTTTTTATTACTATTTATTATTCCAACAACAATAATTTTTCATGTATTCCCTTTTCATCAAAGAGCAGTATTTATGAATCTCGCATTGATAGGTGGATTAATTATTACTGCAATAAGGGATCCAAAATGAATTACTTAATTAAAGAAAACTGAATATTCTTTTATTTTTTCTCTCTTAATTCTGGGAAGCAATTTGCAATATGAATTAATTCATAAACCTCTTTGCTATCGTATTTTTTATTCGGAATTCCACTTCCCAACTCTATGCCTCTTTCTTTCATCTTCTTTAGTATCAGTTCTTGTCTTTGCATACTTGACATAGACTTAAATCTTTTAATTCGTTCTTCTTTATTCACTAAATTTTAATTAAGTTAAACTTTATTGTTAAGGTTATATAAATTAGCGATTCATTAAATAAGTAAGAAAGCCAGTAAATGTAAGTAATTTAAATCCAATAAAGAAAGGCAAATATTTTTTGACCTTTTTGCCAACCGGCAATAATTTGTTTAATGAATTGATCATGATTTACATTCAAAATCTAATTATTTCGAACATCCTAACGAATTTTTTTTAGAATTATTCCATTTTGATTTGTACATTTTAAATAGTAGATCTAAACTAGAAGAATTATGTCCCTTTTTTTATGAATGATAAAGAAACAATAATTTCATTATTAAATGAGTTTGCCAATCCAAAAGAAATGGCCTCATTTTTTGTTACCAATGCGACCCCAGATTTTTTATTCATAAGACCGAGTGGTAATCCTATAGATGCAAAAGGGTTCGAACAAATGATTACTGGGGATATAGTTCAAGAAAATGCTGAAATAACCAAAATTCACCGATTCGAATTTTTAAGCGAAAATATAGTTATGTGCATTTTTACACTAGGTTCAAAATTTACTTACAAGGGGACCCCTAATGATGACTTACCAACAATTACGTCAATTTTTAAAAAAGTAAATAATGTTTGGAAAATTCACTGGATGCAAAGATCTACAGGAAATTCAGATTTAACTTTATGGGATTAGCAAAGTTAATAGCTCTTTTAATGGTGCTACTACTTATTGGGAGTTCTTTTATTGGTTTAATTTTTTATTTTATAAAATAGATACATCAAATAAGGAATACCTAGTAACTATTTCTTTTTTTTAGAAAACAATTGCTTCTTTTATTAAATAATTTGATTTTAGGTAAAGAAAAAAACTTTAGACAGACTAACGCCTATATTTAATGCTAATAAAGCAATTAGTAATTTACTCATTTTTTAGAACTCTCAACTATTTTTTTGTAAAGTTCTTCAGAAATAGGTTGCATAACCTTTTAAAATCTAGTTACAAATTAGTTATTTTAAAATTAATTTCTCGTTACTAAATATACGAATATATAAATTTTTAAATAGGTAAAAAATATATCCACAATAAGTTTTTCTTATAGCAAATTAATAAGCACTGAGTTCAAAAACTTCAATAAATTGCCTAATTTTCTAAAAAATAAATTAGAAACCTTATTTCAAGTAAATTGATCCTCTATAAGTAAGCTTTATAATCTTTTCTTCTTGTTTTCTACAATATACGAATGACTTTCCATTGAAATACATGTTAACCATGATGCAGCTCCTTAACTTGCTCAAGTCCCCGTCCTATGGCTTGAGTCGTACTGCGGTCTATCAGATGGTAGATCGGACGATTTTGTAGTTTTTACTACATTCTATTTATAAAGTATTTATACTTAGATGTCAACAATTAATAGGAACTAAACTTCAATTTAAAATTAGATTCTGCTCTCAGAAACTCCCTAAAAAGAATATAGAACATATAACTACGAGTGATTCCTATAAATACTGAAACAAATGCTAGAACTACACAAATAGGGCAATGTGGGAATCCCATTATTTATTTTCTAAAATAAATTTCAATTCAGCCTCTGCATTAAGAATATCGATTCTTCTCTTAAGTAATTTAAAAAATTTAATTATTTTTTTCAAAATTAAACCTTCTTTAGATATCAATAATAATATTATTCTAAGAATGAATATATCAATGAGCAAAAATACTGAATCCATTGATATAACAAAAGTTTTGTAGCAATTTTATACAATAAACAACACCAACGTATATCAGATACTCTTGATCAATTAACCAATAAAGACTTATTCAGAATAAAACATAATAATTGATGATCTAGTTACGTTGCAGTATTATTTTTCTTTTGCTAAAAAAATAGAGCGGGCTAAAGTCCAATACTCCACGAGGATTTAGTCCGCTGCCTAAAGCTATCTGAACATTAAATAACTAATATGAATTAAGTTGGTTAATTATCTCTATTGCAAATAAAGATAATGTTGTTAATCTTGCACTTAAGGAAGAAAGTTAATTTCTTAAACTGATGCAATTTGATCATTTAAGTTTCAATGAGGATGATGGCCTCATGTCAATAGAAGATTTAAGAGCTTCACGTCTTCGAAAAAAGAAAATTGAAAGTGATAAGAAAGCTAGGAAGTATATCCTGGATATAAATCAAAGATATAGAAAAATGAGTACCCGCAAAAGTAATAACTTTTTAAGGAATATGAACCCTTTTAAAAAGGCCGCTTAAATTGTAAATCTTGATATTGTTAATTTGTTTAACTTTGCAACTTTCAGAGTAAAATTTTAATGGTGTTTCTTTGGAAGAGTTTCACCAAGAGGGGTCAATTTTTGGCCCCTTCTTTGCAGAGAAATTTTTTAATTGAAACTCGTTCTGACATAAAATTAATATTTTCTTATAAAGCGAAAGTGATGTAAATCTTTTATTAAAAGTTTTTTATTACCACTTAATGAAAAACCTGTATCTTCAACAAAATCCTCTTATTAAAAAAGAAAAAGTTTTAGCCAATAAACCATATCATAAAATTAAAATAAAATTTTCCATTTGCAATTTTTGATGGCTTCACCTACGAGTTGGTAATTCTACAAAGAAGTTGAAACTAAGATTCTATGGTTGAATATTTGTGCCCAAGATTTAGAAGGAGTAGCTATTTGATCAATAAATGGTGAAAGACAAGATATCCAGCATACAAAATCAGAATAGTTTCTAAAAAAGAATTTGAGCTGAGAAAAAGGAGCAATCAAATTATTCTTTGGTAAATATTGATGCTGAATATTTAATTTTTGCAGCTATTATAAGATCAATAAATTAAGGAACAAATGAATTCTGCATTTGCAAAAGTCTCAAATTTGAAAGTTAACAGGGCTTCTAAAATAGCTATCACTCTCGCATCATCAACTTTCTTTTTATATGCCTTGGGCCAAGCACCAATTTTTAAAAATATTCTTGCAGGTGCCTTCTCTTGCTCTGGCTAAATAAAATACTATTTTTATTAGATAAGCTAAAAAGCTTAAATAGACTGTGATTGACAGTCGATCTAAACTTAGAGGGAGAAACCCCCTCTTTTTTTAATGTTTAATAGATATATTGATGAAAAGATAATGATTCTTCTTATTTATCTTTTCAGCTGATGAATATTTCCCCGCACCTATTAATTGATTCTGTTATGTTAAGCGCTGCCCTTACAATAACTTTGGTATTAAGAGCAAAAGGTAATGCTGCCAGAAAAGAAAGAGAAAATAAATGATTACTAAAGAAGAAGAAAAAGAATTTAAAAAACCTACATTATATAGATTTTGGAACTTTCTTATTTATGGAAGTTCCATAGCTGTTGGAGTTTTCTTAGTTTATTTATATTCTGCTTATGTCTTTATAAATAAATGACTTATATGTACGGCATAGCGATTACTTATGGGGTTCTTAGTCTTTTATTGCTTGGTGGGTTTGCATACTTTACTTTTAAAATGAAACGCTAATTTTTATGTCTTCTTCAATAAAAGATTTCTTAGATAAATTTTTTGATTTTTGTAGAGAATATCAACAAGAAATTTAACCTCAAAAGATGGCTGAGGTTTTAAGATAATAAGAAGATACATTAAATGAATGTTTGATCCTAGCAGACCTAAAAAGGTATTAAGAGAATAAAATTTCGAGCAAAATTTATACAAATTTTTTTGAAGTTGGAATAAATTTTTTGAAGATATTTTCCTTGCAATTATTCATAATTTGAGATTTTTTTTTGATCCTTAATCCGTACAATTTTGTTCCTCTAACCGCACACATAAAACTTGAAATTTACTATTCAAATGAATTAGAACATTACTGTAGTCAAGGAGTAAGTCTTATGGCACTAAATGACACATTTACTATCCAAGAAATTAATTTGGATAAAAAAGACCTTTCATTTGATAATAAGCTCAAAAAAATTGAAGCTTATTGGAATAATGAATGTACAGAACATCCGAGTAACAACCATTGCAAGATTTTTTGTGATTAAAACTTTAACTTTTAGGTATTCTTACGCTTGATTTTTACATAATATCCGTACTAAAGAATAATCAGATAGAAAGGAGGCCAAGCAAATGACTAATTTAGGTATAGAAATTTTATTTTGGGCAATTTTAATTTCTTATCTGGGATTAAGATTTTCTCAAACTTTTAATGGATTCAAAAAACAGTATTAATTAGGAGAATAGAAAATGAAACTACAAACTCAGTTCACGGTTCCAAACAAAGAATTCAAAGATCTTGATTATGTTAAGAAAGTAGATTTATTAGAAGAAACTTTAAACAAGGAATGTATAGATTATCCAAATCAAGAAGATTGCTTTGTTTGTTGCAACTAAAAATCAAAAAATAGCTGTTTTTTAAAAGTAAATAAATTTTTATTAGTGTTTAAAAATTTTGTAAATGGGAGTTACCGCTATGGAATTAAGATTCTTCCCAATAAATGTTTTTAGAGAGACTCCAAAAGTCACATTCTTCGATGCAGGCATAGATATCTCTAATGGTTCTGATGTTGTTATCCATTCTGGGGAAGCCATATCTCCTCCAGATGATTTAAAAGATGAGCAATATTACGTTCACAATCATCAAATTGACCACAATTTAGTTATCACCGGGGAAAGGACATTTGTTCTAATAAATCCTTCCTGGGATGAACCTCATCATGTGATTTATTTAAATAGATCAATGGGAGCATTAGAAATTCCTATAGGAACTTATCACAGATCAATCTCAGGGAAAGAAGGTAGCATTGTTTTAAATCAACCCAAAAGAGATAAATTTTTTGATCCTGCTAAAGAATTTATCCCTCAAAAATTAGACAAAATTAATTTAATTAAGGCAAGAAAAAGTACCCCTGTTTATTGGATTTTCGAAAATAACAAAATCAAAAGAATCCATTTTAATCCTCTAGAAAGAAAAGTTAAAACTCTTACTTAAAATGAAAAAACATATATCACCTAAAAATAATTTAAAAAACCTGAATTTAATTATTAATTCTGATACTTATAAATTGGCTCACGAAGATATAGGTCTACTTAGCCGAAATGAAATGCGTGGAGTCAGAATGCTTCTTGAAATTACTAAACCAGATTTAATTCTTGAAGAAAATAAAATTCTTTCAACCATAATTATTTTTGGAGGCGCGAGCATTACAGAAGAATCAAATACAAAAAAGAGAATTGAAAATATAGAAGAGTTAATTAAAAAAAATCCTAAATCGATACTTCTAAAACGAAATTTAAATAGATTAGAAAATTTGCTTCTAATGAGTCATTACTATCAATCCGCAAGGGAGTTTTCGAAACTTGCTTCAATTAGTAATCAAAATAAAAATTGTAATTCTCACGTGATTGTGACAGGTGGGGGCCCCGGAATTATGGAGGCTGCTAATAGAGGTGCATTTGAAGCAAATTGTAAATCTATAGGGTTAAATATCAGTCTCCCTAATGAACAAATCCCAAATGCTTTTATAACTCCAGGTCTTTGCTTTAAGTTTAATTATTTTGCATTAAGAAAGATCCATTTTGTTATGCGATCAGTAGCTGCTGTATTTTTCCCTGGAGGGTTTGGAACACTAGATGAATTATTTGAACTATTGACACTTTGTCAAACAGGAATGAAAACTAAAATCCCAATCATACTTTTTGGTAAAAAGTATTGGAATAATATAATTAACTTTGGTTATCTAGCTGATCTTGGATTGATTGAAGATAAACATTTAAATCTTTTCCAATATGCAGACACTGCATCAGAAGCATGGGAAATTATCAAATCATCAAAAATCTCAGATTAAAAGCAAACTAGTTATTTTAAATAACAGTTAATTACTTAATTTATAATTTGTTTTAACAACTTTTATTATTGAATCTTGTGGCTCTTCACTTGGGAAACAATTAATAATCATATATTTTCCTCCTTTTTTATCAGTCTCAACAACTGTAAATTCAACGTATTTACCAATTCCATCTCTTAAATCCTTCACTTCAGTATTTATTATCTCTTCTTTATCATTTTCGATGATACGAGATTTACCTCCGCAACTTAACAAAGCGTTTTCCTCAGTGAGAAAAAAATCTTTGTCATTACTGCAAGAAGATAGGAAAGATAAAGAGACTATTACTAGTAGAAAATTTTTCATTATCAACTTTTTGTTCTTACTACATTATCAATAAAGCATATTAAAGATATAGTTAAACCACTACCAAATTAAAAATCTAATTCATAATATCAGAGCAATAAATAGAAATTATGTTAAAAAGAAATGCACGATGCATTTAGAAAATCTTTATAAATATTTTGCCAGTGTATAATCCTTTGTTCAAGTCTATTAGGCGGACCAAGTTTAAAATTTTCCAGATAAGACTTATGAACTGATTCGACAATAACTTTATCTTCTCCAAGAAATTCTAATATACTTTTTTTCCAATCTTCTAATTCATTTTCACATAAAGAAGCAGAGGCTAATTTAATTTCAATAATACACTGATCAATATTTTTAGGGAGATAATTTATTAAAACAAGCCCTTTAGCTGGCCAGATTATTAGATGGGTCCATGGGAGTAATCCAAAGGTATATAGATTTCCTTCACTACTAAGAGGGGTAACAAGTAGATTACAAAATTCACTGAAGAAATACCTGTAGTTTTTAATTGGACCTTGTTCTTTATGTAGAGTATCTTTATGAGCTATTGCTACATGATAATCATCAAGTGTATTATCATGGGCAATTTTCCAATTACAATTTAAGGTTTCAGAAAATTCAGAAAAAATAATGTAATTCATATCCCATTGATCATTACATTTTCTTCCAACAAGCTCAATTTGATCATCTATAGATATTGGTTTTTTGCTGAAATTAATCCAAATTAAAGGTCCATTTATTAAAGAGTTAACTTTTTCTAAAAAATAATCCTTTGTTTCTATTTTTGTTTCAAAATCGTACTTTAATGGCAAGGTTTTAAGTTTGCCAAAACTATCAAAAGTCCAGCCATGGTAGGGACAAAAAATATTTTTAGAAGGATTAAATTTTGTTTTTGGCAAACACAATTTTGACCCACGATGAGGGCATCTATTTTTAAAAACAGTTATTAAATTATTTTCTGAACGCGAGATTAATAATGATTGATTAAAGAATTTTTTTTCCAATATTTCGCCAGGTTTGATTTCTCCTGTGAAAATCAATGGATGCCAATAATTTTTTGAATAGTTAGCTAATTCAAGTTCAAAAATTTTTTGGTCTTTATAAAGCCAAGTAGGCAAAAAACTAGTTGACATTATTTATTTTTTTTGGAGGCCTCTTAAAAAATCAGATAACTCGTATCTTAATTTTGCAAAATCCGAATCAAGTTTCAATTTATCTAAATCTGCTTTTTTTAGATCTACCTTAACTTCTTTTATGATTCTTCCAGGATTAGGCGCCAAAATACATATTTGCTGAGAGAGAGCTAATGCTTCTTCAATATCATGGGTTATAAGCAAAACTGTCAATGAAGTTTTTTTCCATAATTCATAGAGAAATTTCTGCATAGATTCTCTTATCTGTAAGTCCAAAGCTCCAAAAGGTTCATCTAAAAGAAGAATTTTAGGGTTAGTCGCTAGAGCTCTTGCAATTGCTATCCTTTGTTGCATTCCTCCAGATAACTCTTTTGGATACTTATTTCCCGAATCCTGAAGACCTACTACTTCTAATAGATAAGATGTCCTATATTTTATCTCTTTCAACTTATAAGAATTTAAATTCATTCCAAATGCAATATTCTCAGATGCTGTGAGCCAAGGGAAAAGACTATATTTCTGAAAAACCATTCCTCTATCCAATCCCGGTCCACTAACTATTTTTCCATCTACTTTTACGTTCCCTTTAGATGGACTCTCAAGCCCAGCAATAATCCTCAATATAGTACTTTTACCTGATCCAGAGCTCCCAACAAGAGTTTTAAATTCGCCAGAACTTATTGAAAAGCTTATTCCCTCAATTGCCTTTTTTCTATTTGAACCTTCCCCAAAATATTTTGAAATATTATTAACATCTAATTTCATTTAAACAGCCCATTTACATGTACGTCTAAGTAACAATCTAAAACTCATATCCAAAGCAAATCCTATTAATCCAAGGACTATTAATTCTGCAAATATTTGATCTGTGCGAAAAAATCTTTGAGCCAATTGAATCCTTTTACCTAAACCAACTTCTGCTGCAATTAACTCTGCAACAATTACTAAATTCCATGAAGTTGCGATATTAATTCTTAGAGTATCAATAATACTTGGCAATGAATATCTGGCTATTACTCTGATCAATAAATCTTTTGTATTACCTCCTAAAGTAAGCGTTGTTTCAATTAGTTCTTTGGGTACAAATTTTACTGAATCCATAACCATCAAAACATTAAAGTAAACGGTTCCAATAAAAATTAATGCGATTTTTGGAGCCTCTTCTATTCCTAAATAAATAATAAGCAAAGGAGAAAAAGCAGCGGCAGGCATATACCTAAGCATTGCAATTAATGGTTCACATAATGCACAAAAAGAAGGGAAAGAACCCATTAAAATTCCTAAAGGAATTGAAAAAATTGTTGCAATTATAAAACCAGCAAATACCCTACCAGTACTTGCAAAAATATCTTCAAATAATATTCCACTTTCAGCCATATCCAAAAGAGAATAAAAGACCGCTAACGGTGATGGTAAAAACATTTCACTTACAAGTTTTAATTGACAAACTAATGTCCAAATTAAAAGGGGAAGCAAAAGTGAGGCTATTTGAAGAAATATTTTATTTAATTTTTTCGGTTCACTACCAAATGAAAAGAGGGATAAAAAATATTTATCCCTCTTGATTAATTTCGAACTAACCATTTTAATTTTGTATTAATTAACTGATGTTTTTAACGAACGAAGAGTCAAATAATTTACTCATATCTGGTTTTTCAGGAATAAATCCTACCTTTACCATAAAGTCTGCCATTTGTTTCGCTGCATAAGGCATATGTTTCATACCGAACCCATCACTAAAAGCTTCTAAATTTTCTTCCAAAGAAAAGAACCTGGTTCCACCTTTATATTGTTTGTATTCGCGTGTTGGGATCCCAGCTCGCTTTGCCATGATCTTTTCAGATTTTCTTGGATTTTTTTCCATGAATTCTCTTACATCCCACCATGTTTTAACAATTTTTTGAACATCATCTGGTCTTTCAGAAATCAAATCTCCGCTTACAGCTAATAAATCAGGGATTGCACCGGGATAATCTTTTGAACTAGCAATAACTCTTGCTCCAGGCCTCTTCATTGCGGTTCCTGTAAATGGAGGAAATGCACCAACTGCATCAACTTTTCCTGCTGCGAATGCAGTTGCAGCCTGATCAGTTGGAAGTCCTTTAATAATCACATCATCTCGAGTTAATCCAACATCATTCAGAGCTAAAACAAGTAAAAAATCATCCACAACACCTTCTTCTACTGCTACTGTTTTACCTTTCAAATCAGCAACACTTTTAATTGATTTATCTGCAATTATTTGGTCATTCCCTGCAGAATTATCATTAACTAAAATAACTACTTCCCCTCCATTCTCTCCTGGCAAGAACGAAATAGTATCATTAAGAGTCTGAGAATTTCCATCAATTTTACCAGCAGCAAAAGTTTCCATGGATTGAACATATCCATCAAACCATTTCATCTGAACATTAACTCCATTTTTTTCAAACATTTTTTGATCAACAGCTATCGCCCAGGGCCACCATCCTGCCCAGTTACTGTATCCCAAAGTGATTGGTTCACCTTTTGGAGCTGCAGGACTTGATAGTGTACTTAATGAAATTGCTAATATTAGAGCCAGCAAAGAGACAAAAAACACTCTCAATTTTTTAAACATTTTTGAAAAAAATATTACGTACTATCAATACTCAAGAAAAAGCAAATCTAAAGTTGTAATGACTGATACTTTTAAGAGATTACTCTTAATTAATCAATATTAATTATTTTTAAATTTCAGAATCTTTTTACTAATCCAACCTTGCCATAAATCGAATCCAGACTTGGTTATCGAAGAAATTTCGATCACATCTGCCTTCGGATTAGTTGAAGCTATGTTCGATTTTAATTCGTTAATATCAAAATTCAAATGGGGTAACAAATCAACTTTAGTTACCAAAATTAAATCTGCTTCTCTAAACATTATTGGATATTTTAAAGGTTTATCCTCACCTTCGGTAATACTTAAAAGTGCAACTTTAAAATGTTCTCCAATATCAAATTCTGCAGGACAAACTAAATTTCCCACATTTTCCACTAACAAAATATCTAGTAAATCAGGATTTATTTTTTTTTCTAGTAATTTCAAACCTCCACTAACCATATTTGCATCGAGATGACATGCTCTTCCAGTTGTAATTGGTACTACTGGAATATTTAATTTTTCTAATCTTTCCGCATCAAGATTAGTGGTCATATCACCCTCTAGAACAGCACTGTGAAATTTTTTTGAAAGATCTTCTAAAGTTATTTCAAGTAATCTAGTTTTTCCTGCACCAGGACTACTCATTATGTTCAAGCAAAGCAAATTATAATTATTAAACTTAACTTTATTTTTCTCAGCTTGATGACTATTTTGATGAAGAATATTTAATTCAATTTTGTCTGAAATTGGTAAATGCATTTATATTTGAAAATACTTTTTTATTCTAGATGCTAAATTTTTACTTTTCTTTAAAATCAATAGAGGCGATTTTTAATTCCCTCCCACTAATAATTTCCTCTAAATTAAAATTGCAACATGGAGATTTATATCCATTCTCTTTCTTTGGAAAATATAATCTATTGCATTTAGAGCATTTCCCTTCAAAAGGTATTGTCTCAATTGTAATCTCAGAAGAATCCAACCAAGAATCCAAGACTGCAGCATTAAAAGTATTAATTAATGATATTGGTTCTACGCAAGTAAATTCGCCAATCTTAAGATTAATCTTTTCAACAACTATTTTTTTTTTATTTTTTTTCTCTGCCCACTCTTCCATGGAAAGAATAAGGCATTTTGTCATATCTACTTCATGCACGAAAATCTATCTCCATTTTTGATCAACTGAAATATTGCATTTATCTGAAATCCATTCTGGTTTTGATTTTCTTGGGAGCTGACCACTTACTACAAGATGTGCAATTGAATCACAAATAACTCTAGTAGCTAATAGAGCTGTCATATCGCTTACATCATACGGAGGCGAAACCTCAACAAGCTCAATTCCACATACATCAACTTTTCTGATAATATACTCCAAAAGTTTTAATGCCTCTCGAGGTAATAAACCCCCAGGTTCAGGCCAACCAGTTCCAGGTACAAATCCAGCATCAATACAATCAATATCAAAAGAAATATATACACAGTCAGTTCCATCCGTAGCTTTTTTAATCGCAAAATCAGCGGCCTCTTTTAATCCCATTTCACAGATATCAGTAACTGTTAAAACATTTGTACTTCGTTCCCTGCAAATTTTCACTCCTTCTCTTGGTACTTGCCAACCTCCAATTCCTAATTGAACAAGATTTTTTGCAGGTGCATTTTTCATATTAGTTGCATGAAACCATGGACAGGTATGCATTCTTTCATCTAAATCTGTTTCTTGAGTATCTACATGTCTATCAAAGTGAATGATCCCTACTTTTTTATCTCCTAAGTGGCGACAAACTCCTCTAACTGTGGGAAAACCTATTGAATGATCTCCACCTAAAATAATTGGAAATGCTCCACTAGCAAAAATATGAGCAACACCCTTTGAAATTTGATCAAAGCTTTTTTCATTATTAGCTGGAATTGTAAAAATATCTCCTACATCACAAATAGATATCTGCTCTCTCAGATCCACTCCCATTTCGTAATTGTAAGGAGTATAAAGAGCAGAAATTTTTCTTATTCCTTGAGGTCCGAATCTTGTCCCTGGTCTATAAGTAGTTCCAGAATCATGAGGAACACCAACTATCGCAACATCATATCTTCCCACTTCATTTACATTTTCAACATATGGAGCTTTCATGAAAGTATTGATACCTGCAAAATGGGGTAATTCTCCTCTTGAAAATGTAGATATATTTCTATCGACAATACTTTTTGCTCCTTCTAAACCATATTCCTTTGCTCGGGCAACCTCCTTTTCCCACCCTTTCAGAGGTAGTTTTGATTCTTTTTCTAAAGCATCCATTCCTTCGCTGGGATGCTTCCTTATAAAGTTTTGATTTTTAGATGATTCAGTAGTCACAAATTAAAAATTCTTTTTACACTTATTTCAATATTGTCAATAAAAATAAAAATGAACCATAAACTTGCTTTAAAAGATTCTAATTTAAACATTGTTAAATAACTATTTGCAAAAATAAAATGCATAACTCTATTAAAAAGCCAGCCAGCTAGCTTAATTACAAAAGTATTTAAAATATTTAATAACGGAATAAATGATAGAAGAAGTAATAAGTTAAAAAGTATTAGATATTTTATTTTTCATATTTTCAATTTTATTGATTAATTCATCTAACCATTCTGTATTATTTTGCTCTTGTCTTTTATGGCTTTGACTTTTTTGAGTACTCATAAACTTCTTTTATTAAGAT
Organism: Prochlorococcus sp. AG-355-N16; assembly: GCA_003278545.1. Classification (GTDB taxonomy): domain Bacteria; phylum Cyanobacteriota; class Cyanobacteriia; order PCC-6307; family Cyanobiaceae; genus Prochlorococcus_A. The sequence goes on from QCEF01000002.1 coordinate 139,703, forward strand.
TGTCCATTAAATATATCTTTTGAACTTACAGGAATCAATAAGCAATATTACCAAATCAATTGATAAGACAAGCTTTAGTAGCATTTCATACAAACCTAAACAACACAAATTAACTAAGGAAATCTAAATCTCTGCAGTTAAGTATTTACTACGATGTTTTTATTTGAAATACTGATTTGAATTAGAAAAGGGTATAGATGTTCCTATGGAAAAATCATTTCTAAATTTCATTTATTGGATCTTGTTAAAGTCAGCTGAAAGTTACTACGGAGATTCATTAAAAACAGAAGTACCATATACACCTTATTTTTAGTTTTGGTGGACTTTAACTTTTAATATTAGATTTCTAGTTTGAGATCTATTATTTTGGAAGTAAATTATCAAAAAACACAATATGGGTTGCTTATAGATTCACCACAAAATAATCTCTTACGTTGAATTTCTTTTACTGATTGTGAATAAATTTTAGCGGTAACGATCGCTCCAAAATTAATTAAAACTACAATTAGAAGTAGTAGCTTAATTGCGAGGTTGGTCATAAGATTACCCTCCTTAAATCTATATAAAAACTCTATAGGGTCAAAATAGGTATTGAATAAAGTTTAAATTCCTATTTTTAACCATCGAGATTATCTGGTAAAAATCTAGGTTCACAATTTTCGACGCATTCTTCTTGAGACTTTTCAGTATTACTCTTAATTTCGCAACTCTGAAGACAATTATAAAAGGCATACTTGGGATCTAATTCATTTTTGAATTGTTTATTTCTAAATGTATTCATGATCAAACTCCCTTTGATTTTTTTTCAAGTTGATTAATTAATTTATCCATCCAAAGAGTGTTATTGATCTTTTTTGTATTTTTAAAGTATTTCGTTTTGAACGTACTCATGAAGTTATACCTCAATCAGTGGATCCAACTTAGGAGTGATAATTGAAATTTCCTAGAGTAAAAATACTGATTATAAATATAGTGAAATATTTAAAACCACCTAATTGATGATTTATATTTTAGATATTACAACTCTTGATTCTTTTATATTACTCATACTAAATAACTTCTAAAAAAGAAGGTTAATTATGACTTACGGAAATCTAATTAAAAATAAAATTCACCATGCATTGGGTGTTTTGTTTGATTCGTTATCAATTGAGAGAAAACTAACTGATGCTCAAATGGAATGTATGCAATTCGGAATTTGTAATTATGCTCCAAGACAAGTTGAGGAAGTTGCCTTTTTTCATTATTAATTTGAATTCATTTTAAACTAAGGGCAATTAGCTCCTCCTCACCCAATCAGGAGATCCACTAAACCAATCAGCAAGATCATCATTTTTGGGATCGAAATGATTTTCAGTTTCTAAACCATCAAGGCCAAGATTCTGTATGAGTCCATTTATTCCATCTGATTTTTGCTTACCATATCTCCTCAAGCTATTAGCTTTCTTAAGCCATGTCCAAATAGTTGAATTATGTTTTGCAAACTTTTCTACATAAATTCTTTCTTCCAATGCGACAGGTTCATCTAATGAAATCCTCTCTACAATATTCTTAATTTTTAAACGAGTCTTGTTGGTTAGAAACATATTCATAAAAGAAGTTAATGTTTTATAAAAGTTTTTTTTATGAATGTCTTGTCAATCTTTATTTCAAGAAAAAGTATTTTTTAGGAGCTTTTCAAGGACAAATATATTTATTTAAAAACAGGTATATTCAATTGGTAAAAAAGACTACTTAATTTGATTTATATAACTTATATAAAATTAGTTCCATATAAGTTTCTCTACATAATTTAAGATTTAATTTATAAAATTGAATGAGGAAAATTTACATTGACAAACGATCTAAACTGAGAGAATAAATAAACCTCTTTTTTCTGACACAAAATTTTTACGTAATCACAAATGAAAGGTCTATGGACAAACGTTTATAGTGATGATTTACCTCTTAGATCTTGGTGGGTAGATTCAGGTAGTGAGTGTGAATATATATCTATAGTTTTACCAGAGGTGTTTGGGATAAATCACTGGATAAGGAGTTTTTCTGAAAAATTAGCCAAACAAAATGTACCTGTATTAGCCTTACCCCTTTACGGTAGAACAGCTCCAAAATTAGATTTAGCATACAGCAAAGAAGACTTGAAATTTGGCAGGCATCATAAAAATTTAACCACTTCAAAAAATATTATTAAAGATATTTCTGCAGCACTAAATTGGGTTAAAGAAAAATATCCAAAAAAGAAAATCTCAATTGTTGGATTTTGTTTTGGGGGTCATGCAGCAGTTATAGCTTCCTCGTTAAAAGGAATAGATAGTACATTTTGTTTTTATGGGGCAGGGTTAACTGTGCCAAGAAAGGATACTAATTTTGCACCAATAGATTTACTGGAAAAAGTTTCCGGAAAATTAAACTTCATATGTGGCTCTTCAGATGATTTAATTCCCTTACAAGATAGATTAGAAATTAAAAAAAGATTTAAAAAACTAGATCCTTTAGAAGAGAGATTTATTTATGTCGAAGTTAAAGGAGCTGATCATGGTTTTATGTGCGAGGAAAGAGAATCCTTCCATAAGGATGCATCATCAATTGGTTGGAATTTATTGATGAAAGAATTAAATTAATAAATTTCATGAGAATGATTTTGATCAGTGTCTGCACTAATAATTTATAAAAATTCAATACCTTTATAAAAAACTTTTAAAAAATGGTTTTAGATTTAATCATTTGAAAAGTCAAATCAAGTACTGTCAAAAATGAAAAAAATAAATACTATAAGTCTAAATAATTTTCTAGAAATTCAAATTCATGATGAAAAATTTATTAATAGCTTTTGTTTTTGCATTAATGCTTATCAACCCTAATATTTCTATAGCTGCAGAATCTCCAGTTGATGTACAAGAAGTATTTGTAGGTTCTGAGACTATGGATGGAGATGCACTTAAATACCCCAAAGGAAAAGCAGAAATAAGATTACAAAGAGTCGAGTTAGCTGAAGGGGGGATAGTTCCGCTCCACTCTCATCCAATTCCATTATTAGGCAATGTTGAACAAGGTACGATAGTTGTCAAAAGACAAGGGATGGAAGATCTTATCTATAAAGCAGGTGATACTTTTATAGTTGGTCCAAAGACACCGAAACATACAATGGGCAATGTGAAAACTGATAATGCAATAGTTTGGTTTGCAGCAATAGGAGCAAAAGATGTTCCAATTTTAATTCCCGCTGAGGGATAAATTTGAACCTTTAATCAATTATTTTTGATTTTCATTCAAACTTAAATAATGATTAATTAGCTCCTTTTTTAATAGCAAAGTACGCTATCCGCTTTAATTGATTCTTCAACCAGAACATCTGGCATAACAAACTCTGCAGTATATCCATCTAGAAGCATCTCATCGTAACCCCTTGATTTAGCAGACATACCTGAAACATATATGGTAATTTTTGAATTCTTCAAATTTTGAAGATGTTCGTATAAATCTCCAGTACCTTGACCAACTATTTCACCAGCTTTTTTGCAATCTAATATTTTTACTCCGTCTCCTGCTAGAAAAAGAGTTACTTTATGATCGTTTTTTTCTGCAGTAAGAGCAACCAATAAACCTAAAGTTACTTTATTTTTGGATTCTAAACCGCTGTAAATATGAACTAACACTGTATTGTCGGTAATGATAGACATTTAATACTCCCGAAATTTTTGTTCTTATATCTTAAATAAAATCTATTTTCATTAGCTGTTTTTTTGTGAAACGCTTACTACTTGCATAGCTAAAAGCTAGTAATTGATTGTGGATCTACATTAGAGAGTAAACAATCCTCTTTTATTTGATGAGAAATAAATTTAAAAGATCAGCTTTTTTTGATATGTCTGATGACCTTTTCTATCGAATATCATTAATAGGATTTTTAGTTGTTTTTAGCTCAATGGTATTTTTCCTAACGAAATATAGAGAAAAAAAAATTAATAATATAAGTTATATTTCCATAATTGAACAAATTAAATTTTTAAAGCAGTAATGCAAAGATTTATAATTTCACCGTTATTTGCTTTATCTAGGTTTTTTATAAATATTTACGGAAGATTTTTAAAGTTTTTTCTTCAATTAAATGGTGGTTATTGGTCAAGAATTGGTTTAGCCGAAAATATTACAGAGGAAAGAATAAAAAAAAGAAGATTATATATCTTGCCTTTTTATATTCTTCTGGCTTTATTGTTTGGATTACTATCTGCTCTATATTGGTATTTTGTTATTCTCCTTGTACCACTTTCAATAGAAAGATATTTAAGTCCTTTGAATAACAATATTGCTTTAATAATTGCTTTTGCTACTTTCTTTTGTTGGCTTTATATTCTTTGTAAAACAAAAAAATAAAATGCTTAATAAGAGATGATGTTATCCCAGTATTAAAGAATGATTTAATCATGATTAAATCATTCTTAAGGATTCATGCAAAATATTTACGACCGATTACTTTATTTATACGACAGTTCTGGTGATCGACTCGACCAAGGTTGACCAACTAGATCTTCACTAATCCATGGTCTGCAACACCAAGGTAAATTAACTTATCTAACCTTTATGGTAAGAAAGTTAAGTGATCAGAAATTAAACTTTCGGGATTAATTCTGAACTATCTTAAAAATAAAGTCGTTTGTAAAGCATGAAGAAGTGAGTAATCACTTTTACATTCAAAACTAATTTCTAAGAAAATTCTTAATCTGATTATTAAATAGATCTCCTTTCTGTCGTCACCATTTAAAAAAGACCTGTAAAAGGGTCTTTTTTTTATGTCTTAAATTTTATTTATTTACTTTTAATCCACAAATAATTAAATATTTTTATCTCGCTCTTTCGCGATCAGTTAATGCTTTTTCAAAAGTAAAAAAGAAAGTACAAATGCTATTCAATGCAACCAACAAAAGAACTACTGATCTTCCATGTTGATTTAATTGAATTGATCTTTGAGTCATACTTTTAATAATCTTCATTGTAATCGGATGGACTACCAGTTAAAGAACAAACAACTGATTCCTCTTTTTTCATTTCTTTTATTTCCATTATTGGTCTGCCCATTTTTTTAAGAACATCTATATCTTCTTTAGTCTGACAGCGAGCAATTATGTTTCCTTTTTGATCAAAGCAACTGTAGTAAGTCATTTTATTAAATGCAATTTAAAGTTCATGGTTGATTTCAGTTGCAGCAATGCAACCGCCTCATGACAACCATATTTCTAATTTAGGTCAGCCATAGATTTAAATGGCTAAAAAAACATACCTCTTTCCGTACCTAAATGTTCCTCAAACCGCACACATTAGATACGCAGTGTTTTAGTCAAATCAATTAGAACAAAGTGGTAGTTAAACGAACATACAAAGGAGAATTTATGAGTGGAGATTTTGAGACTCTTGAAATTAATCAACCAAAAATTAAATATTTAAAACCAGAAGATAATACAAAATGGTTAGACAAATTAATTAATAATATTGAGGACATGAAGAAGAAGATATCAAAAGATTCTTAGAAATTTAAGAAAGAAACTTTTTTATTTGATCTTTAGTTTGAATGAAAAGAAATTCAAAAAAGAATTTAAATTTTGTATTTAAGGTAACCGCTTTTTTGTGAGCATTATTCAGAATAAGAGTCCGACTATTTTTTTATGCAAAAAAATTTAGATGAAAATTCTTATGATAAAAGAATTGAAAATATAGAAAAAGGAAAATCTTATTTAAAAAGTAATGGATTTTTTAAATCAAAATCTAATCTATTCGAAGACATACAAAGATTTATCTATAAAAGGTAATTTAAAAAATATTTTTTACTTTTGATTAATTAAATCTCTCCATAAGCAAGCCATCACATAAAAGAAAGAAAGACTTGAAAAGGTAAAGAGAAAAAAAAGAATGGGTCAATTTTCTATAACTAAATTAGGCCAAATAATCCTGCAGTAAAACCAACAGCCGAAAAGAATGTGAACTCAATCAAATCTCTTGGGGCGGAGTTCATAAATAAACCGATTTGAGTCATGATTTTATGACTTGAGAGAATCTTTTAAATCAAACTTTTCAGCTTTTTCAATTTGACACTCAGTATCATCTTCAGCACATTTGATTTCAGCTTTTTTGTTCATGTGGCTACTACAACCGCCTGCTATAACTGGTAAACCGGTCGTAGCCGTAAAACCAGTTAAACATGCAAAAGCTATATAAGGAAAAAGTCTTTTCATTTAATTGTTACTTTATGTAAACTTATTATGTTACATAAAAAGCTCAAGTGTGAGTAGCTGATAATTCGCGTGCACCCTATACCAATCATCTAAAGTGATTTAGCAAACCTATGAGTTTTTTATTTATTTGAGTATTTTTACTTATATGTTGAGTTGAAGACTTTAAATAATTAATGTTTGTTTTGGGTTTATATATAAGTCATGGATAAAGAACATTTAATTGATTTAATATCTAATAGCATTATTTCTGAGATTAAAGATCTCGAAATTAATGAGGAAAAATTGATTGCAAATAATTATTTAAATAATCTGAATTTAAATCAGCTTAGAATAATTTCTAAAGAATTTATTTTGTAATTTTTATTGAATATTTATTTAAATAAATGAGATTTTCTTTACTATCATTTGAATTTTAATAAGTTAATACCCTTTAATATGAATGATTCAGAAGAATTTAAACCTAGCCTTAAACAAATAAATGAGGATATCAGACCTACATGGGAAGATATCAAAAAACAATCAGAAGTTTTAGTTAACAAACTTGGTTGCCCTAGATCATTTGTAGGAGGAATGCTTCATGCAATAGCAAGCGACTTCTCTGATATGAAAACTTGGGAATAAATGAAAAACTTATTACTTACACCACTTTTCAAACTATTCAAAAAAAGCACTTTCCTCTTATCACTAAATCAAAACTCGTGCCCTGTTTTAGATGCTGAAGACATAAAAAAGCAAGAACAGAAAGAAGCTATTGAAAGGTTGTACCCGTAAACTTTTAACAGAAATGTATCAGATCATATATACGATGCCGCACGGTCCCATGCACCCCCATGCCACCCATTACTTTCCTAAATTGTGACTTTGATGGATAATAAACATATAAAAAAAATCTGATTCTAGCAAAATTCTAGCAGATAAATTCCTTCAATTCCTTTGATATGACTGAAGAAAATTTTTGGCTAATGAAAAGTGAGCCTGATGCTTACAGCATTGATACTTTAAAAAATGACGGTGTAACTTTATGGGATGGAATAAGAAATTATCAGGCTCGAAATTTTATGAGAAAAATGAATAAAGGAGATAAAATTTTTTTCTATCATTCGAATTGTAAACCCCCAGGGATTGTGGGACTTATGGAGGTAATTGATCTAAATATTGTTGACCCTACTCAATTTGATCAAGATTCAAAATATTTTGATCCAAAATCGAAACCTGATAATCCGAGGTGGGATTGTGTAAAAGTAGAATATAAATTTAAATCAAATAAGATTTTAAGTTTACCTGAATTAAAGAATTTATTTAATGAGGATGAGTTATTAGTCGTAAAAAAAGGAAATAGGTTATCTATATTACCTGTCAGAAATGATATTGCAAAAATACTACTAGAAAAAATATAAAGAATTTTAATCCTTAAAATTCATTGAAAACATATTGCCAATATAAAGTCTCGTTAAATCCCTATTTTGAAATCCTTTTTGCATCAAAAATCCCGCAATAGCGGCTTGTAGTATCCTGTATTGATCCCAGTTAGGATGATCCTCGACGAATTCTTTCATAGCCTTTTGAAGATTTTCTTGAAGTTCACATTTGAAACTTATTACATCATCATTATGATTTAATACTTTTGAATTTTCGTCGTAATTTAACTCTTGCATATTGAAAAAACTTTATTGGAATTTAAATCTACAAAATGTAGTTTTCTCCAAAATTACTGAATAGTCAACAAGCATTATTAAGAGACAGTCTCAGGTTATAGAATAATGAGAATTCAGTCATAAATAGGGGATTCAGAGAAATCAATTTTATAAATTTAAATCTTACTTAAATATAAAGATTTATGTAAAATCAGAAGTTTTCCACATGCTTAAGATCATCAGATATTTTTTAAAAAAATACTGTGGAAAAGTTGTGAAAAATTTTTTTTGGGAAGGGGAAATTTTTTCTAAAATTTCCAATTTTATTTATCTTTTAATCCATTGATTCCCACATCTTTTTTATTTCATAAAATAAATTTTGTGCGATTGGTATCGGCCAATACATTTCGAAGGATCTAGTTTGGTCTTGACTTTCAAAAACAAACCTTAAACTCCATTCATTTTTTTTTCCTTCTAAGTGGATATACCAAGGTAGTTGTTCTAATTCTAAAGTAATAGATTCTTCATCCATTAGTTCATCTTTGATAACTAATAGTTGTTCATTAATTCTTAAAAGTAGAAGGTACAGTGAATTGAATTCACTTTTTTGTAACTCGATTGACCAATTGTCTACACCAATCAAAAAGCAAAATTTGCCTTTTTTTAAATCTTTAAGTAATCTCCATCTTTTTTGGTCTTTTACCAAAATTAGCCTGGAAGTAAATCTGGTTGATCTTGCTCATCACTTAGTTCAATAATTGACCTTTGAACGGGTTTAATAGTTGATTCCTCTAATAAGCCATCAAAATCATCAAAACGTCTTTGTTTAGCTCTGAAAGCAATTTTCACTGTAGTTAAATATCTATTAGTTGATTTTCTTATCAAGCTCTCACCTCTCTTTGCAAGATCATTAGAATCTATTCCGGCATTGTTAGATATGTTCATTAAAAAAATTTATTACTATAAGATGTATTTTACAATTTATTCGACCATTTCAAAACATAAATTACAAAAAGAACTTAATTGATTTAAATAATTTCATATGGAAGAAAGTTTATCTGGAACACTTGCTATCGATTTAGGGAACACAAATACTGTTGTTGCTTTTCAAGATCAAAAAGATATAAATTCTGTTTTAGTTGAAATACCGAATATTACATCTTCCCCAGGAGTTATTCCTTCAGCAGTTTGGTTTGAGGAACCTTCAAAGATTACAAAAATTGGTATTAGTGCTCTAAAGATGAGGGATAACTCAAATTCTGATTTATTTTTTCATTCGAACTTTAAAAGATTAATTGGAAATTCTATTGAAAAAATTAACCAAAAAAATATCTTAAACCCTAATGAATGTGGCGAAAAATTTTTTCAAATTTTGTGGGCAAACATTCCGCACAAGTATGAGATCAAAAGACTTGTTTTAACTGCTCCCATAGATACATATAAGGGATACAGAGAATGGTTAGTTAACCTTTGCGAGGAAATATCTGTAGATGAAATAGCCCTTGTTGATGAGCCTACTGCGGCAAGTTTAGGAATAAATGTACCATTTGGCTCAAAAATTATGACATTAGATATTGGAGGAAGTACAGTAGATATGAATATAGTCAAAATAGAGGGAGGAGAAGGAAAATCTGGTCCAATAGCTGAACTATTAAAATTTAAAGGTAATGATGTAAGCTCAATTTCAAAACAAAAAATAAGGTGTGCTGAAATAATTGGAAAAACAGGTTCAAAAATTGGTGGGAAAGATATTGATCAATGGATAGTTGATTATTTTATTCCAGGTAATAATTATATTAATAATCTCTCTAAGGCAGAAAAAATAAAATGTAAACTCAGCTCATCTGTAATCAAATATGAAAATAAATATCCAATAAAATTATTAACTGCAAAAAATAAAGAAAGTGAATTTTATCTTAGTAAAGAAATATTTGAGCAAATACTCATTGAAAATAATTTTCTTAATCACCTTAACTCTTTACTTAAAGATTTATTAAATCAAGCAAGAGGTAAATTTTGCACAGTTGAAGACTTAAATGCAATAGTTTTGGTTGGTGGAGGAACTCAAATACCATTGATTAAAGAATGGATAACAAAAAAAATTCCAAAAATTCAAATAAAGTCGCCACCCCCTATTGAATCAATAGCTTTGGGAGCTTTAACAATGACCCCGGGAGTAAAAATTAAAGACATTTTAAACAAAGGGTTATCTATAAGATTATTTAATAAAAGAGAGCAGAAACACTTTTGGCATCCTATTTTTTGCAAAGGTCAAACATGGCCAACAGAAACACCCTTTAAACTGATTCTTCAAGCCAGTAAAAACAATCAGAAAATATTCGAAATAATAATTGGAGAGACACAAAAAGAAAGAGCATATGATGTTATTTTTGAAAATGGATTACCAAAGTTATCAGAGATTCAAAATGAAGAAGAAATTATAAAATGGGACAAAAAACCACTCAAAATAGTATTAAAAAATAAATCTAATATTGGAGAAGATACTTTAAAACTTTTTTTTAAAATTACGAAAAATGCCGATTTGTTGGTTAAGTGTTTTGATGTTAAAGATGAATTTTTTGGAGAATATAATTTAGGAAATATCTTCTGAAAGATAGCTATTCAAGAAAAACTCCTTCTTTATTATCAACATTATTTAAACGTAAACTAATACTTTCTATTTTACTAGTTGGCACTTTTTTACCACAAAAATCTGGCTGAATGGGTAATTCTCTATGACCTCTATCTACCATTACTAGTAACATCACCCTTTGAGGTCTGCCCCATGAATATAAAGCATCCATTGCAGCTCTAATTGTTCTACCTGTGTAAATTACATCATCTATTAAAAGAATTTCTTTTTTCTCAATAGGAGTTGGAATATCAGCAGCTTGTATAAGGCGAGTTCCAACTCTATTTTGGTCATCTCTATAAAAAGTTGGATCAATTGTTCCTTTTCTAACTCTTAAACCTGTTCTAGAGAATAATTCCTTTTCTAGCACTTCGGTCAGAGCAATTCCTCTTGTCGGGATACCAATCAATAGAAGGTTGTCCAGTTTTTTTACTTTTTCGATAATTTCGCAAGTTAAACGCGAAATAGTTTTTCTAAGTTCAACTTCAGTAAGTATTACAATCTTTTTTGACTTCTTGGACATGATTTATCAAGAAATAAAATTAATCTAATATTTGCATAAATTAGCAAAAGCTAACTATGTTAAATATAAATTGTTAAAGAGCAACGTTTGAAGCTAAATTTAAGGTTGGATCAGTTAACAATGAATTTGATCTAAATATGTCAAAGATTAGCAGCAAAAATATAAAAAGTTTAAGTGTTCCTCAGAGCCCTGTAGTTCTTGCAATACTAGATGGATGGGGATATCGAAAAGAAAAATCAGATAATGCTATAAAAAGTGCCAGTACACCAATCATGGACTCATTGTGGCATGCTTACCCGCACACGCTAATAAGTGCCAGTGGATCTGATGTAGGCCTACCAGATGGTCAAATGGGCAATTCAGAGGTGGGGCACCTTACCATTGGTTCGGGAAGAATAATACAACAAGAACTTGTAAGGATTTCGAATATTGTAAAAAATAATCAATTAGGCTTGGTCAATGAGTTAAAAGAGATGGCTGCTTCATTAAAGAAAAATAATTCTACTTTGCATATCACGGGATTATGTTCTGATGGAGGAGTTCATAGTCATATCGATCATTTATTAGGTTTAATAAAATGGGCATCTGATAATAAACTTAAAAAAGTTGCAATCCATATTATTACTGATGGAAGAGATACTAATGCTAAAAGTGCTTTGAAATATTTAAATCAAATAGAAGCATGTATAAAAAAATATAACGTAGGCGAAATAGCTTCCATATGTGGAAGATACTGGATAATGGATAGAAATCTTTTATGGGATAGAACAGAAAAAGCATATTCTAATTTGACTGATCCAGATATTCAAATAACAAATTTTTCTCCCAAGGATTACATAGAAATAAGTTATGCCAAAAACATAACCGATGAATTTATTGAGCCCGTAAGAATGTCTGAAAACTATCTTAAAGATGGAGATAGTTTGATTTGCTTTAACTTTCGTCCAGACAGAGCAAGACAAATAGTCAAATCCCTTTCACTAAATCAATTCTCAGACTTTGAAAGAAAAAATTATCCAAATCTAGATTTTGTTACATTTACTCAATATGATCCCAACTTTCCCGTTAAAGTTGCATTCCCTCCTGAATCACTCAATAATTTTATAGGCCAAATAGTTTCTGAAAACGGACTAAAACAATACAGAACCGCGGAAACTGAAAAATATCCACACGTAACATACTTTTTCAATGGAGGAGTTGAAATACCCTTACCTGGAGAAGAGAGACATTTGATTCCATCTCCAAGAGTAGCAACCTATGATATGAAACCCGAAATGTCGGCTGAGGAATTAACTATTAGTTGCTCTAAAGCAATTAAAAGCGGTAATTATGCTTTTGTTGTAATCAATTTTGCCAATCCTGATATGGTTGGTCATACAGGCAACATGGATGCAACAATTAAAGCTATAGAGAAAGTAGATAAATGTATAGGTCAAATAGTTAATGCTACTGGAGAAATGGGCGGAAGCATTGTTATTACAGCCGATCATGGTAACGCAGAGGTAATGAAAGGATCTAAAGGAGAACCATGGACAGCACACACAATAAATAAAGTTCCATTAATTTTGATTGAGGGTGAAAAAAGAAAAATACCAAATATGGGAAACGAAATTAATTTAAGAGAAAACGCAGGGCTAGCAGATATTGCTCCCACTTTATTGCAATTATTAAATCTACCAGTACCAAGAGAAATGACAGGCAAATCGCTTATTCAAGAAATTGAATTAAAGGGTTATAATAAGGTCGTTCAACACGTTTAGAGTAAATAAAAGTTTTTTAAGCAATGATTCAAATTATTAGTTGGATTTGGGTATTTTCTGGAGTTCTTCTCATTCTCTTAGTTTTACTTCATAGTCCCAAAGGTGATGGCATGGGAGGGATAGCCGCTAGTGGAAGCTCTATGTTCAACAGTGCAAGTAGTGCAGAAGCCTCTCTAAACAAAATAACTTGGACTTTTTTAGTGATATTTTTATCTCTGGCAATTATTCTTAGCGCTGGTTGGATTTCATAAAAGTTGAAAAAGGGACCATTTTGAATGATCCCTTCTAAAAATTTATTGAAAACTATTGTTTAGTTTAGTAATCAAAGTCGCCACCCATACCAGGAGCGCCTGCTGGAGCAGCTGAATCCTTTTTCTCAGGTAAATCTGCAACTATGCATTCGGTGGTTAGAACCATCCCTGCGATTGAAGCTGCATTTTGCAATCCTGAACGTGTAACTTTTGCAGGATCAACTATACCAGCAGAGGACATATCTACATATTCTCCAGTAGCAGCATTGAAGCCATCATTAAATGGTTTAGTTTTTACATTTTCAGCAATAACAGCTCCATTAGAACCTGCATTCTCAGCGATTCTCATAAGAGGAGCAGTAAGTGAAGCTTCAACAATGTTAGCTCCGATTAATTCCTCTCCTTCTAAATTTTTATCTGCCCATTCTTTTAGAATAGGAGATAAATGAGCGAGAGTTGTTCCTCCTCCAGGTACAATTCCTTCCTCAACAGCTGCTTTTGTTGCATTAATAGCATCCTCAAGACGAAGCTTTTTATCCTTCATCTCAGTTTCAGTAGCAGCCCCAACCTTAATCACTGCTACACCTCCAGCTAATTTAGCAAGACGTTCTTGAAGCTTTTCTTTATCATATGAGGAATCTGTTTCATCCATTTGCTTCTTAATTTGATCACATCTAGCTTTAACTGCTTGCTCATTACCTTCAGCTACAATAGTTGTAGTCTCTTTATTGATAGTTATTCTTCTACCAGTTCCGAGCATATCTAAGGTTGCATTCTCCAATTTCAAGCCTGCATCTTCAGTAATAAGTTGTCCATTAGTTAAAACGGCCATATCTTCAAGCATGGCTTTTCTTCTATCGCCAAATCCAGGAGCCTTTACTGCAGCAACATTTAACACGCCTCTTAATCTATTTACTACAAGAGTTGCTAAAGCCTCTTTTTCAATATCTTCTGCAATAATGACTAGTGGTTTACCAGTTTTAGCTATTTGTTCCAAAACGGGAACTAAATCTTGCACTAGGGCAATTTTTTTATCAGTAAGGAGGATATATGGTTCATCTAAAACAGCCTCCATTCTCTCTGTATCTGTTGCGAAGTAAGGTGAGATATAGCCTTTATCAAAGCGCATCCCCTCAGTAACTTCTAATTCAGTAGTCATTGATTTTCCTTCTTCTAAGGAGATAACACCTTCTTTACCAACTTTATCCATAGCATTGGCAATCATTTGACCGACTTCTTCATCATTTCCAGCAGCAATAGTTCCACATTGAGCTATTGCATTACTATCACTAATAGGTTTGGAATTCTCTTGAATTTTACCAACTAGAAATTCAGTCGCTTTATCAATTCCTTTTTTCAAGGTAATTGCATTAGCTCCTGCAGCAACGTTTCTCAACCCTGCTTTAACCATTGCATGAGCTAAAACAGTGGCTGTTGTTGTACCATCCCCAGCTGCATCATTAGTTTTTGAAGCAGCTTGTCTGATTAAAGCAACCCCTGTATTTTCAATGTGATCTTCTAATTCGATCTCTTTAGCGATTGTGACACCATCATTGATAATTTGTGGAGCACCAAATTTTTTCTCTAGTACAACATTTCTTCCTTTTGGTCCAAGCGTTACAGCCACAGACTCAGCAAGGATATCAATTCCTCTCTCGAGCGCTCTACGAGCTTGCTCATTGTAAATAATTCTTTTAGCCATGTTTAGGCAGTGATTTAGTAATAAGTTTTAATAATTTTTGAAACAAATATTTTAGCTTACTACAGCTAAAATATCCTTTTCTGAGAGCAAGACATATTCATCTCCTCCCAATTTAATGTCTGTGCCAGCATATTTGCTGTACAAAACTTTATCGCCAATACTCACTTCTGGAGTTTGTCGAGAACCATCGTCATTAAGTTTGCCAGGGCCCACCTGAGCAACTTCTCCAACCTGTGGTTTTTCTTTAGCTGAATCAGGCAAAAGAATGCCCCCAGCAGTTTTTTCCTCAGATGCGGAAACTTTAATAAATATTCTATCTCCCAGTGGTTTTACTGTAGAGACTGTAAGTGAAACAGCTGCCATAGATTAATGGAGGATCATAATTGAGACGCTTTGCGTCATAAATTTGGAAAGAAAAGTTTTCCTTCCGTATCATCAACAACATAATCTGCAAAGCGGCAATTAAACCATACTTAAACTGTTCGGGTGGCCGAACCCATTTAACGAATCTACCCATGAGGTGGTAGTATTTTCGGATTATGAGCTGTTTAAATCAGCTATTCATCACCAATCAATAAAAAATGGTAGCAACTCCATCAACTTCTTCACAAACAAAAGGCGTAGTTCGTCAGGTAATTGGTCCTGTTCTAGATGTAGAATTTCCAGCTGGTAAATTGCCCAAAATATTAAATGCTTTAAGAATTGAAGCTAAAAATCCAGCTGGACAAGACATAGCGCTCACTGCAGAAGTCCAACAGCTCCTAGGGGACCATAGAGTAAGAGCAGTGGCAATGAGTGGCACAGACGGCCTTGTAAGAGGCATGGAGGCGATCGACACAGGAGCACCAATATCTGTACCTGTAGGAGAAGCAACTTTAGGAAGAATATTTAATGTTTTAGGAGAACCAGTAGATGAACAAGGGCCAGTCAATACTAAAGATACTGCTCCAATTCATAGAGCTGCGCCAAAGTTAACCGACTTAGAAACTAAGCCAAAAGTTTTTGAAACTGGTATTAAAGTTATCGACCTTTTGGCTCCTTACAGGCAAGGAGGAAAAGTTGGATTATTTGGAGGTGCTGGTGTTGGAAAGACAGTTCTTATTCAAGAATTAATTAATAACATCGCAAAGGAGCATGGTGGAGTTTCTGTTTTTGGCGGTGTAGGAGAAAGAACTAGAGAAGGGAACGATTTATATGAAGAATTTAAAGAATCGGGAGTTATCAATGCAGATGATTTAACTCAATCAAAAGTTGCATTGTGTTTTGGACAGATGAATGAGCCACCTGGTGCAAGAATGAGAGTAGGCTTATCAGCACTTACAATGGCCGAACATTTTAGAGATGTGAATAAACAAGACGTTCTACTTTTTGTTGATAACATTTTTAGATTCGTTCAAGCTGGTTCTGAAGTATCTGCATTACTTGGAAGAATGCCTTCAGCTGTTGGATACCAACCTACTCTGGGTACTGATGTTGGTGAATTGCAAGAAAGAATTACATCAACATTAGAAGGGTCAATAACTTCTATCCAGGCTGTTTACGTACCTGCTGATGATCTAACAGACCCTGCTCCAGCTACAACCTTTGCCCATTTAGATGCTACTACTGTGCTTGCTAGAGCCCTTGCAGCTAAGGGAATTTATCCAGCAGTTGATCCATTAGACTCAACGAGCACTATGTTACAACCATCAGTTGTTGGCGATGAGCATTACAAAACAGCCAGAGCTGTCCAATCAACTTTACAAAGATATAAAGAACTTCAAGATATTATTGCAATCCTTGGTTTAGATGAGCTTTCTGAAGAAGATAGATTAACAGTCGACAGGGCCAGAAAAATTGAAAAATTCCTCTCACAACCTTTCTTTGTAGCAGAAATATTTACAGGAATGTCTGGTAAATATGTAAAATTAGAAGATACCATTGCAGGTTTCAATATGATTTTATCAGGTGAATTGGATGATTTACCAGAACAGGCATTTTACTTAGTTGGTAATATTGATGAAGTTAAAGCAAAGGCTGAAAAAATAAAATCAGAAAAATAAATATCTATATATATTTAACCTTCAATAATTTTAAATTAATGGCAATTTCTCTAAAAGTCTTAGCTCCTAATAAAAATGTTTACCAAGGCGAAGCTGAAGAAGTAATCCTTCCTAGTACTACTGGTCAACTTGGTATACTACCAGGGCACATTTCTTTAGTTACTGCTATAGATATTGGCGTTTTAAGGCTAAGAATGAATTCCCAGTGGAAATCAATAGCTCTTATGGGAGGCTTCGCTGAAATTGAATCAGATGAAGTTATAGTTTTAGTAAATAATGCTGAAATTGGTTCTGAAATTAATTTGCAAAATGCTGAACAAGATCTTAAAGAAGCAAAATTAACAATTAGCAAATTTTCTGAAAATGAAAAAAATCCAGAGAAATTTAAAGCCTTAAAAGAGGTTTCAAAGGCTGAGGCTAGGATACAAGCAGCAAAGAACTAATATTTAAGCGGTTCCACAAAAAGTTACTTCGGGAAACTTTAATTTGGCTTCTTCTAATTTTTTTGTTTTACCTTCTTCTTGCCAGTAATTTATAACTTCAGTAGCTTTATTCAATATCTCTACTCTCTCGTTATTTGTAATCCAACCTTTATTCTCAAGTTCACTTTTTAATTTTTCCCAAGCATCATCTCTTGGCCAAAAATAATAGGCAGTTAGAGGACTTGGGCCTCCACCTACTATTTGATCCACTGCTAAAGCCACATTATCAGGTAGCCACAATACTTTAATTATGAACCTTCCTTCATCAGGTTTAGGGGTATAACCAGTGGGCACCCCATCTTCATCAATCGTGGCAGCTGCTAATACAGCTGAGGCGCCCATCATTCCTAAATTAGGAGAAGTATTTTTAGAGTTTGGTGCATCACTGTTTTTTTCTGTTGAACTTTGATTTAACTTATCTGATGAAGTCATTCACTTGTTTATATTTAATAAATAATTTATCAGTTTATGGTCACATTTTGATTGATTTATTCAAAATTTCTTGATTTTAGTTAATGATGCCATTTAAAAAGGATTTTTATCTATCATGAGATACTTCATAAAAATCATAAATAGTGGCTTCCAATGAATCCCAAAGATCTTTGGGTATATCGTTTTCTTCAGCGAACATACCAAGCTGACTAGCCAAGCCTCTTGCTTGAGAAAGTTTCGAATCATATGAATCTGACTTATTCATTTTTGAGCTTTAAACTTAATAAAAAATAAAACTATTAACTTAATAAGTCAAATTTCAAAATTCTAAATCAGAAATTTCTTTTAGTGCCGCAATACTTAAAACTTCTGGGTTTGTATCTTTGACCAATACATCATCTTCTATTCTAATCCCTATGCCTTTCCATTTCTCATCTATAGGAGGTTGTCCCTCAGGGACTGGGATCCTATCACTTATATAAAGCCCAGGTTCTACCGTAAGAATCATTCCATTCTGTAATGGCACTTCATAGTCCCCCATTCTGTATGCTCCAACATCATGAACATCTAAGCCGAGCCAATGTCCAGTTCTATGCATGTAAAGATGTTTATAAGATTGATTCTCAATTATCTCTTCAGTACTGCCCGACAATAAACCAATTTCTTTTAATCCTTGTATAAGAATTGTTAAAGCAACATTATGAACTGCACTAGAATTAGATCCCTTTACCGCACTTTGAATTGCATTTTTCTGAGCACTCAAAACAATTTCATAGATAACTTTTTGCTCATCAGAAAATTTACCACCTATTGGAATAGTTCTTGTTATGTCTCCATTGTAATAATCGATTAGTGAGCAGCCAGCATCCACCAATAATAAATCTTCTTTCTTCAATGGTGAGTTATTTGAAGTGTAATGCAAAATACAGGCATTATCTCCTGAAGCAACGATAGAATTATATGCAGGTCCTCTGGCCCCTTTTTCCAGAAAGAATCCCTCTAGAAGACCCTGAATTTGCCTTTCATTTTTCTTTGATGAGATAGATTCTCTTACTAGTTCATGAGCTTCTGCTGAAATTTGTATAGCCTCTCTCATTCTTTTAATTTCAAATTCACTTTTTATTAATCTCATCTCATTTAAATAAATCTCTGGAGATTTTATAGAGTTGGCACCAATACCTGATCTTGATCGATTTTCAAGTTGTTGTGAAAATATTTCTAGTACTATTTTCTCAATTAATGGATACTTACCTATTGAAAAAACAAGTTCATCGGAACCATTTATATAACCTGGAAGTAAATCTCTTAGTTCAGTTATTGAGTGAGCCTTATCAGCCTTAAACTCTTTTTCTACGCCTTCTATACCCCATCTAAAGCCATGCCAGACTTCGCTTATAACATCTTTAGGAGCGACAAACATAATAAATCTCTCTCCCTTTGGCTTATGCGATAAGAAAAGAGCAATTGCATCAGGCTCATCGAAACCAGTTAAATACCAAAAATTACTATCTTGTCTAAAAGGGTATTCACAATCGGCATGATGTTTTACAAGATTAGCTCCTGGAATAATAGCAGCTTTTCCATCTAATTTATTCAAGAAAATTTCTCTTCTTTCTTCAAAAACTTTATGGTCAGGTTCAAACATAAATTCTGTATTGGCGTGTTTAAAAAAAAAATGGAAGAATGAATTAAAACAGATTTAGTAACTAATCTACCTTAATGGAACCAAGTGTTTACGGATTATTTTTACTCATAGTTATTATTTTAATTGGATCAGCATGTTGTTCGGGAGTAGAAGCAGCTTTTTTAGCTGTAAATTCAATTAGAATTTTAGAAATTGCCTCTAGACAAAAGCCAAAAAGTTCTGCAAATCAACTTCTTAAACTTAGAAAACATCTTGGACGGACACTAACTGTGATTACTATTACTAATAATGGATTTAATATAATTGGCAGTCTTATTTTAGGAGTATACGGAGCATTGGTAATTAATAGCAGTTTTGGTTTAACCCTTTTTTCAGTAGCTTTTTACATACTTGTTGTTTTAGTAGGAGAAGTACTACCAAAAGCTCTTGGCACAAGATTTTCAGTTCAAATAGCACTATTATCTGTTCCTATCTTGCGAATATTAAATACTTTAATGAGGCCATTCTTAATATTAATTGAACAGATATTTCCAGTTATTACAGCAGAAAACGAAATTTCAACTGATGAAGAAGAAATTAGACAAATGGCAAAAATTGGAAGTCAGAAAGGTTTGATAGAGGCTGATGAGGCAGCAATGATATTTAAGGTTTTTCAATTAAATGATTTAAAAGCAAAAGACTTAATGACCCCTAGGGTATCGGCACCTTGTCTTGATGGGTCATCAAATCTTGATGAAATTTCAAAACTCATTATGTCTGACTGCTCTCCATGGTGGGTTATTTTGGGAGATAAAGTTGACAAAATACAAGGGGTAGTAAAGCGTGAGAGAATGTTGGCAGATTTAATTAATGGGGAAAATAAAAAATTATTATCAGAAATTTGCGAACCTGTGGACTACATTCCCGAAATGATTAAAGCAGATCAATTATTAACTAAATTTGACAAGAATCATAAAGGAGTGAAAGTAGTAGTAGATGAATTCGGGGGATTCGTGGGAATTATTGGTGCAGAAGCTGTGTTATCTGTATTAGCTGGTTGGTGGAAAAATAAATCATGAAACATTTTAAAATTAAAGAAAATTATTTACTGTTAAAAAAATGGTGGGAGACTATTGATCTTACCAATTATGAAAAAAGTTTTCTTAATAGAGAAATAATTTCTTTTAATCAACAACTTTTAAGACTCAAAGAAAAAAAATTAAGAATTGGCGCATATGGTAAATCAGGTGTAGGAAAATCCTCTGTTTTAAATTCTTTATTAAAAAAAGACATATTCAAAACAGATATTATTAATGGGACCACAAAAGAAATACAATCGGAAACGTGGACTCTTAAAGATCAAACACTCAATAGTTTAGAGCTGATAGATTCTCCAGGATTTGATTTCTGCAATATTAAATTCCCAGATAAAGTGTACTCTTACATAAATCATTCAGATCTTATTCTTTTTATAGTTTCTGGAGATCTAAATAGAAATGAGTTAAACGAAATCAGTTCTTTTATAAAAGATGGAAAAAAAATTATTTTAATTTTAAACAAAATCGATCTATTTAATAAAAATGAATTAAAAGAAATAATTGAAAATATAAAATTTAAGCTTCCAAAAGATTTAAATATTCCAATAATCATTAATAATGAAAACAATCTTAAAAATTACATAGCAAAATTAATTAATCAATATGGAGAGATACTATTAACACTAAATTCTATTCAATTAGCTGACAAATTGTTTCTGAAAATAAAAGAGCAAAGATTGAAAAGTAGGCAGAAATTAGCTCAATCAACTATTGGTAAATTTTCAACTATGAAGGCATCCGCAGTAGCTCTTAATCCTTTTATTTTATTTGATGTTGCCGGTAGTTTTGCACTAGATACTGCATTGATTAACGAATTAAGTAAAATTTACGGCTTCAAGTTGAAAGGTGAATCTACAAGAAAAATATTTAAAAATATATCCGTTAATAATTTATGCTTGGGAATAACTCAAGTCGGCGTTAACACCTCTTTCAACCTTATTAAGAAACTAATTCTTTTAACAGCACCTTTTACTAACGGGCTTTCATTATTACCCTATGGCCCCATAGCAATTATTCAAGCAGTAATCGCTATTTACTCTACAAAAATTCTAGGGAAATTAGCAGCAAAAGAGATATTTATAAGAAGCAAAGCTTCTTTTATAGAACCTGCTATTTTGATCCAAAATATGAATTTTAATGACCCAGAGATTTTTAACTACATAAATATATATTTTTCAAATAGAAATTTAAATAATAATTTTGTTCGTTTTCTACCTTAAATCTTAAAATGGGAAAAAGCATTGCTTTATTTGGTACGAGTGCTGATCCACCTACAATTGGACACAAAAAAATACTCGAAGAATTATCCAAAATATATGCTTTTACCATTAGCTATGTAAGCAACAACCCCAAAAAAAAGCACATAGAAGATATCTCAATTCGTAGCCATTTATTAAAAACTCTTATTGATGATCTAGATAATCCAAAAATCTTATTTAATCAAAAAATAAGTAGCCAATGGGCATTAGAGTCAATCAAAAAATGTAAAGAAATTTATAAATTTAATAATTTAGATTTTGTTATTGGGAGTGATTTAATTAAAGATATTTTCTACTGGAAAAATTTCGACAAAATTATTTTAGAGGTTAGTTTTTTTATAATTTTAAGAGAGGGATATCCTGTTGAATCAAATACTCTTGAAATGTTAGAAACTTATAGAGTGAAATTTAAGATTTCAACCATCAAAACCCCAAACATTTCAAGTTCTAAGTTTAGATTAAATTTTAATTGTTCTAATTTACCGTCGTCTTTAATAGATATAGTTAAGAAGAATAATTTATATGAATCCATCAAATTAGTAGAATGAAATTTTTACTTGCCCAAATAAATCCAGTTGTTGGAGATTTAGAAGGCAATGCAAAAAAAATACTTAATATTGCTTCAAAAGCTAGCTCAATTTCTGCTGATTTTGTTCTTACTCCAGAATTATCATTATGGGGATATCCTGCAAATGACTTACTTTTTAAAAAAAATTTAATCAACAATCAATACCAAATTCTTGATCAATTAGCTTTAGACATTAATAAAAAATATGGAAACTTAAGCATCTCAATCGGAATAGCTGAGATAATAAATGATTCTTTTTTTCCTAATCTTTATAATTCTATTGCGTTGGTTGAGGGCGGTGAATGGAAAATAATTGCTCGGAAAATTATTCTTCCCACGTATGAAGTATTTGATGAGAAAAGATACTTTAGATCAGAAGAAAAAGTTTCCGTATTGATTAAACAAATTAAAAATAAAACTTGGCGACTTGGCTTTACTATATGTGAGGATTTATGGGTCAACAAAGATATAGAAGGTAGAGGAATCCATAGAAAAAATCCCATTATTGATTTAAAGAAAAAAAAAGTTGATATTTTAGTAAATTTATCAGCCTCCCCATATACTCTGAAAAAGTTAGAGCTAAGATCCAAGGTTTCCAGTTTTGCTGCACAATATCTTCAAGTACCTCTTATTTATGTCAACCAGATTGGTGCAAATGATAATTTAATTTTTGATGGAAATAGTTTTATTCTTGATAAAAATGGATCTAAAATTAAGCAACTGAAATCTTTTTCGGAAGATCTCTCCAGCTGGGAAATTGAGCAAACAAAACCTGAAAAAAATGAATTTGAAAACTCCGAAATGTCATCAATTTTTGATGCGTTAGTCCTTGGTGTTAAAGATTATGCAAAAAAATGTGGATTTAAAACTGCTCTAGTTGGATTAAGTGGTGGTATTGATTCAGCACTTGTCTCAGCAATTGCCACAGCGGCTCTGGGAAGTAATAATGTTTATTGCGTTTCAATGCCCTCTAAGTGGAGCTCATCTCATTCGAAGAGTGATGCAGAAGATTTAGCAAGAAGATTAAAGATAAGTTTCAAGAGCATTCCAATTGAAAACTTGATGACCTCTTTTGAAGAATCATTTATAAAAACAATATCTTTCGAGATGGCTGAAATAACAAATCAAAATATTCAGTCAAGGATAAGAGGCACACTTCTTATGGCTTTAGCAAATCAAGAAAAGCATTTGTTACTCTCAACAGGCAATAAATCAGAACTGGCCGTGGGATATTGCACACTTTATGGTGATATGAATGGGGGATTATCTGTAATTGGGGATTTATATAAAACTAATGTTTTTAAATTATGCAACTGGCTTGATAGTGAAGATTCAATTAATCGTAGGAAGTTGTATATGTTAGATACTAAAGTAGATATAATTGGAGAAAATATACGTACGAAAGCTCCAAGTGCCGAATTAGGTCCTGATCAATTAGATACTGATTCTCTCCCACCTTATTCTATTTTAGATAATATTCTTAAAGGTATTATTGAAGAGAAAAAAGATTTACAACAACTAGAAGAAGATGGGTATAAAAAAGATTTAATTTTAAAAATTATCTCACTAATAAAAAAAGCCGAATTTAAAAGAAAGCAGGCCCCTCCAATCCTAAAACTAAGCAGTCAATCATTAGGAAGTGACTGGAGAGTTCCCATAGCAATATCTTATTAATCACTATAAGAACACTCTTGGATTTTTTTTAAAGGCCGTTTAACTGAATTAAGGTTGATACCTTTTTTGATAGCAAGAATTATGCCTGCAGCTTCTAAATAATTATCAACTTCAAAAAGATTGGGATAATTATAAAACTTATTTGTCACTTTTAATGTATTTTGATTTTTTACAGAGATAATATTTAAACCTTTTTCAATCCCTGCTAGTACTGCTTCTCCACCTAATGCACCATCAGGAACAACAATAGATTGAATCTGATCAGGGTGTAGTGAGATTGATTTATTTTTAGCCGGCAATTCAACAATGTCAGGTGCATTGCTTAACCCAATCAGTACTGATGGTAAAAAGGTGTATCCTATTTCTTCTGCAGCTGCACGAGGATCTAAATTTTCATTCAATTCAATTGGATTTAAAGCAGGTGCGTGAGCACAGGGAACTTTTAAAAATTTGCTTATTAAGTGACTTATAACTGCTTCGACTCCAGCAATAGGATCAACCCCTTTCCCCTCTCGATAGATATTAGTTTCTAAAGAATCTGGATCATCTGGAAATTTTGCCACAATTGCTATTGCCGTTACTCCTTTTTCTATTAAACATTTTCCAGCATCAATTAGAGTATCTGGATTTTCAATTGTGCCACCACTGATTTTTGAAAAATCAGAATCAATAACTATTTTTAATGGCTTTTTTGTAATGACATAATTATGAACATTAATCCCTAAAGTAGAAACACATGCATCAGCAACTTGTAAATGTCTTACTAATAATTCTTTTTCAATGGCTGAATCAAAAATTATCCCAATTTTCTGTTGCTTTACCCTTTTTAAAGCGATTTCTCCTTTAGCAAGTCGGTCTAAACTATAACCCTCAACATAAAAAATATTTTTATCTTTTTCAGAAAGAGTACCGCCATTCATAACATTTGGATGAGTAATTAAACATCCACTTGCCGATGCTAATAATTTAGCGGTAGGAAGTGCATCCCCAGCAAAACCTCCTACTTCACAACCAATACCAGTTGGAACAATGAATATTGTTGGTGAATTTTTCATTATTAAAAATATTTCAATTTACATTTTTTAATTAGCTATGACAGCTTTAATTTTAAGTTTTTTTGTTCCAAAAGAGTCAATAGAATTTTGAATATCAACAATTGACCATCGGATTAAATCACCTTTTGTTTCTAAATTTGTAATGATGAATTTCCTTAAATTTTTTAATTTTATTGAAACTGGCCAATCTAAATAATAATCAACTGAACTTAATTTCATTTTTGATATTTACCAAATTGATCATTATATAAATCATCTTCGACTTCTTTACCAATAACAATATTTAAATCTGACTTGGGGTATGCTACACACAAAAGTGCAAAGCCTTTTTCTCGTAAATCATCATTTAATCCCATAGCATCTTCCTGATCTACGAATCCTTCCAATATCATGGATGCACAATCTGTACAAACTCCTGAACAACAACTACTTGGTAAATCTATTCCATTCATTTTTGCCGCTGAAATAATATCTTGATCCTCAGAACATAAAAAACTAAAAGTCTTTTGCTCAAATTGAACTTTGATATTGTATTCAGGCATATCCTAAATCTTATTGCTAAACTGCTGAACCTCCCACAACTTCTAATATTTCTTGTGTAATAGCTGCTTGTCTAGCTTTGTTATAGGTTAGATTCAAAGTACTTGCTAATTCTTTAGCATTATCACTTGCATTATTCATAGCAGTCATCCTGCAAGCGAGTTCTGAAGCTGCCGACTCTTGAAGAGCTCTTAGTACCTGATTCTGTAAATATAATGGTAATAAGGAATCTAATAGTTGATCAGGACTTTGTTCAAAAACAATATCTGATGGCAACTTTTCTGAATCACTTTTTTCAATATTTGATTTTTCAACAAGTAACTTACTTTCTTTTGTAGTCAACCTAAAAATTTCATCGTTTTCCTCAGCGATTCCTTGAGGGTCAAGTGGCAATAGTGTTTGAACTACAGGGGCACAGCTAACTAAAGTGATGAATTTCGTGAAAATAATTTCTACCCTATCAGAATTTTCTGAAAGAAATTCGGCTAAAATCTCATTTGTAACTCCTTCAGAATCCTTGACTGTGGGCACCTGTTCTAGTTCTTTGAAAGTACTTTTAATTACATATCTATCCTTTCTATTTTGAAAATATCCAATAGCTTTCTTCCCTACCAAAATTAAATTTGGCTGATACCCTTGTTTGACTAATTCTGCGTATCTTATTTCTACCTTTTTTATAATATTTGTATTGTAACCACCGCATAAACCTCTATCCGCAGTTATACAAACCAAGGAGATACTCTTTACTTCTCTCTTGGATAATAGAGGAGAGTCGACGGCCTCAAATTTTACTCTAGATTGAATATTTTCTAAGACTCGTGCAAGTTTATCTGCAAAAGGTCTACTCTTAAGAACTTGATCTTGAGCTCTCCTAACTTTTGCAGCTGCAACAAGTCTCATGGCCTCCGTTATTTTTCTTGTATTTTTAACGGAAACGATTCGATCTCTAATCTCTTTAAGATTTGCCATTGTATCTCCTAAATAAATTTAAACGGTGGCAAGCATTGATGATTTAACTTCATTTATCACCTCTTTTAGCGTCGATTCTAATCCATCATTTAATTTCTTTTCTTTAAGAATCTCTTCTATAAATTCCGCTTTATTTAACTTTAGGTATTCCCTAAGTTCAGTTGCAAATTTAGTAACATCTTCGACAGGGACCTCATCAATAAGACCTTTAACTCCTGCATAAACAACTGCAACTTGTTCTGCAAGGTTTAGCGGAGAGAATTGAGGTTGCTTTAATAATTCTCTTAGTCTTTTGCCTCTTTCAAGTTGCTGCTGAGTTGCTTCATCAAGATCAGATGCAAATTGAGAAAAAGCAGCTAGTTCATCAAACTGTGCGAGTTCTAATTTTAAAGTTCCTGCAATTTTTTTAATTGCTTTTGTCTGAGCGGCTCCTCCAACACGGCTAACAGAAATACCAACATTAATAGCTGGTCTTAATCCTGAGTTAAATAAATCTGCACTCAAGAATATTTGTCCATCTGTAATTGAAATAACATTAGTTGGGATGTAAGCAGAAACGTCCCCTGCCTGAGTTTCAATAATTGGAAGAGCTGTCATAGAGCCCCCTCCCATAGCATCAGAAAGTTTTGCTGCTCTTTCTAACAATCTACTGTGTAAGTAGAAAACATCTCCTGGATAAGCCTCTCTTCCTGGTGGTCTTTTTAAAAGAAGAGACATTTGTCTATAAGCCTGAGCTTGTTTTGTTAGATCATCATAAATAACAAGTGTTGCTTTACCCTGATACATAAAATGTTCAGCAATTGCGGCACCAGTATAAGGTGCTAAGTATTGTAAAGCAGCTGGTTCTGAAGCTCCTGCACTAACTACGACTGTATAGTCTAGGGCTCCTCTCTCTCTTAAGACCTCTACGATGTTTGCTACTGATGCTGACTTCTGACCAATAGCTACGTAAACACAAACTACGTCTTGACCTTTTTGGTTGATTATTGTATCAATAGCAATAGCAGATTTTCCAGTTTGTCTATCACCAATAATTAGTTCTCTTTGACCTCTTCCAACAGGAATCATCGCATCAATAGATGTGATACCTGTTTGCATTGGTTCATGCACTGATCTTCTCTTGATTATTCCAGGAGCCATTTCTTCGATCAATCTAGTATCACTTGTTGGAATTTCGCCTTTCCCATCTATTGGTTGTCCGAGAGGATTAACAACTCTCCCCTGCATTGCTTCACCAACAGGAACAGATGCGATTTTACCTGTGGACTTAACGTTACTTCCTTCTTGGACTCCAAGTGCCTCTCCCATTAAAACGGCTCCAACATTATCATCTTCAAGATTTAAAGCTATACCCTCTGTACCATCCTCAAATTCCAATAACTCACCTGCCATGACCTGATCTAAGCCATATATTCTTGCAATGCCATCACCGATTTGCAGAACAGTTCCTACATTGCTAACACTTACAGATTGGTCATAATCAGTTATTTGTTGTTTTAAGATTGAACTGATTTCATCAGGGCGGATAGATACCATGGATTTAAGAATTTAAGGTTGATTGAAAAATTACTTGGAAAGAGATAAGCCAAGTTTTCTAATTTGTGAAGCGAGAGAAGCATCAATTACTTTTGATCCTACACTGGCGACGAAGCCACCAATAAGAGATGGGTCGATTTTAGTTACAAGTTCTAATTTTTCTGTTCCAGCAATATTGATGATCTTTTTGGTAATTAAACCTTTCTGTTCATCAGTAAGCTCGACTGCAGAAGTAACAGTTGCCAAAGCAATATTACTATTTTCTCGGTAAATCTCTAAAAACCTATCAAGAATTGAAGTAAGGATTCCAATTCTTTGCCTATCGGCTAATAATTTTAAGAAATTCAGTAAAGAAGAATTAACCTTATTCGAAAAAATTTCAATAATAATTTTCTTCTTAGCATCTGTCTCTAAAATGGGAGAGGATAATGCCTTCTCCAATTCAGGGGAATCATTAATTACTTCCAAGAGTTGTTTAACCTCAGAAACCATCTCTTCAGTTTGCGAATTTTCATTCACAACTTGAAGTAATGCCTCTGCGTATGGTGTAGTAACTGAATTTAAAAGTGGCATTAGTTCACCTCAATATTATTAATTGATTGAGTTACCAAATTTTCTTGTGTTGTTTTATCAAGTCGATTTGGGAGAGAATTTAAAGCTTTTTTAATTGCCAGTTCAACAGCTTCTTTTCGAAGTTGAGAGATTGCTCTGGATGCTTCAGAGCTCTCATCAGAAATTGCACTTTGTTTAATTCGTGCCATCTCCTCTATCGCTTTTTTCTCACTTTCCATTCTGATTGATTCAGATCTTTTAAGGGAATCAGCTTTTATTTGTGAAGCTTTTTCTTCTGCTGAAGATAAATCTTTCTTCGCCTTTTCTAAAGCTTGAGTTGCATTGAAGAGTCGATCTTCAGCATCTTTTAATTCAAGAAGGATTCCTTCTCTCCTTTTTTGAAGCATTTTACCTAGGAAACCAGGCAAAAATTTATAAAGACCGAAAACTACTACAGCCCAATTAAGGATATTAGTTTCGAATAAATTGAAGTTCAATCCAAAACCTTCTGTAGCTAAAAGAGTTAAATTCATTTGTCTAGAATCAATCTATTAACAATAAGTTCGCTTAGATCATCAGCCTCTTTAGAAAGTTGATCACGAGCAGCAGAAGTCTGAGTTTCTATTTCTAGTCTTGCTTTTTCTTTTGAAGCATTTGCTTCATTGTTAGCAAGTTCTAGTGCTTCTTTATACAGCTTGTCAGATTCATTTTCTGCTTCGCACACAATTCTTTGAGCTTCTGTACGAGCGCTTTGAAGCTGAGTTAATAAATCAGCTTCTAATTTTTCAACCTCAGAAAGTTTATTTTTGGCCTCAATAATATTATTACTTACAAACTTTTCTCTTTTCTCTACAACATTGCCAACAGGCTTAAAAAAGAGAGAATTTAATATGTAAGTAAGAGCAACTACTTGTATCGCCATTAGTGGCAAAGTGGCATTTATATCAAATAATCCACCTTCTGTAGCACCAAAAAAATTAAAGGCCAACATATGATTCAGTTGATGTTAAAAAATTAAATTTAAATATTGCTAATAAGGATTAGAAGCAATATTAACTTTTAGGAAAAAGGATTCGCAAAAAGTAGTACTAAAGCCACAACTAATCCGTAAATTGTTAATGACTCCATGAAAGCGAAAGATAAAAGAAGAGTTCCTCTGATTTTACCTTCAGCTTCTGGTTGACGGGCAATGCCCTCAACAGCACCTTGAGCTGCGTTACCTTGTCCAAGACCTGGGCCAATAGCACCAAGACCAACTGCCAAACCAGCAGCTACAACTGATGCAGCGGAAGTAATCGAATCCATAATTTTGAAATAAAGAGCTTAATACTTGTGATAATCTTTGTTGTCATACACGCTTGGACATTCTTTCTTTTAAGAATGGGTCTGATATGTTCAGACCTACGCGATTAGATATTTTGCCAGATTACAGACCCTTTGTAAAAGCATCTGAATGTTTTAGAAAATAGCTAATGATGTTCTTCAACAGCTTCTCCAATGTAGTAGGCCGCTAAAGTTGCGAAAATTAATGCCTGAATTGCACTAGTAAATAATCCAAGGAACATAACAGGTATTGGGAGAATTAGCGGAACTAAAAAGACTAGAACGCCAACAACAAGTTCATCAGCCAAAATATTTCCAAATAGCCTGAAAGAGAGTGATAAAGGTTTAGTAAAGTCCTCTAGAATTTTAAAAGGAAGCATAATCGGAGTTGGATGAACATAGTATTCGAAGTATCTCCAACCCTTATTGCTTAAACCTGCATAGAAATAAGAAAGTGAAACTAATAAAGCCAATGCAATAGTTGTATTGATATCTGCAGTAGGTGCTCCTAATTCTCCACTTGGTAACTTAATCAATCTCCAAGGAATTAAAGCACCTCCCCAGTTACTAACAAAGACAAATAAAAATAAAGTACCTATAAATGGCATCCAATCTCTATAAACTTTTTCACCTATTTGCGTCCTAGCAAGATCTCTTATGTAATCCCAGAGGAACTCAAGCAAGTTTTGAAGGCCTTTAGGATCATTTTCCATCTTTTTAGTTCCTAAAGAAATAAAGACCAATAACGCTCCTAATAAAATCCAAGATGTTAAAAATACCTGCCCATGTAGTCTGATATTTCCAATTTGCCAATAAAGATGTTGACCAACTTCTAATGCTGCAAAATTTGTTAGCAAAGAATTAAAAAACATTTGTTTTGAATAAAAAAATTTACTTAAGAACGTGAAAAATAAAGAATGAGTGAAGGCTTATAAATGAAAAAACCTATCATTGCAGGAAAAATATCCAAAGATCCTAGCTTGCTCGCAAAAATAAAGAGACAAACTGGAACTAATAGTTGCAATTTTGATACACCTGATGATTCTTTACCAAGTTTCCCTATACTTTTGGCAAGCAAACGTAGGTAAAAAATGCCCGCTATTGCACCTATAAAAATACTAAAACCAAAAGTAAATCCTAGAAAAACTCCAGTTATTGAAGCTAATAAAATAGAAACAATAAAAGTAATTCCAAAAATTGTTAATTGCAATTTTGTGTATTCATCATTTTGAGAAAGCAAATTATCTATTTGATTGGCAATGCCAGATTTACTTTCTTTGATGATCGAATTATTCAGGGATCGAGGAAATTGAACATTCTCATTAGAGGGATGCTCAAGTTTTTTTCTATTTGAGTCCACTGATGTGAACATAGTTTAGAACCCCTCTCCGAATGGTTTGAAGTAAGTATATAAACCCACGGAATCTATCACGGAGAGGTACCTTTTAGCTAGTTTTTTTCTATAAAAAATTAATTCTTAAGATTTATGATGAATTTGTAGACCATTTTTTACTTTATTCTTCAAAAATAAAATGTTTGAAAAGTCATCTTTTTAATTGCTTTAACACTTTAAAACGTTAATAAAAGACTTGGCAAAATCTCAATTAAACGTCTCAATAGTACATAATACATCAAAAAAATTGGAGATAAGTCAAGAAAAAATAAAATATAAAAGAATTTCTAAAAGGAAAAAAACCTTTAGTTCTAATTACAAAAAAAATCTCAGCAATTTAACAGAGTCTATATTTCCCTTACCTTGGACGATATGGCCTTATGAGGCAAAAATCCTCGTTGTTCTCATTGGAATTTGGTCAATATTAGGCATATGCATCCTTGGATCAGCAAGTTGGTGGGTAGCTAGTAGGGAAATGGGAAATTGGGCTTACTTCTTAAAAAAACAAATTATTTGGACAATTCCAGGAATTAGTCTATTTTATTTTGTTCTGAATACAAACATTAGAGATCTTTTAAAGTTTTCAAGAATTATTTTTTTTATTTTATTCTTCCTAATATTCCTTACCAATATTACTGGAATTACAGTTAACGGATCTTCAAGATGGCTAGTTCTAGGAAATTTACGTCTACAACCTTCTGAATTAATTAAGCCTTTTCTAATACTAGAAGCTTCTAACCTTTTTGCTCATTGGAATCTGATTAAGAATGATAAAAAATTAATTTCAATATTCTCTTTTGGATTATTAATTTTATTAATACTAAAGCAGCCTAATTTAAGCACTGCATCATTAACTGGAATTCTTTTTTGGGTAATGGGTTTATGTGGAGGCGTAAAACTAAGTTCTCTCTGCTCATTTGCCTCATTAGGATTTATTACTGGATGTATTAGTATCATCAATAACGAATATCAAAAACTTAGAGTTACTTCATTTATTAATCCTTGGGAAGATCAACAGGGAAGTGGCTTTCAATTAGTTCAAAGTTTATTAGCTATAGGATCAGGTGGTCTATTCGGTCAAGGTTTTGGATTGTCAATACAAAAATTACAGTACCTACCTTTTATGTACACAGATTTTATTTTTGCCATTTTTGCTGAAGAATTTGGTTTGTTAGGGTGTACTTTATTCCTGGGTTTTCTAACAGTTTTCTCATATATAACTTTAAGAATTACTCTAAAATGCAGGAACAACTATACAAAATTAGTTTCTATTGGATGTGGTGTATTGTTGATAGGTCAATCAATAATGCATATTGCTGTAGCAATAGGCTCTATGCCTACTACCGGCTTACCACTACCTTTCATTAGTTACGGTGGGAATTCATTAATCGCATCATTTTTTATTGCAGGGATGTTATTGAGATGCTCATTAGAATCTACAGGCTTCATAGGTATGATAAGTACACGAAAGAATCTTAATTAGTTAGAATTTATATGATTTAAGTCAAACTATCGAATCATTTAATTTAGTTATTTCAGAATTATCTCAAAAGGGTAATCTGCTTATGCAGAATAGCCTTAATAATCCTGGCCCATTCACTATATTTTTGGTTTTCAGCGCAGGACTTTTAACGAGTCTTGGCCCATGCTCATTATCATTACTACCAATCACTATTGCTTATATAGGAGGAACAGAGAAAAATAAATTTAAACTTATTAGTTTTTCAGGAGGCGTAGTTTTTTCGCTTGTTGCACTGGGGGGCGCGAGTGGATTCTTAGGTAAAATATATGGGCAAATTCCATCTTATTACACTTCATTTGTTGCCCTAATTGCAATAATAATGGGTTTTAATTTATTAGGAATTCTAAAGTTTCAGTTTCCCAATGGACCTGATATAAAAATAATTGAAGATAAAATACCAAAATTTATAGCGCCTTTTGCCATAGGTACTACTTTTGGACTAGCTTCTTCACCTTGCATTTCTCCAGTTTTAGCAACTCTTTTGGCTTGGGTATCGCAAGCTAAAAATCCAACAATATCTATTATTTTTTTATTTTTCTTTGGGATAGGCCAAGTAACCCCACTAATCATTGCAGGAGCTACTGCAGAAAACTTAAAACAATTTTTAGCGCTTAGAAAATTTAGTCAAATAATCCCGACTTTAAGTGGGATATTTTTAGTTTCTCTAGGGTTATTGAATTTATTATCAAATTGGATATAAATGATTATTTTCAAGAATCTAATATTAAAAATATCAAGTTTAAGATTCGCTATATCGCTGATAATCTTCATTGCAATTGCCAGTGGAATAGGTACTTTTATACCTCAAGGCAGTAATAATAAATTCTACATTGATAATTTCGATAGAGCCCCAATTTTTGGATTTTTAGATGGAGAAAAAGTCTTAAAACTTCAATTGGATCATATATATACAAGCTTTTGGTTTTTATTTACATTGATTCTTCTTTGCATTTCTCTGGCAGCCTGTAGTTTCAGGAGGCAAATTCCTTCATTAAAAGCTTCATTAAAATGGATTGAATATAAGAGCGAAAAAAAATTTAGTAAACTGCAACTAACTACAAGTCATCCAATCAATCAAGATGTAGAACATATATCAAAAGTAGATTTATTACTTAAAAAAAAAGGATGGAAAACATACAAATTTAATAGTCATATTTCTGCAAGAAAGGGGTTAATTGGAAAAATCGGTCCTTTAGTTGTACATATCGGATTAATAGTCTTACTTATAGGTTCAGCATATGGAAGTTTTACAAGCCAATCAAAAGAACAATATTTACTGCCTGGAGAAACTTTAGATCTTGTTAATGAGAGCACAAACTCAAAAGCCAATGTAAAATTAGTCGATTTTTCGATTGAACGTGAAAGTGATGGTGTGCCCAAACAGTTTATTTCAAAATTAAATTTTTCTTCTGAAGATCTAAATTTA
Source organism: Prochlorococcus sp. AG-355-N16 (assembly GCA_003278545.1). Classification (GTDB taxonomy): domain Bacteria; phylum Cyanobacteriota; class Cyanobacteriia; order PCC-6307; family Cyanobiaceae; genus Prochlorococcus_A. Next base: position 173,926 of record QCEF01000002.1, read on the forward strand.
AATGATATAAAAATAACCAAAGTTAATCACCCAATCAGGTTTAAAGGATTAACTATTTATCAAGCAGATTGGGCAATATCAAATGTTGTTTTAGAAATAGATAATATCCTTTATCAATTACATTTAAAGGAGATTCCAGAAATCGGTAATCAAGTTTGGGGAGTTTTAGTTGAATTAGGATCGGAGACTAAAAAAAATTTCCTTTTAACAATAGATAATGAAAATGGTCCACTTAAAATTTCGAATATAGAAAATTTTTCCGGGAATAATCTCTATATCAATGACGATCCTTTAGAAGTTAACTCTTCAAAAGTATCTCTGAAAAAAATAATCCCCAGCAGTGGATTAATAATTAAAAATGATCCGTCTATACCATTTATTTACTTTTCTTTTATTTTAATAATTTTTGGAACAATATTAAGTCTTATACCAACTAACCAATTATGGATTCTGGTAAATAAAGAATCACAAAAGTTATCTATTGGAGGCCTTAGTAATAAAAATCTAGTTGGTTTTAAAAAAGAATTTTTTAGATTATCAGACGAAATAAAAAATTTTTAATTTCTTTTCTGTCCACTAAAAATATCTAATTGCATAGAAACATTCCCTCTGGGGTTAAATGCAGCATTTAAATGTATCCAGTGAGGTGAACCTTCATTCACTAAATCATCCATAATTCTATTCACAACTTCCTCATGTGATATTTTTATATCCCTAAAATTATTAATATAAAGCTTTAAAGACTTCAACTCATAGACTTTCAAATTAGGTTGATAAATAATATTTAGCTTTGCAAAATCTGGGTAACCAGAAAAGGGGCACTTACATGTAAATTCAGGTAACTGAATAGAAATTTCATAAATTCTTTTCTTATTTGGATTATCGAAACAAATTATTTTTGATTCTTCAATAATTCTTTCACCATATAGCGGTCTTTGAGTCGAATCTTCTAATTTAGCTGCACTCATTTTTAGTAGAACTTTTTTACTAAACCTATATAAAAACTATATATAAAGATAAAAATTCGCAAAAGTATCAACAAATCTAAGTATTACAATTGACTAAGTCAAAAGATGTTAAATCTTATTTTTGTATCAATAATAACATTCATAATGTCCGCCGAAAGGTTTATATGTGTTTAGTTCAATAAAAAATTAATGGACATTTGTTTGATAACTATCGATAACAACCTAAATAAATCCCTTCAACCAAAAACTGCAATTGGAATGTTATGGCTTCAAACACACTTTGAGAATGATCAGTGGGAAGCGTTGTCAAATAGTACAGTAATAATTTCTGAAGAAAATTCCCAACTATTAATAGAAGACGCCAAGAATGCAGGCCTTAATGTTGAATGTTTGTCTGATATTTCAATGTTGGATGTTTTCCCAAAAAACAATTAAAATAGGAATGTTCAATCTTTAATCATGAAGAAAATTGAAGCAATCATACGTCCATTTAAGCTGGAGGATGTAAAAATTGCATTAGTGAATTCCGGCATTGTTGGAATGACAGTTAGTGAAGTTAGAGGTTTTGGAAGGCAAAAAGGACAAGTTGAAAGATATAGAGGTTCGGAATTTACTGTTGAATTCCTTCAAAAACTTAAAGTAGAAGTTGTGGTAGAAGATGAAAAGGTTAATTCAGTCATAGATGCGATTGCTGAAGCAGCAAAAACTGGAGAGATAGGTGACGGAAAAATATTCATCACATCAATTGATTCAGTTGTAAGAATTAGAACTGGCGACAAAGACGAAGAAGCTCTTTAATTCAAAGAGTTTCTTTTACTAAATTTTGTATATATTCACTATTAATACTTTTATTTGATTGAGTTCCTAAGGTCATCCAAGCTAGATATTCATGATTCCCAGCAGGACCTACCAGCGGAGAAGCTATCAAATTCTTTATATTCCATTGGAAATTCTTAGCAGCATAGATAACAGACTCTATAGCCTCAATATGGAATTTAGGATTGCGAACAACACCTCCTTTACTGACTTTATCTTTACCGACCTCAAATTGGGGTTTAATTAAAAATATTCCCTCAATACAATCACCTTCTAATAAATTACCAATAGATTTAAAAACTAACTTTAATGAAATAAAAGACAAATCAGCAACAACAAAATTTGGTAATTCATTACTTCTAGATAAAAGATCATTAGGTTTTAAATTTCGAATATTAGTTCGTTCAAAAAGTATAACTTTTGGATTATTTCTAATCTTCCATGCAGTTTGTCCATAACCAACATCTATTCCATATACTAACTTTGCGCCTTGTTGCAATAAGCAATCAGTAAATCCCCCAGTAGAGATTCCTGCGTCAATACATATTTTGTCTTTTACTTTAATTTCAAGTTTTTTAAATGCCTCCAATAATTTTTCGCCGCCCCTTGATACAAACATAGGCGCGGAATCAATAAAAAACTCAGATCCAATTAATACTTGTTGTCCAGGTTTATCTAATACTTTCCCATTGATATCTCTAACCTTGCCCGCAAGAATTAAACCTTGGGCTTTTTGACGAGTTTCACATAAACCTTTATTTAGAAGATAAAGATCTAATCTACTTTTTTTAATCATATATTAATCAATAAAAAAAGACTGAATAATGAACTTCTATAAGATTAAGATCCAAATTCTTTAATACCTTTCAATTTTAAATAAGAACTAAAAAATTACCCATGATTAACGAAGGAATATATGCAAACATTTTTATATTTAAGCTATCTTTATGAGCCAGTAAAATGTTACATAGGAAAAATAATAATCAGTCAAATATGTTCAATGGCAAGTACATCTTTAAAGGTATAGGGCAATAATTCGATTTTGTTATAAAGTTTAAATTGATAATAAATAAAAATTGTGATCGAGCGTTACACATTACCCGAAATGGGGAAAATCTGGACTGAAAGCGCAAAATTCCAGAGTTGGCTTAAGGTTGAAATAGCTGCATGTGAAGCAAATTTTTCTCTCGGAAAAATACCTGAGAATGCCATGAAAGAGATACTTTCGAATGCAAAGTTTGATGAATCTAGAATTACAGAAATTGAGAAAGAAGTTAAACATGATGTCATAGCATTTCTTACAAGCGTTAATGAATTTGTAGGAGATTCTGGAAGATACATACATGTTGGTATGACCAGTAGTGATGTACTTGATACTGGCTTATCTCTTCAGTTAGTAAATTCTTGCGAATTGTTATTAGAAGAAATTGAGAACCTAGAAAATGAGGTCAGATTATTAGCAAGGAAGCACAAAAATACATTAATGATTGGCAGATCTCATGCAATTCATGGGGAGCCAATTTCCTTCGGTTTTAAACTTGCTGGATGGTTAGCAGAAATAATAAGGAACAAAAAAAGATTGTTAACTCTGAAAGATTCTGTAGCAATTGGACAAATAAGTGGTGCAATGGGAACTTACGCTAATACGAATCCTAAAGTAGAACAAATAACTTGTGATTTACTCGGATTAAAACCTGATACAGCAAGTACGCAGGTTATATCGAGAGACAGACATGCAGAATATGTGCAAACTATTGCACTAGTTGGCGCTTCTTTAGATAGATTCGCAACTGAAATAAGAAACTTACAAAGAACTGATGTTTTAGAAGTTGAGGAGGGCTTTACAAAAGGGCAAAAAGGAAGTTCTGCCATGCCTCATAAAAGAAATCCTATTCGAAGTGAAAGAGTAAGTGGTTTAGCAAGAATTTTGAGGAGTTACGTCTTAACAGCACTTGAAAATGTTCCACTTTGGCACGAAAGAGATATAAGCCATAGTTCAAATGAACGTATCATGCTACCTGACGTATCAATCTGCTTGCATTTTATGCTCAGGGAAATGCAAGATATAGTAAGCAATTTAGAAGTTTATCCAAAAAATATGCTTAAAAATTTAAATATATATGGTGGTGTAATCTTTAGTCAGAAAGTTTTACTTTTGCTTGTAGAGAAAGGCTTATCTAGAGAAAAAGCTTATAGCTTAGTACAAAAAAATGCTCATCAGGCCTGGAATACTCAGAATGGGAATTTCAAACAAAATATAGAAAGAGATAATGAAATTATGGATTTTATTGATCAAAGCGACTTAGAAGAATGTTTTAATCCTTCAATTCATCTTAATAATTTAAGTGTAATATGGGAGAAGTTAGGTATCTAGGATTACTGAAAACCTTATCTAAGTTAAACCAGTGTTTTCAGAGGAATAATGACCAAAAACTTTAGGATTGAAAAAGATAGCATGGGAACAATAGAGGTTCCCATGGAAGCTTTGTGGGGTGCTCAAACTCAAAGATCAATAATAAATTTTTCTATTGGAGAAGAATTAATTCCAATTGAGTTAATTTATTCACTGACCCTCATCAAAAAAGCTGCTTCAATTGCGAATTTCAATTTAGGTTTAATAGATAAAAGGAAAAAAGATTTGATTGTAGAGGCATGTACGGAAATACTTGATGGGCTTCACGATTCGCAGTTTCCCTTAAAGGTTTGGCAAACAGGTAGTGGCACGCAAACAAATATGAATGTTAATGAGGTAATTTCAAATATTGCAGCTTTAAAGACTAATTCAGAGCTTGGTAGTCATCAACCAATTCATCCGAATGATGATGTAAATAAATCTCAGTCAACTAATGACACTTTTCCTGCTGCTATTCAAATATCTGTTGTTAATGAAATAATCAAAAATTTAGTTCCAACGATCAGAGAACTTACTAAGGTCCTTGATAAAAAAAGTGAAGAATGGAAAGACCTTATAAAGATAGGAAGAACTCATTTTCAAGATGCAGTTCCCCTTACTTTTGGGCAAGAAATATCAGGATGGTCAGAGCAACTTAAAGATGCTGAAAATGCAATTATTATGAGTCTGAATGAATTGTATTTCTTACCTCTGGGAGGAACTGCGGTTGGTACAGGGATTAATTGTCCAAAAGGATTTTGTGAAGAGTCTATAAAATCAATTTCCGATGATACTAATTTAATATTCTATAAATCAAAAAATAATTTTTCTATCATGGCCTCGCATGATCGTCTTGCTCAAGTAATGAGTCAGATAAAAATATTAGCAAGTGCATTATTTAAAATTTCAAATGATATAAAAATTCTATCTTCTGGTCCAAGATCAGGAATATATGAACTAATTATTCCTCAAAATGAACCTGGAAGTTCTATTATGCCTGGCAAAGTGAATCCAACTCAATGCGAAGCCTTATCAATGGTTTGTACTCAGATAATGGGTCTTGAATATGCAGTCTCAATGGCAAATTCTAGCGGCACTTTACAGATGAATGAATATAAGCCTCTTATTGGATTTAATATTCTCACAAGTTTAAAATTACTTAAAAATGTAATAGAAAACTTCAGGATAAAATTGGTTGATGGGATGGAACCTAATCAAAAGAGAATGAAGTTAAATTTAGAAAATTCACTAATGTTGGTTACAGCTATAGTGCCAAAAGTTGGTTATGAAAAAGCAGCTGAAATTGCAAACCTTGCCTTCAAAGAATCATTAAATTTAAAAGAGGCAACAATTAAATTAGGTTATTTAAACGAAGATGAATTTGATGAAGCAATGAATATCAATTCAATGATTTGATTAAAAAAATTTAAAAATTATTGTCAATTCTTTTTAATGCAGGATTAATATCTTCAGAGACTTTTATAAGATCATTAGATTCAGAAACAGGAAAACGATTAATAGCTTTTAATGCTAACTTAGCTTTTCTTTTTAATTTATTACTAACACCAATACAGTATTGCACTTGAGAAAGGACATCAATTGACCTTCTAATAATCCTCACTACATCACCTTCGTCTAATGAAGTATTAAAAACCAAATCTTTCCATTTTTTTCCTCTTGCCCATTCAGAAATAATTCCAGTCAACTCTGTTTCTAAATAGATAGGAATTTCAATATGAAACTTATTTTGTTGAAAAGAGACTAATTTTCTTAAACCATCTAATTCATTAAAAACATCTATTACCTTTAAAGAAGGCTTGAAATTACACCAAAGATTAGGCCTCCTTACATCAACACATATAGATTGAATAATTGCAGCTAACTCAGGAGGATCTAAATCGTCTAAATAACCACTAACTAAAACAAGACCAATCCATAATTCATTTTCACTTCTTATTGCACCAACTGTTTGTCCAACTTCTGTCAATTCCAAATCATTTAAACAACCAAAATGATTCAAAATTTTAATCAAATCAGTAAAAGTTCTCCAATTATGATTTTCTTTATCCTCAAGAAGTTTTTTTCTAATATTTATTTCTTGTTCAACATCAATAATTCTTTTTCTATATTTCTTTAATTTCTTGGAGTCTCCAAATCTGTGTGCAGGATGATCAGTAACTGTTTCTTCTAAATTATTAATTTGTTGCTTTTGTGCCAAAACTTCCGTCGTCAAATCATATTGTGGAGTTTGTAAATCATTTTTTTTAGAAACTTCTAAAATTCGATCCGCATAACACTGCGACATATCATCTCCCCTAAATACCTCTCCAGAAAAATACATCTTCGGCACTTCAAGTCCTAAGACATCAATTGCATCCAAATCATTAAAAATACTTACTATGTATGAGGGTTTTATAAGAATAAATAAATTATCAATTGTCAAACACAATAAACTCTTAATTTTTTGGGATTCATATATTTTCTTACAAATTAATCCTGGAACAATTTTTCTTTTAATTTGGGGAGCTTTGATTGAAATTAAGCTTCCATCTTTAATATATGGAAGTGCATTAGTTATCTCTTCTGATAATTTTTCTGCTGATTGTTTTTCTAAAATTTTCAAGAGTCTTCTCTCTTCTTTAAGACGATTTTTTAACTTTTCGTATGCATCAAAATCTTTCCATGAAACGTTAGATGTAATTTTTTTTAACTCAATTAAATCCTTATTTAAATTTTCAAGAATTATATTCTCACCTGATGATTCACCTAAATATAAAAAACTACCAAAACTTCTTTTAATTAATTCTTTAGACTTCTCTAAAGTATAATTTTGTAAAAGATTAAGTACCATTCCATAGCTTGGAGTGAATTGACTTTCTAAAGCATTTGGTTTGCTAATAGCTAGTGCACTTGCTTCTTTGGCACCTTCGAATCTTGTTTGTAATGTAACAACATATCCCTGGGTATCTTTTCCTCTTCTTCCAGCTCTTCCTGACATTTGCAAAAATTCACTGCTAAATAATAATCTATGACCATCTTCTGTCCTTTTTGATAAAGAAGAAATAACAGTTGTTCTTGCGGGCATATTTATTCCTGCAGCAAGAGTTTCAGTTGCAAAAACAACTTTTATTAAACCTTGCTGAAATAATTCCTCAACCAATTCTTTCCATGCAGGCAATAATCCAGCATGATGAGATGCAATACCGCGTTTTAATGCCTCGCATTGAGATTTATCTTTAATTGCTTCCTGATTATTTTTAAGATAAACATCTAATTTTTGGGATATCATACTTGCTTCTGAATAACTTACTAAACTTAAATCTTTTATATTCTCAATAGCCTTGTCACATCCTCTTCTACTAAAAATAAAATAAATAGCTGGCAACATATTTCGTTCAGCTAGTTTGGAGATCACAAAGCCAATTGAGGGAGACTTTGGTTGCATTATCCTACCCACTTTTCCTCTTATTTTCTGCCCTTTAGGAGCTCTCCAAATCTTACAGTTTGGATGAATTCCATTACCCTTATTATTTAAAAGTGGATGGAGGCCCTTAACACTACAAAAAATAAAATCAAGTGGGACTGGTCTCTTATCACTATTAATTAGTACTGTTGGCCCATGAACTTTTTCTATCCAATTTTGCAATTGATCTGCATTGGCTATTGTTGCTGATAAAGCTATTATTTGAGTTCTAGTAGGGCAATGGATTATAGTTTCTTCCCAAACTGTACCTCTTTGGGGGTCATTCATATAATGACATTCATCAAGAATTACAGATTCTAAATTTTCTAAGGGATCATCAAATTCATCAAATTCGCCATAAAGCATGTTCCTAAAAATTTCAGTCGTCATGACTAAGATTGGTGCTTCTCTATTTATGCTTATATCTCCAGTTAAAAGACCAACTTTATTCTCACCATATTGATTGGCAAAATCTCTAAACTTTTGGTTTGATAGGGCCTTTAAAGGTGTTGTATAAAAAACTCTGCTGTCATGAGATAAGCCTCTATATATAGCAAATTCACCTATCAATGTTTTACCCGAACCTGTTGGTGCTGTTAAAACAACAGAATTTCCGCTATTAATAGCTCGTATTGCTTCTAATTGGAAATCATCTAGCGGAAAGGGGAAATATTCCTCTAAATTAAGCAATAATTGTGATTGAGGAGAGGATGAGTTAACTTCTTAATATATGATCTATATAGATATTAATAAACAAAAAATACCTTGCAAACTTTAATAGTAAATCTAAATCTTTTTAATTAAATCCACTATATTTTATTTTGCCAAAATGAAAAAAGTAAAAATTCCAAAAAATAGAATCCGTAAATTAAAAACATTTTCTTTAGGTAAAAAATCCTTCGAACTTCTAAATTTAAATTCGCAAAATAAAAAACTTATAGACTTATGCAGTAATGATTATTTTGGATTAAGCAGGGACAAGGATTTAATAAAAGCTGCTTACGAAATAAGCTTGTTAGAAGGCATTGGTTCAGGAAGCTCTAGGTTTATTACAGGTTCAAGACCAATACATCAATTATTAGAAACAGAACTTGCCAAGTGGCTTGATCAAGAGAAAGTATTACTTTTCCCAAGCGGATTTCAAGCAAATATAGCCGCTATCCAGGCTTTAGCAAACAGAAATAGTATCGTAATAGCAGATAAATTGATCCATAACTCTTTGTTGGTTGGAGTCAAAGCTGCTCAAGCAAAACTAGTTAGATTCTCACACAATAATTTAAAAGATTTAGAAGATAAAATTAATAAATTTAACCCCAGAAAAAATTCCATTTTAGTTGTTGTTGAATCTCTTTATAGCATGGAGGGATCAATTGCTCCGCTAAGAGAAATAACGGAAATTTGCAAAAAACATAGTGTTCAATTATTAGTTGACGAAGCTCATGCAATTGGAATCTTGGGCCCTGAAGGCAGGGGTTTAAGTTTTAATTGTCGTTCAGATATAACTATGATTACTGGAACTTTTGGAAAAGCATTTGGCAGCGGTGGAGCTTTCATAGCTTCCAATTCAGAAATTGGAGAATATCTTATCCAAACAAGTGGTGCATTTAGGTATACAACCGCACTCGCGCCATCTTTGGCTGCTGGGGCACTAGAAGGTTTAAAAAAAATTTTAGAAAATAAAAAATGGGGTAATGATTTGTTATCTTCTGCGAATATATGGAAAGATGAAATTATTAAAAATTTTAGTTTTCCAGTTCAGGGAGATTCTCACATTTTATCAATTATTGTTGGCCAAGAAGAAAAAGCAATTTATCTACAAAAATATCTCGAAGAAAATGGGTTTTTAGCAATTGCGATAAGACCTCCAACTGTTCCAGTAGGGCAATCAAGAATCAGAATAACAATACGAAGAAACTTAGACTTTAATCTGCTAAATAATTTCATTGCAGTATTAAAAGAGTTTAAATGAAACAAATTATTACTCAACATGGGTGGGGACTAAATAAATATTTCTGGGATGATTATAAAGTTGATTTTTTAAATAATAATTGGCATTGGCAAGATAATGAAAGGGGCTATTTTTCGACAAATAATTATGAAGCAAATTGGATTAAAAGCGAATCTAAAAAAGAAATCAGAATGACTTTATGCCATTCATTTGGTTTTCATTTAATGCCAAAAAAAATTTTAAGAGAAGCAACTCATATTGTTCTTATAAATTCTTTTAATAATTTTCTTCCTTTAAGTAATAAGAGAAACTTTATTTTGAGGTCTCTAAAAAGAATGGAAACAAAAATTATAAAAGATGAACCTAAGGATATGTTGAAAGAATTCATATATAGATCATTTATGCCAAATCATATGAATAATAGTTTTAAAAATATCTTTTATAAAAGTCTAGAGAGTTTAAATAAAACTCTTCTTTTAAGTGATTTAAAAGAACTTTACATCAATAGAGATTTTCCAGTATTTTTAAGAAAAGATTGCAAAATTATTTTTATAAAATCTGAAAATGATTTGATTCTTGACAACGAATCAAATAATAACTTTTTAGATTCCTTAAATAAAACACTTAAAAGTAAGCCAATTTTAATTAAATTAGCTCAACAAGGTCATTGCTTGAATAATTTAAATTTATACGAGATCTTAAGTAATACACTTAACCATTGAAATGAATATTAAAAAGTGGAATGAGAAAATACAAAATAATTTCAATGATGCTGCATATCGGTATTTGCAGCATTCAAATATTCAGAAATTTTTTGCAAAAAAGATTGTTCATCTTATCAAAGAATTAAATCCCAAAAAAAAAGGGGAATGGATAGATTTAGGATCAGGGCCAGGACTATTAGCAGATGAAATAGAAAAAATTTCTTCTCAAAAAGTATCCAGAATTGATTTCAGCAAGAAAATGCTTCTTGAAAATAAATTATTTAGAAAAAAAATTTTATGGGATTTGAATTATGATTTACCTTCTGAAATAAATAACTGTTCTCTATTAACATCTAACTTTTGCATACATTGGTTAAACAAACCTGAAAAGATAATAAAAAATTGGTTTAGCAAATTAACACCTGGAGGTTTTTTAATCATTTCATATCCAACAAAAGATTGTTTTCCTGAATGGAAAAATACTTGTAAAAAAATTGATACTGAATATAGTGGTCTTAATTTCCTTTGCTCTAAAGAATTATTAAAAGATTTCAAATTAACTGAAATACATTATTCAAAACAGTTTAATTATCTTGAAAATTTTGAAGATGTATATAAACTTTTTAGAAGCATTAAAAATGTAGGAGCACAATCAACAAACTGTAAACGCAAAACAGTGAAAGAGTTAAAGGAAATTCAAAAGTTTTGGCCAAAGAATTACAATAATACAGTGAACCTTTCATGGCAAATTGAGATTCAAGTCATTAAGAAATTATGAGTAGTCACAAAAATATTTTCAAATTTATAATTTGTGGAACAGACACTGATATTGGGAAAACTTTAATAAGCTCTTTTTTCGTTAAAGGATTAAATTCCTTTTATTGGAAACCTATTCAAAGTGGGATTGAATCGCGAACTGATAGTCAAACTGTTGAAAAACTTGCACAAGTAAGTAAAGAGAAAATAATCAAAGAAGCTTATGTCTTTACAAAACCTTTATCTCCGCATTGGGCTGCTGAAATAGATCAAAAAGCTATTAACTTTGACAAGTTGAGATTGCCAAAAGTGGAAGGCTCACTAATTATAGAAACTGCAGGTGGATTAATGGTTCCAATAACACGCAATTTTTTGCAAATAGATCAAATAAGAGAATGGAATCTTCCGGTAATACTTGTATGTAAAAGCTCACTTGGCACTCTTAACCATACCCTGCTTAGTATTGAGGCCTTAAAACGAAGAAATATTGAGATTTTAGGCTTAGTAGTCAATGGCGAAAAACACCTAGATAATCCAAAAACTCTAGTTGATTTTAGTGGTATTCCTTTAATTGCTGAATTTCCTTACATCAAAAAAATGGACTCAAATAATTTAGATATACTATGGGAAGAACTAGACATCAAGAATAAGTTGATCTCACTATTAAACTCAAAAATAAGTTAAATGAAATCTTTGGATTCAACAACTCCAAATCAAGGTTGGCACCCAAATATTTGGCCACCTTTTACGCAAATCAATAACAGTAAACCGCAGATAGAAGTAACTCATGGTAAAGATGCCCTCCTATTTACTAAAGATCCTGAAAAAGAACTAATAGATGCAATTAGTAGTTGGTGGGTAACTCTTCATGGTCATAGTAACCAATATATTGCGGATGCCATTTTTGATCAATCAAAAAAACTTGAGCAAGTTATATTTGCTGATTTCTTACATCCAGAGGCAAAAAAATTAGCGGAAAGACTTAGTGAATTAACAAAACTAGAAAGATTATTCTTTTCTGATAACGGTTCTACTGCAGTGGAAGTCGCCTTAAAAATTGCATTCCAATCATGGCAAAATAAAGAAGAGACAAGAACTCAAATAGTAGCTTTTGATGGCGCCTATCATGGTGATACATTTGGCGCAATGGCTTTAGGTGAACGAAATATTTTTAATGAGAATTTCGATAATCTTATGTTCCCAGTCAGAAGAGTCCCATGGCCTTCAACTTGGATGAACGATGAAGAAGTAGAAAATAAAGAAAATAAGGCGATCCAAAAATTAGAAACTCTACTCAAAACCCCCACAGTTGCAGTAATCCTTGAGCCACTTGTTCAAGGAGCAGGAGGGATGAATATGGTTAGGCCTCAGTTTATAAAAAAAGTTTCAGAAATTATAAAAAATAATAATTCTTTGTTAATTGCCGATGAAGTATTGACTGGGTTTGGAAGATGTGGAACCCTTTTTGCTTTTCAAAAGGCAAAAATCATTCCTGATTTAATCAGTATTTCAAAAGGTTTAACTGGTGGATTTTTACCGATGGGAATAACTTTATGTAAAGAAAAAATTTTTCAATCTTTTATTGATGATTCCCCAAGAAAAACTTTTTGGCATGGACATAGTTTTACTGCTAATCCTTTAGGTTGTGCTGCAGCAAACGCTAGCCTTGATTTATTAGAAAAAGAACCACAAAAATACCTCTCATTTGAAGAAAAACATTTATCTCATCTAATTAAATTTAAAAACTTACCTTATATAAAGAAGGTAAGGGTATCCGGTACAATTGCTGCCTTCGATTTAGATATTGGGAACAAAAAAGGTTATTTAAATAATATTGGGAAAGAAATAAAGAGTCTTGCAATGGAGCAAGGTTTATTCATTAGGCCCCTCGGGAATGTTATTTACCTCTTGCCGCCTCTCTGTATAAAAGATGATCAATTGGGGAAAAGTTACTGGATAATAAGGCAAATCTTAGACAATCTTTAGATAGAAGTTTAAGGTCCCTGCAGTATTGCATTTTCCACATCTTCTCTATTAATGCAGTAGGAAAACAGTCTTTTAGTTGCTTGTCCTTCACTTTCCCATATAACACTTAAATCTTCTTGTTCAAAAATAATAGTTGCATTCCAATTTGAAAGTAACAGATACCATTTAGATGGATTATTAATATCCTTTACAGCACCTAAATCAGTTAGCCACAATTCTAATGATTGCAGCGAATTTTGATTGATAGGTTTTTTAGAGGGATTCACAGATTTTTAAAAAATTATTTAATTAGCCAAAGCGGTATTGTCTCTAATTCTTTTCCAGTAAAAGAAGCAATAAAAATTGAACCAATTAAACTTATAGAAATGATGATAATTAAAAGAAACAACGAAAACAATTCTCCATTCGAAAAAGGTCTTCTATTTCCTATTAAATTTTGATTAATAGAATCGATTACTAAATTATTTAAAACGTTAGTATTATTTTTAATCCTAGAGTTTTCTTTTAGTTTGTCATCATATATTTTCCTTAAATTACTATTATTTAAATGTTCATAAGCTTCAAGAACTTCTTGAAATTTACTTTTAGCAACGTCTATTTCTAATGAAGTTGTATCGGGATGCAACTCAATAGAAAGTTTACAAAATGCCTTTCTTAATTCATGATTAGATGCATTTCCATTTGCCACAATATAAAATTCCAAACCCTTCTTTTTTTAACATTGGTAGTATGTATTCTGAAACTGTTGATGGGTTACTAACCGCTCTAGTTGTTGCAATATTAAAATTATTTCTCATTGAAGATTGGTGGGCTAAATTTTCAACAC
>QCEF01000003.1 GCA_003278545.1 Prochlorococcus sp. AG-355-N16
ATCAAGATTTGGCCATATATCCCTTTCAAACCAATCCATCGAAGCTTCTACTACATGATCATTAGGAACTGATCCATATAAGGTTTTCCAATGGCTAATTAACTCAATTCTACATTTTATTAATTCAGTTTCTTTAATAGTATTAATTTGAATATCATTAATATTCTCCTTTAATTTTTCACTATTAATACTTCTTCTTAGATTATTTACTTTTTTTTCAACAAAATTGGGAAGGCTTATGTTTGAGTTGGCTTTTTCTTTATATTGATTGTTATTTGTAAATCTTTTATTCAAAGATATCTCATTAACTTCTTTTTTTACGTCTGATTTAATTAATACCAATGCAGTATCTTCATCAATATTTAAATTTTCATTATTATTCTTATTTTTAAAGTCTATTTCTTGTTGTTGGTTCTTTGGTAGTAAATCATCTTCTTGAAGAAGTTCTTTAAGTATCTTTTCTATTACAGGTCCTCTTGCTCTAAATCCCCACTCTTTTCGTAATTGATCAAACCTGGAAATTAGTTCCTCAGGTAAATCAATTGAAATTCTTTTTGTATTTGAATTTTCAGGAATATTCAATAATATTTTCTTGAATAATATGGAATTTATTTAATTTTATTCAAAAAAAATTGAAAGTCCATAAGGAATATTGTTTTTAAATTGAAACCAATTTATTTTTATGTCACAAGTCAATTAAGTATGTTTTTATAATAAAGTAAAAAATGTTTAATTGTTATTTCAAGTCATCTAAGGAAAAGAAGAGTTTTTATCAACATAAGAAACTAGAAATGCTCAATTATATTAAGGATTCACTTGAACGTAAAATTGCCTCCGTAAAAGCATCTATAGAAGTTCTAGAAAGCCAAATAAGCAGGGATAAGGAAGTTGAAGTAACTAACTAGAATTCAAACAAAACTTTCTAGAAGTTTTTCAGGGCCAAATTTCTTTAAATAATTAATATTTGAATTTTCAGTTATTAATAGATATCCTGCAAATCCTAAACCGTTAATACTGAAACCATGAATATGATCATTTTTTCTTTTTATAATAGCGATCCATTTATTAGTTATTAAAATATTGTAGGGATATATCGGTTTCTTATCACTTATAGGGTCCCCAAGTCCTAATTTCTTGCATAATCCTAAGTAAAATTTAAAAAGACATGAAGGATTTTCTAAAAAATTAAATTTGGATACAATAATATTTTTTTTAAGCTTACTATCTAGATCTTGATATGAGTTCATCTCTAAAAACCACTTTTCTCTAGGGCATGACATCTCACCTTTAGATCTACGCAGAAGTTGAAAATGCCTGTGAGGTTGACTTGCTCCCGCAGTTGGAGAACTATTGAAAAACCATAATCCACTAGTATCATTATTAACTTGTTGGATCGCTCTCCAATCTTTGATATCTAACCATCCATTTTGAGGTTTCCATTGATTTGTAATAAGTAAAATATGACCTTTTTGTACAGGGTACTTATTTAATATTAGTTGATGGTTATCACCAATTTTATCAATTTCTAGTATCTTTTCCCAGGGACAAAATGGATTTTGCTTAGGACCATAAATTTTTTTTTTATTAAATTTTGAAGTATCGAGTTTCCTTATTATGAAATCGTCTTTTTCATATAAATCTCTTGTAATAATATCAGTTTTGAGAGGATATAATGATTCATCATCAATTGATAATCGAGTTTGTTCTAGTGCTTTTTTCCAATATATTTCTAAACTCATTTAAAAAAATTTATCATAATCATTTTAAAAAAAAAAACAAACTTGTAATTACTTTTTATTAAATTGATATTCTTTTAATTTTTCCAGAGGAACTGATTCTAAGACTACAATATTCGTTGATTCTAATATGACTTTTGGTGCAAGACCGTCTAATAATGCTTGCTTCCACCTGTCAAGACAAATACACCAATGATCACCATACTTTAGTCCTGGGAAGGAATAAATAGGCATGGGCGTTATTAAATCATTACCTTGTGATTTACTATATTTCAGGAAATTATCATCCATTACACAACATATGGAATGATTCCCTCCATCATTTTTGTCATAGTTGCAAAACCCATCCCTGAACCACCCTGTCACAGGCGCGCAACTACAAATCTCAATTTTTTCTCCAAGGACATTTAACTGATTTTGATTATTTATGGTCATTGATTTTTTTAATAATAATAAAACACCAACATTTCTTTAAAAAAGGTTGACGAGTATAGGGGGTAAGGAGGTAATAATTCTAATAAGGTTTTTTTCATTATGGATTGGGACTTTACTGAAAACATAGCATTTAAAGCTCTTTATGAAGCTTTTAAAGATAGTGATGAAACTTCAGCATTAGAATTTTTATCTAGTGATGGTGCTTCATATTATCTTGAGTTAACGCAGGATGCCGCGGGTGAGGGACTTGATTTGGGTGATAATGAAACGATGGAAGAACTACAGGAAGAAATTATTGAATATTTAGAAAACAACTAAAATTTTAGCTTACGCGCTGAAATATTTAGCTTTTGAGTGTAGTGAAATGATAGCAGTAGTACTTTGTTCTGGATGAAGTTGTTCAGATTCATCCATGGTCAAGTTTATTCTTTTTGCATCCAACAATGATAATTGTATGTTTGAATCCGATACTTTTGGACATGCAGGATAACCAAAAGAATATCTAGCTCCTCTATATTTTTGAGCTAGTATTTCTCTATTTTTGTCTGGTTCTTCAGACCTAAAACCAGATTCAATACGAATTAATGCATGGACATATTCAGCTAGAGCTTCTGCTAATTGCACTGTAAGTCCATGGAATAACAAATAATCGCTATATTTATCTTCTTTAAATAATTTTTGAGAATATTCACTAGCAATATCGCCCATGGTTACTGCCTGCATAGGAAATATATCTATCGGTTTATCATTTTTCAAATCACAATAAAAATCAGCTATGCATAAATTATTACCAGATTTTTGTCGTGGAAAATTAAATTGGGAAATTTTATTCAATGATTTCTCATCAAATAAGAAAATACTATTATCTTTTCTCCCGCATCTGAAATATCCATAAACTGCTTTGGGTGATATAAGTTTTTTCTCTATAATTAGCTCTAACCATTTATCTAACAAAGGTTTAGCATACGAATCCAAATAGTTATTGTATTCATCTAGGCTTTGGTTTTTTCCTTTTTTTATTTGCCATTGCCCGCTAAATAGAGCTTTTGTATCTAAATAAAATATTAATTTATTTAAATCTATATCAACATCGTTCAAGACTTTCGTTCCCAAGAAAGGAGCTTGAATTGGATCTTCTTCATTTATAAATTTAGATCTTATAAAATTTTCTTTTAAATTTAATTTGGAATTCTCGGTATGTATGGATATTGTTTTAACAGCTTGAGAGTTGGATTTTGATGAGGCTAAATTAATATTTATACCCTCATTGTTAATGAAACCCTCTGTATTTGACCAATTACCCTTTTTCTTATTATCCATATATTCATTCATGAATTTAAGATCAGTGAACGCATCTTTTCCGTACAATATTTTCCCTTTATATATTTTGCTGCAGTCCTCATTTACAAATTTTGGGGTTAAGGCTGCGCCTCCTAATATTACTGGTACAGTAATATTTTCATTGTTAAAAGCCTCTAAATTATCTTTCATAAAAGCAGTTGATTTAACAAGTAATCCGCTCATAGCGATGCAATCTGCATTGTGCTTTTTTTGTGCATCTATAATTGCTGAAACATCTTGCTTTATTCCAAGATTTATTACGTCATAACCATTATTTGTAAGTATTATGTCTACCAAATTTTTTCCAATATCATGAACATCGCCTTTGACGGTTGCAATTAAGAGTTTTCCATTTGATATGTTTTCATCTACAGTTTCCATATATGGTTCTAAAATTGAAACAGCAAATTTCATTGTTTCAGCTGATTGGAGTACAAATGGCAATTGCATTTGACCTGAGCCAAATAAATCTCCCACAACTTTCATCCCATCTAGTAAAAAGGTATTAATTATTTCAAGAGGTTTATATTTTTTTAACGCTTTATTTAATTGTTCCTCTAATCCTATTTTTTCTCCATCAATAATATGATTTTTCAGACTTTCTTCAAGAGTTAGGTTTTTATTTTCTGAAGATGCTTTTTTGAAATCTTGAATAGATAAATCTTGAAAAGCCTTTGTTAATTCTACTAATGGATCATAAATACAAATATCATCTTCAAATTCTCTTTTATCATAAATCAAATCTAAGCAAAGCTTTTTAGTTTTTTCAGAAATTTTTGATAATGGCAAAATTTTATTTGGTGCGATGATAGCAGAATCTAATCCTGCTTTAATGCACTCATCTAAAAATATTGAATTTAGATTAATTCTTGATAATGGTGAAAGACCAAAACTAATATTTGATATCCCAAGTATGATATGAATATCTGGAAAATTTTCACGAATTTTTAATATAGAACTAATAGTTTCTTTGGCGTTTAATCTATCTTCTTCTATCCCTGTAGATATTGGCAGAGCTAATGGATCAAAAAATAGCTCATAATCTGACAAACCACATTCTCTTGTTCTATTAATCGCTCGTTTGACAATCTTATATTTTTTTTCTGCATTCCTTGCCATTCCATCTTCATCAATTGTTCCGACAACAAGACCTGAACCATAACCTAAGGCTAAATTTAGAACTTGATCAAACCTTTCATTGCCATCTTCGTAATTGGTTGAATTTATAATACATTTACCACCAGCTGACTTTAATCCACTTTCCATTTTGTCAGCATCTGTAGAGTCAATCATTAATGGTAAATTTATATTGGTAACTAGTCTTGAAGTTATTTCTTTCATATCTTTCACTCCGTCTCTTCCTACATAATCGACATTTACATCAAGAACGTGAGCGTTTTCTTTTTGTTGTTGCTTGGCAATTGCAACCAAGCCATCCCAATCGTCGTTATTTAATAACTCCCTTACCTTTTTCGATCCACTTGCATTTAATCTTTCTCCTACTATCAAAATTGAGTTGTCTTGTTTGTATGGCACAGAGTTATATATTGATGAGGCAGATGGAATAAAACCGCATGAATTTTTCTTACCATGGCTGTTAGTCGTTTCATTATCAATAATTTCATCGATTATTGAGGAAAGGTATTTTATATGTTCAGGTGTTGTCCCACAACACCCACCTATTAATTGAACATTATAGTCATATATAAAATTCATTAACTGCATCTTTAATTCTATTGGCTTTAATCTATAGTGAGCTACACCACCAATATTTTCAGGAAGACCTGCATTGGGAATACAGCTTATAGCGAAAGGAGAATTTTCAGACAAATATTTAATATGTTCCTTCATTTGCTCTGGACCAGTTGCACAATTAAGTCCAAGGATATCTATATTAAATGGTTCTAATATTGTTAATGCAGATGCAATATCAGATCCAACAAGCATAGTACCTGTTGTTTCCATTGTTATAGATACCATTAAAGGTATATCAATATTTTTACTTTCAAGAATTTCTTTTGATGCTAATAAGGCAGATTTAATTTGTAAAACATCCTGACAAGTTTCAATCAAGAGAAGATCAACTCCTCCATCTATAAGACCAAAAATTTGTTCTTTATATGATTGCTTTAATTTATCAAAATCTATATGTCCTAAGGTGGGTAATTTAGTTGTTGGCCCAATTGAACCGGCTACAAACCTTGGTTTATCAACTGATGAATATTTGGCAGCAGCTTTTTTTGCTATAAATGACGCATTTTTATTTATCTCATAAGCCTTATCCGCAATATTATATTCATCAAGAACTATTGATGAGGCTCCAAATGTATTAGTTTCTATAACATGACAACCTGCTTCTAAAAATGAATTATGAACCTTCTCAACTACCTCTGGAGATGATAAAACAAGGTTTTCATTACATCCCTCTAATTCTTTTCCTCCAAAGTCATCTGCATTAAGATTTAAGTTCTGAAAAGATGTTCCAGTACCTCCGTCAAAAATAATTAATGGTTTTTCATCTCTATTTAAATAGCTTCTGAAAGATTCCATTTTTAGGTAAAAAATAATTTATTTTAGTGAAATTCTTGTTACCCAATTATCATAGTCTTGAGAACGACCTTCTGTTATTTCTATAAGCTTACTTTTTAATTTATTCATTATTGGTCTTTCAACATTTAATTCAGTTGATTCAATTTTTTTAACTGGTGTAATTTTTGCTGCTGTACCAGTTAGAAAAACTTCATCTGCTATTAATAATTCTGTTTTATCAACAGGCCTCTCAATTACATTTATTCCAAATGATATTGCTAATTCAATTACACTAGCTCTAGTAATACCCTCAAGGATATCTTGATCAACACCAGGAGTGATTAAGTCTCCATTCCTTACAATAAATAAATTCATACCACTAGCTTCGCTTACCTTACCACTTGAATTTAATAGCAGGGCTTCATCAAAACCCGATAAACTAGCTTCTGTTTTGGCTAATGAACTAGTAATATATGCTCCACTTATTTTTCCTCTTAAGGGGAGAGATCTATCTTCTTGCCTTGTCCAACTACTCATTCTACAAGAAACACCATCTGGGGATAGATAATCTCCTAGTTCAATACAATAAATAAAGAAATTTGTTTCAATATTGTGTAACCTTGGCGCTATACCTAAATCGCTTGTATATACAAATGGTCTTATGTAAATAGGTTTTTCTGGCTTGTTTCTTTTTATAACTTCTTCTAAGGCTTTAAAAATATATTCTTCAGAAATTTCAGTTAAGAGTAATTTTGCACTTTGAGATAATCTTTTTATATGTTTATCAGTTCTAAACAAAAGAAATTCTTCTTTGTTTGTTGGGTTAGGTATCGCTCGCATTCCTCCAAATGCAGCAGTACCGTAATGTAGTGCATGAGTAGCTATTGATATTTTTGCTTCTTTAAATGGAATACATTTACCTTCGAACCAGGCGTATGGAAGAAATTCATGCATATTTAATTTATTTAATTAAGGTAAACTTGTTTTATCCTACTTACGTATTCTAAACCTTATTTATATATAAAAATGCACAGGATATTAAATATAGCAGGAAATGAAAAGAATAAGGATGATTTAATTGAGCAACCAGTTGCAGATTTTATTTTTATAACAAGTGTCAAGGCTGATTTAAATCTTATATCAAACTTATTGTTAGAAAAAGAATTTGCTTCATTAAAAAATAATATAAGAGCTTTAGAAATTTCTAATTTAAATTCCTCTGCTCAAATAGATAATTATTTATTAAAAACAATAAATTATGCAAAAGTAGTCGTACTTAGAATATTTGGAGATAAAGGTACATGGAACTATGGAATTGAACAACTTTTAAATTGGCAAGCAGTTAATAAAAAAAGGAAGTTAGTAATCCTATCAGGTACCATTGACCAGGAAATTTCCTTATGTGAAATAAGTAGTATAGATAAAAATATTGCATTAAATATTTCTAGATTACTAAGATCTGGAGGACTGGATAATTATAGAAAGTTTCTTAATTGTTTAAATTATTTAGTTGTAGATGAAAAATTAATTCCTTATGATTTTTTGAATATTACTTTTTATGCAGATCCCTATTTACATGATTGGAAAAATGAAAGTGGCGAAAAGATAGGAATAATATCCTATAAATCACTTTTTTTGGCTAATGAAATTGAAGTAAACGAAAAACTTAACTTGCAATTAAGAAAATGCGGATTATCTCCTAAAACATTTTTTATTTCAACACTAAAAGATCATATTATTCAGGAGAAATTAATAGAAATTTTTAAAAAAGAAGATATTAAACTAATAATTACCACAACTTCATTTTCTTCATCTCAAATCAAAAATAATGAATTAATTGAAAATTCAACAAATATTTTTACTTCTCTTAAACTTCCAATTTTACAGCTTCTTTCTTCTAATAGATCAAGAAAAAAGTGGTTAAATTCATCTATTGGAATGAATTCATCTGATTTATTAATGCAAATAATTATTCCTGAATTTGATGGAAGAATTACTACCTGTCCTTCAGCATTTAAAGAAATAATTTCTAAGAAAAATACACTATATAGTGAAATAAGTAGTTACAAAGCTGATCAAGTAGGTATTCAATGGATTTCAAAATTTGCAACAAATTATGTGAAACTTCAGAAACTTAATAATTTTGATAAAAGAATTTGTTTAGTAATAAGTAATTATCCAGTAAAGAACGGAAGAATCGGTAATGGCGTTGGTCTAAATACACCATCTTCAATAATAAATATTCTTAATTGGTTAATAGAAGAAGGTTATGACCTCGGATCTTGTAATTATCCTCAAGATTCTTCGGAATTAATGTCAATGCTTATAAAAACTAGAACTAATGATATTGAATCTCAAAATAATAAACCATTAGATTACTTACCACTTAGTGAATATTTAAAATATTGGAATTATTTAGAAATTGATCCCAAAAATATTATTGTTAGTCGTTGGGGTAAACCATCTGATGCGATCGATCTAGATAATAAAGGTTTCTCAATAAATGGTATTAGATTTGGAAAAATAACATTATTGATTCAACCTCAACGAGGTTATGACGCTTTCACTGATAGAGATATTCATTCTCCCGATCTTCCACCTCCCCATAGATATTTAGCACAATATTTTTGGATTGAAAAAGTTTTTAATGCAAATGCTCTGTGCCATATTGGTAAACATGGGACTGTTGAATGGTTACCTGGTAAATCTATAGGTCTCAGCAATAAATGTTTTCCAAATATTATTTGTCCAGCAATACCAAACATATATCCCTTTATCGTAAATGATCCTGGAGAAGGATCCCAAGCTAAAAGAAGAACTGCTGCAACAATTATTGATCATTTAACCCCTCCTTTGGATAGGTCAGAATTATATGGAAAATATTCAATATTAGAAAATTATTTAGACGAATATTTTGAAGCAAAATTATTAAATTCTAATCGGATTGAAATAATAGAAAATTCCATTTTTGAATTAATAAAAAAAGATTTTAGCGAAATTACTTTAAAGAATAAAAATAATCAAATAGAAGAAATTGATTCCTTTCTGTGCAATATTAAAGAATCTCAAATTAGGACAGGTTTGCATATTTTTGGCAATAGGCAGAATGACATTAATGAAATAAATTTATTCTTGTGTATTGCTAGAGTACCAAATACGAACCGAATTGGTGTTACTCAATATATAGCAAAACATTTAAAACTAGATTTGAATCCTTGGACAAATCAATATGATCAAATGTTAAGTGAGAAGGATAAAAAAATATTATTGACTTTTTCCAACAAAAACATTTTAAACTTTAGAATGGCTATTGATTTTTTGGAACAACAAGCAAAGTATTTAATATATTTGTTTTTTTACAAAAAGAATATCAATATAAAAAATCTAGAAAAATATAAAAATCAGAAAATAATAGACTATTTCTTTAATGAAAAAAAACATAATAAGTATTTTTTATTATTAAAAAAAGAGATTCTAATTCCAATCATAAATTCTTCATATAATGAGAAATTATCATTTATTAATTCATTAAAGGGACAATATGTAAAAAGTGGTCCATCTGGAGCTCCTACGAGAGGTAAAACTGAAACTTTACCCACTGGTAAAAATTTCTTTTCAGTTGATTCGAGAGGACTGCCAACTGAATCAGCATGGAGTGTTGGTTGTAAGTCTGCTTCACAAATACTTGATTTATACAAACAAGATAATGGAGAAAATTTAAAAAATATAGCAATATCTGTATGGGCAACATCTACAATGAGAAATGGTGGTGAAGACATTTGTCAAATACTATATTTATTAGGAGTACAGCCAATTTGGGATGGGCCTTCAAGAAGAGTAGTTGATCTAGAAATCATTCCTTTATCTGTTCTCGAAAGACCAAGGGTTGATGTTACTTTAAGGATTTCGGGAATGTTTAGAGATGCATTTCCGCAGTTAGTTAAATTAACTTCTAAAGCAATAAATCTTGTTTCTAATCTTAATGAGGATGATAAATTAAACCCTCTCGCTGGGGCATCAAGGGATGGTGATTCAATTAATCGTATATTTGGGTCAGCGCCAGGTTCATATGGAGCTGGTCTGCAAGAACTAATTTCAAATTCTAATTGGGAAAATATTGATGATTTTGGAGAATCTTTTCTTAATTGGAGTAAGTGGATTTACAGTGATAATCTTGAACCTATAGAGGATAAAAAATCATTAGAAAATGCTCTTAAAAATGTGCAGTTAGTTGTTCATAACCAAGATAATAAGGAACATGATATTTTAGATTCTGATGATTATTATCAGTTTCAGGGTGGATTATCTTCAGCAGTAAAAAAATTGAGCGGTAAATTTCCTGAAATGTATCATGGTGATTTATCAAAATTTGGATTATCCAAAATTTCAAAATTACAAGATGAAATTAATAAAGTTGTTATATCAAGAATACTTAACCCTAAATGGATAAATGGAATGAAGGATAATGGTTATAAAGGAGCGTTTGAATTTTCAGCTACACTAGATTACTTATATGCTTTTGATGCTTCTACTGAAGTAGTCTCAGATTGGTGTTATGAGGAAGTTTATAAATCATGGTTATGTGATCTGGATCTTAGGAATTTCTTTCTTGAAAATAATCCATGGGCTTTAAGAGATATTGCACAAAGATTTCTTGAAATTGTCAATAGAAAAATGTGGAATAATTGTTCATCAGGTGTCATTGAAAATTTAAAGAACATAATTATTAATACTGATTCAATAATTGAAAAAAACGAATTCTGAATTATCTACCTAATAGCGAAAGTCCATGACTATCTGTTCCGCATGTTTTTAGCAATGAATATTTATCTGCTAATTTATCTATTTCTGAACATACAAATAAACTAGGATTCCATACTTCATTAAGTTCATAATCGTACCAAACCTCTATTCCATCAATACCTTGTATTTTAGCCTCTGGAATTAATTTATAAAAGGGAATCCTGTATCTCGCTGGATGTGCAAGAAATGATAAACCACCAGCTAAATTTATTGCTTTTATAACTGATTTAATATTTAAATCATTACCTATTGGAGACTCTCCAAGGATGTAGGGATTTAGGTATTTACTTTTTATATCTATTCCCAATCCAATTACATGTACTAAACATCCTAAAATCAAACAATTAATTTCTATTCCCGAAATTAATGTAAAAGAATCTTCAGGATAATTTTTGAGTATATTATTTTTTTTTATATATTCATGAGCTTTAATTGTATGATGATCGGTTATTGATAAAAATTTCAAGTTATTTTTATAAGCTTGTTCTAAAATTTCATATGGTTCTAAACTTCCATCACTAAATTTTGTATGAAGATGAAAATTAATATTTTTAGGACAACTATTTTTATTAATATTTGATGTTAATTTTACTAAGTCTTCCCTATTCATTACTTAATGAATTCTCATTTTTCTTTCTAATCTTTGCATATAATTGTATTGAAGCCAACATGAAAATAATTAGTCCAACTACGCTCCATGTAGCAACACTAGTTGGGAAATTATTTTTAAAAATAACTAAAAGTACAATTATAAATAATAATAAAGTAGGCAATTCATTTAATAATCTAAGGTTTTTTGCTGAAATAGTTGAAGTACCATTATGTAGTGAATGCATTATTTTATAACAATAAGAATGATAAATTACTAATCCCAAAACAAAAGAAATTTTAATTTGCAACCACTTCTCACTTAACCAACTTGGTTGCATAATAACCATGCAAATAGCCATACTTAAAGCCAATATCATCCCAGGTGTTGTGATTATATTCGCCAGCCTTTTTTCCATCAAGGTGTATTGTTTATTAAAGGCAATTTTTAATTCATTATCCATATTTTTAGATTCTTCATGATATATAAAAAGTCTTACTAAATAAAAAAGTCCCGCAAACCAAACGATTACACCAATAATGTGAAGTGATTTAAACCAGAGATATGTTTCAGCTGCCAAATTACTAGATTAATTTAAAAATATATATTTTTAATATAGTTATATTTAACAATATCAAGAAATCTATTTTTCAAAAATTAATTAATATTTATAACTCGTTAAAATATTCATATATATCATTTACTGAATTTTTTCCAAGTCCTTTAACTTTTGATAAATCCTCTTTACTAGCTATTCTTATCGCGTCTATTGATTTAAAATGCTCAAGCAATTCTCTTATTCTTGATGGTCCTAATCCACTGATTTGGGACAATTGAGATCTATTCATTCTTTTAGATCTTTTGTCTCTATGAAAAGATAATGCAAATCTATGTGCTTCATCTCTTACCCTTCTTAATAGAAGAACTCCTTTTTGATTTTCATCAGTATCAAGAGACTTAGTAAATCCTGGAATAAATATTTCTTCATTTTTTTTTGCCAATGAACATATAGTTACTTCTTCCTCAAGATTTAATTCTTTTAATGCTTTAATAGCTGCATTTAACTGTCCTTTTCCTCCATCAATCATTATTAAATCAGGCCAATCTGATAGAAGTTCATTGTCTAATTTACTATTCGTTTTATCATTTAATATTGAAAAATCCCCTCCGTTTTTTTTAAATCTTGACCATTTTTTAAACCTTCTATGTATTACTTCATATATCGAAGCAAAATCATCACTATGTCCTACAAAAACGTTTGGATCTTTAATTTTATATTTCCTATAATCCTGTTTAGAAGGAATCCCATCAATAAAAACGACTTGTGATGCTACAGGGTCACTTCCTTGAATATGGCTTATATCATAACCTTCAATTCTTTTAGGTTGTTCACTTAATTCAAGTATTTGGGCAAGATCCTCAATTGATGATTCATTATCTTGAATCCCATTTAATATTCTATCTAATTCCAATTTCGCATTTTTTAAGACCATTTCTACAGTTTCGTGTTTTTTATTTCTTTTTGGGATTATGATTTTTACTTTCTTTTTTCTTAGCTCCGTTAACCAATCCTCTATGGTTGCTTGTTTTGGAAGGTTATATTGAATAAGAATTTCTGATGGTATTTCTACAGGTTCAACATTCATATAATGCTCTTCTAATATCTTTTGTAAAATAAGATTTTCATCTTCATTATTTAATTTTTGACTATAGCCAATTCTCCCAATGAGCTTACCAGATCTCATCTGGAAAATTTGTATACTAGCTACATTTTTTTCTGAAACTATTCCAAAGATATCTCTATTAATTGAAGAATCTGGTATTGATATTTTTTGTGATTCAGTTAATAATTTTAAACCTGAAATTTGGTCCCTTATTTTTGCTGCATTCTCATAATCTAAATCATTTGAAAATTGCAGCATTTTTTTTTGTAAAAATATTTCTAAGTCATCATTTCTTCCCTGAAATATCATAGATACTTGTTTCATTATTTTTTTATAATCGTCAGATGATATAACTTCTTGGCAAACACCTGGACATCTTCCTATTGAATAATTCAAACAAGTTCTATCTTTATAGACAGGCCTTGGTCTTTGTCTAAGTGGAAATATTTTTTTTATCGTAAATAATGTTTTCCTTAATAATCCGACATCAACATAAGGTCCATAATATCTATCTAAATTATTTCTATTTCTTCTTCTTCTTGTAATAAATATTCGAGGATATTTTTCACTCCAAGTTATACAAAGATATGGATATTTCTTATCATCCTTTAAAAGAATATTAAAATATGGTTTGTTTGTTTTAATTAAATTTGACTCTAAATTTAATGCCTCATATTCGCTATCTGTGACTATTATTTCTATTTCAGTTATTTGACGAACCATCAAACTTAATCGGGGAGTTAAATCTGAATAATTATTGAAATAACTACTTACTCTACTGCGTAGTTTTTTAGATTTACCGATATAAAGTAAGTTATTATCAATATCTTTAAAAAGATAACAACCAGATGACTTTGGAATTTCGGATAATCTTGATTTTAATAACTCCTTATTATTAATTAATTTATATTCAATTTTAAAATTATATTTGTTATTTATTTTTTCGATAGAGGAATTACTCATTTATAATGATTAACCTCCATAATTCCAGCCAGTTGAAGATAAATTTAGTGAGTCAACATCATTATTCAGATAAGCAGATTGAACCTCTCCTACAAAAACGGTATGGTCTCCATGCATAACACTTCCAACAACATTACATTCAACACCACCAACACTATCAACTAAAATAGGCAATCCAAGCTCACCTAAATTAAATTCAACAGATTCAAATCTACCTCCTAATGCTTTTTGAGGTTTAAAGAAAACAGCTGCTAGATCCTTTTGATCACTTTTAAGCACATTTAATGAGAACTTATTGGTTGACTTTATTATTTCATGACTAGAACCCTCTGCTCTAACAGCCATTACAACTAATGGTGGGGTGAAAGAACCTTGAGTCACCCAACTTGCAGTAAATCCATTCACTTCATTTTTATCCTCGTCTCTAACGCCACAAATAAATAATCCGTGAGGTATTTTTCTTAATAAGATTTTTTTTGCTTCTAGATTTAATGTCATAATTGAATTAACTAATAATGTTATTTTAACTAAATTTCTTATTCGATCATAATAAATTCATGAAAATTCTTTATCCAGGTACATTTGATCCTTTAACAAATGGGCATCTTGATTTAATAGAAAGGGCTGAAAAAATATTTGGTAATCTAGTAGTTGCTGTTTTAGAAAATACCTCTAAAACACCTACATTTAATCTTGAAAGAAGAATAATACAAATAAAAAATTCTCTTTCCCATTTACCTAATATTGAAGTTATTTCTTATTCTGGTCTAACTGTTGATTGTGCAAATGATCTAAAAGCTAATCTTATTCTTAGAGGCTTAAGAGCAATGAGTGATTTTGAGTATGAACTTCAGATTGCTCATACAAATAAATCTCTTAATAATGATATTGAAACTATATTTTTATCGACAAATACAAATTATAGTTTTCTTAGTAGTTCTTTAGTAAAAGAAGTTGCAAAATTTGGTGGTGAAATTAATCACATGGTACCCCCCTCTGTTGAGAGGGATTTGATAGAATATTTTAAATAAAATTTTTGTTAACAAGATTTCAAGTAATAAAGATCACGTAATAATTTAAAAGCTTTTTCTTTATCAATTTTATTAGAATTTTGGATAATGCTTATAATTATTGGCTTTTCATTTTTATATAAAAAGCCAGATAATGCAAAGACATTTGAAAGAGTCCCAGTTTTGCCAAAAAACTTTCCAGACAATTCACTATTTACAAATCTATTAGCTAATGTTCCTCTCACTCCCGTAATTGAAAGTGTGGATTGATAAGCTTTAAAATCATTAAAATATCTCATTTTATCTAAAAATAATACAACTAACTTTGTTGTAATTCTATTTTTTCGAGACAATCCACTAGCATCTGCAAAGTATGCATTATTTGCTGGAAGGCCCTTATTTTCAAGCCATCTTTTCAATTTTATATAGTTATTATCGTTCCATGTATTTGAGGCATTTTTAAATAGAGATTCAGCCGTAAAATTATGGCTTTCAGAATTTGTTAGAGTTAATAATGAAAGAATTGGAGTTGAATATACTTTATTTATCTCTTTAATATTTTTTAAATAAAAAGTTTTTTCTGAATCAAAAAAATCTATATATATTTTTGAATTTGGAAATTTATTTTTTAAATAATTTTTAATAAAATTTTTTAATGCATAAATATCATCATATTTATTGTGATTACTTTCTATTGCAAGGGATGTAATTGGAGATCCATATTCGTAAAGTTTATCAGTATTTGTCCAACCATTAGGCCAATATAATTTTGAATCAATTTCTACAATATTAAAGTTAATAATTTTATTTTCTTTAACATTTGAAATTAGTTCGATTATATGTTCATAATTAAGATCTGGATCACCTTGACCGTGTAAATAATAATCGTTTTTATTTTTAGATAAGGAAGTTTTTAAATTATTATTTAATTTATATTTACTTAAAACATAAGCTGATGAGAATAATTTTTGGTTAGATGCTGGCAACCTTGGAACATCCTCATTGTAGGAACTTATTATTTCCCCTTTATTATTAATAATTGATACACTAAAAGAATCATCAAGCGTTTGATTCAATAAAGCATCATAAGTAGGACATATTTTGTTTTTAGTAATTAATCCCGGGAAATTAAAATAAATACTATTTAAAATAGTTATTTTCTGATTTGCTAGTAAATATCTTATTAATAAAGGAGATGTTACTAATAAAAGAACAATAAAGAAAAATGAATATATTTTTTTTATCACATTCAATCTATAAATTTACAAAAATAGATTCATTGTCGGGTTTAATTTCAAATTCTTTTTTAAAAAAATATCTTTTATTTTCTTCTTTGAAAAGCAACCAGTTATTTGGAAAAATATGCATAAGAGCAGCTTTATTTAAAGGCTGCAGAAAATAAATATTTTTCCATGTTTTGACAAAGTTTTTACGTCGCTCTCTAATAACACTTCCTATACCAATATTGGCATCTTCAAATTTTGGATTTAATGAATAATGCGTACCTTGATAATTATCAGACATT
Organism: Prochlorococcus sp. AG-355-N16; assembly: GCA_003278545.1. Classification (GTDB taxonomy): domain Bacteria; phylum Cyanobacteriota; class Cyanobacteriia; order PCC-6307; family Cyanobiaceae; genus Prochlorococcus_A. The sequence goes on from QCEF01000003.1 coordinate 16,596, forward strand.
GGTTCAAATGAATCGAAATCATATGGCTGAGGTAGTATCGATATCATTGCACTTTCAATATTATTTATATTATTTGATTCATTAAATGATTTAAAAGTAAAGATTTTATCTTTGATATCTGGATAGTCTCTTTGAGCCAAAGCCACAGCACCTTGATCAGCAAATGTTATGAATACATTATTATTTTTAGACAATATCTTGTAGATAGTTATTCCAATTCTGTTAAACTTCAATCCTTCAAAATTAAATTCTATAGTAAATCTTTTATTTGAATCTAATAAACTTGGAATAATTGCATCCTCCATATTCTTAAGAGATTCATTTAAATCTTTAGGTAGTTTGTAATTGGTTTCCATTAAAATTTGTCAATACATATTTGAATAAGTTCTAAAAATTTATCTATTTCTGACTTATTGTTTATTGAACCTAAAGTAACACGAATATTTGAATATAGTTCATCATCTTTTAAACCAATATTTTTAAGTGTTGAACTAGGTTTCCCAGATGAGCTTGAACAAGCACTTCCACTACTTATGGCTATTTTATTTTCTGACATGAAATTAACAATCTTATAGGCCCTTATAGGCTCAAATAGTTTATTTAATAGTAGAAAAGAAATATGATTGGGAAGTCTATGGTTAATACTACCCGTAATCTTTATATGATTATTATCTTTAATTTTTTTAAAAAAATAATTTTTAAGTTTATTAATATTATTAGAAGGAAATTCCGTTATGTAATCATATAATTTTATTTTTCCTTCAATATTCTTTAGTGATTCATACATTCCAGCGATTAATGGCAAAGCTTGTGTACCTTGTCTAATTGAAAATTCCTGGGTAAGTGATATGTCATTATTTTTTAAAATTTGTCTAGAGTTTTCTTTTGTTAAAAGAATACCGATCCCTTTTGGACCTCCAAATTTATGAGCGGATAAACTTAAAAAATCACATTTAAGATCTTTCCAACTGAATATTCCATTACTTAATATTTGAGTTCCATCTAAATGAAACATTATGTTTAATTCTTCACATTTAGAACCTATAAATTGGACAGGTTGTATTGTCCCAATTTCACTTTGTCCCCAAATAATTGATACAAGCTTAGTATCATTGTTTAAAAATTTTTCGATATTAGAAATATTTAAAATACCATAATTATTTACCGTCCATTCGTAAATATCCCAATTTTGTTTTCTTAGTTTATTAGCACAAATAGTTGTTGCTTGATGTTCAACATTTGAAATAACAACCCTACCATTTTTAAATTTCTCATAAATATTATTAAATACAATATTTGTCGATTCCGAAGAACCAGATGTAAAAATTATATCCTCTGGATATGCTTCAAATATATAAGCAATTTTAGATCTAATTTTTTCAAGATATGTAGAGCATTTTATCCCTAGCTCATATGTAGATGAAGGGTTATGCCAATAATTCCTATAAGTTGAATTAATTATATTTAAAACATTCTCAGATAATGGAGTTGTGGATGCATTATCAAAATAGATAAAATTATTTTCCATTAATTTACTAACATTGATCCTGAGAAAACCTTTTTAGCATTACCGGTCATCATTACTTCACAATCGTCTTTTGACCAATCAATTTTAAGATTACCTCCTGGTAAGGTTACTATGGTTTGTGAATTACAAAGGCCTAATTTATAAGCTGCCACATGGATAGCGCAGGCACCTGTTCCACAAGCTAAGGTTGGTCCTGCACCCCTTTCCCATACTTTAACTTTGATATTATCTCTATTTAAAATTTGACAAAAATGCACATTAGTTTTTTCAGGAAATAATTCATTTTTTTCAAATATAGGACCAAGTCTGGAAAGAACAATTGACTCTATGTCTTTTACAAAGAATATTAAATGAGGATTTCCCATTCCTACGGCATAACCCATATTATTAAAATCTTTTTCAATAAATTCGTGTGAAGGAATTGAATTTATTTTTTTTTCAATTGTTGTTGGAATATTTTGATATTCTAAAATTGGAACTCCCATTTTTACTGTAATTTCATCATTTATATATTTTGCAATTTTTAAACCTGCTTTAGTCTCAATTTTATATTCTATATTTTTATTATTAATTGAATCATTTACGTGGAGATACTCAACTAAACACCTAATTCCGTTTCCACACATTTGTGCTTCAGAACCATCAGAATTAAAAATTATCATTTTTGCATAATTATCTTCATTAGGTTCTTCTATAAAAATCACACCATCTGCTCCAACACCAAATTGCCTGTTGCAAATTTTTTTTATATCAAATATTTTATTTGTCTTGTAATTTTTATATAATTCATTTCCTCTAGAATCTATTATTACGAAATCATTTCCGTTACCTTGATATTTTTCAAAACTTATATTTTTCATTTGTAATTCATATATCTTAGATTTTAATTATAAATTATTCCTTTTAACAATCTATTTCTATTTTATACAATGGATATTAAAATAATAATTTAACAAATAAAAATTAAGTGATTTCTCCAGATAAACAATATGAGGCTGATACCAATTTATATAATCCATCTGAAATAGAAAAAAAATGGCAGTTAATATGGACAGAAAACAATTTATATAAAACCGATGAGTTAATTGAGAATAGCAATAAGTTTTATGCCTTATCAATGTTTCCCTACCCTTCAGGTAATCTTCATATGGGACATGTTAGGAATTATGTTATTACAGACTTAATAGCTCGATTCCAAAGGTTTAAGGGTAAATCGATCTTACATCCAATGGGTTGGGACGCTTTTGGTTTGCCTGCTGAAAATGCTGCGATTGAAAGAGGAATTAGTCCAAGTGTCTGGACTAAAAAAAATATTTCTCATATGAAGTCACAATTAAAGCTTTTGGGACTATCAGTTGATTGGGATAGGGAATTTGCAACATGTGATGAAAATTATTATATTTGGACTCAATATCTATTTTTAGAGTTATACAAGTCAGGTCTTGTATATCAAAAGGAATCAGAAGTTAATTGGGATCCTATAGATAATACAGTCCTAGCGAATGAACAAGTTGACTCAGAGGGTAAATCTTGGAGATCTGGGGCAGTAGTTGAAAAAAAATTATTAAAGCAATGGTTTTTAAGAATTACTAATTATGCGGATGAGTTATTGAAGGATTTAGAAAAATTAGATAACTGGCCAGAAAGAGTAAAAATAATGCAAGATAATTGGATTGGAAAGTCAATTGGTGCAAATATTAATTTCAATATCAATACCAATCCAGTAAAGAAAATAACTGTATTTACAACAAGGCCAGATACTTTATTTGGAGTTACTTATTTGGCAATTTCTGTAAATCATTCATTAATTAAAAAAATTACTGATCAAGAAACCATACAAGATATAGAAAATCTTAAACAATATTTGAAAGATAATAAAAATAATGAACTTGAAAAAATTGGAATAAAAACTAACTTAATAGCAATAAATCCAGTTAATTCTAAACCCATACCTATTTGGGTGGCTAGTTATGTACTTGATGAATACGGTACAGGCGCTGTTATGGGTGTACCTGCTCATGATTTAAGGGATTTTGAGTTTGCTAAGAAAAACAGTATAGATATTAAACAGGTAATAGTAAAGGATAAAAGTAAACAAAGTAATGAGCTTGATAATGCTTATGTAGAAAATGGATATCTAATTAATTCAAATCAATACAATGGTATAGCAAATACTATTGCTAAATTAAAAATTGCAGAGGAGGGAGTAAATAATGGATGGGCCGAAAATAAAATTCAATATCGTTTAAGAGATTGGTTAATATCTAGACAAAGATATTGGGGATGTCCGATACCCATCGTTAATTGCAAAAAATGTGGAGCTGTTCCTTTAAACCAATCGGATTTGCCTGTTTCATTACCAAAAGATATAGAAATCTCTACTAACAAGATTAATGCTTTAGGTAATAATAATAATTGGATAAATACAACATGTCCAAAATGTGGAATAGCGGCAAGAAAAGAAACTGATACTATGGACACTTTCATATGTTCATCTTGGTATTTTTTAAGATACCCATCTTCAAAATGTTCAACTAAGCCATTTGAAAAGAATGAAATTAATAAGTGGTTACCTGTAGATCAATATGTTGGAGGAGTAGAGCATGCAATATTGCATTTGTTATATGCAAGATTTTTCACTAAAGCTTTGCGAGATAATGATCTATTTGATATTGATGAACCTTTCAAAAAACTATTAACGCAAGGAATGGTTCAGGCCGCAGCCTATAAAAACAATAAAACTGGTAAATATGTTTCTCCTTCCGATATTACTGACTTATCAAATCCTGCAGATCCAATTGACAATTCTAAACTCGAAGTTCTTTTCGAGAAGATGTCTAAGTCTAAATATAATGGAATAGACCCTGAATCAGTAATTAAAAAATATGGAGCAGATACAGCAAGAATGTTTATATTATTTAAAGCACCACCAGAAAAAGATTTGGAATGGGGAGATACAGATGTTGAAGGACAATTTAGATTTTTAAGTAGGATTTGGAAGCTTTATATAAATTGTGCAAAAGATATAAATAGTAAATCTAATTCCTATCCAGATAAAGAAAAAAGTTTAATAAAGTCAATGAATATTGCTATAAAAGAAATTTCAAATGACATATTAAATAACCAATTTAATACTGCGATTTCAGAACTAATGAAGTTTTATAATTCATTATCAAATTCCATTAATGACATAAACAATAATTTAAAAATTGATGCTTTAAAAACATTTTGTATTTTGTTGGCTCCATTTGCACCTCATATTGCAGAAGAAATATGGCATCTAATAGGATTTAAAAAATCTGTACATTTAGAACACTGGCCTTCCTTTAATGCCGAGGCACTAAAGGAAGATTCATATGAACTAGTAATACAAGTGAATGGAAAAGTTAGAGACAAAGTAAATTTTAATAATGATATGAGTGAAGATCAAATTAAAGAATTGACTCTTAAAAGACCTAACATATTAAAATGGACTCAAGATAAGGAAATAAAAAAAATAATTCTTGTTAAAGGAAAAATAATGAATATTGTTGTTTAAGAATTTATTTTTTGAATAACTAATGAATTTGGATTTGACCAATCGCCCTTAACTAAATAATTATCATTACCGAAACACATTTCACGGAGTATAAAAAATATTGGTTCACTAACTGAATTATCAAATAATGATGTTATGTCATTTATTGAATATTCTCCACCTTCATCTAATAAATTACTTACTTTTTGTTGATACTCAATAATATTTGCAGCTGCTTTCTTTCCAGCTTCAACTCCAGGTTGATCATATGCATTTATATTTACCAATTCAGCGTAGAAGGATACAGCCCTCTCAAATAAAGCGATTAAGGCACCTAGTGAAATACAATTTAACTTATCTAACGTAATAGTGATACTTTGTCTGTTTTCACTAGAGAGTGCTGATCTGGTTCCTTGCAAAAAACCAGAAAGATATTCTTTAGGATTCTCTTTTTCATCAAATATATTAGTATATGGAGAATCTAATAATTCAATAAAAATACAAAAGAAATTATCAATACCATCTCTCAGTTGCTGAACATAAGCATGTTGATCTGTAGATCCTTTATTACCAAAAACGGAAATACCTTGATTAACTACTTGACCATTCCTATTAAATTTCTTTCCTAATGATTCCATTACTAATTGCTGAAGATATTTACTAAAAACCTGTAACCTATCTCTATAAGGTAATACGACCATATCTCTCTTTCCAATACCATCCCCAGTTAAATACCATGCGGATGATAATAGTGCTGCTGGATTATTTTTAAAATCACTTATACGTGTGGCTTCATCCATTAATGATGCACCTCTGATAAATTCAGAGATATTTTCATTAATAAGAGCTAATGGAAGTAATCCCACAGAGCTTGTAATACTAGTTCTTCCACCAACCCAATCTTGCAAATTAAATATTTTTAACCAATTTTCAGAAGTAGCTTTTTTAAATAACTTACTACCTTTCATAGTTATAGCTATAGCATTAGAATTCCATTCAAGAGAATTGTTTTCGCAGTGACTTTTAATAATTTCCATAGCAATTCTAGGTTCAGGCGTACCACCTGATTTGCTTACTACTACAAATAATGTTGTTGATAATTTTTCAGATAACTCTTCTAACTTTTCGCTAATTAAAAAAGGATCAACATTATCGATATAAGAAAAATTTAAACCTTTAGAACACTTCTGCAGTGACTCTGTAATAAGTAATGGTCCTAATCCACTTCCACCTATTCCTATCCATAGAACATCAGTATACTGCTGATTATTCTTATTCTTAATATCCCCATTTAAAATTTGTTTTCCAAATTCAGAGATTGAATTAATATCTGCTCTAATTTCTTCTTCTATTTTTGAAGAGGGTGAAATTGATGGATTTCTAAGCCAATAATGTCCAACTTGTCTATTTTCATCAATATTTGAGATTGCACCATTTTCTAATTCTTTTATTGATGAAAAAACATCTTTAAATTTATCTTCTAAATTTTTTATCTCTTTACTTGTGAAATTAATTTTGCTTATGTCTAACCAAATATTTAATTTTTTATCAAACCAAAGATAATTACAAAATTTATCCCAAGAGTTTAAATCTTTTTTCATTTTATATATTTGTTTCTTTTATTTATTATTCAATTATATCTATACGAATAGTACATAGATTTGAATCATTTAAATTTGTTTAAATTATTATCTTCAAATAAATATGTTTTTGAATATAAACAATTAAAATTGAGGGTTTTTTTTATTTCATATGAATTTATTATTGTATTAAATACAAACAATTTTGGATAGATCATTTAATTACATAATTTCGCCTGAGATATCTGAATTTAGAAGATTTTCCCCTAAACTAAAAATAGGTGTACTTGCTTCTGGGAAAGGAACAAACTTTCAGGAATTAATTGTTCTCTCAGAAAAAGGAGAATTAGATATAGATATAAAAGTTCTAATAACTAACAAAGATGATGCAGGATGTATAAACAGAGCTAAAAGTAAAAAAATACCTCACAAAATTATAAGAGGCAAAGACTTTCTGCAAAAGGAGGCATTTGAATTAGAAATTGTAAATACTTTAATTCATTACGATGTTGAACTTGTGGTTATGGCAGGCTGGATGAAAATTGTTACTCCTTTTTTTATTAATAAATTTAAGAATAAGATAATAAATATTCACCCTTCATTACTTCCCGCATATAAAGGTGGTTCTGCAATAAAGGACTCTATATTAAATGGTTCAAAAATAACTGGTTGTTCAGTACATTTTGTAGAAGAGGAGGTAGATAGTGGATCATTGATAATGCAAGCTGCATTGTCAATTAGAGATGATGATGATATTGAATCACTTTCCAAAAGGATACAAATGCTTGAGCATAAAATTTTACCTCACTCAATCTCTCATGCTGGGTTTTTGATAAGAAGTAATTTTATGGAAAATTATTAGTTAAATCAAGACCTTCATCCATTGAAAATCCACTCATAAGATTTAAATTTTGAATTGCTTGCCCAGTCTGACCTTTTAACAAATTATCAATTGCAGATAAAATAATAATCCTCCCATTTCGAATATCGACTTTAACAGAAAGGAAAATTTGGTTTGTATTTTTAACCCATTTTGTTGATGGGAATGTATCTACAGGTAAGACCTTAATATTTTTGAAATTTCTATAATAATTATCCAAAAGAATTCTGCAATCATCAGAAGTTAATCCTGGATCTCTTAATCTCCCATATATAGTCGAATGCATACCCCTTGATATCGGAACCAAATGAGGAGTAAAGAGCAGTTCAATTTTACTTCCAGATATTAAAGATGCTACTTGTTCGATCTCTGAGGTATGTCTATGGTTAATCAATCCATATGCTGATAGACCTTCTCCACATTCTGATAAAAGTAGCTTTTGGTTTGGTTCTCGACCACCACCAGAAGTTCCGCTTTTAGAATCAATTACTATACCTTCATTTTCAATAATTCCTTGAGAAAGATAAGGAGCTAATGGAATAAGAGCAGATGTTGGATAACATCCTGGACATGCAATTAATCTTCCTTTTGAAATGGCTTCTTTATTTATTTCAGGAAGACCATAGACTGCCTCTTTGCATAAATCATCGTCACTCCTTTTATAAATAGCAGCTTCTTTGGAATATACTTTTTTCCATTCGTCTAAGGACTTATATCTGTAATCAGCTGATAAATCAATAACTTTAACTCCTCTATCTAATAATTTTCTTGTCAATGTTGAAGATATTCCATTTGGTAAGCAAAGCAATGCAACATCTGAATTTTTTGAAATATTATCTACTGAAATATCTTCTATATATGGATCATTATCTAGATAAATAAAAGGGAAATTATCATTCCACTTTGATCCAGAGGTTTTATTACCTCCTAAAAATGAAATTTTGTATTTTTTATTCTTCTTTAAAAGATTTACCGCTTGAATACCTCCGTAACCAGTAGCACCAACTATTGCAACATTCATTTCTTTGAATTGGCAGACTTTGAGATAGGATTATAAAGTGTTGAATTAAAGGTAACTAAAACACTATTTTTCTATATTGATAGGAATAATGAAAGAAACAAGTCCCAAATCAAATAATGGAACAATTTTGGATATAAATGAATCTTTTAAAATTGAATTTGATCCTATCAGCGATGCGTTGGCAGCGATAAGAAATGGTGAATGCATAATTGTTGTAGATGATGAAAGAAGAGAAAATGAAGGAGATTTAATATGTGCAGCGCAGTTTGCAACTCCGCAGCAAATTAATTTTATGGCTACTGAGGGACGTGGCCTTATATGCCTAGCTATGCAAGGTGAAAAGCTTGACTCTTTAGATTTACCATTAATGGTAGATAGAAATACAGATGAAAATCAAACAGCTTTTACGATATCAATTGATGCTGGTCCTGAAAATAATGTTACTACTGGAATTTCCGCTGAAGACAGGGCAAAGACAATTCAAGTTGCAATAAACCCAAATACAAAACCTGATGATTTAAGGAGACCAGGACATATTTTTCCATTAAGAGCTAAAAAAGGTGGTGTATTAAAGAGGGCAGGTCATACCGAAGCGGCAGTAGATATTGCGGCGATGTCAGGTCTTTATCCAGCTGGAGTAATTTGTGAAATACAAAATCCTGACGGTTCCATGTCGAGACTTCCACAACTTAAAGAGTATGCAAAACAGTGGGGAATGAAATTAATATCCATAGCTGATTTAATAAGTTATCGTTTTCAAACTGAGAGATTTGTATTTAGAAAATCCGATGCTGTACTTCCAAGTATTTTTGGTAATTTCAAAGCTTATGGATATGTTAATGAACTTGATGGTTCAGAGCATGTTGCATTAGTTAAACAAAAATCATCAAAATTAAGTGAGCCTGTACTAGTAAGAATGCATTCAGAGTGCTTAACAGGCGATGCTTTTGGATCTTTACGTTGTGATTGTAGACCGCAGTTAGAGGCTGCTTTATCAAGGATAGAAAAGGAGGAAGAAGGAGTCGTTGTTTACTTGAGACAAGAAGGTAGAGGTATTGGTCTAATAAATAAATTAAAAGCTTATAGTTTACAGGATGGTGGATTAGATACTGTAGAAGCTAATGAAAGATTAGGTTTTCCAGCTGATCTCAGAAATTATGGAGTTGGAGCACAGATATTAACCGATCTAGGTATAAAAAAACTGAAATTACTTACAAACAATCCTAGAAAGATTGCTGGATTAGGTGGTTATGGAATAGAGGTTATTGAGAGAGTTCCATTAGTAATTTGTCCAAACGATAATAATGCAGAATACTTGAATGTAAAAAAAACGAAGTTAGGCCACATGATTGATGAAGATAATCCTAATTCCAGGAATATCGATCCATTTATATCAATTTTTCTTGATGGGAAATATAAATCTATTGATCTAGTTCCAATAAAAAATAAAGTTATTAAATTCTGTAGTGATAAGAACATTAAAATTAAACTAGAAAGTACTCCTAGGTTATTGGCTTTTTGGAATCGACCAAAATTAGTTTGGCGAATTTTGCATGATCAGAATAGAACCAATTCCAACATTACTGATGAAGAAATAAAGAATATAGAATTATTTATTCAGTTTTTATCCAATTATGAAAATAGTACAAAGATTGGAATTATTGTTTCAAGAAACATTGAACAAGCATTACACCCAAAAAGCAGCATCAAATTAATCAATACTAAATTTACAATAAATAATGAAATCTTATACTCATCTACAAGAAAATTTAATCTAGATAAAGAGACATTTAGTATTGTTTTTGAAGGCTGAAAACTACTTTAAGGTTGCCTTTAAAATTTTTGACCCATTAGTAAGCTTTAGCACTACATCGATATCATCAGTCTTACCAAAAACTGTATGAACTCCATCGAGATGAGGCTGTGGTTCATAAACTATGAAAAACTGACTGCCACCTGTATCCTTTCCTGCATGAGCCATAGAAAGTGAGCCTTTTAAATGTTTATTGGAATTAATTTCACATTTTATATTATATCCAGGCCCACCAGTTCCAGGCATACCTGATGCTCCATCACGAGTATTTGGACATCCACCCTGAGCCATAAATCCAGGAATCACTCTGTGAAATGCTAGACCATCATAAAAACCATCACTAATTAGGCTCGTGAAGTTTTTAACTGTATTAGGTGCGTCGTCAGAAAAAAATTCAATATTAATGTTTCCAACTTCTGTTTCAAATAATGCAGTTGTCATGTTTTATTTGTTTAGTAATTAATAAATATTTTAGTGGCTAAAGCAACTTTTCAAGGTTTTCCTTAATAGTGTTTATATCAAGGCTATCTCTATTACTATTTTTGTCTTCATCCCAATTTTCAACTTCTAGATTTTTCTGGGGTGGTGAAATTAATAACCTATCTTCTGCGGTTTTAGGTACAAAATTTTTTTCTACTAGTTTGCATTCATAATTTAATTTAATACAGAATTCTTTTATTTCCTCTATATTGATCATCTCAACCGTTGGCAAAGGAAAATCTTGAGCTTCTAGAAGACCACAATATCTTGTTGCATCATCCTTATCTTCAAACATAAGAACAATCGTCCTTCCTTTAAGTTCGATTGAATGAATTCCTTCCTTATCTGTTCCTGAATTATATAAAAGAACAAATACGTTCATAAGTATTGATTTTTCTAAATATATAATATTTGATTAAGAATCAGAAAGTGATAATTCTTGCAATCTTGTATATAAAGCAATTTCTTCATCATTAATATCAGCAGGTATCACTACCAGGATTTCAACATATTGATCACCTACATTATCTTCGAAAGTTAAACCCCTCCCTTTCAAACGTAACATTCTTCCCGTAGATGATTTTGGTGGTACTTGAAGGGTGACATTTCCATCAAGGGTAGGAACCTCTACTGCACAACCAAGAAGAGCATCATGAGGAAATAACTCTAATTTATATAGAACTCTTAAACCATCAATTCTTAGTCCACTTTCCGTTTGAACTTTTAACTGTAGATAATGATCTTTACCTCCTCTTGCAATATTTTCAAGTCTTAATCGCCATCCATCTCCAGCAAAAGGTGGTGTATCAACTTCTACTACAGTTTCATCTTCAAGCTCAATTAAAATAGAAGCCCCATTTAACGCCTCATCAGGAGTTAATTCAATAATTGTCTCGATATCTTGGTGGAGTTTAACTGGAGGTGGCTCTTCTGGAGAAGTTGCAGGATAATCATGATTATTAAATTCGTCATTATTTGTATTTATCGATTCATCATAAAATGATTCATCATCATATTCCTCGTAATTCTTTGGTGAATATTCATATCCAAATAATGAATCAAGATAATCTTGAAAGTCAGGAAAACCTTCCTCGAAATTATTATTTTTTTTATCATCCTGGTTTTTTTCATCCGAACTATTTTTTCTTAAATTAGGATCACGTAGATATTCGTAAGCTTCGTTAATTAATTTAAATCTTTCTTCTGAATTAAGATCGTTTTTATTTAAATCTGGATGCCATTTTCTTGCTTCTCTTCGAAAGGCCTTTTTAAGTTCTTTATCATCGAAATCAGGGGTTAAACCCAAAATCGACAAATAGTCTTTTTTAGAGGAAGTAGTCATTGTCCCATGGATCATCGTCCCTAGAATTACCATACCTCGAATTTCTATAATTTCTATTCATTTGATTATCCCAAGGGTCATCATCCCAATAATCATCAGAAAAGAGTTCATCCTTTAATGATCCAAATGTATTTTTAATACTCTGTAAGGGATTATTATCAGTTTTCTTTTCAGCAGCAAATTTTCTATTTAAACCGAATAATGCTTCTTGTAGAGCACTTACTGATATTTCTAATTCTTGAGGATCATCGTCATCTATATAATCTTCAACATCTTGAATAGCTAATTCAACAGCTCGTTGTTGCCTTTCGGCCCCATAAGGGCCAAATTCTAATGAGGCATCTCTAAGTCTTCTCTCAGCTTGCGCAATAAGAGTTAAAGCACTATTTTTTCTATCAATTATAGCTCTTGTCTTTCTATCTTCATTAGCTTTTACTTTAGCTTCTTCAATTATCGAATTTATTTCTTGTTCATTTAAATTAGAACCTCCAGAGATTGTAACTGTTTGCTTTCTTCCAGTTGTCCTATCAGTAGCACTTACTTCTAAAAGACCGTTAGCATCAATATCAAATGCTACTTGGACTTGAGGTATCCCTCTTGGAGCTGGAGGTATTCCTGATAGTCTAAATTTACCGAGTGATTTATTTTCAGATGCTAGAGGCCTTTCTCCCTGGCGTACTTGAACAACAACTGATGATTGATTTGCTTCAGAAGTACTAAAAACATCAGATTGTCTAACTGGTATTGGCGTATTACGCGGAATGAGTACCTTCATAAGACCACCAATAGTTTCTAAACCTAAAGATAAGGGAGTAACGTCATTTAGAAGTAAATCTTGTAAATCACCACTAATAATTCCAGATTGTATTGCAGCTCCAACTGCTACTACTTCATCAGGATTAACAGATTGACAAGGATCATTTGGAACAAGAGTCTTTACTAATTGTTGAACCATTGGGATTCTTGTGCTTCCACCTACAAGAACTACCTCATCAATATCGTCTGCATTCCATCCAGAATCATCTAAAGCTATTTGCACAGGCTCTAATAACCTATCAAGTAAATCTTGTGATAATGACTCAAATATTTTTCTATCTAATGTTTCATCAATATGTAACGGTCCCTCATTACTTGTTGTGATAAATGGTAAAGATATATTTGTTTTTTGCAAACCTGACAATTCACATTTAGCTTTTTCAGCAGCCTCAGTTAATCTCTGTAAAGCTTGTCTATCCCTTCTTAGATCAATATCATGTTTAGCTAGAAATTTTTCTGCGAGCCAATCAACTATTTTTGAATCAAAATTGTTACCCCCTAGCTGTGTATCTCCACAAGTGGCTTTAACATCAAATACACCATTAGAAATTTTCAATAATGAAACATCAAATGTTCCTCCTCCTAAATCAAAAACTAAAACATTATTAGAAGAACTTTTTTCAAAACCATAAGCTAGAGCAGCAGCAGTAGGTTCATTTAGAATTCTATCTACTTTAATACCAGCTAATATTGCAGAATCTTTTGTAGCTTGCCTTTGAGATTCATTAAAGTAAGCAGGGACAGTAATAACTGCAGAATCAACAGTATCTCCAAGATAAGTTTCAGCATCATTAATTAATTTTCTAATCAATGAGCTCACTAATTCTTCCGGTGCATACTCTCTTTCTGTATTTGGACTAAGAACTCTAACGCTTCCATTGGTATTAGCCTTTACGTTATAAGGAACAGAAATACTATTCTCATCTAATTCATCCCAGTCACTACCAATAAATCGTTTAAGGTTATAAAAGGTATTCTTAGGATTTAAAACAAGTTGTCTTCTCGCTTGGTCTCCTATTACTATTTCCTTGTCTTTTGTAAATCCAACTATTGAAGGTGTAGTTCTAGATCCCTCAGAATTTGCAATAACAATTGGACGACCAGCTTCTATAACCCCGACAACAGAGTTAGTAGTACCTAAATCAATTCCAACTATTTGCCCCATGATTTTAGATCGCTAAATTAAAGCAAAATTTACTAATAATTTAATTAATTTTTTCTTAGATATTTACATATAATAGTAAAAGTCAAATATTTTCAACTTAATTTAAATAAATAAGATTATTTCTAACTGGTTAAAAAGATTACTATCTATTTTAAAGACAAAGATGTTGATATATTTAACCAAAATAAACTAATATAAAACGGAGAGAGAGGGATTCGAACCCTCGATAAAGTTGCCCCTATACAGCATTTCCAGTGCTGCGCCTTCAACCACTCGGCCACCTCTCCCAAGATAACCATTTTAACCCTTGATCATCCCATTTTAGAGGAAAGTTATTTGAAAAAGACTTTCACAGTCACGATTAAAAATAAGGAAACCGGCAAGGTCTACCAAGAGCAGGTTAATAGTGATGATTACATACTTAAGGAATTTGAAAAGAAAGGTTTCAAACTTGCATTTTCATGTAGAAATGGTTGCTGTACAAGTTGTGCAGTTAAAATTAAATCTGGTACCTTAGAACAACATGAAGCCATGGGTGTATCTAAGGCTTTAAAAGAAAAAGGCTATGCACTTCTTTGTGTCGCTAAAGCAACTTCAGATCTTGAGGTAGAAACTACATATGAAGATGAAGTTTACGATTTACAATTTGGACAATATTTTGGGAGGGGAAATACAAGAGTTGCACCACCTTGGGAATTTGAGGAAGATTAACTATCATGTTTGAATTAAGTGAAATAGAGGAACTTGCAAATCAAGTAAACTTATCCATTTTGTATGACATAGCCAAGAATTCCGCTCAAATTGGTAATGAAATTTTAAAAGTTAATTACAATAAAATTCAGAAAATATCATCAAAGGGTAGGAGGGGTGATCTAGTTACCAATGTAGATTTGGAAGTTGAAAATAAAATAAAAGAATATTTATTAGAGGAGACACCAAACATATCTATAAATGCTGAGGAATCGGGTAAATTAACTAAATCTTCGGACTTAACATGGTGTATAGACCCATTAGACGGTACTACAAATTATTCCCATGGATATCCTTTTTTTGGGACTTCTATTGGTCTTGTATATAAAAATAAGCCAATTATAGGCGCTATATCAGTACCTTATTTAAATGAACTATATTCAGCCTGTATAGGTTTAGGCTCATTCTGCAATGATAGTGAACTTAAAGTATCGAATCCCTCTAATCTCTCTAATAGTCTACTTGTAACCGGTTTCTCTTATGACAGATTTGAGACAGAGGATAATAATTATGCTGAATTTTGTTTTTTAACACATAAAACTAGAGGTGTTAGAAGAGGAGGTGCAGCAGCAGTTGATCTAGCATTTGTTGCGGCAGGTAAGGTAGATGGATATTGGGAAAGAGGATTGGAGGTATGGGACCTAGCGGCCGGTGCTATTATTGTTAAAGAGGCTGGTGGTATTATTTCTGATTATCCATCAGGCGAATTTAATTTAAGCTCAGGAAGAATTTTAGCTTGTTCTCCCCGCATTGAGAATGAATTAAAAAATGAACTAGATAAAGTCTCTCCATTTAAAAAAAATCTCTATACCTAAAATTAATTGAATATTAATATGACAGATATAAAGGAAATTAAATTAGTAGATGTAAAAAATAACTCAAATATCATAAATAATCTAAATAGTATTTATAAACTATGGGGATATGAAGAGGTTTCACCCTCATTTATAAATACTTTAGAAACCATAAAAGGCCGTGGCGTTATTGACGAAAATCAGGTTGTAGGAATAGTAAGTAATAATTCATTATGTCTTAGGCCAGAAATGACAACATCAATTGTTAAATTGTCATCTACTAGATTAATAAATAAGAAAAGACCTATAAGATTATTTACCAATGGAATGGTTTTTGATAAAAAACAAAATAATAAAAATTCATTTAAGTTGCAAGAAAAATTGCAGAGTGGAATTGAATTAATTGGATATGATACAAAATACCCAGAAATTGAAGTTATTAATATTTTGTTTGATTCAATCGATAATATTAATTTGAAGGATGGTTGTAATTTATTTCTACTAGTAAGCACCACAAAAATAATGGACTTGATGCTGAACAAATATAAGAATAATAATTTTGAAGAAATTAAGAAAAGTCTAGTTAATTTTGATCAAGATAATTTATCTAAATTAGGAATAGATGAAGATGATAAATATATTCTTAAAGATCTTTTATTCACAAGAGGAGAGCCGATAGCAATATTAAAAAAATTAAAAACTATATATGGTACTAGTAAAACATTAGATGACTTAAATTTTTTATTTGAAACATTATCAAAAATATCAAATAAATATGGTGTTAAATTACAACTTGATCCCACTTTTCAACCTCACCTGAATTTATATGAAGGAATAGTTTTTCAACTAATAGGGGATGATGGTAAAAATAAAAGCATAATCGCAAAAGGCGGAAGATATGATGAGTTAGTAAGATCATTTAGTCCTAATGAGAAAATATTTAATGGGATTGGATTTACAATTTCAGTAGATATTTTAAGAAATTTAATTAAGGAACAAAAGACAGATAAAAAAAAGATTTTATTGATGTTTAAAGATTCTTATTTGTTAGAAAAAGGAATGAATGAACAAAAAATACAACAGAAAAAAGGAAATATTGCTGTCTTACATTTAAATCCATGTGATGACTTGGCTAAAGCCAATCAAATTATGAAAGAAAATAATTGTAGTGAGATTTTTTGGGTTAAATAAAACCAACTAAAAATTTATTTAACTTTTAAATTAATATATTGTTCGGACAATACTCCTAATTAAACTTGATTAACTAGTTTTTACGAAATAAGATTTAATATATTTGATTTTTTTAAATGGAAAAAGGCGAAATTCGTATTAATACCGAAAATATTTTCCCAATTATCAAGAAGGCAGTATATTCTGACCATGAAATCTTTTTAAGAGAACTTGTTAGTAATGGAGTTGACGCAATTAGTAAAAGAAGAATGGCCTCTATGGCCGGTGATTGCGAGAATACTGAGGATGCTCAAGTAAAAATAACAATTAACCGTGAAAAAAATACATTAACAATTTCCGATAATGGAATTGGAATGAATGATGAAGAAATTAAGAAGTACATTAACCAAGTTGCATTCTCTAGCGCAGAAGAATTCTTAACAAAATATAAAAAAGATAATGATGAATTTATAGGTCATTTTGGACTAGGTTTTTATTCAAGTTTCATGGTTGCAGATAGAGTTGATATATTAACTAAATCAGCAATTGGAGAATCAAAAGCTTTCAAATGGTCTTGTGATGGATCTCCAAATTTCACGTTAGAGGAGTCAGAAAGAGAGACAATTGGTACAGATGTAATACTTCACCTACTTGACGAAGAAAAAGAGTTTATTGAGCCTGAAAGGATTAAATCATTAATAAAAAAATATTGTGATTTTATGCCAATAGATGTCTTATTAGAAGGTGAAACAATAAATAAGAAAAATCCACCTTGGAGAAAACAACCTAGTGAATTAAAAGATGAAGATTATATTGAGTTGTATAAATATCTTTATCCTTTTCAGGGAGATCCACTGTTATGGATACACCTAAATACCGATTATCCATATGACATACAAGGAATATTGTATTTTCCAAAATTGTCTGGTAGAGCTGATTGGGAAAAGGGAGAGATTAAACTATTTTGTAATCAAGTATTCGTAAGCGATTCAATCAAAGAGATTGTCCCAAAATACCTTTTACCTCTAAGAGGAGTAATTGACTCTACAGATATACCTTTAAATGTTAGTAGAAGCGCATTACAAACAGATAGAAAAGTAAGATCTATATCATCATTTATTTCAAAAAAAATCGCTAATAAACTCAAGGATTTAATAAAAAATTCTCCAGAATTTTATGCAGAAATTTGGGATTCTATCTCTGCTTTTATTAAAATTGGTGCGATCGAGGATGATAAATTTGCTGAATTAGTAAATAACAGTATAATTTTTGAAACAATAATAAATTCTGAGAACGACGTCACTAAAGATATTGAAAATAAAACTCTCATCAAATCCAATGATAAATATTTCACGACTCTGGCAAATTACAAAGAACGAAATAACTTAAATGATTCTAAAAAAATAATTTACTGTTCAGATACGATTGCTCAGTCAAGCGCATTAAATATCTGCTTATCTGATAACAAGGAAGTTATTAAATCAGATCCCTTAATTGATGCACAATTTCTTCCTTGGTTAGAAAGTAAAAACGAAGATTATCAGTTTCAAAGAGTTGATTCAGAAATAAATGAACTTGAAGATAAAGAATCTAAAGAAATTGTAGATAAGGATGGCAAATCAAATACAGAAAATCTTAGAGATACGATTGTAAAAGCACTTAACAACGAAAAAGTTACAGTTAAAGTTCAGTCACTTTCAAGTAAAGACGCACCACCAGCGATGATCTTGCTTCCAGAGCAAATGAGAAGAATTAATGATATGGGTGCTTACATGGAACAAAAGATGCCTGGCTTACCTGAATATCATGTGCTTTTAATTAACAAGGAACATCCTCTTATTGTTGGTCTTAATAAAATTACAGGCAATAAAATAATTATTGATAAAAAAGACCCTATAGAAAATCCATTGGCATCTAAAATTGCAAATCATGTTTACGATATGGCTAAACTATCTGTTGGAGGATTAGATCAAGAACAGATTATTAATTTACAAAATAATAACGCCGATTTAATTTCAGAATTGCTTAATTCAACGAATTGAGTCGTGTGT
The DNA here is from genome assembly GCA_003278545.1 of Prochlorococcus sp. AG-355-N16. Taxonomy (GTDB): domain Bacteria; phylum Cyanobacteriota; class Cyanobacteriia; order PCC-6307; family Cyanobiaceae; genus Prochlorococcus_A. The sequence continues at coordinate 35,503 of QCEF01000003.1, forward strand.
TAAAATTTTTACAGGTATAACTTAAAAATATGTCAAGAGTTTGTGAACTGACTGGAGCAAAAGCTAATAATGGGATGGCTGTAAGTCACTCACATATTCGTACAAAAAAATTGCAACAAGTTAATCTCCAAAAAAGGAGACTTTGGTGGGAAGAAGGGAAAAAATGGGTAAATATAAAAATTAGTACAAAAGCGCTAAAATCTATACAAAAAGTTGGATTAGATAAATTTGCTAAATCAAATGGAGTTGATTTAAAAAAATTCTAAATTTGATGAGAAATTTAGTTATAAGTATATTAATAACATTTATTCTTTTAACTAATTGTAATTCAGCAATAGCTTTCGATTTTGCTCCAGAAGTTGGCGATATTGCTCCAAACTTTGAATTAGAAGGTTTTAATAAAAACATAAAATCAAAAAAAATATGGAAATTAAATGATTTTCAAGGTAATTGGCTTGTTATCTATTTTTATCCAAAGGACTTTACAGCAGGTTGCACTCTTGAAGCTAAAGGTTTTTCTGAATTAAAAAAGGATTTTTCAAAATATAATGCCGAAATTGTTGGGATTAGTGCTGATAATCAAGATTCTCATGAAAGTTTCTGCAGCGAAAAATCCATAAACTACACTTTATTATCAGATCCCGAAGGAATTATTAGCGATAAATATGGTTCTTGGATTCCTCCATTTTCAGATAGAAATACTTTTTTAATTTCTCCAGAAGGAGAAATTTCTTATAGATGGATAAGTGTTTTACCTATAAATCATGCCAAGGAAGTACTTAATTTACTAAAGAAAAAAATATAAATCTTGCACGAGCTATCATTTGGAACTTGGTTAATTCATATCTCTTCAGTAATTGAATGGATATTTACCATTTTTGTCATTTACAAAATTTCTACATATAAAAAATATAATTTATTTTTTTGGTTAAGCTTAGCTATGGTCCCAAACTTAATAGGAGCTATGTGCGCTATAACTTGGCATATCTATGATAATCAAGACGCCTTGTATGGATTAGTAACGCTTCAAGGGATATTTACATTTATAGGAAATTCAACATTAGCTTTAGCATCATTCACTATTTTTAAAAAGAAACAGACTTATGAATGACTTATTTATAAAATTTATAGAAAAATTAGCTTCAATTGACAATACAGCTTTTTTCGCAGCATCTATATTTCCATATGCAATCTTTTTGTTTTACTTATATAAAATTAAATCTGTTAATAATTTAGTAAAAACAGGTTATTCCCTAACAGTTTTATTTGTTTTTATAACAATAGTAGTTTCTATCTACACATTAAATTACTACAATAAAACTCTTGTTGAGGTTGATTTCTTCCATGGTTTAGCAGAATCATTCTTAACCCTAAGCGATTTTGTTATTTTGTTGGGCTTCATAAAAATTTTAAATAACTTAGAAGTAAACAACTCTTAAGACCTTTTACAATTTTGTGTTTTTTAGGTAAAAGTATTAGAGAATATATGTAAATAACGATTTTTTATGTTTACTACATTATTTGCAGCTGCAGATCCAGCAACTTTTTCTTGGTCACCAAAGTGTGCCGTCGTAATGATTGCATGTAATGTTTTTGCTTATGCAATTGCTAGAGCAACAATAAGAAAACCTAATGAAGGTTTTGAAATACCTAATTCAAAATTCTATGGTGGTTTAAGTCACGCATCAGTTGTAGGTGCAAATTGCTTAGGTCATATATTCGGAATTGGAGCAATCTTAGGATTAGCTTCCCGTGGTGTTTTATAAAAATTTATTAATTAAATTTTTAATTATTTAACTTAAATTTCTTAATAATTCTATCTGCCATCTGATCAGGCATAAGTCCTAATTTTTCTTTACTCTGATCAGGTGAAGCATGATCAACTAAAACATCAGGTATACCTATTCTGTATACAGGAATGCTTAGTTCATTATCGTTAAACAATTCAACTATTGCTGAACCAAATCCACCTATGAGAGTTCCCTCTTCCATAGTTACCACTTTTTGAATCCTATCTGCTAAAGGCATAATAAGATTTTTATCTAGGGGTTTCACAAATCTTGCATTAACAATACATGCATTAATGTTCATATTTTTAAGGATACTTGCTGTTTCAATAGCTGATGCAACCATTGATCCATAAGCAATAATTAAAATATCTTCTCCTTCTTCAAGTATTTCAGCTTCTCCTATATTTAAAGGTTCCCAACCCTCATCCATTACAGCTACTCCTAATCCAGAACCTCTAGGTATTCTTAGAGCTGTCGGACCCTTATGGTTAATTGAAGTTATTAGCATTCTCTGTAATTCAGATTCATCTTTTGGAGCCATCAATACAAAATTAGGGATGGATCTCATATAACTGATATCGTACTGCCCTTGATGAGTAGGACCGTCAGCTCCAACTATCCCAGCTCTATCAAGTACGAAAGACACAGGTAAATTTTGTATCCCAACATCATGAATTAATTGATCGAAAGCACGTTGAAGAAAGGTACTATAAATAGCTACAACAGGTTTAAGACCATCGCAAGACATTCCCGCCGCAAGAGTAACTGCATGTTGTTCTGCTATTCCTACATCGATATATTGTTCTGGGATATTTCTTTGCAATATATCTAAACCAGTACCTGTAGCCATTGCTGCTGTGATACCAATAACTTTGCTATCTTGTTCACATATTTTCAATAAGGTTTGACCAAAAATTTTACTATAACTAACAGGTTTAGGTTTCTTTGATGGAATAGATTTACCAGTGGTCAGATCAAATGCAGACTGAGCATGATATCCAACCTGATCAGCTTCTGCATAAGGGTAACCCTTCCCTTTTGTTGTAACAACATGAACAAGTACAGGTTTTTTAAGTTTATGAGCAGCGTTAAAAGTATTAACTAAATTTGCAATATCATGACCATCAATTGGACCCATATATGTAAATCCAAGTTCTTCAAACACAGCACCAACTTTAGGCACAGCTAGTCTCCTAACACTTCCTTTAATATTTTTTAGTTCTTCTGGAATATCCTTACCAATTAAGGGAATATTTTTTACACTTTCTTGAACACTATCTGACAAAAATTGCAATGGTGGACTAACTCTTACCTTATTTAAGTAAGATGAAAGGGCTCCAACAGGAGGTGAAATAGACATATCATTATCGTTTAATACTACAACTAAGGGAGTATTTGGTAAGTGACCTGCATGATTTATAGCTTCTAATGCCATTCCTCCAGTTAATGCTCCATCTCCAATAACCGCAACACATTTATAATTTTCACCTTTTCTATCTCTTGCTATTGCCATTCCTAAAGCAGCAGAAATAGAAGTACTTGCATGTCCGGCACCGAAATGATCAAATTTACTTTCACTTCTTTTTAGATAACCAGCTACTCCATTTTGTTGTCTAAGGGAATCGAATTGACTAAAACGTCCTGTTATTAATTTATGAGGATAACCTTGATGTCCTACATCCCAAACAACTTTGTCAAAATCAAGATCAAGTGTTTGATATAAAGCTAATGTCAGCTCAACTACACCTAATCCAGGACCAAGATGTCCACCACTAGTAGATACTACTTGAAGATGTCTTTCTCTAATTTGACAAGCAATTTCTTCTAATTGTGAAATTGTTAAGCCATGAAGTTGATTTGGATGACTTAACTCACTTAAAAGCATTTAACAAAAATAGGTATCTATATAATCTAAAACGCGAAGGTGCAAAATGAGTATTTTTTTTTGAAATAGATCATGTAATGTTTTATTAGATTAATAATTAATGCTAAAAATATATATATGAATGATTATTTTGAAAAAATACTTCAAGCCGAAGTCTATGAAGTAGCAAAAAAAACACCACTTGAGAAAGCTCATAACCTAAGTAATACACTTAATAATGAAGTTTTCCTAAAAAGAGAAGATCTTCAAGATGTATTTTCATTTAAAATAAGAGGGGCATATAACAAGATGAGGAGGCTAAGCAAATCACAGCTTACTCAGGGTGTAATTACTTCAAGTGCTGGTAATCATGCTCAAGGAGTTGCACTTAGTGCCCTCAAGTTAAATTGCCAAGCAACTATATTAATGCCCATTACAACACCTCTAGTAAAAGTTAATGCAGTAAAAAATTTAAAAGCAAAAGTTATATTATTCGGCGATAATTATGATGAGACTTACCAAGAGGCAATAAGGATTAGCCAAGAAAGCAATTTATGTTTTATTCATCCATTTGATGATCCAGATGTAATAGCAGGACAAGGAACTATAGCTATTGAACTTGAACAGCAACTAAAGGAAAAACCTTATGCAATATATATTGCTGTTGGTGGCGGTGGATTGATATCAGGAATATCTTTATACATTAAAAAAATATGGCCTGAAGTCAAAATAATTGGCGTAGAGCCTGAAGATGCAGACGCTATGACAAAATCCTTGGAAGAATCCAAAATTGTGGAATTATCTTCTGTCGGTCAATTTGCAGATGGAGTGGCGGTTAAAAAAATTGGAAAAAATACATTTAATATTGGAAGAAAATATATAGATAAGATGATTAGGGTTAATACCGATGAAATATGTGCTGCTATAAAAGATGTTTTTGAGGATACTAGATCAATACTAGAACCAGCAGGAGCATTATCAATTGCAGGAATGAAAAAAGATATTTTGAATTCGAATTATTCAAATAAAAAAATGGTTGCGATTGCATGTGGTGCAAATATGAATTTTGAGCGCCTAAGATTTGTAGCAGAAAGAGCAGAACTTGGAGAGTGTAAAGAAGTAATGATGGCAGTTGAAATTCCCGAACATGCCGGCAGTTTAATTGATTTTTGCAAGTTACTTGATAATAGAAACTTAACTGAATTTAGCTATAGAATGTCGAATTCTAATAATGCCCAGATCTTTGTAGGAGTTGAAGTCTATGGATTAAATGATAAAAAAAATCTTTTAAATAAATTTAGAAATTCGCAATACAAATTTATTGATATAAGTGATGATGAATTATCTAAAAATCATCTAAGACATATGGTAGGAGGAAGATTACCAGGGAATTTTAAAGAAATGAATAATAGAGACTTTGTTGAGCTTTTATACAGATTTGAGTTTCCTGAAAGACCTGGTGCATTAATGAATTTTTTAAATAATATGAAATCTGATTGGTCGATAAGCGTATTTCACTATAGGAATTATGGTGCTGATGTAGGGAAAATAGTTATTGGAGTTTTAATCGATAGAAAGGAAATTCTAGAGTGGAATAAATTTGTAAGAATTCTAGGCTATAAATGCTGGGATGAGACTCAAAACGATACATATAAATTATTCCTAGGTGCAACAGATTAAATATAGGGTAAATTAGGAAAGATTTCGGTAATTAAAATCAATCAATCTGATCTAAATACCACGCCAATATCTGATATAGATCTAGTTACTAAAATTGAAGCTGTTCTATATTTGAAAGGCAGACCAATAACAAAAAAGGATCTCTCAGAAATTACTAATTCTGATATCAACTCAATAAATGATGCAATTAAAGATCTAAAAAATAAATACTCTAATCCCAACTCAGCTATTGAATTAAATGCAGTCAATAACAGTTTTTCTCTCGAACTGAAATCTAGTCTTAATGAATTCGTCGATGATTTACTTCCTTCTGATTTGAAAACATCCGAATTAAGGACATTGGCTACTATTGCTATCAAAAAAAAGATCCTGCAATCGGATCTTATACTTCTTCGAGGTTCAGGAGCTTATGATCATATTAAAGAATTATTAGAAAAGAAATTTATCGTCAAACGGAAGCAAAAAGATGGTAGATCATATTGGTTATCATTATCAGAAAAGTTTTTTCAAACTTTTGCTGTAAGTAATGAATATCTCTCAAATATAGGAAGCAGTAATAATAAGCAACAATAATAAGTAAATGTTAGGATATATTAAATTCCGAAAAGATAATGTTATCTGAGATTTTTGCAGTTCTGGGCCAAACTTTATCAATTTATTCTTTCATATTGATAATAAGAATTTTACTTACGTGGTTTCCTGGGATAGATTGGAGTAACGGTGTTTTAGCTGCATTAAGTTCTATCACAGATCCTTATTTAAATATTTTTAGAGGTATTATCCCTCCAATAGGTGGATTTGATATTTCATCTTTATTAGCTTTTTTACTTTTAAATGTTATTCAAAATTTAATTACAAATCTCCAATATGCCAGTTTAGGTTATAGCTGAATTTATCTATCATCTCCAGAACCTTTAATATTCCCTTTAGCAACTCTTAATTTTAATTTTTCAAGGTTTTGTAATGCAACATCCTCTAAATTGAAATTTAATTCTGTACAAAGATTTGATATGTACCACAAAACATCTCCTAACTCTTTTTTAATACCTAATTTCGATTCGTTATCAAATATCCCATTATTATCTCTCATGACCTTTTTTACTTTTTCTGCCACCTCACCAGCCTCTCCCACTAAACCAAGAGTTGGATAAATATTGTTTGAGCCTAAATCTGGATATTGTGCTGTTTCTCTAGCTTTTTTCTGATAAGTTTTAAAATCCATGACTTAAATAACTAACTTTTTGTATGGTAAATTTATTTATATCTAGCAATATTATCTATATATGTCGAATATTGATTTAAAAAGAAGAACAAAAATAGTAGCAACTATTGGCCCTGCAACTCAATCTGAAGAGATAATTACAGATTTAATTAAAGCTGGAGTAACAACATTCAGATTAAATTTCTCACATGGAGATCATAAAGATCATGCTGAGAGAATAAAAACCATAAGGGAAGTATCAAAAAAGTTAGATATAGATATTGGAATATTGCAAGATCTTCAAGGACCTAAAATACGATTAGGGCGCTTTAAAGATGGGCCAGTAAAAGTTAAAAAAGGCGATAAATTCACCCTTACATCAAATGAAGTCGAATGTACAAATGCTATTGCGAATGTAACCTATGACAAACTTTCTCAAGAAGTTAGCGAAGGGAAAAGAATTCTTTTAGATGATGGAAAAATAGAAATGATTGTAGAAAAAGTTGATATAAAAGCTCATAATTTGGAGTGCATGGTAACTGTAGGAGGGGTACTTTCAAATAATAAAGGTGTTAATTTTCCAGATGTTCAATTATCAGTAAAAGCTTTAACAGAAAAAGATAAGGAGGATTTAAAATTCGGTCTATCTGAAGGGGTTGATTGGATTGCCCTAAGTTTCGTAAGAAATCCATCCGATATAAACGAGATAAAGGATTTAATAAATAAAAATGGGCATTCAACTCCCGTAGTCGCAAAAATAGAAAAATTTGAAGCGATTGATCAAATTGATACAGTATTACCTTTATGTGATGGGGTTATGGTTGCAAGGGGTGATTTAGGAGTAGAAATGCCTGCTGAAGAAGTTCCTCTTTTACAAAAGGAATTAATAAGAAAAGCTAATACTTTAGGTATCCCAATAATTACAGCAACTCAAATGCTTGATTCTATGGCTTCGAATCCAAGACCAACAAGGGCCGAAGTTAGTGATGTTGCAAATGCAATTCTGGATGGGACAGATGCTGTAATGCTTTCAAATGAAACTGCAGTTGGCGATTATCCTGTAGAGGCAGTAGAAACGATGGCAACTATAGCAAGAAGAATTGAAAGGGATTATCCATTAAAAGCTATTGAGAGCCACTTACCTAGTACTATCCCAAATGCTATTAGTGCAGCAGTAAGTAGTATAGCTAGACAACTTGATGCAGGAGCTATAATTCCTTTAACAAAATCAGGTTCTACCGCTCGAAATGTAAGTAAATTCAGACCACCAACACCTATTTTGGCAACTACTACAGAGAGGAGTGTAGCGAGAAGATTACAACTTGTTTGGGGAGTTACTCCCATAGTAGTTAAAAATGATGAAAGAACTGCAAAAACTTTTAGTTTAGCTATGCAAATTGCTCAGGAAATGGGGATTCTAAATCAAGGAGATTTAGTAGTTCAAACTGCAGGCACATTAACTGGAATAAGTGGTTCTACAGATTTAATAAAAGTCGGTTTAGTAAGAAAAATTGTATCAAGAGGAATTTCAATAGGGGAAATCGGTGTTACAGGTAAAGCAAGAATAATAAAAAATAATCTAGATATCTCATTAATTTGTCCAGGAGAAATATTATTTGTTCCGGAAGAATTAATGAAAAATATTCCACTTAGTAAAAATATTGCGGGCATTGTTACGAACCAAAATGTAAATGATGTTTATGCTTTGTTTAACAAAAATAATAAAAAGATTTCTACAATTTGCAATTTAGAAAATATGGGTGATCATCAAATTAGCAATGGCGACCTTATTACACTGCAACTAAATGAAGGTGTTATATACATGGGGCAAATTGAAGATGATGATGCATTAGATAAATATAAATATGTCTAGGAATATCTCAATAAAAGAAGCCTTAGGAATGGCCACAAAAACCTTAGTTTCAAACAAATTAAGAAGTTCGTTAACAATGCTTGGGATTATTATAGGAAATGCATCAGTTATTACACTTGTTGGACTTGGAAGAGGTGCTCAAACATTAGCAAAAAACCAATTAAGTAATTTAGGTGCAAATGTTTTATTCATTGTTCCTGGAAATAATGACACAAGAAGAAGAGGTATTTCATTTCCTAAAAACCTAGTTTTAGAAGATGCAGTAGCAATAAGCAATCAAGTCCCAACAGTTAAAAAAGTTGCTCCTCAAATCTCTGCTAACGAGATAGTACAGTCAAATTCTAAAAGCCTTAATATATCAATTGCGGGAGTTACTCCTGAATTTCTTGATGTAAGAAGCTTTGAAGTAGATAAGGGAAGATTTTTATCTAAAAGTGATGTTAATAGTGCAAGAAGTTATGTTGTAATAGGTCCTGATCTTAAAGACGAATTTTTCAAAGATAAAACTTCTTCACTTGGGGAAAAAATCAGAATTAAAGATCACACTTATGAAATTATCGGGATATTAAAACCAAAAGGTGCTGTATTTGGAAGTAATCAAGACAAAAATGCTTATATACCATTAACCACCATGGTAAATAGAATTACTGGGAAGGACCCTACTTATGGTGTAAGTTTAAGCTTCATTAGTGTGGAAGCAATAAATAAAAATGCAACTAGTGCCGCAAAATTCCAAATTACAAACTTATTAAGGCAAAGACATAAAATAATAAGAGATGATGACTTTGCAGTTAGGTCGCAAGAAGATGCATTGAATATAGTTACCAACATAACAAGTGGGTTAACTTTTTTATTGGCGGGTATCGGGGCAGTATCTTTAGTTGTTGGAGGAATAGGAATTATGAATATTATGTTAGTTTCTGTTAGTGAAAGGACTGAAGAGATTGGTCTTAGAAAAGCAATAGGAGCTAAACAGTCAGATATATTAATTCAATTTTTAATTGAGGCATTGATTTTATCAACAATTGGAGGATTAATAGGAACAACATCAGGATTATCGGGTGTTTTTCTTTTGTCATTGATAACTCCTCTTCCTGCATCTGTTGGAGTTACAACAACTTTTTCTACCATGATTATTTCAGGATCAATCGGTTTAATCTTTGGCGTTTTACCTGCAAAAAGAGCTTCTAAACTAGATCCCATTGTTGCCTTGAGAAGTTTATAAATAAAATTTATAATAATGCTCAATTTTTATAAATTAATTGAGATACTGGTAAGTCTTCAATCACTAGTAATATCAACAATGCTACCTGTTTATATTCCACTACCATTTGTCGATGAATCCAATAATAGTTTTGAGATGCCTATCACATGGCAAATTCCAACTATAATTTTACTAACTCTTATATTTCAAAAAAAAGTAGTTTTCAGAGCATTTTCTATATATATAATTTTAGGGTTATTTATAGCCCCAGTCTTTCATCAAGGAGGCTCAATTGGATATTTACTCACTCCAAATTTTGGTTATTTATTAGGTTTATATCCATTAATCAAAATAATTGATAATTTAAATACAAGAGATAAAATTAATGTTGGCAACTTTTTAAAAAATGGATTTATAGCAATATGTGCTATGCACGTGACTGGAATATTTTACAACCTTTTACAAGTTATATTTTACAGTCAATTTAATATATTTTTATATAATTTAGGGAAATACTCTGTAGGTAAAATTGGATATCATTTTTTAACGCTTTTTCCATTATTACTACTTATTAAACCTATCAAGAGTTTAAAACATAGCAAATAATGATAACTAAAATACAAACAAAGTTATATTTTTTATCCTTAAGTATTTTTATTATTCTAATAGATCAATTTACGAAATATTTTATTTTTTATAATTATAAAAAATTTATAAATAAAGATTTTCTTTTATTTCGATTAGATATTGTAAAAAATTACGGAGCAGCATTTAACATATTTAGTGGTAATAGAATATTTTTATCTTTAATAAGTATTATTTTTTCAATATTACTTATTTATTTAATATTAAGGAAAAATACTCTTAACCAATTTGATCTTTTTTCTTATAGCTTTATTCTAGGGGGAACTGTTGGTAATGGAATAGATAGAATTTTAAAAGGTTTTGTAATTGATTTTATAAATTTAAATATTATAAATTTTCCGGTATTTAATATTGCTGATATATCAATTAATGTTGGGTTTATATTTTTACTGTATAGAATTTTTAAAAACAAACAATAATATGAATTACTTGAAATTTAAATATATAAAATATATTATTTTTATTTTATTTCTATATATTTTATTTTCGATATTAATAAGAACAGTAAATATTTCTACAATTTTATTTTTAATAATAATTGTGTATATCTTTTACAAGATTGATAAAAAACTTTTTAAAAAAATAGTTTATAAAGTTATTTACAAAAATAGAAAAAATACGCTTTCATTCAAAAATACTTATGGTGCTGCCAAAATAAGTTTGGAAGGGGTCGAGAAAATTAATAAAAAAATTAACGATAAAGTAAAAGTTGAATTGTTAAATTACCAAAAAAATAAACTAGAGGCCCAACTAAAAACAGGAGATTATAACGTTACTCTTTTTGGAGCAGGTTCCTCAGGAAAAACATCTATAGCAAGATCTTTATTGAAAAATATTGTCGGACAAACTTCAGCAAAAATAGGTACAACAAAGCAAATTAATAGCTATAAAATTCGTATCCCAATCTTAAAAAGAAACATTAATATTGTGGATACTCCTGGTTTATTCGAACCATCTAAATTAGGAGAACAAAGAGAAAAAGCAACGATTATACAAGCATCTAATTCTGATTTAGTTCTTTTTGTTTTAGATCAGGACATAAATAAATACGAAAACTATTTAATTAAAGAATTATTGAAAATAGGAAAGAAAATAATAGTAGTTCTAAATAAATGTGATTTGAGGTCTAGAGATGAAAATAACCTCATCAAAGAAAATATAATTTCTATAACTTCCGCAAGAAAAAATAGAATTTCAGTTGTTCAAACAATTGCGGTACCTCAACAATCTCCCTATATAAAATCAGATACTTTAAATTTAGTCCCAGAGGTAGGAAGTTTATTTAGAGAAATAATTGAAACGCTCGATAATAATGGTGAAGAATTATTGGCGGATAATATTCTTTTTCGCTCAAATAAGTTAGGTATTAAGAGTAAAAATTTCGTACAAGAACAAAGATATTTAATGTCAAATAAAGTGATTAATAAATATATGTGGATAACAGGAGGAGTAATACTAGTTAACCCACTACCAGCTGTTGATTTCCTAACTACTACCTCCGTCAACCTACAAATGATAATGGAATTATCAAAAATATATGAAATAAAGCTTACAAAAAAAGATGCAAAAGATTTGGCGACATCACTATTAAGCGCATTGGCTAAACAAGGAATATTAAAAGGGGGTATCGCCATTATTTCTCCTGCTTTAGCTACAAGCTTGACTAAAATAATATTATCTAAATCTATACAATCAGTTACCGCAGGCTGGTTAATAAGAATAGTAGGACTAAGTTTGATTGAATATTTTAAAAATGGGCAAGATTGGGGAGATGGAGGAATTCAAGAAGTAGTAGATAAGATTTATAGAATAAGTAAGAGAGAGGACATTTTAAACAACTTCGTAAAAGAAGCTATTTCAAAAATTGAAATGAAAAAGTATTTTAAATCAAATAAAAGTTTGCCTCCATTTACTAAGTAAAATTGGATAATTGATCATTTAGATAAGTTCTGAAATCAAAGATAGTAATTAAGAGTAAATAAGCAATACAAATAGCTATAGATATAAACCCGGTTACTATTGCAATAATTTTTGATCTACCCATATTCATAAGTTAAGCATCTAAAAGTCTCAAAAGTTCTTCAATATCAGATTCTTTTGTATTGTAATTTCCCATGACAACCCTTAAAAAATATTTACCTTTAAATTTTGGTCTAGAAAGCATAAAATTATTATTAATTAGTTCATTAACTTTAGTTTGAGTCCATGCATCAGAGTCTTTTTGCTCAAGTTTCTTTGGTAAGAATGAAACAATATGAAGAGGACCTGAATATATGTCAAATTTATTCTTAGAAATATTTTTTATAAAAAAATCTTTTCTTTTAATTGATGATTTTAATATATTTTCTATTCCATTCAGACCTAAAAAACGTAACCCAAGCCATAGTTTGATAACCTCTGCAGGTCTAGAACCTTGTATGCCAATTTCTCCTCTATTTATAATATTTTCTTTAGATGATATATATGGTAGTCCAGTACTAAAAGTATTTTCTAAAGTACTCATATTTGAAACCAATAACAAAGATGAAGTCTTTGTAATACCAATGATTTTTTGTGGATTTATCGTTATGGAATTAGCCTGATTAATATTATTTAGATCTTCTATTGGAATAGAGGTCAAAGCAAAAATGCCTCCAATGGAGCCATCTATATGTAGCCATATATTTCTTTCTTTACATATATCACTTATTTCTTTAATAGGATCAATTGCTCCTCTTACAGTTGTACCTAGAGTGGCAACAATAGCAAATATTTTTTTATTTTCTATTGAACATTTATCTAAAGACTGTCTGAGATCCTTTATATCCATTCTACCTTGATTATCAGTTTTAATTCTGACAAGGTTCGTTGTATCAAGACCCATTACTCTCATACACTTAATGAAGGAAGAATGAGCATCTTCACTAACAAGTAATACAGAATTAGGATTTGTAGCTAATCCAGCATTATTTCTAGCTGCTATAAGCGCATTTAGATTACTTAATGTACCTCCGCTAGCAGCTATGCCTCCTGATAAATCATTAAACCCTATTTTCTTGGAAAACCATTTGCATAAAGATTCCTCAAGCAAAGTTACACTTGGTGATAACTCGTAAGCGAGAAGATTATTATTTAAACCAGCAGCAATTAAATCTCCCAAGATAGAGAAGATTAAAGGTGGGGGATCAAGGTGAGCTAGTGAGCCAGGATGAACGGGGTTAAATGAATTATTCAAAAGAGATTCAATCTCAGAAAACAAGTCCTCTACAGAGTTACCATCTTCCGAAGGCATAATGCACTTGAAACTCTCATCAAAAGGTAAAGGACCATTTTTATCAGCTTTAGAGAACCATTCACAAAGAGTTTGACTTGCTCTATTCAGAAGAGTAATCAATTTGTCGTTAGTCCCTAAATATGAGGGGAAATATATATCTTTATTATTAATTAAATCTTCAGCCATCAGATAAGATATCTATTAATAATTCTATTCTCAATATCGGTAAATGAGATATATTTTTGAAAATGGAAATAGTAATAAAGATCAACAAAAAAAAACAAATAATTCAAAATATACTTTGTGGATGAATTCGATATTAAGAAGATCTAAAGAAATTGGAAAAGTTGAGCTACCAATCTGTTCAATAATTTTAGATGAGAGAGGAAGATGTATCGGGAGAGGGGTTAACAGGAGGAATATAAATAAAGACCCATTAGGTCATGCTGAGATAATGGCACTCAGGCAGGCATCTCTAATAAAAAATGATTGGAGATTTAATGAATGTACTATTATCACAAATTTAGAACCTTGTACTATGTGTTCCTCTGCTCTTATTCAAGCTCGAATGGGTAAAGTTATTTTCGGGGCTTTCGATAAGAAAAGAGGTGGATTGGGTGGTTCGATTGACCTATCAAAACATGCAAGTGCTCATCACAAAATGGAAATAATTGGAGGTGTCCTAGAAGATGAATGCAGTCAAATTTTACAGATTTGGTTCAAAAAGTTGAGGACTCAAAAATAGTAAATTTTTTCAATTCAGTATCAAATAAGTTTAATAACCTGTCAACATTTTCCTCACATGAATTAAAACCCATTAGCCCTACACGCCAAACCTTACCGGATAATTCTCCAAGCCCATTTCCTATTTCAATTCCAAAGTTTCTTAAAAGATGATTTCTAAAACCATCCCCATCAACGGCTGGAGGTATTTTAACTGTGGTTAAAGTTGGCAATCTATAATCCTCTGATACATGTAATTCCATTCCGAGACTTTCTAAACCATTCCACAGTTTCTTTGCATTAGTATTATGTCTATTCCAAACATTTTCTAAACCCTCATTAGCAATTAATCGTAAACCTTCGCGAATAGCAAAATTCATATTTACAGGGGCAGTATGATGGTAAACACGATCAGAACCCCAATATTTATTTAATAGAGATAAATCTAAATACCAGTTAGGTACTTTTGTTTTTCTTATACTTAGTTTTTCTTCAGCTCTTTTATTCATTGTAAAGGGACTCAATCCTGGGGGACAACTTAATCCCTTTTGACTACAACTGTATGCTAGATCAATTTTCCATTCGTCTATCAATAGTTCTAGAGCTCCAAGAGAAGTAACTGCATCAACCAAAAACAAGCAGTTATTTTTTCTACATATATCGCCAATACCATCAAGAGGTTGTAAAACACCACTCGATGTTTCAGCATGGACAATAGCAAAAATTGCTGGCTTTTTAGTCTCTATTTCATACTTAATTTCCTCATAAGTAAAAGCCTCACCCCAAGGTTTTTCAATAACAGATACATCTGCTTTATATCTTGTTGCCATATCAACTAATCTATCTCCAAAATATCCTTTTTTAGCGATAAGAATTTTTTCTCCTTCCTCTATAAAATTAGCTATGGAAGCTTCCATAGCTGCACTTCCAGTACCACTCATTGGAAGAGTCAAACGATTATTACATTGCCAGGTATATCTTAGAAGTTGTTGAACATCAGACATCAATGAAATATATGCTTCATCTAAGTGACCAATGGGGTTCAAAGAAAGAGCGCTTAAGACTTCTGGATGTGCGTTTGAAGGACCAGGACCTAATAAAAGTCTAGGGGGAACATAAGTCTTTGAGAAATGAGATAAATTCTCTTTATTTAAAGCCGAAATAAGTTTTGCTTCTGTCAAAGCATTACATTCAATTACTTTTAAATTAAACTAATATCACCACATAAGCGATATTTTTTTAAAGAAATTAATTCAATTTAAATAATTAAGTAAATATTTATTAAAGTTATGACTTGAAACACTAAAAGAAGACATCAAGTCTTAAAAAAAGTTACCGTTGATACATAACAAGAATCATCAAGTTATTAATTTCATATAAGGTATTACAAAATTATGTCTAAATCTCCTCAAGATGTTTTAAGTCAAATTAAAGACGAAGGAATTGAACTCATCGATTTAAAATTCACTGATATTCATGGGAAATGGCAACATTTAACTCTTACATCAGACATGATAGAGGAGGATTCTTTTACAGAAGGGTTGGCCTTTGATGGTTCATCAATAAGAGGTTGGAAAGCAATTAATGCCTCGGATATGTCAATGGTGCCCGACGCAAGTACAGCTTGGATAGATCCTTTTTATAAACATAAAACCCTAAGTATGATTTGCTCTATTCAAGAGCCAAGAAGCGGAGAACCTTATGATAGGTGTCCAAGAGCTTTAGCTCAAAAAGCATTAAAATATTTAGACTCGACGGGTATTGCAGATACTGCATTTTTTGGCCCAGAACCAGAGTTCTTTTTATTCGATGATGTTAGATATGACTCTAAAGAGGGAGGTTGTTTTTATAGTGTAGATACTATTGAAGCGCCATGGAATACAGGGAGAATTGAAGAAGGGGGAAACTTAGGGTACAAAATACAATATAAAGAAGGTTATTTTCCAGTAGCTCCAAATGATACTGCTCAAGATATCAGATCTGAGATGCTTCTTCTTATGGGTGAATTAGGTATCCCCACAGAAAAACATCACCATGAAGTTGCTGGTGCCGGTCAACACGAGCTTGGAATGAAATTTGATTCATTAATAAATGCTGCTGATAACGTCATGACTTATAAATACGTTGTCAGAAATGTTGCAAAAAAATATGGAAAAACAGCAACATTTATGCCCAAGCCTGTTTTTAACGACAACGGAACAGGAATGCATGTTCACCAAAGTTTATGGAAGAGTGGACAGCCACTATTCTTTGGTGAAGGATCATATGCTAATTTATCTCAAACAGCAAGATGGTACATTGGAGGCATACTGAAACATGCGCCTTCATTCTTAGCATTTACTAACCCAACTACAAATAGTTATAAAAGATTGGTTCCAGGATTCGAAGCACCAGTAAATCTAGTTTATTCTGAGGGTAATAGATCAGCTGCGGTAAGAATACCTTTAACAGGTCCAAGTCCTAAAGCTAAAAGATTAGAATTCAGATCAGGTGACGCACTTGCAAATCCCTACTTAGCATTCTCTGTAATGATGCTTGCTGGTATTGATGGAATTAAAAATCAAATTGATCCTGGTGATGGAGTAGATGTAGATTTGTTTGAACTTCCAGCTGATGAACTTGCAAAAATTGATACAGTACCTTCATCTCTAAATGACTCACTTAATGCGCTAAAAGCAGATAAGGATTATTTATTAGCTGGTGGAGTATTTACTGAAGATTTTATTGATAACTTTATCGATATAAAATACGAAGAGGTACAACAACTAAGACAAAGACCTCATCCCCATGAATTCTTCATGTATTACGATGCATAATTAAAAATAACTAATTAGTTTAAATTAATCAATTTGAGAAATATCACAAAATATTCTCAAATTGATTTTTTTTTTGTTGGAATATAGATATATAAATTAAAAAATGGCTAGAGAATCTATTTCAAAAATTGCATATAAAACTCTACAACAAAGTAAAAGCATTGCAGGTTTCGCTCACAAACAGATAAGTTCAAGATTAATGAATTTTATTCTTCCCGATTCAAAGCTTGAAAATTTTGATTTAGATAAGGATCTTCTAATGCAAATCCAAAAATCAATGGATATTTTAAGAGAAGAAGATTGGAATGATGCAGAAAAAAATATATATCCAAAAAAATTATTGTTTGACGAACCGTGGCTTAGATATCTAACTCAATATCCTAAAATTTGGCTTGATATGCCCAATACATGGGATAGACGCAGAAAACAAAACTTTGATGATCTTCCAAAATCAATTGATAAAGATAATTATCCTCAATATTACTTGAGAAATTTTCATCATCAAACAGATGGTTATTTATCAGATTTTTCAGCTAGTATTTACGACCTACAAGTAGAAATACTTTTCAATGGAACTGCTGACTCAATGAGGAGAAGAATAATTAAACCAATAAAAGAAGGACTTGAAATGTTTAGCGATAGAAAAAAAAGTTCTATAAAAATCCTTGATGTGGCCACAGGATCAGGAAGAACATTAAAACAATTAAGAGCCGCATTTCCCAAAGAAAAAATTACAGGAATTGATTTATCTGATTCATACTTAAAAGAGGCAAGTAGATATATTTCAGATTTAGATGGAGATTTAATTCAGTTAATAAAAGGTAATGCTGAGGAATTACCTTTTGAAAATGAAAGTTTTCAATGCATTTCTTGTGTTTATTTATTCCATGAATTACCTAGAACAATTAGAGCAAAAGTATTAAATGAATTTTTTAGAGTTCTTGAACCTGGGGGGATATTAGTTTTAGCTGATTCAATTCAAATAAATGATTCACCTGACTTTACATCCATAATGGAAAGCTTCTATAAATCATTTCATGAACCTTTTTATTGTGATTACATAAAAGAGGATATAGATTCTAAAATTGAGGATGTAGGGTTTAAAGATGTAAAATCAAATTCCTTTTTTATGACCAAAGTATGGTCTGCGGTAAAGTAAATAAAAACTTCTATGACCTATTGGGATAAAGATACTATTCAGATTGTTCAAAGTCTTAATGAAAAATTAAAAATTGATCATTCTAAGTGGCATAAAGATAAAGGAAATAAATATAAAAGATCTGCAGAACTAATTTCGGCAGGTTTATGTCATTTAATTATTTCTTGCAATGAGAAGGAAACTATTGAGTATATAGAAGAAAGTATAAAATGGTTAAAAGATATTAACGTAGATCAACCTTGCCCTAGTAAAAATCACCTTTTTAAAGCCAACTGAAGCCTATTACCTTTACTACTCCATCTAATATCATCAAAACATTCATTAATAATGTATAAGCCACGACCATTTACACTACTTATTTTTTTTGGTAATTTGTAGTCTCTTTTTTTTATTTCTAAACCATTACCTTGATCTTGAATTTGCCAAACACACCAATTAGGAGTAATTATTCTTCTTACCCTAATATTTTTTTTAGGATCTAATTTATTTCCATGTTTTACTGCATTAACTAAAGCTTCATGTAAACCAAGTTTTATAAGATAGCTTGATTGAGAATTTTTAATAGGTTCTAATAACTGATCGACAAATTCATTTAACTGTAATGATGATTCGAATTCGTAGTTTGACCAATTAATCTTTGGTCTTTTAAAAAATTTTTTTAAAATATTTTTGCCCCGAATTAAGGACATAATAATATTTTGATACTGTCTTAATTTTAACTTATTAAATACCTCAATTTAAAGAATATTATTATGTCTCTCTGCAATAGCAGGATGCCGTAGGATTGAGTCCATAAGTCTTACTCCTCTTAGTTGATTTATTAAAGGCATATGTCCATCAGGAGCATCCAATGACCAGCAAAAAGATCCAGGATATCTAGTCCATATGCCTTCTTTTTTCCAACCTATTTTCGGCCACATTAATTCATATTTTTTACCTACTGATTTTAATATCTTTGCTTGAATTGAGAAGCCAAATCTACCAGTAGAATAAATAGTCCATAATCTATCTATTGTTTGTAGATCTTTACCTGACATATTCTTAACTTCACTATAGAAAACATATCCACGTTTCTCCGCTAATTTTCCAGCTAATTTCCGTAAGTAGGAACTTGTTAATCTATCTGCCTCTTCAAATTTTTGCTCAACCAACATCAATTGCAAATCTTCATAATTAATATCAATATCTGAATATGTATTAAACCAATTATTGAATTTAGAGTTTTCAAAAAATTCAGGCTTAAATTTTTTTAAAACTTGCAATATCCAACCAGCAGCCCAGTCATCTCCATCTTTATCAAAGATATCAAAAAGTGAAGGGCCAAATTTAAAAATATTATCGACTTCAGATTCTATTTGAGTTAATGAATTTATTCTTTTTCTTTGATTGGAATCAACAAATTTTGTTATCAAATCTAATGTAACATTACTATAGTTATCTTGTTCTTTGTTATTCATTTTAAAAATCAATCAAAAAATAAAAACTATCCATGTATTTCAAAAGAAAAGAACTAGAGAAATTTAGAAGTTTTAAAGGACCACTTATAGATGTAAGGAGCCCAGATGAATATTATAAAGGACACATGCCTAATTCTATTAACATTCCACTATTTGATAATGATGAGAGATCAATAATTGGCATGATTTATAAAAAAGAAGGAAGAAAAAAAGCAGTGATAGAGGGATTAAAATTTTTTGAAAAAAAAATGGAATTACTTCTTGATAATTTATTCATGAGTATTGACTCTTATAAAACTATTACTAATAAAAACAATAATGAATTGTTTATCAGAATATATTGCTCTAGAGGAGGTATGCGGTCAAAAAGTGTTGCTTGGTTACTAGAAAAATTCAAATTAAATCTCGTTACACTAAATGGAGGATACAAAATTTATAGGAGATGGGTTTTAGATAGTTTTTCGAAAAAGTTGAAAATTATAGTTATTGGTGGGAAAACAGGAACAGGCAAGACAAGGTTATTAGCATTACTAGAGAAATATAAATATCAAACTATTGATCTTGAAGGATTTGCTTGTCATAGAGGAAGTACATTTGGAGGTTTAGGAATGAAAGAACAACCTTCAAATGAACAATTTGAAAATCAAATTGCAGAAAAATTAAATTCCTTTCAATTTAATAATTATATTTTTGTAGAAGCTGAAAGTTCAAATATAGGTAAATGCAAAATCCCTCATGAATTCTTTAATCAGATGAAAAATTCTAGGAGAATTGAAATTTTAAGGAGCGAATCTAACAGGTTAGATGAGTTGATAGATACTTATAGCGTTTTTAAGAAAGAGGAACTCCAAGAATCTGTATTAAGGATAAAAAAAAGATTAGGACCGCAAAGAACAAAAATAGCACTTGAATCAATTAATAGTGAGAAATGGGACCTAGTTTGCAGATCAGTTTTAGATTATTACGATAAGTGTTATGAATATGAAAAGGTTGGAAAAACAAATATAAAGATATTAGATTTAACCGACAAAAAATATGATGAAAGAATAATAGAGTTAATAAATAATGTTTTATAAAATAATTACAAACGAATCTGAAAAATATTTCCTAAGATAGACAATTATTAATAGACTATTATGACAGCAAATAAAACTGCAAAAATACAATTTTATGAAGGAACTGATGAACCAGTAGTGCCTGAAATAAGACTCACTAGGAGTAAAGATGGTACCACCGGCCAAGCATTATTTTTGTTCGAAAAACCTCAGGCATTATCTTCAATTACAGATGGAGAAATCACAGGTATGCGTATGATTGACTCTGAAGGTGCAATACTAACTAGAGAAGTTAAAGTAAAGTTTGTTGATGGAGAACCAATATTTTTAGAAGCAGTATACATTTGGAAGAGCACATCTGACTTTGATAGATTTATGAGATTTGCAAATAGTTATGCCAAATCAAATGGATTAGGATATTCTGAGAAGAAGTAGAATATTTTGAAAATTGAGTAGTTCATCATATTTCAAGTTAGTAGTAATTTTAATCACTTCGTTAATATTATGGACTTTAAGAGATTTTCTCCTCTTAATAATTTGTTCCTTAGTAATTTCAAATATTGTATGTAATTTATGCAATCAAATACAGAAGGGTTTGAAAATTCCCCGATTGTTGTCATTGTTTCTTGTCTTAACTGTTATATCAATAATTGTATTCACTATTTTTATTCTTGTATTACCTCCATTTATAAAAGAATTTAATGAAATACTAGTTGATATTCCAAATGGTTTATCAAAAATAAATATTTTGATTAATACAAATCTGAACAAATTTAATGATTTATTTTATGGTGAACAATCAGAAAATGTTATAGACATTTTCAGTCTTATAAATAATGTAGTAACCATTCCGGATGCCTCAACTATTGCAAAAGCTATTCAAGAAAGTTTTAAAAATTTAATAAATATAGCGGGGAACCTGGGTTCAGGTCTTTTGAAATTAATTTTCGTATTAGCAGTGAGTTTAATGATTTCTATTGAACCAAAACAATATAAAGAAAATATACTTCTATTAATTCCAAAAAATTATCGCAACAAATTTAGAAATATCCTGGAAAAATGCAACACTGCATTAGCGAATTGGACCTTTTCTATGGTCATAAGCTCATTATCAGTGGGTCTATTATCATTAATAGTTCTGTCTTTGTTAGATGTCAAATATGTTGTTTCAAATGCTTTAATAGCAATGGTTCTTAATATTATTCCAAATATAGGTCCAGTTATTAGTGGTATATTTCCAATCTCAATTGCACTACTAGATAATTTTTGGAAACCACTGGCCGTTTTTGGAGCATATGTAATCATTCAAAATATTGAAAGCTATATAATAATGCCATCTATAATGAAGAAAAAAGCAAACTTACTTCCTGGTTTAACATTAATATCGCAATTTGGATTTACCTTCATTTTTGGTCCATTAGGCTTAATACTTTCTCTTCCATTAGCTGTAGTAATACAGGTTTTAATCAAAGAATCATTTAAAGATATTTAAAAACTACTTAATTAATTTTTTATATAAATATGGGTAGGAAAAAAGTATAAAGAAAGCTAAGGGATGTTTACCAATAGCAAAATATAGTGAACTAAAAGTAAAATGATCAAATAATATTCTTAGCTCAGTAGAAAGATCTATTAAAACTAAGGAAAATAAAATTATCAAATAGTAATTCAATTTCATAAAATTAGAAGCTTAAGCTCAGTCTTTAAGCAACAAAGATGGTGCCAATAAAATACTTGAATAACTTCCAACTATAATTCCTAATGATAAGGCTAAGGAAAACCAAAATAGGGAGTAAGATCCAAACAAAATTATGCTTAATAAAGGGATAAGGGTTGTAATACTGGTAAACGTTGTTCTCCTAAATGATTCGTTTACTGATAATTGAATAATTTCGTTATAGCCTTCATTCTTTGATTTGAAATTCTCACGAATTCTATCAAAAATAACAACAGTATCATTTACAGAATAACCAGCAATAGTTAGCAAGGACACAGCGAATAAACTATTTACCTCGACAGAAAATATAATTCCCAACCAAGAGAATATACCGAAAACAATTAATAAATCATGAAATAAAGCTAATAATGCAAATAGAGCATATTTTTTATCAAATCTAATGGTTATATATAAAGATATTGCGAATAAAGAAACCAACAATGAAGTGACACAATTAGTAAGTAATCTTTTCCCAAGCTTTGGACCTATTAATCTTGAGTCCTTACTCTCATAATTCAAAGGTCCAACAATATTATCAAGATTAGAAATAAGATTATTTGATTCTTCGATACTTAAATATGGTGTTCTTATTGAAATTAATTTATAATTATCTTGGAATTGTAATTTAAGATTATTTAATACTTTTTTATTTTTAGATATCTCTCTTAAATTTTCCAAAACTGAATCCGGGGAAAGATTAGAACACTCCGCTTCACAAACTCTCTCTATTCTAAGTTCATTTCCACCAACAAAATCCATCCCTAAATTAATAGGTTTCTTATAAGAAGTATTAAAAGTAGAATATAAAATTCCTAAAATACTCAACAAAATAAGAACAATTGAAAACCCAATTATCTTTTTTTTATTTTTTATTAATTCAATATTGTATTTCATGGGAAATCGAAAATAAAAAATTTAATTTGAAAAATTATTCCTTGGCAGATAGAGATTTTTTTGTCTCAAAGATTGATATGTTGTAAAAAATCTCAAAATAGTTTTAGAACAATTTAATGAGGTAAACAAGCTTATTAAGACTCCAATACCTAATGTCGCCGCAAAACCCTTAACAAAATTTGTTCCTAATAAAAACAATACAAAACAACTTAGAAGAGTTGTAATATGGCCATCAACTATAGATGAATTAGCTCTTTGAAAACCGCTATCAATAGATCTTGTAAGAGTATTACCATCATATAATTCTTCTCTAATTCTCTCAAATATTAGAATATTTGCATCAACAGCCATACCAATGCTTAGTATAAGCCCTGATATACCAGGTAAAGTTAAAGTTACAGGAATCAAAGAATATAGGGCTAAGTTAAAGAAACCATAAAGTACTAAAGAAAGAACTGAAACAAAACCTAAAATTCTATAATTAAAAATCATAAATATACCAACAAAAATTAGTCCACTAATAGCTGCATAAAGACTTTTAAAAATATTTTTGGATCCCAACAGAGCCCCTATAGTATTAGTTTCTACTATTTCAATTGGCAATGGCAATGAGCCGCCTTTAAGTTGAACTTCTAATTCTCTAGCATTTTCAGCACTAAAATTACCGCTTATTGTTGCTGATCCACCTGTAATCCCAGTTTGGGCAAATTGATTACCAACACTAGCTTCACTTATTGATTCGCCATCTAGAATAATAGCCAAAAGTTGATTAGTGCCCGCAATTGACTTTGTAATTTCTGCAAACTTTTCACCTCCCGAATTACTAAAAGTTAATAAAACTTCCCAATTACTATTTGTTTGCTCTTGTCTCCTTCCTGCGTTAATAAGATCTTTACCAGATAAATCTGTTTTAATAAATAAATTTGTAATTTCTTTATCAACATACTTTTTAATTTCAATTAATTTCCCATACAAATCATTACTAGTAGATGAGTAATTTAATTCTTGCACTATCTCTTTAAGATCATCTTGAATAACTTTTAAGAGATTATCATCATATTGAATTTTTTCTCCAGAGGAATATTGTTCAATTAATTCTTTAATAATCAATCTCTGTTGCTGCAGGGTTTTTAAATCTGAAGATGTTCCTTCTTTTTGAGTCCTAAATTCTAATAAAGCAGTCTTACCTAATACCCTTGAAGCAACTAATGGATTTTGTTCTCCAGGTAATTCTAAAATCAATTGATCACCACCTAGGGTTTGCAAGTTAGACTCAGAAACCCCTAAATTGTTAACTCTTTTATCTATAACCGAATTAACTGCTTCAAGTTCGTCCCTTGTAACCTTACCTTCCTCTTTAATAATTTGAAGTGTAAGTTGAGAACCTCCTTGTAAATCCAATCCTAACTGTAAGGGATAATTAATTAATAAATAAAAAGATAATGTAAGTAGAAATACAATAAAGAAAAGCCAACCTTGCCTTCTTTTCATTGCCTATATACTCCCACTAATTATATCTTCAACTTTTTCGACTATTTGATGTGGTTGAATTATAGTCAAATTCTCAAGATTTCCATTATAAGGAGTTGGAATATCCTGACTAGATAATCTAGTTGGTCGGGCATCAAGATCATCGAAACACTCTTCTGTTATCAAGGCAATTAATTCTGCACCAATACCTCCAGTCTTCATACATTCTTCAACAATAATTACTTTATTTGTTTTTCTTATTGATTTTGAGATGGTTTTCATATCAAATGGTTTTAAACTTATTAAATCGATTAACTCAACATCGATTTCTTTTTTTTCTAATTCTTCAATAGCTTTAAGGCAGTGATGTCTCATTCTTGAATAAGTCAATAAAGTAATATCTTTTCCTTCTTTTACAACGTCAGCCTGATCTAAAGCGCAAATATAATCACCCTCAGGTAATTCTTCAGACAAGTTGTATAGAAGAACATGTTCGAAAAATAGAACAGGATTGTCATCTCTTATGGCTGCTTTCATTAAACCTTTAGCATTTGTAGGTGTACTGCATGCAACAATTTTTATTCCAGGAACAGCATGAAAATATGCTTCAAGTCTTTGACTGTGTTCAGCACCAAGTTGACGACCAACTCCTCCAGGTCCTCGAACTACTGCTGGAATCTTATAATTTCCACCACTTGTATACCTAAGCATACCCATATTATTTGATATTTGATTAAAAGCTAAAAGCAAAAAACCCATATTCATTCCTTCTACTATTGGTCTTAAGCCAGTCATTGCTGCACCCACAGCCATACCCGTAAAACTGTTCTCTGCAATTGGAGTATCTAATACTCTTAACTCTCCATATTTTTCATATAAATCCTTAGTTACCTTATAAGATCCTCCATATTGACCAACATCTTCTCCCATAACGCAAACATTTACATCATTTGCCATTTCTTCATCAATCGCCTCTTTCAAAGCATTAAATAATAATGTTCCAGCCACAATTAATTACCAAATTAATCACATTTATAATCCTACCACTTTGAATAATTCATCCTCCTTCAGCAAAGGTTATAAGTAGTAATATTGACAAAATCATTCCTGGAGAAAGCAAAAGTATTAAAAGTCCTAGGTCATGTAAAGACATTAAAAAATTGTTTTCTTAATAATATTCGCAATTCAACTTTTCTTCAGAAAAAAACTGCGAATAAATACAATAAAAAGTCCTACACCTATAAAAGCAAAAGAAAAAGTTAGTAAAAATGATAATCCAATTATTAAGGTGTTAATACTAGAAGAAATATTTTGAACTATTTCAGAAGAATTGGATGGTTTATGTATTGAAAAATAAATTGCAATTTTATTACTTAAAAAATAAAAAAATATAAATAATAAAAAACTAGTTAATGATCCAACAATAAAATTTAATGGTCCTTTTTCGGGAATATTCTTTTCAATATTCTCATTACTTTTATCAGCCAAAATAAAATTTTGTATAAAAAATTTAAATGAATGTTATTCCCTTTTCAAGGAAAGTGCAAACCCATGAATCGTAACCATTATCTTTAAATAATTTATAATTTGCAGTTAATTCTTTTTTAGCAGTTTCTACATCTTTAAAAAGTGCAAAGCATGTAGGGCCTGATCCACTCATCGAAAATGTCAGACTATTCTCTAATTTAGAAAGTAAATATAATGCCTGCTTTACAGAAGCGTTGACATTTTCAACAACTAACTGCAAGTCATTTTTTATTGTTGAATGTTTATTATCAAAATTTAAGTTATTTAAACAATTATCTCTTAAATTTTTTCTTTTGTTTTCAATCAATTCTCTATTAGTAAGATAATGATCACAAAATCTATTACTATATTTTTTATAAGTTTCAGCAGTAGATACTGATACATTTGGATCTTTTAAAAGAATTACTCCATATTCAAAGTTTGAATCTAGTTTCTCCAAAATTTCGCCTCTTCCAAAACATAATTGAATACCACCATTTATAAAAAAGGGAATATCAGATCCTAAAGTTGATGCTAATGAACATAATATTTCTTGATCTAAGTTCAAACCCCATAATTTATTAAGACCAATTAATGTTGCTGCTGCATTACTTGATCCACCAGCTAATCCTGCACCAATTGGGATATTTTTTCTTAAAAATATATTTGCACCGAAATCTATATTTGATTTTTTCCTTAATAGATTTGCCGATTGAACAATTAAGTTATCACTAGATAAGCTTAAATCATTACAATCAGAATCTAGTTTAATTAAACCTTCATTGTTAATTTGAAATTCTAAATAATCAGAAAGATCAATATTCTGCATAATCATTGCTAACTCATGGAATCCATCCTTTCTTTTACCAATAACTTCAAGGTGTAAATTTATTTTGGCAGGAGATTTTATAATAATTTTCCTTTTAGCTAAATCTTGCATATATTTAAATTTTTATTTTTTAATTTTAATACAATTTTCTGCAAGCTTTATCCATTGGTCAATTGAAATATCTTGTGGTCTTAAATTAAAACAAACTTTTGAATATTCAGATAATTGATTTATCTCTTCATTTGAAAGTATTGAATTAAGAGTATTTCTAAGCATTTTTCTTCTTGAATTAAATGAAATTCGAAGAAGTTTATCTATATATTTTTCTAGACTAATGTCTAATCTTAAATCATTTTTAATTGGTTCGAAAACTACTAAAGAAGAAAAAACTTTTGGAGGCGGACAAAAAGATGAAGGCGGTACATCACAAATTTTTTTTATTTTTGATAAGAGTTGCATTCTTACACTAAGCGCACCAGCATTCGGACTTCCTTCTTTTGACAAGACCCTATCTACAACGTCTTTCTGCATTAAAAAAATTATTTTTTCGTAATTATGTTTTCTTTTAATGCCCAATCGCCCTATGAAAATATCCAATATTGGACCAGTTATATTATAAGGAATATTTGCAACCACTTTTGTAATCTTCTTATTAATTGAATCTAAATTTACGGTAAGAATATCTCCCTGCTGTAGTGAAAACTTATCATTATTATTGAATTTATCATTCAATAAATTTATTAAATCTTTATCTAATTCAATAGCATGTAATTTTTTAATTTCTGAATCTAACAACTTAGATGTTAAAGCTCCTTTACCTGGACCAATTTCTAAAATAAAGTCATTTTCATTAAGAACAGCAATTTCTTTGATTTTTTCTAATATTTTTTTATTTACCAACCAGTGTTGTCCAAATCTCTTTTTTTGATGATGGTTTTTAAAATTCATCTAAAATATAAATAATATGTTTAAATTAAATATGAATTTATTTAATACTTTATATCATGAGCTTATCAAAAAAAAATTTAGATAAACTCAATAAATTTAAAAAAAATAAAAATTTAAATAACGAAAGCGAAAATATAAGTAATTACACAAATATATCTAACAATGATAATTTAATCTCTAATTCAGTTAATTCAGATGATCCCAATAATATTTTTTATTCGTTAATTGATAATTCAGAATCTTTAGAAGAGACTTCTTACTCTAATAATTCACTAAGAAAAAGTGAGCTTAATCAAATTAATATGAATTCTAGAAAAGCTAATTTTTCTAAGAATTTAACAACCGAAGAGGAACTATATGATGAATTTAATTATCTTCTTGATGAATAATTAGTTTTAATATTTACTTATGCTTCAGAGTAATAGATTAACAATTTATGCTATCGGCAAAATAAAAAAACTTTGGATTAGAGATGGAATTAATCAATACAAAAAAAGAATGCCTGAACTTATCATTAATGAGTTAAAGACTTTTAATTTAAATAATCTTAGATCTAATAACAATATTATTATCTGCCTAAGTGAAGAAGGAAAGCAGTTTAATTCTGTTGAACTATGTTCTTTTCTCTTAAGTTTTAAAAATAAAAAAATTAATTTCCTAATCGGTGATACTGATGGAATAAGTTCAGATATTAAAAAAAATTCAGATCTAATATTAAGTTTGTCTCCTTTAACTTTTCCTCATGAATTAGCTAGATTAATTCTAATCGAGCAAATCTATAGAGCTGTTTCTATATCTAACAACTTCCCTTACCATCGTTCTTAAAAAGATTAGATTTAATCTAAAATTAATCTATAAAACTTTAATAACTAACTATTTTTTGAATTTTTATTATATAGTACATATATACTATTAATTTAAATCTTGGATTCCTTTGATTCAGCTACTAAAAAGTTCAGAATACCCTTATTAAATGATTCGGTATCTGCAGGATTTCCTTCTCCCGCAGATGACTATACGGAAGAAAATATCGATTTAAATGAACATCTAATATCTAATCCGTTTAGCACTTTTTTTCTTAGAGTTAAAGGTGACTCAATGATAAATGCAGGAATTAAAGATAAAGATTTAATAATAGTAGACAAGAGTTTAATCGCCAAGCCAGGGAATATTGTCATCGCAATGATAGACGGAGAATTTACAATAAAAAGATTATCTATAAAAAATGATGAATTATATTTAAAAGCAGAAAATCATAATTATCCTGATTTTAGCTTTAAAAACAATATTGATGTACAGATATGGGGAGTTGTTATTTATTCAATACATAGCTATTGATGAGAATTTCAAGTAATGATGCTATAGCTCTTATAGATGCTAATAATTTTTATGCGTCGTGCGAACAAAATATTAATCCTAATTTGAGAAATAAACCAGTAGTAATTTTATCTAATAATGATGGATGTATCATCGCGAGAAGTCCTGAAGCGCGAGCTTTAAAAATTAAAATGGGAACTCCTTATTTTAAGATCAAAGAAAAATTAAATAAATTAGATGTAGCAGTCTTAAGCTCAAACTACTCTCTTTACGGCGATATGAGCAGAAGGCTAATGAATTTACTAAAAAACTACTGTGAAGAAATAGAAATTTATTCTATTGACGAAGCATTTGTCTCAATTTCCAGACCTAATGATAAAAATCTATATCCTTGGGCAAGAAACATAAGATCATTAATATATCAGAATCTAGGGATTACGATAACAGTAGGAATAGGAGAAAATAAAGTAAGAGCAAAAATTGCTAATAAATTAGCTAAAAATATTGATTATTCAGCTGGAATATTTGATTTAGCTAGAACAAGAAATGAGAATAATTATTTAAAAAGAATTAGTGTAGATAAGATATGGGGAGTCGGGAAACAAACCTCTAATTGGTTGCAAAGTAAAGGTATTAAGAATGCGAAAGAATTAAGAGATATGAAAGAAAATGAAATCATCAAGAAACTAGGCATAGTAGGAAAAAGATTGCAATTAGAACTGAAAGGTTATAAATGTCTGCCTATAGAAAAAAACAAGAAATCAAAAAGAGAAATTCAGGTAAGCAGGAGTTTCGGTACTCCTGTTACAAAATTAGAAGACTTAACTCAAGCACTAGCGACTCACGCAATAAAAGCATCTGAAAAAATGAGAAGTCAGAATTTGCAATCATCTAATATTAGAGTATTTGCAAGAACCAGTCAGTATTCAAGTCAAAGTTATCAAAGAAGTGCTCATAGAAAACTTACAAATGCAACAGTCGACACAAATACTATTTTAAAAATAGTAGTTGAATTATCTAAAGAAATTTATAATCCCGAATATAAATTTTCAAAAGCCGGCGTTTTAATGCAAGATTTAACTAATAGCGAATATTTACAGCAATCAGTTATCAATTACAAATCTCAGAAAGATCTAAAAAAATCAGCAAATCTAATGAGAACTATTGATTTATTAAATAAAAGATTCAATAACAATGCAATTACATGGGCTATTACAAAAACGTCAAAAACTTGGACGATGAATAAGAATTTCTTAAGTCGCTCATCTACAACTGATATAGACCACCTCCCAACTATAATAAAGTAAAAAAAAATGGAATTTATAATATTTTTAAGCAAATTAGATAAAGAGATTCTTAACTTATTAATAAAAGCAAATTACATAGTTGAAGAAAATAAAATTGAATGTCTCTTAAATAAAGAAATAAAAGGCCTACATAATTTTGTAGAAAATAAAATAATAATATGTACTGAAAATGCAAAAAGGAAAACAAATTATAGAAATAAAAAGAAGCGACCAAACAAAGATAACTTCAAAACAGAATTGGCAATAAGAAAAGCATTAAGGCATGAAGCTACTCATGCCATACAAAAATGTAACAACAATAAGACCGTAGGGGATATAAAAAATTTAGAAGGTAAATTACATAAAAGTAAGAGGAAATCATTAGAGTTCTCTACTTCAAATTTTTCTGGAACTTATGCAAAAGAAGTGGAAGCTTATATTCTTGAAGACAAGCCTAAAAAAGTAGCAAAAATGATTAAAAAATACTGCTTATAAATTTAAATAATATGTTAACTAGCAATAAAATTGCCACAGCGTTGTTTATCCAAAAAATTTATATGTTGTCTTTCCAAGTAATATAATTCCTGAAATTTAATAGCATCTGAGTTTAAATCCTTAAAAAGATCATCGATCTCTTTATTAGTGTCAGAAAAACCTGAAGAGGGATTATCAATCAAGATAGATATACAATTTTCTAAAGTTTTTAATCTTTGAGATCCCCAAGATTCGATCAAGTGTCTACATCTTTTTAAAGAATTATATTTCTCAAGAAGTGATAAAGATCCAAGTAAATTATCTTTAGGATTACTCAGCAATGTTAAAAACAATTCATTTGGGTTAACAAAACTATTAATTTTATTTGATGAATCAGGATTATTAAGGGCTAAGTAGTCAGGTAGAAGAGAAATTAGGTCAATGGCAGAAAACTCTTTTTGAAGAATTTGACTATTTGATTGTTTTAATTCATTTAAATAATCTAAACCAAAATTATTTTGCTCAATTTTTGAAATAGCTTCCCATAAATTTTGAATATAATTAGTATTAAAGCCATTAATTTCTCTTTTGAGAAATTCATCACGAATAAAAAGCCGAAGATCAGGACAATGTAAATAATAAAAAATTATTTCCGATTCATTTTTTTCACGTCGAGAAATTTCATTGGGTTGTTCAAATTTTTTTGATCTGCCATGCCAACGAAATCCCTTAACTTGATTTCTTAAATCTTGTTCAAACTGTATCGCCAACCTTGCTTGTCCCTTACTCAATCGTTCGGAAACTTTTTGTAAGTAATGGGTTCTTGTTGATGATTGAGGTAATTTGCTCAACAATTTTACCAATGAAGAAATAACACTCTGGAAGTTTTCAGACTTACTTATATCTTTATCTTTAAAGATCTGATCAATCTCCCAATCAATCCAAAAGGATGAATTATCAATTAAATTAAAATAATCTTCAGGGGTATGACTATTCAAAAATTCGTCAGGATCTTTGAAATCATTAAGTTGAAGTATCTTAAGATTAATTTGATCATGGAGAGATAAGCTTTCGACTTCTTTTATTACCCTTTTTGTAGCTGATATCCCTGCATTATCAGAATCAAAATTCAAAATTATATTTTTATTATCTGTACATCTACATAGTTGAGAAATTTGATACTTATTTAATGCGGTACCAAGGGAAGCTACAGAATTAGCGATACCTTTTGAATGAAGAGAAATCACATCAAAGTAGCCTTCAACAATAATAGCTTTATCCCTTTTTCTAATATTGCTAGAGGCTTTTTCGAATGCAAACAACATTTTTCCCTTTTCAAATACCTCTGATTCAGGAGAATTAAGATATTTAGGTTCCTGACCATCAAGAGATCTTCCACCAAAGGCAACTACTCTTCCCTGCATGTCATGTATTGGAACGATTAATCTATTTCTAAAACGATCATAAATCTTGTCAGAATTATCTTTAGAAATTGCTAGGCCAGAAGCTAATATTAAATTAATAGGAAGTTTTTCTACATTGGATAAATAGTTAAATAAATCATTCCATGAATTTGGGGCAAACCCCAATTCAAAGTCATCAATAATTTTATTACTCAAGTTTCTCTTAGATGTTAAATATTTCATAGCCTCTAGGCCGAGAGAATTATTTAATTGAGACTTAAACCAATTTTTAGTGATTCTTAATATTTTATAAAGCTCTTCCTTTCTTGATAATTGTTTTTTATAGGCTTCTACTTGAGGACCCTCAAGATTTTCAACATTAATATTATTTTTTTTAGCGAGAGAAAGTACAACATCTGAAAAATTTGCACGAGTAAATTCCATTAAAAATTTAATAGAGTTACCACCAGCACCACAAGAAAAACAATAATAGAATTGTTTACTTGGTGATACTGTCATAGATGGCTTAGTATCATCATGAAAAGGACAAATACCAACAAATTCCTTACCTTTCTTCTTAAGAACAATATGTTCAGATATGACGTCAACAATATCTGCCTTTTCCTTAACCTCTTGAATAGTTCTTGGGTGTATAGAATGAACCATTGAGATTTTTATCAAAAAATAAATAATGATTTATTTGTTATAGGACAAAATCAAATAAGAATCTACTTAATTTCACAATAAAACTATTTTTCAAATGATTACTATTGCAAAATTAGAAAAAAATTTTAATTCATTGAATAAGTTTAATTTGGTCTTTGCCTCATTCTTCTTTAGTTTGATGACTTTGTGTGTAAAAAATATTGACAAAAGGATCCCTATTTATGAATTAGTTTTATTCAGATCATTAATAAGTTTAATAATTACATTATTCATTATTAAATTAAAAAATATAAATCCATGGGGCAAAAATAGACCATTACTTATCCTAAGAGGTGTTTTAGGAACTTTAGCTTTAGTTTGTATTTTTTATTCGATAAGAAATATGCCCCTTAGTATATCTACCGTCATTCAGTACACATATCCTATCTTTATATCTATATTTGCGGGTATATTTATAAACGAAAAAATAACTCGGAATATAATTTTTGCCATAATTTTTGGCTGGATTGGAATATTAGTAATATTAAATCCAAGTCAGTTATCAAATATAGACGTTGAGATTGAAAATTTCTCGATTTCGTTAGCGTTTCTTGGAGCAATCTGTACCGCATTGGCTTACGTTACAGTTAAGAAACTTTCATTTACTGAAGATGTTTATGTAATTATTGAATATTTTCCACTTATTTCTTTTATAACTTTATTGCCAATTGTATTAGTGAACTGGGTTACCCCAAATTGGAGTGAATTAGTTTGGATACTTGGCATTGGTTTATTTACTCAATTAGGTCAGACATTTTTAACTATAGGATTAAAAAATTTACCTGCCTCTGAAGCTTCAATAATTAACTATTTGCAAGTTTTATTCGGATCAATTTGGGGGATTTTGTTTTTTAAAGAAATAATAAACATAAATTTTTTATTAGGCGCCTCACTAGTTTTATTAGGAACTTTTATATCTACAACCAAAATACGTAAAAAGATATAAAATGTAGAAAACAATTTGCTTAGTGATGAAATTCCTATTATTTGCAATATTTTTCTTTTCTCCATTACTCCAAGCGAATGCATCAACACCAAAAGCTGCAACGTGTACCAGAAAAGAATATAGAGAAGAATATATTCCTGGAACACAATCAAGCCCAGGCTACGTTAAAAATTACATAGTTGATATAGAAATACCTTGTGGAGGAGAAGAAGCAAAAAAGGTTGATAATAACGATTGCAGCGAAGGTTCAGTTATTGGGGGCCTTCTTGGTGCTGGAATAGCACTTTCCTCCTCTAAAGGTAAAGATAGATTTTGGGCTGTGCCTGCTGGCGGAGCGGCAGGAGCACTAATTGGTTGTCAGGTGGATGGTGGTTAATTGATTAGTTGGATAAATGGAGAATTGGTTGAGTTATGGCAAACTAATCAAAAATTTTTTGTTTTAATAAATTGTCAAGGATTAGGATACGAAATACAAATACTAGAATCCTTTTTTCTCAAATTAAAAACAAATCAGATATCTAATAAAAAAATTGCTCTTTGGTTAAAACATATTAAGAAAGAAGATTCAGATTTATTATTTGGTTTTACATCAAAGGAACAAAAGAATTTCTTTATTGAAATTTTAAGTGTCCGAGGTGTTGGCTCTCAAATCGGTATGGGGATATTAAATAAATTCTCCATTGGTGAAGTTATCAATGCAATAAATACACAAAACAAAAAATTAATTTGTTCCGTACCTGGTATAGGACAAAAAATGAGTGATCGGTTAATTTTAGAACTAAAAAATAAATTTAAAAATGAAATACAATTTGAAGAAGAAAAAACCAAAGATGAATTTGAGATTAAGGATCAAGAAATTAAAAAAATGATCGAGGATGTTCAGTTAACTCTTCAATCATTAAATTACAAAAATAAAGAAATCAGAACTATTTTGCCAATTATTATTAATGAAGTAGATCTCCTTGCAAAAAAAGAAAATAATTTATCATTTGAAAATTTATTGAAATTAGCTATGAATTATCTAGATAATGATAGTAGTAATATAGCTAGCTGACGTAGTATCATAGAGTAAAAGAAATAAAATTTATGTCATTAGATACAGCTGAAAAACAGAAGCTGATTGAGACTCATCAAGTACATCCGACTGATACAGGTTCAGCCGAAGTTCAAGTAGCACTACTTTCAAAAAGAATATCGAAATTAAGTGACCACCTCCAAGGAAACATTCATGATTTCGCTTCAAGGCAAGGATTATTAAAAATGATTGGTAAAAGGAAAAGATTACTTTCTTTCATAAAAGACAAAAACGTTCAAAGATATCAAGAGCTAGTAAAGAAAATTGGGATAAGAGGATGATTTCAATTAATGAAAAAAAAGCAATCAAAAAAAAAGGCAAACTTTAAAAAGAAAAAAAATTATCCTGAGAAAACTGCATTTGCTAATCTAGAAAAAGCATCAAGTACTGTAACTATCCCAAAAAGATCATCAACTGGGATACCTAAATATGTTGCTGATAGAATGGCAAGAAGAATATTTTTTACAGCAGGAATTCCCACAATATTAGGGATGTCGGTTTTCGTTGTTAGCTATATTATAGTTACTAGAAATATTGCTGAGATACCTCCTTCATCAACAATTGCAATTTCAGCACTGTTTTTTTTGTTAGGTCTAGCAGGATTGAGTTTTGGAATATTATCAGCTAGTTGGGACAAAGAGCCTGGATCTTTTTTTGGTATTGAAAATATTCCAATGAACATTAAACGTGCAAAAGCTGCATTTAAACCTGCAACTCAAAATTTCGAGGATAAAAGTTAATCTAGGAAACTAAGGATTTCAAATTAACTTTGAATGATTTATCTTCTAATAATTTGCATACCCCTTGAATATCTCCAATGCAGAATTGTTCACCAAATTTAACGTAGGTAACACTATTTTTATTTTTCACTGCCGCTAAAACTGGAATTTTGATTCCACATTTTTCTTTATCTGGTTTAAATTTAGTTAAACAGTTTCTCAAGGTATTTTGTACTCTTACATCTGATGCTTGAGAACTTTCAAGATTAATGATAAGTAATTTAAGGTTATCTATTTCTCTACAATCATCAATTATTAATTGAGTCTTATCACTTTTTTTATCTATTGTTCCCCACACCAATAATCTAGTATCAGTCAAAAGAAATTCTGATAATTTTAAATAGGTTTTTGGAAAAACTATTGCCTCGCAAGTTCCAGAAAGATCTTCTAGCTGAACTATAGCCATCCTATCTCCTTTTCTCGTTGTAATTTGCTTCAAATCAGGGATCATTCCAACTAAAGAAACTTTGGTTCTATCTTTTGTTTCTTCTAATTGAGAAATGCTTATAGGTGATACAAGTTTTGCTGGCTTAGTTAAATGCTTGAGAGGATGATCAGATAAATAAAAGCCTAATAGCTGCTTTTCTAACTTTAACTTCTCAATAAGTGAATAATCATCAACCTTAGCTAATTGTGAATCTGAAAAAGCAACATTAGAAAATTCTTCTTTAGAGTAAAATAGATTTCCTTGGCCTGATAATCTATCACGATTTCTTGAAGAGGCCCAATCAATAACATGTTCAAGATCTGACAATAACTGAGCTCTATTATTATCATTTGAAAACTCGTCTAGTGCTCCACAATGAATTAGGGATTCAAGACTTCTTTTGTTAAGAATATTAGAAGGCAAACGGTCGCACAAATCCGATAATGACTTAAAGGTTCCCGAGCTATTTCGATTTTCAATTATATTTCTTATTGCAGAATCTCCTAGATTCTTAATTGCAGATAACCCGAATAAAATCTGATTGTTCTTAATAGTGAAATCAACCCCAGAAAAATTAATACTCGGTGAAATAACTTCTATTCCCATGGAATAACAATTAGCAATATATCTTTGCATCTTATCGCTAGAGCTGGAATTTACGCTTAAAAGGGCTGCCATATATGCAACAGGAAAATGAGCTTTTAAAAATGCAGTTTGATAAGTTACGACACCATAAGCAGTTGAGTGACTTTTATTAAAACAATATTCTGCGAATAAAACCATCTGATCAAAAAGATCATTTGCTAATTTTTCATTTACACCTTTCTTCATAGAACCATCTACAAAAATATTCCTATGCTTTACCATTTCAGAAACTTTCTTTTTACCCATCGCTCTTCGAAGTAAATCAGCATCACCTAGGGAATAACCGGCTAGGTCTTGAGCAATTTTCATGATTTGTTCTTGGTAAACCATAATTCCATAGGTTTCAGTGAGTATTGACTTAATAAAAGGATGAGGGAAATCAATCTTTTCGTTCCCATTTTTTCGATTTATGAATTTAGGTATAAGGCCTGCATCAAGAGGGCCAGGTCTATAAAGAGCAAGTATGGAAGAAATATCCTCTAGAGAATTAGGCTTGAAATCCTTAACCACCTGTTTCATTCCGGAAGATTCAAGTTGAAAAACACCTTCAAGATCTCCTCTCCCGATAAGCTCAAAAGTTTTACCATCATTTTGTGGTAACTCATCAATGTTTATTTTCTTTCCAGTAGATTGATTAATAAGAGAAACTGTCTTTTCAATCATCGTAAGATTCTTAAGACCTAAGAAATCCATTTTCAATAACCCAAGTGATTCGATATCGTCCATAGAATATTGGGTTATTATTTGTCCTTCATTATTTCTTTGAAGAGGCACAAGCTCGTCAAGAGGATCTGATGCAATAACAACTCCAGCAGCATGAACTCCATATGTTTTATTAGTTCCTTCAATTCTCAAAGCCAAATCAACCCATTTTTTCACCCTGTTATCATTAATATATTTCTCTCTAAACTCTTGACTAGGAGAATTCTTATCAATCATTTCATTTAGTTTAAAAGGTTTCCCTCTTACCACCGGTATTAACTTAGCTAATTTATCCGCCTCTCCATATGGTATATCTAGAACCCTTGCAACATCTTTTAAAACCGCCTTAGAAGTCATCTTATTGAAAGTAATTATTTGCGCAACTTTATCCTCTCCATAACGATTAGTAACATAATCAATAACTTCATTTCTCCTATCAATACAAAAGTCGGTGTCAATATCTGGCATTGATTTTCTTGCTGGATTTAAAAATCTCTCAAACAACAATCCATGCTCAACAGGATCTATATTTGTAATTTGAAGAGCATAA
Organism: Prochlorococcus sp. AG-355-N16; assembly: GCA_003278545.1. Taxonomy (GTDB): domain Bacteria; phylum Cyanobacteriota; class Cyanobacteriia; order PCC-6307; family Cyanobiaceae; genus Prochlorococcus_A. The sequence goes on from QCEF01000003.1 coordinate 73,896, forward strand.
GCTACTAGTGAGCCTGCGGCAGAACCTCTGCCTGGTCCTACAGGAATAGAGTTATCTCTAGCAAATTTGATGTAGTCCCAAACAACCAAAAAATAATCAGGGAAGCCCATATCTTTAATAATTTTTAATTCGGAAGATAGTCTTTTTTTATAGTTCTCATCAACTTCTGAAAGATCATTTTTTTTAAGTCTTTCTAAAAGGCCTTTATTAGATAACTGTTTGAGAAAGGAAAATGAATCTGTATCTTCGATAAGAGGGAATTTTGGCATTCTATAATTACCGAACAAATCAAATACTTCAACTTTTTGAGAAATTTCCACTGTATTGTTCACTGCCTCAAAAATTGATTCATCATCAATATGATCTTTAAAAAGTTCAAGCATTTCATTTTCACTTTTAATATATTCTGTACCGGTATATCTCAATCTTTTTTCATCACTTATTAGTTTTCCTGTTAAAACACAAAGCAAAGCGTCATGTGCTTCAACATCCATACTTGATAAGTAGTGTGCGTCGTTGGTTGCAATAACTTTTATTTGGTGCTTCTTCCCAATTTTTATTAATTCAACGTTAACAATTCTATCCTCAATAGAGCCGTGATCTTGTATTTCTAGATAAAAGTCATCTGCAAATAATTTTTTATACCAAAGAGCTATATCCTCTGCTACGTCCAATCTACCTTTTAAGATAGCTTGAGGTATTTCTCCACCAAGACAAGCTGTGGAAACTATCAATCCATCACTATATTTGCTTAAAAGAGATTTATCAATACATGGTCTTGAAAAAATGCCTCGACCTCTCATCCCGTTTAGGTGACTAATTGTTGTCAACTTCACTAAATTCTTATAACCAGTATAATTTTTTGCTAAAACAACCAAATGATATCTTTTTTCTTTTTTTGGTTGAGGATCATCAATAGATCCATTAATCACGTACATTTCATTACCAATAATTGGTTTTATACCTTTCTCTTTACACTTCTTGACTAAATCAAGAACACCATACATAACTCCATGATCAGTAAGCGCTATCGACTCCATTCCAAGATCACAAGCTCTTTCTACAATTTTTGAAATTTGACTGGCACCATCAAGTAAACTGTAGTCACTATGATTATGAAGCGGAACGAAAGCCATATTCAGTTAATTTATATATATAAGATAGAGAAAATTTCTAAAAGATCTATACTTTGTGATTACAAATTAATTTTTAATACAAATTTAAAATAAAGGTCTATTTTTAATTACCTGGGCATCAATTTCAAAGATATTTGAGGCATTCAATATTCTATATTCTTCTAAAACATTTCCTATCAATTGCATTCCAATAGGTAATCCTTTAGTATCAAAACCACAAGGAATACTGATTGCTGGGAGGCCTGCTAAATTAGCAGGAACAGTTAAAAGATCAGACAAATACATTGAGAGTGGATCATTGACAAAATCCCCCTTCAAAAAAGCAGTGGTTGGGCATGTTGGAGTTAATAAAACATCAACTTTCTTAAAAGCATTATCAAAATCTCTTCTTATGAGTGTCCTAACTTTTTGTGCCTTTTTGTAATATGCATCACTGTACCCAGCTGACAAAGCATAAGTACCTATCAGAATTCTTCTTTGTACCTCATCTCCAAAACCTTCTGCTCTACTTTTTGAAGTCATATCTATAAGATTTGAACCTTCATTCGATCTGTAGCCATATTTAACTCCATCATATCTAGCTAAATTTGCGGAGGCTTCAGATGGTGCAATGACATAATATGTTGCAATTCCATCATTAAATCTAGGACATTTAACTTCGCTAATTTCAGCCCCTAAAGCTTGGAATCTATCAACTCCAGAAAGAACAGATTCCTTAACTTCTGGATTAAGCCCTGGGTGTTCAAAACATTCTTTAATTATTCCAATTTTTAAACCATTTATAGATTTATTTAAGTCAGTCAAGTAATTTGGTACTGTTTTATCAAGACATGTTGAGTCAAAGGGGTCTTTACCAGATATTGAATAAAGAACTTCAGCAGCATCTGAGACATTATTTGTAATAGGGCCAATTTGATCAAGAGAGCTAGCAAATGCTACAAGTCCCCATCTGCTAACTCTGCCATAAGTAGGTTTAAGACCTACAACACCACAAAAAGAAGCTGGTTGCCTTATTGATCCTCCTGTATCAGAACCTATGGCCGCAGCACAAAAACCAGCGGCAACTGAAGCAGCACTACCGCCTGAGCTGCCTCCTGGAACTCTATTAATATCCCAAGGATTTGAAGTGACACCAAATACAGAAGTTTCCGTTGAACTGCCCATTGCAAATTCGTCTAAATTTGTTTTTCCTAAACAAATTCCCCCTGAAGACCATAATTTACTCGAAGCGGTGGATTCATAAGGTGCAACAAAGCTTTTGAGCATCTTACTGGCACAAGTTGTTACAACCCCTTTTGTGCAAATATTATCCTTAATTGCTATTGGCATCCCCGCTAAAGGAGGTAGTTTTTCTTTATTTTGAATTAATTTATCAATCTTCTCTGCTTGCGAGAAAGCATTCTTTCTTGTAGTACAGATATATGAATTGATTTCAGGATCTTTTTGATCAATCTTAGCAAATATGTCATTAACTAATTCCTTAACAGAAGCATTATTGCTAGTAATTTCTTTTCTTAAAGAATTAAAATTCATTTCTTAATTTATTTCTTAAAATCAAAGTAATCAAAAAGTTAATGGTTCTTCTTTTTTGCAACGTACTAAACTGTGTTTAATATTTTTAGACCCTTCATCAGAAAGATCTTTAATAAAAGAGGACATATTTTCTTTTAAACTACGTTTAGTAATAAATGGGCCGTACCAGTAAGTACCACTAGGTAGCTCAGTCTCAATTTTAGCCCACCAGGCTAAACCTAGTTTGTTTCCAAAATTTCTAATCAATTTTTTCGGCCTGTTAAACCGTTAATTCTTGTTAAATTCTATACAATTTTGTAGTGAAAATTCAATATATCTTTATTAATCATATAAATATATTGAAACAACAACATTTTAGTGGTCTTTAAAAACAGTGTTCATTAACAATAAAATTATTTACCTGTCAAGTGAAATAGGGATATGGCGGCAGCCACAGAGGCGTTTAAACTTGAAGTCTTGCCCTTAAGAGAAATACTTAATATAAAATCGCATTTTTTTTGAGTAAGCAAAGAAATACCTTTATCTTCAGAACCAACTACAACTACCAAAGGTGCTTTTTCTCGAAAATTTGAGATAGATATTTGACCATCTCCAGATAAGCCAACAACAAGAAAACCATTTCTCTTAAGTTCATCAAGTGCTCTATTTAAGTTAACAACTCTGCTTACATGAAGGTGTTCTAAGGCTCCTGCAGCTACCTTGGCGACTGTTCCAGTCAATCCTGCAGATCTTCTCTGAGGAATAATTACACCCTTACAATCAAATGCTTCCGCTGATCTTATAATGGCACCAACATTATGAGGATCAGTTATACCATCTAATGCGACAATTATAGGATTTGGACAATTGTATTTAGAAGAATCGATTAATTGTTGAAGGGATATTGTTTTAGAGCATGCTAACTGCAATGCGACACCTTGATGTGAAGCACCATATGTCAATTGGGAAAGCCTGTTCCAAGAAACTTCTTCAATAAGAACTCCTTTTGACTTAAGATCCTTAAGTAAAATATAGTATTTCTCTGAAGAAAAAATTTCCGAAGTACACCAAATCCTATTAATGGCTCTATCACCACTTAGAGCCTCATAAACCGAATGTTTGCCCCATATCCAATCATCAAAATTTCTCTTATTGGAAAACTCATGATGCATATCAGAATTTTTATTAGGAAATTCTGTATTAGATTTAAATCTTAGATTTCTTCTTTTTAAAGACGAAAAAGTATTATTTTCATCATTTATTTTTAAATTCTCAACTTTCTTATTTTTAGCGGAATTGTTCAAAAATCTATCATTTTTTTCTGAACGATTTGTATTTTTTGAGTAAAAACCAAAATCTGAATTTTTTTTGTACTCTTTATTATTTTTTCCGCGAAATTTATTTGAGGAGTTTTTCATGGATTCAATTCATTTTTAATTCTAAATATTCAAAAAGTGTTGATAATCTTTTAGGATCTTTTAAAAATAGCCAGCCAATGAGAGTTTCAAAACCAGTTGCTCTTGAGTATATGGCGGGATCTGAAGATTTTGGATATCTTTTTGTTTTATTTCTAGCACGCCTAATTAGATCCATTTCATTTGAATTTAATAAATGTTCAATTTGACTTAATGATTTTGACTGAGATTTTGCTTTTACTTCGTTTACTACAGATAAATGGAGGTCTTTGGATTTTAAAGGAAAATGAACATACCTTAGTCTTTGGTGGAGCTCCCACACCGAATCTCCAAGCCAAGCAAGTTGAATAACACCTATATCCTCGGGGGATCCATAAGGAACCAAGTTTTGAATCCAATAATTCAATTCTTTAAATAATTTAATGCATCTTCAAGGCTTGACTTCAAGTTAAGAAAATCCCCTAATCGAACAAGTTTAATTGTTTGGGCCACTCTCGAATTACCAACGACAGAAAACCCAAGTTTCGATTTTTTACATTCTTTTGCAGTTTGAACGAGTGCTCCAAGACCCGAGGAATCTAAAAAATCTATTTTTGTAAGATCAATTACGAATGGAAGGTCATTTTTTAAATTATCAACAACAAAAGTCTTAAATTGTTTTTCGGAGAAAGCATCAAGTTGGCCTTTAAAAGTAAAAACCATAATGTTTGTTGTAACCTCAAGGTTTCCTCTTAAAGAAACGGTTAACTTCTGAAAATCTTCTATGATCTAATACCTCCAAAAAATTAATATATCAAATGTAATTATCAAATCAAAAGAAAACAATATGTCAACATCTTTCTAACATTAGAGAAACAAATTTTTTAAATAAATAATCTGAATCATGTGGGCCAGGTCCTGCTTCTGGATGATATTGGACACTGAATATAGGCTTATTATTAACCTCTAGGCCAGCCACAGTATTATCGTTAAGGTTATAGTGGGTAATTCTAACTATATCCTTTGAAAGAGAATTGGGATCAATAGCAAAACCATGATTCTGACTAGTTATTTCAATTTTATTATTTTCACCACAAGGATGATTTAAACCACGATGTCCAAAAGGTAATTTATAAGTTGATCCTCCTAATGCTAATCCAAATATTTGGTGACCAAGGCAAATACCAAACATAGGTATTTCACCATATTCAATTAGTGATTTTGCTAAGTCTATACCTTCAGAAACAGAAGAAGGATCGCCCGGACCATTTGAGAAAAATATACCATCTGGCTTGTTAGAGAGTACTTCATTTAGAGAAGATCGAGAAGGTAGAACTAAAACTTCACAACCATGGGATACAAGTCTATTTAGAATTGAATTTTTAATTCCAAAATCAATTGCTACTATTTTTAACTTTTTAGATGATTCATCATATCTATTTCTCAGATCAAAAATTGTTTGCGTATGACTTTTCCATAAAAATTTTTTCTTTGTTGAAACAACTTTTGATAAATTTAAACCCTCCATCTTTGGAATATCCTGAATTATCTTTAAACAACTTTCATCGGTTTTATCTAGAGAGGTAATAACTCCATTCATCGCGCCACTAGATCTTAAAATTTTAACAAGAGCCCTTGTATCAATTCCGTATAGACCTATGATATTTTTCTCAACCAACCATTGATTAAAATTCTTTTTAGATCTCCAATTGCTACTATTAGATGAAAAATTTCTAACAATTATACCTTTAACATTAATGTTAGATTCTGAATCTTCAAAATTAATACCAGTATTTCCAATCTCTGGATAAGTGAAAGTTAATATTTGTCCATAATAACTTGGGTCAGTAATAACTTCCTGATATCCGGTCATTCCAGTATTAAAAACTATTTCACCAATCGCTGTACCAGAAGCCCCAAAAAAGAATCCTGGGAATACAATTCCATTACTTAAAACCAATTTAGCGTTTTTCTTATATGGATTAATCATCAATTTGAAATTAATTAATTTGTATCTAAATAATTTTTTAAAAGTAAAAACTTTTTCCAAGGATCTCCTTGATTTATCGAAATTAAAGCTTTATTAAATCCTTCATTTAAATCCTCCTCAATGCCTGCGGCCCAAAGCACTAAAGCAGAGTTCAAGGCAACCACATTAATATGAGATTTTTGTCCAGAACCATTTAAGACAGCCTTTAATATTTCCTCGTTAGACTCAGAATCAGAAACCACAAGTTTTTCGTTAGAGATATTTTCATGGTTAAAGTCTGAAATATTTATTTCTGAAAAACGTAATTCACCATTATCTACAAATACTAATTTATTTTCTCCTTGAAGCGAAGCTTCATCAAGGCCACCAGAACCATGAACGACTATTGCTCTATTCATACCCATTTTTAAAAGCGCGGTTCCCATAGGTTTTAAAAGATCCTCAGAAGCAACACCCAAAACTTGAGCATTGGGTTTCAAAGGATTTACCAATGGTCCCAGTTGATTAAATACTGTCCTTATTCCAAGAGTCTTTCTTAATGGAGCAAGTTTTATTAAGGATTTATGCCAAACAGGTGCGAACAAAAAAGTTATACCGATTTCACTTACGGCTTTGATTACTTTTTCTAATGAACAATCTAAATTCAAACCAAGATTCAACAACACATCAGCAGAGCCAACTTTTCCACTAGCACTTTTATTTCCGTGTTTAGCAATTTTTACACCACAAGATGCACTTACAAATGCAACTGCAGTTGAAATATTGAATGTATTAGCTCCATCACCTCCTGTTCCACAAGTATCTACCAAATACAAATTTGGTCTTGATATTGGCAATTCGCAAACATTTAAAAGTTCCTCAGCCATAGAACTTAGTTCGACACCTGTAGAACTCTTTGCTCTTAAAGCACTCAAAAAAGCTCCTGTTTCAACATCAGAAATTTCATCATTAAGCCATCTTTGCATTAAAGATCTAGAAGTTAATTCATCAAGGTTCCTTCCCTCCAACAAATTATTTAGGATTTCAGCGTTTGATAGATTAGAAGACATTTATTTATTGAAGTAAAATTATGCAAATAAAATTCAATTTGAGGTGTCAAAACCTGAGCCAACCAAATCTTTATTTGTATTAGAAGGCCTGAAGCTTTTTGTCCAAATATTTTTTGTTTTTGAAAAAAGTTCATTTCTAGTGATCTTCCAAAAATTTAAAATTTTTTCAATATCGGTTTTAATTTCAATTTCTCCTGGGAAATTGTTATAACGATTTATTAATCTAGCTAAATTTACATAGTCAAGATCTTCTGGTGTTTTTTTAGCGATAAGGGAATCTATAATGTTCTTGTCTGTTTCATGTAATGGATGAGTTTGCTCGTTACCCATAAATAAATACTGAATCATTTATAAAATTAGCTCACATATTCAAAAATGAAACATTATCTTAATCATATCGGCAAAATAAAATGGAAAATTTAAAGATAAAAGTTATATCTAAATACCTAAGTCCTTACAAAAAAGAATTCTTATATGGAGCTTTAGCTCTCTTTTTAGTAAACATACTAAGTGTTGTAATACCCTTGGAAGTAAAAAATATTATTGACCAATTGCAAAATGGGTTTTCTTCGGATTTTGTTATTTCTAAATCTTTATGGTTAATATTTTTAGCAACTTGTATGGGTTTAATAAGATTATTTTCAAGACAGATTGTCTTCGGCATAGGTAGAAAAGTAGAAGTAAATCTTCGTCAAAAACTTTTTGACCATTTACTTATTCAAGATCCAGAATGGATTCAAAAAAAAGGTAGTGGAGACATTATTAGTAGAGCTACAAGCGATGTTGAAAACATAAGAAGACTTTTAGGTTTTACAGTTTTAAGCTTGTGCAATATTGTCTTAGCTTATTCATTCACTATTCCTTCAATGTTTTCTATTAATAGGACATTAACAATTTCAGCTTTAATGATATTTCCATTAATCCTTGGAATTGTAAGTCTATTTGGCGGCAAAATGGTTAAACAAAGAAAAGCTCAACAAGAATCATTATCAAAACTTAGTGATCTAATACAAGAAGATTTATCTGGTATAAGCGCCATTAAAATTTATGCCCAAGAGAATGCCGAGAAAAAAGAATTTAACATATATAATAATGACTATCGAAATTCAGCGATAAAACTTGCAAGAACAGCAAGTACATTATTCCCTTTGTTACAAGGAATTTCCTCAATTTCATTGTTAATTTTATTATCATTAGGAACTTTTCAATTAGAAAGTGGATTTATTACGATAGGTGGTTTAGTAGCTTTAATTCTGTACGTAGAAAGACTTGTCTTCCCTACAGCTCTATTAGGTTTTACCTTAAATACTTTTCAACTTGGTCAAGTAAGTTTAGATCGTGTGGAAGAAATCTTTCAGAACAAACCAAACATTGTAGATAGAGAAGAAACTAAATTTTTAAAAAGAAACGTTAAAGGATTCTTGGAAGCAAAAAATTTAACCATAAAATATCCAGGATCAAAATTTAATTCATTAAATAGTCTCAATTTTAAAATTTATCCTGGGGAACTTATCGCAATAGTTGGCCCAGTAGGTTGTGGCAAGACAACACTAGCAAAGTCTCTAGGACGGACTATTGAAATTCCAGACAATCAATTATTTTTAGATGAAATTGATGTAAAAACATTAAAATTAAGCGATCTTAGAAAAAATATTTCAATCGTTCCTCAAGAAGCATTTTTATTTACTTCCACAATCTCAGAAAACCTAAGTTTTGGAGAACCCAAGGCTGCAAAAAATTTAGTTAAAGAAAGCGCTACAAAAGCTGGATTGATTGATGATATCAATAGTTTTCCACAAAGATTTAAAACTATTGTTGGTGAAAGAGGTATTACATTAAGTGGTGGACAAAGACAAAGAACTGCATTAGGAAGAGCACTACTCGTTAATTCTCCTATTGTTGTTCTTGATGATGCTTTAGCAAGCGTAGATAATAAAACAGCAGCAAGAATAATAGATGAAATGAGTGATAGAAGTAATAAAACAATCATAATGATTAGTCACCAACTTTCTGTTGCGGCTACCTGTGATAGGGTATTAGTAATGGATAAAGGAGAAATAGTACAAGAAGGGGCTCATAAAGATTTAGTAAAAGTGAATGGTCTATATAAACAGCTTTGGGAAAGAGAACTAGCTAACAGAATTATTAAGAACTAAAAGTAATTTTTTAACTTATAATTAAAAGATTTAAATTATGTTTAAGTTCCTAAAAAATATTATGAATAATAAGGAGGTAAATTTAACTAATGATTCTTATTTATTACATAGAATATTAAAAACAGAAATCAAAAAAGATCCTAGTGTAGAAGAAGATGAAATAATTTTTGGATGTGGTTGTTTCTGGGGAGCTGAAAAATGTTTTTGGAAACTCCCTGGAGTTGTCACAACTTCTGTTGGTTATTCTGGAGGAGAAAAAAATAATCCAACTTATTATGAAGTATGTTCTGGCTTAACTGGTCATTCAGAAGTTGTAAGAGTTATATGGGACAAAAGGAAAATAGACGTGAGTGATTTATTAAAAATGTTTTGGGAATGTCATGACCCTACTCAAAAAAATAGGCAAGGAAATGATGTAGGAACACAATATAGATCAGCAATATATTACAAAAATGAACATAATCTTAAAGCCATATTAGCCAGTAAGGAACAATATCAAGCTGAACTAAGCAAAAAAAATCTTGGTTTAATTGAAACGGAAATAAAAATGATTGATTCATATTTTTATGCGGAACAATACCATCAACAATATCTTGCATCAGCTGGAAGCAGGCAGTATTGTTCTGCTTCACCGACAAAAGTTAAGTTAGGAGTTTTTACTGGAAGCAACTATAAATTAGAGGACCATATATGGGAAAACTTTAATTGGGAAGTTGAAAAGTGTGTATTGAGATCCGATAACAATCCTATAAAGAATAACATTTAAATCAATCTTATCTTTATAGTAAAGATACGGGGCGTAGCGCAGTTTGGTAGCGCACCACTTTGGGGTAGTGGGGGTCGTGGGTTCAAATCCCGCCGTTCCGATTACTTATCTTCTTCATTTACAAGCGATTTGTATAGTTTATATGAACTTATGCCTACTGCTATGAATGTAAAAGAAGAAAAAAAAGCTAAAACCAATATAGTAAGATTTGAGACTTCTACTTCACCAAGTTGTAAAGATATAAAAATGTTCATTAGAAAGAATCTATTTTAAAACCTTAACATAATTGCAAAAAATTTTTTTTCACATCCAATTATAAATTCAAAAGAATTACTACACCAAAAATAACTCGATAGATAATAAATATTTTCAACCCATTGGAAGAAAAATACTTTAATAAGAAATCTATAGCTAATAAAGATGACAAAAATGTAGTAATAAGACCAACAAAAAGAGGGATGAAGCCTAATGAAAAAAAATCATTAAAAGAAGAAATAAACTCAACAATCGCAGCAAGTGAAATAGCTGGCAACCCTAAAAGAAAAGAAAATTTCGCAGCTTCGCCTCTTTCCCATCCTGATATTAGAGCGCTAGAAATAGTAACCCCCGATCTTGAAACACCTGGGAAAATGGCAAATGCCTGAAAGAAACCTATTAAAAAACTATCTGAATAATTATGGTTTTTAATATTAATAGAACCTCTTTTGGAACGATCTGCCAAGTACATAAAAAAAGCCATTAGAAATGAAACCAATGCTATTGATAAATTTGAACGAAGAACGTTTTCAAAAAAAGAAGGAATAAATATTTTTATACTTCCACCAAGCAAAACAATTGGAATAGTACCAATCAAAATGGACCTTAATAATCTTTCATGTAAGAGATATTCAAGAAATTTTTTGGAAGATTGACTTCTGAAATTAAAAATATCATTCCTAAAATACCAAGCTATGGCAATAACACTTCCAAGTTGAATAGTAGCGGACAAAGATGCTCCAGGATCATCAATACCTAAAAAAAGAGATATAACTTTTAAATGAGCTGTACTACTTACAGGAATAAATTCCGTCAAACCTTGAATTAATCCATATAAAACAAGTTTTAGATATTCCAAAAAATTATTAAATTACCTGATTAATTAATAGCAATTTACATTTAAAAATTAAAAGCTAGTATAGAAAAATGAAAAAAAAATTTATCTTAATATTATTTTTTCTCTTTTCCTTAATCTTTTCTGATTCCGTAAAAGCTAACTATTGGTTAATAATTGGAACTTATAGACAAGGGCCTGGAGGAAGGCCTGAGGTTAGTGGGATAACAAGTCCTTCATTACATTCTATTCCCATGAAAGATTTAGATACTTGTAAAAAGGCAGGTGAAAAAATTACTAATGATATATACCAACCTGTTTGGCAATTTGATAGTAGATGGACTTGTGTATTTAGAGGTGATTAGTAATTAATTCACCTTTTAACATCGTGAGCACAACCATCTCCTTTATAGTTTTCACTCTCGTAAAAATCATTTTTTGTCCCAAAATAAACTGTTAATAAAACGAAAGGTAGGCTTAATATAAATAAAATAGTTGTTAAATCCATAGTGTTAACTTGTTCAAGAATGTTATGAAAAATTTAAATTACAATCTGTTCATAAACTCATGTTTAATAATCTGTGGGTCCTTTAATACCAAGATAAAAAAAGGCTCCTAGCCCAATTAAAAGTAAAACTCCAGCGATAGCTGCAGAAGGAACAAAACCTCCTATTGCAAAGGAAGAAAAATAATACATTTATAAAACTAAAACTAGTTTGATAATATCAATAAAAACTAGGTATTTGTAAAAAATTTTGACTCGAAGACAATTAGACAATATCAGTTTTAAGCCACTAAAGTCGAATCTTCGTTATCAGCAGAAATTCTTATTCTCTCTTCCAACTTGGGGCCATATAATTCGTTTCCCCAGATTTCAACTCTTGAATCATTTGGGGCCATAAAAGTAAGAATGTCAGTTGGGAATAAAACTCTCTCCAAGAAAAAATTTGATGGACCAATACATCTCAAGACAACCATCCTACAACCTTCATTTTTGTAAGAAAACTCAACCATCCCTAAACAGCAAAAATATGTTTAATTAAACACTATTTGGAGCAAAAAAAAATGTATAAAAAATTACTGAAAAAAAAGAATTTTAGAAAATGCTACAAATTCAATCTAGCTTCAACTAAATTTCTTTCTTGATCAATTAATAAAAGCGCGTAGGATTTTATCATGTCAAAACTTTTATGCGGGATTGAGACATTAAGCATTCTTAAGAAATTAGATAATTTTTCATCTTGAAGGGCGTTACCTTTATGTAAAAACATTTCTTTTTCCTGATTTGTTTTCCATATATTCATATATTCAATCTTCAATGGCTTTAAGTGCCAAATATTGTCTATTAAAGTCCAAATATCTAAATATTCGTTTAAGTTATTTTGAATCTTTAATACATAAGATGATTCATCAAGGGTCAAATTTGTTGAATTTGTGGGTCGATCATTTATATCAATAGAATAAGGTTTTATACCCAAAAACCATCCCTCAAGAATTAATAAATCAGGTTTATCTAATCTCCAATGAGATCTATCTCCTAAACCATTTCTTAATGATTTATCGAAAACTGGTACATTTAATTCTCCATTTTTCTTCCAATTTAATAATTTTTCATGCATTAATTTTACTGAGTGACTTCCAGGAAACCCTCTTGAAACATTCCAAGGGTTATTCTTAATTGCTAATTTCATATCATTTGATGGGAGATAAAAGTCGTCAATTGAAATAACCGCAATTTTGAAGTTTAATTTTAATGATATAGCTTCGAGCCATTTACCTAGTGTTGTTTTACCTGTGCCAGGTAGAGCTGAGATTCCAATAATTTTTCTATCAGAAAAATTATTTTGAAATTTATAAGCCTGAGATAAAAGAGGTAAAGCCAAACCCCAAATCCAATCATCATTTACTTTATTGTTCCAATATTGATCAATTGCAAGAATATTTCTTTTATTATTCCAAAAATTGAACCAATCATCCAAGGATTCCCAACCAATATCAATAACTAATTTTTCAAATTTATCAAGAGGAAAATTAATATCTAAATCTTTCATCTTTCTAACTTAGATCTCGCTTATTTATTAATTTATTGATTTCATTTTTCCAACCATATCCATTTGGTTCAGAAGCCAATGTAAATTCGAAATCTTTTAGTTGATCTAGTAAATTTAAGTTAGGTCCATCTATTCCAGGAATGACTATTTTAATATCTGAGTTTAAAAGTAGAGGCAAATCATTTGGAGAATCGCCTAAACCTATAATTTCAATATTATGAACATTTGAATATTCTTTAAGAGCATTTATTGCTTTTCCTTTATTTGATTTTGTAGATAATAAATGACTCATTCTATTGCCCTTAAAAATATCAACATTGAATTTTTTACAACTGATATTAATTTTCTCTTCTAGATAACTTGGCGGATTTAAAAAAGGCATGCTCCAATGTCTATCACGCATTAAGTTCAATGAGTTGCCTTCTAAACCTGTAAGCTGAGTGGCTTCTTGATCAGTGAGATTATTAAGAGGAGTAAGTTTATAATCAATTTCTTTAGAAATAAAATTTAAGATTTCTTCAAGAGATTCGTATTTTATTCCAAGAATAATTTCTCCATTTACTCTTTTAAGAGATTCACCATATATTGCCGCACCATTCTCAACAATATAAGGATCCGTCAAGTTAAGTTCCTTTCTAATAACTTTTACTTCAGAAGCGGTTTTGCTTGTACAAAGAATTACGGGTATTGATAATTTTTGTAGTTTTTTTATAGTTTCTTTAGCAGGTGATAAATCATATGAGTGATCCATTAAAGTACCATCTAAATCACTTACTACCCAAACAGAAGAATTTTCTATCATTTTTATAAAGCACTAAGCCAAATTACTTGAAAAGGATCAAGACTAATATTTTTGCAATTATATTTAGTGGATGTTAAAAAATCATTGGTATTGAAATCATTATCAATTATTTTTGGTAGATCATTATCATTCAATTGATAATTAATTTTATTTTCAGTCATATTATGGATTGCAAAAACAGACTCAGGACCTTTACCTCTTTTGATTACAACAATATCACTTCTCCCTTTAGACAAACATTTCATTTGTGAACAAGGGTGAAATTGCTTTAATTCTGATCGGACATCCATAGCATTACGAAGATATTTTAAGTTTTTATTAGCATTAGATTCAGGATTATTTAAAACAGCTGAAAGATTTTCTGATTTAAACTTTTCTCTGTTTAGATCTCTTCTTTGACCTGTCATAGAAAAGCTTTTGATATCATTTTCTGAAGCTAGTAATGCTGGCAAATAAAATGCAGGGACTCCTTTCAGAGCCATAACTAATAATTGGCTCAAAATAAATCTCTCATACTGAAATCTTTTAGCATCTCTACTGGAGTCTTCCATTGCACTCCACCAACTAATATTCAATTCATAAGGTTTATCATCACCATTTGATAAACGTCTATGACTTACTAATCCTCCTCTTTTCTCACAATTAATTAATAAATCCTTAATTCTCTGCTCATTCATTAAACCCTCAAGAGCTCTTAGCCCAACACCATCATGCGATGCAGTGAAATTAAATAAAGTAGTTTCTTCAGGTAATTTGGGCCAATCAAAAATCCATGAGTTTAGAATATCAGCTCTTGAAGTAATAATTGCCTCTAGGAGAAGAGGAGGCAATGGGAAATTATATGCCATGTGGGCTTCATCATCAGGAATGAGATAAGATAGATTCTCCTTCTGAGGAACATTGGTTTCTGTTATTAAAACGCCATCATCAAGAAGATTATTTAAAAGAACTCTTAAGAGTTTCACAATTGAATGTGCTTTAGGTAAATGCAAGCATGTAGTTCCTGATTCCTTCCAAATAAAACCTACAGCATCAAGCCTTAACCATTTAATTCCATTAGATAAATAAGTAACAATTAAATTTAAGAACTCAAGATTCATTTTAGGATTATGCCAATTCAAATCAATTTGATCTGGCCCAAAAGTTGTCCAAACTTGTTTAGGGCCATCATCAGTATTTATTTGAGAAAACAAAGAGGAACTTCTAGGCCTAACTACATTTGACCAATCAAGATTTTGCTTCGGTGAAAAAACATTTGATATACCCGGTTCTTGGGATTTAATAAATTGTTGAACCCATGGGTGAGATGATGAGACATGGTTTAGTACTAAATCAGCCATCAAATCATGATTTTTAGAAATACTTTTAAGATCATCCCAACCACCAAATTTTTCTTCTAGAGAATCATAACTTGAAACTGCGAAACCTCCATCGCTTGTGGATTTCAGAAAAGGAAGAATATGTACAACTTTAGAAAGACTGCCAAAATGTTTACTTAACAACTTCCTAAGAGTTATTAATGTTGCCTCCCCATTTTTATAAATACTATCTGCATAAGTTATCAAAACTGAATGAGATTCATTCCACCTTTCCTTATCTCTTATTTCTTCATAAGCAGATTTCTCTGAGAAATCATCTAAAATCTGTAATAATTGGTTTGAAATAAAATTAATTTCTTCTGTAGTATGATTTGAATAAATTGTTTTTAACAATTTATCAATTTTTAATCTATCTAATTTTTTCTCTGAATCAATTTGCTTCACTTTGAAAAAATCATCGAAGTATTAATACCATTCTGCACATCAATTAGAAAATGGACTTTCAACAAGGTTTAATCACAACAATACATGAATATGGAGTTACAGGAAATTTACTTAAAGAATTAAACAAAAGTCTTAAAAGAAGATCAACTAGCATTTTAATACCTTGCTTATATGAAGAGTTTGAGCGTCCAGCATTAAAAGATATAAGAGAAGTTTTAAAAAACCTTACAGGCTTAAATGAATTAGTAATTGCTCTCTCAGCAAAAACTGTTGAGCAAGTAAAGGCAGCAAAATCATTTTTTGACTCAATGCCATTCCCAGTTCACGTTCAATGGACTAATTCTCCCTCTGTAATTGAGCTATTAAAAAGCCAAGAAAAAAATGGATTAGAACTTTTAGGAACTCCAGGTAAAGGATGGGCTGTATGGCAAGGCATAGGAGTTGCGACTAGAAAATCAGAAGTTGTTGCTCTTTTTGATGCTGATATAAGAACTTTTAGTCCTTTGTATCCTTCAAGAATGATACTTCCACTTCTGGATGAATCATATGGCATATCATATGTAAAAGCTTTTTACAGTAGATTATCTCTAGAAACAAATCAATTGCAAGGTAGAGCAACAAGATTATTCGTGGGTCCTTTACTAGCAAGTCTTGAGCAGTTAGTTGGTAAAGGTCCGTTTTTACAATATCTTCAATCATTTAGATATCCATTAGCAGGTGAGTTTGCTTTTACTAAAGACCTTGCTATGAATTTAAGAATACCTTGTGACTGGGGTTTAGAGATAGGTTTATTATCAGAGGTTTATAGAAATGTAAGGACCTCTAAAATAGCCCAGGTTGACCTAGGTTTATTTGACCATAAACATAAAAATATTGGAGATTCTTCTAAAGAAGGATTGCAAAAAATGTGTACAGAAATACTTTCAAGTGTTTTAAGAGGTCTTATGGAACATCAAGCCGAGACGTTAACTAGCACTCAACTAGCAACTTTAGAAGTTCTCTACAAAAGAGTTGGAGAAGATCGGGTAAAACAATTTGGATTAGATTCAGCAGTTAATCAACTTCCATACGATAGGCACGAAGAAGAATTATCAGTGCAAAAGTTTGCGAAACTTTTAAGACCTGCTACAGAAGATTATCTAGCTTGTCCTACGACACTTCAATTACCAAGTTGGTCAAGGGTTCTATCTTGTGAGAACAAACTGCAAGAAGATTTAGCTATTGCAGGGTCAAAAGACATAAAAACAAGTGAAAAAGAATTAATTAAAAACTTCTAAAGCAAAAAATACCTTTGAGCCATTGGAACTTCATCAAGTGGTTCACAAGTAAGAAGTTCTCCATCAGAAAAAACTTCATAAGTTTGAGGATCAACTGAAATATTTGGTAGTTTACTATTAAGTTTTAAGTTTGATTTATTGATATTTCTGGTATTTTCTACGGCAATACATTTCTTTTGTAAGCCTAATTTATTTGGAATATTTTGTTCAATTGAATTTTTACTTAAAAAGGTAAAAGAACTCTTAATTAGAGATTGGCCGAAACTTGCAAACATAGGTCGACCATGTACAGGACCTGGAGTAGGAATTGAAGCATTTGCATCACCCATTTGGGACCAAACTATAGATCCTCCTTTAACAACTAATTCAGGCTTTACCGCAAAAAAGGAAGGTTTCCACAATGCCAAATCCGCAATTTTACCCTTTTCTACAGACCCAACATGTTTATCAATACCATGAGCTATTGCAGGATTAATTGTGACTTTAGAAATATATCTCTTTACTCTATGATTATCGTTTCTGTCAGAATCCTGAGCTAGCGGCCCCCTTTGGACTTTCATTTTATGTGCGGTTTGAAAAGTTCTTGTTATTACTTCACCAACTCTTCCCATAGCTTGAGAGTCACTGGCAATAATTGAGAAGGCGCCAATATCATGTAGGATGTCCTCTGCAGCAATAGTCTCTCTTCTGATCCTTGATTCAGCAAATGCAATGTCTTCTGGGATTTTAGAATCTAAATGATGACAAACCATTAACATGTCAAGATGTTCTTCTAATGTGTTCCTTGTATAAGGTCTTGTTGGATTTGTACTACTAGGAAGAACATTTTTTTCTCCACAGATTTTTATAATGTCTGGAGCATGCCCACCACCTGCTCCTTCGGTATGAAATGTATGAATAGTTCTTCCTGCAATAGCGTTGATAGTATCTTCAACAAAGCCTGCCTCATTCAAAGTATCAGTATGAATACATACTTGGACGTCAAACTTATCTGCAACATTTAGACAAGAATTTATTGCAGAAGGAGTGGTTCCCCAATCCTCATGAAGCTTCAATCCACATGCACCAGCCTCAACCTGATCAATAAGATTTCTCTCGTTTGTTGAGTTTCCTTTTCCAAAAAAACCTAAATTCATTGGAAATGCTTCTGCAGATTGAAGCATTCTTGAAATATGAAAAGAACCCGGAGTACAAGTAGTAGCATTTGTGCCAGTTGCAGGTCCAGTTCCTCCTCCCAACATGGTTGTAATCCCAGAGGCTAGTGCTGTCTCAATTTGTTGGGGACAGATAAAGTGAATATGGGTATCTATTGAACCTGCAGTAAGAATATGCCCCTCTCCAGCTATTACTTCTGTTGATGCACCAATAACAATATCAACATTATCCTGGATATCAGGATTGCCAGCCTTACCAATTTCAAAAATCATTCCATCTTTTATACCCACATCAGCCTTAATTATTCCCCACCAATCTACGATCAAAGCATTAGTTATTACGGTATCTACAGCTCCATCAGTTCTTCTTACTTGAGACTGTCCCATCCCATCTCGAATAACTTTACCTCCACCAAATTTAACTTCATCTCCATATGTAGTTAAATCCTTTTCTACTTCTATAAAAAGTTCGGTATCAGCGAGTCTTACTCTATCTCCGGTAGTAGGTCCGTAAGTTTGAGCATAAGTTTTTCTATCAATTTTATAAGACATAATTTTAACTATCTAAAGAACCATTAACTATTGAATTAAAACCATATGCATTTCTTAAACCAGAAAATGGCACTAATTTGACATCTGTTGTATCACCCGGTTCAAATCTAATTGCTGTTCCTGCAGGAATGTCGAGACGCATACCATGTGTTATTTCTCGATCAAAAATTAAAGCCTTGTTTGCTTCATAAAAGTGATAATGAGATCCAACTTGCACAGGTCTATCTCCAGAATTAGAAACCGTTACTGTTTTAACTTGCTTACTAAGATTTAGTTCGATTTCACCAAGTTCAGGAATTATTTCGCCAGGAATTAAATTACTCATAACTAATTAATCGGATTGTGAATAGTAACTAATTTAGTCCCATCAGGGAAAACCGCTTCTATTTGAACTTCATCAACCATTTCAGGAATGCCCTCCATAACTTGTGATTTTGAAAGCCAGGTAGTTCCCTCTGACATTAATTGACTTACACTTTTACCATCTCGTGCTCCTTCAAGAACTTGAAAACTTAAAAAAGCAATTGTTTCAGGATAATTAAGCTTAAGACCTCGACTAAGCCTTCTTTCAGCTAAGAGTGCAGCAGAAAAAATCAATAATTTATCCTTTTCTTGAGGTGAAAGATGCATAATAAAAAATTAATCTATAAATTCTTAAAAAAGGTTCTTTCTGAACATAATTAATAATTCATAGAATCTTGTAAAGGCCATACACCTTGATATTTTGGCTCACAAAATCCACAAACAGACCTAATTTGTTTCCAAATACAAAAAAAACATTTTCTAGCATCTTGAGAAGAACTCCCTAGAAATCTTACAGAGATTCCATTTTCAAGGATTCCAATAGATAAATTATTATTAGTTTCATTGAAAATCTTTTTTATATTTCCTACAAGATTATTTATTTTTGACTTGGAAAAATCTTTTTCGCAAATCCAAATTAAGGATCCAAAAACGGGCATGTAATCCATGCCTGATTTCGCCACAAAACTTGCTTTAGATAATTCAATCTGATCAACATATTCCCAATCATCAAGTAAATCATTATTTCTCATAATTTCTAACTTAGACCTAAAAACTCCACTCTCAATAGATTCTCCGGAAGAAGATCTTCCAAGTCTTATTAAATCAGTAAATAAAAAACTTGAAGTTTTTGAAATAGATACTTTAAAAATTTGCTCATATAAACCATTTGCAAAGATTATTGTTTCTTGGGGAAGATACTCTAAATGAGAATTGTCAAGAATGGTTATGAGATTCTTTTGCTTTGAAAAACTTCCTTTTGGATTTATTTTAGATCTTCCAACTGATCCATATACTTTCTGAGCTGAAGAAGTCGTCAATAAAACCTTAGAGTTTTTTTCAAGATTTACCTGAAAGTCGAGTAAATCACCTCCTACCAATCCCCCTGCAGTATGTAGAACAGGCAAAATGCATCTGCCCTCTTGATCATGAGTAGACTTTAATAACTTATAAGGAGAAGTTGATTTAGATTTAAAGATTGTTTTATCAACATTTCCTAAACTAGCTTTATTATTGAAAAAATTTAAGATACAATTACCTACCCATGAAGTTTTAATCATAAATTGTTTTCTTTAATCACTAAATTAAAGTAACCAAAAATTTTGATTATGAGAATGAATAAACAAATTGTTGTAACTGATTGGACTAAGGAAAAACCGAAATTAGGTTTATTTTTAAAACTTACCTTAAGTTCTGATGAAAGAAGAATCTTAAGAGGTAAAAGATTAACTGATTGTGATCAAGAAATAATATTACAACTACCTAGAAAAGGAAAATTAAATGATGGAGATATACTTTCAACTAATAAGTCCAATTTTTATGTAGAGATAATTGCCAAAACAGAAGATTTAATTGAAATAAGTTCAAATTCTAAAATTGAACTTATTAAGACTGCTTATCATCTAGGAAATAGGCATGTGGAAGTAGAAATTGAAGAAGATATTCTTCTAACAAAAAGTGATTATGTTATTAAAAATATGCTTCTTAATTTTAAAGTTAATGTAAAAAATACGAAAAAAAAGTTTTTTCCTGAAAGAGGTGCCCATAGTCATGAGTAAAAGTCACTTATTAAAATATTTATTAATAAGTCCTAACTTACCCGTTGGAGGATTTTGTTATTCGGAGGGAATGGAGAGTTATCTTCATAATAAAAATTTAACAGATTCAAGTTCGGTAAAAGACTTAATCATAAGTGAACTAAAAATTGGTCAGATAAGACTAGATGCAAAACTTTTACTAGATTTTTTTGATATTTTCAATGAGCTTAATGACCGCAAAAATTTAAAAGTTAATTTGCAAAAGCTAATGAGTTTGAATAAATGGATCCTCTCATCAAAGGACTCTCTCGAAATGAGAGAACAACAAATTCAAATGGCAAAATCTCTCTTTGATTTAACCAAAGAATTTGGATTTGAATATCTATATGAAAATAATAAAAAAAGCTCCTGGTCATTAGCGTGGAGTTGGGCTTGTTATTGTTTTGAAATTACCAAGTTAGAAATGGTTGAGAATTTTTTCTATTCGTGGAGCGCAAACCAACTTAATGCTGCATTAAGAATTATTCCTATTGGGTCAACAAAAGCACAATTAATTCAGAGAGACTTATTAGAAATAATTTCAAAAGTTTCTAAAGAAATTATGGACAAAGCAATTGATGACATCTATTTTGGCAACGTAGGTTTAGCTATGGCACAACAAAATCATAATGACCTTTATACAAAACTTTTTAGAAATTAATTTATGAGCAGCAAATTGAGAGTAGGGGTTGCTGGGCCTGTAGGTTCAGGAAAAACTGCATTAGTAGAGACTCTATGCTTAAACATGAAAAAAAATTATGAGATAGCAGTTGTCACCAATGATATCTACACCAAAGAAGATGCTAACTTTCTAATAAATAAAAAGGTTTTAGAGGAAGGAAGGATTATTGGTGTAGAAACAGGAGGTTGTCCTCATACCGCGATAAGAGAGGATTGTTCACTAAATAAAAATGCAGTTTTAGATTTAGAAAATAAATATAATCCTTTAGATTTTGTTTTTGTAGAAAGTGGAGGAGATAATTTAGCATCTAGTTTTAGTCCAGAACTTGTAGATTTATCAATATATGTGATTGATGTATCTGCCGGAGACAAAATTCCTAGAAAAGGGGGGCCAGGGATAACGAGGTCGGATTTATTATTAATAAACAAAATTGACTTAGCAGATAAAGTTGGTGCAAATTTAAATATTATGAAAAGTGATACTGAATTTATGAGAAAAGGGAAACCTTGGTTTTTTACCAACCTAAGTAGCGGCATAGGAGTTGAAGAAATAACTCAATTTTTAGAATCACATATACCCAACAATCGAAACTAGAAAAATGTTTATTACTAATATATTGGATTCAACAAAAAGTTACGACTGATACAAAACTAATCCTCACTCGTTAATAACTTTTATTTTATCCCCCTAATGAGGGTCAATTACCTAATTTATCCTAATTCATGAGAATTTCAAGGCGTATTTTGGCAGGTTTAGCTACTGCCTCACTTGCTGTCACAGCAACTTCCTGTGGTGGAGGCGGAACCTCCGGAAGTTTCGATGACACAGTAACCGTTGGTATTTTGCATTCGTTATCCGGAACAATGGCTATTTCTGAATCAACTCTTGTTGATACAGAAAAAATGGCTATTGAAGAGATAAATGCTGCTGGTGGTGTTACAGTTGGCGGCAAAAGCTACAAAATAGAATACATAGTTGAAGATGGTGCATCTGACTGGCCAACTTTTGCTGAAAAATCAAAGAAACTTATAGACCAAGACGGAGTCCCTGTCGTATTTGGTGGATGGACATCTGCAAGTAGAAAGGCAATGTTACCTGTCTACGAATCAAAAGATGCATTCCTCTACTACCCAATTCAATATGAAGCTCAGGAATGTTCTAACAACATTTTCTATACAGGAGCCACACCAAACCAACAATCGGAACCCGCTACAGATTTCATGTATAAGCGTTCTCCTGCAGCTGGTGGAGATTTCTTCCTTGTAGGTTCTGATTATGTTTTCCCAAGAACCTCAAACACAATAACAAAAGCTCAGGTACAACAGCTAGGCGGTAAAGTTGTTGGAGAAGATTACCTTCCATTAGGAAATACTGAAGTTGCTCCAATTATCTCAAAAATCAAAAAAGCTTTGCCTGAGGGAGGAATAATCATTAATACTCTTAATGGTGACCAAAACGTTGCATTCTTCAAACAGATTCAAGACGCAGGTATCACACCTTCAAGTGGGTACTACGTAAT
This sequence comes from Prochlorococcus sp. AG-355-N16, assembly GCA_003278545.1. Classification (GTDB taxonomy): domain Bacteria; phylum Cyanobacteriota; class Cyanobacteriia; order PCC-6307; family Cyanobiaceae; genus Prochlorococcus_A. Next base: position 96,888 of record QCEF01000003.1, read on the forward strand.
GAACTATTCAATTGCTGAAGAAGAAATTAGTACAATTGGTCCTGAGTTCCTTGAAGGTCACTACGGCGCTTGGAACTACATGATGTCAATTGATACTCCTGCATCTAAGAAATTTGCTGCAAGTTTCAAGAAAAGATGGGGAGCAGATCGAGTTGTAGCTGATCCTCAAGAATCTGCTTATAACATGGTCTACTTATGGAAACAGGCAGTAGAAGATGCTGGAACATTCGACGACAACGCAGTAAGGGAAGCCCTTGTTGGACAAAAGTTTGATGCTCCTCAAGGTCCTGTTGAAGTTATGCCTAATCACCACTTATCTCAAACAGTAAGAATTGGAGAGATTAATGCAGAGGGTGGATTTACAATCCTTGAAGAGACAGGAGTTGTTCTTCCTCAAGCATGGAACCAAAAGCATCCAAGTTCAAAAGGATTTGCATGCGATTGGACAGATCCTTCAAAAGGAGAAAAGTATAAGCTTTAAGCTAATTAAAACCTATACTTCAAAATAAAAGGAGGTTAGCGCCTCCTTTTATTTTATATAATCAAATAATTTCTTTTTCTAAATTGGAGTTACTTCTCGATAGTCTTTTTAATGGTGTTGCAATCGGTTCTGTACTACTTGTTGCTGCATTAGGTCTAGCAATTGTTTTTGGTCTTATGGGTGTAATAAATCTTGCCCATGGAGAACTTATGATGCTTGGGGCTTACACAACATATGTAACACAATTAATTTTCAAATTACCTATATTCAAACCTTTCTACAATTCGTACATAATAGTTTCCATTTTCCTTGCTTTTATTGTTAGTGGAGTAGTAGGTATTCTCCTTGAAAAAACTATAATAAGAAAGCTTTATGGAAGTCCACTAGAAACACTTCTCGCAACTTGGGGTGTAAGCTTAATTCTTCAACAATTTGTCAGAAGTGTACCTTTAGCTTATGGGACCGGTCTAGTTATAAGTCTGTTAATTGGTTTATTCTTACCAACAACATTTCCTTCAAAAATAAAAGAATCAATAAATTTCAAATATTTTAAATTTAGTTCTTGGATATTTGCTGCTTTAACTGGGGTCCTGACAGGTAGCGTAATCTCATCCTCTGTCAGCAAACTTAGTAGAGCCAGCGCTCGAAATGTTGATGTAACAGCACCCTCATGGATGAGAGGTCAAGTTGAAATTATTGGCACTGCATTTCCTAAAACAAGATTAATGATAATTGTCATTACTCTAATCTCTGTAATAGCAATTACATTATTTCTTAATCAAAGCGCTTGGGGGATGCGTATAAGAGCAGTTACTCAGAACCGACAAATGAGTGATTGTCTTGGTATATCTACTGAAAAAGTGGATATAATTACTTTTGGAATTGGATCTGGCTTAGCAGGAGTTGCTGGGGTAGCAGTATCTCTTTTAGGTTCTGTAGGACCTAATGTTGGCGGAAACTATATAGTTGGTTGTTTTATGGTTGTAGTGCTGGGAGGAGTAGGAAATTTATTAGGAACAGTACTTGCTTCATTTGGAATAGGAATAATGACAGATTTAATTGGAGCTGGCAGGCTTTTATCAATATGGCCAGATATGCCTTTACCTTTATCAAATACAATTAACTTTTTTGCGACCACAAGTATGGCAAGAGTAATGATATTTGCACTAATTGTTATATTCTTACAATTTAAACCTACAGGTTTATTTCCTCAAAAAGGAAGGATGGTTGAAAACTAATGTCCTTAAGTAAAATTAAATTTGATAAAAAAATAGTATTATCATTTTGGATAATATTAATAGCTTTAATTATTGCAGCACCAACTCTACTCCCTGTATTTAGACTAAACCTCCTAGGAAGATACTTGTCCTTATCCATAGTTGCACTTGGTGTGGATCTTATCTGGGGTTATACAGGTTTACTAAGTCTTGGACAAGGTATATTTTTTGCACTAGGTGGATATTGTGCAGCAATGTATTTACAAATAACCAGCTCCTCTGAATTTCCAAATAATATTCCTGAATTTTTTGCTTTATATGGTGTTGAAAAATTACCTTTTTTCTGGGAACCCTTTAGATCTCCTGTTTTTACCTTCTTCGCTATCTGGATAATTCCAGCATTTGTTGCTGGTTTAATTGGATTTCTTGTTTTCAGAAATAGAATCAAAGGGGTTTATTTTTCTATACTTACTCAAGCTTCTCTTCTTGTATTCTTTAACTTCTTTAATGGACAACAAAAACTTATAAATGGAACAAATGGATTAAAAACAGATGTAACACAGCTATTTGGTCAGATGGTAGGTTCTGAGTCCATGCAAAGAGTATTCTTTTGGATAACCGCCATAATAGTAATAGCCGCATGGTTTTTTGCAAAGTGGGTAGTTAAAGGAAGATTTGGAAATATCCTTATAGGCATACGTGATGATGAACCAAGAGTTAGGTTTACAGGTTACAACCCAGTTATATTCAAGACAATAATATTTTCTATTGCTGGAGGTCTCGCAGGAATTTCGGGAGCTTTATATACCGTTCAGTCTGGAATAGTATCACCACAATTTATGACGGTTCCCTTTTCTATAGAAATGGTTATATGGGTTGCTGTTGGAGGAAGAGGAACTTTATTGGGAGCGATACTAGGAGCAGTATTCATCAACTATGCAAAAAGTTTAGTAAGTGAAGCTCTACCTGCTAGCTGGATGTTTATTCAAGGAGGGTTATTTATCTTAGTTGTAACAGCTCTGCCAGAAGGAGTTTTAGGATGGATTCAAGGAGATGGGCCTAGGAATCTTCTTCAAAGATTTGGTTTGAAAAGGAAAATTGAAACCTATCCAAGCTTAGAAATTAACAATAAGGAGGGGAATAATGAATAATAAAGATCTTCTAAATTTAATAAATATTACTGTTAGTTTCGAGGGTTTTTTAGCTCTCAACAAACTTAATTTAAATTTAAAGAAAGGAGAATTAAGAGCTGTAATAGGACCCAACGGCGCAGGTAAAACAACATTTCTTGATGTAATAACTGGAAAGGTTAAGCCAACAAAAGGTGAAGTGATTTTTAAAGGGAAATCTTTAGTAGGTAGAAAGGAACATAAAATAGCTAGACTTGGAGTTGGAAGAAAGTTCCAAAGTCCAAGAATCTTTGAAAATCTAACCGTTAAAGAAAATCTTGAAATATCCGTGACGACTCCTAAAAGTCCCTTAAATCTTATTAACAAAACTATTAGGGATGAGCAGCTCAATGAGATTGAACGTCTTATGAAGATTGTAAACTTAGCTCAAAAAGTTGATTCTAAAGCTGGATCATTATCACATGGCCAAAAACAATGGCTAGAAATAGCCATGTTAGTAGGACAGAAGCCAGATTTAATGTTAGTAGATGAACCTGTTGCCGGTTTAACTGATGAAGAAACTGATCTTACAGCTGATTTATTAAAATCTTTATCAGGAGAAAATACCGTAGTGGTAATAGATCACGATATGGAATTTATAAGAAGACTTGATAGTAATGTTTCAGTATTAAATCAGGGCACTGTATTATGTGAGGGAACGATGGAAACCATACAAAAAGACAAAAAAGTTATCGATGTTTATTTAGGAAGACCTGAAGACTAGTTATGGAAAATTTACTCGAAATAAAATCGTTAAATACTTATTATGGCGAGAGTCATATTCTTAGAGATGTAGATTTAAATGTTAAATCAGGAGAAATGGTTTGTTTGATTGGAAGAAATGGAGTTGGCAAAACAACTTTATTGAAATCACTAATTGGCTTGTTAAAACAAAAAAAAGGCGATATTTATTTGATTGGTGAAAATATCAATAGAAAAGCACCTCATCAGAGAGCGAGGAAAGGAATGGCTTACGTTCCTCAAGGCAGAGAAATCATTCCATATCTATCAGTTGAAGAGAATCTGATGTTAGGGATGGAGTCTCTACCGGGTGGATTATCTAAGAACAAGAAAATAGATCCATTTATTTACGATCTCTTCCCAATCCTAAAAGATTTTCTTCAAAGGAAAGGAGGAGATCTTAGTGGAGGACAACAACAGCAATTAGCTATTGCAAGAGCATTGCTGGGCAAACCTCAACTTCTATTGCTTGATGAACCAACAGAGGGAATTCAGCCTAATATAGTTTTAGACATTGAAAATGCAATCAATCAGATAATTAGAGATACAGGAATCGGAGTTTTATTAGTTGAACAACATTTGCATTTTGTGAGACAAGCTAATAGATATTATGCGATGCAGCGTGGGGGTATTGTAGCTAGCGGAAATACTAGTGAGTTGAGTCAAGCAGTTATTGATAAATTCTTGAGTGTATAAAAGATTCTTGTCTTAAATTAATAAAATACTTTATTCATTTTTCGCATCTTATAAGGTCAATACTGTTTGGATGCGCATAGATATATTTATTAAATTCCATTGCTAGTGTTCTAGCCTCGTAAGCGTCAAAAGCATAAAAACAATTTTCTAATCTTATATTTTGAAAATCACGGTAATGCACTGTATATGGCTTCAAAATATTATTATTGTTCATTTTAATTTGCTAAAAAGCAATTATCTTATATTTCAACCATGCATATATTTATAAATCTAAGCATAACTTTTGTTGTTATCAAAATATATTGACTTAAATTATGTATTTAAAAATACTTTATAAAGAAAAAAATAATAAATCTATTTTTTTTTATTTTTAGAATCTTGCTTTTTACCTTCTATTAAAAAAACAAATTTTGATAAAATAAAACCAAAAACTGGAACCCAAAACTTCTCATAAAAAAATTTCATAAAGGTTAAGCAGCTAATGATTCATTATTTTCAATTTCAGTTTTATTCATAAGCTTCAAATCTATAGAGTTAAATAAATGCTGCATAAGCAGAAAATCAAGTTCCCCTCTCAATAAATTAACATCTGATGAAAGAAGATCATCAACAAAATCATCAAAAGTATCTGAAAGAGGATTCACAACTAAAAATTTATTTTCGTTATTATCAACGCATTATCAATAAAAGTCAACAAAATTTAGATATTAATTTTTAAATTCTTCGAAATTAATAATTAAAGAATGAAAATCTAAATAATAAATATAAAAAAACAAAATAATAGATTTAAGATTAAACTTAAGGTCTTTGAATTAAATTTCATTTATCTTGCTTTTCTTAATTTGATATCTCTCCTAATAAGCATTATCAAACCGACAATACAAAAGTTTTCATACAAGGAATTTAAAGTAATCATTGTAAAACCATTTAATTAATTTATAGCAAAACTATTGTTGTGCCAATTCAAAAAGAATCACTTAAAAATCTTTTATTTGCTTTTAGATAGCAACCTAATTTAATTTAAAAAAAACTAATTTTTTTAAATTTATTTCTTAATTAGTTCAAAATAACCATTTTTATTTAACAAGTACTTATCAAACCAAAGGCTTAATAGATTATCTAATCCTATTCCATTCATTTTATTTATTTGCGAAGTCCTATAGTCTGAAAGTGCAAGCAATAAATACGGAAAAATCATGTCAGAAACACCTTTTGGTAGTTTTTCTAAAGGTACTCCATGCGCTCTATCCCATAAAATTTGCATATCATTAGAGAACAAAGAACTCCAATAACTAAAATTACAATATAATTTTTCTGGAGGGAGGAGATTTAGAGATAAAACTGGGAGAGATGAATTCATAGAAATAGATATTTTATAGAAAAATTGAATTTGTTTTTTTAAAAAAGATGAAAATTAATTTTTAATATGCAAATCTCCCATAAATACAAATTAAATTTACCGCACAGTACAGCACTTTGCAACACTATTTAAGAATTATATTTATCTATCATTTCCTGAAATTTAAGAAATAATAAAAACTTTTTATAAGTTTGCAAGTCAAAAGCCTCCAGATTTGGATTATTTAAATGGGTTGAATTACCAGGAATAAAATGATTTGCAAATTTAGTATCAATTGATATTTTTTCATTATCTATAAAGTTAGGAGAATTATCAATTAAGTTCTGTTTATCATTGTTATTTAGCTGATATGATTGAGTTACTTTACCCTTTTTTTTATTAAATATACCTCTTACAGAAAGTGCCTCTTCCACTAAAATACTTATTATTTTTGAATTACTTAAATTGTTCTCTATGCTTAATTTGTCTATTATTCTCATAACATCTTCTCTAGGAATAAAACCAACTCTTTTTTTCTTGGTAGGCATTTAAAATTAATTAAAGTTCAGCACTTGACTGTCATAAGTGTTGCACTATATTCATTATAAGTCAATTAATTGCTAATGATCCTACCAACAACCTTACTTTTAGGAGCTCTTGGATATCTTTTCTACACCTCAAAAAGTGAACTTTCACTAGATCACCATGACCTTATGGAAAACCAAAAAGAGAATGATGATTTGTATAAAGATTTGGAAGATCTATTTATCTAAAATTTCTTCATCAGCACTAAAGAACTTTATTTCTTGACTAAAGATATACAAAACCTTAAACATAATTAGAATAAAATTAAAGATACAAAATTAATGACTGTACATCAAGATTACGAAATAAAAATCAATCTAAATGAATTGATTGAGAAAAGAATTCCATGTTGTGATTTACTTCATCCAGATCATTGTCTAACAGAACAACAAGTCTCAGAAATTGCACATGATATTCGTATGGATTTAAATTTACATGATCTTTACAAGCAAGTGGATCAACACATTATGAATTATGTTAATGCCGCTGGTATTGATAACAAAGACCATTGGGTTGAACCACATCTTCCAGATTTAGAGAGAGATTTAAAAGAAGAAGTTGGTATAGAATTTGATTGATTTTTTTCCTATAAAAGATGTTAATAAATGTATTTTTTTTCTAAATCATCTATCAATTTATAAATACTTTTAGCTGATCTCTTTCTTTTCTTTAAAATTCTAAAAACTATAAATCCAATCAATACTGCAAAAATAGGTGTGAAAATAATAATTTCATGATCCATAACCATCAAACAGAAGCCTATAATTAAAATTATTAAAAATTCTGAATCAATAAAATAGGTACTTTATACAAATTATATTTCACTAAAAACAATTAAGATTTTTTATAAAGAAGTGAAAGAATTAAAATTTTTTGTAAATTATGAAGATATAATTTTTATTCAATAAATATAATGATTAATTATTTTGCCTTAACATTAACTGAGATGGGTCTCGGTAAAATAGAGTTAGCAGTTATTGGCGCAGTAATTTTAATATTCCCAATTTTATTTGTTTATGCATCTAAAAACCTTGATGCTAAGGGTGTTTTCGAATGGATGATGGAGAAACCCAATGATTGGATAGGTAAAAAATAAGATTTTAACAATTTACACTTTTCTAATTAAATTTTAAATTTTCTAAATTACTTATAACAAAATCATAAACCTGGCAATTATTTTCTAAATCATTAACTATTGAATTTTTTAGAAGAGAATAATCTATCAACTTATTGAGTTTATTATTTTTAAATTCCTTATTAGTCTCTCCTATAGCAAATGCCAAAGCTCCCTCATAAGAAATACCGAATTTGGAAGTGTTACAGTAAGTTCTTGTGAACTTATTAGAAATCTTTTTAGTATACTTTTCAAGAGTTTTAGAAGAAGTATCCAATGAGTAAACTGGGCTATTAAAAAGAAGAAGCAAAGTTAAAGTGAATATCGTAAAAACTCTTTTGATCATAATATTTCATAAATTGCAAGTTTAATATAGTTTAGAATCCAGCTCTGCCGACTATGTTTTATTAAAAAATTTAAAAATTTTTAACCACAACAGCTAATTCATATTTTGGAAGATAAAAACTCTCTAAATGAGTATTTTATAGTTTGAATTTTTTTTGGTAGTTTTTTTAGAAAACGCCTAAATGCTTTTGGCATAATAAAAAATCCATATCAATAATTAATAGATAACAAAAAAAACTTGGGGATTCAATAAATAATTATCCAAACATAAGTAAATTAATTATTAAATATATTGTTTGAGCTATGGAAATGTATTTGAACATGAATTATTGTTTAGATAAGTATTAAATACAAAATTAATATGGCACTACCAGAACTTATTTATGCTCCTATAGATGGTGGAACAATTCATAGATACGAAATTAGTGGTGGCAAGAGAAAATTTCTAAGATTTATAGGTTGTTATTTGGGTCAATGCAATTTTCACAAAAATATTGATGATGCAATTGATTACATAAAAAATTTGAAAGAATCACAAAAAACATGAAATAAAGATACATAGATTTCGACAGAGACTGAAAATTTTAAATAACTACATAATTATTGCTACAAATAATAGAGAATTTTCTTTTTATAAGAAATTGATTATTTACTTGGGTTATAGTTCCGAAAGATAAACAGTCAATTAAAAAAGAAATTAATTTATGGAAAACAGACAAATTAATTTTTTTAAATCAAAAGACTTAAATACCGTTCTTAAGCCATTTAAAAAAGGAACGGTAGTAAAGATTGACTCGTTTGATATTAGAGAAAATCAAAATGAATTAAAAATAGGTTTATTTGGTTGGTACGCTATTTGTCCTTCGAAAGAACTAAAAAAAAATAAGCTATATTATTTTTCACTCTATGATGAGCCTCTTGTTCTTTATAAAGATGAAAATGAAAACGTTAGGTGCATAAAAAATATTTGTCCACATAGGGGGGCCTCTTTTTTTGAAGGAACATTATCAGATGGAGTAATAACCTGTCCATATCATGGAGCTAAATTCTCATCTGGTGGAAGTTGCCAAAATCTCGATAGAATAACATGCAGTCATATAGTAGATAATAACTACGATAACTACGCCAAAAGAATTCACTTATCTCAATACAAAGCTTTAGAAAAGAATGGATATATTTTTGTACATTTTTCTAAAAAATCTGAAACTGATTTAAACAACATAAGTGAAGATGCACCAATAAGTAACTACGAATTATATGAAAATGGTTTTACACATAAGGATTATGTGTTTGAAGAGGTATTAGTTGACTTTAAATGTGATTGGTCAAGGATAATTGAAAATCACTTAGATATCCTTCATCTATTTTGGGTTCATGGCGATACAATTCCTGATAAAGATGTTAATAAAAACGTTCTAGTTAGTTTCAACCAGAAAATTAATGTTAACCCCAAATACATTGAAAGTATTTATTACTATAAAAATGAACCTACAAAAGAATTTATCCGGATAAAATACATACCACCTGGAAGGATATTAATATATAAAGGTGATCCCTCTGCAGCTAGATATTTACAAGTTTTAGATCATATTCCACTAGGAAAAAACAAAGCAAGAGTAATAGTGAGACATTACAGGAAATTTTTAAAAAATAAACTACTTAATAACGTCATGTTGTTTAAAGAGAATCAAAGAAAGATTTTTTATAAGATATTTGATGAGGATTATATGATTCTAAAAACACAAACATATAATCATAATATGGGATTTATAAATAAGGATGAAATAAAATTATTGGGAGAAGACAGAATAATAAATTATTTTTGGAAATGGTACAAAAAGTCTGAAGATAAAGATGAACCATGGAAAAATAATTTAAAATCCCAAAATCTTGATGTATATGAAAAAGTAATATTGAAATATCCTCCTGAAATAAAGAAGTTAGAAATTGCAAATAATTTAGATATTATTAGAAAAACATTTGTGCGATTTGCTGCTCCGCTTATATTTTTTATGTTGATAATATAATTTATGAAGAAAGTAAATAGACCTTCATGGTTGAATTGGCTTTATCTTTTTATATTTATTTTAAGCTCAATTCAATTGATTATATTTTGGAGTAATAAGTTTTAGTGTTTAATAAATTTTGGTTTGACGCAAAAAATATAAATTGTTTTAAAAATGGCTTTAGAGTAATTAAAGATTTAAATTTAAAGATAGCGTATTCAGAGAATGTAATATTAATTGGGCCAAATGGTTCAGGGAAATCATCCTTAATTGAAATAATTAATAGAAACATACACCCAGTAGTAACTAATGAATCGAAACTGAAGATATTTGAAAAAGAACTTATAAATTTATGGGAACTAAGAAAAAAAATAAGTACTGTAAATAATGATATAAAAAATAGAATAAATCCAAATTTAAAAGTTTTTGATTTAATTTTAAGTGGACTATATGGAAAATATTGTTACGTGCAAAATAAATCTGAAAGAGATTATCACAAGGTGGGAAAAATCATGAAGAAAATGAATATATCTAATTTATCTAAAAAGAACTTTTCCTATTTATCTGATGGAGAAAAACAAATTTCTCTCATTGCAAGGGCATTAATCAAAAAACCAGAAATCTTAATCCTAGATGAACCAATTGCAAATTTAGACTATAAATCAAAGTTTTTTGTAGTTGATAAGGTTAATGAATTATCAAAATTAAATACCAAAATTTTTTGCGTCACTCATGATATTTCAACGATCTCGAAAATTTATGACCGGGTCATAATGCTAAAAAATGGCAAAATTATCGCTGATGGAGATCCAAATAAGGTTATAAATAGCGAAAATCTTAATAAGTTATATGGTATTCAAGTAGAGGTAACTAATAATAATGGACTTTGGAATATAAACAGATTATCTAAATAATAATTATGAAAATAGCTATCGCAATAACAAGAAATACTAATTTTTTACTTTTAAAAAATGAAGAGGATCTATTTTTAAATGAAGAAGATCCACATTTAGAGCACACAATCTTACCTCCTAAGGAACGATCTGAGACGAATGAAGAACTTCCGCAATTAAAACAAACTCTATTTAAGCTCATCAAATAAAATATCTAAAAATTATAACTAAATTATATTCCTAAATACTATGTAAAGAAAAACTTCAGAAATACGATGATAATGAGAATCTATTGCAATAAATATTTTTTTAGTGCATAATTGATAATAATTCTCATTATCATATTCAAATTAATGCATTTTTATAGCTATGGAGAATCTCTGTCAAAATCAGTAAGTGTAATAACTGGGCAATCCGTATTAATAGATCCTTCATCAAGACAAAAAGGGACATGCCTAGAAGTTGTAAGTGGAATTGCTCGAGTTTATTGCCCTTGTCAAGAAACGGAAGGAATGACACTTGCATTCTTACAATCAGGAGATCAATTAAGAACTGACCTTTTATGTAGTGAAGGTGTCTGTGTTGAAGCTTTAACAGATTTGTCTTTTCATAGCAATGTAAATATTGATGAGAATATTGGTTTCGATGCAGTAAATGAATGGACTTTGCAACTCCTTAGGATTAGACACTTAGGAAATGCAGAACAGAGATTAAAAGCCTTGTTTTCAATACTAGTAAATCGTCTAGGTAGAAGATGTGGTCAATGGTGCGAGTTACCTTTTAGGTTAACTCATGAAAGGATTGGCGAATTAATCGGTTCTACACGAGTAACTTCAACAAGATTAATTTCTAAATTAAGATCATCTGAGTTATTAATAGCTCCTATCGGAACCCAAACAGTCAGTGTCGCCCCTTCTTTTATTGAAACATCGCCGCTATAAAAACATGAAGGAATCACAATCACTTACAAACAACTTGTTAATGGAAGTTGATGTTTTATCGAATAGACTCAGAAATATCAAGCAATCCTACAAAACAACAGAAAATAAAGCATTGAAGGGTAGGTTATTTACTGAAAACAGAAATCTTTTTAAAAGAGTTAATGAGATTTATAAAATAGCTGAACTCTTAAATAAAAACAATACTGATAATATTAACTTTTCTAATTTACTTGTTGAAATAACGAAAAGAACATTGAATGAAAATAAATTTGAAAGTAATCTATTTTTTCTTTAAATCACTATCTATCAATAAGATTGCAGAAGGTTGATTAGAAGCAAACTTTACTTTACCAAGTATGTTTGCGAATTCATCTTCTGATTTAGTTTGAGCCTCAATGATTGGATCTAGAAATACATTAGTTCTTGTATCTGAAATTCTTTCTGAAATAGAATAAAGCTGTTGCAGAGATGAAGTTAAATCAGCCTCCATGTTGAAAGAATAAGAAATCAGATCCTCTATTGAATCCCATGCTTGAACTGGTGCAGGAATTTCATCTAATTTTACGCTTTGTCCTCTTGCGATTAAGTAATCTGCAAATTTCTGAGCATGTTCCATTTCACCTTGTGATTCACTTAGAAAATGAGAAGCAAATCCATTTAAATCACGTTCTTGGAACCAGAGGTATATGGAAAAATATTGAACATTGGCGTATCTTTCCATTGTTAAATGTTCAAAAATATTATCCAATAAACTTTTGTCAATTGGTTGTGCTACAGCTCTTCCAGATGGACCAAAATTAATTAATTTCTTTAACTTTAGATTATTTTCTTTCATTGCCAAATAAGAAACTAATAAAATAATACAACATTTTGTATAAATTAGTAATTAATTAATCCTTTAAATTAAATTAAATAATATGATAATGAAAATCAATCTCAATACTATATATGAATTTACAGTGCAGATTTTCTGAACTGCTATTAACTAATAAAATATATAACAGTAAAAAAAAGAAATGTAAAAAGAAAAAATGCTCTAATTGGAAGGGGGGCAAGTGTAATTGCCTATAAAAAAAGTCTATATATATTCCTTATATGCTCCAGGATATAAAAAATAATAACTCTTTCTATTAATAGAAAGAGAACATTTATCGCCATTATTAAGGAGATTATTAATATCAGTTCTAACCCTTAATATGTTTCCATTAATAGATACTTTATATATAAGAAATTCTCCAAGAAATTCTTTAGATATAACAATCGCATCACCAGATTCTGATCTTTTAATTGAAATAAATTTAGGCGAAATTGACATACTTTTGATAGTTATATTTTTCAAATACTCTGAACAATTTATTTCACCTAAACAAGAAATATATGAATTACCATTTTTTTTGAGATTAATAATATTATTACCCAAAATAAAACTACTAACAAATATTGTCTTGGGATTATTTATAAGGTTAATTGGCGTATCAATTTGATGTATTTTCCCATCATTCATAACCGCGACCTTATCACAAATTGACATCGCTTCTTCCGGATCATGAGTAACCATCAATCCGCTCGCATTACAACCTTTTAGGATATTAGGGAGTTCACTTCTCAATTTTAGTTTGACATGCATATCAAGACTACAAAAAGGTTCATCTAATAAAATAAAATTTGTACCTGGAGCAAGAGCTCTCGCAATTGCGAGTCTTTGTTTTTGGCCTCCAGACAGTTCATGTGGGTACCTTTCAACAAAACTATCAAGACCAACAACATTCAATAAATAATCAACTCTAGATCTGTCTTTTTTGTTTTTCAAACCAAAAATTACATTTTCCAAAACAGTTAAGTGAGGGAAAAGTGCATAGTCTTGAAAAACCATACCAATATTTCTTTTCTCAGGATTAAGAATTTTTTTCCTACTTGAAATTTCCTTATCATTTAGAGAAATCACTCCTTTAGAGGGATATTCGAACCCAGCGATTAATCTTAAAAGAGTAGTTTTTCCGCAACCAGAAGGACCAAGCAAACCTAACAATTCGCCATTTTCAATTTTCAGGTTAATTTTGTTTAATATCCAATTTGAACATTCTCGCTTATCATATTTATGATGCAAATCATCAATTATTAACGCATCATGTTTCACAAAGTTCTTCTTATTCAAATATTTTAAATTAGCAGAAAATATTCACCTAAAATATCCCATGTATAATTTTATACACCATTTAATTTTCAAATTTAATGAGAAAGTCTGAAAGAGCTGAAATAATACGCAAGGAACTCAAAAAGCTATATCCATCGCCTCCAATACCCCTTAATCATACAAATGCATATACACTTCTAGTCGCAGTAGTTTTAAGTGCTCAATCAACAGATAAGAAAGTTAATGAATTAACAAACAGCTTATTTAAAGTTGCAGATAATCCAGAAAAGATGATGCAGCTAGGTATTAATGGCATTTACGAATACATAAAATTTTTAGGTCTATCTAATCAAAAATCAAAGAACATCTATAACTTATCTAAATTATTGATTGAGAAGCATAATGGCATGGTCCCAGATTCTTTTGAGAAGCTTGAATCTCTTCCAGGGGTAGGTCATAAAACAGCATCAGTTGTAATGTCTCAAGTGTTTAACATACCCTCATTCCCAGTAGATACTCACATACACAGGTTGGCACAAAGATGGGGCCTATCAAATGGCGATAGCGTAGTTCAAACAGAAAAAGACCTAAAAAAAATATTTCCTGTTAATGATTGGAATACCTTACATTTGCAAATAATCTTTTATGGCAGAGAATACTGTACAGCAAGAGGTTGTGATGGAACAAAATGTTATTTATGTCGCAATCTTTATCCCAAAAGAAAAAAGAAATTTATATGTAAAAAGCCTTAAGAAATTTATATAATAATTAAATTAGTTTTTTAATCATGAAAATAGCAATTACTGGTGCATCGGGGAAAACAGGTTATAGAATTTCCGAAGAAGCAGTTAAGAAAGGATATAAGGTAAGGCAAATCATCAGAAAGAATTCAAAAGTCTCAGCAGGACTAGAGCGTTTAGAAACAATTAGGGTTTCGTTAGACAAAAAAGGAGAACTTGATGAAGCTTTAAAGGATATTGATGCTTTGATAATTGCGACTGGAGCGAGAGCATCATTAGATTTAACTGGTCCTGCAAAGGTTGATGCATTAGGTGTATACAGGCAATTAGAGAGTTGCAAAAGAGTTGGTATTAAAAGAGTTATTTTAGTTAGTTCCCTTTGTACTGGTAAATTATTTCACCCATTAAACTTATTTGGTTTAATTCTTATTTGGAAGAAATTAGGTGAAAACTTTCTACGAAATTCAAATTTTGAATGGACTATTATTAGACCTGGAGGATTAAAGGAAAATGAAGATATTAAATCAGAAAATATAAATTATTCAAAAGAGGATACACAAATTAATGGATCAATCCCAAGAAGATTAGTTGCGCAATGTTGTATAGATTCTTTAAAAAACAAAGAATCCATAAATAAATTAATAGAAGTTACAAGTTCGAATGATAATAAAAAGATATCTTTTAAAAAAGCTATGCAAATGATTTAAAAGATGTAAATATATAAATTAAAACTATGAAAATAAATCCCAAAATTGACGCATTACAATTAATGCTTACTGATTTAAGAACTAGAAATGAGCCCATAAGACATAAAGCTGCATTTAAAGGCTGTCAACCAGAATTTCAAAGTCTTGTATCAAGATTAATAAAGCAGTTAGAGGACGAATTAGTTGCTGAAAAGCTTACTAATCGTAATAGTTAAAAAATTTATATTACTTAAATGAAATTAAGTTATCCAATTTTGCTTGTTCTGAAAGTTCATCATATCCTCCAAAAAATTTATTATCCAAAAATATTTGAGGGAAAGTATTATGGCTACTTAGAGCCATAATTTTTTGAAAGCTCTCATCATTGTCTATTAGATTAACTTCATGAGGGATAGATAAAGAATTAAGCAACCTAATTGCTCTTTTAGACCAAGGACAATCCTTTAAAATATATGCTTTTACACGTGATTCATTAGAGAATAAATCATGATTCGAGATATTAATAATTTTCTGTTCAAAAGAAAGTAATAATATATCAGTACCTTTTTTTACAATACATCCCTCCTCAAGATGCCCGCCAAACACATTACATCCCTCATCTGCAAAACTCAAATGTAAATGAACATCTCCTTTATTAAAGTGTCCGTTTAAAGAAACTATCTCTAGATTTCCTTCAAATTTATTTATCTCTTGATTACCTGGGCATTGAATACAAACTGTTCTAAGATTACCAACCACTCCAGAAATATACCCGTATAAATTATTCGATAAAGAATATTCTTTAATTGAATTTATCAAATCAGATTCTGGAGATAGCTTTAGGCTATGAGGCTGCATTAGATATAAGGAATAATTTTGTAATATAAAACATCATCATTCATAAAGAAAAGATGAGTTTATAATCTTTAGGATTCAGATTTATATTAAATTTCAGAATCTAGCATCAAAAATCATTTAAAATTTTTACTAAAAATATATGCTTGTTGAGAGTGTAATATATTTTTTATATACAAAAACTAATTTGTTATTAAGAAAAAATCTTAAAAATTTGGCATTGAATATTCCCAATTTATTATCGATATCTCGCCTTTTCCTTGTATTTCCATTAATACTTTTTTTAGAAATTAACAAACCTTTTTATGTCTTTATATTGATTATTATTGGAGGTTTAACTGATTATTTTGACGGGTTAATTGCAAGGAAATTTAATCTTAAAACCAGATTAGGAGCTATCCTTGATCCCTTAAGCGATAAAGTATTCTATTTAATTCCTTTGACCTTCCTTTGTAAAAATAATTTTATACCCTTCTGGTCTTTGTCATTAATTTTATTTAGAGAATTAATTATCTCCAGCCTAAGGAACTCTACAAAAGACGGTTTACCAGCATCAATGTTAGGAAAATATAAAACATTTTTCTTTTTTATTTCAGTAATTACCTTCTTTACACCATTAAAAATTAGCTTATTGAATAATTTGGCTTTAATTTTTTATTGGTCAGGATTCATCCTGACTTTTGTGACTTTATTAGGCTATTTAAGAATTAAAAAGAATATTATCTGAATTTTCATCAAACTCCTCAATCTTTTTATTATTGAAATCATTCACAAAACTATCCTTTAGACCATTTAGTAGATCAAAAGTTGGCGCCCACTCTAAATCACGTTTTATCTTAGAGATATCAGTCTGATAATGATTTAATCTAATTGGAAATCCCTTTCGAGACTTAGGATCTAATTTTTGATAATCAAATGTTCTTAAAGAAATCTCATTTTGGTTTAATCCAAGAACATTCGCACAGAAATAAATTAAACCCTTAATTGTTACTCCTTTTTCACCTGAACAATTGTAAATATTATTTTTGGAATTTTCAAAATTTATGCACCTAATCATTACATCAGTTAGATCCGAAACATGGCCTAGCTGAGTAATTAAAGAACCGTCACCAGGTATTGGTATAGATTTTTTAGTAAATAACCTTTCAAAAAACCAATTTTCAATTTTATTATAATTTCCTGGTCCATATATATAAGTAGGTCTAAAACTTGTAAAAGGAATTTTTTGTTTTTTTAACCAATTTTCTGTCTCAAACTTTCCTTTATGCCTACTTTCTGGATCAATTGGATCAACTTCGGATAAGGGTAGTTCACAATTATCTTTATAAACACCTGCAGAGCTGACATATATATATCTCTGGAAAGAGTTATCTAAATTTTCTATAAGAAGTTTGGTTTGTTCTAACTCTCGTCCAGAAATATCAAAAACAACATCATACTTTTCATTTCTTAGCTTGAAGATATCTTCTGAATTATTTCTATCACCCTTAATTAAATTTGTTTTTTCAGGATTACTTTTATTACCTCTCGTGAAAATATCAATATCATATTTTTTACTTAATAACTTTCCAACCAAAGACTTGCCAACAAATCTAGTGCCACCCATTACAAGAATTTTCATATTCAAAAAATATTTAACTGAAGTAGTAATCTTAAATAGAATTACATATTGAATAGTACTACTAATAAGTAATTAATGAAAAGGATGATTCTATGGACCTAATTCCAGCAATTGATTTAATGAATGGTAAGTGTGTGAGGCTTTTTAAAGGCGACTTTAATAAAAGAAAAGACTTCACCAAAGAGCCTCATGAGCAAGCTAAATTTTGGGAAAGCGAAGGGGCAAAATATATACATATAGTTGATTTGGATGCTGCAAAATCTGGATCCCCAACAAACGATGAATCAATAAAAAAGATTGCAAAAACAGTTAACATACCAATTCAAATAGGTGGGGGGATAAGGTCTCAAGAAAGGATAGAGCAATTATTTTCTTATGGTATTGAGAAAGTTATCATGGGAACCTCTGCAATAGAAAATAAAGAGCTAGTTAAAGACTTATCAAATAAATTTCCTGGAAGGATAATTGTTGGGATAGATGCAAAAGATGGAAAAGTTAGTACTAGGGGTTGGCTTGAGCAATCTAATATTTTTGCCACAGATCTAGTAAAGGAGTTTTCTTCATTTAAAATTGCTAGTTTTATTGTTACAGATATAAATACAGATGGGACGTTAGAAGGGACAAATGAAGAATTCATAAAAAGCATACTTGAAATTACAGATATTCCAGTAATAGCCTCAGGAGGTGTTGGTTCAATTTCTGATTTATTATCGTTAGTAAAATTTGAAAACTCTGGACTCTTTGGAGTAATTGTAGGTAAAGCTCTTTATGAAAATAAATTCACGATCAACGAAGCGAATAATGTATTGTCATCAGAGAGATTAAATGACTTTGATTTAAACAGAAATTACTACGCCTAAAAGAGTATAAAAATCGATTTAAGGCTGGTATTTGCAGTAATTGTTAGTTAATTTTGTATAAGAGATAAGAAATCTACTCTTGGAATTAATTTCAAAAAAACCGATATTGATTATTGCTCCAAGCTTAATAGCAGAATCTTTATCGCTTAAATTAACATCACTAGATCAAAATTTAGACATTAATTTTAATGATGGAACAGCTGATAAAACTCCGGATTTAGTTATATGGAATGTTCTTAATTTCCAATCAGAAGATCTTATAAGGTTAGAATTATTAAAATTAAGAGAAAGATATGATGAGTCAAAGTTTCTTATAATTCTCTCTGGAGAATTTGTTTATGAAGCAAATAACCTTCCATCGTTAAATGCTGAAGGTTTTCTTTTAAATCCCAGTGCAGAAAAAGTCCTTGAATCTATTGGTACCATTTTAAATGGAGGAAGGGTATTTGATATTGAAAATAATTCCCAAGTTAAATTTAACAAAAATAGACCTCTCTCTTTTAGTCAAAAAATTCTAACTTCAGGTCTTAAACAAATAGATTCTGAAATTAATTATATTTTCAAATATGTCAACTCTGATTCAACACCAGAATTTTATAAATTCATTTTAAAAGGAAGATTAAGAGAACTTATTACTGCAAAATCTTTTCTAATTTTCTTATGGGGTAATTCACTAGAACTTTATACAGAGGCAGTTTACAGTGAAAACAAAATTAATCTTGAAAATAAGAACACTGTATTCATTAAAGATAAAAACACCACAGAAATATTTAATTTAATTTTAGATAGACTAAAAGAAAGGTATAGCTCAACTAACTTACAGGTTGAATTTAATAATTCATCAATAATTCTTTCTGGGATAAAGAAAGAATTTATTTCACGACTAATTTGCAAAATGTTAGATGAGTTAGATAATTTAGTAAAAAATATTAAGGAAAACTATAAGGATAAAGATTTTAAAGATGATTTAAAATCTCTTATAAAAGAACTTAAAGTCAATACAATTTCAAATATCACAGACAGCTATTTTAGATTAAAAAAAGGAGGGGTGTCTATTTCAATAAATGATTTTATTTATAGTGAAGTAAGTTGCGAAGAGATAGATAGAGAATCACATGAATCAATAATGTTTATTGAGCCAATTATTAAAAATGAAGCTCTTGACTATGATGGGAAATTACTCCCTCTGTATGAAACAGAATCGTTTTTGATCCTTGAAAATATTATTTCAAATTGGACAATAAGGAACTGTAATTTATTAGCTTCTGAAATCTTTAATATTTGTTCTTCTTGGCCTGAATTAAGGACTGTACTTATAAATCCTGAATTACAATCGACAAGAAATTTTGAAAGATATAGAAATAATATTAATAACTACAATCGCTGGCATGATTATATTTATATGCCTATCTACTTGTATGAGAGTAAACGAGAATATATTGATATTATCGATAAGAAATTTACCCGATACTTCAAAAATGAAAATAGGGAGAAAGAATTAGAGAATCTAGAATGGCTACAAAAACAAGTTACATTGTTAGTTGAGATAAGAGATGCCGTAGCACCTCAGTTAGAAGTTGCTGTAAAATATATCGGTAATCTTTTCGTAACTTTCCTTACTAAGGTCGTTGGCAAAGCTATCGGTTTAGTTGGGAAAGGAATCCTTCAAGGATTAGGAAGATCAAGTTCAAAGTAAGTTTTTAAACTTTAATGAAAATAGTTCAATGGATCCTAATAGCATTAATTTTCTTAAGTCCATATAAAGCAAATGCCTCAAGAGATTCTGATAGTTACGATGGCAACATCTTTCCTATATACGCAGGTAATGGGGCTATAGTTCCTCCCCAGACAACTCTTCAGGAATCATTAAAAAATAAAAGAGTCGCAGTTTTATTTTTTTATCTTGACGACAGTTCAGATAGTAAAGCTATGGCTCCTGTAATATCCGGTTTAGATTTGATATGGAGAAATAATATAGATATCATTGCTCTAACTACTGATGAATTACAGGATAAAGCAAAGTCTGATCTTAGAAATGAACCTAATTATTATTGGAACGGATTAATTCCACAAACCATTATTTTAAATAGTGATGGGGAAGTGCAATATGATAAAAATGGAATGATTAATATAGATGAATTAAACAAAGTTATAGGAGAACTAAAGGGAATTGATATAGAAGATACGACATTTTCTCTAGAAAGTTTTAATGAATACAACAGTATTATTTCTGAAAAAAAAGATAAAAACAAAAATTAATTTAAAAAAATGATATTAATAAATATCCTCTTAGTCTTTTTAATTTTTTTAATTCTTTCAGATTTATATATTAAAAACTCACCCAAATCAAAGTTAAATCTGGTACCTATAAATTACAAAATCAAAAAAAAGGATGGTTTAAACGAATTAATTATTGATTTAAAAATAACTAATAAAAGTAAAACCAAAGAGACGATGGTTTCTAATATAAATTTTGAATTAGATTTTTTTAAAAGTAAAGGTAACGAATATTGCCAAAATTTTAATTATCAAGAAGATATTTATATATATGAAAATAATAAAATTAAGAATTTAAATAATTACTGGCCAACAACAATTATCAAGTCAAATTCAGAATTATTTGTAAGAATCATATATAAATTTAGTAATAATAATTTTAGAAAAAAAATAAAATATCTATGGTTAAAAATATATTGGGAGAACTATGGACATTTTGGCATTTCAAATAATAAGGATTGTTTCTTAATTAATTTAGATGGTCAAAAACAAAGGACGAAAGAAGTTTTTGAAATTCCAATAAATAATAAATATAAAGCTTTTGCTATTAAAACTGATTTACTTGGTTGCTTTGATAACCCAGTAAATACTGTGATTGAATACTGCAAAGAAATTGTAGAAAAAAATGATATTTTAACTATCGGTGAGAGTCCGCTAGCGATTATGCAAAATAGATATATTTCCCCTCAAAATTTAGAATATAGTTTATTTTCGAAAGTTTTATGTTATTTTTTTCACCCTACAAGCAGTCTTGCAACTGCTTGCGGCATGCAATTATTAATAAATAGAATCGGAGTCACAAGAATAACCTTTGCACTTTTTGTTGGATGTCTCTTCAAATTAGTTGGGATTAAAGGTATGTTTTATAGATTAACTGGTTCAGAATCATCCCTCATTGATGATATAAGCGGCACAGTTATACCTTACGACAAGAGTATAGTTATGGGTCCTCTCAATGCGGATTTATTTTGTAAGGAGGTCTCGAGCTATCTAAATATAGATGTTGCTGTAGTCGATGTTAATGATCTTGGAGGTGTAAAAGTCTTAGCTAGTTCAAATAAAACATTAAATAAAATACTCAAAAGAAACTTAATATCTAATCCAGCTGGCAATGGAGATGAAAAAACCCCTATAGTATTAATAAGAGAAAAAAAGTAAATGAAAAAAGATACCTCTTATTCTTTGCAATCTAAAAAAGGAATGGAAGTAACTTTTGAAGAACTCCATATAAGGCACATTAATCTTTTAATAGATATTAAAAATAAGGAATTGAATAATTGGTTTTTAAAGATGGCAATTATAAATACCTTTGATGACTTAAAAATTTTTTTAAATAATCTTAAGAAAAATAAAAATAAATGCATAATTGCTATATATGGAAACGAAATTATTGGTTATTTGAATATTTTTCCTTTAAACAAAAAAGAGACTTGCTTAAAAATATCTAACCCCAAGTTGATTAATAGCAAGTGTTCTTTAACAGACAAACAATTAACATTAGGTTTGATAAAAAAATCTATCTCAATAAAAGAAATCAAAACTTCAAGTTGGATAATTAATTCAGATATAAATAATGTTGACCTCATATCAAACTCAAGAGAATTAGGCTTTCAACCGTTAGGAGAGATAATCCTTTGGGATGGTTCTGATCTAAATAAACCTACAAATCAAAATACCAATGCCTTTACATTAATTAATGAATTCCAAAACATTAATAAACAAAATATATTAAAAATAGTTAATTTCATAAGATCAAATCAATCTCCCTTAATAAGAAATATATTAGATTTTGATCAAGACGACATTCTTAAAAGAAATAACTCTAAGAGTGGTGCCTTAATATATGAAAATTCAGTATTATGTACAATTTTAAAAGATATTAATTATCAAAATGAGGAAATATATACTTTAACCATAAGTAGATATTGGGATAAGAGATTCGATTCTATTTTAAAAGAATTTATAAAAAGATTTTTTAAAAAATCACCTGTTTCATATTTAAAAACCTATAAAGAAAATTCTCAGTTAAATGTTTTTCTCGAAGAGTGTAATATTAAAGAAAAAAATCAAGAAATAATTCTTATTAGGAACACAATAATTAAGAATGAAGCCAAACAAGTAAATAGAATAAATCAATCTTTAGAATCAATCTTTGAAAAATTAGGACCACAAGGTAATCCATATCCATCTCCTTTTCCATTAAAAACAAAGTGAAATTTTGCAAACCCAAACCCAAGTCAATTTTGAGTTTGGATATAGGTACCAAAAGAATAGGATTAGCTTATTGTGATCCGCTCTGCATAACATCAAATATACTTCCAGCTGTAAAACGATTTGAAAATAATCAAGAGATTAAAATCATTAGAAATTATATTAATAAATTTAATTTGACTGGATTTATTGTGGGTATTCCGCTAGATGAGGAAGGTCAAATGACCACTCAAGCTATTGACTGTAAAAATTACGGTCAATTACTTTCAAATGAATTAAAGCTTCCATTTTCTTATGTCAACGAACATAGTACAACTTGGGAATCTTCAGAAAGATTTGGAATAAAAAAAGATAAATCCGGATTGATTGATAGTTATTCAGCAAAAATAATACTTGAACAATGGATCGAAGAGGGTCCTGAATTAGAAGAAATAGCTGGTAAACGTCAGATAAAATATTAGTATTAAAAAGGATAAATAATTTTTAAATGAAAGAAGCCAATTCAAATGATAATTATGATGCACAGACTATTTTATTAAATGACTCAAATGGAAACGAGCTATTTTGTTATCTTGAACAATTAGTAAGTGTTGAAGGCCAAGAATATGCTTTATTAACCCCAGTTGATACTCCAGTAAGTCTTTTTAAGATAAATGAAAAAGATGAACCTGAATTAATTGAGAAAATAGATAAAAATGAACAAATACTAAAAAATGCTGAAGCAGTTCTTCAAGAACATGATTTAAGACTTATCAGATCAGCAGTTACATTAACAGTTTCAGGAGAACTTGAAGAACCAATTTACGATGAATTAGAAGAAGATTACGTCGATGATGATAGTGAGAGTTATGAATTGCTCGTTAACTTTAATCTTTTTGATCAAGAATATGGTTTATACATACCACTAGATCCTTTTTTTATTGTGGGTAAATTAAAAGACAAAGGTGCCTTATTAGTTGAAGATGATGAGTTCGATAGAATTCAACCTTTGATTGAAACTGAGCTTGAAAAAAGTAGTTCTTAAAATCAATGAGATCTATCCTAAAAGTAAATTGGGATTCAAACTTACCAATATATAATATTTCACAATCTGAATTGCAAAAAAAAGGAATTAATACTTTATTGCTAGATGTGGATGGGACTCTAGTAAATAGAAAATCTAATAAGATTCCAAAAGCTGTAAAAAATTGGATCATAGAATCTAAAAAACTTTTCTCCTTATACCTAATAAGTAATAATCCATCAAAAAAAAGAATCGCAAAAATAGCGAAAGAATTAAATTTAAGGTATAAATACAATGCATCAAAACCAAGAAAAAAAGTAACTTTGTCTGCTATCAAAGAAATTGGCAGAGAGCCAAAAAATATAGCCATTATTGGCGACAGAATTTTTACAGATATTATTGTTGGGAATAGATGTGATATAAAAACAATATTAGTTAAGCGATTAAATAGAGATGGCTTGCCTATAAAATTTAATTTAACTTTGATAATAGAAAAATTAATTTCTCATTTTATAAAATGAAAACTTGGGTTATAAAAATTGGTACTAGTATTTTAAGAGGAACAGAGGAAACATCTACAGAAGAAGTTATTGAAAACCTTTCTAGATCCTTTACAAGTTTTCTTTCAAAAGGAAACAAATTAATTTTAGTAACTAGTGGAGCCGTTGGATTAGGTTGCCAGAAATTAAATATTAAAACGAGGCCAAATGATTTAAGTACCCTTCAAGCTACTGCTGCAGTAGGTCAAGTTAATTTAATGTCCTTATACGATAAAGTATTTAATAAATTAGGTCATAATATTGCTCAAATTTTAATAACTAAAGCTGATTTCAATTCAAGAGAATCCTTTAATAACGCTTCTAAAACTTTAAAAAAATTAATCGATTTAAATGTTATTCCAATAGTAAATGAAAATGATACCGTGGCAAATGAAGAGCTTAAATATGGAGATAATGATACCCTCTCTGCTTTAGTTGCCTTGGCTATAAATGCTAATAAGCTTATTTTATTGACCGATATTGAAAATCTATACTCAAAAGATCCACGTAATAATAAAGATGCGCAACCTATTAAAGAAGTTCATAATAGTGAATTAAAGGAAATTAAAGATAAAAATATTCAAAACTCAAATAATGAATGGGGAACAGGAGGAATTTCTACAAAATTAATTTCTGCAGAAATAGCAACAAAAGGAGGAGTCGAAGTCCAACTAGTTGATGGAACTAATAAAGATAACTTAATTGAAATTTTTAATAATAATAAAATTGGAACTTTATTTTATCCAGTAGAAAAACCTATAGGGAACAAAAAAAGTTGGCTTTCACATGCAATCCAAACAGTAGGAAAAATTACCTTAGATGATGGCGCTTCTTTTGCAATTAAAAAAAAAGGTGCATCACTTTTAGCGGTTGGTGTTAAGAATGTAGAAGGAAACTTTACGATTAATCAGGCAGTTAAAATCGTAAATACAAATGATAAAGAGGTTGCAAAAGGTTTAGTATCAATAAGTAGCGACAAATTAAGAAGTATTTTAAATAATAAAGAAAATAACAACTCCTCGATAATTGTCGTACACAGAGATGTTCTTGCTCTCTCTTAGAAAAAAATTAAAACTGAAAAATGCTTTTAAGTGATTTAGTTGATCTAATAAAAAAAGGAAATTCAAATTTTATTAGTGCCAATATTTTTGAAGATTTATATATAGATGATGCTGCCTCATTAGATGCTGCAGTTAAACATCAAATATCTTTTTTAGAAGAAAATAATATCCTTAAAGAAAAATTAGATCAAACTAAAGCATCAGCAATAATAACTACTAATAACGATGAAATCGTTAGTGCCCTAAAGAAACTCAATATATCAAACATAATCGTTAAAAACCCAAGAATTGCATTTGCAGAAGTATTGGATTGTTTATATAAAACTATCAATTTCAAACCGGGAATTCACGCTTCAGCAGTTATAGATAAAACAGCAATAATTGGAGCAGATTGCCATATTGGGCCTAATGTATATATTGGAGAAAATACTGTAATTGGTGACAATAATCATATTCTTGCTGGAGCATCAATTTTAGGCAATGTTCGAATGGGGAATAATAATATAATTCATCCAAATTGTGTTATTTACGAAAATACCACTCTAAAAAATAATTGTGTAATTAATTCAAATTCTGTTATTGGATCAGAGGGATTTGGTTTTATTCCTAAAAATGGCAAATGGGTAAAGATGCCTCAAAAAGGTGGTGTAAAAATAATGAGTTTTGTAGAAATTGGAACGAATTGTTGTATTGATAGGCCCGCAGTTGGATTTACTTTTATTGATGAGGGAACAAAATTGGATAATTTAATACAAATAGGTCATGGAGTTAAAATTGGAAAGAATTGTGCATTTGCAGCTCAAGTTGGTATAGCTGGAGGAGCAAATATTGGAGATGGTGTTATTTTGGCAGGGCAAGTAGGAGTCAATAATAGAGTAAAAGTTGGTAATAATGTCATTGCGAGTTCAAAATGCGGAATCCATTGTGACATAGAAGATGGCAAGGTAATTAGTGGTTTCCCCGCGATGGAAAATAAATCATGGCTAAGGAGTTCAAGTATTTTTAAAAAATTACCAGAATTAGCAAAAAAACTTAGACAATTAGACAAGCAATAATTTATTGTTCTTAATAAACAAAAATTCAAATGAAGAAATATAAGATAGTTTTATTGTCAGGGGACGGAATTGGACCAGAGATTTCAGAAGTTTCAAAAAAAGTTTTAAAAAAGCTTTCAAAAAATCATAATTTCGATATTGAGATTATTGAAGAATTATTTGGAGGGATAGCTTATGAAAAATATGGGAGTCCTGCTCCAGATAAGACACTTGATCAATGCAAAAAAAGTGATGCTGTACTTTTAGCATGTGTAGGAGATATTAAATATGACTCTCTTGCAAGAGAATTAAGGCCAGAAAGTGGATTACTAAAGTTAAGATCCGCCCTAAACCTCTTCGCAAATATCAGGCCTGTCAAAATAAGAAAATCTCTACTAGATGCAAGTACATTAAAAAAAGAAATCGTTGAGCATGTAGATCTTATTGTTGTAAGAGAATTAATAGGTGGAATTTATTTTGGAAAACCAAGAGGACATATAACAGATACAAAAATTCCAAAAGCTTTCAATACGATGGTTTATGATTCGGCCGAGATAGAGAGAATAACAGAAATAGCAATAAAAATTGCTAACCAAAGAAATAGAAAAATATGTTCTGTTGATAAATCAAACGTTCTTGAGGTTAGTCAATTGTGGAGAGATACAGTTTTAAATATCACCTCAAAAGATAAAAATATATCTTTAAGCAATATGTACGTTGATAATGCAGCAATGCAATTAGTTAGAGATCCTGGTCAATTTGATGTAATTTTAACAAGTAATTTATTTGGAGATATTTTAAGCGACTTAGCCGCAATGTTAACTGGTTCTATTGGTATGCTTCCTTCTGCTTCTCTAAACAATGATGGTCCAGGAGTTTTTGAACCGGTTCATGGTTCGGCTCCTGATATAGCTGGTAAAAACATAGCGAATCCTATTGCAATGCTTTTATCTACTTCCATGATGTTAAAAATTGGATTAAATGAAGAAGAAGCTGCAGAAAATTTAGAAACTGCCATTGATAAAGTTTTATCAAAAGGATTTAGAACAGCCGATTTAGCTGATGGGTCTTCCAAAGTATTATCTTGCTGTGAAATCGGAGATAAAATAATGGATGAAATTTAAAAAAAAATTAATAAATAAAAAAATATTTTTAAGTAAAACATAAAGTTGGCATATGACCTGTCAGAATCATTAGATATTGTTTTTAAAAAATGTCAAAACGTCATCCAGTAGTCGCTGTAACAGGATCTTCAGGAGCAGGAACAAGTACAGTAAAAAGAGCCTTTGAGCATATTTTTGCCAGAGAAGATATTGTTCCCGCAGTTGTAGAAGGTGATAGTTACCACAGATTTGAAAGAATGCCTATGAAAAAAGCGATGGCAGACGCTCTTTCAAAAGGTGAAAATTTCTCTCATTTTGGTCCCGAGGCTAATCTTTTTGACAAATTAGAAGAACTTTTTAAAATCTATGGTGAAACTGGAGGAGGAAAAAAAAGATATTATCTACATAGTCTTGAAGAAGCAGAAGAACATAATACAAGACTTGGGACATCCCTAGAACCTGGGCAATTTACTCCATGGGAAGATATTCCTGAGGGAACAGACGTACTTTTTTATGAAGGTTTGCATGGCGGGGTAGAAGGTGATGGATATAATGTGGCATCCTATGCTGATTTACTTGTTGGCGTTGTTCCGATAACAAATTTAGAGTGGATTCAAAAAATCCATAGAGATAACGCAGAAAGAGGTTACTCAGCGGAAACCATTGTGGATACGATATTGAGAAGAATGCCTGATTATATAAATCACATCTGCCCACAATTCAGCAAAACTGATATTAATTTCCAAAGAATTCCCACAATTGACACTTCAAATCCTTTCATATGCAGAAATATCCCAACTCCTGATGAGAGCTTTGTGATCATACATTTCAGAAAAGGGGCAAGAGAGAAATGGGGTATTGATTTTCAATACTTGCTTGGAATGATTAACGATTCATTCATGTCAAGTCCAACAAGTATCGTTGTAAATGGTGGAAAGATGGGATTCGCAATGGAACTAATTCTCACTCCAATAATTCATAAAATGATTGAGGAGAAAAATAAATAATAATTAATTTTCGATTATCAACTCAGATCATTATTTTTTAACTTTGAGAAGTTTTTAATCTAGAGGATCTCAAATTTTTATATATCTTTCTTGATAAAAGTACCTTACTTAGATTTAAATAGAAAAAACAGGAAAAGTTGTGTCATTAATCGACTGGTTTGCCGCAAGGCGTAAAGATCAATTTGTTGGGAAAGTTTCCCAAGATACTGACGAAGGAGATGGTTTGTGGGTTAAATGTTCAGAGTGTTCGCAAGTAGCCTATAGAAAAGACCTAATTTCAAATTTCAATGTTTGTAGTAATTGTGGACACCACAATAGGATTAATAGCGATGAAAGGATAAATATAATTGCTGATAAAAATTCATTCAAAGAATTTGATAGTTCACTAAGTCCTACAGATCCTTTGGGTTTTAAAGATAGAAGAGCGTATGCTGATCGAATTAAAGAAAGTCAAGCAGGTACAGGTTTAAGAGATGGAGTCGTAACAGGTATCTGTTCTGTGAATTCAATGCCTTTAGCATTAGCTGTTATGGATTTTAGATTTATGGGAGGATCCATGGGTTCAGTAGTTGGTGAAAAAATTACAAGGATAATTGAAAGAGCAACTTTGGAAAATTTTCCAATTCTTATTGTTTGCGCATCAGGAGGAGCGAGGATGCAAGAAGGTATGTTAAGTCTCATGCAAATGGCAAAAATATCTGGAGCACTAAAAAAACATAAAGAGAAAAATCTCCTATATATGCCCTTGTTAACTCATCCAACTACTGGAGGGGTAACAGCCAGCTTTGCGATGTTAGGTGATTTAATTTTGGCGGAACCTAAAGCACTTATTGGATTTGCTGGAAGAAGGGTTATAGAACAAACATTAAGAGAAAAATTACCCGATAATTTTCAAACAGCTGAATATCTGCTTGAGCATGGTTTTGTTGATGTAATAGTAAAAAGGAAAGATCTCAAGGATACTCTGACTAAAATTTTAAAAATTCATGGTGTAAAAGAACTTGCAGAAGCAAATATATAAAATGAGAATAATTTCTAATTTATTTTATTTTTCTTTAAGCCTTCTACTCTTTATTTTTTACTTTGCCTCCTATTCATATGCGATAGGAAATGTTGACTGGGTCCTACTAAAAGAGAATGATGATGGGAAAGAATGGCTTGATAAAGGGAGTATTAAGTTGCTCCCAAATGGTGAAATAAGTGTATTAACAAAGTTCTTTAAGAATCCAACTAATTCTGATGATAATGGAGAGTTATCACTTTATGTAATGAGAATTAATTGCAATGAAAAAAAGTTCAAAGATACATCAATAAATGGAATTCCACAATTCAATTCAAAATGGCAAACTTCTAATGATGATGAACTTATAGATGTTGTTATTGAAAATAGCTGTTCAGAGTTTATTAATGAATAAGAATGAATACTAAAAATAAAAAATTAAAAATAGCAATCGCTGGACTAGGATTTGGGAAAAAAGTTCATTTAGAGGCATTAAAAGAGTCTGATCACTTAACTCCTGTAGCAATTTATCATTACGAGAAAAAGCAAAAATCGATAATAGAAAAAGAAACGGGCTTAGATTTTTTTCATAATTGGGAAGACTTAGTTAAATCTCCAAAAATTGATGGAATTATTATTGCCACTCCTCCTGAATCAAGATTTAAGTTAGCAAAACAAGCTCTAGAGAATAATAAAAATTTGCTCCTAGAAAAACCCGTTTCAATATCCTCCTCAGAAATTGAAGAGCTTCAGAGAATATCTTTAATTAATAATTTAAGCGTATGTGTTGATTTTGAATATAGAGCAGTACCTCTTTTCCTTCAGACAAAAAAACTTATTGATGAAAATATCTTAGGAGATATATATTTAGTCAAATTAGATTGGTTAATGGGCAGTAGATCCGACCCCAAAAGATCCTGGAATTGGTATTCATTGGAAGAAAAAGGTGGAGGAGTTATTGGCGCTTTAGGTACTCATGCATTCGATATGTTGAATTGGTTTTTTGGAGAAGCAATAAACGTGTCTGGCAAGTTAGCAACATCAATAAAAAAAAGACCTTTACCTAATTCATCTGATTTAAATAATGTTACGAGTGAAGATGTATGTTTAGCCAATATAGAAATATCAAACTACAACTCGAATCTTATTCCATGTCAGATATCTTTATCATCAATTTCTAAAAATGGTAGAGGATTTAGTTTAGAAATATATGGAAGCGAAGGTTCACTAATTCTTAAAAGCGAAAACCAAAAAGATTATGTACATGGTTTTAATTTAAAATACTCAAACAACGAAAATAAAATACAAAATCTAACTGCAGATTCAAGTTTTAATTTTGAAAAAACATGGACTGATGGGAGAATAGCTCCAGTTTTGAGAATTCAAAATTTATGGGCCCAGAGTATAATGAATGGAACACCTGTAATCCCAGGCTTATGTGAGGGACTTGCTAGTCATAAAGTTTGCGAAGCCATAAGAGAATCTTCCAAAAGTGGATTAAGTATCAAAATTTAAGGCTTTATGGAATGTTTCATTCTCCTATGGAAGAGCATTACAGCACTCATGCTTAAAGGCCTGGAAAGGAAGCGACGTTGAAGGAGGTCAAAAAGCATTAATAGCAAGAGCTCAAGCAAACTCTGAAGCTTCAAAAGGTGCCTATGTAGCAGGATCTCAACCTTCATCTGATGAACAATTGTTTGTGGCAGGCTACACTTATTAACTAAAAAAATCCTAAAAATGTACTCTGGGTCATAAAATAAGTTTCTTTAATTTAGTATTTTGTATATCTAATGACGTGACATTTGATACCTCTTTATACTAAACTCTCGGAAACATATGCTTTATATAGCATTTAACTTATTTTAATTATGGCCCTCGTTCCACTAAGACTACTTTTAGATCACGCTGCTGAGAATGGTTACGGTATTCCAGCTTTCAATGTTAATAACCTTGAACAAGTTCAAGCAATCATGGAAGCAGCATATGAAACTGATAGTCCTGTAATCCTCCAAGCTTCAAGAGGGGCAAGAAATTATGCAGGAGAAATTTTCCTACGTCATCTAATCCTTGCTGCTACAGAAACATATCCTAATATTCCAGTGGTAATGCACCAAGACCACGGTAATGAGCCATCAACATGTTACTCAGCAGCAATAAATGGTTTCACATCAGTAATGATGGACGGTTCTCTAGAGGCAGATGCAAAAACACCCGCTAGTTACGAATATAATGTTGCAGTTACTAAAAAAGTAGTAGATTTTGCTCATTCAGTTGGAGTTAGTGTTGAAGGAGAGTTGGGTTGCTTAGGTTCATTAGAAACAGGAAAAGGTGAAGCGGAAGATGGTCATGGATTTGAAGGTGAACTTTCTACAGATATGCTTCTGACTGATCCTGAAGAAGCTGCAGATTTTGTAGCTAAAACAAAAGTCGATGCTTTAGCTATTGCTATAGGAACAAGTCATGGTGCTTATAAATTTACAAGAAAACCTACAGGAGAAGTTCTTGCAATAAGCAGAATTGCTGAAATTCATAAAGCACTTCCTAATACCCATCTTGTAATGCATGGATCTAGTTCAGTTCCCCAAGAATGGTTGGATATCATTAATAAATATGGCGGTGAAATTCCTCAAACTTATGGTGTTCCTGTTGAAGAAATTCAAGAGGGAATAAGAAATGGAGTTAGAAAAGTCAACATTGATACTGATAACAGACTTGCTTTCACTGCCGCGGTTAGAGAGGCAGCATTTGCTGATAAGGCAAACTTCGACCCAAGACATTTCAACAAG
Organism: Prochlorococcus sp. AG-355-N16; assembly: GCA_003278545.1. Taxonomy (GTDB): domain Bacteria; phylum Cyanobacteriota; class Cyanobacteriia; order PCC-6307; family Cyanobiaceae; genus Prochlorococcus_A. The sequence goes on from QCEF01000003.1 coordinate 129,332, forward strand.
CCTGCTAGAAAATACATGAAGCAAGTTTGTCTTGATAGATACAAGCAGTTCTGGTGCGAAGGTCAAGCAAGTAAGATCAAACAAAACAGCACTAATTATTTTGCTGATCTTTACGCAAAAGGTGATTTGGATCCAAAAGTAAAAGCTACTGTTTAATTTCTTCCCAAATTAAATAAAAAAAGGCCTCCAAAATTGGGGCTCTTTTTTTATTTCAATATTAATGATTTTAATGTAAAGAGACCATCAGTCCCACCAATTGTCTCGTCGCATGCTCGCTCTGGATGAGGCATTAAACCTAGAACATTTCCCTTCTCATTAGTTATGCCTGCGATATCGAATGAAGATCCATTGGGATTATTTTTATATCTCAAAGCGATCAATTCATTATCTACAAGTTTCTTTAAAGTATCAGAATCACAATGATATCTTCCTTCTCCATGCGCTATTGGCAATTTAATTGTTTGTTTTTCATCTACATTATTAAACCAACCTCCTTTTGAAGAAACGATGTCCAGTTCAACGTCATCACAGATAAAATTAAGATTTTTATTTGCAACAAGAGCACCAGGCAAAAATCCAGATTCCGTCAAAATTTGAAACCCATTACAAATTCCTAAAACTTTTTTCCCGCTTTTAACAAACTCATCCAAGGCATTTATTAATGGAGAGAATCTCGCAATTGCTCCGCATCTTAAATAATCACCATAGCTAAATCCTCCGGGTAAAACTATTGCATCTACATCACTTAAATCTGAAGACTCATGCCACAAGTACTTTGTTCTTATGTCTAAACAACCTTCCAATGCCCATGAAACATCACGATCACAATTAGAACCAGGGAAGACAACAACTCCTACAGTAAAATTATCCATCTTATAATTTTTCTAGTGAATACTCATAATCTTCAATAACAGTATTTGCGAATAACCTATCACACAATAAATCAATTTTTCCTCTTACTTCGTTTTCACCATTACCTTCTATTTTTACTTCAATCATTTTTCCTATACGTAATGATTTTATTCCCTCGGCTCCAAGTTTTATAGAGGCAGATTTGGTAGCTTCCCCTGCTGGATCTAAAACTGAGGGTCTCAGTCTTACAAAAACTTTTACAGCAAATTGGTCCAATTAAAAATTAATTTCTACTAGAAGATTAGTTTAAATTTTAATAAAAAGTACTATTGATTAATAAACAAATATTTTTACCTTAAGGTTTTCTAAGTTATTAAATGTTTATGTAGCCTCTACCAAAACATACTAAGCAAGTTCTTCTTGAATTTTCATGTGTTTTAAAATTTCCTGCCCCTCCACATTTTGAACATTTTATTTTATCAATTGATGTAACTTCGTCAGAGATTATTTGTTTTAAAGCAATTTTTGGATTTTCCATCTTGGGCTGTCTACTGTTTAAGTATCCCGGCAGCTAACTATAATGTCAAATTGCTATTTTTGGTTCACTTAAAATCTTAAATTTCTCTTTAATTTTTTTATTGAAAGTTTTTATAGATTTTTCATCAAAGGAAATTATTACTAATTCAAGCCCAGCATTATCATTTGGTCTCCAACAATTGTCTGGAGCTTCTTCAAACCAAGTATTAATTTTCTTTCCAACAATTTGTGTTTGTAAAGGTAATGATTTGTTTGGTATCCAAATACGTCCTTTTATTCGAAGAATGTTTAATTCATCCAAGATTTTTGACATCTCCTTTTCAAAGTCATTTTTTTCAAGGAAATAATTTAATTTAATTGAATCTGATACAAGTTCAACATGATTATGGTCATGTTCTTCAGTTAAAAACTCTTTATAAGTCTCTTTTTTAAAATTAAAATCAAATAGATAGTTCAAATCAATTTTGCCATTATCGGATTTAAGGACTGGAGTAGATGAGTTTAGACTTTCTTGAATTTTATTTTTTACAACGTCAAACTGATCATCATTTAAGATATCTGATCTAGAGACTAAAACGATATCAGAAACTTCTAGTTGCTCCTCAAAAAGTTCATCTATAGTGGCGTTGTGATCAATTTTATCTGTTTCGTTATATTGTTTTGTTATTTTATTTAAATCATTAATTGGTGAACCATTAAGCATTGATTCTCCATTAACGATACCAACAACAACATCAAGGTAAATGGAAGACCGAATTTCAGGCCAGTTAAGTGCTTGAATTAAGGGAATTGGCAGTGCCAAGCCACTTGTTTCGATAATTATTGATTCGATATGAGGATTAAATTCTAGGAGAGCTTTTATTGATGGAACAAAATCATCTTGAACAGTACAACATAAACATCCATTGTTTAATTCGATTACGCAGTCGTCTTCAGATTCATCACATTTATCACAACTTTTAATCAAATCACCGTCAATTCCAACATCACCAAATTCATTAATTATTAAACCAAATTTTTTATTACTCTCTTTTAATAAATATCTTAGAAAAGTTGTTTTACCTGAACCAAGAAATCCTGAAACAACTATAACTGGTATTTTTTTTTTCATTTTTTGTGATTAACAACCTAAGCTATATTCTGTACTCTCTCCTGTAGAACTATTTGTGCCATTAGCAATCGCACATAATTGTTTTTGTTGTGTACGACTAAGAACTGCATCAGTAAAATCTGCACCATCTATTTTTGCTCCTTCAAAATTACTCTCCATTAATAAAGCATTTGTAAAATTTACATCCGAAAGATCTGCATCTGTAAAATCTGTTGCATAAGCTAGTGCATCTCTTAAATTGGCTCCATTAAACTTTGAATTTTGCAATTTACTATTATTGAACACCGCGCCTTCTAAATTACTTTCACTAAAATTAAACCCATTCAAATCAAACTTAACATATTCGTTACCGCTTAAATCTTGACCATGCATATCTGGCTCTAAATTAAGGTCTTGCTGGTTTCTAATCTCAGGAGGTCGTTTAGCCCATGCAGAATTTACAGAATTAAAAAATAAAATCCCAACGAACAACAAAGTAATTAATGCATTCTTTAGTGAGGGGAAAACAATTGATTTAATCATAATAAGACTGTATTTTAGAACTTAAGTATTTAAAGTTTGTAAGAGTATCTTAAAGGAAAATATATGGCAATGTCACTAAAGGTTATTGTTCCTCCTCATCCATTAATAAAACATTGGCTTTCAATATTGCGAGAAAAAAATACTCCAGATATTTTGTACTCAACAGGATATGAGCAATTAGGGAAATGGCTTACATATGAAGCATTACGTAATTGGCTGCCATATAAAAAAGAAATAGTAAATACTGATAATGGGGAAACAGATGGATTCTTTATTAATACTGATTATCCAATAAAAGTGCTCGCAATGTTGCCCGAAGGGTTATCTCTTTGGTTTGGATCTAAAGAAGTAATTCCTAATTCAACCCTCTCATTAGGAGAACTTCCTAAAACTATTGAATCAAATGAAGGAGTTATATTTTATTCAGAACAAATAACGACAAAATCAACCACATTAGAAACCTTAATTAAATTAAAGGAATTAGGTGTTGATTCAAATAGGATTCTTTTAATAACTGCTATTTGCTCAAATAAAGGGTTAAATGAAATTGCGAAATTATTCCCGAATCAGGTAATTTACACTTCTTGCATAGATGAGGAAGACAAAAAAACACCATTATTGGTACCCGGTATTGGGAATCCTTTATCGCGTTTAAGTACTATATTTCAAGATAAGAACTAATATAGAATATAGGAGTAAATATTTTACCAATGTCTGAATACAGAGATTCGTCTTCAAATAATCTTTTGTCATTAATAAGCGGTGCTTTTATTGGAGCAGCAGGTCTAGCATGGTGGTTAATATCTGAAGCAGACAAAAGAAAAGAGGAAAAAAAACAAAAAGCAATGATGTATTCCTCCAGAATTCAAGACGGCTCAGAAGCGATTGATTCAAATGAAAATATAAATGAAGTTGAAGGAGAGAATCTGGAGAAGAAAGTTGAGCAACTTAATTCTGCAATTGCTGATGTGAGGAAGCAACTTGAAGAGTTGGGGCAATAGAATAAAAAAGGTTTTCAAATAATATGAATAAACTCAGATCATCTGCAATAACCCAAGGTGTGCAAAGATCACCAAACAGATCGATGTTAAGAGCTGTTGGATTTAATGATGAAGATTTTAATAAACCTATTATTGGAGTTGCGAATGGATACAGCACCATAACACCATGCAATATGGGTTTAAATAAGTTAGCTCTAAAAGCTGAAGAGTCTATAAAAAGATCAGGTGGGATGCCTCAGATGTTTGGGACTATAACAGTAAGTGATGGGATTTCTATGGGAACAGAGGGCATGAAATATTCCCTAGTTTCAAGAGAAGTTATTGCTGATTCAATTGAAACAGCATGCAATGCTCAGAGTATGGATGGAGTACTTGCTATAGGTGGATGTGATAAAAATATGCCGGGTGCCATGATTGCGATTGCAAGAATGAATATTCCCTCAATTTTCATTTATGGAGGGACAATAAAGCCTGGGAAATTGCATGGAGAAGATCTTACTGTTGTTAGTGCATTTGAAGCTGTTGGACAATTAACATCAGGCAAAATTAATGAAGAAAGGCTAATCCAAGTTGAGAAAAATTGTATTCCTGGTGCTGGTAGCTGTGGAGGAATGTTTACAGCTAATACAATGTCTGCGGTTATTGAAGTATTAGGGTTAAGTCTTCCTCACAGTTCCACTATGGCTGCTGAAGATCTTGAAAAAGAACTAAGTGCAGATAAAAGTGCTGAGATATTAGTCTCTGCAATAGAAAAAGATATAAGACCTCTAGACCTAATGACTAAGAAAGCATTTGAAAATGCAATATCAGTAATTATGGCAATTGGCGGATCAACAAATGCGGTATTGCACATCTTAGCTATCGCGAATACTGCAGGAATAGATATCAACATTAATGATTTTGAGAGGATCAGACAAAAAGTACCCGTTATTTGTGACCTTAAACCGAGTGGTAAATATGTGACGGTGGATCTTCATAAGGCAGGTGGGATTCCACAAGTAATGAAAATACTTTTTAATGCAGGATTAATTCATGGCGATTGCAAAAACATTGAAGGAAAAACTATCTCAGAATACTTACAGAATATTCCAGATAAGCCTCCAACAAATCAAAATGTCATAAGAGACATAGATGACCCTCTTTATAAAAAAGGACATCTAGCGATATTAAAAGGTAACTTAGCGAGCGAAGGTTCTGTAGCCAAAATTAGCGGAGTAAAAAACCCTGTATTAACAGGTCCTGCAAAGATTTTTGAAAGTGAAGAGGATTGCTTAAAATCGATATTAAATAACGATATCAAAGCTGGTGATGTTGTTGTTATTAGAAACGAAGGTCCTGTAGGAGGACCAGGTATGAGAGAGATGTTAGCTCCAACATCTGCAATTGTTGGTCAAGGGCTAGGAGAGAAGGTGGCTTTAATTACCGATGGCAGATTTAGCGGCGGTACCTATGGTCTTGTTGTGGGTCACATAGCTCCAGAGGCTGCTGTAGGGGGAAATATTGCTCTAATAAAACAAGGTGATTTAATTACAGTAGATGCTGTAAAACAACTAATTGAAGTTGATTTATCTGACGAAGAATTAGAAAAAAGAAAAAAAGATTGGGTAAAACCTATTCAAAAATACAAAAGAGGAATTCTTTCAAAATATTCGAGAATCGTAAGCACATCAAGTTTAGGGGCTGTTACTGATTTATAAATCAGCTCAAATTTTTTTTTCTTAATCAATAAAACTTTTTATCCTATTTGCTAAATTTTCCAATCTAGAGCTGTATTTTGGTAAATTGCATTTTTTCCCATTATTGCTGTCCATCCATAATGTTTTAACTCCACACCATAATATTGGTTCATCAGGGAAGTTAAGCTTAGAGATTACTAAAACCAACTCTTTATTTGATTTAAAAAGTTCTAATTCAAGATCATAAATTTCTAATCTTTTACCTTCTTTATCTCTACATAAGATATTAACTGTTAAATCAATATCTTCATCTTCGAATTCGTATTCACCATTTATTTTTACGACAGAATGCACAAAAGGTTTATTTGTTAAATCTGCTGACTTAGCGATTAAGCTCTCTATATTTTTAGGTGGATTTTCAAATAACACTTATTGATTTAATTAAAACTTTTATTGAACCCTGTTTAAACTCATTATTAAGTAATCCATCATCACCGAACTTAGAGTGTAGTAGTTGCAATCTTTTAATTTTAGATGGCTTGAATTTAAATGGGAAACGTACTTTATTAGCTCTTACTGAAGGTTTTAACTCACTAAAAGGAATTTGAACATTTGTTGTCCCGAATTTTTTTGTTGGAAATGATTTAATCCATCTAAGTCCACCAGGAATAAATTCGGTTAGTCCTAGTAGATCATCTTCACAAGCGACAGCAAATTTAAAAGTTCTTCCTTGTCCATCAATATTTAATTCAAAAGATGAATACTCAGATACATTTAAAGAAGGTTTATATATAGAAGATCTACAACTAACAAATCCTCCTGCTTTCTCGACAATATTACCCTTTAATATCAAACCCGAATTTGAGGTTTCACAAAAAGCTGAACTTGATCCGCCCATAACAGTATCATTTAATGTTTTCCAACCATCGAACTCCTTTTTCTGGAATAAAAATTTTTTCTTACTCATTAAATAATTTAAATTATTAATAGACTTTAACTAAATTTCTAATTCTTTTGCTGATTCCTGATCACAAAATATTGAAATTTGATTAATAGATTTTATTAATTTTGATGGTGTTCTATCTGGTGGCTCTTTTTCATCTAATAACCTCTCAAGAGCAATTCTTTTAGAATCTCCACTAACTAAAAATACTATCTTTGAAGAAGCTGAAAGAACCTTTGGAGTTAATGAAATTCTTTTTAAACCTTTACCTTCATTAAAAATAACAAAATCCTCTACATTATTATTTTCTTGATAAGGGAATAGTGAGGCTGTATGACCATCATCTCCAAGACCTAATAATGTTAAATCAAAAGTTGGAGGGTTTGATCCGCATTTTTCAAATAATTTAGAAATAAATTGATTTTTAGTAGTTTCATCATCAGCGTTTAAATCATTGAAAATTTCATAAAAATAAGCTTTAGATCCAAAATTAGTTAGCAAAGAATTTCTCAACATTAACGAGTTACTTAATTCTGAATTTGGATCAACACATCTTTCATCTCCTAAAAAGACATCAACCATATCCCATTGAAGATCAAAATTAGATAAGAGATGATACACAGATTTAGGAGTTGAACCTCCACTTACACAAAATTTGAACCTGTCTTTCTTTTTTAAAGTATGAATAATGTAACTTTTAATAAAATTAAAAACCGCTGTAGATAGCTCTAACTTGTCTTTGTAAATGTTAAGTGTATATCCATTCTTAACCTTTTCAATCATTTCATCCATTCAGTATGAAAACTACCTTCCTTATCAATTCTTTCATATGTATGAGAGCCAAAACAGTCTCTCATTGCCTGAACAAGGTTCTGAGGAAGTCTATTGGTTCTATAACTATTCAAATAATCTAAGGTACTGGATAAACATGGGACTGGAATACCAGCTTTTGTGGATAGAGAAACAACTTTAGCTAAGTTATCTAATCTTGTCGCAATTTCATTATTGAACCAATCATCAAAAATTAAATTTTTTAGATTAGGATCTTTGTTATAAGCATCTTGAATTTTACTTAATAATTTTGATCTGATTATGCAACCACCTTTCCATATTTGAGCAATTGACGGCATATTCAAGCCATAGTTATATATTGCAGATGCTTCTCTTAAAATGTCCATACCCTGGGCATAGCTAGCAATTGTGGCAAGGACTACAGCATCAAATAAAGGTTTCATTCCATCTGATATATTTCCTAAATCAAAATCCTCTATCTCTTTAGATGGAATAGTTTTTTCAATCTCACTACGTTGCTCTTTTAAAGAACTCATTACTCTTGCATTTAAAGATGCATAAATAGTTGGGACTGATACCCCCAGTTCTAGAGCACTTACAACAGTCCATAACCCTGTACCTTTCTGGCCAGCTTTATCTAGTATTTTTTCCACGACATCATCTCCAGTTATCTCATCTTTTGTATTTAGACAAATCTCTGTTATCTCAACAAGATAAGAAGCTAATTCATCAGTATTATTCCAAATACCAAATACCTCTGACATTTGCTGACCGTTCATACCTTTGACTCTCTTCATAAGGTCATAAGCTTCTGCAAGTATTTGTTCAATTCCATATTCAATTCCGTTATGAACAGTTTTCACAAAATGACCTGAGCCTCCTGGCCCAACATATGCAACACATGGTCCGTCTTCAACTTTAGCAGCCATTTTTGTTAATAAGCTTTCTATTGCATCATATGAAGCCTTAGTACCACCGGGCATCATACTTGGACCCTCTAAAGCTCCTTTAGCCCCTCCAGAGACTCCCATCCCAATGTATCCAAAACTTTTACTTTCAAGAGTATTCACCCTTCTTTCTGTATCTTTAAATTGAGAGTTGCCGCCATCTATTAATAAATCTCCTTCCTCGAGATATCCAGAAATATTATCAATGACAGCATCAGTTGCGGGCCCAGCTTTTACCATCATTAGAATTCTTCTAGGCCTATCTAGCTTATTAACAAATTCTTGAAGAGTTTCAGCTCCTTCTATATTCTTCCCAAGGCCACGACCTTGTAAAAATTCTTCGGTTTTTGAGTAAGTCCTATTAAAAACTACACTAGAAAATCCATTTCTCTCTGCGTTAAGAACTAAATTTTCGCCCATAACACCAAGACCTATTAAACCAAAATGTGCCTTGGACATAAAAAATTAAAAAACTCAATAAATACAGTGTGCCTGCAACTCAACAAAATTGCTCAAAAAACATACTTATGTCAGCGAAAAATGATGGAAAAGATTTAAATAACAGTTCCGTTTGCAATAGTTGCATTTTTAACTACTACAACAATTCCATTTCTGATATAAAAACCTAATTCTGGCTTATCTGCTTCTTCTACTCGATCTTTATTAATGATCACGACATTATCGCCAATTCTTGTATTCTTATCAAGAATTGCTCTTTTTACAGTAGTCCCTTCACCTACTCCAAGAGGAGTTCCGCCCCCTTTTCTTAATTCAATCCTCTCTTCAGGGGATTCAAAGAAATCGGCTCCCATAACAAGAGTATCCTCAAGAACCGAGTCACTTTCAATCCTGCTTCTTACACCTAAAACACAATGTAAAATACTGCATGACTTCAAGATTGTGCCTTCACAAACAATTGAATCAGTAATTTGAGCATCTACAAGTTTAGAAGGGGGCAAAAATCTAGGCCTAGTATAAATTGGAAATTTCTCATCATAAAAACTAAATGGAGGTTTGGGTTGCTCAGTCAATGCAAGGTTTGACTCAAAGAATGCTCCAATTGTGCCGATATCTTCCCAATAATCATCGAATACATAACTTTTAAGAGTATCGCCTCTATCTAAGGCTTCTGGAATTATGTCCTTACCAAAATCCGTATAATTAGGAAATTTATTTAGAAGATCGAAGAGAGTATTTCTGCTAAAAACGTATATCCCCATAGAGGCTAGATATGGTTTTTCGGCAGCTGACTCCTTACTTAATCCAAATTTTGAAGTATCTACTGCCATTGCCTTCAACTTCTCTCCAGTTGGCTTTTCACTGAATTCTTTTATATTTCCTACATCGTCTGTTCTCATGAGCCCAAAACCCTCCGCTTGAGCTTCATCAACAGGCAAAGCTGCAACAGTTAAATCAGCGCCATTATCTCTATGATGTTGAACAAATAAACTGTAATCCATTCTGTACAGTTGATCCCCTGACAAAATTAAATATTCATCAACATCCCATTCTTGAAATAACCATTGGTATTTTCTTACAGCATCAGCAGTACCTTCAAACCACTTAGGACTATCAGGAGTCTGTTGTGCGGCTAAAACCTCAACAAATCCTTGGCCGAAAGGGCCATTTAAATTATAGGTTCTTCCTATATGTCTATTAAGAGATGCACTATTGAACTGAGTCAATACGTACATTTTTTCAATGCTTGAATTTATACAATTACTAATTGGGATATCTATTAAACGATACTTACCTGCCAAAGGCACAGCAGGTTTAGCCCTCATTTTTGTTAAAGGGTAAAGTCTAGAACCTTTTCCTCCTCCGAGGATTATGGCCAACACACGCTTCATTCAATCTAATGGAGGTAGATATACAACTATTTAAAGTAACTGATTATGGGTATATTTAGAAATACAAATGGTCAGTTTACGAAGGTATTTCGATAAATCACTGGAAAAACTTAATATAAATCGAAAAAAGTTAGTTATTTTTATCCTCTTCTACCAAAGAAAACAATTTTTCAACGATTTTCAAAGAAACTTGTCTTTCTTCTCTTGATTGAGGACTTCTCAACTTAGTGACCGGCGTATGAAGTATTTTATTAATTATTCCTTTAGTCAGAGCTTCCACAACTTTTCTTTCTCTAGCCGAAAAATCTGGCCCCATTCTGCTAAGTGCTTTTTGCAATTCCTCTTTTCTAATTAACTCCAAATCTGATCTAAGTTTATTAATTACTGGAACGGCCTCTAAACTTGCCCACCATTCTAGAAAAATGATCCTTTCTTCTTCTACTAAAGATTCCGCTTCCTTTGCTATTTTCTGTCTAAATTCTTGATTTCTTGAAACGACCTCTTGTAAGTCATCAACATCAAATGATTTAACAAATTTATGTTGTTTGACATCATTAGATATATTTCTCGGTACACCAATATCAATAAATTTAATTCTATTACTCAAATTTATTTTTTCTATTTTTGTGAGATCAATAATTGGCTCTTCAGAAGCAGTACTGGTGAAAACAAGCGAAGATAATGATATGTTTTCTTCTAATTCGTTTAACCCTTTACAAACAATCTCTAAATCAGGGAAGTCTTGAGCAAGATTTAATGCTCTATCAATATTTCTATTTAAAAGGATAAGTTTATGACATCCTTTTGATTTTAAATGAGTTATTAAAAGCCTACTCATTCGTCCGGCGCCAACAACAAGAACGTTCTCTGATTCCAAACTTACAAGAGTATCAAAACCCTTTTCTTGTCCAATTTTTAATTGAGCTAGTTCTACCGCTGCTGAACTGATTGACACAGCTCCAGTTCCTAAATTTGTTTCAGATCTTACTTTTTTACCTGTACTAACTGATTGAGTTAATAATCTATTAAGAATTGGTCCAGTAGATTGATTCTCTTGACCTAATCTCATCATTTTTTTTACCTGCGAAAGGATTTGTCCTTCCCCTAAAACGAGGCTATCGAGTCCTGCCGAGACTTTCATCAAATGCAAAACTGCTTCTTCCTGTCTAAAGCAAAAAAGATGTGGATTTAAATCTTCAAAAATAATTCCAGAATATTCTGATATAAATTCTTTTATAGATGAAATTCCAGTATTTTTATCCTTTACTAGCGCATATATTTCCAACCTATTACAAGTGCTTAAAATTGACACCTCTAATACATCAGAGAAAGCTTTTAGTGATTTCAATGACTCTGTTATAGATTGGTCAGGAATACTTAACTTCTCACGCACTTCGACAGGTGCCGTGCGATGACTCAGTCCGACGACAACAATATGCATAAAATCAAAAGTGAATTTTTAAAGGCTGATACTCTTAGCACCATCTTTTATATGGACAGTATTTGTGAACCTTGCAGTACTATCTAATGTACTAATAACTAGACTACTTGTTCTAACACAATCCCTTTCAAATTTAACACCGTCAAATAATAATCCATCAGTTATTCCACTTCCAGCGAAAACAACATTTTCTCCCGATGCCAATTCAGTTGCTTCATAGATTTTATCTATATCTGTTATGCCCATTTCATTAAGACGTTTTATATTTCCTTCTTTTGTATAATCAGCCCATTCAGAAGTTTGAGCGATTGCCGGATCATAAACTAGTTGTCCTTGAAAGTGTCCACCGAGAGCTCTCATTGCAGCAGCTGAAATAACACCCTCTGGAGCTGCACCTATACCCATCAAGCAATGTGTTCCAGTTCCTGCAAAACCGCATGCAATCGCAGCTTGAACATCACCATCAGAAATCGGTTGAACTTTTGCACCACATCCTCGAATCTCTTTAATTAAATCTTTATGTCTAGTTCTATCCATTACAACTACAGTAAGCTCATCAATAGAAAGGCCCAAGCAATCACTTAGTATCTTCAAGTTTTCAGTAGCTGAATTTCTAATATCAACTTTACCTTTGGCCGCAGGAGGCGCTGCTAATTTGTTCATGTAAAAATCAGGAGCATTGAAAAGACCACCCGTATCAGAGGCAGCTAAAACCGCCATAGAACCTCTTTGATTATTCGCACAAAGATTAGTTCCTTCACAAGGATCTACTGCAAAGTCAACCCCTGGGCCAGTTCCACTACCAACCTCTTCACCTATATAAAGCATGGGTGCTTCATCTCTTTCACCTTCTCCAATAACAATTTTCCCTTTCATTTCAATTTTGCCCATTCGCAATCTCATTGCTTCGACAGCTGCAGCATCAGCTTCATCTTTTTGACCAAGTCCTGTTAGTTTTGCTGAGGCAATAGCTGCTTGCTCGACAACTTCGAGAATTTCTTGAATTAAAGTTTGATTCACAATTAAATTTTGAGGATTTTCTAAAAGGTTTTGAGTATGATCTCATATAAAATGCAATTTTTATGAGAATTATTATGCTAGTAAGCTTTTTTTAACTCTTTACAGCTGTTACTTTATCAGGCCGTGACTTGAAATTAGGAATAAACAACTAAATATAGTATCTTTATTAAATATTTTAAAAATTAAATGACTGAGTCAAATCAAGTAAATTTAACTGGTGCAAATAGACCAATTCAAATAATTCCTTCAGTTTTACCAGCAGATTGGGCAAATATGGGGGCATGTGTGAAAGAGCTGGAGGAAGCTGGGGTAGATAGAATTCAATTTGATGTAATGGATGGAAATTTCGTACCAAATCTTACATTTGGTCCTGAAATGATTGCTGCATGTAGGAAATATTGCAATGTCCCTTTTGAAACTCAATTAATGGTGAGCCAGTACAACTGTGAAACAATGCTTGAATCTTATGTAAACGCTTCAAAAGGGGCAAATGGTGAACCAGGAGTAGTAATAGCTCATGCCGAAGCAAATATTCATTTGCATAGAGTTCTAGGAAGAATAAGAGATTTAGGGGGATCTCCTTCTGTTGCATTGAACCCTCATACTCCTTTTGAAATGATTAAAAACATAATGGATATGGTTGATCATGTTTTGGTTATGACAGTTAATCCAGGCTTTGGAGGACAAGCTTATATACCAACAATGCTAAATAAAATAAGAGAAATAAGAAACTTTATTATCGAAAAAAACTTAGATGTCGACATTGAAGTTGATGGGGGGATAAAAGCAAATTGGACTATTTCACAATGTGCCGATGCTGGTGCTAATTGTTTTATTGCAGGTAGCGGAATGTTTGCTTACCCAACATTAAAAGAAGGATGTGATGACTTGAGAAAAGTTGCACAAGAAGCACAAAAAGGGAATGTTCTTTCAGAACCTCAATAAATATTTTGGATGATTAAGAAATCACCCAAATATCCATCCATAACTATGCAAACCTATTCCTAAAAAATTAACTCCTAAATAACATACTAAAACAACTAAAAAGCCTGTAGATGCTAATAATGCTGGTTTGCGTCCTTGCCAACCCTTGCTAATTCTCATATGCAGATAAGCGGCATAAAATAACCATGAGATAAATGCCCATGTTTCTTTTGGATCCCAACTCCACCATGTGCCCCAGGCCTCATTAGCCCAAACTGCACCTGAAATTAAACCGAGAGTCAAAAGAACAAAGCCTACTAATATAGAACGATAACTTAATGTATCTAATTCTTCTGAATGAGAAAATTCAATAGGTTCAACTAAATCATTTACGGAAAAGCTATTTGAAAGTTTAAATCCTCCTATACCTGTAGAACTACTTCTGATTTGAAGTGGCTTATTTTTATTGACAAACAAAACGGACATTGAAAGTAGAGAACCTATTATTAAGGCTGCATAACTAAGCATTACGACGCTAACATGCATTACTAACCAACTAGACCTTAAAGCTGGAACTAAATTGGATGATAATCTCAAATCCTCAGGTAAAACAAAACAAGCAAAAGCCACAGTCAGTAACTCAATAGGTATCGCAATTGAGGGAATTATTGGAGCTTGATATTCTCTTTCAACCAATAGTTGGCCTAATGTGATACCCCAAGTAAGGAAATAAAGAGATTCATACAAATTGCTAATAGGAAAGTGTCCAGAAATTGACCACCTAAAAAGTAATTGTAATGTTATTAATAAGTTCACTAAAACCGTAATGAGTCTTACAGCAGCAGAAGATTCTTTTTTAAAAACTGCACCCAAAGATATTGGTAAGTTAATTAATAAAAAATAAAAAACTAAAAGACCTAAAACTGAAACCGGTTCATATATTAAATTTTTAAAAAAATTATCTAGTATCATTTCTAGAAATTTCTCAAGTTTTAATATTCAATGACAACCAAATAATAATTAAAATCATTCTAATATGAGTAAATCTTTAATAATAAAGTTTTAATTTATTTTAGAAAAAGCATTTCAAAGTTTGAAATTATCTCCTAGATAATACTTCTTGACTATTGGATTATCAGCCAATTCACTTGATGAACCGTTAGCTAAAATTTTTCCTTCACTTAATACATATGATTTGTTAGTAATTAGAAGGGTTTCCCTCACATTATGGTCTGTAATAAGAATCCCCACCCCATCACTACTTAATTTTAGAATTAGTTTCTTTAGATCATTAACAGCTAGAGGATCTATCCCAGCAAAAGGTTCGTCTAATAACAAATATTTAGGCCCTTTTCTACCTACAGTGAGAGCCCTTGCAATTTCACACCTCCTCCTCTCTCCTCCTGAAAGTTGATAACCATAATTATCTACAAAGTTATTCAAATTAAATTCATTAATTAATTGTTCTCTTCTATTTCTTATCGCTGCTCTACTGTAAGATGAATTTTGTAAAGCCAAATCTATATTATCCTTAACTGTGAGGTCTCTAAATATACTCGCTTCCTGAGTTAAGTACCCTAACCCAAGTCTTGATCTAATTGGTAGAGGAAGATTGGTTATATTTTTCCCATTCATTGTAATTTCACCTTTATCTGGTTTTATATTCCCAACTGCAAGATTAAAAGTTGTAGTTTTCCCAGCACCATTAGGTCCCATCAAACCTACAACTTCCCCTGGATTAACAGTTATGGAAACATCATTTACAATTAATCTTCCTTTAATTGAAAGGGATACATTATGAATATTTAGGTTCATTTTCCTTGAGATCGATTAGTTTTCTTACTTTCTTGAAAAAAAATTAAATACATAATAATAATTTAATTGAAGATAAAGATATATTCATCAAAGAGGTTTCAAAAAAGGCTTATCGTTCTCGTTTAATAGTTCTCTATATTGTAATTTTCTTAATAAATCTTCCAAACATTGGCAGAAGGATTCAAGATCAATCCCTAAATCAATCTTGGTTCTAGTTTTTATTCTCCCTAAACCCTCTCCAAGCAAAATAGTAGCTCCATTTAAATTACCTTTACTTAAGTGAAACTGAGAAACAGATACTTGTAAAATGCCTTGGATAACTTGTCTTTCGTCACCATCTACGGAATTCCATATTTCTTCAAAAGCATCATGAGCCTCGTACCATTCATGATTATTAAAAAGATTTAAAGCTGTAAAAAGGGATTCTTGAAAATTTTTTGCACTTTCTTCGTTCATTAAAGCAATTACTAATTTTTTTTCTTTTTATTTATTTTTCTCATTCTTATTGAATCCGGTGTTACTTCTAGCATTTCATCTGGACCAATATATTCGAGTGCCCTTTCAAGGGTAATATCCACAGGTGACTGCAAAGTGTCAAGTTCTTCTGCCCCTGCAGATCTCATATTAGTCAACTGCTTAGTTTTACATATATTCAACTCAAGATCTTGAGGTCGATTATTCTCACCAATTATCATTCCTTTATAAACTTTAACTCCAGGTTTAATGAAATATACTCCCCTATCTTCAGCATTCTTTAATGCATAAAATGTGGCTACACCTTCCTCAAAAGCTATAAGAACACCATTCCTTCTGGTTTCAAAGTCTCCTGTTTTAGGTTTATATTCATAAAACGAATGGCTCATGATACCTTCACCTCTGGTTATCCTTACAAACTCCCCGCGAAATCCAATTAATCCTCTTGATGGTACTAGGAATTCTAATTGAGTTCTACCATCTGAACTTGTCTGCATGTTTTTCATCTCTGCCTTTCTAGATCCAAGTTTTTCGATGCAAGAACCAACAGATACTTCAGGTATATCTAAAACCAAAGTCTCTATAGGCTCACATTCAACATTATCAATTTCTCTGAAAATTACTTGAGGTTGTGAGATTTGAAACTCAAAACCCTCTCTTCTCATAGTTTCAATCAATATCCCAAGATGTAATTCTCCTCTTCCTGAAACTGAGAACCTGTCAGGAGAATCAGTTTCTTCTACTCTCAGGGCAACATTTGTTAAAAGTTCCCTCTCCAATCTATTTTTTAATTGTCTACTAGTAACAAATTTCCCTTCTTTACCCGCGAATGGTGAATCATTGACAACAAAAGTCATATTTAAGGTAGGTTCATCAACTTTGATTAATGGAAGAGGATGAGGAGAATCGGGACATGCTATGGTTTCACCAATATTGACATCATCGAAACCAGAAACAGCAACAATATCACCTGCAAATGCTTCATTTATATCAATTCTTTGTAATCCTTCAAATCCTAAAAGCTTACTAACCTTACCTTTAATAGTTTTTCCGTTTTCTTTAATTAAACTAGCCTGTTGGCCATTTTTTATAGTTCCATTGTGGATCTTCCCAATTACTATTCTGCCTAAGAAATCAGAATAGTCCAAAGTAGTTATTTGTAGTTGAAGAGGCTTATTAGAGTCACCTACTGGGGGAGGAACGTGTCTAATAATAGATTCAAAAAGAGGCTTCATATTGTCACTATTAGATTCCATCTCTTCTTTTGCGAAACCAGATAATCCACTCCCAAAAAGATAAGGGAAATCACATTGATCATCATCAGCACCTAACTCCAAAAACAAATCAAGGACCTTATCAATAGCTATTTCTGGTACTACGCGTGGTCTATCAATTTTATTTACAAAGACTATAGGCCTAAGTCCTTTTTCTAATGCTTTTTTTAAAACAAATCTTGTTTGAGGCATAGGTCCCTCATTTGCATCAACAATAAGTAGACAACCATCAACCATTCCCAAAACCCTTTCAACTTCACCTCCAAAATCAGCATGTCCTGGTGTATCTATAATATTAATTCTGGTATCTTTATAGTTAACTGCAGTATTTTTTGAGAGAATTGTTATCCCCCTTTCTCTTTCAAGATCATTTGAATCCATTACACATGTAGGGATAACTTCATTTTCTCTAAATATTCCTGATTGAGATAACAATGCATCTACAAGAGTTGTCTTCCCATGATCTACGTGAGCAATAATTGCAACATTTCTAATTTCTTTTATCGAAGATGACATTTATAGAATTTATATAAATATTAGATTGACTTTATTAAGGCTAACTCAAAGTATGCTTATTATGAGAATTTTCTCTTTAAGACTTTGAAAAATATAATTTATTGAATAATTAAATTAATCAATTAGATTTATAATTTTCTATTTGAGCTTTCAAAAACTTTTAATGCTTCAATTGACCCCTCATATCTCCAATGCCAGGGTTCGTAATCTATATATTTATTATCTTTGTTGAATGATAACTTAAAGTGAAACTTAGCTGCATTTTTTATTAACCATCTAAAGGCGTCAGTATTTTCGAAGTCGGTTTCAAAGTCTGTCTCTCTTTGAGTAGCATCACCAATATCGATTGCGAAACCTGTACTATGTTCGGAATACCCTGGAGGGGCTGAAACTCTAGCTCTTTCTGCCGCTTCTTGATTTCTAATAGATTTTAAAGAATAAAAGATATCGTTTTGCAAATTTATTGATCTATAACCACTCAAGAAGACTAAATATATCCCATCGTTTTTGGCTTCTTCTCTCATCTTTATAAGAGAATCGCGCATATCCATATGAACTTCAATATTAGGCTCAATTAAAACTAGTTTCTCCTTGGAAATTTCCGCATAGGGTAAATGACCTAAAATTCTATGGTCGTGATTTAGCTGAGCCTGAAAATTGAGATCATCAAGAGATCCTATTTCTATATTTTTAATTAATCGCAATGCAGCGAAAGAAAAGATAAGAAAGAGAAATGGAGAAAATATTAATAGTTTTTTTAATATTGTTGAATTTGGATTATTTAGGTAAGTTCTTTTGGCAAGTGGTATATCAAATTGATCGATATCTTTGTTTAGTTCCAATATTTAAAAGTGAATTTGGAAAAGATATTTCGATATTAACTATTATTTTAAGAAATGCACTTTTATAAGCAAAAAAGATGTAGTTTTTATATACAGTATAATTTTTTTTCATATGTTGAGGGTAGCTGTTATTGGTGGAGGTCCAAGTGGTTCATGTGCGGCAGAAATACTTGCTAAAGCTGGAATAAAAACTTGGCTCTTCGAGAGAAAATTAGATAATGCGAAACCATGTGGAGGAGCAATTCCACTTTGCATGGTCGAAGAATTTGATTTGCCTGAGTCAATTATTGATAGAAAAGTAAGGCATATGAGAATGATATCTCCATCAAATAGAGAAGTAGATATAAGTTTAGATAGAGTTTATGGGAAAAGTGATAATGAGTTTATTGGGATGTGTAGAAGAGAAGTTATGGATTCCTTTATGCGCAACAGAGCATCAGATCTTGGTGCTACATTAATAAATGGATTAGTTACTTCTATTGATACTGGCGATAATAATCAAGGGCCATATAAGCTTTCCTATTCAGATTTTACGAATGGAGATAAAAAAGGGGAACTAAAAGAGCTGACTGTTGACCTTTTGATCGGAGCTGATGGAGCCAATAGCAGAGTCGCAAAAGCAATGGATGCAGGTGATTACAAAGTTGCTATAGCATTTCAGGAAAGAATTAAATTGCCTAAAGAAGAAATGAGTTACTACGAAGATCTTGCTGAAATGTATGTTGGAACTGATGTTTCTCCTGATTTTTATGGGTGGGTATTTCCTAAATATGATCATGTTGCTGTGGGCACAGGAACCATGCAAAAGAATCAGTCATTAATTAAAGGACTTCAAGAGGGTGTAAGAAATAGGGCAAAGAAAAGACTTGTTAATGGTGAAGTAATAAAGGTAGAAGCTCACCCTATTCCAGAGCATCCAAGACCAAGAAGGGTAGTTGGGAGAATGGCATTGGTTGGTGATGCAGCTGGTTATGTTACAAAAAGTTCTGGAGAGGGTATTTATTTTGCTGCAAAAAGCGGAAGAATGTGTGCTGAAGAAATTGTTGAAGCATCAAAAAATGGTCAAGTAATTCCATCAGAAAAAGATTTAAAAAACTATCTTAAAAAATGGGATAAAAAATATGGCACAACTTATAAGGTGCTAGAAATCCTTCAAAATATTTTCTACAGAAATGATTCTGCTAGAGAAGCCTTTGTTGAGATGTGTGATGACATGGATGTTCAAAGACTTACTTTTGATAGTTACTTATACAAAAAAGTTGTCTCTATGAAACCATTACAGCAACTTAAAATTACGATGCTTACACTTGGTTCGATTTTAAGAGGGAAAGCCCTAGCGCCTCTAAAATATAAACCCGTTGATAGTGCTGTTAGGGAAAATAAAGAGGTAGAAAAAATGCTAGAAAATTATTCAATAAAAGGAGGAATTAAAGTTAAGAGTTCAAAAGTGTAAAGTCGGCAATTTTTAGAGAATAATTTCTAATTAAGCTCAATAAATTGAGTCTATTATTTCTTATTTTTAAATCCTCTGACATTATTAGGACTCCCTTTTCATTATCAAATAAATCCTCGATAGTCTTTACATTAATTTCAAACAAATTTAGAAGTTCCAAATAATTGCAATAACCTTCTGAAAAAAGTTTTTCTAATTCTCCAATAAATTCAAAAACTTTGAATTCACAATCTTTTTCAAAAAGTTTTGTGTTTACATAATCTCTTGTTGAGAGAACGTCTCTTGAAATATCACTTTTATTTGCTAATTTGCTCACCCTAGTAATTACCTTCTGGATTTCAACAAAATTATCCTTTTCGTTAAAATTGACAATAGAAAAAATCCTATTTTTAAGATCAACAATATTCAATACTCTTTTTTGAGATAATTCATCAGAAGCGCAAATGGCCTTTATTAATTCTTTACTTAGTGATATTTCTTCTAGATGACTAACAATTCTTTGAACTAAAAATTCATTTAAATCATTAAATACTTTTTCTCTTGAGAAGTTTAAATTCGGGAATACGATTTTCCAAAAATCAATAAGTTCGTTGAATAATTTATCTAAAGGCAAATCAAGTTCATAATCCCAAATTATTTTAATCACTCCATTCAAATTTCTTCTTAAAGCATAAGGATCAGATGATCCACTAGGACGTTTACCAGAAATAAATATACTTATTAAAGTTTCGACCTTATCTGCTATGGAAACTATTGCACCATATTTTGTGGAGGGCAAAGCATCTTTATAAAAAGAAGGTAAATAATGTTCAGCGACAGCCAAGCAAACATCCTCACAAAATCCCTCATATTTAAGATATTTACCACCCATTATTCCTTGCAGCTCAGGGAATTCGAAAACAATTTCGCTACATAAGTCGTTTTTACAGTATTTAGCAGCTTCTATTATTTTTTTTTCTTCTAAAGACTTATCATTTAAAAATTTAAGAATTTTTATAGTAACTTCCTCTATCCTTTCTACCCTCTGAAATATATTTCCAAGTCCTTTTAAATATGAAACAGATTTAAGCTTTTCATTTCTTTCGATTGAAGTAACTTTTTTGTCACTTTCTACGAAAAACTTTGCATCTGAAAACCTTGCCCTTAATACTTTCTCATTACCTTTGGCAATATTATTATTTGATTCTTCAAGACCATTTGAAATAACGCAGAAAGTTGTACTAATATTTTTTTCAGAGCTTAAATCTAGTTTAGAAAAACCTTCGTTTTTAAATAAAAGAGGAATGTATCTCTGATGAATTTTCATGACTGTTGAGAGAACTTCAACCGGAAGATCAAGAAATTCATTACTAAATTTGCCAATAATTAAGACTGGCCATTCAACTAAATCAGTTAGTTCATTTAGTAATCCTTCTGAAAGGTCAGGTATCAGATTTAAAGAGTTAGATGCCTGATTTATTAAATTTTTAATTTTTTCTTTTCTTTCTTTTCGAATAGCTATCACTCTATTTCGTTTTAATAATTCAAAAAAATCATCAGGATTCTGAACTTCTAAAACTTCATTGATTAACCTATGACTTTTTGTTTTATTATTTATTTTGATTTTTGGATCACATTCATCAAATTCAAAATCAAGAATTTCATCATTATAAATAGAGGCAATCCACCTAATAGGTCTTGAGAATTTTATGTTCCCACCCCCCCATTTCATAAATCGAGGACCTTGAAGACTCTTTACTAATTTTGGGATAATCGAAGACAAAGAAATTTTTGTTGATAGTCCTTTCTCAATTTTCTTTCCAAATACAAAATCACCCTTTTCCGTGTTTTTTATTTCTAGCTCACCTACATCTATATCTAAGCTATTAGCAAATCCTAAAGCTGCATTAGTAGGACATCCATTTGAATAAGCTAAATTTGCTTTAGGCCCTTTTCTTTCTATTATCTTATCTTCTGCATAATCAACTAAACCTTCGAGAAGTAGAACTATCCTCCTTGGTGTGGAGGTAACAACTATTTGTTCGAATTTGATTAACTTTTTATCCAATTCAAATTCTATTAGAGATTTAAATTGCTCTAGAACAGAATGAGAAAATTTTGCGGGCAACTCTTCTGTTCCTATCTCAAGTAAATATTTAGACAAGAAAAAAATATGACTTCACTTACTATAATTTACTACCAGTTAAATAAGCTTTTCGCTAATGTATAAAAAGAGATATGTTTTGGTCCTTTGATCAAGGTTGAGAAAGTAAAAAAGAAAAAAAATTCTGCAAAGGAAGAGCCTGTTTGTTTAGCAAATGGACTAGAAGTTTCTAAATTTGAAAATTTTAAAAAAAGCAGCCAATTTCTTAAGGAACCACTTGCTACAGAATTAGTCAATGAAAGTGATCATTTTACTAATGATGCAGTTCAGTTATTAAAATTTCATGGTAGTTATCAACAAGATAATAGGGAAAATAGAAGGCCGGGCAAAAGTAAAGATTGGCAAATGATGCTTAGGTTAAGAAATCCGGGCGGTGAAGTCCCTGGGGAATTATTTTTAGCATTAGATGAATTATCTGAAAAACTAGGTAATGGAACACTTAGGGCCACTACAAGACAAGCCTTTCAAATGCATGGAATCAGAAAGGAGAACCTAAAGGAAGTAATTAAAACAATAGTAAATTCAATGGGCTCCACATTAGCTGCATGTGGTGACATAAATAGAAACGTTATGGCCCCTGCGGCTCCATTTGATTCGCCAGACTATAATATTGCAAGAACATTGGCAAAAAAAGTTGCAGATCTTCTTACCCCAATGGCTGGCCAAGGCACTTTTTTAGAGCTTTGGGCTGATGGAGATTTAGAATACACCATAAAGCCTGACAAAGATATTGAAGCAATTAGGAAGCTCCAATTCAAAGATAATGTTTTTAGTGGGATAAAAGATGAGCCTCTTTATGGTTCAACTTATTTACCGAGAAAATTCAAATGTGCTGTGACAGTTCCTGGGGACAATTCTGTTGATCTTCTCACCAATGACATAGGAATAGTTGCCTTTACATCTAACGATGGAAACTTAGAAGGGTGCAACTTCTATGTTGGAGGTGGTATGGGTCGCACACATAATAATGAGGAAACCTTTGCCAGAATTGCAGATCCACTTGGTTATGTTGAAGAACCTGATGTTTATGAATTAATACAAAGCATTGTTGCTATTCAAAGAGATTATGGTGATAGAAAATCAAGAAAAAATTCGAGAATGAAATATCTTCTTCATAGAAAAGGTATTAAATGGTTTAAAAAAATACTTTTTGAAAAGTATTTCAAAAAAGAAATTAAAAAAATCAGAAAAGAACCGGATAAAGTTCTTATTGATTACCTAGGTTGGCATAAACAAAATAAAACTTCCTATTTCGTAGGTTTACCATTATTATCAGGGAGATTATTTGGAGAAAAGAAGAGTACCATCACAAGTATTGTTAAAAAATATAAGTTAGATTTAAGACTCACTCCTAATCAAGATATTTTACTTTGTAATATCGCCAATAAAAACAAAGGTGAAATTCAAAAATCTCTATCAAAAATTGGATACGAAAATTTAGAAAACATTAATGAAATACAAAGACATGCCTTAGCTTGTCCTGCTTTACCACTTTGTGGTCTTGCGATGACTGAAGCTGAAAGAATATTACCTGATGTATTAAAAAGGATTGAAAATTTACTATTAGATCTAAAAATACAAAAGACAATATTATTCAGAATGACAGGATGTCCGAATGGATGTACCAGGCCTTATATGGCCGAATTAGCACTTGTTGGAAGTGGGCAAAACAAATACCAATTATGGTTGGGGGGAAGTAAAAATCTACAAAGGCTGGCTAAACCATTCTTACAAAGAATGGAACTTCACGATTTAGAAAAAACTCTTCAACCATTATTTGAAAATTGGAAGAGTAATTTGGATTTGGATTTCGGAGATTTTATAAATTCTCAAGAGGAAAATTATGTACTGAATTTACTAAATAAAAATCAATAGAATTTAAATTTTTCCATAAAGGGCATTAGCTTTTTTATTTTTCCAAGCCCATAATTGATCACCATAACTAAAATGCCACCATTCATTAGGATGTTGAGCAAATCCGAATTTAGTCATAATTTCTCTTAATAAATTTCTTCTACTATTCCAAATAATTGCTTCTTCATTCTTTTTGTTTGCATAAAAATAAGGATTTGAGGTCTCATCCATTTGATCAACCATGCTTCCCATTTCAACAAGATTTCCGTCTTTATCTGATAAACAAACATCTAATGCACCACCAGTTGAATGAGGGGGAGGAAACCTATTGTCATAAGAAGGATATGCCCAAAATTTTTCAACTTTTTTTAAAATGGATGGATAAGATTTTATGTTTTCAAAAGAAATATCAATATCGGATTTTTCGCACTCTAATAAAAATGCTCTTTTAAACATAAATTCCTGGACTTCTAAAGGTCGCCAACTGTCATAAATTAAAAGGTTAAAACTACTCTTTAAAATCAAATAATCATTTACTTTTACTAATCTATTTACGACCTCCTCTCTTAATTTCCAAATAGAAGTTTTATCTTTATAAGGTGCTCCTAAGTGAGAGTAAGGGTGGGGATCTAAAAACTTTAGACAGCTAGGTATAGCTATTAATTTATCTCCATTATCTTTTATTGGTATTTTATTCCAAATTTTCAATTGAAATTTGCTATTGATTAATAGTGGCATATATATCAAAAATTACAATGATAGTTTTCAATTTAAGAAATCATGAATGAATTTATTATCAGAATTATCAATAAGTATATTCCTTAAAACAATATTTTCTTTTAAATCAGGATCATCACTAACAATCTTTAAAGCCTCTTCACGAGCCTTATCAATAAGAAATTTATTATTAGGTAAATTGTCCAGTACAAAATCAGGCAATCCGGATTGTCTATATCCTAAAATCTGGCCTGGTCCTCTAAGCTCCAAGTCTTTTTCAGCGATATAAAAGCCATCATTAGATTTTTGCAAAACACAAAGTCGTTTATTTTCTAATCCATTTTTATCCGGGGTTACCAGATAACAAAAAGATTTTGTTGATCCTCTACCAACTCTCCCCCTCAATTGATGTAGCTGGGACAATCCAAATCTGTCCGAATTATAAATAATCATAATTGAGGCGTTAGGTACATCAATGCCAACTTCAATTACTGTGGTTGAAACCAATATATTAATTTCATTCTTTAAAAAAGAATTAATCACTTCATTCTTTTCTTGTGAACTTAATTTGCCATGTAATAATCCAACTTTTTTGTCAAAAAAGACCTCTTCTGATAAATGTTTGAATGTTTTCTTTGCAGAGCTTAAATTCATTTTTTCTGAATCTTCTATAAGTGGCAAAATAACATAAGCTTGCTTTCCCTTATTAATCTCATCTTCAACAATCTTAAACAAGTTAGTTAAATCGTCTTCTGAAATTATTTTTGTTGTTATTGGAACTCTCCCAGGAGGGAGTTCTGTAATTTGACTCACATCTAAATCACCATAAATAGAAAGCGCAAGAGTTCTTGGAATTGGTGTTGCTGTCATTGATAACAAGTTAGTATTTTCTCCTTTATTTAATAATCTATTTCTTTGAGTAACTCCAAATCTATGTTGTTCATCAATTACGACCATGCCTAATGCATTAAAGATGACTTTATCCTCAAATAATGCATGAGTGCCTACGAGGATATCAACTAATCCATTGTTCAAATTAGAGAAAATTTCTTTTCTCTTTTTTTGAGGAGTATTCCCAGTAAGTAGTTCAACAGAAACTAAAAGTGGGTTCAAATATTTTAATAAATTTTTATAATGCTGTTCTGCCAATACCTCAGTTGGGACCATAAATGCACCTTGCAGGTTTTTTTCAATAACAAGCAAAAGAGACGCTATTGCAATTATGGTTTTACCGCTTCCCACATCTCCCTGAAGCAATCTAGACATTGGTACGGGATTAGATAAATCTTTCTTAATTTCATTTAAAACATTTTCTTGAGATTTTGTTAATTCAAAAGGAAAAGTATTTAAAAATTCTTTTAATAAAGATTTCTTTTGAGGTAATTGTTGGCAAGTTACATTTTTATTCGTCTTTTTTTTTCTAAGTAGGAATTTTATTTGAAGTAGGAATAACTCATCAAAAACCAAACGTTTTTTTGACTCAATAAGTGCCTGTTGAGTTGGTGGGAAATGAATATTAATCAACGACTCTCCTTTTGATAATAAAGATAATGAATTAAGTTGATTTTTATTTAAAATTTCTGGATATTGCTTTGCATAAATTAGTACCTTTTTCATAAGTTTTATAAAACTCATATTTGATAATGCTTCGCCTAATGAATATAAGGGTAATATTTTACCTGAGAAATTAAAATTATCATTTTTGTCATTAAGAATTTCAATCTGCGGATCTACAAAAGTTTTACCATACTCTGTCAATTTAACTTTGCCGGAAATTGCTAATTTGGTCCCAGGAGTATACAAAGATTTTTGAGATGTGAAGAAGGAGTAAGATCTAAATCTTCTTCCTAAAAAAAATTTTGTAACCTTTATTGAAGACGTTTCATCAAAAACCACAATATTCATTATTGATAAATTACTATTTTTTTTACTCTTATGAATATAAAATCTTTTAACGTTTGCAATGCACGTGTATAAATTATCTGGTTTTAAATCTATTATCTTAACTCTATTTGTATAGTCTAGATATGTTCGTGGGAAATAATTAATTAGATCTTTTATGTGAAATATCCCTAATTCATTGAGCTTATTTTTATAAACTTTTCCTACATTTTTTATTAATGAAATATCTGAATCAAAAGATAAACTTGAATCAGCTTTATTCAGAAAAACATTATTAGAAATATTATTAGAACTTTCTATTTCTAGAGTTTTTCCTAATTTATAAAGATTTTTTCTTGTATCTATAACTAACCTTTTTCTTTGATTTTCATCTAATTTTTTATAATCATTATATTTTTTAGAAAATTCATAAAATATCCTTAAATATTCGTCTGAGAGATTAAGATTATCTAGATTTTTTAGTGATTCATGCAAATAATCATTAAAATATTTTTCTTTTCCTAAAGTATTAATAAATTTGTTTTCAGTTTCAATAGTAAGAGATTTTTGAAGAGGTCTTATCCAATCTTTAATTAATTTATTATTATTCCCGCTAGTCACATTTGAAATAAGAGTTATTTTTTCAACGTATCTTATTCAAAGTTATTTCTTTTTGCCTCCAATATGTCTCTTTTTTAATCAAACGCTGAAATTGATTTTTTAACTCATTTATTTTGTTCCTTTGAATAGAAAGATTTAAATTTTTAAACTCTAACTCAACAGTAGATATATTGAAGAAAATAAAGCTTGGAAAATTATTGCCCATTAATGATGACCGATTTAAGTTTAATTCGAAATCAATAACAAAAGGATATGGATGTTTTATCATAAAATTTTTGCCTACTAAATAATCAAAGGAATCTTTAGATATCATCTTTTTTATTAGATTTGCCTTGGATAATTCTTGGTTAATGTTATATGAAAGATTCAATAGTAAATTTTCCAATGACTTGTCTATTAAATCAAAATTATTAAGATTCTGATTTTTTGGTAAATTATCCATTTGATTGATATTTTCTTTTTCTTGAAATCTTGTTTTTTCCACCTTTTCTTGTCCTATTAATTCAAGTAAGGAGGAAATAAATTGTTTTTCAACTCCTAAATTTTCAAAAATATTGTTTTTAGATAAATAATTATTATGGTGATTATTATCTAAATCAAGTGATATGAATCTCTTATAATTATGAGCTTGATAATATTCAGAAGTATTTGAAAATTCTTCAGTAATTTCGAACTGAGTGGGTTCTTTTAATTGAGTACCATCTTCATATTGAAATTTTTCTTTTTGATCATCCTTTATTTTTATGGAACTATCAAAAAGAGTAAAATTAATTTCCTTATTTATATTTTTTTCTATTTCATTTATCTTTAATTGTTCTACAGTTAAAAAGGGCAAATTCGTAAATATTAATTTACTTATTTTTTTTTCAAGAAGACTATAGAATGCATTTTCATTTAAGAGATTATCATTAATTGTTGAATAACTATATATTTGATTAAGGCCTTTTTTTACAGAGATGAAAAGTAGATCTCTTACTAGATTAAGATAAAGTTCATATTCCCTATAGATATTTTTAGTTAATATTCTTTTTTGTTTGTCTGCTCTATCTAATTGAGAATTAATTTTTTCTGTTTCTATATAATTTTTGAAATTATTCAAATCATTCAAGTGACTAGTTTGTTTGCATTGATGCGACCTCTTCAGCAAAGTCCATCTGATTTTTTTCGATACCTTCACCCAATGTGTATCTTGTAAAGCGTCTTACTTTGATATTTTCCCCAATTTTTGCAGCTGCTTGTTTAACAAGATCCTCAACAGTTAGAGAACTATCTTTAATGTAGGGTTGTGAAAGCAAAACAAGCTCATTTAGTCTTTTTGCTATTCTCCCTTCAACTATTTTTTCTTTAATTTGTTCTGGTTTTCCAGATAAATCATCCCTCCCCATTTCAATCTGCTTTTCTTTTTCCACCACATCTTCTGGTATTTCATCAATTGATACATACTCAACATTTGGGCATGCTGCTACTTGCATTGAGACATCCTTCAAGAGAGATTGGAATATATCACCTCTAGCAACGAAATCAGTTTCACAATTTAACTCTAGTAAAACGCCGACTCTTGATCCAGTATGTATATAACTACCAATTGACCCTTCGGCCGCTACTCTTCCCGATTTCTTTTCAGCACTAGCAATGCCTTTCTTTCTTAACCATTCCAAAGCTTTATCTAAATTTCCTTCAGTTTCATTAAGTGCTTTTTTGCAGTCCATCATTCCTGCGCCAGTTTTGTCTCTAAGATCTTTTACAAGTTTTGCTGTAATGTTTCCCATTTGAAGTAATAAAAAATAGTGAATAGTAAGTTTTAAATTAGAATTTAATTTTTTCTTTCGGCATTAGAGCCCTTTCTACCCTCATTTATGGCATCTGCAAGTCTTCCTAAAATAAGTTGCACGGATCTAACTGCATCATCGTTACAAGGAATTGGAACTTCACACAAATCCGGATCGCAATTTGTATCCAACATTGATACTAATGAGATATCTAATTTTCTAGCTTCTAATACTGCATTAGATTCTCTTCTCTGATCAACCAATACAACTACATCTGGCAATCTTCTCATACCTTTAAGTCCACCTAAGTATTTTTGTAATCTTTCAAGTTCTCTCCTTAATACTGCAGCTTCTTTTTTAGGCCTCATTGCTATTGAACCACTACTTTCCATTCTTTCTAGATCCTTTAATCTTTCAATCCTAGCTTTCATTGTTGTCCAATTAGTCAACATCCCTCCAAGCCATCTTTGATTTACATAAGCAGCTCCACAGCGTGTAGCCTCCTCAGCTACTACATCTGATGCTTGTTTTTTTGTACCGACAAATAGGAAACGTTTACCACTTTTTGCAGCGTTTCTCGTCCATTTATATGCATTGTTCATGCACAATGCTGTCTTTACAAGATCAATAATATGGACTCCATTTCTCGCGCAATATATATATTTAGACATCTTGGGATTCCAACGTCTAGTTTGATGCCCAAAATGAGCACCAGCTTCCATCATTTCAGATAGTGATACAACAGCCATAATTTTAAATAGGTTTCGGGTTAGCCTCCATCTGACGGGGAATTAATGTTAATAATTCACCCGAAACTGTCAGATGTGTGAAATTTTTTAACTATTGTAGCAAGTGATGTGTATTTCTAAAAGTTTTTTATCTTGATTTGGTTAACTGTTTAATGTAAATCATATTTAGAGGGATCCTAAGTATCTCAAGTGCAAGTCTATTTCTTCTTATATTTACTAGGAATCTTAATAAAGGAAGGATTCTATCAACACTGATTAGTCCTCCCAAGCAAAGAATTTGCCAAAGTAAAATGTGGAGAGGAGTTAATTGAATCATAAATCTAACCCTTAAATTTGGGTGTTTCTTATAAAACACTAAAGCCATTTTTGCTCTCTCTTTTTCTTGAGCTATTAATGAATCTATTTGTTCGCAATTAAATGGCGGATGCCAATGAAAACCTACTGCATTTGGGCATTTAATTAATTTTGTCCCAATTTTTTTTAATCTTTCTCCAAGTTCTAAATCCTCCCAACCGTAAAGACTAAAAGAAGTATCAAATAATCCCACACTTAAAATCAATTCTTTTGATATCGCTACATTCCCAGTAGCAAAGTATGCAAAAGAAGTATCCATTATTTTATATTTTTCACTCTGAGGATTTAGAAAATTAGATGTATTTACTACCGAGCCATAGGTAAAACATTTTTTATCATTTTTTCTCCAAGAGGCAAGTAATTTTTCTATGTGGCAACTTATAAAATTTTCTAAAACAATAAGATCACTATCAATGAATATAATAATTTCATATTTTGATTTAATTACTCCCAGATTTCTTCCAAGTGCGGGCCCTCCATGTTCTTGCTGGAATAGAATAACGTGTGGAAGATTAGCTTTGTTTTTATTTATCCATGAGGTTGTCCCATCAGTTGATCCATCATCAACTACTATTACTTCATAATTACTAATATTTGTATTTAATTTTTGATTCTCAAGCGCAAAGAGACATTTCTCTAATATAGGCAATCTATTGTAAGTCGGTATAACAATACTTACATTCATGATTATGTGTTAAATATGCATAATATATTGAACTCCAAAATATAAAAATAAAAGATTTTACCTAATCAGCTGCACCGCCATTATTTGCTGTACCTGTAACGTTTCCACCATCAGGTCTTCCATCAGTTCTTAATTTCCTTTTTTTGAATTTTCTAGCATAGGCTCGATTACGTTCCTGCTTTTCTTTTTTTAGATTCCTTCTCTTAGACATGAAATTTTTAACTTTTAATTATATTAGCTCACTATGAGCACTATATATTTTACCATCTTCCATATTTAATATCCTATCAGCCATATCAGAAATTCTTGGATCATGCGTCACCATAAGTACAGAACAATTTTGCTCTTTTGCTAGTTTTCTTAAAAGGGTTACTATTTCTCTTCCTGTGACGCTATCTAAAGCAGAAGTGGGCTCATCAGCTAATAAAAGTTTTGGGTTAGCCGATAAAGCTCGAGCAATTGCTACTCTCTGTTTCTGCCCACCAGATAAGTCATTTGGCAACTTTTTATGATGTTCTTCTAATCCAACTGCTGACAACCAATTTCGTGCTATTTCACGTCTTTGCAAATATGTTAAACCTTTTATTAAATCGGCGCCCATCTGGACATTTTGTTCTGCTGTTAAACATCTCAGAAGATTGTGACCTTGAAAAATCATTCCAATACTTCTTCTAAGAATCTGACGCGTTTTCCTCGATGCTCCATTTAACTGATTATTTAGTACAGTTAAATCTCCACTTTGACAAGTTCTCAAGGCTCCAATTAATGTCAAAAGAGTAGTTTTACCACATCCAGAAGGTCCTTTTAAAAGAACCAACTCTCCTTTATCAATATTTAAATTAACGTCATTAAGAACTTGTTTTTTATTCTCATTTTTTCCATAAAAGTGACTCAAATTATTTATTGAGACTGTTTTAAGGTTTTTTACATTATTTTTGGATTTATTAGCTTTAATCATTTATCTTTAATTTTTAAAAAATTTCGGCAGGATCAGCGTCAACTAATTTACGCATCGCAACAGCTGCGGAACCCATACACATAACTAGAACTAATACAAAAATTAAAATAGTTTTATTCGCGTCCATTATTATTGGGAGTTTAGTAGAACTTCTTATAACTGAGTAAAGTATTTGACCAGAGAAATAAGCAGGTAAATAACCAAACAATGCCAACAAAAAACCCTCTCTAGCTACGACAAAGAAAAGGGACTTAAGTCTATACCCCATTGCCAATAAAGTGGCGTACTCCGGGAGGTGATCTGTAACGTCACTATAAAGAATTTGATAAACGACCACACACCCTACGACAAAACCCATCAAGGCTCCCAAACTAAATATAAAACCAATGGCAGTACTATTTTTCCAATAATTCTTTTCAAATTCTATAAATTGTTTTTTTGTAAGAACCCTTACATCATTTGGTAGTGACTTATTTAATATTCTTGAAATCAATTCAGGATCAGATCCTTTTTTTAGCTTTACCAAACCAATTTCTATACTGCCAGGAGGATTAGCAGGAAAAAGTCTTAAGAAGGTTTCTCGACTAGTTATTAAATTACCATCTGCACCAAAAGATGGTCCCAACTCCACAAGGCCCTCAACAATTACTCTTTTCCCAGCAACCTCAGTCTCAACTTTTTTTTCAGATAAGAACCATTCTTCAATCGGTCCAAATTCAGGTCTAGATAGTTTGTCAAAAAGAACTCTTGATGGATTCCTCAATTTATAAGCTTTCTTTGAGAATCCCTCATCTAAAAGAAGTGAATCGGAGGGATTAAAACCTAATGCAAGTATTGATCTAGTTTTAAGATTTTCGGGATTTCTCCAAAGTAAATAATTTAGATTAACGGGAGCAGTTTTTTCAACATCTTCTACTGCGAGAGTTTGAATTAACCTTCTTTTTGGGAATCCACTCATACTTATAGAACTTTTTGATCTGGGACTTATCAAAACAAGATCGGCATCTAGAAGTTTATGAATAGTTACGCTCGTGTCAAATAAACCATCTCTAAAACCTAATTGCATAAACATTAAAATCCCTGCAAAACTGATGCCAGCAATAGCAACTGCTAACCTTAATGGTTGCCTAGTTAATAACAACCAAGCTAATGGTATTTTTCTGAATTTTAAAAAAGAAAAACTCATTAGGGAATAAATTTTGCAATCACTTTCATTCCTGCAAAGTTTTGAACGACATCTATAGAATCTTGATCTAGTTTTACTAGTACCTCGATAATTCGCGAATCAGCATCCCCTGTTGGATCAGTCGACATAACTTTTCTCTGTTTTACCTTAGGACTAATCCTAATCACCTTTCCCTTAAGATTTTTTTGGAAACCGCCATTCTCACTGCTCAATTCAACATTCTGAGAGATAAAGACTCTATCGATGTCAGATTCATAAACCTCTATCAAAGCTTCCATTTTTTGACTAGAACCAATATCCAAAATCCCTTCATTTTGAGGCCTCTCACCAACTCTCGTGTTTATTCCTAGGATAAAACCATCAATTGGACTCCTTAGTTTTGAATTAAATAGATCTATCTTGATATTTTTTTGATCTCCAATAAGGTTTATTTTTTGTTTTTGCAATTTTAATAATTCATCTTTTCTCTGCGAAAACTTTACAAAAGAATATACATCTTTGCTAAAAGCTTGCTCATACCTTTGAATTTGATCTTTTTTTAGGTTAATTTCTTCGTTAATAGTATTAATTAGATTTTCATTTCTTTCAAGATCAGCAATTAATTTTTCTCTATTTTCAAAGATTGCAAGGATATCACCTTTTTTCACGAAATCTCCTTCATTTACTAAAATTTCGACAATTCGAGGGGAAGAGCCAAACTGACTTATTGGAGCTGCCAATTGCCTAATTTCTCCCGAAGGAGAAAGTTGACCTAGTGCGGCAACAGCTGTAATAGGAGGTATAAAATCTGAAGTTATTTCCTCTTTAAATTTTGAACTAGATTTATTATTTCCAGAACAGGAAATAACACCAAGAGATATTGGTGTAAATAATAAAAAATAAATAAATAAATTTTTTAATATTTTTAATTTCATTAAAAATCGAAGAGTACTGTTTTTATGTAGTTATTGACCCATTTTTCATCAAAATATTTTAAAAGAACCATGCTAGTCTTCTCATTTTTCATTTGTTGAACACAATAATTTTTTTGAAAATCTATTCTCTCTTGGATAATTTCCTCATTAACTTCCGGTTTAACTTTCTTACTTAATTTGATCAAAATGTTGAGGTATTGATCAACAACTCTACAAAAATCATTTTTTTCAGATTTACTTTTTAAGGAAGCAAAAAATACATTATTAGAAAAAATCCCCCCCCATTTAGGAATCTCTCTCAAAGAAGTAAAAGAACTTTTATCAACTTCAGAAAGTAATTTTTCGTATCTCAAACCTTGGTTTTGTGATGCCGGGGATAAATCAACAATGGCAGCAGAAACAATATCATTTATTTTTACCAAATCCATCCCAAAAATTGGGATATCAAACTTTGGATCAGGAAAAAAAACGCAGTGCAATATTTTAAGATTCTTTGAAAATTCTGCTACTTCAATATGTAATTTTCTAAAACCTTTTGCTTTATGAAATTCATTTTCAATATATAGTTCTCTGCCTATTTCTTTAGATATTATGTTAGTTAGTTTTGGATCAATTTTTATACTCTTAAGGTCCTCAAGCATGGATCTATGCTCTCTTATATTTTGTAATAAATCCAAAATAAGAGGGTCAGTTAATTTTGTTTTAGTTAAAGATTCAGACAACAAGGCTAAAAAGTACCAAAATAGTATTTAAAGATAGAACCGAAATGAACGTAGGAGAAATTAGCTACTACACCCATTCAAGCAAAACTAGATGTGTGTTTGTGGATAATAAAGAATTGCCTCTTATAAGCATTGATATTTGGTGCAAAGCAGGTTCTTCATTTGAGGATGTTGATAAAAACGGCACTGCTCATTTCCTAGAACATATGATTTTTAAAGGATCTAACAAAATAATGCCAGGTGAGTTTGACCATAAAATTGAATCACTAGGCGGATTAAGCAACGCTTCAACTGGTTATGATGATGTACATTACCATGTCTTAGTTCCACCCAGTAACTTTAGAGAATCACTTGCTCTTTTGACAAATATTGTCGTTGCTCCAAATTTTAATCCTGATGAATTTATAAAAGAAAAAGGGGTAGTTATTGATGAAATAAAACAACAAAATGATCAGCCTGAAGAAAGACTATTTAATTATTTTTTGAAAAGAGTTTGGTTAAGTCCAAATTATGCCAATTCGATTCTAGGAACTGAACATAGTATTAAAAACTTAGAGATAAATGACCTTGTGAAATTTCATAGCAAACATTACACTACCGAAAAAGTTTGTATTGCAATTGCGGGGAATCTCTCTGAAGAAATTTATAAAATTTTTGAAAAGAGTGATCTGTCTGGCATAAAAGAAAGTCCAAATTTAATAAATCCAAAAAATAAACCTTCCTTAAAAATTAGGAATGGTAGAGAGTCAGTTAAGTTTGATAATTTAGAGTTTTCAAGAATATTAATGGCTTGGTTTATCCCAAACCTAAATGATCAAAAAAATATTATTGGACTTGAGATTTTAGCTTCAATACTCTCTGTGGGAAGAAACAGCAGACTAGTTAAAATTTTAAAAGAAGATAGTAATCTTGTTGAATCCGTATTTGTAGATGTAAATGCTGGAGAATTAGGAGGATTATTAATAATGGAAGCAAGTTGTGAGTCCAAAGATATTGTTTTAGTAGAAAAGCAAATTAATAAAACAATAGATGAGATCTCAAATTGTAAAGGCTTGGCTTTGGATGAAATAAAAAAAGCAATAAATATTGTGAAAAGTAATTATATCTTTAATTTAGAGACATCCACACAACTCTCTTCATTCTTTGGAAATGAACTTCTTTGGGGGAGAAAATCTTCAATAAATAATTTAGAGAGTCATTTAGAATATTGGAATGACTTGGATAACTTCAAAGAGATCACAGATTATATCCGTGGAGAGAAATTCACTTTAGTTGCATCTCCTGGTAAATGTTAAAAAGATATTTTTTAAATAATAAAAAAAGAAATTTTTCCATTGCTTCAATTTGGATTAAAGGTGGGAGTGATATGGATAGTACTGGCAAAAAAGGGATAAACAAGATCCTTTGTTCATTACTTATCAGAGGATGTGAAGGTTTTAACAATTTCAATCTCTCTGAGTATATTGAGTCCTTTGGAGCAGAATTAAATCAAGAAATATTTGAAGATGGAATTTCAATAAGTATTAAATCCCTAAATGAACATTTCAGCAAATTATTCCCTTTATTAGAGTTAATAATTGATAAGCCAATCCTCTCGGAAACTGAATTTAAAAAAGTAAAAAAATCTTCTATTGATCACATTAAAAAAGATAAAGAGAATCCATTCAATATTTGTTTTGAAAAATGGAGAAAAATTGTTTACTCAAATAATCCTTATGCTTTCAACACAATTGGCAATGCTAATGATGTCTCAAAGATTACCTATGAAGATGTTTTGCTTGAGTTTAAAAATTTTAAAAATAGAGAAAAGTATTTAATTTCAAATAATCCCGAGATAAATGGAGAAAATTTTGGAACATTAGAAAAAAAAATCTTAAAAGAAAAATCAGATCCTTTAAATCATAATCTAAATACTACGAATAGATTTGATTACATTAATAATGATTCAAATCAAACAATAATAATGATGGGGGACCAAACTTGCTCGCGAAGAAGTAATGAATTTTTTCCTCTTAAGGTTTTGGAGTCATATTTATCTTATGGAATGAGCGCTACTTTATTTAAACTGTTTAGAGAAAAACATGGTATCACCTACGATTTAGGTGTTTATTATCCTATACGGAGTGGAAATGCCCCATTTTTAATTTATTTATCTGTATCTAATGAGCAAGCACTTTTTACTTTTGAACTTTTATCAACACTATGGAAAAATTTGCTTTTTAATCCTTTGACAGATTCTGAATTATTTTTAGCAAAAGAAAAACTAAAAGGTTCTTTTCTATTAGGAAATCAATCACTAGATGAAATTTTACAGAGAAAAATACAGTTAATTAGTTATGGTATTTCTCCAATTTCCCAAAACGATTTAATTTCAAAAATAGAGGAAATATCTTCGTTAGATATTTTTAAATTAACAAATAAGTATTTTTCAAAACCTTTTTTAAGTATTTCTGGAAATAAAAATATATGTTTAGAAATTTCTAATAGGTGGAAGAAAAACTTTTAAACTAGTTTTTCTCAATCTTATCAATATCTATTAAGAACGAACCTCTTCTAAACTTTACTTCAACAGTATCAGGAGATTTAATTGAAAGAATTTCCCCTATTTCATCAATTGCCACTAGATCAGGTGGTCTTAACATCGGCATATTATCTGAAGTCTTCAAGTAAGAGACTGGCGCAATCAACTTAACCTTATCGTTGATCTCAAATTTCATTTATAAATTAGATACTTTAAAGAGTAGTATAAGCATAAAGTTAGAGAAAATATCAACGAAATGCACTGATTCAGT
The DNA here is from genome assembly GCA_003278545.1 of Prochlorococcus sp. AG-355-N16. Taxonomy (GTDB): domain Bacteria; phylum Cyanobacteriota; class Cyanobacteriia; order PCC-6307; family Cyanobiaceae; genus Prochlorococcus_A. The sequence goes on from QCEF01000003.1 coordinate 166,667, forward strand.
CTAGAATCCTAGAATTGACTTTCTACAAATTAATGAATCAGAAATTTAAAACATTAATTTTATGGGCTTTACCTATACTTCTAGTAATAGCGCTTTCCTACCAATTTTTATCTTCAAGTAATGTAGATTCACTTAGATCTAATGGGACTACTGTTGCACCAAGAAATTCAGCGGTAGCAAGAGTTAGTTACGGCAGATTTTTAGATTACATCAATTCAGGAAGGGTTACATCTGTTGATATTTTTGAGGGAGGCAGAAATGCAGTTATAGAGACAATAGATTCGGATTTAGACAATAAAGTTCAGAGGTTGCGTGTAGATCTTCCCGGCTTAACACCAGAACTTATAAATATTTTAAAAAATGAGGGAATCAGTTTTGATGTTCATCCAGTAAAAACAGCTCCTCCTGCATTAGGAATTTTAGGTAATTTACTCTTCCCAGCTATCTTAATTGGAGGTTTAATTTTGTTAGCGAGGAGGTCAAATGGTATGCCTGGAGGCCCCGGTCAAGCAATGCAGTTTGGGAAAACAAAGGCTAGATTTGCAATGGAAGCTGAAACAGGAGTTGTTTTCGATGATGTTGCAGGCGTTAATGAAGCTAAACAGGATTTACAAGAAGTTGTCACTTTTCTAAAAAAACCAGAAAAATTTACTTCTGTAGGAGCAAGGATTCCTAAAGGTGTTCTCTTGGTAGGCCCTCCTGGGACTGGTAAAACCCTTTTAGCAAAAGCAATTGCCGGTGAAGCTGGTGTGCCTTTTTTCTCATTATCAGGTTCTGAATTTGTTGAAATGTTTGTAGGTGTTGGTGCTAGTAGAGTAAGAGACCTCTTCAAAAGAGCTAAAGAGAATAGTCCTTGTTTAATTTTTATTGATGAAATCGATGCTGTCGGAAGGCAAAGAGGTGCAGGTATTGGTGGAGGTAATGATGAGAGAGAACAAACTCTCAATCAATTACTTACTGAAATGGATGGCTTCGAAGGTAATAGTGGCATAATAATAATTGCAGCCACAAACAGACCTGATGTATTAGATTCAGCGTTAATGAGACCAGGCAGATTTGATAGGCAGGTAACTGTAGATGCACCCGATATCAAAGGCAGATTATCAATATTGGAAGTTCATGCTAGGAATAAGAAACTTCAAGAGGAATTAACGCTTGAAAGCATTGCTAGAAGAACACCTGGGTTTACTGGAGCAGATTTAGCAAATTTATTAAATGAGGCTGCTATATTAACCGCAAGGAGGAGAAAAGAGTCTATCAGTATTTCAGAAATTGATGACTCTGTAGACAGGATTGTCGCAGGAATGGAAGGTTCTCCATTAACAGATGGTAGAAGCAAGAGATTAATTGCGTACCATGAAGTTGGCCATGCTCTCATAGGTTCACTTGTTAAAGCCCATGATCCTGTTCAAAAAGTCACCGTCATTCCAAGAGGTCAAGCTAAAGGATTAACTTGGTTCACCCCAGACGATGAACAAACCCTTGTTAGCAGGGCGCAATTAAAAGCGAGGATAATGGGTGCTTTAGGAGGTAGAGCTGCTGAAGATGTAGTTTTTGGAGAAGGTGAGATTACAACAGGGGCGGGAGGCGATTTCCAACAAGTTGCTTCGATGGCCCGCCAAATGGTAACTAGATTTGGAATGAGTAATTTAGGTCCGATAGCTTTAGAAAGTGGAAATCAAGAAGTATTTGTTGGAAGAGATTTAATGACTAGAAGTGAAGTTTCTGATTCAATCTCTAAACAAATAGATGAAAGTATAAGAGTAATGGTCAAGGAATGTTACAAAGAAACCTACGATATAGTAAGCAAAAATAGAGAAGCTATGGATAAAATAGTCGACTTATTAATCGAAAAAGAAACATTAGATGGTGATGAATTCGTAAGTGTTCTCTCCAAATTTACTAAAATCCCTGAGAAAGAGAGAACACCTCATTTATTAAGCTAAACTTAAATAGGTTTCTTATTTAATACAAGATCAATTAAACCGTACTCAACGGCTTCATTTGGCGACATATAAAAATCTCTATCAGTATCTTCTTTGATAGTGTCATAATCCTTACCAGTTCTTTCTGACAATTCAGTATTAAGTCGCTCTTTTAAGAACAAAATTTCATCTGCTTGAATCCTTATATCACTGGCTTGTCCTCTAGCACCTCCCAGTGGTTGATGAATCATTATTCTTGAATGTCTAAGGCTGCTTCTTTTACCTTTAGTGCCTGCTGCAAGCAAAAATGCACCCATGCTAGCTGCTAAGCCTACACATACTGTATGAATATCAGGCTTAACATGTTGCATTGTGTCGAAAATACCCAATCCATCGTATACGGATCCGCCTGGTGAATTTATATACATATAAATGTCCTTATCTGGATCCTCTGCTTCGAGGAACAATAATTGAGCAACAATTCTATTAGCAGTTTCACTAGTAACTTGTTCTCCCAAAAAGATTATTCTTTCTCTTAATAGTCTCGAATAAATATCAAAGACTCTTTCACTACCGCCAGATTCTTCTAATACTAAAGGGATCATAATAATATTTATCTGTTTATTAGATATTAACGATATTGAGTCAACATACGCTAACCTTATTAAGGTTTACATATAAAAAATTGAAAGAAAAATTGACTGTTTCAGATAGCAAAAAGTTATTTCATGAAAAATTCCCTTACGTCATTCCAGGTTTATATAAAAGAATAGTTGATGAAATGCTTGTCGAACTTAATCTTCTAAACCATCAAAATGATTTTACGCAAGATTATCTCTTTTGCGTCGGTCTTACCGAAACATTCAAAGAATTAATGAAAGGATACAAACCTGAGAAACATTTAGACCTTCTTTTTGAATCGTTATGCAGTTCTGCAAATTTTGAAGCAAAGGAAATTAATGAAATATCTCAAAAATCTCAAAAGGAATTCAAGGATAAAACACCTAAAGATATTTTGAAATTATTAATAGAAAAAAGCAATTCTAAACTTTATCCATCAAGAATTTTGAACTTAGGGATTTATATATTAATTTCAAACGCCCAAGATATTAAAGAGAAAGATGAATCAAAGAAAAATAAGATGATTTCTGATATTTTTGAAAAATTAAACTTATCTGCTAATAAAGCAGAAAAAGACATTGGAATTTATAAAAGTAGTATCTCAAAAATGGAACAAGCAAAAGAATTAATTGAAGAGCTCAGAATTAAGGATAAGAAAAAAGACTAAAAATAATATCTATTTTTTTAATCTTTTTTTATCTTTCCAAGAGACATAGGATATATAAATTACACCAAATGTTATGAATATGAGTAAAACGAACGATGCTAGGATAAGAAATTTACTTAAATTGACTTCAAAAGTTAAAAATGAAATCATATATCAATGGAACCATCACCATTTCTTCCCCAAACAACCATGGCAATTGAAAAAGTAAAAATTGCAGCCAATGCTGCCCAACCTATTTGAAAGATCATTAAATTTAAAACTCTAATATAAATATAACAGAACTTCAAAATTTTTAATCATTCTAAAGCTAAAGTTAATTTCTCAGAAACAAATTTTTGTCAATATAATAAAAATAAATCTAAATTGGGAAGATTAGTTTTAAACCATAGCACAAACATAGAAGGTCTAATTCCAATACTCCAAAAGTTAGCACTTGACATTAATATCAAGACAATAACTCCAGCTGTTATTTCAAGATCTAGGGGAAGATCTTCTAAATTGGTAATTAGATTATCAGTGAAAACTATAAACGGATATAAAGCAATAGCAAGAAAAGGTAAAACAGCCCAAGAAGTTTTTATTTCAACAGACTTAAGTAAAGATGAATTGAAAAAAATCATAGATATTTATAATAGAGAGTAAATAAATTTAAGAAAATTAGAAAATAGTCAGGAGAGAATAAATGAAATTGGTATTAAATTTTTCTATGTTTTTATTGGCCTTTTTTTCATTTAGTAATGAATCATTCTCACTTACTGACTTCCAAATAAAAAGATTTTGTAAAAAGGAGAAAAGTGTATCTTTATGTATCAAAAATTTAAAAGAGAAAAGATCTGATCTCCAAGAAGGAAAGCTAATTGAAATACCTGTAAAACGTTACAAAAAGTGATTAGAAATTGAATTTAAATTTCAAATTCTGATTCGAAAAGATTAAAACCATTTTTATAGCTTGTTAGAAGTTGTTCAGAATTTTCAGAAAATCCTTGTCGATCATAATCTTCTTTTAATTCATCATATAAGGAAACCACTTTATTAAAGGCGCTCATATATTCTTTTTGTATGTCTTCATCATCGATATCATAGATTTTTGCCAGTACTAATTCTACATTTTTTTTTGATGAATATATTTTTCTCTCAAAATCTTTATTTAACTTTCTTCTTTTTTTTGCCATTTAAAATTTCTAAATACAGATTAACAATACTCAAATTCATAGATAAATTAAATTAAAACTTATAAAATAAAAATATAGTTTCCAAATCAAAATAAAACCTCTACATTCCAAATAAATCATTGGATGATATGAATAAAAAAGAAACAACTAATCCTAAAGAGCTTAAAAACCAAAACTATGAAGCAAAGAAAATGAATACTTCCTCAAACTTAAAGAAAAAGAAAGATAAGGTTCTTCCATGGTGGGTAGAGTTATTATTTGTTCAGGTAGGATTACCAGATAAATTACTAATAAAAATATTAAAAGCCAAAAAAACATCTAAAGAATTTATTAAAAATGAAAAAAAATCAATAATAATCTTTTTATTTGTCATTACTACATTGGCATATTTTTTTCCACTTATTAAACATGCAAAAAATAAATTAGATTGTGAAGCGATTGCAAAAAACTATATTATTAAAAATAAAAATATAATCGGAATTAATAATAAAGAAATAAAAATGTTATCTACAAATTTTTGTTATGGTGGCGAAGAAATCTATGAAATAGAAAATTTAAAAAATTAAATTTTGAATTATTCTTTATAAATTAAGCATCTCAATATTATGATATTAATTTTAGTTTAACAAAGTTTAAATTTTTTTTTCCTATGACTGATATAGAGCAAAAGAAAGAAAACGTAAAAATGCATTTAAAAGATTTAAGGCAAAACTTAAAGAAAATGCATTTAGAAGTTGCTGAAGAATTAATATTACCGAAACCAGGAGAGGTAAAAGACTTGATGAATAAAATGGATAAACTACTAAAATTAATAGAATCAAAATAAACTATAATTTAAATAATTTAGAATCATCAAAAGTTAAAAAATGAAAATAATAAAACAATTTCCATTGATAATTCTAATTGCAATTTTCTTAATTTCTTGTAAGACATCAACTAATAAAGAAGATCCCATAAATAATTTGGAAAAAAATATTGAGGAGAATCCTAATTCAGAAAAGAAAAGAATGGAAATAAAGTTTTCGTGTGGAGAAAATGGTATTTCAGAATACTTAGATGATGGATGGAATATTATAAGAGAAGATTCCCAAGAAAAAATTTGCACATGGAAATCTGTTCCTGCCACAAAAGATTGTAATATGGAAAAAGATAAAGGATGTAAAATAACACAGCCAGATAAAATAGGTGAAGAGAAAATTTATTTATTGGAAAAATAAATTTAATATATGACTCCAAACTCAGAAAGCTTGGTTGATTTAATTTTTAAGAAATTAAAAACCTATAAGAATAAAAAAATATTTTTAGAAAAAGAAAGTTTGAATAAATTTATTGTTTCTCTTTTCAAAGAAAACTGAATTAAGGACTTATTTAAGTTAACTGCTATATTTAGATAAATTTTATGAATAAAAAGAAATGAATAATTTTTCTTCATTAACTGTTATCTTGGCAATTATATTCATTGCAAGTCTTTATTTTTTATTTAGGGTTACTTCTAGTACAAGGAACTAAGATATTTTTAATTGATTCTTAGATGATGGGATCATCTCTAAGTAGTAAAACCGTATGCTTATTTAAACCATCATTAATCCATTCCTTATATTCTTCTAGGACACACTTTTTATCAGAATTATTTAATAAATTAATTCTTTTTTTTGCATTGTCCAAGGCTAAGTTAATACAGAATTCATAATCATTGGAGTTTTCTTGCATAAGTTTTTATTAAATCTTAGTGAAAATAATTTCTTATTCTGTATAGAAAATTACAATAATAAGCGTTGATTTAATAAGAGTATCAAGCAATACGGAAGAATTTTTAATATATTTGAGATACTGATCTTTTACAGAAATACTATGTCATACGAAGCAGGCAGTAAAGAATGTAGACATTTAATTGAAGCCAAAGAAAGCCTTTTATCAACATTAGATGCGTTAAGTAATATAAATTCGACCGATCTAATACAAATTCAAATTAAAGAAATTTACAATGAATTAGAACAGATGCACGATAATAGAAAAAAAATAGAATCAGCTACAAATTATATTTAATTTATTAAAATTTACCGAAGTTTTCAGAATTGGCTTTTAATCTTCGTTACTTTTTTTTCTGATAATAAATCCAATAGAGCATCAAGCTGTGAGAGTACTTCTTTTGCTTGATTAAGATCTGGCAACAAATCTTCTTTGATGAGCATTTGATGCATCTCTCTAAGTTCTAACCTTATATATCTAAGGTGAGAACATACTTCCTCTCTCTTAGTTGCACTCATATTCCCCTTATATTCTTTACATTATACAATACAATCTTTTTTGACTCCCATAACAATTTTGTTAAATTGAAAATTTTTTTCAACCCCAACAACGTATCAAAATCTTTTAACGTTGCTTTGTAGTAATATATCCTTCATGAAAAAGAAAAAATCAAAAAAAATCCAACCCAATTCAATTTTAAAAGATCAAAAATTAGGTCAAACAAAAAATTCGGCAAAATTAGTACTGTTTGTTTTCGGTCTAGGTCCAATTATTGGCATAATAATATTTTTGTATAGTAAGGGATTTTTTAATTCGCCAACTATTTAAGTCTTAAGTAATTAAATTAGATTTGAAAATAATTAATTTAATAAAATCTTAGAATAATTATTGAAATTTTTTTAATGAAAATATTCTAAATTCTACCATTTTTCTAGCATTTTCTGGATTAGATATTAAAAAAGGGTGGTCTGATAAAAGTTCAAAAACCTTATCTATCTTGTACCTTATATCATCACAATCAATATTTTCCCATTCCTCATCAAATGACATCGCAAAGCTATCAGCATTATCATATAGTTTATCTTTCATAATATTTGGAATTTAAATAAAGAAAATTTCAGAAATCCGACCAAATCTGAAATAGTAATTAGAAGAAGCATATAAAACTATCCTCATGACTATTTGAGAAATAACTTTGTATGAGTGTTCTTTAAAATTATACTTTAATCTCATTTTTTAATTTTTTAAATAAGTACTATTGATCAAAATCAAATTACATTTGACAGAAGTGTTACAATATTGACATATATGAAGACTCATGGAAAATAAAGTTAAAAGAATAGGATATCTCCCTAGAAAAAGAGTACTTGAAATTATTGATGAAATATCCAAAAGCGAATCTATAAGTAGATCTAAGGTAGTTGGAATATTAGTTGAGGAAGCATTAGATGCTAGGGGAATTGCGAATTTTGGATATAGTAACATCAGTAAGTCAACTATATACAAGTCGGATAATTTTAAAGATCTCCAAAAGGAGAATGCCCAATTAAAAGATGCTGAAGACGAATTTGTTGATGATAGTGGGTACACAGTTTCATCTCACAAAACCTTAGACCGATCAATATCTTCTGCAGATATTGAATTAGCTAATAAAATAAATATTCTTAAGGAATCAGGATTAATATGACTTTTATTGAGTAATTATTTTATTTTTAATGCATAACATTTGATCATTGTTTATTCTTAGTCAAGAAAAATATTCTTTTTACCTAATTTGAATATTAAATCCTTTCTAATATTAATTCTGTAATTAAAAAATGAAAGATATTAAATGTCCTTCATGCGGCAAAACTTTCCGAATTGATCCCAGCAGCTTTGAAGAAATTCTTCTTCAGATAAAAGACGAAGAATTTAACAAACAAATAAAAGAAAGACTTATCTTGGCTGAAGAAGATAATAAAAAAGCTTTGGAAATTTTAAAACGTGAGTTAAAAATACAGTTAATAGAGCAAAATCGCATTAAAGAGTCTGAGATACAAACTCTTGAATCTAAATTAAAAATAGCTGAAGAAAAGAAAACAAATGCCCTCAATGATTTAAAAAATCAAGCAACAAATAAAATTAATTCATTGAATAATGAATTAATCAAATTGAAGGATGAAATCAAAAACCAGTCTTTAATTTCAGAATTATCTTTAAAAAACCAAGTAAGTGAAGCTGTTAATAATTTAGAAAAAGAGAACTCTTCATTAACAAATTCCATTGAAAAGATGAAACTTGAACATTCAATTAATGAAAAATTAATTGAAGAAAAGTTTAAAAGCAAAATTAGTGAAAGGGACCTGACTATTCAGGAATTAAGAGAAATGAAGTCTAGATTATCTACAAAGATGGTAGGGGAAACCCTAGAAATCCATTGCGAAACCCAGTTTAATCTTAATCGTGCGTCTGCGTTTAAAAACTCATATTTCGAAAAGGATAACGATACCTCAACTGGAAGTAAAGGGGACTATATATTTAGAGAATTTGATGAAAATAAAACAGAAGTAGTATCAATAATGTTTGAAATGAAGAATGAAAGTTTAAATGGAACTAATAAAAGAAAAAACGAAGATTTCTTAAAGGAATTAGATAAAGATAGAAGGCAAAAATCTTGTGAATACGCAGTGCTCGTATCGCTTCTAGAACCAGATAGTGAACTTTATAATGCAGGAATAGTAGACGTGTCTCATAGATTTCCAAAGATGTATGTCATAAGACCGCAATTTTTCTTGCCCATTATTTCTCTGTTAAGAAATGCATCTATGGAAACATTAAAATATAAATCACAAATCGATTTAATGAGACGCGAGAATTACGACATAACTAATTTTGAAAGTACTCTTGAGCAATTCAAAAATGCAGTAGGTAAAAATGTTTCACTTGCCCAGGATAGATTTAATGATGCAATTTCAGAAATTGATAAATCAATAACCCATTTACAAAAAACCAAAGAAGCTTTAATTCTTTCAAAAAAACATCTTTTATCTGCTGACAGCAAATCTCAAGACTTGACAGTAAAGAAACTAACTAGAAATAACCCAACCATGAAGAAAAAGTTTAATGATTTAAATAATTTCGAAGATGAAGTTGCCTAATTAAAAAAGTTTTTGAAATTAATAATATTTAAAAATATATTTAATTTCTAACTTATAAATATAATATAAGTAATAAATTACATGGTAAAAAAATAATGTCTATCAACACTCCTATTTTTAGTATTGCCAAAGATCTTAATGTCGAAAGTAATAGAATATTATTAGCCTGCAAGAAACTTGGAATCAACGCAAAAGGTGCAACAAAAAGATTAAATGAAGAAGAATTAAAAAAAATTAAAAGTTATTTTGAAACGGGCAAAAATGTATCAGATGAAGTGATCAACTTAAATAAAGTTAAAACCAAAAGCAGTTCAAAAAAAATTGTAGAAAAGGTAAAGATAAAATATTTTGCAAACAGACTTATTCGCAAATCTTAAATAAAAATAATTTTTTCTAATTACTTAAAGGAATAAGCCACAGAAGAAAAAAATAATAAATTATC
>QCEF01000004.1 GCA_003278545.1 Prochlorococcus sp. AG-355-N16
AGATTTCAAAATGATTTAGCAATAGATAACTTGATAGTTAAAAAAGCTGGCGATTTTAATAGTGATAATTTTCAAGAGGTTTATTGGAAAACTAGTGATGGAACAGCATATTTAAGAGCATTAATGCATGTAGATGGGAACATTCAATATGCAAACTATCAGAGTGAAGCTCAAATGACTAATTATTTAACTAATAATGGATATGAATCTGTCATTAGCGATATTCTCTAATCCGAAAAGATTTTATTTGAAAAATAACTAAGGTTACTCTCTGTCCGCCTGACAGTACTCCAAGTAATTAATGAGACTAGCTTGCTAGTCAATTAGAAATCCTTTCTGGAACTCAATGCTGCTATAATTCAAAAGTTAAAACTGAATATTTAACCCTGGAGGGGTGGTCGAGTGGTTTAAGGCTCTAGTCTTGAAAACTAGCGTGTCTGCAAGGGCACCGTGGGTTCGAATCCCACCCCCTCCGTTCTAATAAAAAGCAACTGAAATTCAACCATATAATATAAACGCCTTTTTGACGCCTTTTTGATCCGTTCTTGTTAGGATAAATTTTATTTTAATTATGAGTAAAGGATTCGCCACAGATAATTTAACATCCAAAAAATTGAAAAAAAAAGTTATTTCAAATGAACCTCAAGGAAGATTGATATCTTGGTCTCCTTGGCCACCGGCTAATTTTCAGACAAAATATCCAGCTTTCCCTTTTGTTCTTACAATATTGATCATAGTTATCGGGCAATGGTATCTATCTCTTCTAAGATAACTGAACATGGTTTTTGTCTTTAAATTTCAGTTAAATTTAGTTTGAGAATTTATTTTGTTTTTTTCAATTTTATTATTAGCGCATCTTCAGGCGGCAATAATCCCAATATTATTAGGAATTAGATCGATCAAAAAATTCAAACACATTCGCAAGAACGAATTGATACCTTTAGGTTTTATTTTTTTAGGATTGGCATCAATTTCTGAAATGATAGATCATACCCAAACATCATGGATTTATATAGATCATTCTTCTTTATTTAATTGGTTATTTTATTCTTTCCTATCTTTAGGTCTAACATGTTTTTCAATATCAGTTATAAAAAATAAATTTATTCAAAAAACTAATTTTTGCATTTCTTTGTGTTCAATAATCTCATATTTTTTATTTAATAAAACGATTGCTCTTCTTTTTCAAGTAATAATAAGTATCCTTCTAATTATAAATTGGCAAAGAGTTTTTAAAGATTGGCTTTTTATCCTTTACCCAATATTTGGTATTTTTTTTACGACTTTCTTTGGAACAAGGCTTTCAATTAGTGGCGATCAATTTTGGCATGTTTTAATAGGCCCATCCGGAACTATTAGCGTTCTTACTTTTTATTTAGTATTAAAGAGATCGGGCAAAAAATTTACTTAAGATTCTTATGAAAATATTTGTATTTGTAAGTTTTATAGTGTGCTTAGTCACAATAATCTCTCCAGTTGAAATCTTTGCTGATACGGCACTTGATGTTTATATGAATGATTTTTATTCTAAATCGAATGAAGCTAGCCAGATTCTTAAAGAAATCGAAAATAGTCTAAAAGAGGGATCAAGAAAAAAAGTATGCTCTAGGCAAAGAGAGGCCGCAAGATTAGGTCTATTGGCTAATAAATCATTGATTAAAGCCTTTGAAATAGAGGGGGCTAATCCGCCAATGCAAGCAATAAAAGCAAGTCAACAAAGATGGGAATCTATTCTGAATGAGTGCTAAAGAAAGTCAGTAAATCTAAAAATTTTTTTAAATTTGCATTCTTGCAGATTTACTAATTAAGGGAATTTCCGGTTCAACTCCATAAATACATAGAGAGATCGAATAAATAAAAATACAAAGTGTAAATATAAAAATTATTGAGCCTAATTCAACTATGGGAAATATTCTTAAGAGATATGAGATTATTATCAAAGCAATATCAATAAGTAATGCTTGGCATGCGTTGTATCTAACGAAATAGGGAACATTTGGATTTCTTACTAATCCAGCAAACAAAATTATAAATAATAAAAAACTACCAAAAGGCAAAGATTTTTCAATTATTGCTATCGGAAAAGTTAGTAAAAATAGTATTTTTAAAAATGAATATTTATAGAACAAATAATATCCAAAAGGTATTGATGCCTTTAATGGCAAAGTATACAAAACTACTGATGAGAGTCTTTGGAATATCTGATTCAATATATTATTGAAATTTCGTATTCATATTTTAACCTAATTTTTTGAAGTTAATTAAAAGACTTACTTTCGAAAAAATCAACTTTGGCAGATGGTTATTAAATATTACATAATTGATTCAGGTTCATAATTCAAAATGCGTATCCTACATACAATGTTGAGGGTTGGAGATTTAGATAAATCCATTGATTTCTACGTCAATAGATTAGGAATGAATTTATTGCGAAAAAAGGATTACCCTCATGGAAAATTCACTTTGGCATTTGTTGGTTATGGCTCAGAAAAAGAAAACTCAGTAATTGAATTAACTTATAACTGGGACAAAAAGTCTGAAGACTATGAGCTTGGAGATAAATATGGTCATATAGCTATTGGAGTAAAAGATATTCATCTAATTTGCCAAGGATTAGAAAAAAATGGTTGTAAAATAACAACCAAACCTAAAACAATGAAAAACAGTACTACTGTCTTGGCTTTTGTTGAGGATCCTGATGGTTATAAAATTGAACTTATTGAAAGAGATTAAAATCTCAGAAGTTTTTAATTAAATTAACAGATAATTAAATTTAAAAAAGATTGAATTATCAAATATATCGTTTTCAATTAGCAAAAAAATACCTCTAAATTCACATTGGATGGATTCTGCAGTTTCAATTATTGTAAAAGATAATTTCTAAGACGAGGAATTATTAAAATTAAACTTAAACAATCTATATTAAATCTATTCTGAATAAGTAGACAATCTATTTAGATTTATATATTATAGAATTATCTTATAAAGCTTATGCCTAGTAATTGGTCAAAAATAAGAGATGAATGGCTTGATAGAACCGCTGTTGCGAAAGATGATGCTAAATGGGCATTAGAAGCTTTAATTAATTCTGAAGAAGAGTTATTTGAAATAGAGCAGAAAATAAAGAATAAAGAGGACGCTATAAGCCAAGTAAAATTTTTGAAGAAAAAGGTTAAAGAAACTATTTCCTCTAAAGAAATTAGTCTAGATGATATTGCATTAAATACTTCAAATTCAAACAAAGTACAGATCTCAGTACCATCAAACCTTACTTATCTTTTGAAAGTTTGGGCCGCAGCAGAAGGAAGAGATCTATCAAGTGTTGCTTTTCAATGTTTAGAAACTGGTATAAGGGAAATGAAAAGCAAAGGTTCAATACCTTCCGTAGCAGTAAATAGATATGACTCGGCCTGTCAAAAGAGGATAGCACTAGCAGAAGTAAACAATCTATTGGAGAAATACGAATTAGCTCAGGATGAAGTCAAATAATTATGAATAAAAGAAAAATCATTAAAGGATACAAAACATTAATATCATCAACATTTAATGTAGATACTTCTGTAGATAAATTCAAAGATGGAATAATTTATACTCTTTATTCTGATAAATTTAATTCACTTAAAGTTGGTTTTGCTGAAAATGATAAGGTACTAGAAAAAAAATTATCAAGTGAATCATTGATATTATTGGATATGAAAAAAGGCAAAAAGAAAGATCTATGTTTATTAATAACCACTCTAAATGAACTTGGCATCAAATATTCAGACAATTTTTATTTCAAATACTCAGGTTCTTTAATGAAACATTTATCTACTTTAGGTTGGCCTGTTGGAAGATCACTTTATAAACAAAGAAAGATTAAAAAAGAACTTGTATGTGCATAAATTTAAATGTAATCGCACTCTAAAGTTTCTCTGGTTTCTCTATTTGTAATTGGATTAGTTCCAGTAGCACTTTCACAAAATTTCCTAATAATATCTTTTGGCAAAAAAACATTTGTGAAGTCTGCGCCTTTTATTTTTACATTTTCAAACTGAGTACTATAAGCAAAAGAATCCTCCAAATTAGTATTTGATAAATCTGTTCCATCTAAAACAGCCGAGTCTAAAGTTACTTCTCTTAAGTTGGAGTTACTTAAATTAGTATCTTTCAATTTTGCTCCATAAAGAGTCGCATTTTGGAGCTCACAACCTGACAAATTTGCGTCTTGTAAATCAGTCAAATAGAAAGTTGCTCCTTTTAAATCGGATCCAGAAAAATCAGCCCCAACCAAAGATTGTTTACCATAATCCAATGCAGCGAAGCTTCTAGAAGGGAGGGTTAAAACAACTATTAAAAAAGTTAAAATTATGAATCTCATTTGTTTGAGTATTATTTCAATAAATTCTAACTTCTTAAGCTGAAATCTAAAAATTAATTATTTACTGAATGCTATATTTATTGAAATAGCAAATCATGAACTAGGTTTTGGATATAAGTCCTTATGATGCGATTGTTGTTGGTTCTGGAGCTACAGGAGGAATAGCAGCACTTACTTTGGCAGAACAAGGGATCAAAGTTTTAGTAATAGAAGCAGGGCCTCAAGTTAAAAGGCATGAAGCTAGTAATCATGAGCCAAAAAGTACATTAAAAAGATTATCCGGAGTTTTAACAAAAAAACATGCCAATCAATGCCAACATCCTGGTTATTGGAAAAATAATCCTGACTTATATTCAAATGAATTGAAGCATCCTTATGACTTCCCAAAAAGAAAGCCATTTCTTTGGACACAAGGTAAACAATATGGGGGGAGATCATTAACTTGGGGAGGCATAACATTAAGACTTTCCTCAGAAGACTTTCATCCGGCTAAAAAAGACGGATTCGGGCCAAACTGGCCTATTTCATACGAAGAAATTTCCCCACACTATGATTTTATTGAAAATTTCTGCGGAATTTATGGACGAAAAGATGATATCAAGGAGGTCCCAAACGGTAAATATATTGGTGAAATACCTCTTACAGAAAACGAAAATATTTTTGGCAGCAAAGTAAAATCTAAATTAAACTATCCATTTATCCAATCAAGAGGATTTGACCGTAATTCATCAGTAAAAGAAAAAAAATGGCCCAAGTCCTCTAGCTTAGGAAGCTCCTTAAAAAAAGCTTTAGATACTGGAAATGTACAAATAATCTCTAATTACCTAGTGGAGTCTTTTGAGATTAACAAGGCAACAGAGCTTGCCTCAAAACTAACGATTGTAAACCTAGAAAATGGACAAAAAGTAGCATTGAATTGTGATTTAATTCTTCTCTGCGCATCAACAATTTCAACGCTGAGAATACTCCTTAACTCAGAATACAAATCAAATTCCTCAGGGTTTAAAGATAATTCCGGGAAATTAGGCAAATACCTCATGGATCATGTATCTATCTGTAGATTTTTTTCAGTCCCAAAAACAAAAAACTCTGATAAACCATTAGATAATCTTCCCGATCTTTCTGGAGCAGGCAGCTTTTTTATTCCATTTGGTTCAAATTTACCAGAAATTGACGACATGAATTTCCATAGAGGCTATGGAATCTGGGGGGCAATTGATAGATTAGGAATACCTAAATTTTTGCAAAAAGACAAAAACAAATCCATTGGTTTTCTTATCGCTCATGGCGAGGTCCTTCCTAGAGAGAAAAACTCAGTTTCTCTCTCAAAAAAAACAGATGAATGGGGTATCCCAATTCCCTACATTGAATTCGAATGGAGCGAGAATGAGTTAAATATGGCCAAACATATGGAAAACACAATACTAAAATCAATAAAAGCGGCAAATGGAGAAATGAGAAATATTGATGAACTAATGAATATCCCATTAGGAAGTTTATTTACAAAAAATTTGATCGCACTTTCAGATAATCCTCCTCCTCCTGGATATTACATTCATGAAGTAGGGGGAGCACCAATGGGGATTAATGAAGAAAATAGCGTAGTTGATAAATTTAATAGATTATGGAGATGCAAGAATGTGCTTGTACTAGATGGAGCATGCTGGCCCACATCATCTTGGCAAAGCCCCACACTTACAATGATGGCTTTAAGTAGAAGAGCCTGTTTAAATATTAAAAAGACTTAGAAGGTGTAAATAATTGATTTAAATAAATTTCTGAGACAGAATTATCTGTACATCCGTTATGAACGAGAAAAGTAGCTAATGCTGAATTTATAAGCTTATATTGATCCCAAGTTGGGTTACTTAATACGAAATCTTTCATAGTGTTATAGAGAGTTTCTGAAAGCTCTGTCTCTAAAGAGACTTTATTTGATGAACATTCGACAAGTTTTTTATCAGTTAAATTTGATTGGCTGGTTTGATCCATGAATCTATATTTCCGTACATTGATATAGTGATACTTTTTTCTAAAATTATCAAAAAAAATCTGTTTGTAAACTTTTCAAATTATCAAATGAGACTCATGTTATAAATTGTTTTTTAAGAAATTTATATTTTAAATTAGGAAATTGATTAAATCTTAAAGAAAAGTCAACAATAATGTTGAAGTCCTGTTTTTTTAAAAAACTGCTGGGATTTCTAATCCATTGTGGATTTGGACGTGGAAAACAACCTGTAAATTGTGGAAAATCTAGCTCAAAATACTTTTAAGATTTTATATTAGGAATACTTATATACACTGAGTCTATTAAGACTTAATCGAGAAAGAGACAGGTGATTCAGTTATTTTCAACGGATTTTCTTAAGATTTGATCTTCATTCGGCAAGCGAAGCGTGACAGGTCCCAAAGGGTGTTTTGAATTTGGATAAATACTATGGTGATGATGATGGTGATTATGTTCATGATGATGAGCCTCAACATGTTCATGTCCTAGGTAATCTCCTTCTCTTAGTTTTGATTTTTCTTGATTATGAGTTGGGATTTGATTTTGTATTTCACAAGAACCATTACATTCAGGATCACATAAATCGCAGCTTATCCCCAAGCCCTCTACATGGTCATGATGACTTTCTTGTACCATTCCAACTTCTTTTTCAAAGCCAAATAAATTTGATCTATATTTACAAGTTGAACAATTCATAAAATTCTTACCTTCGTTATTAAGAATCTCTTCAATCCTTTCTACAAAAGTATCGACAACATAAGACTGTGATGAAAGATATTTTGCATGTATAAATGAAATATTTGGATTTTTAATCGCAACTAAATCACTTTGCCTTTTTATTCTGGTGACAAGGACACCTGAGAAAAGAAAATAAGGGAAAATAATTATATTTTTATAACCAAGTCTCACAACATTTTTCAAGCCAGGTTCAACGAGGGGGAAAGTTACTCCAGAAAAAACTGTTTCACCCCATCCTAAACCAATACCCTCTACGATCATTCTCGTTATTTTTGAAACATTGGAATTCGCATCTGGGTCAGAAGAGCCTCTACCAACAACTACTAATAATGATTCTTCAGGTTTGAGAGTATTATTTTGCTTAAATACATCTTTTACTCTTTCACAAGCTGCACTAATCATTAAATTATTAATACCTAATTCTCTTCCATAAATTATTTCAATACCTGTTTTACTTGAATAATTCATAAGCAAGCTAGGTATATCATTTTTTACATGGCCCGCAGCGAAAAGCATTGCGGGTATTGCAATTATTTTTTTTATAGAAAGATCTTTTAACTTGTCTAGAGCATCAACAATCGAAGGTTTAGCGAATTCTAAGAAACCATATTCAACTAAAAATTTTGGATATCTTTTTTGGATGAACTTAATTAATTCTTGAAATTCAGTAATAGCTAGTTTATTTCTACTCCCGTGTCCACAGATAAGTATCGCGACTTGATTATTTAACTTCGAATCTAAATTATCCAATTTCGAGTTATTACTTATACCATAATAGTAAAGAACAATATCACGTAGTGAAAAATAATAATAACTTGCTTGAAGTTCCAAATATTAACTCAAAGGATGCAAAATTAAAAAAATTAATTTATGAAGTGAATGATTCCTTATTTTGTGAGGATAACTACTCTAAGGAAAAATTCGAACACCTATGCGTATGTAGTGGAGGTACAACCTCTAGTTGTGCAAAAAATGGTTTTACAACTCTTGATCTAAGAAAAAATCACAGCAAAATTCACCTAGATAGAAAAACCAATTTAGTAACAATTGGAGGGGGAGTAATAATGGGGGATCTAGTAAATTATCTACAAAAACATAATCGAAGTTTTCCAATCGGACTTTCTAAACTTCCTGGAGCAGGCTATATACTTACTGGTGGAGTAAGCCCTCTCAGTAGAGCCTATGGATTAGCCATTGATAATATTGAATCAATAAAAGGTTTCTTGGGTAATGGCACATTTATCTCTTTAAAAAAAAATCAAGTAACTCCAGAAGAACAATTAATTTGGGAGGCAATTAAAGGCGCAGCACCCTTTTTCTCAATTATTACCGAAATAGAACTTAAAACTATCCAATCTAATCCAATTAAGGTTATTGAAGGATTTGTAAATCTAAATGAACTTTCAGAAATAATAAAACTATCAGAGGAATTTCCAGAAAATATTAGTCTTCAATGGATTTATGCCCAAAAAATTTACATATATATTTTTGCTGAACTCAAAAATAATTTAGAGGATAAAAGAACAGAAGAATACCTAATGCTTCTAAACAAATTTCCTGCTCTAGAAAAAAATTTTTATGAGAACTTTAACAAGATAAATTTCTTCCCAAAGGAATTGAATTTATATGAGCTGAATGCAAATAACCATTCTGAAGTGATTAGTCTTCTTGGAGAAGATTTAAAAAATGATATCCCAATTTTCATAAAATGTTTGGTTGAAATAATGGATAATAAACCTAATAATTCCTGTTATATTGCTTCTCAACAATTAGGTTGCAAAACTAAAAAGTTAAATCATTGGCATGGTTCAAGCTTTTTTGTTCATAGAAAAAGTACTTGGAAACCATGGATATATGCATCATGGAAAAAAAATGATCTTCAAGAAAAAGAAGTCGCTTTGGAATGGATTTATAAATCGTGGAGCAAGCTAAAAAAGTTCTATCCAAATATTCACTTAGCCCAATTGCATAATCATTTGGATTCACATGAGGAAGAAATTACATTAGCCTTTGGGAATAGAATAAATGAATTAAAAACTTTAAAGAATATTTTTGACCCACAAGGTATTTTGCCTCCTTTATAAGGTAACTTCATAATTATAAATAAAATTAAAATGTCAAATTTCTCAAGATATTTATCTAAAAATTGGTTAGATGATCCAAAGTCAAATATTCTCTCTGGCTTAGTTGTTGCTTTTGCAATGATTCCAGAAGCAATTGCTTTTTCAGGTATAGCTGGTGTAGATCCTAAAGTTGGTCTTTTTGGTGCATTTTGCTTATCTATAACAATTGCAATTGTTGGAGGAAGAAGGGGCATGATCACTTCTGCCACAGGTTCAACAGCTCTTTTGATGACTGGACTTGTTGCCTACGGAGAATCACAAGCCCCTGGATTAGGAGTCCCATATCTTATTGCAGCTGGAATATTAACTGGGATTTTCCAAATTCTTTGGGGATATTTAAGACTTGCCTACCAAATGAGGTTCGTCCCAACAGGAGTATTAAGTGGATTTGTAAATGCACTTGCACTTTTAATATTTCAAGCACAACTACCTCAGTTAGGAATTGGTATTAAAGAATCAAAAGAATTAGTTGAACAAACTTTAAGTCAATATCCAGTTAACTCTCAGATTCCAGTAGTTTGGATCCTTGTAATCCTAGGATTAGTAATTATCTATG
Source organism: Prochlorococcus sp. AG-355-N16 (assembly GCA_003278545.1). Lineage (GTDB taxonomy): Bacteria > Cyanobacteriota > Cyanobacteriia > PCC-6307 > Cyanobiaceae > Prochlorococcus_A. The sequence continues at coordinate 9,789 of QCEF01000004.1, forward strand.
GGCTTCCAAAAATCACAAAAGTAATCCCATCTCAACTTATCGCAATAGTAGTAATAACTCTTATAAGCATATTCTTTAATCTAGATGTCCCAACAGTTAGCGATTTGGGTAAATTACCTGATGGATTACCAAGTATTTCTCTTCCTTTTGGATCAATAGAAAATGGAAAAGTACCTTTTAGCCTTGAAACATTAGGGATAATTTTGCCGACATCACTTGCAATATCTCTCGTGGGTTTAATGGAAACCTTTTTAACTCAAGACATTTTAGACGATGTAACTGATACAAGTTCTAATAAAAATAAAGAAGCAAGAGGACAGGGAATCGCAAATATTGTGGCATCTTTATTTGGTGGAATGGCTGGATGTGCCTTAGTTGGGCAATCTGTAATGAATACTGAGAATGGCGGTAAATCAAGATTATCAACCCTCTCCTCAGGAATATCACTATTAATTATGATCATACTCTTGAAGTCTTGGATTGGAGCAATACCTATGGCTGCTTTAGTGGCAATAATGATAACGATCGCAATAAGTACGGCAGATATAAATGGATTAAAAAATATTAGAAAGATACCTAAAAGCGATACTGCAGTCATGCTTATGACTTTTGCAGTTACTATGCTTACAAAACCTCATAATCTTGCACTTGGAGTTATTGCAGGAGTTGCATTAGCTGCAATTCTTTTCAGCAGAAAAGTTGCAAAAGTTATAACTGTCTCAAGAGCAAAAGAAAATAATTTAACTACCTACAAAGTAAAAGGACAATTATTTTTTGTAAGTAAAATTTATTTTTTACAAGGATTTGATATTCATGAACATCCAGAAAATATTGTAATTGACATGTCTTTAGCTCATATTTGGGATCAAAGTGGCGTTGTTGCTCTTGAGCAAATTATTAGAAAATTCCAGAATGGTGGTTCTAAAGTTGAAATTATTGGATTAAATAAAGAAAGTCTTAACTTATTTGAAAGACTTGGTGGCGTAAATAGCTCTCATTAAAAAAGTTAATTAAGACTAACTTGTTGATAACAAAACCAAAGCCATTGCTGAAAAAGCAAATTCCTATGAGATCTCCAAGCGGTTTTTGAGCTATTTAGATCAAAATTTTCAGGAGGAGGAACATCTCCCTTTTCTTTGTCTCTCTCAATTTCACTAATAATTCTATGCACCGTATATTCAGGATGACCTAAATGCATAAGTTGTTTTTGATCATTAGATTCAAATATTGTGTATCCAACGTTTTCTCCATAAGCCAACAAATTCAGTTTCCCTTCTTTTTGGGCCTTCTCCATTTCCAAATCTGGCAATCCAGCAAATCTACTTTGAGGACAAATAAATTCATCATCTTGTGTACCCATCAAAGGGTGTCCAGGAACAAGACTTTTTAAAGGGAATACCCCAAATAATTTCCTATCAAAAACTTTCTTATCAACCCCTGCCAAATAAGCTAGCGCAAAGCCAGCCCAACATAATCCAAGAGTACTCGCACAAGAACTTCTGGCTTCATTTACAATTTTCACAAATTCCTCCCAATACTTGACCTGCTCAAAGGCTAGGTGCTCAATAGGTGCTCCAGTAATAATGATTCCATCTAACGGTTCTGGATTATTTGCTTCTTCCCAAGTAATGTATAGATTATTCAGATGATTAAGATCCCATGTTTTATAAGAGTGAGTTTTAAGCTTTATCCAAACTGGTTCAATTTGAAGAGGAGATAAACCAAGTGGGTGTAGTAAGTTAAATTCATACTGCTTGCCAAGAGGCATGATATTTAAAATACCAATCCTAAGAGGACGTATATCCTGTCTTTTTGCCAATTCTGGTTCGATCCAAGATATATGATTTTTCTCAACATCACTAATCTTGTGATAGTTACTAGGAATTATTAAAGCCAATAAATCTCCTTTCCTATGTGATTTGTGAAAGTGCTTGCTCGAAATCTGCTTTTATATCATCAATATGCTCAATTCCTACGGATACTCTTACCATAGTGGGAGTAACACCTGCAGAATATTGTTCTTCTTCAGATAATTGCTGATGAGTTGTTGAAGCAGGATGAATTACTAGTGTTTTGGAATCACCCACGTTAGCAAGGTGGCTCGCTAATTTTAAGGAATCAATAAATTTTACTGCATTTTCATAACCCCCATTTAGAGAGAACATAAGCATGCAACCCATTCCCCTTCCAGTAGTATATTTTTTAGCGCTAGAGTAATATGGATCAGATTCTAGACCGGGATAATTAACACTACTTACATTAGAATTAGAATCTAACCATTTTGCTAATTCAAGAGCATTAGAAGTTTGTCTTTCTATTCTTAAACTTAGAGTTTCCAAACCCTGCAATAGCAAGAAAGAATTAAAAGGACTTTGAGCTGATCCCCAGTCTCTGAGGCATTCAAGTCTTGCTCTTAACGCAAAAGCTATATTTCTGTTATCAGGTACTCCCAAAGATTTGCAGATATCGCTACCGAAACCAAAAGCGTCCCAGTGAACGAGCCCATGATAAGCAGCGCTTGGCTCACTCATTAGTGGGAATTTACCATTTCCCCAATCAAAGGTTCCGGCATCAACAATAACCCCACCGATGCTTGTTCCATGTCCACCGATCCATTTCGTTGCACTCTCTACAACAACATCGGCTCCAAAATCAATTGGTCTTATTAAAGCACCACCAGCACCAAGGGTATTATCCACTATTAGAGGGATTCCATTTTCCTTCGCCAAAGCAGAAAGTCCCTCAAAATCTGGAATATTGAACCTTGGATTTCCCATTGATTCGACATATATTGCTTTTGTTTTATCATCAATTTTATTTCTAAAACTATCGATACTATCACCATCTGCAAATTTAACTTCTATTCCTAATCTTGGAAATTGTACTTTAAATTGATTGTAAGTCCCACCATAGAGAAAAGATGTAGAGACAAAATTATCCCCTGCTGTCATGCAGTTCACGATTGCCAAGAATTGAGCAGCTTGACCTGAGGATGTTGCAAGTGCTGCCATACCTCCCTCCAAAGCTGCCATCCTTTTTTCGAAGACGTCTGTAGTGGGGTTCATAAGTCGAGTGTAAATATTTCCAAATTCTTTTAATCCAAAAAGATTGGCTCCATGCTCGGCATTATCAAAGACATAGGAACTAGTTTGATAAATGGGTACTGCTCTAGAATTTGTAGTTGGATCAGGCACTTGGCCTGCATGTAACTGAAGAGTCTCGAACTTTTGGTTGCTCAAAATTTTTTAAATAATCCTATTATCTATTTAACTTAAAAAAGTCCCAAAAAAAAACAAAAAAAAGATAAATATTTATAAATCCTTTTTTAATGAAGGGTAATTATCCGTCATATATAAACTCAAATCCTCTTTTATCGCAGATCTGAGTTTCTCAATATTTTCAGAATCTATTATTGGAAAAGTTTTATTAGCTTCAGGATCTTTTTCAGTAATTGATTTCCAATTCTTACCAACATTTTTTTCAGAGTTGTTTAGAACATCATCAAAATTGAAAACCTTATCGTTTTTTTTAGCTTCAAATTCACTAAAAGCTTTGTTAATGAGCTCCTTTCTATTTTCAAATAGATTTTTGGCTTTTATAGTATCTGGAAGACCCATAACTGGTTGTAATTCCTTAAGAAGTTTTATTTCCTCCTCAAGTAAGAGTGTCCAAACACCATGTTTATTATTTGGAAGATTAGAATTACTAAAAATATTAATTTCATCGAGGTAAAAATTTAACCATAAATAATATGATTTTTCCTCAATAGTTTTTTTAACTGATATCTTTTTATTTTGTATCTTTGGGAGTAACTTTTCTGCCTTCTTTAAAAACTGTCTGTCTTCTCTTTCTAAATTTATTAAACCCCATCTTTGACTGTAGTCCCATAAATCTTCGTATCTTGTTAAGTCTTCTTGATTCCAACCAAGAGCTTTAAGTTCATGAGAACGATGTGATAATTCCTTTTTCAAAAAAACCTTTTAAAACCATAATAATTCTAACCCCGCAATCAAGATTAGTAAATAAATGAAGAACTTAGCTTTATAGTAAATTAAATAAATAATCAATTATTAAAATAATTATTGATAATTTTCAATACATTGATATAGCTTGGATAATTTTTAGAAATATGATCACAACATTCATTTTTTAAAAGTTCGTTTTTCTCTTTATCAATGAACAATTTCTTGTAAAGTTTTTCAATATCATTAAAAAGATAATCTCCTTTTAATTTTTCATTTAGTTCTAAAGATAATTCAGATTTCACAGATTCTTGGCAAAAATTAGTAATCTCTTCAGAACTAATTAAAACCTTATAAATTTCTTTTTTTTCTTCTGAATTAGCATTAAAGCACAAATAAATAAGATTAATCATTGAACAATTATTATTTTTGATTTTGAATTCTTTATAAATTTCTGGCCAAAATTTTAAAGATTTTAAACCTTCTAAACCTCCTTGACTAAGAGAGTATTTATTACACCAATTTACAAATTCTGAGACATCTTTTGGACATCTATTGAGTTGCAAAAGCATATCTGATAAAACTTGTCCTGCTTGAAAATTACGTGTTGGTTTTCCTTCAGTTGGTAGGGTCATACTCCCTAAGACATCAGCCTTAACAGCATTTAATTGAGAAAAAGTATAATCTCCTTTTTCACAAAATTTATCATTAATTATTTCCTTTGCACTAATTATTTCTTCACCATAACCAAGCTCTTTTAATGAAAGATATTTATTTTCTAATTTATTTTCTTTTCTAACTTGTAATGATACTGATGCGGCCTGATCTAAACATTGAGTTAACAAAATTGTATTAATGCTAGGTAGCATTCCTGGCTTATCGGAATGAAAGTTATTTACAAAACCTGCAAATATGGATGAGATATTTTTTATTGATTTTATATATTGACATTCAATATTATGAACTCCAGGAGAAACTTGAATTTTCGGGGATAATTGATTCAAAATGCGAGCGCCTATTAAAGCAGTAAGGGCATTAGGATGGCAGAAATTTGCGGTAAAACTATCATGAGGATTTCGTAAAGCTCCGTGTCGATGAAATCCTGTAAAAAAAGCTAGATTTGGATATTTATTACAGAGAATAAAAGGGTTTTTACTTTTATTGTCAACGCAAAAAGAACCGACAAGACAGCCAAGAACCACATTTTCTCTTTTTAGAGTTTTTCTGAGTTCTAAAGCATGTTTAACATCATCTTTTATGTGATTACTGTTTGAAGCAAGAATAACTATCTCACATTCCAAGAGAAGATCTTTTAAATCAAAAGTCTTTCTTGTCCCCTCTGAAGAATAATGTCCCATTCTCTTAATCTTTTCAATAATCTCATTATCCATATCTAAAAGAACATCATTTGAGAAAGCACCTAACAAATCTCTATCTTCTCTAGGAGCTAAGAGAATATTATTTGATTTTCCATGCATAGCACAGTTGTATGCTAATGATGCAGGATATAAACCAACACTGTAGAATCCAACTTTGCTGTTTTCTATATCTTCAATTAATGAATAAAAATATTTTTCATCATTTATGTTTTCTATGAAATTATTCTTCATTTTTGGAAATTCTTGATAATTTTTTAATTACTTACCCTTAACAACATTTTTCTACATTAAAGCAATTTTTGACCATAGCAAATTATTTATTGTAAATATTGAATTTTTTAATTTATAATTTTATAAAAAAGAAATTTAATAAAAAGAGAAATAATTATAAATATGGAATATATGGCAAGTAATTTAAAGGTACAAAAACAATTAATTTCTTCACAAAATATCTTATTTATTCAAGACATTGACGGAGTTTGCATCCCTCTTGTAAAAGATCCAATGACTAGAGAGTTAGAATCAAAATATATTTATGCAGTAAAAGAATTTGCCGAGGAATTCTTTGTATTAACTTGCGGTGAACATGAAGGTCCAAGAGGAGTTAACAGAATAATAGAAAGGAGTATAGGTAGCACTACTGAGCCTAAAAACAAAGCGCTATATTTAAGAGGTTTAGCTGCCTGTGGAGTAGAGTATCAAGACAACAATGGTCAAATAAGTTTTGAAGGAGTATCAGAAAAAGAACTAAATTTTTTATCAAAAGTACCTAGTTTAATAAGACCAAAATTTAATTACATAGTTAAGAATATTTTTCCTGAACTTAGCCAAGAAGATATCAATTTTCACGCAGTAAAATCAATATGTGAAACACGCTTCTCGCCAACTATTAATTTCAATAGCCTATTTGATTTAGTTCATACAGATTCAGATAAGAGAAAGCTTATTCAAGTAAGTTTTGAAAAAATGATGAATGAAATCATTTTAAAAGCTGACTCCGAAGGCTTCAAAAACTCATTTTTCCTTCATATTTCACCAAATTTAGGTAATAAAAATGGTAGAGAAACAATTAAACTTTCTTCTCAAGATGATATCGGATCAACAGACATACAATTACTTATTAAAGGAGCAGTTAAGGATTCTGGAGTTTTATTTCTTTTAAATAAATTTATTGCGGATAAAACTGGTAAAGCTCCTTTTGGAAGAAATTTTAATTTTAGAAACTCTCCAAATTCTATTACGGAAAAAATTGATTTATGCAAAAGAACTATTCAAAAAAAAGATATGCCTATGATTGTAGGAATTGGTGACACAGTCACTTCAAAAAAAAATAATGATGAAAAAAGTTATTTAAGAGGAGGAAGTGATAGATCTTTTCTAGAATTAATACAAATATTAGGTAATGAATTTGGGATTAAAAATAAAATAATTTTTGTAGATAGTAGTTCTGGTGAAGTTGAAAGACCCTCTACAAAAAAAACTGGTTTAATAGGGATCAGTGATGTTTATGACAACTTAAAGTTTGACATAGTTTTTAAAAATGGTCCTAAAGAATACATAAGTTGGTTTATTGAACTTGCTAGAAAGAGATCAAAATTTAAAAAAAATAGTTGACTTTTTAATTTTCGAATGACAATTTATAAATAATAGATTCATGAAAGAAAAATTCCCCTCAATATACAAAGAACCTATAGAAACATTACAAATTAACATAGGTTATAAATGCAATCAAGCTTGTAAGCATTGTCATGTCAATTCGAGTCCCCTAAGGACTGAAAAGATGTCCAATGAAATAATATCTCTTATCCCAAAGATAATTGAAAAATATAAAATCAAGACTTTAGATATTACAGGTGGTGCACCAGAACTCCACCCAGAATTTAAAAACCTAATAACCAGTTTGAGCACAAAACAAATTGATATTATTGATAGGTGCAATTTGACAATTTTTTTTGAAGAAGGTTATGAAGATCTTCCTCAATTTCTTGCAAAGAATAAAGTTATAGTTACTGCTTCGCTACCGTGTTATGAAAAAAATAATGTTGATTTTCAGAGGGGGTTTGGGGTCTTTGAAAAAAGTATTAATGCCATAAAAATTCTTAATGATCTAGGCTATGGAAAAAAAGAAAATGAATTACAATTAAATCTTGTTTACAATCCTATAAGCCCAATTCTTCCACCTTCTCAGGAAATATTGGAGAAGGATTATAAAAAAATACTATTCGAAAAATACAATATCGTTTTTAATAATTTATACACAATAACTAATATGCCAATTAATAGATATGAAGAATCTCTTAGAAGAGAAGGGAAACTAAATACTTATTACAAATTACTAAAAGAAAATTTTAATGAAAAAAATCTAGAAAATCTTATGTGTAAAAAGACAATTAGCGTAAATTGGCTAGGAGAAATTTATGATTGCGACTTTAACCAACAGATAAATTTCCGAGAGAATAAAGGCCCAAAGACACTTTTTGATCTATTGGATGAATCATTTAATTTTAACTACGGGGTAGCTGTAAAAGAACATTGTTTTGCCTGTACTGCAGGTGCAGGGTCAAGTTGTGGAGGTACTTTAAGTTAAAACCTGCTAAATGCAATTAGGACAAATAGCTCTTACATTTAAAGAGGATTCAATTAATTTAAAACCATTAATTTTTGCAGCAACTTTGCCTGCTTCTAAAACTTCATCATTTTCGAATTCTTCTGTTCTTCCACACCTAATACAAATCAAATGATGATGGTCCGGTTTGTCGTTACTAAGCAATTCATATCTGTGTCCACCTTCACTGAGTTCTAATTCATGAAGCAACCCCATTTCTACTAAAAGTCTTAACGTTCTATAAATTGTTGCCAATGAAACTTTGGAGCTTGTTTTAACTAACTTTTCATGAACCTCTTCAGCACTAAGATGCTTTCCAGAACCAATATTTTCAAATAAATTAAGAACCTTTAGCCTCTGCGGAGTCAGTCTCTTCCCATCTTTATGTAAACCATCACCGAGAGGAGATGTAATGACATTGTATTGCGAGGATAATGACAAAATTAACCAATTGCTATTCTCAATAATAACTCTAGATGAGAGTAAAACAACTTTTTAATTTACAATATTTACTAAAGTTCTTCAAAATATTATGTTAAATGTAACTTTAAATGTAAATGATGAATGATCAAGAAATCTATTCTGATAAATTATCATCGAAAGTAAACGCCTTGCTAATTATTGATATTCAGGAAAAAATAATAAGACCAATTTTTAATAGAGATTCAATAATCAAAAACATCAAAAAGCTTTTAAATGCTTACCAAATTTTAGAAGAAGACATATTTATATCTGAACAGAATCCACTCAAATTGGGGGTAACGCTGCCTGAATTATCGCCCAAAGCAGGATTTAAAAAATTTGAAAAAATGGATTTCAGCCTAGCTAAATTAGAAGAATTTTTAAAAGAACTTAAAAATAAAAAAATTAATAATTTGATAGTTTGTGGGATCGAAACGCATATTTGTATTCAACAAACAGTCTTAGATTGTTTACAAAAAGGATTTGAAGTTATTCTCATAACAGATGCAATGGGAAGTCGAAATAGGGTAGATCATGAAATAGCATTACAAAGAATGGCTCAGAGTGGGGGGATCTTAACAACAACTGAATCAATGATTTTTGAATTATGCAAAACTGCGGATAGAAAAGAATTTAAAGAAATTAGAAATATAATAATGAGTTAAAGAAAAATAAAGACTGGTTTGTTGTTTAGAGATAATTTAAAATTTTATTAGAGATAAATTTTTAAGGTTTATTTGAATATGAAATTAGTTACTGAAAACTTCCTTCTGGCATTATCTATTTTTTTTATTGGAACTTTATTCTCGATAATAATTTCTAAACTTTCAAAAATATTTTTTAAAAAGATTTCCAAAAGAACAAAAACAAATTTCGATGATTTTATTTTTGAGGTGATCTCTGGAATTATAAAACCTATAGGTTTCCTCCTCTCATTTTATTTTTCAATTGACTATTTTTTTGCTGATGAAATAACTTTTATCTCTGTCTTATTGAATATTTTGAAATTATTTATATTAATAATCATCATAAAAGCTCTCAACAAAGTTTTAATAAGATCTTTAACAGAATCGACATCGAAAATTAATGATTCCTCAATTATATCGATGGTATCTTCACTAACTCCATTGATAAAAGCATTAACCTGGACTATTGGCTCAATATTTTTCTTACAAAATATAGGTGTTCAAATGACTGCTATTTGGGCTTTATTAAGTGCAGGGGGAATTGGAGCAGGATTAGCTTTGAAAGATCCAGTTCAGGAGTTTTTTGAATATATAACAATTTTGCTTGATAAACCTTTTCAAAAAGGTGAGTTTATAAAATCTGATGGAGTCCTCGGAATGGTTGAGAGAGTGGGAGTAAGATCCTCAAGGATAAGAAGTATTAATGGAGAAGTAATAGTAATGAGCAACAGCGCCCTAACAAATGGAATAATTTCAAATTACGCGCAAATGGAAAAAAGGAGGTTAGTGCATAAATTGGGAGTTGTTTATGAAACCTCTCCAAAACTTATGAAATTGATTCCAATAATAATTAAAAAAATAGTTGAAGAGACAAAAGATGCCTCTTTTGATAGATGTCATTTCACAGATTTCGGCGACTTCAGTCTTAATTTCGAACTTGTTTATTACATCCCAACAAATAATTATCTCGCTGCGATGGAAGCTCAACAATCTATAAATTTAAGAATTATTGAGGAATTTGCGGTTAATAATATAGAGTTTGCATTCCCAACACAAACCTTAAATATTGAAAGTAACAAAGCCAAATGATCTACAAATCTCTTCACTTAAAATCCAGAGTTTCGAAGCCAACTCAGAATTATTTGCCTCATCACTAACCTTACTTTCAACTAATTTATGTTTTTTAAAAGATATAAGTTTATTACTTAAATGAATGTAGCCAATATTATTAAAATTTGAATCAAAAACAATTTCAGAAAGAATCTTACCAGCATTTTCTACACTTTCTGAAATTCCTAAAATATTTTTTGCAACTTTAGAAAAAATAAAATATCCAGAGAGATTAAAACGTTTACTATATCTAAAGAAACCTGAATCATCACTTGGTATTACGAGACCAGGAGCCCAAGTAATTACAGAAATTTTACTAGAGGATATTTTTAATTTTTTTTCAAGTTCTTTAGCAAACAAAATATTACATAACTTACTATTTTTATAAGATTCATCAGCATTAAAATTTAAAAATTTACCAGTAACTTTCTTTCTAAAGTCAATTAGATCATTAAGCCCTGCTTTCTTTCCTATATTTCCTCCTGAGCTTTTAGGGTCGTGAACATCTGATGATGTAATGATGATTCTTGATTCTTTATTATCTCTAACAAAATCTTTTAAGACGTTAACCAAGTAAAAATGTGCAAGATGATTAACCGCAAAAGTTAGCTCTACACCTTGTTTTGATACTTTAGGGTAAAAAGAACCTGTATATTGTAATCCTGCATTTAAAACAATTACATCTAAAAAAATCTTTTTAATATTCAAGTAATCTTTAATTTTTTTAATATTTTCTAAATCTGAAAGATCACAATTTTCAATAATATTTAAAAATTTACTAAGGTAATTTTTATCAAAATATTTCTCAATTGTTTTGCGAAATTGATTCTTTCTAAAGTCGTTTTTTATAACAATATATAAATTATTTTTCGTCTTTAGTAAATTAATTATTGCAAAAAACCCTATACCCGAATTACCTCCAGTTATTAAAATATTTTTATTTTTAATCATTTAAATTTCTCTTTATTTTTTTATAATAAAAAAAAATACACAAGTTTTATTTGTTTTGTAATCTTATAAATTATTGTTAAAACACTGAAAACTTAGTCACTAGTAATTGAGTAATTTGATTAGTATTAATCTACTCTCATTACAAGTATTGGATGAAATATATAAAACCAATCGAAGAAATAATATTTTGTTCCCTAAATTTCTTTAATTACAAGATTTATATTTAATGTCAAAAGAAAGCATGCCAGATGTTCTTGTTTTGGGTGCAGGGCCTGCAGGCATGGCAATTGCATCAGCTTTAGGAAAGGAAAAATTAGATGTTGAAGTTCTTTCTCCAAATGGACCAGATGAACCTTGGCCAAACACTTATGGTATTTGGGGGGAAGAAGTTGATCAACTTGGGCTTCAGGATTTACTTGAATATAGATGGAAGAATACTGTAAGTTTTTTTGGGCATGGTGCTTTAGAAGAACAGGACGACGAGAACAAAGCCACAGAGCATTCTCTAGATTATGGACTATTTGATAAGAAGAAACTTCACAATTATTGGTTTAATGAATGCAATAAGTCTTTTATTAAATGGCATCAAGGCTTTGCAAACAAAATAGATTATGAAAAATATAAAAGTACAGTAACTACAAAAGATGGCAATACTTACTCTGCAAGATTAGTAGTAGATGCAACAGGATATGATCCTGTTTTTCTTAAATTAAAACCTTGTGGTCCTTTAGCAGTACAAACTTGTTATGGAATAGTTGGTAATTTTAGTAAACCTCCGCTGAAAAAAGGACAGTTTGTATTAATGGATTATAGAAATGACCATCTTAATGAAGAGCAAAGAAAAGAACCGCCCACTTTTCTTTATGCAATGGATATGGGAAATGGAAAATATTTTCTTGAAGAAACATCTCTTGGTTTAGTAAATCCTCTAACAATGGAAAATTTAAAAGAGAGACTAGAGAAGAGGCTATCTTATCGAAATATCTCTATTACAAGCATGCAACACGAAGAGCTTGGTTTGTTTCTTCCAATGAATATGCCAATACCAGATTTCAAGCAACAAATACTTGGATATGGTGGTGCTGCTTCAATGGTACATCCTGCGTCCGGATACTTAATTGGTAATGTTTTAAGAAGAGCTCCACTTGTTGCAAAAGCAGTAGCAGAAGCAATTAAAAACAAAAATCTTAGTACTTATCATATTGCAAGAAAAGGTTGGGAAACTTTATGGTCAAAAGAATTAATTAGAAAGAAATCACTTTACCAATTTGGATTAGAAAAACTCATGAGGTTTGACGAAAAACTATTGAGAGAATTTTTTGGCAGTTTTTTCCAACTACCTAAAAATCAATGGTATGGTTTTCTAACTGATACTCTCTCCTTAAGAGAGATTGTATATGCGATGTGCATAATGTTTATAAAGGCTCCATGGAGTGTAAAGAAAGGTCTGATGATTATGCATGGTAGAGAGTTTAAAATGTTGCTTAGGATAATATTTCCAAATATATAGTTTTAAAATGAGGACAATACTTATAAGCGGAGCTAGTAGAGGTATTGGATTAAATATTGCTCATAAAGAATTAAAAGAAGGCAACAGAATTAGTGTTGGCATAAGAAATCTAGAATCATTAAAGGGAAGTGTTATTGATCCAAATAAATGGCCAGAAGGGAGAATCATAATTAACGAATATGATGCATTAAACAAAATATCAGCCAAAAATTGGATAAAAAATACCGTAGATAAATTTGGAGGATTTGATTCAGTAATAAATTGTTCTGGAGTATTATCGAAAGTTCCTTTTTTATTCAAAGATGGCGATGAAGAAGATATTTTAAATACACTAAATATCAACTTTTTGGCAATTTGGAATTTATGTAGGCTTTCTTGGGAGCATTTATGTACCTCAGGCAGAGGAAGAATTATTGTTTTAGTCTCAATGAGTGGGAAAAGATCTAAGGGCGATTTAGCCGCTTATTCTTCTTCAAAGTTTGCTTTAATGGGATTATGCCAAACGATGAAAAATAAAGGTTGGGATAAAAATATAAGGGTTTCAGCAATTTGCCCAAGTTGGGTTAATACAAAAATGGCCCAAAATATCTCTTCCTTAGACAAATCAAGCATGACACAACCTGAAGATATTGCTGAAATATGCTCAACTATTCTGAAGTTACCTACCCAATCAGTTCCATTTGAAATTGCCTTAAACTGTAATTATGAAATTTAACCTAACTTGAAAATTAAGTAAGCCATTGAAAGCATTGCAATTGCAATAAATAAGCCTTTTATTCTATTAGTTAACAATGAAAAAAGAGATAAATCTTCAGAAAAGTATCCTCCAAAACTACCTGTAATAGATAATATAAACATTGGTAGAGATGCCATTCCGAAAGAATAAGATATAGATTTTACAAATCCAAAATTTAAATAATTAAAAATAAATGAACTTAATGAAAACAATAAAAAAGATGCAAATAGAGTTATGGAAACTTCAGCATCTAAAGTGTGAGGTAAACTTCCCTTTAATTCAAATTGCTTTTTGCATTCTCTAATTTGTCTTTTAGAAAGCTTTAAGTAACCAGTTTCAGGAATTCTTTGAGATTTATATTTTCTTAGTAACCTCGCTTCAAGAGTTTCTGGCTCCTTTGTCATAATTGAAGTTAATAGTTCGTCTGGTTTTAATTTCTTAATTTTCTTTTCAAGATTCTCAGTTTTCCCAATTCGATAAAGGTTTCCAACTCTAATGAGGTAAACATATCCCGACATTTGCGTTGTAAGATTAATACTATACTTACCTAAATAATACTAAAAGAATCAAGATAATTAATAGTTTTTACAAAATGACAACCGATATTTTATATTCATTTCGAAGATGTCCATACGCAATTCGTGTTAGATGGGCCCTATTGATTTGTGAATTAAAAGTTGAGATAAGAGAAATTGATCTAAAAAATAAACCTCTAGATTTTTTAAAAAAATCAAAGACAAAAACAGTTCCAATACTCATAAAAAAAAATAGTGAGGTTATTGAAGAAAGTCTTGAAATCATCCTATGGGCACTTTCAGAGTCAAGTAAGCAAAACGTTAAATTAATATATTTTCCTGATGATAAGAAAGAAGATATTTTCGAAATAATTAATGAAAACGATAACGAATTCAAATTTCATTTAGATCGATTCAAATATGCCGCAAGATATAAGGATAGTAATGAAGAATTTCATTTCAGAAAGGCGATAATTTTTATTAATAAATGGGACGAACTTCTTTCAGAAAACAAATACTTTTTTGGAGATAACCCGACAATCGCTGATTGGTCTATTTGGCCTTTTGTAAGACAATTTAAAATCGCTTGTGAAAGTCAAAAAAGAACAAATTATTTAAAACCCTCAATAAAAAACTGGTTAGATTCCTTTGAAAATAATATAAAATTTAAATCTTTAATGTATAAATATGAATTGTGGGCTCCAAATTCCGTGAAAAATTATTTTCCCTCTAATTAACTTTCTAACAACTTCCTTTTCTCAATTATTCTTGCCAACTCCAAAAAATATCCTGCAGTTCTAAATTTACCTATATTTTTTTCCTTAAAATCAAGATCACTTCTTATTTCTGCAGTCTCCGCCATAAGCAAATCTAAATCATTTGATCCAAGACTATACAATTCACCAAGTTCGATTTCCCTGCCGAGTAAATGACTCCTAAACCACTTCCCTTTATTTTCTTGAGGTGGAATATCGTAAGGAGAAAATGACATTAAAATAAAATTAAACCTAGCAGTATTCTAGGGTTATTATTGCAACTTTTTCATCTCTACTTTATTAAAAATGAATGCAATAAAAAGAATTGCGAACGTAATTAAAGCACAAATTTCTGTCCAATAGTCCAACCCAATTTTAGAAATCATTAATGGTGCAAGAACTGTGAATAATCCCCCAGAAAGAATTAACTGAGCGAATAGCTGTTTTGAGGTGAAAATAGGTAAAGTCTTAGAAATATTTTTAGGATCCGCAAGTCTTAAAAGAAGCAAGCCAGAAGCTACAACACCTGTAGAGTTCCCAAACTCTATCAAACTTTTTTCAAACCAATAATCATCAAAAATAAAGTATGCAAAATAAGCAATGCAGATCAAATTCCAAAATAAACCGAAAATAGTGAACACTAAAATAAGTACCCAATTTTCAAAAACAACAGCGATATCTAAACTCGCCATAGCTGTAAAAATCAACAAGTCTGTGGATAAAATACCAATCTCCCTTTGAAGAATATTTGAAATAAATTCTGTATTTTTAGTTTTCTCTAAAATATACCTAATAAGAAGGGAACCTATAAGGATAAAAGGGAATACTGGAAGTGAAAAAATAATTTCCTTCGAAAACTCACCAAAAGAACTTGAAATATACCTTAAATATTTAAGTAGTAAAACACCAAAAGAAATTGCCAGCCCGGAGAATCCAAGATTTATTATAAAAATTCGTAAATCCGCAAGAATTTCTATTTTTTTTTCCTTTAGATCTTCTTTTTGTTCAAGGATTTCCTCTTTATCTGATAAACCAAAAGTCCTCCCAAGAAAAATAAATATACTGCCCAATATTGAAGATGATAAAAGACCCATTGTTGCCATAGCCAAACCAAGATCTAAACCATTTTGGAAACCAAGTTTATTAAAACTTTCACCAATTATTGATGCAGCTCCATGACCACCCTCAAAACCTACCTCTATTAAACATCCCATTAAAGGATTTGCATCCATAGATGGAGGCAAAAAATATTTAACAACTAGACCACCAACAAAAAATTGTCCGAAACCTAGGGCAAGAGCTAGCATAAATTGATTAAAAATTGGTTTAACTAAACCATTTATATTTGGGATAGGTCTTCCCATCATTAAAGTTGCGAAGACTAACGATAAAAGAGGAGTAGGAAAATTACTCCAAACATTGATCGTTTCTTTTGGTAAAAAATGTATTGCTCCAAATGGACCGATAGATATACCTATAATTCCAGATATAACTGCTATCGGTAATCCAAATCTCTCAAGTTGAACAGCTAGTTTAAATTTCCTCCCAAAAATCAACAAAAAAAATATAATTAATAATCCCAAAAAACTTATTAATAGAGAATTTGAAAAAATATCTTTATTCTGTAGAGAAAAAATATTCAATGAATTCAAAAACATATTCTCTTAAATCTAAATTAATAAACAAAATTTTTCAAATAAAAAAGGCCCTTTTAGAGGGCCTTTAATGTAAATGATTAACTTTAGAATTTAATCCTTAAGAGTAATTGTGGCACTATCAATATTACTAATAGCATTAGTAACTCTCTTGAAATCAAAGCCTAATGCTCTAAGAGCATGCCAAAGATGGCCTTGAATGAAGAAGAAACCAAAGTAGTAGTGAACATTTGCTAACCATGCCCTTGATGTAAACTCACCATCAGGAAGATCAACAGTATCAACCCAATATGGAGAAATACTAAACTTCAACTCTAGTGGTTCACCAAAATATTCAACAGGATAAACAGTTGTATTTGCTGCACTCCAGAAAGCTGCAATAATAGCCATCCAGCCTATACCTGCTAATGACCAAGATAGAACAGCTTCGGCTGATAGAAGACCTTTACCTTTAAACTTAGTAAATTCTCCTACCTGTTTAGTAGCAATATGCCATGCACCACCTGTGATCTCAACAAAAGCTAAGAATGCATGACCACCCATAACCTCTTCCAGACTATCTATAGTCAAAAAGTCTGTTTGATGATTCCAAATTTTTGCTAAGTTTAATTCGTATTCAACTTGTCTTACAGCACCAATAGCTGGATCATAAATTCCATGGACTCTGGCCCATTCAACGAAAGCAATAACTGCAAATCCTAAGAAGAGTAGATGATGTCCAAGAATGAATGTCAATTTGTCAGGATTATCCCATTCAATATTGAATTTTCTTGCTCTAGCAATATCTGAATCTTCTAAATTTCCTGGAAGAAGTAGAGAGTGTAAAAGTCCACCAGCAGCTAAAACCATAGAAGAAACTAAGTGCACGATTGCTATAGCAAGTACAGGTTTAGTATCTCCCATCGCAACGCCATTAGCGTCAAACCCTATTCCTAGAGTTGCTAAGTGTGGAAGAACAATTAAAGGTTGATGACCCATAGGAACACTTGGGTCAAATCGTGAAAGTTCAAAAAGGGTGAAAGCACCAGCCCAGAAAACAATTAATCCTGCATGAGCTACATGAGCAGCGATAAATTTTCCTGAGCGATTAGCTACACCTGAATTTCCAGCCCACCACCCGTAAGTGGTATCTGGATTACCGTAGGTTTGCATTTAGGAAATGATTAGCTTAAACGTTTCGAGAATACTTTAATTTTCATCAAACGGTTGAATTCACAACAAAATTGTAAAAATTAGTAATCCTAAGAAAAAAAAATTTATTAATTTCCCAAATAGATCAAATATAGAATAAGTTAGATTTCATCAGTAAAGTTATTGCTAGATAATAGATTACACATCAAATTAAAAGATTTTTAATTTTAATTTTTTTTTATTAAATTTCTTTTTGCTGACATTAAAAGACTTTTTGTTTCATTAATCCATCCTATTTATTGCCTCAATCTCAAACAATTATTAAATATGAGATAAGACATCTAATATTATGACTACTTCTCAAGAGTCTTCTAGAAAATTATCACTAGAAATGAAATCTGAAGTTCATTACAAAAGGGCTGCAAAATCATACAGAAAATCAAAACAATATATAAATATGATTAACTTATATCCAACTTTGCAAAATACCTTAATTGAGTGTAAGGATGAGAATCTAATAGAGTAGATATTTTATATATTTTTCCAAATCAATAACAAATTTATTACTTTTAGGCTGCAATATTGTAGTTTTCTCCAGAATAAAATTTATTGATTATTTTTCTGCACATTTTTATATTATAAAGCGCTTTAGGTTTCCAAGGTTTTTTCTGACCTAGTGGAGAGCTTTTCCAATGAATCCCAGGCTTGAGTATTCCATTTTCACGTAAAAATGATAGTTTATTTTCAGTTATTCCTAATTTTTCGGCAGTCAACTCAGATGAGCTCCATATTTCCCTCAACATTGAATTACGTAAATATAATTAATCCTTGATAACGTTAATTTTATTTTTTTGAAAGGGGTAAAACTTTTAAATAATTATTAAGTAACAAAAACCGTGTATTTATAAAGAAAAGAGATTTGAAAGATTTATGTCAAATTAAGAAATATTAAATAAAGAATCTTCATTAATAAATATCTCATCAATATCTTCTCCTTTATTCATGGATTTATATTTGATGTATTCTTCTGTAATCGATTTAATCTTTGGAAGATTGATCCAACCTTTGTGCCAATTTCCACTATTTATTAGTTCTTCGTAGGTAGTTTTTAAGTAAATTTCAGAATCAAGGACAGAAACCATTAAAAAAGTAATTTTTCCTTGTTCTCTAGTCTCATTTACTAAAACAAAATGTCTCAATCCATTTATGTTTTTAGTTGAAGTCCAGAAATTTTCCATAATTATTTTTTCTTAATGTTCACCTAAGAATTTTCTCTAGATATTTTTTTATATTCATTTCTAATTTCTTCTAATAAAATTTTTCTTTTATCCATATAATTCAAAGAATCTTTTTTTTGTAAGTTATATCTTTCTTTTTTAGTTAAATTCATCCAATTATTAAGATTTTTCTTGTTGAAAGTTGTTAATTTTTTAACCTTTAAAACTTTTTGTTTTATATTGAATTTAAAAAAATTCTTTAAATTAAAAAAAATAATTATCAAAAGAAAAATCATGACTAACATCAAGGGCATCACTATCACTTTGCAAGCAAGTTATTATTAATCCACTTTTCTAATTTTATATCATTCTCAAAAGATATAGCCTCTTCTTTATTCCCATTACCTGATTGATCAAAGAGTCTTATTAAAAATTCTCTTTTAGCTGCCTCATCATCACCTATTACAATAATACTTTTAGATTTAAGTTTATTTGCTTTTTTAAATTGTTTAGAAAATGAGGCTCCACTTAAATCCAACTCAACTATCAAATCATAATTTCTTAATTTTCTTGATAAATCAATAGCTAATGATTCAGCAATTAAGCCTTGATTAATAATATAAATATCAGTATTTCTTGGAACTTCAAGCTCTTTTCCTGCTAGTAAAATTAATCTTTCTAGACCAATAGCAAAACCAATTGCAGGGGTATTTGGCCCTCCCATTTGTTTTATTAAATCGTCGTATCTTCCTCCCCCACAAACTGTAGCTTGGGAACCTAAAGACCCACTAGTGATTTCAAAGGCAGTATGGGTGTAATAATCTAAACCTCTAACTAAATTAAAATTTTCCAAGTATGGTATTTTTAAAACCTGTAATTGTCTTTTTAAATCTGAATATCTTTTTTGACTTTTTTCAGACAAGAAATTAAATAATCTTGGTGCATTTTCAAGAACTTTTTTTGTTTGAATATTCTTTGAGTCTAAAATCCTCAAAGGGTTTTTAGTAATCCTATTCTGAGAATCTAAATCAAGAGAATCTTTATTTGTTTCTAGCCACTTTAAAAAGGATTTTTGAAAATTTAATCTATCATTAAGATCGCCCAAAGTATTTATTTCAAGATTAAGTTCGTCTATTCCTAATTTACCTAAGATATCCCAAGCTAAAGCAATAATTTCAACATCACTTCTAACAGAATCATGCCCTATAAACTCAACTCCTAACTGATGAAACTGTCTTTGCCTGCCTGCTTGAGGTCTTTCGTATCGAAACATAGGACCCATGTACCAAAGTTTTTGAAGAGGATTAGAAGATATTCCATTTTGTATTAACGCTCGTGCGACTGAGGCTGTTCCTTCAGGCCTGAGAGTGCAGGATCTCTCACCCCTATCAAGAAACGTATACATTTCCTTACTGACAACATCTGTTCCTTCACCAATTCCTCTTATAAATAATTCGGTCATCTCCAATATCGGTGTTCTTATTTCTTTGATGGATGCTCTCGAAAGCTGCTCTAATACAATTTTCTCAACGTTTTGCCACTTTATTAATTGATCAGGAAATAGGTCTACTGTTCCTCTTAGGTTTTTTAAGTTATTCAAAGTTCTAAAAAATAATTCAAAATTTTTAATTCATCTAGAAATTAATCTTTGATTGGTTCTTATGTGAGACAATTTTAATTTAACATTTAGAAAAACTATTGGGAATTAATAAAAGTAAAGAAAATCAGCATTGCGGTACAAAGCCAAAAAAAATTGCTTTTGGAATAGCGCCTCTTGGTATAGTTTCAATAGGAATAGTGCCTATGGGAGTAATAAGTATTGGAGTAGTCCCAATGGGTGTATTTTCTTTTGGTGCAGTAGCGATGGGGATAGTCAATTTATCAGTAGTCGGGATGGGAATTATCTCTGCCGGAGTTACTACTATGGGGATATGGGAGTATTCACCTAATTCTCATAACAATCATAATAATCATTCCAAACAAATTTCAAATTCAAATTCAAATAAGGAAAATATGATGTCAGATCTATTTAACACTAAACAAGAGGCTGAAAAGGCTGCCTCTAAATACGGATGTATTGGAGCACATAAAATGGGTAATAAATGGATGCCTTGTAAGATGCACTAAATATTTTCTTAGTCAAAAATTTATTAAATATCAATTCAAAATCTCTACTCTAAAATCAAGATTTTTTGCCTCATCAGAAGTTAATTTTCTCGACCAAGCTCCTTGCACTGGACTATTCCATCTGAACCCAGCATTTTTAGCTAAATACCTATCTTCATAACTAACCAAAGCCTTGTATAACAACCTCGGCTCAGAAGCTTTAAGCAAAAGTTCCTCTAAGTTATCGCATTTTTTGAAGACCTCAGATATATAAAAACAATCAGATAACGCTCTATGTAAATTCCAAACTGGTATCGAAAAAGATAAAGCCAGATCTGTTACTGAAGGCCTAGTTTTTAATGATTTTTGAAAAGACCAATTAATATCCTCTAAACTACATATCCATTTTTTATTAAGTTTAGGCAATCTTCCTTTCCCAAACCATTTCTTATCAAACTCTACATTATGGGCAACAATGAAATCCGAACAATCAACAAGTTTCAGAAAGAAATTCAATGCATCTTCCCATGGTTGAGAGATATTAGTTGCTTCAGCAGATATACCATTAACATGTTCGGCTTCATTATTATTAACTGGCAATAAAAATGAAACTTGTGAAAGCACGCATTTAATAGATACATCAAACAAAATACAACCTATCTCTATCACTTCATCTTTATTTTCGTCTAACCCTGTTGTTTCAGTATCAAGAATTAAAACTTTTTCAATTTTTTTACTTTGATTAGCAAAACTATCTTCAGAAAGAGGACTGTTAACTTGATCCTGAAGAATATCCAATTGATTTAATTCTTTTTTGTTAGGTAGTTCCAATTAGCTGAAAACACTTTCATTTATCTTGACGCATTTAATAAAAATTTCTCTTAAATTAATATAAATTAAGAAACATGATAAAAAAATAATTATTGAAACATTCATAGTTTATGAAAGATGACTTTTACAAAATTTCAATTTAATAATTTTTGTTATTGGCCTTCAAATCCTAAAAAAATTGTGGAATTTATTGGTGGAAGTTATCTAGCTTCTAAACCAGATTTAACTTATAAAAGATTCATAGAGAGTTTAATTGATAAAAACTATGCAGTACATGCCTATAAATACACTCCACAATTTGATCACCAACAACTTGCTATTAAAGCATGGAGGGATTTCAAGAATTGCCGAATATCTTTATCAAAGAGAATAGGAGCATCAATTCCTTCAATAAGAATTGGTCATAGTCTAGGCTGCAAACTTCATCTAATTTCTCCTGATGGTGGAAGAAATTGCGAAAAATTCATATCAATAAGTTTTAATAACTTCAGTGCTAACAAATCTATTCCATTATTGAAACAAATTTCTCAAAAATTAGAATTCAATAGTGAATTCAGCCCAAGTCCTGAAAGAACTTTGCGATTAATTGAAAAAACATATAATCAAAAAAATAACTTCCTAATAAAATTCAACTCAGACGCATTAGATCAAACAGATAAATTATTTTCTTGTCTGAAAGCAAGAAAAGAAGATAATTCTAAGGGGGTAATGTTAAAAGGTACACACACTATAATTGCGAGCGCAGGACTAAGAGAAAATTTTTTGGGAGACTGGGCAGATGATGAATTCAAAAGAAAAACTATAAAAAAAATTTCCTATTTAATTGATGAATCTGATTAGGATAATTCTTTTAGTTTTTCCAAAACAGAACTATCTTCAAGAGTGCTTATATCACCGCTAATTTTTTCTCCAGCAGCCAAAGATCTTAAAATTCGCCTCATAATTTTTCCACTACGTGTTTTCGGAAGAGAGTCAGAAATTATGATCTTTTCAGGCTTTGCAATAATTCCAATTTCATTTACAACATGTTTCTTTAGATCCTCTACTATTTCTGAAGAACTGTTCACGTCTTTCTCTAGAGATACAAAAGCAACTATAACTTCACCTTTTAAATCATCTTTTTTACCAACGACTGCAGACTCTGCAACTGATTTATGACTTACCAAAGCAGATTCTATTTCCATTGTTCCTAACCGATGTCCTGAAACACTTATGACATCATCAACTCTTCCCATAATCCATATATATCCATCTGCATCAATGCGTGCTCCATCTCCAGCAAAATAAACATTTTTTTCTCCTTTAAAGGAAATATATTCCCAATAACTCTCCAAATATCTTTCTGAGTTTCCATGAATTGTTCTCATCATTCCTGGCCAAGGTTTCTTAATAATTAAATAGCCACCATCGTTCTCCTTAACCTTATCTCCATTCTTATCGACAATTTCAACTTCGATTCCTGGCAGAGGGAAAGTAGCTGAACCTGGCTTTGTAGGAACGACACCAGGCAAGGGACTTATCATCACACCTCCAGTTTCAGTTTGCCACCAAGTATCCACAATAGGGCATTTATCTTTACCAATAACATCCTTGTACCACATCCATGCTTCAGGATTGATTGGTTCTCCAACTGTGCCCAAAAGTCTAAGACTTTCCAAATTATATTTATCGGGTATTTCACGCCCAGACTTCATAAATGCTCTTATTGCAGTTGGTGCAGTATAAAAAATAGAAACCTTATATTTTTGAACAATTTCCCAAAAAGCTCCTAAATTTGAGGGTCTTGGCACTCCCTCATACATTAAGGTTGTAGCACCATTAGATAAAGGCCCATAAACTATGTAACTATGACCTGTAATCCAACCAACATCAGCAGTACACCAGTAAATATCGTCATCTTTTAAGTCAAAAATCCATTTAAATGTCAAATGGGACCAAAGATTGTAACCACCTGTAGTGTGAACTACACCTTTGGGCTTTCCAGTAGAGCCTGAAGTATAAAGAATGAAAAGTCTATCTTCGCTATTCATTATTTCTGGTTCACAATGATCTTTTTGATCTTTTAATAATTCTTGCCACCAAAAATCTCTATCATCAACCATCGAAATATTTTTTTGGGATCTTTGAACAACTACTACTTTTTCAACAACTTTATCTGCCCCACTTTCAATAGCCGCGTCAACTGCTTTCTTAAGTTCAATCACCTTATCTTTTCTAAAGCCACCATCAGCAGTAATAACAAATCTGGCGTTCCCATCAATTAACCTATCTTTTAAAGCTTCTGAAGAAAATCCTCCGAAGACAACTGAATGAGGAGCGCCAATTCTTGCACAAGCTAACATTGCAAACATCGCTTCAGGAATCATCGGCATATAAATACATACCAAATCTCCTTTTTTTACACCAATTGCTTTTAATGCATTAGCGGCTTTACATACCTCTTTTAGAAGTTCTTCGTAAGTATATTTTTTGCTATCTCCTGGTTCGCCTTCCCATATAAGTGCCGTCTTTCCTCCAAGTCCTCTCTTAATGTGTCTATCTAAGCAGTTATATGTAATATTGAGTTTCCCTTCTTTAAACCATTTAAAAAAGGGTGCATTTTCGTTATCTAATACAGTCTGAAATGGCTCAAACCAATCTAATTCAGATTTTGCAAAAGATTCCCAAAATTGAATAGGATTATCTGATGCTTGTTTTTTTAGACTTAGTAATTCTTCTTGATTACTAATATTGGAGTTTTCTGCAAATTTTTTTGATGGAGGGAAAATTCTATTTTCTTCAAGTATGTTATTGATTGATTTTTTTTTATCTAATGACATTAAGTAAATCTATCCTTTATAAATTTAGTCGAAAAAATTTAGGTTTTCAAAAATTTTAATATTAATTTAGCTCAAAGATTTATTTCTAATAAATCTAATAAATACGGCTTAGAACAAATTCTGGAAGAGCCATTAAAGCTCTTTTATATTCTGAATCAGGAAGCCAGATTATAGCTTCTTTAGAAAGCATTGCAAAATCCTCAGCTAGTTTCCTGGAACTTTCAATAGCTTTAGAGTTCATGATGATATTAAGAGCATCATCTAGATCATCTTTTTCAGCAAGTTCTCTGTTAATAAGAACTGACAATTGCTTATTTTCTTCTAAAGCATATAAAACTGGGGCGGTAAGATAACCACTAGCTAGATCACTTACTGCAGGTTTTCCAAGTTGTTTATCATTTCCAGTAAAGTCAAGAATGTCATCTACAACTTGGAATGCTAAACCAATATTTTTGCCAAAATCGTACAATGAAGTTAAGTTTTCGTCATTAATCCCGCTCAAAACTCCAGCGGCCTTGCAACTATTGGCTATTAATGATGCTGTTTTACAATAACTTTTATTGATGTATTTGGAAAAAGATTGAGCCGAATCAAATCTATTTAAATTTTGTTTGATTTCACCCTCAGCTAAATCCATTATTACTCTACTAAGTAATTTAACTACATTTACATTGTCAAGATTTGCTAGGTGCCAACTTGCTTGAGCGAATAAAAAGTCACCCGCCAAAACAGCTACTCTTGTATTAAATCTACTATGAACTGTATCTACTCCTCTTCTTGTAGATGCCTCATCAACAACATCATCATGGACTAAAGAGGCTGTATGAATCATCTCAGTTATTTCAGCAAGCCTTTTATGTTTTGTTGTCAAGCAAAATTCAGGAGATATAGCTTTTGAAATCAATAAAACTATTCCAGGTCTCAACCTTTTCCCCCCAGCACTAAAAAGATGTTCTGCTGCGGCTTGAAGAATTGGGTGACCAGCTCCTATTAGATTTTTCAGTTCTAAAATAAGATCATCAAGATCATTTTCGACTGGTTGTAGTAGCTCTGTTACTGTATTCATGATTGACCTCTTCTATATCTTAAGGAATCAAACATTACTTCGGAGGTTAACCAACCTAATTTCTTTATTAATTCCAAGCCAAAATTTTACTTTATTGGAAAACTCATCTTTTTCTGAAGTAACCAAAAAATTTACATTTTCGAAAGAAATACTCTCGTAGCGGTAAGTTTTTGGGATAGAAAAAGATTCATTAAATTTTTTTATTAATGCTACTGATGGATCAATAATTTTTATATTTGAATCTAATTTTTTTCTTAAAAAGTCATAAATTAAAGGATAGTGACTACATCCAAGTATTAATTCTTCAATATTTCTGTTTATTAGTGGTGTTAAGTATAAATCTGAAAGACTATTTAACTTATCAAGATTTAATTTTTCTTTTTCAATTTCTGATACAAATTCTGGACATTCTTGCTGAAATATTATCGTATTCTCTTTTTTAGCAATTATAGCTTTCTCGTAATACGATGATCTAACAGTTGCTTGTGTTGCTAGAACACCAATTATTTGTTTATCAACTATTTCCGATACTGAGTTTATAAGGTCAAAACAAGGAACCTTTAAGTCATCTTTTAGAATGTCAAGCGCACAAGCATTTGTAGTATTACAAGCAACTAAAAGTGCATCCAAATTCTTATCAACAAAAAAAGTACAAATCTCCTTTGCAATTAATCTTATCTCTTCAGAATTTTTGTTCCCAAAAGGTATTCTTTTTGTATCCGCCAAATAAAAAACTTCTAAATCTTTACGTGTTTTTAGTAAAGAATTAAGGATAGTAAAACCACCTATTCCGCTATCAAATATACCTATTTTAAGTTTCACCCTACTTTATCTAGATATTCGAGGATGCCTTTTGCAATTGCATAGGCTAATCTTTTTCGGTGGGTTATTTTTTCTAATCTTCTTGCATCTAATCTTCCCGTTAAAAATCCAATTTCCACAAGGACTGCGGGCATCCTAGTATTTTTGATTACATAAAATCGACCTTGTTTAACTCCTCGATCAGGACTACCAGGGGAAACTCTTAAAATTTGTTTTTGAATTCTTTTCGCGAGTAATCTTCCTCTCCACCCTCTGTAATAAAAGGTTTCCAATCCATTTATGTCTCTTCTTTTACCTCTTGAGGCATTTGCATGAATACTTACAAAGATATCTGCATCCGTATTATTAGCGATGGAAACTCTTGGAGGTAAATCCAAATTAACGTCATTTGTTCTAGTCAACCTTACTTTGATACCTTTATCAGAAAGTAATTTTTTAACTATTTTAGAAACCTCTAGAACAACATCTGTTTCTCTAATACCACCAATACCTATTGCTCCTGGATCAGGTCCTCCATGCCCTGGATCGATTACAACCTCAAACTTGTTTCGTTTTATCTCTGGTAGTTTCAAGGAAACATAATTGTTTTTCTTCTTATGAATTAAATTTCGATTTGCTTTGATATTTCTTCTTTTCTTTTCAACAAAACCTTCACCAATCTTTTTAAATGAATATTTTGGGTTAAATAGTTTAATTCTCCATCTATTTTGATCTAGGCCAACCATTTGCCAAGTCAAAGGTTTCAAATAAGTCTCTTCCTTAAATTCAATTACTAGTCTTGTTTTACCCTTATCTGGTTTACCCAATCTAATTTCTTTTATTGGGCCATTACCTTTTATTGTTCTGGGATTTTTTAATTCTCCTGGAAAGTCTACCCAGAATCTATCTCCCGATATTTTGTTAGCCTTCTGAAAGTATGCTTTTAAATTTGTATTTGATTTAGTTCTTAATTCTAAAACCCCATTGGTATTTATAGCCCACGCCGCAAGAGCACTTGAAGATTTAACTGGAAGTATTGAAGAATTTAAAAATAAAAAAACGAATAAATAACGAAAAAGTTTTTTATCTAAAAACTTTATCATTACTTTAAAAACAATTTGTTTTTTCTATGTTTAAGGCTTGGCATCTGCTCCCTAATTTTCTTCACTCTTTCTTTATCAGCAGGTGCAATTGCAGCTCCCTGAGTTTTTCCAGCATCAGATAAAACTGTACCCCAAGGGTCAATTACCATTGCATGGCCATGACTTTGCCTTCTTCCATAATGAATCCCAGTTTGAGCTGGAGCGACTACATATGCTGTATTCTCAATTGCTCTTGCTTGTAAAAGAATTTGCCAATGATCTTTTCCAGTAAATGCTGTAAAAGCTGCGGGAATCATAATTAACTCTGCACCATTCGAAGACAAATATCTATAGAGTTCAGGAAATCTGACATCGTAACAAATTGATAATCCTATTTTGCATAAACCTGGGACATCTATAATAGGGGGATACTCTGCACCAGATAAAATAGTGGATGATTCTTTATATAAATTTCCATCTGGCAAATCAACATCAAACAGGTGAATCTTGTCGTATTTTGCCAAAATCTGTCCATCTTTCCCAAATAAGGCTGACCTATTAAAAGTATGACTATCATCACCAGCAGGGACAGGGTACCCTCCTCCCAAAAGAAATACTTGATATCTTTGTGACATAGTTTTTAGAAAATTTGTACACTTCTCTGACAATTCAGAAGCTAATCTAAGTTTTTCTTCATCCCCTCCCAAAAAAGCAAAATTCTCGGGCAATCCTATCAACTCAGCACCTCTTCTAGCAGCTAATTCAATCTGTTCTTCTGCTTCAATAAAATTTGCTTCAACATTTGAAGTACTTGTAATTTGCAATGCAGCTACCAAAAAATCAGTCAAGACTTTACTCCTAATGAACCAATTCGTAAATCATGAGGCACGAATCACACCTCTTTCAACTTGAGCTGGAACAATATCTAAGCAATCAAGTTCAGAGCAACATTTAAAATCATCTTCATAATTTCCAAGACTTGTCAATCTTTTGCCATGGGTTGCTGTTTTTAAACAATTCAAAATATCATTTTTCCAAAATTCCCAAAGTGCCAAAGAAGCTTGTAATTCATCATTCAGAACATTAATTTCGCAATCATAGTTATTTTTTAGGTATGAGGCCAAAGCTCCTGCAGCTAAAGAGTCCTCAAGTGAATAAGAGCCTTCCCAACCACTACCAAGTATTAAAACATTTTCACTTTTTAATGAAATAATTTTTTCGGCAACTGCTTTCCGATTTGGGAGTCCCATAGCAAATAAATGCTTAGCATTTTGAACTTTTTGCAATGATTTAGTCCCATTAGTCGTACTCATAAATAGCCTTTTACCATTAACAACTTTTTTTGTAACTGATAATGGAGAATTTCCTAAATCAAAGCCCTCAATCTTCTTTCCGCCTCTCTCTCCAAGCATTAATCTCTTTTCAGCTTGCCACTTAATTGCAGATTCTTTTAATAAATCTAAATCTGCAAAAACTTGTATTGAATCAGCTCCATTTTTTAAAGCCCAAGAAATTGTGGTTGTGGCTCTTAAAACATCAATGACCACTGCAATGTCTGGGCTTATTTCTGGAACATCCTTTGCAACGTGATAATAAGTAAGATTAATAATCAAATCCTTTTTTCTGATTTTATTATAGAAAACAGTTACTTAATTTGATAATTTTTTTTTAAAAAACAAACTTATTGATAATATAGAACAAATTTGTTTTAACAGAAATCGTATTAAATTTTTAATTTAAAAATGAATAATATCCGCACAATACAAGGTGGAGTTAATTTAAAAGGAAAAGTAAAAGTACCTGGAGATAAATCCATTTCTCATAGAGCTTTAATAATAGGAAGTATTGCTAAGGGTGAAACGACTATTGAGGGGTTTTTACATTCTGAAGATCCACTTTCAACTGCTGATTGTCTTAGAAAATTAGGTGCAAATATACCAGAAATAAAAAAAGATGAGCCTTTTACGATTTCAGGATTGGGTCTTGATGGATTAAAAGAGCCCAAAGAAATTCTTAATTGTGGGAATTCGGGAACCACCATGAGATTATTAATGGGATTACTTGCGGGTCAAGAAGGCAAAAATTTTATCTTAACAGGTGACATTTCTCTTAATGAAAGACCAATGGGGAGAGTGGGCAAACCATTATCGTTGATGGGTGGCAAAATTTTTGGTAGAGAAAAAGGGAACAAAGCTCCAATCTCAATTGATGGGAACAAACTTAAAGGATGTGTTATTGGAACCCCTGTAGCAAGTGCTCAAGTAAAATCTGCTATCTTATTGGCAGGCCTCAAAGCCTCTGGGACCACTTCTGTTATTGAACCAGCATCTTCAAGAGATCATACTGAAAGAATGTTAAAAGCATTTGGAGCAGACATCAGTATCAGAGGAGAATTAGGAAGGAATGTAGTTATTAAGTCAGGGGGCAACTTAATAGGCCAGAAAATATTGATTCCTGGAGACATAAGCTCTGCTTCTTTTTGGATGATTGCTGCATCTATTGTTCCAAATTCAGAGGTTTTAATTCAGAATGTCGGTTTAAATCCCACTAGAACAGGGATTTTAAATGTAATGGATTCAATGGGATGCAATTATGAGATTTTAGATAAAGCGACTATTGCAGGTGAACCTATTGGATCTATCAAAGTAAAGACTTCAAATAATTTAAGATCATTCACTATTGAAGGAGATATTCTCCCAAAACTTATAGATGAAATTCCTATCCTTACTGTGGCTGCTTGTTTTTGTAATGGAGTTTCTGAAATTAAGAATGCACAAGAATTAAGAGTTAAGGAGACAGATCGATTAAAAGTCATGGCAAGACAGTTACAAAAATTTGGTGCTGAAATAACAGAAAAAGAGGATGGGTTAATTATTAATGGGCAATCAAAATTTCATTCTGCTGAGGTAGACAGTGAGACAGATCATCGAGTAGCAATGAGTCTTGCTATTGCTTCACTTCTTGCCAAAGGTACCTCAAAAATCAAGAGAGCAGCTGCAGCTAGCGTCTCGTATCCCACTTTTTGGGAAGAGCTGGCCAAACTAACTAACTAGCCTAAAAAGTCTTTGTCTGAATTAATAGAAGTTTTAACTAAAGATGGTACTTACTCTTTAAGAAGTGTATTTTTTCAAGAGAACTTCCATAGTTTATTGGGCGCATTGGAGGAAACAAAGTCAAAGTTTACAGCTACTTCTAATTTGCAAAGATTTAAGGAAAAATCTCTTAATGTTTTAGATATATGTTTTGGTTTAGGATACAATTCCGCTTCTTTATTAAATGAAGTAATTAAACAAAAATCTTATTTAAATTTATATGCGTTGGAAATTGATAAAAAGCCTCTTAAATATTCGCTTAGAAAAGAATCTTTTTTAAAATTATGGGTTCCAAAAGTCAGAACAATATTTGAATCACTGTATCAAAAAAATGACTTTGAGGATCATTTTTTTAAATGTAATATTTTGTGGGGTGATGCTAGAGAAAAAATAAACATTATTCCTTCATCTATTAAATTCGATCTTATTTATTTAGATGGTTTTTCTCCTCAAAAATGCCCACAAGTATGGACAATTGAATTTTTATCTAAAGTCGCAGAAAAGCTAAATACTAATGGTTATTTAATAACTTATTCTTCTTCAGCGGCAGTAAGAAAAACTTTAAGAAATCTTGGATTAGAGATTTTTACTATTAAACCAAGTTTTAATAAAAGAACTTTTTGGAGTCAGGGAACTGTCGCAATATCAAAATTTGATAAGAGTAAATTGAAACATGATCTCAATTTTGAAAAGTTATCTTTAATGGAAGAAGAACATCTCTTAACTAAAGCTAGTATTCCATATAGAGATCAAGATTTGAACTCAAGTAAAGACGATATAATCAGGAGAAGATTAGATGAGCAATTATTCTCAAATCTATTATCTACAAATATATGGAGAGAGAAGTGGAGAATGACGAAGTTATCCTTTAAGAGTTAGATTTAAATTAGGATTTCGAATAAACATGTTAAGTGTTGCGATATTAGCGGCAGGCAAGGGCACTAGGATGGAAAGCTCATTGCCAAAAGTTTTACATAAAATTTCTGGCAAAAGTCTTCTACAAAGAGTAATTGATTCATGTGTCGAATTAAAGCCCGATAAAATTTTCATAATTACTGGACACAAATCAAAAGAAGTACAAAAGTCAATCCCAATCGATAAAAAAATCCAAGTTGTTGTTCAAGAACCTCAATTAGGAACAGGTCATGCTGTCCAGGTACTTTGTAAAGAAGTAAAAAAACATGAAGGGAATCTTTTGGTACTTAACGGCGATGTGCCACTCATTAGATCTAGTACTCTAAAAAGACTTTTGGATTTACACGATTCAAAAAATTCTGATGTTTCTTTAATTACCACAAAGAAAACAAATCCTCATGGATATGGCAGAGTTTTTTTGAAGGGGGACTTTATAGAGAGAATTGTTGAAGAGAAAGATTGCAATGATCTAGAAAGAGAAAATCCATTAATAAATGCAGGCGTTTACTGTTTTAACTGGGGTAAATTGTCAAAAATAATTAATACCTTGCAAAGCAATAATAATCAAAAAGAGATTTACTTAACAGATACAATATCTTTGCTAAAAAATTCCTTAAGTCTCGAGGTAGATGATAATGGAGAGCTTCAAGGAATTAATAACAGAATTCAATTATCAGAGTGCGAGGAATGTATTCAGAATTCAATTAAAGAAAAACATATGCTCAATGGTGTAACTTTTATAAATAAAGCAAGTTGTTCAATTAGTGAAGAAGTTGAAATTGGTAAGGATGTAATCATAGAGGCTAATACACATATAAGAGGAAATACGAAAATAAATAGTCATTGCATTATCGGTCCAAATACTTTTATTGAGAATTCTAATGTGGGACTACGATGTGAAATTTCAAACTCTACTGTTTATGATTCCCAGATAATGGATCATATAAAAATTGGCCCTTATAGTCATATAAGACCTAATTCCAAAATATCTTCTCATAGCAAAATAGGTAATTTTGTTGAGATCAAAAATAGTCAACTAGAGGAAGAATCTAAAGTTAACCATCTAAGTTATATTGGTGATTCTGTTATTGGTAGATCTACAAATATTGGAGCAGGCACTATTACTGCGAATTTTGATGGACAGAAAAAATATCAAACAAAAATTGGTAAAAATTCCAGTATTGGGGCAAACACAATTTTTGTAGCGCCAATAAATCTAGGCGAATCAGTAACAACAGGTGCTGGTTCAGTGATCACAAAAGACTCTAAAGATAATTCACTAGCGATCTCAAGAACTAAGCAAGTAAATATAGAGAATTGGAAAAAAAAGAAATCCTGATCTAGTTAATTAATTCAATAATTTTTTCAAGTTGCCAACATCTGCTCCCTTTTATAAGAACAGAATCACCTTTTTTTGTAGATTTGTTTATCACTTGAGGCACATCTTTAATATTACTAAAAACTAAGAATTTATTATTATCTTTTAGATAGTTGGTGTAATTTTTTTCATTCTCTTTATCGCAAATAAATAAACACTTTTCTATATCTGAATTATTTATTAAATTGAATATTTCTATGTGATATTTTTCAGATTCTTTCCCCAATTCTTGCATGCTTCCAAATATGAAAAATTTATTTCTCGGTTTTTCAAGCAGGTTTTTAATACATGCTTTTACTGACTCTGGCGAAGCATTATATGATTCATCATATATTGTTGTTTTTACTGATTTAATAATTTTATTCCTTCCACCTAAACTTACAAAATCAAATTTATTAAAACTTGCAAAATCAATTCCTAGCTCTTTAGCAACTGCATAAGCAAATAAGAAATTCGAAGCATTGTGAAATCCCTCAAATGAAATTTCAAAGGTTTTTTCTTCAATTAAAATTGTTTTATTCGAAAGATTATAAAATCCTCGCAAATTATCATCTTTTTTAAAACTCTCCTTTTGATTTTCTATATTTATTAGTTTTACTTTTATCACTCTACCTTTCCAAAATTCTTTTAAAGTTTTCTCTAGAAATGCATCATTTGCTGGAATTATTACAACTCCTTCTGGATTTAAGAACTTACAAATTTCACACTTTGCATGAGCAATATTTTTTTTTGAGCCTAACAAACCAATATGAGCTGTACCAATGTTGGTAATAACTGCAATATCCGGTTCACTATATTTAGATAAACTCTCGATCTGTCCAAGACCTCTCATCCCCATCTCAAGAACTAAAACTTTATCTTCTGTATCTGTCGCAAGAATAGTAAGACCAACTCCAATCTCATTATTGAAATTTGCATGAGATAATTTTATTCTTCCAAGTTTATTTAAAACTCCTCCAATCATTTCTTTTGTTGTGGTTTTACCCACTGAGCCAGTTATTGCAACAATAGGGATATTTAATTTTTTTCTTTTTAGCAATGCTAATTTTTGAAATGCCTCCGTTGTGTCATTTACAACCCAATAAGGGAAATCACTAGGAAGTAATCTCTGCATCCCTTTTTTAATTACAACAGATTTAACTCCTTTATTTAAAACCTCTGGAAGAAAACTATGTCCGTCAAAATTTTTACCCTTGATAGCTATAAAAAGATCATTTTCTAATAAAGTTCTACTATCAATACTTATATTCTTGAAATTTAAAAAATCTTTTTTCCCCTCGCTCAGATTTCTAATATCCCCCAAAACATGGTTTAATTCTGATAAAGAGAATTCCATCAAAAATTTAAGTCATACTTTTTTTTAAAGATGGATCAGCTGATTGTCCATAAGAAAATTTCTCAACTTCAGCAACATCTGGTGATGGTTCCTTTATTCCGCAAACATCCTTATACATAATTTCGTATTCAAGAGCCGATCTTTGCCAACTAAATTCTTGGATCATAGCTCTTTTTTGTAGTAATTCCCAACTATCTTTATGCCTAAAGGCTTCCCAAGACCTTACTAAAGAAGTATAGAAATCTATAGGTTCAAAGCGATCAAAGCAGAAACCTGTACCACTATTATTTTCTGGATCATGAGGTAAAACTGTATCAACTAGACCTCCAACTCGCCTTACTATTGGAATAGAGCCATATCGCATAGCCAGGAGTTGGCTAATACCACAAGGTTCAAATCTACTGGGCATTAAGAATGCATCAGATCCGCCATAAATAAGCCTTGATAAAGAATCATCATATGTAAGAAATACTGAAAATCTTCCTGGATAATCTAATGCCAGTTGCCATAATCCAGACTCTAAATATCTATCTCCAGTCCCTAAAACAGCTATTTGAGAATCAGTATAGGCTAAAAGTCTTCTTGAAACTTGTAGAAGTAAGTCAACCCCTTTCTGATCAACTAACCTACTAACCATACCTAAGAGATATTTTTTAGGATTCACTTCAAGACCCATTTCTCTCTGCAGAATTTTCTTATTTTCTAGTCTATTTTTTAAATTCTTAATACTAAATTTTGCGGGTAAAACTGGATCTTTGGCTGGATTCCATTCATCAAGATCTATGCCATTAAGAATTCCCCTTAATTTACCTGAAATGTAATTAAGTAATCCTTCAAGACTTTCCCCGTATTCATGGGTTTTAATTTCATCTGCATAAGTCGGAGAAACTGCATTTACTCTATCTGCGTACAACATTGCTGCAGCCATTGTGTGGTCTCCATGCATATACCAAGGACACCAAGTCATTTTTTCTAGTTTCCATCTCCAAGGGCCTTGATATTTTAAATTATGAATTGTGAAGACAGTGCTAATTTCGGGGTCCTGATGCATCCAAACAGGAATCATGCCAGTATGCCAATCATGGCAATGGAGAACTTGAGGTTTCCAACAATTCCAGGCAAATTCTGCAGTGGCACTTGCAAAAAATGTAAAGCGCCAGTCCTCATTTTCGCCTCCGTATATTTGTTCAGAGTCAAATGTTGGATGCCCCACTAGGTAAATCACATAATTATGAATGGGATGTTTCGCTTCATATACGGCGAAATCAGTGCTCATTGTATTTGCTCTAAAGACTGGTTCATTAGATACCTCTAAAAGACTCCACAATTTTCCATATCCTGGAATTATTACCCTTACATCGTGACCAAGTTTTATCAAAGATGGAGGTAACGAACCAACCACATCTCCCATACCTCCAACTTTGATCATTGGAGCACATTCAGCAGCGGCAAGAAGAATTCTCATTGATAATTATTTAAAAAGTTCTTTTGAAAAATAAATTAAGGTGTCCATTTATGGTCAGAAAAGTCTGGTGGACGCTTTTCAAGAAAGGCATCTCTACCTTCTTGAGCTTCTTTAGTCGAATAGAATAATTGGGTTGTGTATCCAGATAATTCTTGAATACCAGCAATCCCATCACTCTCTGCATTGAATGAAGCTTTAAGAATACGAATAGCAGTTGGACTATTTCGTAAAATCTCTCTTGCCCAGATTACACCCTCAGCTTCTAATTCTTCAATCTTTGTAATTGCATTTATCAAGCCCATCTTAAGAGCCTCATTGGAATTATATTTTCTACATAAAAACCAAATTTCTTTTGCTTTTCTTTGACCAACAAGTCTTGCTAAATAACTAGATCCAAAACCCGCATCAAAACTACCAACTCTTGGACCTGTTTGACCAAATATTGCATTTTCAGAGGCGATACTGAGATCACAAATTAAATGAAGTACCTGGCCTCCTCCAATTGCAAAGCCAGGCACTAAGGCAATAACCACTTTAGGCAAACTTCTTATTAATCTTTGAAGTTCAAGTACATTTAATCTCTGCTTACCTTCATCATTTTTATATCCATTTTCACCTCTTACACTCTGATCACCTCCAGAGCAAAAAGAATAAATACCTTTCTTATCAGGTCCCGCCCCTGTAAAGAGAACTACGCCAATAGTTTCATCATTTCTTACGATATTAAATGCGTTAATGAGTTCATCTACAGTTTGTGGCCTAAATGCATTTCTTTT
The DNA here is from genome assembly GCA_003278545.1 of Prochlorococcus sp. AG-355-N16. Taxonomy (GTDB): domain Bacteria; phylum Cyanobacteriota; class Cyanobacteriia; order PCC-6307; family Cyanobiaceae; genus Prochlorococcus_A. Next base: position 46,130 of record QCEF01000004.1, read on the forward strand.
TTCAGGCCGATTAATTGCAATTCTCGCAATTCCCTCTTCTGATTTGTGAAACAATATATCTTCATAAGATTTACATTCTGACCAATTTAAAATTGTTTTACCGGGTAATACTTGCATGAAACCTAATTATTCAAAAAAAGAAAATGATAAATTTAACTGCCAATTATTTTTTCTAGCAGGGCATTTTTTTCACAAATTTCACTTTCTGGATCAATATCAACTTTAATTATTGCAGATTTCTTGATAGAAATGCTCCAATCGAATGCCTCTCGTAATTTTTTAAAATTTGCCACACTCTTAAAGTTTACTTTATAACCCTCTGAAAGTTTTGACCAGTTTATTTCTTTTGGCATAAGAAAAAGTTTTTTTAATTCATCTTCTTTTAAATTTTCTTTGTAAATACGATTAAATATATTTCCGCCATTATTATTTATCAAAAGAATTGTTAAATTCATGTCGATTGAATTTTCAATCAGCCAACCATTTATATCATGGATAAAAGCTAAATCTCCAGTCACAAGAAGTAGAGGATTTTTTATTCTAGAAATACCTAATGCAAGAGATAAAGTACCGTCTATGCCTGAAGCTCCTCTAAAGCTGAAACAATTTCTTGTTAAAGTACCATTCTCAGAAAATGTAAGCCAATCTCTAATCGGGCTACTCGCGGAGAGCATTATGGGGTTTTCAGCTGGCCAAAGTTTTGGAACAAGATTTGCAAGCATATACTCAGTAATTTCATTATCTTGAGTAATTTGCTCTTTTAAAATTTCTTTAATCTGCTCGCCTTCCTCTATTAAATCCAGAGCCATCGGAGTAAGAGACTTTTTGTTTTTTTCGTTAATTGATAATTCTTCTAACAATAGATTAGTAAAATTTGATAGCCCAAAATCATATTCAATTGATTTTTTTATAGGGTCCAATTTTCTAAAGTTTTTTTCTTTTATAAGAATTTGTATCCCTTCGAAGGTTGTTAAAAAATTCTCCAAATCAATTGAGGATGACATAGGGCCAAGCCTTAAAAGTTGATGACAATTTACTGAATTTTTATTTTTTCTTAAGACTAATTCCCAATTAACAACTAAACCTCTCAAATCAGAACAAACGCCGGAAACAGGATCGGCAAATACTGGCCAACCAGTAATTGCTTGTAATTTCTCTAAAGATTTATTGAAAGATGTTAAATCATTAATGGAACCTTGATAGGGACCTACCAAAATAATGCCGGATTCATCTAAATTTAAACTTTTTGAAATTTCTAAGAATTTGTTTTTATCAGACTTTATTTCAACCTCCTGAAATATGTATTTTTTCTTTAAATAAATTCTCTCAAAAACCTCTAAAACATTTTTTTTATTCAAAAATGAAATAGCTAAAGGCTTATCAATAGGAATATTTAAATGAATAGGACCAGGGAAGCTTGATATTTGTTTCTCAGTAATTCGAACTAAATTTAAGATTTCATTTTCTTGTGTTTCATGAAGTCCATTTAAATTTGTACTTAAAACTCTTCTGCAGACTGAACTCAAAAAATTTTCTTGATTTACTGTTTGATTAGCTCCACAATCTTTTAATCTTAAGGGTCTATCAGCAGTAAGAAATATAATGCCTTTACAAGATCGGTCCGCCTCAACCGCTGCTGGCAATAAGTTACTTACGGCAGTCCCAGAAGTGGTAATTACTAAAGAAAGATTACCCGATGCAGCAGAAATTCCAAGAGAGTGAAATCCTGCAGATCTCTCATCTATTGAATTAAAAATATTTACCATTCCTAATTTATTTAATTCTCCAGCAGCTATTGCTAAAGGTGCTGATCTACTGCCAGGACATAGTATTAAATTTTGAACTCCTATTTTTATAAGAAGATTCAAAAGTTGTAAACTTCTAAGAAAATTTTTGCATTCAATAGATGATGTCATAATTTATATAAATGCTTTGGGATTTCCTTATAACTGAATTAAATAAAACATGTCTACAACACAAGAAAAAAGAAATTCAATACTAAAGGATTTAAAAAATCTTTTAATCTGGATATCTATTGCTTTAATTATACGATGGCAGGTTATAGAGCCAAGATGGATCCCATCCGGTTCAATGCTTCCAACTCTTCAAATACAAGATAAAATTCTTGTTGAGAAATTAACACCCAAAATTACATCCAAAGCAAATCTTTCAAAATTAAAAAATAAAATAGTTGTTTTTAACGTTCCCGAACAATTAATTAATGCTGGTTATGAAGCAGATACTGCTCTAATAAAAAGAGTAATTGGAATACCTGGAGACAAGGTAGAAGTAAGAGACGGTAACCTTTACTTAAATGATATCGCTCAAGAAAATTACTTTTTTGACAAAAACATTAATTATTCTATAGGGCCTTTTATTGTCCCAGAAGAGTCATTATGGGTGATGGGAGATAATAGAAATAACAGTATGGACTCACATATTTGGGGATTTTTACCCTATGAAAAGGTTATTGGTAAGGCTATTTTTAGATATTGGCCATTTAATAAAATTGGACCTATTCGGTTCCCTGCCCTTAATAATTTAAATTAATGGGTACGTGATGTTGTAAGGTTTTTATATCTTGAAGTTGTAGAAATGTTTAATCCAGAATTTCTTGCTACTGAAAATAATGATCCAAATGATGAGAATGACTTAATCCAATATTTACAAAAACAATCTCCTGAAGTTTTGCAAAGAGTAGCAAAATCAGCTAGTGAGGATATTCAAGAAATTATTAGACATAATGTTCAAGGTCTTCTTGGAATGCTTCCTTCAGATCAATTTGATGTAAAAATAACATCTTCAAAAGACAATATTGCTAATTTACTATCTTCTGCAATGATGACGGGATATTTCTTAAGACAAATGGAGCAAAGAAAAGAGCTGGAACAAACTCTTAAAAATGATGAAAAAATGTCTATTGAAGAATAATAGTTTTAAAGATTTACTTCTTCTGGAATTATTCCCAGTTCAAACAACTTTTTATATAAACCCATCAAAAATTTATTATCCTCAGGTAGTTTTTCCCACTTTTGGGAATTAATTTCATTAATTAATTTTTGACAATCTTCTATTGTAAATTTTATAGGTGCCGTAAAATGAGCTGGAATTAAATATTCCATATCTTCAAAAGACTTGATATTTTCTAGCCATTTAAGTAATACTTCTTTTGAACGGGGAAAAATTAGTTTTTGTAAAACTGGTGCCACTTGAATCTTAGGAGTATCTTCACCCATTATTTCAACAAGAGATGATTCCCAATCTTCGTCCCATAAAAAGGGATAAATACCGAAATGAGATCTCCAATTTCTAAGATCTTTTTTGAACGAATACTTAAATATTTCTTTTAAAGGTGGAATATTTAATTTACCTGGTTTCAAAAAAGATGAAAATAAGACTAACCTTTTCCAGCCTTTTTTTCTTTGTTCAATGGAGTCAATCAAAGGTTCGTCTCCTCTCTCTCTAGAATGAAAAAGAAGTGGAGTTGGGTCAAAATTAAATATCTCAGGTGGCGTGGAGTCTATTCCAACTATTGCGTCTGTTACATGGAGAGTTTTCGTAGAATAATGGAAACAGCTTATCTCCTGATATCTTCCAAGTCCTAAATCCAGTGGGCCTAATGAAGACCATTTAAATGAGCTCTTATGTGGAGTACCTTCCTCAAACAGTATTCTTGATCTTTTTGATGGAATTCCTAAAAAATCTAGTGGAAGATTGATAGGGAAACTCCACTGTCCAGGACAAAGCCAAATTTCTGCATCTTTAAAAATTCTTGAAAGAGCTGGCAGTCCGATTTTATGTTCTAGTCCGGAGGCGCTTGGGAGAATTATTGTTTTTACTTTGCCGTGAATCGCAATTAATTTTTCTAACTCCTTTATTAATTCTTTTGTAGGAGGCAGTGGGTTTATCAGCATCAGCCCATTATCAACCTTTATTACCGTCATTCTTATTGGAACAGCAACATAATAAAGTCCTTGTATTTGTTCTAAGGACCATATTTGATCAGGAATTAATTCTCTTAATATTGTTTTCTTTTTCCCATAAGGATATAAGGGAAATAATGGCCACCAATACCAATTTTTATTTAAAGTTTCTTCCACCACTATCATTTATAACCAGCAAAAAATTTCTTTAACTTAAATATTCCGTATCTTGGAGCGAATAAAAAAGCGAATAAAAATATAAAAGTTTGTGCTAAGACAATTGATCCACCTGTTTCAAGATCAAACCAAAAACTAATGTAGATTCCTATTAGACTCGAGATAATTGCACTTAATACTGAAATTATTGTCATATTATCAAACTTATCCGTAAGTAAATATGCTGTAGCCCCTGGTGTAATCAACATCGCAACTACCAAAATAATTCCAACAGACTGCAAGCCCACAACTGCTGCCAAAGACAAGCACGTGAGGAGTAAATAGTGAAGAAACAATACGTTAATTCCAACTGTTTTTGCATGCCTAGGATCAAAACAATAAAGCATTAAATCTTTCCTAAAAATTGATAAAAGGATTACTACCAATAAAGAAATGAATATGGTTTGTTTTACATCTGAAAGTGATATTCCTAATGGACTGCCAAAAAGGATAGAGTGCAGATCAATATTACTTTTAATCTTAGAAACCAATACAATTCCAAGAGCGAAAAATCCAGTAAATACCAACCCAATAACAGTATCTTCCTTAACCCTAGATTTCTGCTTAATAAATCCTATCAATGCAACTGAACCAACTCCGAAAATAAATGCCCCTAATGAGAAAGGAAGACCTAATGCATAAGCAACAACAACACCAGGCATTACTGAATGTGACACTGCATCTCCCATTAAAGCCCATCCTTTAAGAGTTAAATAACTAGATAGGTAACCACAAACAGCTGCCACTAATGAACTCATAAGAAGTGCTTTTCTCATAAAGTCATGAGTTAAAGGATCCGTTATGAATGAATCTAAAGTTAAAAAAGAACAGAGCTCCATTTAATTTAAAATTTAGGATTCAGGTCCAAACAAGAAATCAGGTGAGATTCCTCCAAAAGTAGTTGTAATATTTTCAGGAGTAAAAACTTCAGAGGTTTCGCCGTACGCTACAACAGTTTTATTTATTAAAAGAACCAAATCACAAAACTCACGGACATGAATCATATCGTGAGTTGATAATAATATAGTTTTCCCCTCATTTTTAAATTGAATAAATAATTCCGAGATAAGTTTTTCAGTTCTTATATCAACACCTGAAAAAGGCTCATCAAGAAGTAATATTGAGGCCCTTTGCGCAATTGCTCTAGCTAAAAAAGTTCGTTTTCTCTGACCTCCAGATAAGTTTCCAATAGGTGTAGATAAATGATCAGTAAGATCAACTCTCTCAATAGCATCTTTAACCGCCTGAACATCAGACTCTCTAGGACATCTAAAAATATTCATCGAACCATATCTTCCCATCATCACTACATCCCAAACATTTATTGGAAATTGACTATCAATTCCCTCACTCTGAGGAACATAAGCAATTGTCTGATCTTTTTGAGCAGACCTTACAGACTCTCCATTAATTCTAATTTTTCCCTTTGAAATATTTACAAAGCCAGTTAAAGCATTAAAAAAAGTTGTTTTACCAGCCCCGTTCATCCCTACTAATCCACAAATCTGGCCAGGTTTCAATCTTAAATTGGCATCATACAAAGCCACCTTACCGTTATAATCTACGCAAATATTTTCTGCATCAATCCTAAAGTTTTGATAATTGATTGATTCCATAATTCAAAAAAGCCCTTTTTTAATTAAATCCAAATTATGCTCAAGCATTTTTATATAGGAGCTAGCAGGCCCACTATCATCAGATAATGAATCAACAAAAAGATTTCCTCCAAAATTAGCCCCAGTTTCGTTTGCAACAATCATTTGAGATTCGTTACTTACAGTACTTTCGCAAAATACAGATGGGACATTTTTTTCTTTAACTAGTGAAATTGTTCTTGTCATTCTTTTGGGCGTAATTTGACTCTCAGCATTAACTGGCCATAAATAAACTTCCTCTAATGCATAATCATTTGTTAAATACGAAAAAGCACCTTCACAACTTACTAGATACCTCCTGTCTTTATTTAAGTTATTAATAAATAGTGAGAATTCTTTATCTATTTTAGAGAGTTTATCTTTATATATTTTTCCATTTTCTTCAAAGAATGTCCTTTTGGATGGCCTCAATTCTGATAAAGAATCCACCAGAATATCTACGTATAGGATCCCTCTTTTTGGAGAAATCCAGGCATGAGGATTGGGTTTCCCTTTATAAAAATCTTCACTGATAAAAATAGGGTCTAAATCTTCCGCAACAGTAATTCTTTTAACTTTTAAATTAGAAACAAATTTTTCAGCCCATAATTCAAATCCAAATCCATTATCAATAAAAACAAAAGCATTAGAGGCATTTACCAAATCGCTCGGAGTTGGTTGGTAGCCGTGAACTTCAACTCCAGGTTTCGTTATTGATCTAACAATAAAATCATCTTTAGCAACATTGCTAATTATGTCCGCCAACACAGTGAAACTTGCCAGTATTACTTCTTTACTTTCATTTTCATTTGATATTCTCTTGCATGAGCCTGAAGTAATAGTTAGCAGAAGTAATAAGCTAAAAAAAAGAATTTTTTTCCTCATATTTAACTTTCAAACTTGATTATGAACTAAAAGATATTTTCATAAGTGGTTTTCTAAGATCAGAAATAAATCCTTGCCAATTTATTTTTTCTTTTTCAAAAGCTTTTTCAACAATTTTCTCAGAATTTTTCTTTATAAAATCCAAATCAGGTTCTTCTACTCCTTTTGTTATTGCCATAAAATCAGCCAAAGAACTTGATACTACTCTTGTTAAATAAGCAGCACTGACAGCCTGAAATGTTCCAGAGACAAGCCAATTTGGTCCATGTAATTTTGTTATACCAATTAGAGTTTGTCCACTCCATTCAATAACTCCCTGAGCAATTGCAGTCTTTAAAATCTCTTTAGAAACTTTGTCTAAAATTTCAGGTGACCAATTACATCCCCATATAGACTTAATTTCTTTAATCATTAATGAATTTAGTACTGTCATTGCCATAACATCAATTGATGGGATTGGAGATAAGAAAACAGTTGACGCGACAAGAATTTGATTTTTTCTTTGTATACTTTTTAACTGCATTCTTCTTATCCCTTCAATTTCAGATTGCCAGGCAACATGAAGTTCTTTCAAAAGCCTTTTTTTTGTATTTTCAATATTTTTAGATGAACTTATGAAAAACTTCCTTAACGAAAAAGGTATATTTATTATTTCATTCTTATTCACATCAAAAGTAATAATTTTATTTATGAAGTCACTTGAAATTTGCGACTTTAGGTCTTCTATCTGATTTTTGGCTTCTATTTCGTTGGAAGTTAAAGCCACCAACCAGATTGGCATATTTTTAGGAAACTTTTCCAGCCACAAAAAATCATTTGCCGACAAAGGCAATTTTAAAAAATACAAGATTGCATCACTCTTCAAAGCTTCTTCTGGAATAACTTGAGAAGAATTGTATTTAGGTAGTTTTTCATATAAATCAAAGTCAAACTTATCTACTTTAAAATGACTTTTTAAAACAGACTTACAACTTTGATAATCTTTTTGTCCAATGCAACTTATTTTTTCTTTTTCAAATCTATTAAGAATAGATCCAAGTGTTTTTTGTCTTTTTAAATTCTGTTTTTCTAATTCATTTGTTGCTTCAAGTTCTTCAAAAAAATTTAAATCTTCATTACATAGATTTATCCAACCATCTAAATTATTTGGCTCATTAAATTTAGGCTTTTCATTCTTCAAGTAAAAATATCCCCCCAAACACAACGCAAAAAATCCTATTGAGCCTCCTGCAAAATGAATTAGGTCACTGACAAACCATTCCCCAAAACCTAATAATAACAGAATAATAATTAGATTTTTTTTCGGAAACTTTATGAAATCCTTTAAAAGGTTGTCTTTACTAATATCAAACACAATATTTTATTTTTCTAATTTTATTTTAATGCAAGTTATGAATGAGAAAAGCAAAAATTCATAAGTCGTTAATCAAAAGATAAAAAATTAAGGCTTTTCAAAAGACTTATTGCATAACAAGATGCTAAGTTAATAGACTATTTAAATAACTTAAGAAACATCAAGATGTCTAATTCAAATTTCAGCAATAATCCTGGACAAGAAAATTATAGAGGTCGTTCCAACAATGAAAGATCTAATTCCAGAGATAGATCGGGCGGTAGAAGAGATGGAGGAGGTTTCCTCATAAGATTGAGTGATAACGAAATGAAAGCTGTTAAATCAATACAAGAGGTCTTTCAATTAAGATCTACCGTTGCAGTTCTGGGTTTCTCTGTTAGAACACTTAGCGAAATGATCAAAGACGAAAAATTGATTGAATCAATCAGAGAATATGCAAAAAATAATAAAAACTCTTCTCCGAATAGACAATCACAAAACCCTTATGAAGAAAAGACAAAAACAGTGCCTGACCCTTTTGCAAGACCTGTAAAAAATACATCAACTGAAGAGATCCAATCTAGCGAAGTAGAAGAGGATGGAAAATAAAAAAAGAATTCTTTCTGGAGTTCAACCAACTGGTGATTTACATATTGGGAATTGGCTTGGGGCCATAAATAATTGGGTTACGCTTCAAGAGCAATATGAAACATTTCTATGTGTAGTTGATTTGCACGCAATCACAGCTTCATATAATCCCAAAGAATTGTCTCAGAACACTATCTCTACTGCTGCTTTGTATATCTCTTGTGGAATTGATCCCAATATATGCTCAATTTTTGTACAAAGTCAGATTTCGGCACATTCAGAACTTTGTTGGATATTAAATTGCATGACCCCAATAAATTGGATGGAAAGAATGATTCAATTCAAAGAAAAATCAATACAACAGGGGAATAATGTATCCATTGGATTATTTGACTATCCGATCCTAATGGCTGCAGACATTCTTTTATATGATGCTGACTTTGTACCCGTAGGCGAGGATCAAAAACAACATCTTGAACTTGCCAGAGATATTGCACAACAGAGAATTAATGCCAGATTTAGTAAGGACAAAAATATTTTAAAAATACCTCAACCAATAATCATGAAGAATGGATCAAAAATAATGAGTTTAATTGATGGTTCAAAAAAGATGAGCAAAAGTGATCCTAATGAAGGCAGTCGTATTAATTTATTAGATGCTCCTGAAGTAATAACGAAAAAAATAAAAAGAGCAAAAAGTGACAGTTCTATCGGAATTGAATTTAACAACCCTGAGAGACCAGAATCTAAAAATCTTTTAATGATTTATTCAATATTATCCGGCAAAGAAATTTCTCAATGTGAGAATGATTTCTCAGAGACTGGATGGGGGACATTTAAAAAATTAATTACAGAACAACTTATTGAATCACTAGAACCTATTCAAAAAAAATATAAATTATTAATTAATGATCCCTATCAATTAAATAAAATCCTTGATGAAGGGAAGGAAAAAGCTGAAAATTTAGCAAATCAGACTTTAAAAAGAGTTAAATCAAAATTGGGATTCTTTGAAATGGAGAAATAAAATATGCCAATAATTACCTTACCTGATGGTTCAAAAAAGGTTTTCGAAAAATCTGTAACTATTCTAGAAATTGCCCAGACTATAGGATCTGGTTTAGCTAAAGCAACAATTGCTGGGAAAGTAAATGATGTTCTCCTTGATGCAACTATTCCTATAAGTAGAGATTCCGAAGTTGTAATCATCACATCAAAAGATAAAGAAGGAATTGAAATAATAAGACATTCATTTGCTCACCTTATTGGTCATGCAGTTAAACAAATTTACTCTGATATTAAGATGGCGATTGGGCCTGTAATTGAAGATGGTTTTTATTATGATATTTTTTCTGAATACAGATTTACTCCTGAAGATTTAATAAAAATCGAAAACAGAATAAATAAATTAATAAAAACAAACTATGACGTTGAAATTTTACAAGTTTCAAAAGAAGAGGCAATTAAAACTTTTAAAGAAAGAGATGAGACTTTTAAATTACGAATAATTGAAGATATTCCTGAAGAAGGGCTCATAAATCTATACAAACACGAAGAATATATCGATATGTGTAGAGGGCCTCACGTACCCAATACTAGACATTTGAGGCATTTTAAATTACTTAAATTATCAGGTTCATACTGGAGAGGGAATAGTGAGAATGAATCATTACAGAGAATATATGGAACTGCATGGGCAAAAGAAAAGGAACTCAAAGATTATTTAACAAGAATTGAAGAAGCGGAAAAAAGGGATCATAGAAAACTTGGTAAAAAACATTCACTATTTCATATACAAGAAGAATCTCCAGGTATGATTTTTTGGCATCCAAATGGATGGACAATTTACCAAGTACTGGAAAAGTACATAAGAGAAATACTCAAAAAAAATGATTATTTAGAAATTAAAACCCCACAAGCTGTTGATAAATCTCTTTGGGAAAAATCCGGTCATTGGGAAAAATTTAGAGACGATATGTTCACTACTGCATCAGAAAATCGTACTTATGCAATTAAACCAATGAATTGTCCATGCCATATACAAGTATTTAATCAAGGTTTAAAAAGTTATAAGGATTTACCTATTCGTCTTGCTGAATTTGGTTCTTGTCACAGAAATGAGCCCTCTGGGGCACTGCACGGCTTAATGAGAGTAAGAAACTTCACTCAAGATGATGCACACATATTCTGCACAGAAGAGCAAATTCAAGAAGAGGTATCAACTTTTATAGATCTTGTTTTCGAGGTTTATAAAACTTTTGGTTTTGATGAAATCATTATCAAATTATCCACCCGTCCTGAAAAAAGGGTAGGTAGTGAAGAGATTTGGGATAAATCAGAGGAGGCTCTTACCAAAGCTCTCGATAATAAGAACCTGCTATGGGAGCTCCAACCAGGAGAAGGGGCTTTTTATGGTCCAAAAATAGAATTCTCCTTAAAAGATTGTCTCAATAGAGTCTGGCAGTGCGGCACTATTCAGGTTGATTTCTCAATGCCTATTAGATTGGATGCAACTTATGTAGATATTTATAATGAGAAAAGAAATCCAGTAATGCTTCACAGAGCAATTTTAGGATCCTTTGAGAGATTTATCGGAATCTTAATTGAACAATATGAGGCAAAATTCCCAATTTGGCTTGCACCTTATCAAATAATTTTATTAAGCATTACTGATAGAAATATTGAAAAGTGTTTTAAGTTTAATGAATTAATAAATAACAATGGTTACCGATCAAAAGTTGATGTTAGGAATGAAAAAATAGGATATAAAATAAGAGAGGCAACTCTCGGCAGAGTTCCCTTAATTGCAGTTATTGGTGATAAAGAAGAGGAAATTGATTCAGTCGCTTTAAGAGCTTTAGATGGAACAAATTTAGGAATTTTCGACCTACCTAATCTATTCAAACTAATGAATGAATTAATAGAAAAAAAAGGGAGAACAGAATAATTTAGAATAGATGAATTTTCTGGCTTGTGATTTAGGAGGTACCAAGGTTCTATTGGGAATATTCGAAAGAGTAATAAATGATGATTCGCCTAAATTGTTATTCAAAAAGAAATATCTATCTTCTGATTGGGATTCCTTTGAACTGATTCTAGAAGATTTTCTTAAAAATGAATGCAAAAATATTACCCATCCTTCTTCTGCATGTTTCGCTGTAGCTGGTCCTTTATCTAACAACAACGCAAAAATCATGAACTTGTCATGGAATATTTCAGGAAATAAATTAAAAAATAAATTTAAATTTGAACAATGCGAGCTAATTAATGATTTTGCAGTACAAATTTATGGAATACCTTTTTTAAAAAAAAATCAATATTCAACTATCCAAAATGGATCCCATTCTGAAGGTCTTAATAATGATTTGCATGCCATTGTTGGAGCCGGCACTGGTTTGGGCATTGCTAGAGGTCTAATATCAGGAAATAAAGTAAAAGTTCTTGCCAGCGAAGGAGGACACGTTGAATACTCTCCAAAGTCAAAATCAGAATGGGAATTAAAAATTTGGCTTAAAAATTACCTAAAAGTTGAAAGAATATCTTGTGAAAGAATTATTAGCGGCACTGGTTTATCAAGAATAGCCGAATGGAGACTAAGCAAACCTGATGCGCAAAACCATCCTCTACAAGATTATTTAAAAAAAATTAAAATTTTTGATACTGCGAGAAAAGAACTACCTGAAAAAATTTGTAAACTTTCAAAAGAAGGAGATCAAATAATGATTGAAGTTGAGAGGATTTGGTTAGGCGCTTATGCCTCTTTATTGGGAGATGTTGCTCTTCAAGAATTATGCTTTGGCGGGTTATGGATTTCTGGAGGAACCGCATCAAAACATTTCAAAAACTTTAAATCAGATTTATTTTTAAAACAATTTTTCGACAAGGGAAGATTAAAAGATATTCTTAAAACAATACCTATGAAAGTAATTTTAGATGAAGAGTTTGGACTTTTTAGTGCAGCCTGCAGAGCAAAAATGCTTTTAAAAACTTAAAAACAAAAAATGTCTATTCCTGAAGTAGGTAAAAAAATACGGGTAACAGTGCCTTCCACAACTGCCAATTTAGGGCCTGGATTCGATTGCCTTGGAGCAGCATTAGATTTATATAATGAGTTTATTTTTACAAGAATTGACGGTGGTGGAGACAGATTTGATTTAATAATGGAAAGTACAGATGGTAATCATTTAAGAGGAGGTCCTGAAAACTTAGTTTTTAGAGCAGCTCAGAAAGTTTGGGAGAGCGCAAATATGGATCCTTTTGCACTTGAAGCAAGAGTTAAGTTAGCAGTGCCACCTGCACGCGGGCTTGGAAGTAGCGCTACAGCAATAGTTGCTGGATTAATCGGAGCAAATGCAATAATGAACTCTCCATTGCCCAAAGAAAAACTCCTTGAACTTGCAATTGATATAGAAGGTCATCCTGATAATGTAGTTCCCTCTCTTCTGGGTGGGCTTTGCTTGACAGCCAGGTCTTCTTGTCAAAGATGGAGAATCATTAGATGTGATTGGCACGATTCAATTAAAGCTGTTGTAGCAATACCTGCAATTCGTTTAAGCACAAGTGAAGCAAGAAAGGTTATGCCCAAGAATGTACCCATATCTGATGCAGTTACAAATATGGGGGCACTTACTTTGTTACTAAACGGCTTAAAAGCAGGTAATGCGGAACTTATAAAAGAGGGAATGTTTGATAAGTTACATGAACCCTACAGATGGAAACTCATTAAGGGTGGATTAGAAGTTAAAGATGCTGCACTAAATGCAGGCGCTCTAGGTTGTGCAATCAGTGGGGCAGGGCCAAGTATCTTAGCTTTGTGTAAAAAAGAAAATGGTAAAAACGTCAGTCAAGCCATGGTGAAAGCATGGGAGAAGTCTGGTGTAGCTAGCAGAGCACCGTTCTTAAACGTCCAAACAACAGGAAGTCAATTTAGCACTATATCTGGTAAGTAGTTTTACTTAGGCATTTTTAATGTTATAGTCTCAAGCTAGTACAACTTCAACTAGAATAAAAAAATTATTCATTACATAAATGAATTTAGAATCTTTTCCTTGGCTATCATCTATTGTTTTACTGCCTTTAATTGGCGCATTAATAATGCCTTTCTTGAGTTCAAAAGAAGGAGAAGATAATTCACTTCCTAGAAATATCTCATTAAGTTTTTTATTTATAGATTTTTTATTAATAATCGCCGTCCTTTTTCAAAAATTCAATACTTCAGATAGCTCTTTACAATTGGTAGAAAGAGCGTCCTGGTTACCATCAATAGGCTTAGAGTGGTCTCTTGGAGTAGATGGGTTATCTGCTCCTCTAATAGCTTTAAGTGGGTTAATTACATTCTTATCAGCTGCGGCCAGTTGGAAAATTAAGAAAAAATCTAATCTATATTTTGCTCTTTTATTAGTCCAAGCTTCAGCACAAGCACTAGTTTTCCTTTCTCAAGATTTTCTATTATTTTTCTTAGCCTGGGAACTTGAATTAGTTCCCGTATACCTTCTTATTGCGATTTGGGGAGGAAAAAAGAAATTATATGCGGCCACTAAATTTATTCTTTATACTGCTTTAGCTTCCTTATTAATACTAATAAGTGGGTTAGCACTTGCCTTGAGTGGTGATACCTTTACTTTAAATATTACTGATTTAACCAATAAACATGTATCGGGCAGCCTAGCTTTATTATCTTATTTAGGATTTTTAATTGGTTTTGGAGTAAAACTTCCCATATTTCCATTACATACATGGTTACCTGATGCACATGGAGAGGCTAATGCTCCAGTTTCAATGTTATTAGCCGGAATACTCTTAAAAATGGGAGGTTATGCTCTCTTAAGATTCAATGTTCAAATACTACCTGAAGTACATCTTCAAATTGCACCTGCATTAATCATTCTTGGGATCATAAATATAATCTACGGAGCACTAAATGCATTTGCACAAGATAATGTCAAAAGGAGAATTGCATGTAGCTCTGTGAGTCATATGGGTTTTGTTCTATTAGGGATTGGGGCGGTAGATGCTCTAGGAATTAGCGGAGCAATGCTACAAATGATCAGTCACGGACTTATAGCTGCAGCTATGTTCTTTGTTACGGGCTCTTTCTATGAAAGAACAAATACTCTTTCTATACCAAATATGGGCGGGTTAGCAAAGGTCCTTCCAATAACTTTTGCTTTTTTCTTAGCAAGCTCATTGGCCTCTCTAGCTTTACCTGGCATGAGCGGTTTTATAAGTGAAATAACTGTATTTTTAGGAATCACTAGTCAAGAAGGATTTAGCTCTATCTTTAGATCAATCACAATTCTAATTGCAGCCATAGGATTAGTTCTAACACCAATATATCTTTTATCAATGTGTAGAAGAGTATTCTTTGGCCCCAGAATTCCAGCACTAGCTACAGTTAAAGAGATGAATGGTAGAGAATTGACAATTGGTTTCAGTTTATTATTGCCTACATTGGTAATAGGTTTTTGGCCCAAAATCGCCATAAATTTATATGAATCTTCAACAAATGCTCTCAGTCAGCAACTTACTTTAGCTAAATTAGTCGGATCAATCCCAACTTTAGTTAATTAAATTATCTTAATAAATGGATACCTTAATCTTTAAATATGGAGAGTTACCACAATTTAAAAAATTTACTCCCGAAAGTATAACTAAACAATTTCCAGTAGTACTAGAAAAGATAACTGAAGAATTTAAAAACATAGAAAAAAATTTATCTAATTACTTGATTCAAAATGATTTAAATTGGGATAAGGTGATAAATCCTTTAAATGAACTCAATGAAATTCTTAGATGGAGTTGGGGAGTAATAAGTCACCTAAATGCTGTAAATAATTCTGAAAGTTTAAGAGAAATTTATTCAAAATTTCTTCCAGAGATTATTAGCTTGAGTAATAAATTCGGGCAAAGCAAAATAATTTACAATTCTTTAGTAAAGCTTAAAGAAACAAATAACTTTGATCAAATTAAAAACAGAATTTTAGATAAAGAAATTCTGGAAATGCAACATAGAGGAATCTCTCTACAAAAAAATGATCAAGAAGACTTTAACAAAATATCTGAAAAACTTGGAAAGCTGTCAACCGAATTCAGTAACAATGTTCTTGATGCCACTAACGAATGGTTTTTAATATTAAATAAAAAATCTGAAGTCGATGGTCTTCCTGAACGAGTCCTTGAATTGATGGCAATTTCTGCACATAATCACCTAAAAAAAGATGAAGAAGTAGATATTAAAAATGGTCCTTGGAAATTAAGTCTAGATATTCCAACTTATACTTCGTTTATGACATATGCCACCGAGCGTAGTCTTAGAGAAAAACTTTACAAGGCATTCGTAAGTAGGGCTTCTCAAGGAGAAAAAAATAATTCCGAAATCATTGAAGAGATATTATCTCTTAGAACTAAACAAGCTAATCTTCTCGGTTATAAAAGTTGGGCAGAACTAAGTTTGTCAACGAAAATGGCGAAAGAAATTAAAAATGTAGAAAACCTTTTAGAAGAATTGAGAGAACCAGCATTCAAAACAGCAAAAATTGAATTAGAAACTCTCGATAAATTTTCTAAAGCTAATGGGTTTCCAAAATCGCAGAATATTGAGCCATGGGATATTAGTTATTGGTCTGAACTTCTTAGAAAGGAAAAGCTCAATTTGGATCAAGAGTCTTTGAGGCCTTGGTTCCCACTTAATGATGTTTTGAAAGGTTTATTTAAATTAAGTGAGAAGCTTTTTGAAATTAAGGTAGTTGAGGCGACTAATGAAGCTCCTCTATGGAATGATGACGTCTTATTTTTTAATATCCTCAATAAAGAAGATAAGAAAATAGCATCTTTTTACCTAGATCCATATTCAAGGCCTGAATCAAAGAGAGGAGGGGCTTGGATGGATGAATGTTTGAATAAAAATAATGTTGGCAAAAAGACCCTCCCAGTAGCATATCTCGTTTGTAATCAGACTCCACCATCAAAAGATAAACCAAGTTTAATGAGTTTTGAAGAAGTTCAGACACTGTTCCATGAATTTGGTCATGGTCTTCAACACATGCTTACTACTGTAGATCTTCCTCAAGCAGCTGGCATCAACAACGTTGAGTGGGACGCAGTCGAGCTTCCAAGTCAATTTATGGAAAACTGGTGTTTTCATAAAAATACACTTATGAATATTGCTAAGCACTACAAAACAGGAGAAAAATTATCAAATGAAAATTTTGAGAAGCTCCTAAAGAATAGGACTTTTAATTGTGGTATGGCTACTCTTAGACAACTACATTTTGCAATAACAGACCTCAGATTGCACAGTAGTATTGATAATAACGAAGGTAAAACAGCCGATGAAATAAGAAGAGAAATTGCAAAACAAACTACTGTTATTGAACCAATTCAAGAAGATCACTTTCTTTGTTGTTTTAGTCATATATTTGCAGGTGGATATTCTGCAGGATATTACTCATATAAATGGGCTGAAGTTCTAAGTGCTGATGCATTTTCAATGTTTGAAGAAGCTGATCTAGAAAACTCTGAAGATTTAAAGTTAATAGGAAAGAAATTCAAAGATACAATACTTAGCTTAGGAGGAAGCCTACCTCCATTAGACATATTTAAACTCTTCAGGGGAAGAGCGCCACAAACTGATTCCTTAATAAGGCACTTAGGTCTATCTGGAGCTACTTAATAATTTCATCGATTATTTTGTCAACCACAGATTTATTTCTTACAAGGTTTCTATGTTTATATACTTTTACTGGTATTTTTTTCCCAAAATTTAAATTTGTCCACCAGCTAGGGAAAACCATCATATCCCAATAAGTAAAGAAATTTATACACTCAATTTCATCAAGAAAAAAATCATTATTTGCGAGTTCTCTCAAAAACTTACTATTTATTTTCATTTCTGATATTCCTCTAAAGGGGTATTTAGGTATTAATTGAGCCATCAAAGTTCCTTTGTGAGGGGAACCTATAGATATAAATCTTCTTGTTCTTTTATAGCCATTAAATTTTTGAAGCCAGTATCTACCTATTATTCCTCCCATAGAAAATCCTAAAATATTTATTTCTTTTTCTAAACCATATTTTTCTAAAATTAATTCGTTTAATTTATTAGTCAAATACAGAATTGAAGTCATTCCATATGAATGCTTAAGAGTTGGGGCAAAATATTCAATGCCAATATCATCAAGTTTTGAGGTAATAGAAGTAAAAATACTTGAAGTATTCCAAAGACCATGAATCAATATAATAGGATTTCTTTTTTCCAATACTTTAATTATTTTCAAGAATTCTTACTATTGACACCTTCCCATCGAAACCTGTAATTGGAGGATGACATTTTGTCAAAATAATTTTAACTTTAGAAAGCTTAAATTCCTGATCAATGATTTCTAAAATTTCGTTAGAGTATTTTTCGATTGTGAAACAATATATTTTCTTTGATTGGTCTTTTAAAATTTGAACTAATTTTGAATAGTCAATTGTTTTTTCTATATCATCATTTACTGTACATTTTTCAAAATCAGCCCACAAAAATATATCTAAAATAAATAGTTGTCCCAATTCCCTTTCTTTATCAAGAACACCCACCCTAGCCCAAAGTTTAATATTCTCAATTTTTAAAAAAGTTTCCATCTTTAAAAGTTTTAAAGATCTTTATGCGTATAGATAGCCTTTCCTGATGAAAAATCATCAACTATATTCCCAGCACCTTTTAGGAAATATTTATAAGTTACCAAACCTTCTAGACCTACAGGTCCCCTTGGTGGAAGAGTTTGTGTAGATATGCCAACTTCAGCTCCAAATCCATATCTAAACCCATCTGCGAACCTAGTAGAGCAATTGTGAAAAACACCTGCACTATCAACTACATTCATAAATTTATTGGCATTATTTGAATTTTCAGTAATTATTCCATCTGTATGTTTTGAACTATATTTTTGAATATGTGTGATTGCTTCCTCAAGATCATCAACAATTTTTATCGATAGAATTAAATCCAAATATTCAGTTCCCCAATCTTCTAGGCTAGCCTCATACTTTAACCCTAATTCAACTGATTTCTTATCTCCGATTAATTTAACATCATTAGAATTAAAAAGAGGGATAGCCTTTTCTAAAAAAGCTGGTGCGATATCTTTATGGACTAATAAAGTTTCGATAGCATTACATGCTGCAGGATATTGAATTTTGCTGTCCAAAGCTACTGATAAAGCCATCTCGAGATTTGCCTCAATATCTATATACAAGTGACAAATTCCATCAGCATGGCCTAGCACAGGAATTCTTGTATTCTCCTGAATAAATTTAACTAATGCATTACTTCCTCTTGGAATTATTAAATTAATATATTCCTCAAGATTTAACATCGCCATGCTATCTTTTCTGCTTGTTAATAAACATATTGCATTTTTATCAAGGCCTGATTCATTTAAACCTTCTTGGAATGCTTTCACTATTGAAGCATTTGTTAAATGGGCTTCACTACCACCTTTCAGCATTACTCCATTACCTGATCTTATTGCTAGTGAACTAATCTGCATCACGGCATCTGGCCTTGATTCAAAAATAACCCCTAAAACTCCAATTGGTACAGTTTTTCTCTCTAAGATCAACCCCTTTGAAAGCTCTCTTTTTATTTGAACTTGATTGACAGGATCAGATAAGTCTCCAACTTTTCTTACCCCTTCAATTCCTGAATTTAATTTTGATTTTGATAACTTTAATCTAGAAAGTAAAGCGCTAGAAATCCCCTTTTTTTCTGCATTTAAATAATCCTCATTATTAGCCTCTAATATTTCTTTAGAATTTTTTTCTAGATAATCAGCCATAAAATTTAAGGCTTTAATTCGATTTTGATTTTCAGCCTGACTTATTTTTATTGCTGCCAAACGAACTTTCTCAGCTTTTTCTAGAAGATCATTACATGGTTGAGGAACTTCAAAGATATTAGCCATAATATTTTTTGGTTAATCTAATAATAATTCAAATTAACGATTCTTTAAAGTAAATTTCTTTTTAAGTTAATATCTAAAAAATAATTGAACTTGACTTTTCCAATCCCCATTGGAATCATAAGAACCTAATAATTCTAAGTTTGGATTTGCCTGAAAAGTCAAAATTCCCAAAGGTGAAATATCATCTCTACCTGGAACCGTTTGAAAGGCAAAATTTATCGCATCAGTAATATCAAGGCCTATTTCGGCTACCCAAGCCTCAGAGGAAAATTCCTCATTAGAAGATGATTGACCATCATTCTCTATACCTAAATTTTCATTGGAAAAAATATTATTTAATGAATCACTATTTTCTATTATCGCTGGATAGAGAGATAACTGAAATCTTTCACTAAATGCATCAGCATTATTAAGTTGAGAAATAAATGCTCTATTGATTAAATTTGCAGAGTTACCTCCAATCAAGCCAATTATTTGTGATCTGTTATAACTTGGAGTGCTCCTTAATTGGATTCTTCTATTTTCATCAGCAAAAGATAATTGATCCAAAAATCCTTCATAAGATGCTTCAATTTTGATAAGCCTTGAATTCCCAATCCCAAATGACCCCAAACCACTTGAAGTCGCATTTACATCAAGATCACCTGAGATGTTTGAATCCTGATTATTTTCACTTATAGGTATTATTGAATCTGGAACTTTACTAACCAGAGAAAAATTAATAAATGGAACAACGCCACTTCTTGATGCAAATAAAATATAGTTAACTTTATTTTTATCAAGTTTAAATGGAGTAGTATATAGATTAGCTCTACCTTCTTTAAGGTAAATTAGACCCCTAGCATTTAAATCTTTGCCTACCTTTCCGTTTATATTAAGGTCTAATTTGGTATCTAAATAAGCTTGAATTAATTCTGAATATTGAAGTTTAAAATCTGGACCGAGTTTTAATTTAAGATTATTAAAACTTAAATTATCCAAATAGTTAGGCAAAGTTTCTCCCAAAAGAACTGAATTCAAAATGGTTTCATTTGAAATTATTTCAATATTCTTTTTATTATTCCAATAGAGTTCTGGCCAATCTTTTGCATCCTCTTTTCGAATAAGATTTTTTCTTTTTTTATTATTTTGCTTTGTACTATTTAAATTAATAAATCCATTATTAAAAGATAGAGAACCTCCCAAAACAGGACTTTCAAATGATCCACTTAAATCGATATCTGAATCTATTAAAAAATTAAAATTATCTTTCTCTAAAGTAAATCTTTTTGTTATCAAATTAATTTTTGCCTTCTCGGAATCATACTTACTATAAAAAGGCAAAGACCCTTTTATAAAAATTTCCCCAGAATCTTTAGCCTTTGCTTCTAGATTATTGATCTCTAAAGAATCAAAATCAAAAATTATTGTGCTATTAATATCTTTTATTATATTGTTGAAAAAATCAATTTCAGAATCATTAATTGCGACAAATCCATTTAATAGAGGTTTATTTAAGGTACCTTTTAGAATAATTCTAAGATTCACATCACCTTCTTTAAAGGTAAAGTATCTATCAGCAAAAATATCTATTAACTCAATAAACTTTCCATTCCCAATCAATCTTAAATCTAAGTTATCTGATTTATTTATAGGTATTGAGCCTTTAATATTAATTGGAATTTCAGAATCATTAATTAGAAGAGAAAAATCAATATCAAAAACAGAATTATCAAATTCAACTAGTCCTTTATCAAATATTATTGTTTTATTTTTAATTGATGAATTATTGGAAGAAATTTCACTAGAGAAAGATTTTGTATCAAGATCATAAAATAAATTCATATCTATCCCTCCAAGAAAATCTCTTGGTTTATTTAAAAAGATATTTGCAGTACTTAATGGTAATTTATTAATTATTAAAGAACCTTTGCCTGTTAATAATCCTCCTTCTATATCAATAGAAAATTCCTCTTTATTATTGTTGTATTCATCTTTAGGAACATCAAGATAGCCATTTAATTTTGCATTCAATTTATAATTGTTTGGTCTATCGCCCTGAATAGTAATTTTTCCATTGTATCTACTTCTAAATTTGTTTAAATATTTTTGCAAATTAAATTTGTCCTCAAGCACATTACTATTTTCAATAAAGTTATTTATAAAATCGATCCTCTCCTTAAATGATTTATTATTATTACTTATTTCCAAATCATCTAAAATATTCGATTTACTTATGGGAATGACTTTTTTATTATCAAAGTTAAAAATATCAACCGTGGTAAGGATAGTCCAACTCGTGCTTACATTCGTGAATTCTGCATTAATAAAATTATTTTTATTTGAATCATATTCGACTTCAATTACTCCTCCATCAATTGGATACAATGAAGAATTTATATAAAAATAATTATTTTTGACACTGAAATCAAATAATGAATTGGCCAGATTAATATTTCTATATTTACCTAAACTCCATGCAAGTCGCCCAACAAGGGATGACTGGTCTGACGAAATTGATCCCTCACCATTAATAATTCCATCAATTCTATCGAATTGATTTTTGTTTAAAGATAATTCAAGTTCATCAAGAGGAAAATTATCTGCTCTCCAGTTATAAATATCGTCATCTTTGACTATACCTACAGTCCCTTTATTTGAGTTAAAAACTCTTATAAAATTTGCATTATCTAGTTTAAGATCAGAATCAAACTTAATTGAAAGAAATGAAGGGATTGGAGAATATCTATTTTTCATATTTAGCAGAAATCCATTATTTTCATTTTTAATATCTCCCTCCCATGTTTCTCTAATGCGGATACCTTTAAAGTGCGGATAATCAACATTAAAGTTAATAGAAATATCAGGATCAGTAATTTTTCCTTTTAATTCACCTTTTGCAGTAATGAAACCCCTTATATCATTTTTTCGGAAAATATTTAAATTAGATAATTGAGTTCTATTTATTTTGAAACTAGTATCTACATCTCCAAAATTAATACCTCTTCTATCAAACCAATAGGGCATATTACCCGATAATTTGATATCTGGATTCAGGCTATTAATGTATCCAATACTTCCTATAAGATCAATATTATTGGAACTTTTATTGAATGGTACATTAAGATTAAAATTCGAAGTCAAAGTTCCATAATTTAATTTTTCTGAATTAACAATTAAATTATTTTCTTTACAAAAAAACTTAGTTGAATCTGAATTTATATTCTCTGCGAAATCTCCTGGTTTTATTTTAAAGTTATTAAAAGAAAATCTTCCTTCACAAAATGTACCTTTTGATGATTTATTAAATTTAAAGTTAGATTTAAAAGTACCCTTTTTAAAGATAATTTTTCTATTACCAATAATATATTCAGAATTCTCAAGATCTAAACCGTTTGAAAATAAATCCAGTTTTAAATAGTCTTGATTTAATTTTGTATTAAATTTAAATTTTAAAAAACCATTTTCATCAAACTTTGATTTTACATTTGCAATGATTTGTCTATTTCTTGACTTGTAAATAAAAGTACCTTTTACTTTTGTTTTTAATCCTGCTTTATTAAACTTCAGATCTGAATATTTATTTAAGTTAAATTTCAATTCATACTTTGATTGCGATTTTTTTGTACTTCGAACATTTTTATAAGATTCGTCCCTTTTAAAAAAATCTCTATCTATATTTATGGCAGTTTCCTTAGGACTTATTTTTACAATCCATTTTTGTTTTAAAAAAGATCTAAAAGGCATAATGCCCACATATACATTTTTAGCTTTAATTTCAGAATCTATATTTTTTTTATCATTAATTTTTGAATTACCCAAAGAAATACCTAGAAATCTAATCCCGACATAATCACCTAAATCAACATTCTTATCTAAAAGATTCTCAATACTTTCTTCAAGTTCTAACTTCTTAGAACTATAAGTTTCTTTTAAAAAATTATTTAATAAAAAAGTGCCTAAAAAACCTAAGGGGAAAAGCATCCCTACCAAAAGAATCTTAGTATTTAAATTTAGAGATCTAATTTTTTTCAAGTTAGAGCCCAAAAATAGAGTAGGCTTACAAAATATAAGGAATTAATCAGGTCAAAGCCACTAAATGTCTTTTTTTGAACTATTAGAGAACACACCCAAAATTTTTGGATTCTTTGGAGCATTTCTTTTTATTTGCACCATAGCTGCTTTTATATTTAATTTTGGCTTTAAATTTAGAATAACAGGAGCAACCATTTTCTCATTATTACTTTCTTTAAGCAGTTGGGCATTTATACAAAGTTATACTGAAAAAGTAGTAATAGAGGATGCAAAATATATCCCAATTGTTTATGACAATGGGTTCGATTTAATTATTGCTAAAGCAGATGATGATTTTCTAGAAGAGTCTATTGAACCAACTTTAGAACAATTATCGGAAAACTTAAGGAAAGGTAGTAGATCTGGTGCGAATGTGAAAATAAAGATAAGAAAACTTGAAAAAATTTCAGATAGCGTAAGTAAACCAGTGGTAATAGGAGAAGTTCAGAAAAATGTCAAAATGAATTAGTCTGTTTAACAATGGAAAGAAAAACCTTTTTAGATTTTTTGCCAACTAACTATAGACATGAGAAATCTTTTTTTATTCAAAACAATCTAGCTGACTTTGAAAAATTAAGTAATCTTTCAGACCTAGATATAAATGAGATTCAAAGAAAATCTTCTCTATGTACATTGAATAATCTTAAGAAAATTAGAGCTATAGCTATTTTTAAAAAAAAAATTGGAATTTCTCCACCGCAAGCATATCTTCTTTTACATTGCGGTATATCTTCTATAAAATCATTATCACTATCTACTCCTCACGAATTAGAATGCAAAATTGGCAGATTAGAAAGATCTCTTAGAGTAAAAACCAAGACAGATACAACTTTTAATCTCCTCAAAGAATGGATTAAAAAAGCTAGTCAAATATAAAAAATCTATTTGAAATCTTTGTTAAAAAAATATTTTAATGTAGAATTTAAAAAAAGTCAGTAATAATGAAACCTTTATTATTTTTATTATTTTTGTTTTCCAATTCTTTATACCCTGTTTTTAGTCAATCTAACTTACTGGAAAGTGTAAAAAAGAATCCAAACGAAGCTAGGAATTTATGTAATAAGTTTAGAGAGTTTAATTCAAAAGGTATTTCAGCTAGTTCAGATAAAGCTATAGAGTATGTATCAAACAAAAAAAAGTTAACTCCCGTTAACGCAGAGATCTTTTCTATTTACGTCATTGGGCTGCACTGTCCAGACATTATCTAAATCCTAAATGTCTGGGTCAAGATGGTTTGACAAGTCTCTAATACTTAGAGATGGAGTAAAACTTATATCAAGGATTTGGTTACCTAATAGTAATGGGCCATGGCCTGCATTATTAATGAGACAACCTTATGGCAGGGAAATTGCTTCAACTATTACCTATTCTCATCCTGAATGGTGGGCTTCCAAAGGGTATATGGTCATAATTCAAGACGTTAGAGGTATGGGTTCTTCTGAAGGAGTCTTTAATGGTTTTTCTCAAGAAGCTAGCGATACTTCAGAAACTCATGAATGGGTAAGGTCTCTAAAAGAATGTAATGGGAAACTTGGCTTATATGGTTTTTCATATCAAGGATTTACTCAACTAACCGGTGAATTAAATTCAAAGCCGCCCGATTGTTTATCTCCAGCAATGACTGGGATGAATATTAAGGATCATTGGTGCTCAGATGGAGGAGCATATTGGTGGCATAACAATATTGCATGGGGACTTCAAATCGCGGCACTAAAAATGAAAAAAGAAAATAATTTGTTTGAGTGGGGAAAGATAAGATTAGCCTTAGAAAATAAAAGTTATTTAACGGAAGGAATTGAAATTTTAAAAAAATATGATCCTAATAGCTTCGTTTTGGAATGGCTTAAAAATTTAAATAATGCTCGCCCATTTGAAGAATTTAAACCAATTTCAGCATGGATTAAAAAACCTATGTTAATTATTGGAGGACTTTGGGATCCACATTTAAAAGGTGCCTTTGATCTTTATAAAAAATCTAAAGAAGCTGGTGGAAGCCCAGAAATTATTATTGGGAATGCAACACATCTAAATTGGTGGAAGGGATCACAAGAATCTTTATTAAATTTTTTTGATAAACATTTAAAATTAGATGAAGATTTTAATTCTAAGAATTTAAAAGACGAAAAAAAAATATGGAATATTTCATTAAATAAATGGGAAGATTTAGATAACAAATTTAATCCTGAATTTATTTTTGGACTCAAAAGCGATGGTACAGCAAATGTAAAGGTTGAAGATGGAAGTCTGACCATAAATTCAAAAGGATCAGGATGGTTCACAATTGTTCATGACCCATGGAGACCTACTCCATCTGACGGTGGACATTTAGGTCCAAATCCAGGGAAGTTTAACAGAAGCATTATTGATAAAAGACTGGATGTAGGTGTTTTTCAAACCAATTCTTTTGAAGAAGATCAATATTTAACAGGAGTCCCCACCTTAGAAATCCAAGTAAAAAGTGATCAACCCAATTTCGATATCTGCCTTGCTTTATCTCTAGTTGAAGAAGGTAATGAAAAGGTGAATCAATTTTCAACCGGATTCTTAAGGGTTAAAAACTCTAAAATAAGTGAAGAATGCATTTATCAAATCACAATGCAACCAACAAATATTTGTTTGATTAAAGATAGCAAGCTTCGCTTATCTATATCTGCAGCAGCTTATCCCGCTATTGGAGTTAATCCTGGATTTGGGGAGGGAAATATTGGATCTCCTTCAGCAAATCATAGAGTTATTACTCTAAGTTTTAGCCTTGATAAAACATTTATGAAAATGACCCCTTTTTTTTATAAATAATTAATTTTTTGGTTAATCATTTGATATTATTAATCGTTAATATCTACCAGTCATGATCGAGACAATTCAAGCAGACTGGATTAAATCAGAAGCTATCAACCTAGAAAATTGTTGCAATGATAATCCATTAAAAATATTAGGTCCTCATTTTTATGAAGAACAATGGGTAATTAGGGTATGGATGCCTGAAGCCGACGAAGTTAAAATAAATTTTAAAAACAATACCTATAAGGCGGAAAGCATAAATCATAAATGGCTTTTTGAAGCTATCCTGCCTGAAAATCCAAATCACAATTACGAAATAAATATTTCACGAGGAGGGATTACACATACACAACATGACCCTTGGTCATATAGAGATGAGTGGATGGGAGAAGTTGATAGACATCTTTTTGCAGGAGGTAATCATCATCATATTTGGGAAAAAATGGGAGCACATCTCATTGAAGAAAAGAATCAAAAAGGGGTCATGTTTTGTATTTGGGCTCCAAATGCAAAATCAATCTCGATAATTGGAGATATAAATTCTTGGGATGGAAGACATCATCCAATGCAAAAAAGATTAGGGGGAATTTGGGAACTATTCATGCCATCAATGCAAGAGGGCGACACATATAAATACGAAATAAGAACACAACAAGGTCATATTTATGAGAAAGCTGATCCATATGGTTTCCTTCATGAAATAAGACCTCAAAACGGTTCAATAGTTTCAAAGTTGAAAAACTTTAATTGGAATGATAGTTCTTGGATTTCAAACAGAGATTCTTCTAGTCAAATTAACAAGCCAATTTCAGTTTATGAAATGCATTTAGGGAGTTGGCTCCATGAATCCACAGATAATAAATATCTGGAGGGCAATGGTGAACCAAGAAACCCAGTACCTGCAGCCGATTTAAAACCTGGAACACGATTATTAACATATCCAGAATTAACCAAGAAACTAATTCCTTACGTAAAAGAAAGAGGATTCACTCATATTGAACTAATGCCAATATCTGAACATCCTTTCGATGGTTCATGGGGATACCAAGTTACAGGCTGGTATGCACCAACAAGTAGATTTGGCACCCCTAATGAATTTAGAGAGTTTGTAAATCAATGCCATGAAGAGGGCATAGGCGTAATTCTTGATTGGGTGCCAGGTCATTTTCCAAAAGATAAGCATGGTTTAGCATTTTTTGATGGCTGCCATCTTTATGAGCATGGAGATTCACGAATAGGTGAACACAAAGAATGGGGAACCCTAATATTTAATTACAGCAGAAACGAAGTAAGAAATTTCTTAGTAGCAAATCTTATTTATTGGTTTGAAGAGTTTCATATTGATGGCATAAGAGTAGATGCTGTAGCTTCCATGCTTTACAGAGATTATCTACGTCCTGATGGAGAATGGATACCCAATGAAAATGGTGGGAATGAAAATATAGAAGCCGTTAAATTTCTTCAACAGGCTAATCATGTACTCTTCCAACACTTCCCAGGTGCACTTTCTATCGCTGAAGAATCAACAACTTGGCCAATGGTAACCAAACCAACTGACATGGGAGGGTTAGGGTTTAACTTGAAATGGAATATGGGATGGATGCACGATATGCTTGATTATTTTGAAATAGATCCTTGGTTTAGGCAATTCCATCAAAATAGTGTAACTTTCTCAATAACATATAACTATACAGAGAACTTTATGCTTGCACTTAGTCATGATGAGGTTGTCCATGGAAAAAGTCATCTTTTGCATAAAATGCCTGGCGATGACTGGAAGAAATATGCAAATACTCGAGCATTACTAACTTATATGTGGACCCACCCTGGTAAAAAAACGATATTTATGGGAATGGAATTTGGGCAAAGACAAGAATGGAATGTTTGGGATGATCTGCAATGGGAGTTACTAGAATTTGAGCCTCATAAAGGTATCAGAAACTTGATTGATGACCTAAACGTTCTTTATAAAAATGAACCTGCATTATGGAAAAATGATTTTGATCCTTATGGATTCCAATGGATCGATTGTAATGACAAATCTAATTCAGTTATAAGTTTCATGAGAAGAGAAAATGATACCAATGAGTGGCTTGTCGTTGTTGCTAACTTTACACCTAATACTCATGGGTCATACAAGGTAGGTGTTCCGGTTGAAGGATTCTATAAAGAAATATTTAATTCAGATGGCTCTAGATACGGGGGCAGTAACAAAGGAAATATGGGGGGTAAAGAAACTATAAATTACAATATTCATGATTATCAAAATGCTCTAGAACTTGCTTTGCCCCCATTAAGCGTGAGTATCTTCAAGCATCAATCAAAAAAGTAAGAAGGCTCATTTAACTTAGTGCTTCATATAAATGTTCATATAACGCTTTTGCTCTGCTTTGCATTGTAAGATTTTTTAAGTTGGATTTTAATTTTTTTTTTAAATATCGAATTGAAAAATGGGTCAAGATTTACCACTACTACTTTCTGCCGCATTAGGTAAAAAAGTAACTAGGCCTCCAGTATGGATGATGAGGCAAGCAGGAAGATATATGAAAATCTATAGAGATTTAAGGGAGCGTTACCCAAGCTTTAGAGAGAGGTCTGAAAATCCAGAACTATCATATGAGATTTCAATGCAGCCTTTTCATGCTTTCAAACCGGATGGTGTGATCCTTTTTTCAGATATTCTCACCCCTCTTCCAGGGATGGGCATAAATTTTGAAATAATAGAAAGTAAAGGTCCAATTATTGAGGACCCAATAAGAACTCTTAACCAGGTTGAAAACTTAAAAAAATTAAATCCAAGTGAGAGTTTAAGTTTTGTTGGGCAAGTTCTTTCTTCACTAAAAAAAGATGTAAATAATGAGGCAACTGTTTTAGGTTTTGTTGGTGCACCTTGGACTCTTGCTGCATATGTAGTTGAAGGTAAAAGCAGTAAAAATTATTCTTTAATAAAATCAATGGCTTTTAATGAACCAGATTTACTTCATAAACTTCTTGATCATTTTGCAAAATCTATTGGTGAATATCTTAAATACCAAATAAAATCTGGAGCACAAGTAGTACAAATTTTTGATTCATGGGCAGGCCAACTAAGCCCACAAGATTACGATATCTTTGCTGGGCCGTATCAAAGAAAAGTTGTTGAAATTGTAAAAGCGGAATACCCTGAAACACCAATAATTCTTTACATTTCAGGAAGTGCTGGAGTCATAGAAAGAATGGCAAGAACTGGAGTAGACATAATCTCATTAGACTGGACAGTAGATATTGAAGAGGCTTGTAAAAGAATCCCTAGTGGGATAGGAATTCAAGGTAATGTTGACCCTGGCATCTTATTCGGAAACAAAGAATCAATAAAAGAAAGGATAGATAATACTTTCAATAAAATTAAAGACAGGAAATATATTCTTAATTTGGGTCATGGGATTTTACCTGGGACTCCAGAAGAAAATGCTCAAACATTTTTTGAACATGGAAAAAAACTCACTTACTAGTCAAAGTCTTGGCATATAAAAACTTATTAATAACAGGCGCTAATGGATGTGTTGGCCAATATTTAGTTGATTGGTTTTTGAAAAACACAAAATTCAGGCTTTATCTCATGGTAAGAGACAAAAGTAAGTTACCAATTTCTGTTCAAGAAAATAAAAAAGTCAAGTTAATGGTTTGCGATATCAGGGAATCAGATAGGTATAAAGAGGAAATTAGTCAAATTAATTACCTAATACATACTGCTACAGCTTGGGGAGATCCAAAAAGAGCCTATGAAGTAAATATTAAAGCTTTTGAAGAATTACTAGAAATGCTTGATATTGAAAAGTTAGACAAGATTATTTATTTTTCAACAGCTAGTATTCTTGATACCCAAACAGAATTAATGAGGGAATCATTGATTTATGGAACAGAGTACATTCAAACAAAATATGAATGTTTCCAGAGACTTAGAGAAAGCACATTTGCAGAAAAAACATTTGCTGTTTTTCCTACCTTGGTTTTTGGAGGGAATCTTGGGAAAAAAAGTAAATATCCTGTGAGTTATTTAACTAGTGGATTGAAAGAAATTGGGAAATGGCTTTGGTTAGCAAGATTTTTAAAACTCGATTCTAAATTTCACTTTATACACGCAAATGATATCGCCCAGATTTGTGGGTTTCTAATTAAAAATCATAAAGAAGAGCAATACAAAGGCTTTAGAAAATTTGTGCTAGGTCAAAAATTCATTTCAATTGATGATGCCATAATTACATTGTTAAAAAGACATAATATGAGAAGATTTTTTGCGATACCGCTTACAAAAAAAATTCTAAAAATATTATTAAGAATTCTCCCCATCCAAACTACTCCTTGGGATAGCTTCAGTATCAAAAAATATGACTTTAATCATGTCCCCATCACTAATCCTGAGACTTTTAAACTTAAAAGTTATGCCAAGTCACTGAATGATATTTTAAGGTTATCAAAGTTACCAAGCTGTAATAACAATTAAAGTTCTCGCAGTTAGGTTACCAAAGCCTTGTAATATATATAGATAAGCAAATTATTATTATGTTACGTTCAATCTTTGCAGGGTTATTTGCAATAGTTTTAACTCTAGGTCTAGGTATTTCATCAGTTTCAGCTAAGACTGTTGAAGTCAAACTTGGAACAGATGCTGGAATGCTTGCATTTGAACCAAGTACAGTAACCATTAGTGCTGGTGATACAGTTAAATTCGTCAATAATAAACTTGCCCCACACAATGCTGTTTTTGATGGGCATGAGGAATTAAGTCATGCGGACCTAGCTTTTGCGCCAGGAGAATCTTGGGAAGAAACATTTGATACTGCTGGAACTTATGATTACTATTGCGAGCCACACAGAGGCGCTGGAATGGTAGGTAAAGTTATTGTTGAATAAATCTTCTAAATAGTTAAACACTCTTTCTAACTTAATATTTATTACGGTCATTCCTAAATCTTGATTGATGAAAATAGTTCCAAGCGAATTTTCAAATTCTGCTTGGAACTATTTTATTTTTGCCAAAGAAATTGCTTATAAAAATTATCAACAAAACGTAGACTCTGATAATTTATTATTAGCTCTTATAAAAGATGACAATATTACAAAAAAGATTTTAAAAAATAATAATGTAAATCTAGAAGTTCTTCAGAGGGAAATAATTTCTTCATTAAATGCGAAGGCAAAAATGAAAAATAAACAAGATAATTTATATATTGGTGATACTCTTCACAAAATATTTTTGAAGTCGAATGATATTAAAATTTATTTAAATGATGTAGTGATATCAACAGAACACTTAGTTTACGGTTTCACTTATGATGATAAATATGGATTTCAAATTTTAAATCAAAAAGGTATTCCAGAATTTCTTGAAATTATAAAGAAAATGAAGTCAGATCCGGCAGTAAAAAATGAATTTAATAGTTCTAATGAGTCTTTGGAAAAATATGGTATTGATCTAACTCA
This sequence comes from Prochlorococcus sp. AG-355-N16, assembly GCA_003278545.1. Classification (GTDB taxonomy): domain Bacteria; phylum Cyanobacteriota; class Cyanobacteriia; order PCC-6307; family Cyanobiaceae; genus Prochlorococcus_A. The sequence continues at coordinate 77,952 of QCEF01000004.1, forward strand.
ATCTGCACGAGATGGGATCTTAGACCCAGTTATTGGTAGGGATGAAGAGATTAGAAGAACAATTCAAATATTGAGTAGAAGAACAAAAAATAATCCAGTTCTTATCGGAGAACCTGGGGTTGGCAAAACAGCCATTGTAGAAGGATTAGCTCAAAGAATTATTAATGGCGATGTACCTTCTGCGCTTCAAGATAGGAAACTAATTTCATTAGATATGGGTTCACTTTTAGCTGGAGCAAAATATCGTGGAGAATTTGAAGAAAGAATAAAAAATATTCTAAAGAAGGTGAAAGAATCAGACGGTAAGATTATTCTTTTTATTGATGAAATTCATACGGTAGTTGGTGCAGGCGCTAGTGGAGGTTCTTTAGATGCAAGCAACCTATTAAAACCAATGCTTGCGAGAGGAGAACTTAGATGTATTGGTGCTACAACTATTAATGAACATAAACAAAATATAGAAAAAGATCCTGCTTTAGAACGAAGATTTCAAAAGATAAAAGTTGATGCTCCTTCGATAGATGATACTGTATCAATTTTAAGAGGATTGAGAGAAAGATACGAAGTTCATCATAGTGTGAGAATTTCTGATAATGCTTTAGTTGCTGCTGCAACCCTTAGCGAAAGATATATTAACGATAGATTTCTTCCTGACAAAGCAATAGATCTAATCGATGAAGCAGCCTCAAGATTAAATATGGTCATAACTTCCAAACCTGAAGAAATTGATGAAATTGATCGAAAAGTTCTACAGTTTGAGATGGAAAAATTATCTTTAAAAAGAGAAACGGATAATTTTTCTATAGAAAGATTAAAAAAAATTAATAATGAGCTTATGTCCCTTAAAGATAAACAGGCAGAATTAGGCGCTCAATGGAAAAAAGAAAAAGATGGAATTGATGAGATTAGCACCATAAAAGAAGAAATTGAATCTGTTCAATTGCAAATAGATCAAGCCAAAAGGAGTTTTGACCTCAACAAAGCAGCAGAATTAGAATTTGGAACTTTAAATTCATTGCAAAAAAAATTGAAAGAAAAAAGCGAGTACCTAGTAAATTCTCAAAAAAATGGAGATACAAGTCTTTTAAGACAAGAGGTAACTTTTGATGATATTGCAGAAGTTGTCTCAAAGTGGACCTCTATTCCAGTACAGAACTTAAACCAGTCAGAAAAAAATAAACTCCTGAGCCTCGAGTCAATCCTTAAAGAAAAAATTATTGGTCAAGATAGTGCAATTAGTGCTGTTGCAGATTCCATTAAGAGATCAAGGACTGGTCTAAATGATCCAAGCAAGCCATTAGCCAGTTTTCTCTTTTTAGGTCCAACTGGTGTTGGGAAAACAGAGCTAAGTAAAGTAACCGCCAAAATAATATTCGATTCAAATTCTTCAATTACAAGACTGGATATGTCTGAATATATGGAAAAGCATTCTGTGAGCAAAATTATAGGTGCGCCTCCTGGATATTTAGGTTTCGAATCAGGCGGTCAACTAACTGAAGCTGTACGCAAAAATCCTTATTCATTAATACTCCTAGATGAAATAGAGAAAGCTCACAAAGATATTTTAGATATTCTCTTACAGATTCTTGATGATGGAATCATTACTGATGGTCAAGGTCGTACAATCAATTTCAAAAATTCAATCATTGTTCTCACAAGTAATTTAGGAAGTCAATCAATAAATGATTTATCAGTTAGAAAAGAAGATACAAATGAAATTAAAAAAGTTGTAGATAATGTAATTAAAAAATTTTTCAAGCCTGAGTTTTTAAATCGACTTGATGAAATAGTTATTTTTAATAATTTAGAATTAAATGACATAAAAGAAATTGCAAAAATCCAGCTTCAACATTTAGAAAAAAGACTTAACAAAAAAAACTTAAAATTAAAAATTACGGATGAAGCAATTAACCAACTTGTCGAAAATAGTTTCGATCATGCCTATGGTGCAAGGCCTTTAAAAAGAATTATTCAAAAACAAATTGAGACAAAAATTTCAAATAATATATTGAATAATCATTACCTTAATAAAGACGAGATTAATATTTATCTGGTTAATGGAGAGATAAATGTTGATTAAATATTTAAATTAAAAAATCCTATATGACTTTAAAATTAACAACTTTAATCTAAGATTTGAACCAATCAGGAATTTCCTCATAACTTGCTTTATTCGATTTATTTTCTTTTGATTCTGTTTTCCAACAACATGTTCTGCCCTTATCCTTATCCTGTAAGTATTCATTAGCCCATCTCCAAATTAATTCAGAGGTAAACTCCATTCCCACATTATCCATAATTCTCAGATCTAAAGCATCTAAGTCATGTAATTTTTCCCAGTAATTCAGCAAAGGGTCATCTTTATTTATTAAAAAAGTATGGTCAAATTGCTCCTTTAGTCTATATTCTAGTGGCTTTAGACTTGAAAAATCGACAACAAAACCATTTAGGTCTAATTTTTTTGCCGCGAACCAAAAGGTAAATGATCTTGAATATCCATGCACAAATCTGCAGTGGCCTTCATGGCGCCATTGCCTATGAGAACAGGGAAAATCCTCGTAACTTTTGCTGCATGAAAATTTCAAAGAATGAATATACATCAATTAACTGTTAGGATAATTTTAATAAAACACATTGAGTAGGATTTAACATAACGAACATAATGACTTATTCAACTAATTTTTCGATAGAGGATCTACGCTTTGATAATTATGGATTAATCCCTGCAATAGCACAAGATTGGCTTGACGGATCAATTCTTATGCTTGCTTGGATGAACAAAGAATCTTTGACAATAACACTTGAAACCAAAAAAGTTCATTATTGGAGTAGATCAAGATCCGAAATTTGGAGAAAAGGAGCTACAAGTGGAAGTACCCAAATTCTTAAGGAGATAAGATTCGACTGCGATAATGATGCAATAATCCTTTTGATTGAACAAAATGGTTCAGGAGCATGTCACACTGGAGAAAAAAGTTGTTTTTTCAACGAAATCAAAATTAATCAAAGTGATAAAAAAGAGAAAAAAACAACTCCCTTCTCAAATATTTGCTCTGAATTATTCAATACAATTAACGAAAGATCAATAAATCCATCAGAAAAAAGTTACACGAATCATTTATTAACAAAAGGTAGTAATACCATTTTGAAAAAAATAGGAGAGGAATCTGCAGAATTTATAATGGCTTGCAAAGATAATGATAAAAATTTAATCTCAAATGAAGCTGCTGATTTAATTTATCATCTGCAAGTAGCCCTTATGCATAAAGGCGTCGAGTGGAGAGATGTACTTGCAGTTCTAGAATCAAGAAGAAAAAATTAAATAATTAAAATTTATAATTTTTTATTTTTTAACCTAAAAATTTAAAAAATAATGTAAGTTAACTATTTTAATAATTATTAACTAATTATTAATTAATTATTACATGTATGGCTTATTACTGAATTGACTATAAGTTGAATATATCGATAATGAGGTAAATCGTGAGTTCATTAAGCGATTTTCTTGGTGAAATAGGTCGTCATCAACTTTTGACTCCTGAAAGAGAACTCACAATGGGCAGAAAAGTCCAAGAAATGGTTTTGCTTGTTAATAGATGTCAAGAGGCAGGAGGGAAAGGCCCTGCTTGTGAATATTCCGAAGCTGAGAAAAAAAAGATCAAAATTGGTGAAAAAGCTAAAAACGAGATGATAACAGCCAACCTAAGACTAGTTGTTAACCTTGCCAAGAGATACCAAGGGAAAGGATTAGAATTACTGGATTTAATTCAAGAGGGGACATTAGGTCTTACAAGGGCCGTAGAAAAATATGACCCGTCTAGAGGACATAGATTTTCCACCTATGCTTATTGGTGGATTAGGCAAGGTTTAAACAGAGCATTGTCAACGCAAAGTAGAACGATAAGGATCCCTGTTAACATTAATGAAAAACTTACAAAACTAAGATCAGCAAAATCAAAGCTTATGCAACTTAAGGGTATTCCACCCACTAGTGATGAGCTAGCTGAAGAAATGAAAATAACTAAAGAGGAAATTGACGAACTCCTTTCTTGTGAATTGAGAAGCATCACAGTTAGTCTCCAAGGTACTGTTAAATCAAAATCAGATCCTTCCGAGTTGGTTGATATTCTTCCAAGTGATCAAATTCCGCCAATGGAATTAGCCGAATTAGCCGAAAGAACAGCCTCGGCTTGGAAGTTATTAGATAAAGCAAATTTAACTGAGAAAGAAAGAAAGATAGTAAGCCTACGATTTGGTTTAGACGGCTCAAATGAATGGAGAACTTTAGCTGAAGTTGCAAGACATATGAGTTGTAGCAGGGAATATTGCCGACAAGTTGTTCAACGTGCTTTAAGAAAACTTAGGAAAGCAGGAGTACAGAATGGATTAGTTGATAGTATTAGCTAAAAATTCCATTAAAAATATTTAAATTTCATTTATAAGGATGAAAGAGAATCACAAAAACCAAGAAAAAATCTTTGATGCTGAAGTTTTAGAGAGTTCAACATTTGATGAAAATATCATTATCAAGATTCTTATTAAAGGAGGAAGAACAATTGCCAAGCCTGCCCTAGAAGTTTTGGAGATGGCAATAGATCCTTATACTCCAGCACAAGTAAGAGTTTCATTAATGGCTGCTCTAGCATATTTGATTATGCCATTTGATCTTTTCCCTGACTTTATGCCTTTAGTTGGTTTTAGTGATGATTTTGTAGCCCTCACAGCAGTGCTCAGTATATGGAGCAAATACATGACTCCATCAATAAGAGCAAGAGCAGAGAATAAGCTTAATAAGTTATTTCCTTTTTATTAAATGAGTAAATTATCTATACAGGAAGAAAAAGAACTCATTTCCTTCATTAAAGATTGGTTAAAATCTCATGGATTTACCCAAAAAGACTTAGCAAATGAATTAAATATTAAATCGAGCAGAACCTCGGAGATTATTCTCAAAATTAAAGAATTATATAAAAAAGGGGGCATGTTTAATATTGCAAAAAATCTTATTAAGATTGATCAAAAATGGTTAAACAATATCAATAACGACTATCGAGAAATGAAACAAACACCACCATATAATCAATTAGATATCGACTCATTAGTAAGGCAGATGAATCAAGATACTAGTAAATAAATATTATTTAAATATTATATTTTTAATTAAAAAATATATGACCTCTTAAAACTACTCTTTAAACAAATATCGCTTTAACTCCTAGATGTTATAAATAATTGAATTATCAAAATTAAAATATTATCTATTATTAATATAATTGGTTCTTTTTAATTAATAGTTAATAATTACTAAATTTTTTCGTAAATCATATTTAAAATGCTTGAATCCAGGGGTAAATATCATAATTAATCCATATATCTTTTTCCCAATATATATCCTCCTCAATGAGATCTTTCAATTCGTTTTCATCATTAGCATTAAAAATTCCAAACAAATATTTGGTACATTTTGTTGGTCCTAATGTAACAAGAATATCCCGATCTTTTAAGTTTTTAAGTCTATTAAGATGTTGTTCACGAAATGGTTCCCTTTTAGAAATTGCATCTTCACAGTACCTTCCAAAAACTACAAACTTTTCCATTTTTAAATATAAATAATAGAATAAATACATACTAAATAATTGCATATATTACACACAAATTGCTATGTTATTTAATACAACTTTCTTATAATTAATTATGCTAACTGGTAGCGATCTCCTTGCAAAAGTTAAAGAACTTGGTGATGTTAGCAAATCTGAGCTAGTTCGCGCCTGTGGTTATGTTTCCACTAAGAAAAAAGGCGGTGAACGCTTAAACTATACCGCATTCTATGAAGCACTTTTAGAAGCAAAAGGGGTTAATCTTGGTGATTCTGGAGTTGCGGGTATTGGAAAAGGTGGAAGAAAACTTAGTTATATAGCTACAGTACAGGGCAATGGAAATCTTCTGATCGGGAAAGCATATACAGCACTTCTTGATTTAAAAGCAGGTGATGAATTCGAAATTAAGCTCGGAAGAAAACAAATCAGATTATTGCCTACAGAAGAATCTTAAAGACAAAAAAATAAATTGGTCAATTTTCTATAAATAATTCTTTTAATTAAAAAATTTTCTTTGTATTTATTTTTTTTGATCAGCAGCTAAACGCATTTCTTTACAAAACTCACCAACATTATCGACAACATCTTTTTCACTTGAGCTTGAGATTCGTTTTACAAATGCACTTCCAATAATTACGCCATCTGCTCCCCACTCACGAACTTTATTAACATGTTCTGGAGTTGATATTCCAAAACCAACAGCAATTGGATTACTATTTACATCTTTTAATTTAGCAATAAGATTTTCTACTCTATTTTCCATTTTATTTCTCTCACCAGTGACACCTGTAACACTTACTAAATAAGTAAAGCCTTTTGTATATTTTGATATTTGTTTCATTCTTTCAAAAGGAGTAGTTGGCGCTACCAATAAAATTAAGTCCATAGTATGGTTACTAACTATTTTAGAAAATTTATAAGCTTCCTCCAAAGGGAGGTCGGGAACTATTAGTCCAGAAACTCCAGCATCAGATGCCATCTCACAAAACCTTTCAAAGCCAAAACATAGTAATGGATTCAAGTAAGAGAAAAGGATGATGGGAATATTTAATTTACCTTTTAAAGACTCTAAAAGTTTAATTACTTTTCTTAAGCTAGTACCTGACTTTAAGGCGCGAGAGGCCGCCACTTGAATAACAGGCCCATCTGCAAGTGGGTCACTATACGGGATACCTAATTCAATAAGGTCAGCTCCATTTTCTTGTAACTTTAATAAGATCTCAGACGTTATTTCAATATTGGGATCCCCAGCCATTATAAAAGGCATTAAAGCAAATTTTTTTTTATTTTTTAACTCACAAAACATTTCATCTACCTTAGATAAAGATTCATTTTTAGTAATTTGCATTTTGTTATCTTTCATAATTTTTAGATATTTTTCTATGAAAAATTTATGGATTTTTCTCTAGATCTTCCATTAGTTTTTGCTGCTCTTCCTTTGACAATGAGTTGAATTTAGTTTCTAGTTTATCATTAACAACTTTTTCATACTTTTTTCTATAACGCTTCCTTTGTTCCATAAAAGTCATTTTCCCATTTACAACTCTATAAACATAAGATGTTACCCAAGTAATAACAATCAAAATCAAGATGCAACTGGATAGAGTAGTGGCTGTAAAATTATCGATACCAATTTGGGGTGCAAATTTATAACTAATTAATCCTATTAATGAAATAAATAAACCTATTTGTATAACTTTTCCTTTAGTCAATTATTTACCCTTTGCCACTTCCTTTTAGTCTGAGATTTAAGAATGGAGAAAATAAAATTAAACCTGGAAAGAAAAGAAATACGAGGCCATAAATTCCTAATCTTTCAAATTTGCCCATAATATTCCATCTATTATTCATCCAGTAAAATAGTAACAATGGGATAACGAATAAATAGGTAGAAATAATTCCGACATAAGCAATTAAAGTAGCGAATGAATTATTGAAAAAACTTTCCATTTTAATTTATGGTTACTTAGTTAAAACATAACAACTATTGGAAGTTATCGTCAGAACTAAAAATAAATAATTAAGTAATGGGAGTGGGGGGACTTGAACCCCCACGAGCTAAATCGCTCGACGGATTTTAAGTCCGGCGCGTCTACCAATTCCGCCACACTCCCAAGGGAATTTGCGCTTTCTAATCGTAGCTGAAAGTAACCCATTTAACCAAGAAAAATTTGAATATTTACACTTTTAATTGTCAGATTAAATCTAACTTTTTAATTTACTATTCCTTCTACTTGCCATTGTAAAATTTCACCTGCATGAAATGGTTTTATTTGTCCGACAATATTTTTTTCTTCAACAACATCAATATATTCTTTAATTTTGTTAGGTCTAGAAACTAATTTTAATTTTTCTTTATTTGGTGGGACATTATAAAAATTAGGGCCATTCAAACTTGCAAACTTTTCAAAATTATCTAGAGCATTCTCCTCTTCGAAAACTGTTAAGTAGCTTTCTATTGCTACTGGCGAATTAAAAATGCCTGCACATCCACAAAAAGCCTTCCACTTCCTAAGGTGTGGAGCAGAGTCAGTCCCCAAGAAAAAACATTTTCCCCCACTTGTTGCTGCTCTCCTTAAAGCGAGTCTATTATTTTCCCTCTTAGCAACTGGTAAGCAGTAAAAATCACTATTTAAGCCTCCAAAAAACATTGAATTTCTATTTATATGTAAATGATGAGGGGTAATAGTAGCCCCAATATTATTTTCTTGCACAAAATCCACTGCATAAGAGGTGGTTATATGTTCTAGAACGATTTTTAATTTTGGAAATCTTTTTGTTATTTGAGAAAGTTCTTTATCTATAAAAACTTCTTCTCTATCGAATATATCTACTTCAGAATCAGTCACTTCCCCATGAATTAAAAGAGGCATTCCAGAATCTTGCATTAATTCAAAGATCTTATATAAATTTTCTATTTTTCTAACTCCATGACTGGAATTTGTTGTGGCATTAGCAGGATATAATTTTGCTGCAAAAAAAACATTATTTTTAAAACCATTAATTAGTTCCCCTTTATCAGTGTCATCTGTAAGATAAATTGTCATTAATGGTTCAAACTTAGAACTTTCTGGTAGCGCTTCAAAAATAGATTTCCTATAAGAAATAGCGCTATTGATGGATGTTATGGGACTTTTAGTATTTGGCATAACAATAGCTCTTCCAAAATATTCCGAAGTAAACTGAATGATATTTTTTAATACAAGACCTTCTCTTAAATGTAAATGCCAATCATCAGGTTTTATTATGTTAAAAGACTTCAAAATTTTTTCTATTTAATCAATTTTAACAGCAAATTAAAATTGACAATAAATTATAGATATTCGAGGATAGTTATTAATCAATTATGAAAATTTTTATTATCTAAATTAAATCCTAAATATGAGTGATTTTTTATTTCCAATAATAGAAATAGTTTTAGGCATAGTTCTACTTTTTGCTGGAGGAGAGTTCTTTATTCAAGGAGCCATATTTTTATCTTTAATTTTAGGAATACCTCAAATAGTAATTGGTTTGACAGTTGTTTCTCTTGGAACAAGCTCTCCTGAGTTGTTGGTAAGTTTGAGTTCAATTTTAAAAGGCAGTGATTCGCTTGCGGCAAGCAATGTAATTGGAAGCAATATTTTTAATGTTCTCGTTGTTTTGGGCATAAGCTCATTAATAACACCTCTTAAAGTAAAAAGCAGAATAGTCAGAAGAGATGTGCCTCTTTTAATGGCAATTTCTTGTGCAGTTTGGGCTATGTCATCAACAGGCTTATTAACATTGCAAGCAGGGGTATTTCTTATATTTTGTTTAATCTTAAATACAATATGGGAAATCAATACCATCAATGAGAAAGGAGAGGAGACAAAAGATGCTGAACCAGAGATAGAAGAAATAAAAGATAACTATAAAGGGAAAATGAATATTTTACTAAAGTTAATATTGGGAATGTTTCTTTTAAGCTTTGGTTCAAACATTTTAGTAAATGGTTCTCAAACACTAGCTACTCTTTTGGGTGTAAATGAAATTGTTATTGGTTTAACTATCGTCGCAACTGGGACATCTTTACCAGAATTAGTAACTTCAATAATTGCTGCATTTAAAGGTAAAACAGATCTTGCGATAGGGAATGTAATAGGAAGTAATTTACTCAATCAACTTTTAATCCTTGGAAGTTGCAGTATTTTTTCAGGATTTAAAGGTTTAGTAATTGAACAGAGTCTAATAAGAGTTGACTTACCTTTTATGGTTTTAACTACCTTTGCATGCTTACCAATTTTCTGGAGCAAAGGGAAAATCACAAGAATTGAAGGATTTGTTTTGCTTAATCTTTATATTTTCTACATTCTCGATAAGATACTTTTCCTGAATGGATTTAACTTCCTTTCTGGATTAAGGATAGGTTTTTTTATTTACTTTGCATTACTTATTGTGTTTCTGATTGTTCAAGAAAAATTAAAATTTTCTAATTCATAATTTTATCCATACATAGTCACAAATTCTTCTGAGATAGTTGGGTGCAAAGCCATAGTAATATCTAAGTCTTTTTTTGTTATACCTGCATTTAATGAAATTGATACCATTTGAATAATCTCAGACGATGTTTCTCCAAACATATGACATCCTAGGACTTTGTCAGTTAGCTTATGAACTACAATCTTCAACATACATTTTGATTTATTCTTTTTAAAGGTATTAGACATAGGGGTAAATTTGCATTTGAAAATTTTTATATTTTTTTCAGAGTAAATCTCTTTAGCTCTTTTTTCACTTAAGCCAACTGTTGAAATTTCTGGAATAGTAAAAACGGCCTTAGGGATATATTCATAATTTACTTTTCTTTTTTGGTTATTAAAAAAATTATCCGAAAAAACTCTCCCTTGTTCTATTGCTACTGGAGTTAAGTTTGGCTTATTTATGATATCGCCAACTGCAAAAATATTTGCGTTGCTTGTTTGATTAAGTTCATCGACGTCTAAATATTGGCCATCCATCTTTAGATTTAAAAAATCTAAATTTAAAGGTAAAAGATTTGGTTCTCTTCCTGTAGCAATAAGGATATTATTAGTGAGGAGTTTACCTCCCCAGTCTAGGGTAGATTCCAGATTTCCATTGACTCTCTTGATAGATTTTAATTGAGTATTGGAGATTATATTAATTTCAGTAAAAGTAGGTGATTCCTCTAGGCATGAAGAAAGATCCTCATCAAAACCATTAAGTAAATGATGACCTCTAATTAATTGAGTTACTTCAGTACCTAAATTTCTGAAAATAGAAGCAAATTCACAAGCAATATATCCACCTCCTACTATTAATATTGATTTGGGAAACTTTTCTAATTCAAAAATATCATCACTAGTCCATGCCAAATCTACCCCAGGAATATTTAATTTCTTTGGTTTACCACCAACAGAAATAAGAATTTTTTTTGAACTTATAATATTTTTAATTTTCTTTGTGTTTGAACAAATAATTTCTAATTTATTTTGAGTAATAAATCTTCCTAAGCCTTCAAAAACGGTTATATTCAACTTTTTTAAAGAATTTCTATGTAAATTACTTAATCGAGAAACCTCCTCTCTAACATTCTTCAACAAAATATTTGATTTAAAATTAATACCTTCGTGTTTTAATCCATATCCTTCAGAAGAATCCATATTTTTTTTACTTTTAGCTGCATAAACCATTAATTTCTTAGGCACACAACCCCTTATCACACAAGTTCCTCCTATTTGATTTACTTCTATGATTGCGACTTTTGCTCCATAACTAGCCGCACGTTTAGCCGCCGCGAGTCCTCCAGATCCAGCGCCAACAACAATTAAATCAAATTCAAATTCCAAGATTTTTTTTAATCAATTAACATAACGTTAGTTTATAGCTTTAATTCAAATAATGAATGGGATTTTGACATGGGATGATTTAAATAAATTTGAAGTTGAAGATCTTGATAGAGTCCATGGTATAAATAATTCCTATGCAAATTTAAGATTATTTGGACATAGTGAAAAAGATGTATTAGTTACACTCTATAGGGATCGGCATTCTTGGTGTCCTTACTGTCAGAAGATATGGTTATGGCTTGAATTTAAGAAAATTCCATACAGAGTCAAGAAAATAAATATGTTTTGCTACGGCCAAAAAGAAAGTTGGTTCCTTGAAAAAGTTAGATCGGGGAAATTACCTGCAATTGAAGTTAAAGGGCAAGTTATAACTGAAAGCGACGATATCATAGCTTTTTTAGAAAATGAATTTGGAGCACTTGGATCTTGTATAACATCTAGTCACCTTATCAAAATTCGAGGGTTAGAAAGAGAAATTTTCAGATCCTGGTGTAATTGGCTTTGCCGAGAAAGCTTTAATTTTATAGATAATTCTTTTAGAAAAAAAAGATTTAAAGAATCCATTTCTAAACTCGATGAAATCTTAAGTAGCTCAAAATCAGGGTTTGTTGATCCATCAGTTTCTAACACGGGTGATATAGAGCCTGGTGTTGGAGATATAATTTTTATTCCCTATTTGGAGAGAATGAATGCATCACTTAATTATTATAAAGGGTTTAATTTAAGATCTAATTACCGACATGTAGATAACTGGCTTACCCTTTTTGAAGAGACAAGTGCTTACAGAGGCACTCAAGGAGATTTTCATACTCATTCTCATGATTTACCCCCACAAATGGGAGGTTGCTATAAAGAAAGCAATGAACAACAGATTACTTTCTCTAAGCTAATAGATACTGGAGAGGGTTTAGGTAATTATGAATTAAACCAAAATTATGAGTCAAACTATTATGCAACAATTGCTCTTAAAAGAGTGATAAAGCATAAAGACAATTTACTAAAGGTAAACCCATATAATAAAGAATCCTTTGACGAATCATTGAGATCAGCTTTGAACCATATGATCACAGGTGAAGTATTAATTCCTAAAAAACTTTCAGGAATCTCTCTAAGATACTTAAAAAATAGAATCTCAGTTCCAAGAGATATGCCAATTATTTCAGCAAGGTTATTAAGGCAATCATTAAATAAAATTGAATCGCTTAGTGATATCAATGAAATAGATAAGATACCTTTCAGGCATAGATATGATCAAGATCCTATAAATTTCATTTCTAGTTAATAGTAAGACTATAAATTTTTTCTTGAATCTATTTGAAGTAAATCTCTTATTTTTTGAACTTGACTTGCAATATTTGGATCAATAGATAATTTTTTTTCAACTTGTTCAATAGCATACATAACTGTTGTATGGTCCTTACCCCCAAACTCATCTCCAATTCTTGGTAAGCTTAGATTCGTCCCATGTCTCATAAGATACATACCTATTTGTCTAGCTTGACTTACTGGTTTTCTCCTACTTGAACTGATCAGTTCATCAGTAGAAACTTTAAAGAAATCTGACACTTTATTAATTACTTGTTTTGGAGTAACAACTACTCCAACACTATTAGGATCAAGCATTGGAGCAATTGATTGAACTGTCATTGGCAAGCCTGTTATTGATGCAAATGCAACAGCTCTAGTAAATGCTCCTTCCAACTCTCTAATATTCGAAGTGAATCTTCCTGCTATAAATTGAATTAAATCTCTTGGAAGACTCATCCTCTCTTGTTCTGCCTTTTTTTGAAGGATAGCTGTCCTAGTCTCAAGGTCAGGTGGTTGAATATCTGCGGTCATACCCATTGAGAATCTAGAAATTAATCTCTCTTGAATTCCCGACAATTGATTTGGTGGTCTGTCACTTGCAATAACTATTTGACTTCCCGATTCGTGAAGTGCGTTAAAAGTATGAAAGAATTCTTCCTGTGTATACTCTTTGCCTTCTAAGAACTGTATATCGTCTATTAAAATCAAATCTACATTTCTATATTTATCTCGAATAGCTGTCATTCCATCTCTTCGAATACCACTAATAACATCATTTGTAAAAGTCTCTGTAGATACATATTTAACTTTTGCTTCTGGATCTATTTCTACTCGATAATGACCTATTGCTTGCATTAAATGAGTCTTACCAAGACCTACTCCTCCACAAATAAATAATGGATTGAATTCTCTTCCAGGAGATTCGGCAACGGCTAAAGCTGCGGCATGAGCCAACCTACTATTTGGACCTACAACAAATCTTTTAAATACATAGCGTAAATTTAAACCATTAGGATTTTTGAATTGATTTTTTGAAGAATTATTTTGGTTATTACTAGAAAAAGATCTTGTTTTATGATTAACATTCTGTTCGTTTGGTTTATCTTCATTAGTTAAATCGCTGCTGGTATTTGTTTCAGATTTAAAAACAACTTTTACATCATGGCCGCATATTTCTTTCGCAGCCTTTTCGATAGTTTGACAATAATTCTTTCTCAACCAATCACTGGAAAATGTATTTGGAGCAACTAAGGTTAATAAGCCATTTTCAAAACAATTAAATTTAGCAGGCCTTATCCATGTCTCAAATGAAGGCTTACTTAAAGTTTTTTGAAGTGATTGTTGAACTTCCGCCCAAATAGGATTAATTGCTTGCAAAATTTTATTCTCTAGATTATTAATCTAGTTGGAATTTAATAATTGGCCATTAGGAAATCACAAGATCACAACAAATTTAAAATTACTTAACAAAGTACAATACAAATTTATAAGGAAAATTTTATTTATTTTATAGGCATATAATTATTTTAAATCGCACTAAATTATTGGATAAAGCATTACTTATTATCATGGCAAAATGGCATGGTTTTGGAAGATGCAAAACAAGATTGTCTAAAGATATAGGTAAAAGTAATTCTGCAAAGATTCAAAGTTTAATGACCAAACACACTATTTCAGTCGCAAAATTTCTCCAGGAGAATAAACTAATTGATATTTCTATTGCTATATCTGGTTTGGGGGTAAGTAATTGTAAAAGATGGACTAGAGAATTAGGCATCAAAAAATTTAATTTACAGGGGAAAGGCTGCTTGGGAGAAAAAATGAAACGGCAAATAATTATTAATAAAAAATTTTGTGCAAGACATAAGATCAAAAATATTATTTTTATAGGTACTGACCTTCCAGATTTATGCCATCAAGATTTATTGAATACTCTAAAAGAGCTTCAACAAAATGATCTTATTTTAGGACCATCTAATGATGGAGGATATTGGCTTATTGGTTTATCAGAAAAAATAATTTCATCTCATATATATTTACCTTTTATTAACATTAAGTGGGGGACAAAAAATGTTCTTCAAAATACAATTGATAATTTTTCTTCTACAAAATTAAAATTTAAGTTTTTAGAAAAAAAAATAGATATAGATACAATTATTGATATTGAAAATAGAGAGTAACCGACTTGTCTAAAATCTCAATTATCATTCCAACTATTAATGAAGCTAATAATTTGCCATTATTGCTTTCAGACTTGTCAAATATTCAGAAAGACGGCGAAATCATAATTGTTGATTGTGGAAGTGAAGATAAAACTATTGATATAGCGAATATTTATGGAGCAAGAATATTTATATCCAAAGAAAGAAATAGAGGTTTACAATTAGATATTGGAGCTAAAAATTCAAAAGGAGAGTGGCTCATATTTTTACATGCAGACACAAGATTAACTCATGATTGGTTTAAAAAGATAAATTCATTTTTAAAGGGAAACAAGAATAGTATTTACTATTTTAAATTCAAAATTAATCACAACAAAATAATTTATAGAGTCCTCGAAATTCTGGTGAATTTTAGAAGTAAATTTATTAAACAACCATATGGTGATCAAGGATTAATAATTCATAGAAGTTCATATTTTAATAATAATGGTTTTAGAAAAATACCTTTAATGGAAGATGTAGATTTTTTAAGGAGATTAAACAAAAAAAAAGATTTAAAACAATTAAATTTTCCTATTTTTATAAGTTCAAGGAAATGGGAAAGAACTAATATTTTTCTACAAGCCATCAAGAACTGGCACTTTAGAAGAAGATGGTTAAAAGGTGAATCGTTAAAATCTATTTATTCTGACTACTACAAAAAATGATTAATTTGCATACCAAAAAGCACATTTAGAGCCTCTAGGTTCTAATATCCAACCTTGTCTTTTGTAAAATGAAACCACTTCAGCATCAGCAAAAAGGGTTACTTTAGAAATTCCAATATTTTTCAATTCTTTTAGGACATATTTCATTAACTCTTTCCCCAATCCAAGTCCTTGATAGACAGGGTTAATAGCTACATCCCAAACTGTTGCTTCTAGAATTCCATCTCCAGTGCATCTTGCAAATCCCACTAGTCTGGGGAATTTGTCATCATGACGCCATAACCCAACCACCAAAATACTGAAATCTAAGGCTCTTTTTACCCTCCTAATAGGTCTTCTACTCCAACCAACAGTTTGCAAAAGTTGATCTAGTTCTATTAGATCTAAATCTTTATTTTTACTACATACAAATATTTCTTCTTTCTTTGTTTGAGTGAACTCATAAGAATTTAAACCATAGAGATCTATCAGCTCATCCCTTGATATACTGTTTGATTTTTTTATCAAAGATCCTTGGTTTCTAAAAATCATTAAAAATTCACGAATCCTTTTTGTTGAAGCTCTGAGAGCTGAAAATATAAACCCTTTTTCTGTCTCAATTCATTATGTGTTCCCTCTTCAACTAATGATCCCCCTTTTAAGACTAAAATCTTATCAGAACTTTCAATAGTTGCTAATCTGTGAGCTATTACTAATGCTGTTCTTTTTGACAGAATTCTTTTAAGATCTTTCTGCAAAGTAGCCTCTGTAGAGGGATCCATAAACGCTGTTGCTTCGTCCATTATTAAAACAACAGGATTTCTAATCGCTACTCGAGCTACTGAAAGAAGTTGTCTCTCTCCAGAAGAGAGATTTCCCCCTCTTTCTCTTAGCAAGGTGTTCAAACCTTCTGGTAATTTTTTTAACAAATTATCTAATCCTAATTCGTTACAAAAATTTTCTAATTGAAGATTGTCTACATTCGAATTAAGTTTTAAATTATCTGCGACATTTCCGCTAAAGATAAAGGTATCTTGCAAAACTACTCCCAACATATTTCTAAGAGTTGCAATAGGAATATCTTTGATATCTATATCGTCAATTAAAATTTGACCTGATTGAGGTTCATACAATCTACATAATAGCCTTATTATGGTAGTCTTTCCTGAACCAGTTGGCCCTACAAAAGCCACATGCTCTCCTGGTTTGATTTTGAAAGATAAATTCTTTATAATATGTTCTCCTTCGTTGTAGAAAAAATTAACATTCTTGAACTCAATTTTTCCCTTAAATTTTTTATTTACATTTTTAGCATTTTCTAAAAAATATTTTGCGGAAGTAGAGTCCTTAATCTGTATTTCTTCGTCCAATAATTCGTTTATTCTTTCAACAGCTGTTAAACCTCCTTGTATTTGAGTAAATCTTTCTGCAAGCTGCCTTAAAGGTTCAAAAAGTCTTTGGGAATATAAAATAAAAGTTGTTAATGTTCCTAAACCAATATTTCCAGAAGTAACAAGATACCCTCCAACTGCCAAAACTAAGGAAACTGCGGCAAGAGAAATCCATTCTATAAATGCCGAAATACTACTGTCATAAAATATTGTTCCATTAACTGCTTTCTTATAGGCAACTCCAGTTTTGGAAAATTTCTTGCTATTAAAAGCCTCTCTTCTGAACATCTGAACGACTTCTAAACCTTGAAGATTCTCTTGAAAATCAGAGTTGAGTTGAGACAATTCTTCCCTTACTTGATAATTGGCTCTTCTATAACGTTTTTGAAGCCAAATAATGAAATATGAAACTGGGATTTGAGTCAAAAGTAATAAAATGGCAAGCCCTCTATCAATTGACAGCATTGTCAAAGAAATTACTATCAGACTGACGAAGTCAGCAATGACTCCAACTGCCCCACTACCAAAAACCTCGGCTAAAGCATCAACATCATTTGTTAATCTCGTTAATAATTTCCCTACAGGCATTTTATCGTGATACTTAAGAGATAAAGATATTGAATGATCAAAAAGTTCTCTTCTTATTCTTGCTGTTAAACGTTGACCCACTGCTTGGATATTGTAAGTTTGATATCCCTGAAGAACTAATCTGAATAATACAGTTATAAATAAAGTTAGGATTATGGCATTTATTGACTGCCCAAAGAAAGTTTTACTTAGCCAAACATCTGTAGTTTCGTTTTTTAGAATAGTAATGGCTTGACCAACTAATAATGGTTGAATTGCTCCAGAGAAAGAAACAGGTAACAAAACTATCAAGATTAGATAGATTGTTTTTTTATCTTTAGTTAAATATTTACCTAACTTTTTAATCCTTCTAAAATCTTTAAAAAACATTTAGCTAATCTTCTATAAAGCATTAGTTGATTCTATTGATAAAATAGTATCTCTGAGATGATTATCATCTAACCTCATCGATAAAGGATTTCCAATTAGTCTTGCAGTTGAGTAATAAAGATCATCTATCTTAATTAAACCATTTTCTTTAAGAGTCTTTCCAGTCGCAACTAAATCAACTATTGCCTCTGCCATACCTGTAATCGGACCAAGCTCGACTGATCCTGTCAAATGAACTATTTCTACAGGAATATTTAATTCTTCAAAATAAGATCTTGCTGTTTTAATAAATTTACTTGCTACTTTACAATTCGCTGGAAGATCAGTTGGTTTTGAATAATTGCTATTTTTCTTAACCGCCAACGACATATGACAACCACCAAACCCTAAATCTAATAACTTTGCGACTTTTAATTCAGATTCTCGTAAAACGTCATACCCAACAATACCCAAATCAGCCTGACCATAACTTACATAAACAGGAACATCTCCATTTCTTACTAATAAAGCTTTTGCCCGTTTGCAATTTGATTCAAAGGTTAATGATCTATTATTTTCGTCCAACGCATCTGAGAAATCTAACCCAGCTCTTTTAAAAGTTGAAATTGAATCTTTTAACAGAGCTCCTTTTGGTAAAGCTATAGTAAACATAGATCAATTTCTTCCAAGGATTATTCATTCTAAGTTAACAATGGAATTTAATAAAGCTCGAAATATAATCGGACTTAGAGTTTTAAGTGATAACGTCATTTGGTTGTTGGTAAAAGATAAATCCGTTGTGGTTGTAGATCCATCTGTTCACGAACCAGTTATTAAATATATAAATGAAAACAATTTTCACTTAGAAGCTATTTTGCAAACTCATCATCATTCAGATCATATTGGAGGGACGAAGACTCTTATTGAAAAATGGCCAAATGTAAAAGTGATTGCCTCTTCCAAAGAAAAAAAGCGAATACCTTTTCAAAATATATCTGTAGAGGATGGAGAAACTTTGAGTATTTTAGGTGAAGAAGTAAAAATAATTGAAGTATTAGGACATACAAGCTCACATATTGCCTTCTTTTTGAATGGAGAAAATCCTGTTCTTTTTATTGGTGACACATTATTTTCTGGAGGCTGTGGAAGAATTTTTGAGGGAACTTATCAACAAATGTATTCTTCACTAGAAAAAATCAAATCTTTACCAAAAAATACTCTCATATATTGTGCACATGAATATACAAAGGAAAATATATTGTGGGCAATGAATCTCAGGCCAGAAGATCAAGATATAAAAAATAAACTTTCAGAAGTTGAAAAAAAACTTTCTCTTAATGAATTGACAATTCCATTTTTACTTGATGAAGAGATGAAAATAAACCTTTTCTTAAGAGCAAAAAATTTAGAAGAATTTACTTTTTTAAGAGCAAATAAAGATTTATGGGTTTAAATAGATAGGTATCTTCTTAAACAAATGTCCCCCAAACAAGTAATTAAAACATCAAATGCTCCTGATCCAGTAGGACCTTATAATCAAGCAATAAAAGCTGGGGATTTCATCTATTGTTCTGGTCAAATTGCTATAGACCCAGCTTTAAATGAAATAACATGTTTAGGTGATATAGAGAAGGAAACTATTCAAGTTTTAAAAAATCTCGCAGAAGTTCTTAAAGCTGGTGGAGCGAAAATAGAGGACGTAATAAAAACAACTATTTACTTAACGGACTTAAGTAATTTTCAAATTGTCAATAAAATTTATAGTGATTTTTTTAATATTGAGAATCCTCCAGCAAGGGCCTGTGTGGAAGTTTCATCTCTACCAAAAGGAGTTTTAGTTGAAATAGATTGCGTCGCATTTCTAGATTAATTTCTAATTATTGAGAAATTTGAAATATAAACCAATTGTGCACCATAGTTGTATAGATTAATAGTTGATAATTCATCTTTGATCTATGTCAGCAGCAAAGCTTAATATAGATGAACTAGAAGCAGGTTATCCTTTATTTTGCAAAGCTCTTAGACTATTAATTTTAAAAGGAAACTCAGTTAAAGATATAGAAAAGACAGTGTGTTGGAGTCATCTTGAAACTTTAAATAGATGTCTACCTGGTAGATATAAAGCACCAACATATTTAATGGCTTTAATCAAAAGAGATATTGCAAAGCCTAATAATTATTAAAAAAAACTAATCTTGCAAATAAAATTTATCAATATCCATTGAAAAGTCTTTTTCCTTTTCTGATATTTCTTTATTATCTAAAAATATTGAAAGACTTACAAAATTCTTACCGAAGCTGATATTTGGATAGATATCCCTTTCTTTGCATAATTTCTCAATTTTCCCCATGAATTTACTGATTTTTGAGTATTGATCAAATTCAAATCTTTTTTCAATCCTCAAAGGTGATTCTCTTTCATTCCACATTACATTCTTTATTCAAGACTAATTAACACTATACATTCAACAAAGTTTCTCAATAAATTTATGAAGTTAAAATTTTTAGTCACTCTCCCAATAATCAATAATACCGCCAATTGTTAAATCAGTTTGGACTTCTGGGTTAGGGCATGCAAATCTAGCGGCAGACCCACTAGCAGTAAAAACCCAGTTACCTTCTCTAGCTCCAACAGGATCAACAGCAACTAATTTCTTTCCTTTATTATTTTCTAAAATTCGTAAATTCATATGACCTAAGCCAGAGACTCTTTGAGTGCATACCATCCTTCCTAATACCTTCATAATTTCCATAATCTATATCCTCCTTTTTATAACTTGTCGGGATCCCAACGATCAATAATTCCAACAATTGTTAAGTCGCTTGGATAAGATTTACTTCCCGCAGCTTCTCTAGCAGCAGAACTTCCAACACAAATAACCCAATCTCCTGGCTTACAGCCAACAGCATCAACTGCAACTTTATTAGAAGAACCATCTAATACAACCTGCAGATGTTTATGTTCAAAACCAGGAATCCTATTGGTAGAAACAAGTGGTTTTACAACCTTGCAAATTAACATAATTAGTGAGCCTCCTCTGTTTTTTTATCTAAAGACATTCCAATAATTTGGGCGGAATGAATTTTGTCCCTATCTCTAATAGTAGAGCAAGTATGTAACAAACCTTGATCAACTAAATTTTTATATCTAATTGATATCGCATTATTAACTCTTTCACAATCATTTATTGCCCTCTCTTTTGCGCCAGGTACTTTTCCAGAGTAATCAAATCTTATTACCACCGGAATAGGTAGATCTTGAGAAACATTCAATCCAGTAAAAATCTTTACTCCAACATCTAAATCGGGAGCCCCTTCTTCGACTGTATCTAAATGAGCAAAATAAGTTAAATTTCTGAGATGTACTTCTTTGAAACCTATACCTACTCCAATAAACCTCTCTGCATGTCCAATATCTGCATATGAACCATTATGAAAACTCTTAACATAATCAATTTGAGAAATATTATTGACAATTAATTTATACGTAAATTTTTCCAATCCACTGAGTTTGTCTTTTGAAGATTGCTTAGAAATTGTCTGGCAAATTTCTCTTTCCGCATCCTCTTTTGAAAAATTTATTGTTGAATTATAAATTTCTAATGTAGAAATAGTTTTTTCTAAATCTATACCGCCATCGCTATTTGATAAATGTATTTTTAATGAATCAGTGTCTGTATCAAGTCCAATTAACATCAAATCAACAGAAGCTCCGCAGCAAAAGCTATTCTCTACAGCCTCTTTGAAAGCATATAATTTATTTCTACCTTCAGCTGCAGCTAACTCGTCATTACTGCCATGAGCTGCGCATCCCTGATGTAAAGGATCTACTGAACTAAAATGATAAGTTACAACTTTTAAGTACCTGGTATCTTTATGAGCTTCATTAGGAACATTCTCTCTATATCTTTTATGTTCAGTTTTTACCCATCGATTAACGGTATTTTCAATATCAAACAGTGCTCCAGCATGGGATCTTCTCCTTACTGAACTAAAAGGTATTCTCATTACATAAGCAACTGAATGAGCTAACCTTCCATCTGAACAAGGAGTTATATCAAGTAAATGTATTCCACAATCTAAGAGAAATTTTTCAAAATCTTCCGCATCCCTACTTCCAGCAGCACCTTCAAGTGGATCATTGTTAAAAAAATTGTCGCTAAGTTTCTCATGCTGTTTGAAAGCACACCATGCATATAAAGCTCTCATATCAAGTGGTTTTACCCAAGATTTATCTAATACATGGAGAGGTAAATCTATTCCTAAATTTTTTCTTGATATTTTCTGAGCCTTATTTATAAAATCTTCGTGATGTTGGATTCGAGCAATTTCCTTGAGAGTTGGAACAATTTCGTCAAAATCACTTTTTATTTTGCTTTCATACCTAAATAGATTTTCATTTTGAATATTATTGGTTAATTTATGAGACTTTCCAGAATTTCGGAAATTATTTGATTCTTTAGTTTGTATATGTATATTTTCAGTAAAGGTTTTCATTGGAGCGGTTGGCCCCAATGTGAAATTCTTGGCTTTAGCCAGTCCTCTTAAAGGCATTATTTACTTAACCTCTTGCACCGCCTGAAAAGGTAACAAGTTGTCCTTCACGAGTATTTCCACTAGATCCAGTTATCAAGAAATCTGGTTTTTCTGTTTCCTCATTCCTTTTAACTTCCATAGGAGGCATTGCGCTCATGAATCCTGCTCTTGATGGATTTCGCTTTCTAGAAGAAGCTCCCTCTGTACCTGTTACTTTATCACCGCGATCCCAATCATCACCAGTTACGTTTCCTACTGATTGTCCTTCTCCAGTAATCCTTGATGCGACTCTTTTTTCTGGTGTCTTTGCAGCTCGATCTACCTCTTCAATTTCCATTTTTTGTTTATAAGTAATATTTTTATTCGGTTCAAATCTAAATTTTTCAGTGCCAGTGACCTTATCAACTGCCATATCAAAAGGTCCTGTTACCTTTGAACCATTTTCATATTCATTACCTGTAACACCTTGAGTATTTTTTTCAGAATATTTATCTCTTGATGGTGATTTAACAGAGAATTCCTTCCAAGAGTTACCTGCCGACTTTTTCGGATTCGCATAAGCCGCATCATGTACAGGATTATCACAAGCTTGTGAGAGCTGATCTCCACCAACATAAGGAGTCCCTGTTAGATTTTTACAAGCACCTTTCTTAGCACCTGTCATTACTCCGCCAATTCCTGGTTGCTGTCCTGTAAGTCTGGCATTTGAATTATTTCCAGAATTAACTGTTGCTCGGGATTTCATATCTTCTGAAATCTCAGTACTACAATTTTCATTAATCTGATCTAAGCCTGCGTATGGTGTTCCTGTTAACACTTTGCATGAACCTGGTTCATCTCCAGTTACTATTTCTGATCTTCCTGTCATAGTGCCGCTTATTAAATTTGACTTTGAAGAAAGGCTTAAACCTACTTTTCTAGCTTCTGGTTTTGGTTTTGAACCGCAAAACTTCTCATATTGTTGAGATCCTATGTACTCATCGCCAGTTACATTCTTACAACTCCCATGTTCATTACCTGTCATATGGTCTGATCTTCCAACCCCTGTACCAGTTACATTATTCCCATTGAGAGTGTTGTAACTGCCTACTTTTTCAAATGCTTTACCTTTTGGATTTGGCTCAGAGCCAAGATATTGATCTCCAGTTAATTGATGTCCAGAACCTGATTCATCTCCAGTAACTAGGGTGGATCTACCAGGAAGTGATCCAGATACTTTTAATCCATCGGTTGTAGTGCTTTGTTTAACCTTTGAAGGATTTCTTGGGACATCACCACAATACTTCTGCGATTGATTAGAAGATACATATTCAGTACCTGTAAGGTTTTTACAAGTTCCTGGCTCATCGCCTGTGACCCTATCAGATCTACCAACTTCATTTCCAGTTACTTTATTACCTGATGTTGTAGAGGTAACAGTAGATCTAAGTGGCTGTTTATAACTTGGTCTATCTTGACAAAATTGATCAGTGACTTCTGCTCCCATATATTGGGTACCAGTTACAGTTCTGCATGTACTTGCTTCATTACCTGTAGTTTTTACAGATCTATTAGCTTGAGTTCCAGTAACTATTTGACCTGAATCAGTTTCACTTTTACCAACTTTCCAGCTAGCATCTGCAAAATTTTGTTTGGCACCATTTTTGTTTGGACCACATGGTCTACATTTACCATTACCTTTTTTGCCTGTGGCACCAGTTTTACTTCTTAGCTCTCTCACTCTCTGAGAAATTTCTCTACTACTTAAATCTGGGTCTCCTCTTCTAGCTAATGAAGCGGCACTAGTATTTTGTTTAGTTGCGGATTTACCATGTTTAGATTGAGCTTCTCTTCTCGCCAAAACAATATCTCTACTTGTATTAGTAATAGGCTTTCTCTTCTGATTAATTCTTCTTTTAACGTTGGGTTTTAGGGACTTAGATTCTGTACTAGTTGAATCCTGAATTTCTTGATTTTTATTTATCGTTGATTTAACTGTGTTTACGGGACTTTCTTTTTTAACATCAGTACGGGTTCTATCGGATGAAGTTATAGCTGATTTCCCATGGGTAGACATTGCTTTTCTTCTCTCTATTACTAACTCTTTACTAGATAAAGTTGTTGAAGAATTTATGTTTACCTGAGTTTTTGGAATATGTTTTGTAGCTGGTTTAGAAATATTATGATTATTAGGAGAAGACTGAGTCCCAGAAATCTGTATATCTTGAGAAGATCGAACTCTATCTTTGGTAGTTGAAGAATAAGCAGCAGCTTTTTTACCGCTATCACTCATCGCCTTTCTTCTTTCAAGTGCAATCTCTCTACTGGTTTTTTTTGACATGATCTTCAAGTTTAAATTCTTTAAAAAGACTTTTGAAAAACTTTCTCCAAAAATTTTTTTTGGAGAAAGATATTAACTACGAAAAGTAGCTTTAACGTCCTTGGAAAACTACAAAAGCTGTTCCTTGACTTTGAGTGTAAGCATCGTATCCGATGATTCTTACATGATGATCAGGGTATGCTCTATGGCATGCCTCTAATTCGCTCACGATCAAGTTAAGATCTTTTTCCCCAAAGAATGGGAGTTTCCAATAAGACCAATAAGTTTGCATACATCCACTTGGATGAACATGCTCAATAACTGGACTCCAACCTTGAGCAATTATGTACGCAATTTGGTCATATATTTCTTCCTGGGTCATCGGTGGTAAAAAACCGAATGTTTCCAGGGTTGCAACTGTTTGATAGTCGCTTACTGTGCTCTGGAAAGGCATAATTAATCAAAATGTGAATGAAAGTACTCGTAAAAACGAGATTTTAATAAGTCTGAGGAGAATAAATCTCCTCGATTTCGAAACTTGAGTTAACCCTGAACATCAAGTTTGTCGACAGTGTCAAACTCAAACTTAATTTCCTTCCAAGTTTCTAGAGCAATAGCTAATTCAGGACTATGCTTAGCAGCTTCCATGAGAATGTCTCTACTCTCTTTTTCGATTTCGCGACCAGCATTACGAGCTTTTACACAAGCTTCTAATGCAACTCTGTTAGCTGCAGCTCCAGCAGCTGAACCCCATGGGTGACCATGTGTTCCTCCACCGAACTGAAGGCAGGAATCATCCCCAAAGATCGCTAGAAGTGCAGGCATATGCCAAACGTGGATACCACCTGATGCAACTGCAAATACTCCAGGCATTGAACCCCAATCTTGATCAAAGAAGTTACCTCTTGATCTATCTTCAGGAACAAATGACTCTCTTAGGTTGTCAATATAACCAAGAGTTGTTTGACGATCACCTTCTAGTTTTCCAACAACGGTTCCAGTATGTAATTGGTCTCCTCCAGAAAGTCTCAAACATTTTGCAAGAACTCTGAAGTGAATACCATGCTTTGGATGTCTATCAATAACAGCATGCATAGCTCTGTGAATATGCAGAAGCATGCCATTTTTACGACACCAATTAGCTAATCCAGTATTTGCAGTAAAACCACCAGTTATATAATCATGCATGATGATTGGCATATCTAGCTCTTTTGCAAATTCAGCTCTTTCATAGAGTTCTTCAGGAGTGTTAGCGGTACAATTTAGATAATGACCTTTAACTTCTCCAGTTTCCCGCTGAGCAAGCTTAACTGCTTCTGCAACAAACTCAAATCTTTCTCTCCAACGTTGGAATGGTTGAGAATTAATATTCTCATCATCCTTTGTTAAATCAAGACCGCCTCTAAGACATTCATATACAACTCGACCATAGTTTTTTCCAGATAATCCTAATTTAGGTTTGATGGTACAACCAAGTAGAGGTCTTCCGTATTTGTTAAGTCGATCTCTTTCAACTACGATTCCGTTTGGTGGACCACCGCAAGTTTTAATGAAAGCAATTGGGAATCTAATATCTTCTAGACGTAGATGTCTTAGAGCTTTAAATCCAAAAACGTTTCCTACAAGAGATGTTAATACGTTTGTAATTGAGCCTTCTTCAAAAAGATCTAAAGGATATGCAATAAAAGCATAGAAAGCTTCAGGATCTCCAGGAACGTCTTCGATTCGATAACAACGTCCTTTATAAAATTCTAAGTCTGTAAGTAACTCGGACCAAACTGTTGACCAAGTACCTGTTGAAGATTCAGCGGCAACAGCTGCTGCAACTTCTTCTCTTGGAACACCTTCCTGACCTGTACATTTGAAACAGGCTAGTAAATCGGTGTCTAGGGGTACATATTCTGGAGTCCAGTAGGTATCTCTGTACTCCTTTACCCCTGCGTCATACTTCTTACTCATAAGGATAAATTTAGGTCTGTGTAGGGAAAATAATTATTGTGCAAAATTTATAAATCTTGCTTTATTTAATTAGTCCTTTTGACCAAGAAATTCACCGTTACCTAGAGCAGGTTCAACTTCTCTATGAGGACGAGCAATAATGTGAGCTGCAACTAAACCGTCACCAACTCTTTCACAAGCGTCAGCACCAGCTCTTACAGCTGCGTTAACTGCTCCTGTTTCGCCTCTAACTAATACTGTGACATAACCGCCACCAACGAATTCACGACCAATAAGGCGAACTTCTGCTGCCTTTGTCATTGCGTCTGCTGCTTCGATTGCAGGTACAAGTCCGCGTGTCTCGATCATGCCGAGAGCGATACCCATTGTTTCTGTAGCCATTGTCTACTAAATACTAAATGTGGAATGTTCAATTCGAAGAATGCTTCATTAAGTACTTATAAGTCAAGCGTTTTCGACAAAATCTCCATTAATGTTTTTTCTATCATTCATAAGTTAAACTTATCACCCTTGGTACTATTGATATGTCAATACTTATGCAAATTAGTTAGTGCATCAAAACATACTGTTGTGTTAAGAAAAAATTTACATTATGTTATTTCCGTACGAGGCAGGCCCTGTCTACACAGGTGTGGAATGTTCAACCTTTCCTGTCTCCGTATCAAGCTTTGAAGTAAGATAATATTCACAATAAATTTATTAGTTATTTTGAACCTTCCAGTTCTAACTATTGCGAGTGGCAATCAAAGGAAAGTATCTGAGATTTCAGAGATGCTGGATGTTTTATCTTTAAAGGTTGAGAAGCAACCAGAATATTTAAATGTTGAAGAGACTGGAAACACATATTTTGAGAATGCACTTCTAAAAGCAAAAGCAGCTGCTTTAGAGACTAAAACTTGGGCATTAGCTGATGACTCGGGTCTTGAAGTAGATGTTTTAGATGGTCGACCAGGAATTTATTCTGCTAGATATGCCAAAAATAATGATGAGAAAATTAAAAAATTAATTAATGAACTTTCTGATAGCCCTTATAGGAGTGCAAGATTTATAAGTTGTATGGTTTTGTGCGATCCCTTAGGAAACTTAGTTAAAGATACAACAGGAATATGCTGGGGAGAAATTCTTAAGAACCCCAAATATCCAAATGGGGAATTCGAATCTATTTTTTGGGTAAAAGAGGCTAACTGTGTTTACGGTGAGCTCTCACAATCACAACTAAATAAATTAGGTAGTAGAGGTAAAGCTGCAAAAATTATGTCACCTTTTTTAAAAAAAGAGATAGGTTTGAGTTAAAAAATTCTCAATAATTCGAAATCTCTTCAATTGCTCTTATAGCAGCAGCTGCAGCCTCTTCTACATCCCCTTCTTTCCCGGCGAGAGTTAATCTACCAAAAGCTCCAACTGCCTTAACATCAACAACAGTTATATTAGATGCCTTTTCAGCTTCATTAGCTGCTTTTAAAACATAACCAGCTGGTTCAGTTTCTAATATAAACATGCTCATTCCAGATTGAATCATTGATCCACTTCTGTTTTGTCTATTTATTAAAACAGCATGATCTGGAGTAATTGCTCGAATAACTTCAGTCCAACTCGTAGCAGGTTTTGTTCTTTTTCTAACTTCGCTCCCAATAGCATCTAGAACAACATCTCCAGAATGTAAAACCGTGCTTTGATCTTTATGGTAAAGAGCAAGAGATCCAAATGCTCTTTCAACAATCATCTGACCAAGTCTTACATTACTTGCTTTTAGGGCAATATCTGTAACTCTATGAACAGCCATGCCGGGTGAAACTTCCATCCAAAGACATGAATCACCAGGGATAGGTAAAAAACCTCTACTAACAGTTCCCATATATGCGGCTAATTGAGGTTGCAGAGAATCTAAAAAAACATATGTTCTTAACTCAATTTGTTCAACTTGACTTGCTTGTCTGGATACCAAAGACTTTTCTGAATCGGTAGTAATAAAACAGCTAGCACCACTTGCCTGAGATTGCACCTCAGATCCTGTGACTAGAGAACTCCCTTTTTTTCGTTCCCCTCTGTTTAAGCTAGAAGTTGGTTCCATTGAGGCGACTATAACGGATAATGGTTCATTTTTTCTATTAAATTTACTTGCATGCTTACCACAAAACGATAACTTCAAGTAAAAGATATGCATTTTTATGGGAATTTCTCAAAAAAAAGAACCAAATGTTTCTGGTACTGAAAAAGAATTAACTCCTGATCAAACTCTTGGATTAGTTAGCCTAAGCTTGATGCAAAAACTATCTCAGAAAGACCCATCTTTTAGCTGGTTAGAAGAAGATAAAATTGAGAAAGTTAATCTTAAAAACCTTAGAAATAGATTGGAGTTAACCCAATTAGCTATAAATACTGGAGCCCCTTTGACCACTTCAGAAGTGACAGCCCTAATTGGAGCTAAGCCAGGAAAATCTAAGTTAGAAAGAGCAGGATTATTGGCTACGAAAATAGCTAGAAATGTATGGAAGCTTTCAAAAACAAGTCAAGGAAATTCCTTCTATAGAAATTAGAATATACACTAAAAATAATTTTCATAATTCTCATTTAAGTATTTAAACATTCATATAAGTTTTTTAAATGTGTTCATTTTGTAAGAGAACTTATTAATTACTTTCTTAAATTAAAAAGTTTATGCAAGCTTGAAATATAAGCTCTTGAAAATTTTTAATGAGTAAAGTTGAATTTAATAAGGAAACTGGACCAAGGGAAGTTTTTTGTGGTTTAACTTCAATAGTTTGGCTCCACAGAAGAATGCCTGATGCGTTTTTTCTGGTAGTAGGCTCAAGAACATGTGCTCATTTAATTCAAAGCGCTGCTGGAGTTATGATTTTTGCTGAGCCAAGATTTGGGACGGCTATTCTTGAAGAGAAAGATCTTGCTGGTCTTGCTGACGCTCATGAAGAATTAGATCGAGTGGTTAATGATCTTATTGCAAGAAGACCAGAAATAAAAACTCTTTTTCTAGTTGGATCTTGTCCAAGTGAAGTGATCAAACTGGATCTTGCAACTGTCGCAGAAAAATTAAATAAAAGATTTTTTGGTCAAGTAAGATTCGTTAATTACTCTGGCAGTGGGATAGAAACAACTTTTACCCAAGGAGAAGATGGCGCATTAAAAGCTTTAATTCCATTAATGGAGTCATCAAATGAGGAGAAATTATTATTAGTTGGGACTCTTGCAAATAATGTAGAGGATAGGTTTAAAAAGATTTTTACAAATTTAGGAATTTCAAATATTGAGAGCTTTCCACCACGGCAATCAACAGAATTACCAAAGATTGGCAAAAATACAAAAGTATTATTAACTCAGCCTTATCTAAGTGATACGGTTCGAGACCTTAAACATCGGGGTTGTGAAATAATTTCAGCTCCATTTCCTCTAGGTATTGAAGGAAGTACAAAATGGTTTTTAGCTGCTGCAAAAGCTTTCAAAATTAGTGAACTTAAAGTTCATGAAATTATTTCCCCTTTAATAAATAGAGCAAAACTTGCCCTTGATTCACACAAAGAAATACTGAAGGGGAAAAGATTATTTCTTCTTCCTGAATCGCAACTAGAGATATCTTTGGCAAGATTCTTGCATAATGAATGCGAAATGGATCTTATAGAGGTAGGCACTCCTTACCTAAATAAGGATTTAATGAAAGAAGAGATTAATTTATTACCTGAAAATACAAAAATTGTTGAAGGGCAACATGTAGAAAAACAATTAGATCGAGTTAGAGAAACCAACCCAGACTTAGTAGTTTGTGGAATGGGTTTAGCCAACCCTCTTGAGGCGGAGGGGATTAGTACTAAGTGGTCAATAGAAATGGTATTCAGTCCAATTCATGGAATTGATCAAGCCGCAGATTTGGCTGGTCTCTTCTCCAAACCTTTAAAAAGGAATCAAATACTAACTTCAAAATCTTTAGTAACGAATTAAAAAATATGGAATTGACTCTATGGACATATGAAGGACCGCCACATGTTGGTGCGATGAGAATTGCCTCTTCAATGAAAGATATACATTATGTGCTTCATGCCCCTCAAGGAGATACATATGCAGATCTTCTTTTTACAATGATTGAAAGGAGAGGGCAAAGGCCGCCAGTTACATATACAACTTTTCAGGCTAGAGATCTAGGAGGAGATACAGCAGAATTAGTGAAGAAAAATATTAAGGAAGCCGTAGAACGATTTAAACCAAAAACTCTTTTAGTTGGAGAAAGTTGTACAGCCGAACTAATCCAAGACCAACCTGGAGCCCTCGCAAAAGGGATGGGATTTGATATGCCAATTGTTAATCTTGAATTACCTGCTTATAGCAAGAAAGAAAATTGGGGAGCTTCAGAAACCTTTTATCAATTAACAAGAACTCTTTTGAAAGAGAAAGTAAGTTCTTCAGAAAAAATAAGTCCTCTAAGGTGGAAGGAGTTAGGTCGCAGACCAAAAGTCAATATACTGGGTCCTTCATTGCTGGGATTTAGATGCAGAGATGATGTTATTGAAATCCAGCGTATACTCTCAGAACAAGGTATAGATACAAACGTTGTTGCTCCATTAGGCGCTAGTCCTGATGATATTGAAAGGCTAATTGATGCTGAAGTAAATATTTGTCTTTATCAAGAAATTGCTGAAGCATCATGTGAATGGCTTAGACGAAACTTTGGAATGGAATATACAAATACTATTCCAATTGGAATAAAAAATACAATTGAATTTATCAATGAAGTTCATAACAAGTTGGATCTCCCTTTGACTAATAAAGAAGAATTAGAACACAAGTCAAAACTTCCTTGGTACTCAAAATCAGTTGACTCTAATTACTTAACTGGCAAAAGGGTTTTTATTTTTGGTGATGGAACACATGCAATCGCGGCTGCAAAAATTGCCAAAGAGGAATTGGGTTTTGAAGTAGTTGGTCTTGGTACATACAGCAGGGAAATGGCAAGACAGGTAAGAGCAACTGCAAAAGATCTAAATATAGAAGCTCTGATAACCAACAATTATCTAGAAGTGGAAGATGCTATGAAGAAAGCCGCCCCTGAACTTGTTTTAGGTACCCAAATGGAAAGGCATAGCGCAAAAAGGCTCGGTATTCCATGCTCCGTAATTAGTACTCCAATGCATGTTCAAGATGTTCCTGCAAGATATAGCCCTCAAATGGGCTGGGAAGGAGCAAATGTGATTTTTGATGACTGGGTGCATCCCCTAATGATGGGCTTAGAAGAGCATCTTATTGATATGTTCAAACATGACTTTGAGTTTGTTGATGGTCATCAAAGCCATTTAGGACATACAGCTACGCAAACAAAGGACTTTTTAAATTCTGCCGAAAAAAAAGAAAAAAATAGTAAAGAAGGAATTTTCTGGACAGAATCTGGTAGAGCTGAATTAACAAAAGTTCCATTTTTTGTAAGAGGTAAAGTCAAAACTAATACTGAAAAATACGCAATCTTGAAGGGAATTCTAAAGATAAGCGATGAAACTCTTTACGACGCCAAAGCATATTTTAGTTAGTTAATTTATTTACTAATAAACTATAATTAAGTCATGAGTATTTTCACTCATAATTCAATAGATTTCATGCAAAAATTTCAGTTATAAGAACATATTTCCCTTTTTTAATACAATTAAATACATATTTGTTTAGAAACATATTTCATGTGTATTTACACTGCAAGAATATAAATAATAATGTGTTTTTAAGCTTTAAATGACAAGTACTATAAATAGACCTCTTGATGGAGAAGGAAGTGTTCAAGTAAAGCAAGATCCAAAAATAAATATTGAAGAAGGGGCTTTAGTTATTGCCGTATACGGAAAGGGCGGCATCGGAAAATCAACTACATCATCAAACCTTTCTGCGGCATTCTCAAAATTAGGTAAAAAGGTTCTACAAATTGGATGTGATCCGAAACACGATAGCACTTTCACTTTGACGCACAAAATGGTTCCTACAGTTATCGATATTCTTGAAGAGGTAGATTTTCATAGCGAAGAATTGAGGCCAACCGATTTCATGTTTGAAGGCTTTAATGGGGTAATGTGCGTTGAAAGTGGAGGCCCTCCTGCAGGAACAGGGTGCGGGGGGTATGTAACTGGTCAGACAGTTAAACTATTAAAAGAACATCACTTACTTGAAGATACTGATGTTGTTATTTTTGATGTCCTTGGAGACGTTGTTTGCGGGGGATTTGCAGCTCCTTTGCAACATGCAAATTATTGTCTAATTGTTACTGCTAATGACTTCGATTCAATATTCGCTATGAATAGAATAGTTTCTGCAATTAAAGCAAAAGCAAAAAATTATAAAGTCAGATTAGGTGGTGTAGTTGCAAATAGATCAAAAGATACAGACCAAATTGATAAATTCAATGAAAGAACAGGTTTAAAAACCATGGCTCATTTTAAAGATGTCGATGCCATCAGAAGATCAAGACTAAAAAAATGCACCATTTTTGAAATGGAACCAACGGAAGATGTTATTGAAGTTCAAAATGAATATTTATCTCTTGCTAAAAATATGCTTGAAAACGTTGAACCTCTAGAAGGAAATCCACTTAAAGATAGAGAAATTTTTGATTTACTAGGATTTGATTAGTCTAAA
This sequence comes from Prochlorococcus sp. AG-355-N16, assembly GCA_003278545.1. Classification (GTDB taxonomy): domain Bacteria; phylum Cyanobacteriota; class Cyanobacteriia; order PCC-6307; family Cyanobiaceae; genus Prochlorococcus_A. The sequence continues at coordinate 111,272 of QCEF01000004.1, forward strand.
TTAATCTAATCCAACCAATTGGCTTGTTAAATCATAAGTTTGCTGAGAGGTCTTCGTATCAATTATTCTTTTTGACAATTTTTGAGAAAAAGCCTTTCTGCCAGTTTTTTGACGATTTCCCCAGCTCCAATGGACTGATGGTTTAGCAAATTCTTTGTAAGTTGCCACTTGAGCGACCCTCTCTCCTGCCAATCTTTGTGACACATATCCTTTTGTTATGAATTTTTGAAATATCGGGAAAAGGAATCTAAATAACCAAGGTGTATCTCTAAAAAGTTTTGTCTTAGCAACACATCCAGGATATAGAGAATTTACAATAATTTTATCTACAGGATATCTTTTTGATAATTCCTGAACGGTCACCATATTGCATAGTTTACTATCCTTATAAGCCTTACCAGGTTTGAACTTCTTTCCATTCGCCATACTTATTGGAGATAAAAAACCATTTTTGAATCCAGATAAATTTCCCAAATCAGCTGGGGCAGGGATGGGGATCCTTCCTCCAAGTTCTGAATAATTAGCCGTAACAGTTCCTAATACTGTAATTCTTGGCTTGAATAAAGTTGATTTGCCATTTAAAACAATTTCTCTTTCAGAAGATAAAATATTTTCTATAAGTAGGTTTATCATAAGAAAATGCCCAAAATGATTTACTGCCATAGAGTTTTCAAACCCCTGAGGGGACCTTTCAGGTTTCTTTAGTCTGGGTTTATAAACTGCTGCATTACAGATAAGAGAATTTATTGGTTTTTTAAATCTTTCTAAGATTTCATCGCAACCTTGTCTCACATCATCCAAGTTAGAAAGATCTATTTCTATAAAGTGAACATTTTTAACTTCCTCTTTTGTCAAGAATTCCTCAGCTATTTTTATAGCTCTTTTATTTGATCGATTAACAGCTATAACCTCCCAACCAAATCTTAATAGAGGTTTTAGAGTATTTAATCCAACTCCAGAAGTTGTTCCTGTAATTAGGACTAAACCCTTATTGTTCTTACTCACTAGCAAAAAAGATAATAGAAAAATGAAAAGTAGAATGATTCAAGATCATACTTATCAACGCCATATTACTCGGATAATGTCTCTAGAAATTATTTGATCCTGATCCTTCATAAATCTTTGCTCACCTTCAGAAGATAATAAATCATCAAACTTATTTGTAAAAACATTAAATCTATATTTTTCGTATAAAAATGAGTCTTCAATTTCCTTTAATCTGGTTAACCTTACTTTGGAGCTATAGCCAAGTTTAATCAGGCTTACAATTGCTAAAAGGGAAAAGCTTATTTTTATAATTAAAAAAATCAGAGATACAAAATTATCCTCTTTCTGTTGTCTTTTTATAAATACAGTCCCTAAATATTTTTTGTAAAAAATACTATTTTTATAAAAAGATTTTGACAAATTAAATACTTGATATTTTTACTGAATAAATCAATTCAGTCTTATTTTATTATTACCTTATTTATTTGTAATTTTCTAATAAACTTTAGTTTCTACCTAAACTAATTCCAAGTCTTAGTGCTAAAACTCCTGCATGCATAACAACTATGAGACTTAATGCAATAAGATTAATTGTTTGAGTTGGCTCCATGGTAAAAAAAATATTTTCTATATTCTCCATCGAAAAGAGGAGATTTGAAACACTATTACAAAATGATGTTACGTAATTAACAAATTGAAAGAAAAAAATTATTGAAAATTATCATAAATAAACCTACAAAGTTAATTTTGGGAATAGAAAATCAGGCTCTAATTTTTTCGACAAATAATTTACCTGGATTTGATCAAATGGCTTTAGATTTAAATTCTTTAGATCAGACAATTTCGAATCCTGAAATAATTCTCACATTAAGGTTCTACTATTGGACTGGGGATTGGCTTTCAATTGGCTATCACCAAAAGGAAATTCCTCTTCATTGGGAAAATTTATTATCAAATGGGGAAATTAATATTGTTAGACGTCCCTCTGGAGGGGGCGCTGTTCTGCATTCAGGAGGTATAACTTATGCGTTAACATTTAAAAAAACTTACTATAAAGTTTTAAGTTATGAAATGGTTAATAATTGGCTAATTAAAAGTTTCAGAGAATTAGGTCTAAACTTAAGATATGGTAATTCACGAAAATCAAGCATTAAAACAAATTGTTTTGGGACTTCATTAATTTCTGATTTAGTTGATCAGGATGGGTTTAAGAGAATAGGTAGTGCCCAACTTCGTAAAAAAGGTGCATTCCTTCAACATGGAGAGATTCAAACAAATCCTTCAAGAGATTTGTGGTTCAAATTATTCAAAGAAGAAGCTCCACCAAAAATAAATTTAAAACTAACAAATGATGAAATAGTTCAATATTTGAGAAATTCGTTCCTGAAAAATAAACCAAATATAAATTTCAAAAATATTGCCATAGATAATAAAAAATAGAAAATTTTAATGAGAATATTTATTAAAGATCTCCTTTCTGCTTCATTGAATTAATTATTCTTGGCAATTCAATTCCTAAAGGATAATGATTTTTAAAATTTAATTTGTTAACAATCTCTGAAGGCAAATTAAAACCTAATTTATTCAATACAAAGTTTCCAATTTTTGACCTATCAATTATACCAATAGGGATATCTGCCGCATTGAGAACCAACAAAAAACCTTCATTTGTTTCTTCAATTCTTTCTACAGTTCTCCATAATTTATAGTCATAAGAAACAGTTTCAAAACTATCGATCGGTTTCTTAAAATCTCCAACAAAGTTCCGTTCCCATTTTTTTAAGGAAACAGTTTTTAAAATATTCTCATCAACAAAACCGGTCCATCTCCCATTATTCGTAATAAAAAAATATTTATCCGATGCATCCTTTTTATTTTTTATTAATGTATTAAACTCTGAGAGATTTGAATCGTATTCAATTTTCCTCAAAGGCTTTAATTTGATCTCAGAAACTTTACTAAATTTAAGTATGTTTTCAATTTTAAAAAATTGACTTTCAGATTTTGAAAAATTTACTCCAAACAAGCCCAAAAAAGAAAGAATAAATCCAAAGTAAAAGTTAAATCTAAATAAACAAACTATCCCAAAAAATAAAACAAAAAAAGATAAAAATAAATTTACTTTATTGAGGAAATTTCTTCCTTTATTTTTACTCCCTGAGAAATGCCAAATAATACTTTTTAATAAATTCCCCCCATCTAAAGAACCAATTGGAATCAAATTTAAGAAACCTAAGAATAAATTAAATATACCTACTCTAGAAATTACATTAACTGCTATTTGTTCTTGAGATGCAATGTTATTACTAATTAAAAGTAGGATAGATGCTGTAGCAAAACATAAAAGAGGTCTAACAATTGCAATTTTTATATTACCTAAAGCAGTTTGACAATATTTATCTATTTGTAAAATTGCTCCTAGAAAATAAAAAGTAATTTTTTTTATTTTTACACCCTGATTAAGTGAAACAAAAGTATGAAAAACCTCATGAAAAATAATTGAAGATAATAAGAAAAAAGAAGTTAAAAATCCAATAATCCATGATTCTTTAATATTATAAATATCACCAGAAGTTAAATTAACCTGATTACTTATACTCCATGAGAATAAAAAAAGAACAGCAAACCAATAAGGATGAACTTTAAAGGGAATTCCCCATATTTTAAAAATTTGCCAACTTCTCAAAAATAATCTCCGCTATATTTATTAATAATATTAATCTTACATATCAGAATAATTATATGCCCAAGACTAATACCTTAATTAAAATTTGTGGCCTAACATCAGAAGAACAAGCTCTTCAAGTCGCAAAATTAGGAGCAGATGCTATTGGCATTATTTCAGTAGAAGAGTCACCAAGATATATATCAGCTGAAATTAAGAAAAAAATTTTTAAAACTTTAGAAAACTTGCATCCAAAAATCGAGAGAGTATCAGTTGTACAAAATTGTCCAATAGACTTAATTATTAAAAATTTCTTAGGAAACCCGAGTGAAACTATCATTCAATTACATGGAGATGAAGATATTGATTACTGCAAAAAAATAAGGAAAAAAATCCCCAATATTGGCCTATGGAAGGCTTTCAGAATAAAAACGGAAAAGGATATAGATAAAATTAAGCCTTTTGAGGATTTTGTAGATGCTATCCTACTTGATTCTTGGAATGAAAAAACTTATGGAGGTTCAGGGGAAAAAATAAAATCTACTTATTTAAAGAATCTCCAATTTAGCAAACCTTGGTGGTTAGCAGGTGGAATATCAATTGAATGGATTAATGAAATCCTTACAGATATCAAACCTGATGGACTAGATATATCAAGCAGTATTGAATTTTCTCCGGGTTTAAAAGATATTAAAAAAACAAAAGATCTTTTAAATTTTTTAAAAAAAAATTAGTAATTATTAGTAGCGGACTGCTGTTTTACAAGCTCAAAAAATTCTTGTTTTAAACTTAAATCGTGTCTAAAATCGCCTCTAACCACAGAATTAATCATACTTGTATTTGGTTCTTTGACTCCCCTCCACTTCATACAATAGTGTTGGGCCTTTACAATAATGCCTAAACCTTTAGGTTCACACAATTTTTCAATTTCATCTGCAAGAATCATTACAGCTTCTTCCTGGATATGAGGTCTTGAAAAAACCCAATCAGAAACTCTCGCAAATTTTGAAAGTCCTATGACTTTTTTCCCAGGTTTAATACCTATCCAACACTCTCCTAGAATTGGAACTAAGTGATGTGAACATGCAGATCTTACCGAAATTGGACCAACTGTATAGATTTCATCAAGATTCTTGTCATTAGGGAAACTTGTAACTTTAGGTTGTTCATGATATCTACCTTTAAAAACTTCATTTAGATACATTTTTGAAACTCTTTCAGCAGTTTCTTGAGTATTATGATCATTCTCAACATCAATTACTAGGGACTTTAGTAAGTCTTTAACTCTTGAGGCTACCTCTTTTTCTAAAATTACTAATTCACCAGGATTTATAAAATCAGAAATATTATCGTTAGCACTAAATCTTGAACCAGAATTCTTAATTCTGTCTCTTATGATTTCAGAAATTAGCTTATTAGTAATCTGGTCGTCAAAGTTTTTAATATTATCGTTGGGTAATGTAGAGGTCATAAAATTTTTAACAGAAAATTGTATGCAACTTAATTTACTGTATCTTCCAAAAGCTTAATTGCTCATATACTATATCACATTCTCTTGTTCAATCGGGTTCAAATAGCACTAAAAAAAATCACTGTTTTAAGATTAATCAGATAAGCAGAATGTTTAAAAGGCTCCGCCAGAAGGCATCAAAGTCAAGTCTTCGATCAATTGTGATTCAGGTTTTTGAGCCATGTAGAGAATAGTTTCTGCTACCTCTTTTGAGGAGAGCATAGAAGTTCTATCAAAATCAGAATTAATTGATTCGGAGTCCCAAAGAGGAGTATTTACTGAACCCAGAGTTATTGTGCAAGCTCTTATTGAATTAGATCTCTCCTCCTCTCTCAAGCATTTAGTAAACATAGCTATTGCAGATTTTGAAACACAATAAGCTCCCCATTGGGGGAATGCATTATAAGAGGCATGACTACTGACATTAATAACTAAACCACCATTTTTTCTCATTTGAGGAATTATTGAACTACAAATTTGAAAAACACTTGTGAGGTTTGTTTGAATAGTTTGTTCCCATTGACCTAATTCCATTTCAACTAAAGGGCCATTAAATGCGCAACCGGCATTATTTATCAATACTGAAGGGCACCCATACTTCTCAATTGCCTCTTTAACACAATGCTCTATTTCTAGAGGATTTGATAAATCACATTTTATTAGGTTAATTTTTGATTTAGTGATCAATAGTTCGCTCTTTAATTTCTCCATTAAATCCATATTCCTGGAGAGTAAAATTAAATCCCAGCCAGCATTGGCAAAAGTAATTGCGGTAGATCTACCAATACCTTTCGTAGCACCCGTTATAAAAGCTAGTTTCAAGTTATTCAGTTTTTTGGGGGATTTCACTATAAATCTCTTCAATATTATTTGCTTCGATAAATTTACCTAAAACCCTAAACTTTTTGTATCTTTCCTCAATTAATTCTTCTTCAGGCATTTGCAGTAAGGCGTTAAGGTGTTTCTCAATAGCCTCTTTTAGTGTGTTACCAGCATCTAGAGGAGCCCAATTATTCCCACCAGAAGGTTCAGGTAATACCTCATCTATTATACCTAATTTAAGTAAATCTCTACCTGTAATTTTAAGTGCTGATGCAGCTTCTGGTGCCTTCGCAGCATCTCTCCACAAAATTGATGCACATGCTTCAGGACTAGCAACTGTGTAAACACTGTGTTCAAACATTAGTAACCTATCGGCAACACCTATTCCAAGTGCTCCTCCAGAACCTCCTTCTCCAATGACAGTAGCCACAATTGGAACTTTCAATCCAAACATCTCTCGGAGGTTTCTTGCAATCGCTTCACCTTGACCTTGTTCTTCAGCTTTTAAACCAGCATAAGCTCCAGGAGTGTCAATAAATGTAAGAATTGGCAAAGAAAATCTATTTGCATGCTGCATTAATCTAAGAGCTTTTCTGTAACCTCCTGGTTTTGCCATCCCAAAGTTTCTTACTACATTTTCTTTTGTGTCCCTCCCTTTCTGATGCCCTAACATCAACACTGGTCTATTATTTATCGAACCTATCCCCCCAATTAGTGCCATATCATCGCCACCATTTCTGTCTCCATGTAATTCTATCCAGTCATCACAAAACATTTGAACAAAATCCAAAGTACTAGGTCTTTGAGGATGTCTAGCTACCTGAATCTTTTGAGCAGGAGTAAGAGATTTAAATATTTCCTCTCTTCTCCTAGCAGCTAAGGTTTCAAGCTGCAGAAGCTGTTGACTAACATCTACTTCTGAATCTCGAGCTAATTCTTTAATTTGCTCTATCTGCTTCTCAAGTTCAACAAGAGGCTTTTCAAAATCAAGGAGGTAACGTTTAGCCATAATTTAAACAGTTAATACGTTAGGCTGCTTATCAAGTCCAATCGCAGAAAAACCATGCTTTAAAGATGCTGCTCCAATAAACTCCATCTTTTCAAGGGAAATGTTATTTCTTCCCCAACTAAAGTTTGTATGACACTTTTCAAATTCTAAAATCATAGCTTCTGCAAAGCAAGCAAACATCTCTCTCTGAGGGTTTTGCATCTCCGCAAGTTCCATCATATTCCAACCAATATCATTGAAAAACTCAACTATACCTCCTTTTAAAACATGAATATTTTCACCCTGAAATTTCTCATCAAGATTTTTGGGGTATCCGCCATCAATCATTAAACATGGTTTTTTTAAGTTATCTGTATCAATTTCAATAGTTTTAGGCATACTTGCAACCCAAACAACAATATCCGCCTGTGGCAATGCCTCATTTAAGCTTGTTATGGTGCCACCATCTAATTCTTTTTGTAACAGCGCTAGTGGTTCTTGTTGTCTTGCTACCATAAGAAGTTCTGAAATCCCAGTTTTATTGATAAGCCATCTACAAACAGCACTACCAATATCACCTGTAGCACCAATTACAGCAACAGTTGCTTTTTTAAGGTCTATCCCAATGCGAGGCGCATTTATTTCTAGTTGCTTACAAATAACCCAGGCGGTATGAGTATTGCCAGTAGTAAACCTTTCCCACTCTAATGAAGTATTTCTAATTTGTTTATGCTGTAGAAGATTAAAATTCTCAAAAATAATAGAAGTAAATCCTCCTAAAGCAGTAATGTTAATCCCTTTTTTCTGAGCTAGTTCCATAGCATTTAGTACTTTTCTTCTAGCCGTTTTAAACCTAGAAAGCATTTCAGGAACAAAGCAGGAATCTATATAAGAACCTTCAATAGATATTCCAGTAGCACTTTTAACTTCTACATTTTCAACAAGCTGAGGAGGAGCAGTACACCAAACATCCAAGTTGCCATCAGCAATATGATCAAAGCCTAGCATCGAAGCTTTTCTTTTCGCATCTTCAAAACTGGTTGAGTGGCCTATTAACCCAAACATTTAAAATTTATAAATGGTTTCTATACGATGTTATGAACAATAGCACAAAGGTAACTACTTAAATAGGATTGATTAATTATTAAAAGCCTTTATTAATTAGAAATGTAATTAGACGATAGCTGCCATAGCCATTCTTGCAATTTCTCTATTATCTAAACCAATTTCCATCAATGTATCTTGATAAGCAATCATAAATTCTTCCATTAATTCTTCTCTGTCCATAGCTAAAACTGATGCGTCATCTGCTACTTCATCTAACATTTTTTTAATTAACGGAAGATTGACCTTATTAGCTTCCATTAATTCCTCTTTACAAGTAGATAAATTCTCTTTAAGCCACTCTTGACCGTAATTTAAATGAAGATATTCATCTTTAACCACTCCTTCTGTTATTTTTTTTGCAAAAGGATCCGCTACTCTTATGTAGACGTTATAAGCAGAAATTGCAAATGCTTCAATTAAGATTGCTTGTATTAAAAGACATGTTGTTAAATTTCCTTTTTCAAGAGCAACTTGAAAATTACCATGTAATTTTGAAAAGAATTTTTTAGCAAATTCCATATCAGCTACTACACCTAAATTTCTTCCACATGCAGTAAAACCTTTTTTATGCTTCATTTCCATTCTCGCCAGTTTAGTTAACTCCTCTAACTCATTTGGAATTAAAGTTGCTATAGAAATGTAATTATCATGAGCCTCTTGCTCTCCCTCTATAACAATTGCATTTATTCTGCTGTATGCATCCTTATAAGAATCTGTAGTGAAGTCGGGTAAATCTAAAGAAATCGGATTAGTCGTTTCTTCAGTAATTTTTTTATTTGATTCTAGAGTTTGCATGTCAGTAATCTTTAGCTCATTATGCATGAATATTACATGATTATAGAGAGTTTATTTAAATATCATGAAAATAGTTTCAATTGTTAAGTCACATTTTTTACTTAAACTTATTTAAGAATTGTTTGGCCAATCTGATTGCATTAGATTCATAATCAATTTGAACCAATGATTAATCAATAATTCCTTCAAATTTTTTCCTAAAGACTCATTTGCTCCTCTACTATCTCCAATAACACCTGATTTACTGAAGTCGTCAGTAAGCCAAGCAGTAGGCGCATTGCCCTCCAGACTCCAACCTTCAGGGATCTCTAATTTATAACCCTCATTTGGGCGTTCATCACCTACTAATTCTGGTTTCAAAGCCATCATCAAACTTGTTTCAGCTAAAGAAGCATGAAGCCCATCCTCAATCTCAGTTTTTGTTAACAATTCACTTAATCCATTCACACCACTCCATAAGAAACAAGGGAAAACTGCCATTCCTGGTGCGACACTTCTTAGCTCTCTTGCAGCTGTATTTAATAGTGAAATTTGACCTCCATGTCCATTAATTAATATCAATCTCTTAAAACCCATTTCAGATAATTGACCTCCGACTTCCTTAATCATTGAGGTTATTAAATTTGAGGAAAGTGAAATTGTCCCGGAGAAACCCTTATGTTCAGGAGAAAACCCAATATATTGAGTTGGAAGTTTTTTTAATGGCATATCGGTAGAGAATAATTTAAAAACTTCGCTAATAATTTCATCAACAAAAATACTGTCTGTAGCAAGAGGCAAATGCGGCCCATGTTGCTCAACAGCGCCGAATGGCCAAATCACTGTTGATCTTTTGTTTTTTGCAACACACTGAATTTCTTGCCAATTTAAATATTCAAATTTATTAGGTATTGGTTTAAAGTTCATTAATTTTAATTTTGAGTACTAACATTTAGAGTATGTTAATAATTAATTATTCTTATTTTACCTACGATGGGAGTCAGTAATAAAAATGCCCAAGATAATATCCAACCAAAGGGCAATAAAAAACCTCTTCAGGTCCTTCACATAAGCAAGAAAGATACTCAAAAAATAGATAATGAGCAAACCAATTCGCAAGAAGACATTAAAAAAGAAAATATTGCAGTCAAACCTCAAATTATTAAAGATGATTCGGTAAAAGATATTAAGGAAAGTAATGAAAAGACCAAGGATTTTGATATTCTTCAACAAGATTTAACTCAACAAGACTTAAATAGACCCCTTAATTTTTCTGATCAAAACACAGATTTTCAATTAGAAAGAACAGTTGATGAATTCGATTTTGATGAAAGTGCTTTTTTGGAGGCTTTAAATGCAAATGAGCCAATTGGGGCTACTGGAGAAACAATTTCAGGTAAGGTTATAGCAATCGAAAGTGATGGGTTATATGTTGACATTGGTGGAAAAGCGCCTGGTTTTATGCCTAAAAAAGAATGTGGTTTGGGTGTCATAACTAACTTTAAAGAAAAGTTTTCTTTAGGTTTTGAAATGGAAGTTTTGGTTATCAAAGAACAAAATGCTGATGGGATGGTAACAGTTAGCGCTCGGGCATTAATTCTTAGGCAAAGTTGGGAGAAAGTATCAAGTTCGGCAAAAAATGGAGAATTAATTAATGTTTTAATTAATGGATTTAACAGAGGTGGGCTTACTTGTGATGTTGATGGATTAAGAGGATTCATCCCTAGATCTCAACTTGAAGATGGTCAAGATTATCAATCTTTTGTTGGCAAAAATCTAAAAGTCGCATTTCTTGAAGTTAATCCAGAATCAAGAAAATTAGTTCTCTCTGAAAAGAAAGCATCATTAGTCTCTAAACTTTCAAGTCTAGAATTAGGTCAATTAATTGAAGGAGAAGTTTTAGCTGTCAAACCATATGGCTTCTTTATTGATTTAGGTGGAGCTAGTGGACTTCTTCATCAATCCTCACTAACAAATGGATCGATTCGTTCTTTAAGAGAAGTTTTTAGAGAAGGGGAAATTATAAAAGCTTTAATATCTGAAATTGACCTCGAAAAAGGCCGCATTGGTCTCAATACAGCACTCCTAGAAAACTCTGCAGGAGAATTAATTATTGATAAGCAAAAAGTTATGCAAGAAGCCACAGCGAGAGCACTAAAAACTAAAGCACTCTTCAATAAAAAAGAACAAAATTAATGAACATCAATAAAAAAATGGAGTCGAGTCTTAAATTAAAAATTTCAGATTGGGAATTAGACTTTTACTCAAGACCAATTATTGAATCAAATGGAAAAAAAAGGTGGGAGTTAATTATTTGCTCTACAAGAAGTTATAAGACACAAGATACTTTTCTTTGGCATAAAAAATGCCCTGCCAATGAAGTCAACTCAGTTTGGCTTACAAATGCGCTAAATGAAGCAATAAGTGAGGCAAAAAAACAAGGTTGGGAGAAACCGTCAATAGTTCGATTCTGGAGGTCGTCAATGAAATCGATCATTAAAAAATCTCTGGAGGCCCTAAGTATTGAGCCTATTGTGAGCAGGAGAACGTACGATTTATTAGATAGAATCGAATTTCTTGAAAAAGAGATTTATCCAAAGGAAAAAGGTTATGTAAGAGGCGTATTAGCCCCTACTTTTACTTCTAAAATGGAAAATCCTCCTCAACCTCTGCCAGAAGCGGTAAGGGGGGATGCTTTAACTATCTCTGAGATATCAATCGGCGAATTAAAATCAGCAGAAAATTGGCCTATGGAATTTGGAGATATTTTCCCAATTCAGAAAGATTTAGATGAAAATAACTTAGTTCCGGGATTAAGACTTTTTAGCAAAGATAGATCTTTAGCACTTTCTGCTTGGTTCAGTTGTTTAGAACCCATTAAATTAGTCATCAATAAGAACCAACTCATTCTTGAAGCTTCAGAAGACGATAAGTGGCTAGTAACAGATTTGCCCGAAAAAGATGCAAACATTTTAAGTGCAAAGTTTTTAGAGAATAAAAAAAATTCTTTTGGTTATCAATTTATTTCCATACAGTCAACGCCATATGTCGAAAAATTTGCAGGATTCTGGATCTTGAGAGATATTGAATTAATATCATAAATTTATTTAAGGAGAAGAAACTATATCTTATAAAGAAATATATTTTTTAAAATCTGAAATTTTTATTCAAAACAAAAAATTTGAGTATTATTCATCGCCTATCCTTAGTCAATATAACTTCAAACATGCATACTTTACGAAGTCAAGCCATGAGAACTTTCTTCAGCTATTGGGGAATTACTTTAATGAAAATTACATAAATTGCGTCTCCAATCAAATTCACAGTAATGTGATTGTCTTTGGATCACTTTCGCAAGAAGGGAGTAAAACTGATGCAGATGGTCTTATTGGAAATCAACGTAATCAAAACTTATGGATTTACACAGCTGATTGCATGCCAATATTTTTTGCCGATAAAAGGACAAGAAATGTAGCAGCCTTACATTGTGGAAGAAAAGGTTTAGAAAAAAAAATAATAAAAAATCTAGTTAAAAATTTCGATAATTTTGGGACATCTAGAGATGACTTACTTGTTGCAATAGGACCAGCAATTTCGAAGGAACATTATCTGGTTGATGAATTGACACTCGAAGAATTTTATAGAAAGGCCGAAAGCAAAAAAATGACTTTGAATTTAACTAAAACCGAAAAAGATCTTTGTTTTAGTGATTCAAATTACTTCAAAGAGCAAAACTTAAATCAACTTGATCTCAAAAAATCTGCCTATAGACAACTTTTAAGTGAGAACATTCCTAATACAAATATAGACATTTCAAATTTATGCACATACAAATTTAAAAATGAATTTAATTCCTGGAGAAAAAACAAAACAATCTCGAGGCAATGGAATTTTATTTGCTCATAGAGATAGTTAACTTAGACATATTTCACTAGTTAAGTCTTTTGCGACTAATAATTCAGTCATCTCCTTATTACTTTTAATATTAAAAACTTTCGCTAACAAAACATTCTCTTTAGAACCAAAAGGTTTTATTTTCACTTTGCTTCCCCTTGGGAATTCACTCTTAAGTAAATTAATTGCTTCGAGCTCATCATTTTCATTTACATCTACACAAAATAATCGAATAGTTAAATTCCTATTTTGATCCCCCACCAATATAGTATTTGAACTTTTAATTTGAAGAATTTCAGCCGAATTAACTATTACAGGATTAAGAACAATCAGGCAGACTATAATTAAAATTTTTGATAATTTTTTCAATTCAGAAATATCTAAGCTTTTAAATTATCTTAAGGTTAATTTTTTAAAATGATGAATTAAAAAAAATTAGTCTTCACAATTAACATATCCAACCATTTGAGCATTACTTTTACCGGGAGGAACCATTGGATAACAATTTTCACCTCTTCTTACAAGGATATTAATCAAGGCAGGACCGTCATGATCAAGCGCATTTTTTAATTCATTCTGTAGTTGTTTTCTCTCAGAAATTAAGTATCCTTTAACTCCAAAAGACTCAGCAAGTTTTACAAAATCAGGTTCTCCACAACTCATATCAGATGAGGAATATCTTTCATCGTAGAAACTTTCCTGCCATTGTCTTACCATCCCTTGCCAGCGATTATTGATAATAATCAATTTCACCTTTAGACCATATTGAGATAAAGTTCCTAATTCTTGAATATTCATTAAAACACTTGCATCTCCTGCAATACAAATTACATCCGAATTAGGTAAGGCTGCTTTTACTCCAATTGCTGCTGGCAATCCAAAACCCATAGTTCCTAAGCCTGCACTACTAATCCATTTTCTTGGAGAATTCCTAAGGTATTGAGCAGCCCACATCTGATGTTGTCCTACATCTGTAGTTACATAAGCTTCTGGTGAAAGTTCCTTCACTTTTAATAGAACCTCCTGAGGATAAATTTCTCCTTCTTTGGGCGGGTCATATAAAGGGTGTTTATTTTTCCAAAAATCAATTTTTTCTAACCAGTTTTTCGTCTGACAAGTAAATTTATTTTTTAGAGATTGTTCATTGATTTTGAGAACAGCTTTTGAAACATCAGAAACAATTGCAACATCTACACGTTTATTTTTATTAACTTCTGCCGGGTCGATATCTATATGAATTACCTTTGCATTAGGTGCAAAAGTATCTAATTTTCCTGTCACCCTATCATCGAATCTAGCTCCAACAGCAATTAAAAGATCGCATTCTGTAACAGCGAAATTTGCATAAGCAGTTCCATGCATTCCTAACATCCCTACTGATAAATTATCTTTCTCGTCAAAAGCGCCCTTCCCCATTAAGGTTGTAGTAACTGGTATTTGATAATTCTTTGCTAGAGTTTTTATCTCATCATGGGCCCCTGAAGATATTGCCCCACCTCCAACATATAGAAGAGGTCTTTCAGAATCTTCTATTAATTTAATTGCTTTATTGATATCGCAATCATTAATTTCTCCATTCCTTTTGAATCCTTTTGGAATAATCTCACCAGGCAAAACTCTTTGGTAATTAAAGAACTCCTGACCTACATCTTTTGGTATATCAATTAAAACAGGGCCAGGTCTTCCAGATGAGGCTATAAAAAAAGCTTCAGAAACTACTTTCGCGATATCTAAAGGATCTCTTATTACCCATGAATGTTTCACTATTGGAAGAGTTATTCCAAAAATATCAGTTTCTTGAAAAGCGTCTGTCCCTATAGCAGGTCTTGGGACTTGACCTGTAACTACAACTAGGGGTACTGAATCCATTTGCGCAGTGGCAATTCCAGTTACCAAATTTGTTGCACCTGGACCTGAGGTCCCAAAACATACTCCAACTTCACCAGTAGATCTTGCATATCCATCAGCCGCATGTGAACCACCTTGTTCATGCCTAACCATATAATGCTTTAACCAACCTTCTTTTTCTGCCTTATGCACAGCATCATATATTGGTAGTATGGCGCCCCCAGGATATCCAAATATAACTTTTACTCCATGAATTTTTAAAGAATCCATTAGTGCATCTGCACCAGTTATCCAAATTGGATTTTCATGTTTTGAACTACCCTTTGAAAAGGATCTCGAAGTGAGGGTCACTAAAGAAATTCAATATTTACTATAAATATTAAACTTAATTAAATACTTTTGCCTCATTTAGAAATGTAATGTCAGAAATGTATTCGAAATAATCTTTCAAAAAATTAAAAATTAGCAAATAAATTTAACTTGTTCTTTATAAAATGCCTAATCTATGTAGAGGTCCAGAGCCTGAAATAAGTTCAATAAAAAGCACAAGAAAAATAATCATTGCAACCCTCCCGTTCCACACTTCTGAACTATTATTCCAACCCCATTGCCACTTCTCTTGGGGGTAAAGTTTAACTTTTTCAGGCAACTGTGAAGCCTCCTCTATATTAACAAGAGGTCCTTCCAAACAGGAAATCACTAGATCACTAAGGCCTTCAATAAAAGTAGGATGAGTATTTAAAGCCTTAACTCTACGAAAGTTTTTAATACCAGCCTTTAGAGCAATTTCTTTATATTCAATATCAATTTCTTGCAATGTTTCGATATGCTCTCCAACAAAACTAATAGGGACCACAATCAGGTCATTAACATTTGACCTTCCAAGATCAGCTAACACTTCTTCTGTATAAGGCTTTAACCATTCAACGGGACCAACTCTACTTTGATAAGAAAGTGTATAAGGATTACTATGCCCTAAACATTTTTCCAGCTCATTTATAATCAATAAAGAACAATCTTCAATTTGTTGTTTGTAAGGGTCTCCAGCTTCCTCTACGTAACTCTTAGGAACTCCATGAGCAGTGAAAAATATATGGGCTTTTGAAGGTAATTCACAAAGTGAAATTTGTTCAGAAATTAATTCGACCATAGACTTTAAATAACCTGATTGACTGAACCAACTCCTTACACATCTCATTGGAACCTTCTTAAATTCATCATCAGAATCTCGCAATTTTTTTAATTCCCTAAAGCTCGAACCACTAGTACTTATCGAAAAATGTGGATACAAGGGTATTACAACAACTTGATCTATGCCATCTGCTTTCATATCAGCAATTGCCGATTCAGTAAAAGGATGCCAGTACCTCATAGCGATATAGGTAGTAGCATTAAACCCTTTTTCCCTTAATTTAGATTGTAATTCTCTTGCTTGTTGTTCTGTTATCCTTCTAATAGGTGAACCTCCTCCTATAGAAAGGTAGGCCTGTTGTGAAGTAGTGCTCCTAAGCGTGCTAATTAACCAAGCTAGGGGCTTTTGAAAAACAGGGAAAGGTGTCCTGATAATTTCTGGATCAGAAAAAAGATTATATAAGAATGGGCCAACATCAGTAATGCGTTCAGGCCCTCCTAAATTCATTAGTAAGACGCCTATTTTATCCATTTAAAATTTATGGAGATTGAAAATCAACATTAAAAACGTCATTATATGGACAATTATATAAGTAAATGAACGTAATTCAGGAAATTAATAATGTCAATGATAAATTTGCTACTCAAGGAAGCAAGCTTAAAATTGAAAAAAGAGGAGAGAAATTAAATATTCGTGGTTCACTACCCTCCAAAGAAGATAACAATAACTTTAAAATTCAAAGAATATCTCTTGGTTTAAAGGCTGATATTTCTGGATTAGAGGAGGCCAAAAAAAAATTACAATTAATCAATTTGCAATTGGAATTGAATCAATTTGATTGGATTAATTGGATAGGCAAACCATATAAAAAGGAAATAAAAGATGGTTTTGAATTCCCAAAAAGATTAAATCAATTTGAGGAATTTTTTTTTAAAGAAAATAAAAGTGATTTTCGAAACAGCACTAGAAAAACTACTTGGAGAAGTTCTTACAAACCATATATGAAAAGAATCCTTAATATTTACAATGACTATGAAAATGAAGCTTTAGAAAAAGTATTTCAAAAAACACTTGAAAGTTATAAGGAAGGTACCAGAAGTAGGAAACAATGCGCTACTTCTTTAAGTGTTTTGGCTAAGTTTTTGGACATTAAACTACCAGAAGATTGGAAGTTAAATTCTAGGGGATATTCTCTGAACAAAGCAGGATTTAGGGATCTTCCTAAAGACGAATTAATAGAGAAACTGTGGGAGACTATACCAAACAAGTCTTGGAAATTTGTTTTTGGTCTGATGGCTACATATGGATTAAGGAATCATGAAGTATTTTTTTGTGATTTAAGTTCTCTTACTAATTTTGGGGACAAAATTATTAGAGTTTTACCTACGACTAAAACTGGGGAACATCAAGTTTGGCCATTTCATCCTGAATGGGTGGAAAAGTTCGAATTATCAAAACTTGGAGAGAATCCAGAACTTCTACCAAATATTAATAGAGACCTTAAAATTACAACCCTACAGAATATTGGAAAAAAAATTACAGATCAGTTTAAGCGTTACTCTTTACAAATAAAACCTTATGATCTAAGACATGCTTGGGCAGTTAGAACAATTTTTTATGATTTACCTGATACTGTGGCTGCCAGAATGATGGGACATTCGGTTAGTTTACATACTCAAACTTATCACCACTGGATTACTAAAAGAGATCAACAACAGGCAGTGAATAATTCACTTTTAAAAGTTAAAAGAGTTGAAAATATTTAGACATTTATAATAATTAAATAAAAATAAGGGTCATATGCAAGAAAAACCTTCACCTTCCGAGAAAATATTTAACCTCGATAATCAAGCAAATAAACTTGGAATGGGAGGTAAATTTTCACCGGAAAGCGATGAGAGCTCATATAAAGAAAGAATGCAGCAAAGAAAAGATATTCAAGCCGAAAGACTACAAATCAGAAAAACAAAAAAAGGATTATTGATTGTTTTTACAGGAAATGGCAAGGGCAAGACCACTGCATCATTAGGTATGGCTTTAAGGACGGTAGGGCATGGCTATAAAGTAGCAATAATTCAATTTATCAAAGGAGGCTGGAAAACTGGAGAAGAAAAAGCACTTAAAAACTTTTCTTCAAACATATCTTGGCATTCATTAGGAGAGGGATTTACTTGGGAAACACAAGACAGAATTAGAGATGAAAAATTAGTTCAAGAGGCTTGGCAATTAGCCAAAAAATACATCCAAAACGAATCTTATAAACTTATCATTCTTGATGAAATTAATATTGCGACAAAACTTGGTTATCTTGCACCCGAGGAAATAATCACTTTTTTAAAAAGCTTAAATAATAGAAAAAATCATATTGTTTTAACTGGAAGGGGAGCATCTAATTCAATTATCAATTACGCTGATCTTGTTACAGAAATGAAACTAATAAGACATCCATTTAAAGAACAAGGAATAAAAGCACAAAAGTGTATTGAATTTTAGTTAAGGTAAGTTATTATTTAAAATCTCTTCAGGCAGGTTTAGAAATGTTTAAAGACGCAAGCAATATCTGAACAAAAAATAAATTTGGTGCTTTTACTTGCTAAGGTCTTACAAGTACAATTATTGAATGACTTACAAAAGAGTTCTCTTAAAACTTAGTGGTGAAGCACTAATGGGTGAAAAACCTTATGGTATTGATCCTGCTATAGTTCAGTCAATAGCAGAGGATGTTTCGAAAGTTGTCGAAAATAATGTAGAACTAGCGATAGTTGTTGGGGGCGGGAATATTTTTAGAGGGCTTAAAGGGTCTGCAGATGGCATGGATAGAGCGACAGCTGATTATGTTGGGATGCTCGCAACAGTAATGAATGCTATTTCACTTCAAGATGGATTAGAAAGAGTAGGAGTTGCAACAAGAGTTCAAACTGCAATAGAAATGCAGGAAATTGCCGAACCCTACATAAGAAGAAGAGCCATGAGGCACTTAGAAAAAGGTAGAGTTGTAGTTTTCGGAGGTGGATGCGGAAATCCATTTTTTACAACCGATACTACGGCAGCTTTAAGAGCAGCAGAGATAAACGCTGAAGTTGTTATGAAGGCTACTAAAGTTGATGGAGTATACGATCGTGATCCTAATCAATTTAAAGATGCAAAAAAATATTCCTCTCTCAGTTATCAACAAGTTCTTAGTGACGAAATTGCCGTAATGGACAGTACTGCGATTGCACTTTGCAAAGATAATAATATCCCAATTATGGTTTTTGATATATTCAAAAAAGGGAACATTTCTAAAGCTGTTGCTGGTGAGCCAATAGGCTCTTTAATAAGTTAGAGATCATTTAATTTTTTTAATTATGAAAGAAAAAGAAATTCAAGAAAATATGAATAAAAGTATTGAAGCCATACAAAGAAACTTTAATACAATTAGGACAGGCAGAGCTAATGCTTCCTTGTTAGACAGAGTAAGTGTTGAGTACTACGGAGCAGAAACACCAATCAAATCGCTTGCCACTATAAGCACTGTTGATTCGCAAACAATTTCAATACAACCTTTCGATATTTCATGTTTGCAAGCGATAGAAAAATCTATTTCTATGAGTGATTTAGGAATTACTCCAAATAATGATGGGAAAGTAATAAGAATAAATGTTCCTCCGTTAACAGAAGAAAGAAGAAAAGAATTTTGTAAATTAGCTTCTAAATATGCAGAGGAAGGAAAAGTAGCTTTGAGAAATATCAGAAGAGATGCTGTTGATAAAGAAAAAAAAGACGAAAAAGATGGCCTTATTTCTATTGACGAATCGAGAGATAATCAATCTGAAATTCAGAAAATTACTGACAAATATATTTCCTTAATAGAAACTAAATTGTCTGAAAAAGAAAAGGAAATTCTAAAAGTTTGATAGGATTTGACGTTGTAATAATTGGTGGAGGTTTATCAGGATCCTCAACCGCTCTTAACCTATCAAAGAAAGGATATTCTGTTTTAATTATCGAAAAAGAAAATTCCCAAGATTACAAACCATGTGCAGGCGGGATGGCATCTTCAATGCAAAGATTTCTTCCTTTAGATATAAAAGATGCCATAGCATCAAAAATTAAGAATGTTGAATTCAGATGGAAGGCTACAGATAATGTAACTGCTGATCTGACTGGGGAATCCCCATTTTGGATTATTAAAAGAGAGAAACTTGATCAATTATTACTTGATGAGTCCTTAAGTAATGGAGCTCAGATAATGAGACCATTATTGATAGAAAAAATTATAAAAAAAAATGATAAATGGGAAATTACTTGCAATAACAAAATAAAATATATTTCAGAATTTCTTGTAATTGCAGATGGGTCCCAATCGAAATGGGCGAGTTATTTCAATTTAGGGCCAAGAAAACCGAAATTTGCGAACACAATCTCATTAAGATTAAAAGGGTTAGGTGAAATCCCTAGAGATGCAGTTAGATTTGAGTTTGGATTTATAAAATATGGGTTTGCATGGGCATTCCCCCTAAGAGAAAGCTTAAATATTGGTTTAGGTACTTTTATAAACAATGGTCTTCTAGAAAATCAGGCTATAAATAAACAAGTAATCAGAAGCTTCGGTTTTGATGATTATCCTAATAAAACAATTACTAAGAAACTGAGAATATGGAATGGCTTCAACTCAATTAATGGTGACAAAGTTTTAGCGGTTGGAGATGCAGCATCTCTATGTGATCCATTCTTAGCTGAAGGGATTAGACCATCTTTAATTAGCAGTTTTTATGCTGCAGAATATATAGATCAGTTTCTATCAGGAAAAGTAGATGATTTAAATCTTTATACGAAAAAAATTAACAGCATTTGGGGAAAATCAATGGCTTGGGGGAGGAGAATAGCCCAAGTATTTTATAGATTTCCCAGAACTGGATACCAATTAGGTGTCAAAAGAAAAACAGCACCTAAACGTATTGCTCAAATATTATCAGGAGAAATGAGTTATGAAGATATTGCAAAAAGAGTTATCAGAAGACTTTTAACAAAAAGTGGGACTTAATTCTTTTTCAATTCAAACTTAAATTTAGTTAGCAGAAATCAATTTGTGATTTTTAATCTCTGAATATCTCTTAAGTAGCAGTTCTTCCAATTCTTCTATAGCTTTACTGAATCCAGTGATACCTTCACTAAGCTTTTCACTTGCCATTTGATCTTCTAACATACTTAATCTAAAATCTTTTTCTTCAAATTCGTAGTCAATAGAGTTATTCATTTGGATACTTCCATCTAATTTCCTAACTAACTCTCCTTTTTCTTTTTTCAGTTCCTCAAGAAATTTTGGTGCGATTGTTAAAAGATCGCAACCTGCTAATTCTTTTATTTCATCAAGATTTCTAAAACTGGCTCCCATTACTTCTGTCTTGAATCCCTTTTCTTTAAAGTACTTGTATATTTGCGTAACCGAAATAACACCAGGGTCTTCAGCACCAACAAAACTGGTTTTACCAGTTTTTGCTTTATGCCAATCCAATATACGGCCAACGAATGGAGAAATTAGAGTTATCTTTGCATTGGCACAAGTTACTGCTTGGCAGAAGTTAAAAAGTAAAGTTAAGTTACACTTAATGCCCTCTTTTTCCAAAATTTCAGCGGCCTTAATTCCCTCCCAAGTTGCAGCAATCTTAATCAGAATTCTTTCCTTTTTAATTCCAAAATTTTTGTAAAGATTGATCAATTTTCTAGCTTTTTCTACCGTAGCTTCTGTGTCAAAGCTCAGTCTTGCATCAACTTCTGTAGATACGCGCCCTGAAATAATTTTCAATATTTCTTTTCCAAAAAATACTGAAACTTGGTCAACAGTTTCTTTGATTAATTCGATTTTGGAGAATCCTTGGGGCAATGCATTTTCTGAACTTTCTAAAGCTTTATCAATTAATTTCACATAATCAGGGTTCTTGGCAGCGGCAAGTATTAGCGATGGATTGGTGGTAGCGTCCCTTGGTTGAAATTTTTTTATCGAATCTAAATCTCCAGTATCAGCAACAACAACGGTCATTGAGGACAATTGTTCTAAAATTGATTTCATGTCTAGATAATCATATATATACATAAACTAGCTTTTATTCCTGATGAAATCATCAGATAATCAACTAAATATTTATAAAATTGGAAAATTTTAGGGTTTTTTAACAATCATTCCAGGATCTTTAATCATAGGAGGTATTTTTTCAATTACTATCAAACTCTCGATAATTTCTTTCGCAACTGGTACAGCAACAGTTGAACCATATGCAAAAGATTTAGATGGCTCATCAACTACTACTAGGACAGCATATTTCGGATCATTAACTGGTAAGGTCGCGACAAAACTACAAACTTTTTTGCTTGTATAGGAACCATTTAAGGCTTTTTGGGAAGTGCCCGTTTTTCCCGCTATCCTATAACCCTCGATTTTCACTCCAGATCCACTACCTTTATCAACTACACTCTCCATCCATTCAAGAACAGTTTTAGAGACTTCGTCTGAAAAAAACTGTTTTCTTGGATTTTTATTAACTCTTTCTTTGAAAGTTGAGGTTACATGAGGAGTGACTTCAAAACCACCATTTGCTAGAGCCGCATGAAGTTGAACCAATTTAAGTGGAGAGATTGAGAACCCCTTACCAAAAGAAGTTACGGCAGGCTCAATTGATTGATTTACAAATAAATCTTTTCTCTTTAGTTGGCCAGCAGTTGATTCAAATAAGTCAGTCTTTAAATTTTTATTTATACCTAAATTTTTTAGCCAGTCCCAATAAATTTTAGGGTCTAAATTTTGCATTATTTTTACCATCCCAACATTACTTGAAACCTGTAATACTTTTGGATAGTCAATGTACCCGTTACCTTTTTTATCCCAATTAGAAAGTGTCCATCCTCCAACATTAATCTCTCCAATATCTTCAACTACTCCATCTTTCTGGATTACTTTTTCTTCTAAAGCTAGGGCAAGATTAATAGGTTTAAAAGTTGAACCAGGCTCAAATAAATCTTGAGAATACCAACCTCTAAAGAGTTCAGAATTGTACTGCCAAAATTTATTTGGATCATATGATGGGAATGTAACCAAGGAAAGAATCCGGCCACTATTAACATCCATAACTATGGCAAATCCCTTCTTGGCTTTCCATTTGCTTACTTGCTTTGATAATGCATTGAATGAAGCTTTCTGTAATTTTGAATCTATAGTTAAGCCTAAGCTTTTGTAATCAGAAATAAAATCACCTGGGGCTGAATTATCCGGTAGAGGAGTTCCGTCTCCTCCCCTTTTTATTAAATTACTTTTATTAAAAACTTTAATTTGATTATCTAAATGAAGCTCTAAACCTGCTGAAGCCTTATTCTCATCATTAACAAAACCTACAAGATTAGAGTAAAGCTCCCCTTGTGGATAATATCTTTGCGAATATTTAAACAAATCAAGTCCGCTTATTTGAAGGTTCTTAATCTTTTCTGCCTTTTCTTCAGAAATTTTATCCAAAAGCTTGATACCGCTCATTTTATTACTAAATTTACTCAAGAGTATTTCGTCATGTATATCCAAGATAGATGACAATTTTTCTGTAACTTCTTCAATACTGCGAACTCTGTTAATTGAATCACCAGGAAAATTAAAATATTTTGGATGAGCCCATAATTTATAGAGCGGTTTATCGTAAGCAATTAGTCTATTATTTCTATCAACAATCGCTCTCCTTTTTTTTAAGGCGTAAGTTTTAGAAGACTGAATTAATCTAGCTTTCCTTTGTAAATCAGAAGCGTTAAAGACTTGCAATTTAACTAATCTACCAAACAAAGAAAATATTAATATTAAGCTAAAAATATAGAGATATTTAAATCTTCTTTGATCAAGGGGTATTAGACGAACAATTTTTTTGTATTTTTTCATCAATATCCCCTTTGATATTTGCTATCACTAAAACCTGCAATGAAACTACTTAAATTTTTCTTAAATAAACTTTCTTTTTTTTCTGGAATTTTATCAAGATAGATTAAGTCTTCAGGTTTAGTTTTTCTAAAAATATTAATAGACTCAAGTTCACTAATATAAAACTCCTCAATTTTAGAAATATAATCAATGAGATTATTATTAATAGCTCTTGTTTTAGATAAGTTTTTATATGTATTTGACCATTTTCTTTGACTATTAAAAGACAAGAAAAATAAGGTGAAAATTAATAACAAAAGAGAGATATTAATGGTGTCGAAAATTTTATGTATTAATTTGATATTAATTATGGATTTTTTTTCAGAATTTTTTTTACTTTCGTATGAAACTTTTTTTTTTAAATTAAGTTGATTCCCATAAGGTTTCATCTAAGATTTTTATTTAAATAAAAGAAGTGTTATAAATTAAATAAACATCTTTTTGTTTGATTCGCAAGCAAAAAAAAATAAATTCTTTATGTCCTCAATAAAAACAAATTTAAAAAAGTCAATCCATTCCATAAAGAATGCATAATCACTGAGGAAAACAAACTCCCTGAAGCAATTCTTGTGATTGCTAATCCAATCCCTAGAACAAATAATGGCGGCATTTCTCCCAAACTTAAATGGGCTAATGCAAAGATAAAAGCTGAAACTATGATGCCCGAAATTACTCCAAAATCTCTTGAAAGAGTTGGCAGTAAAATACCGCGAAATATAATCTCTTCAAATAGAGGAGCTAATAGAGTTGTTGTTACAAATAATAGAAAAAATGATAAGTAATTATTATTATTAAGAACAATTTCCAGCAAGGGGTTACTACCATTCTGATTATCGATCAGACTATTCATAATTAGAGAGATCAATAAAACAAAAGGAACAATTGTTAACCAACCTTTAATTCCCTGAATAATTGCATATTTTATTGGCAAGAAATTGAACTGTAAATAATCCTTTTTAAAAGTAAATTCACCATTCAAGGATTTAATTTGATAAAAAACTATCCACAATGGAGGAATAGCCATAAAAACATATCCAAAGAAAATTTTTAAAGATTGAGACAATTCATTAGAGATATTTTTAGAAAAAAGTTCGACCAAACTTATAGAAAATAAAGGTGATACCACTTCTCCTAAAACAACAAATCCACCTGCAATTAATAAAACCATATCTATTAATTCTAAATCTAAGGATTTAATTTCTTTCCAACCAAACTTTTTCAAAGATATAGTTGTCCATAATATTTTTAAAGCCAGAATAGAGCCAATAAATATTGTTAAAAGTGGTATTAATCTTATGGCTAATATTTTAAAAAACATTTTGCTTGAAAATGATTTTGTTATTAATGTACTATCGTCAAAATCAAATTTCCGGCTCAAAATGTGATATAAAAATCTATCACCTTTAAATAAATCAAATTTTTCAGAATTTACCTTATATGAATTATTATTAGATTTTTTTTCTATCTCATCAATCAGAAATTTATAGTTTTTATCTTCAAAATCTTTTGATATATTTTTATAAATTAAAGGATCATTTGATTCTGAAGTAATTATTCGAATTAATTTATTTCTTTCTGTTAGCTCTTCAAATGAGACTTCAGAGAGTGATTTATTTATTTGATCAACAGGATCATTAATGATAAAAAATTTTTTAAGATTTACAGGTATTGATTGGACAGATAATTCAGCAATTTCTTGCTCTTTTTGATTAATATCAAATGAAACAGATGGTCTATTTAAACTGTCTCTTAATCCTTGTTGCCATAAAAAAAAAGTTATGACGATAGAAATAAAAGCTAAAGTGAGTTTTGATTTAGAAGTATTTTTAAAGATCATAACTTATTATATTCTTGAAAACTATAGTTAGTTATCATTTATTTCCTTATATTTATGTATCTATTTTAATCACGCCATGAGATGATTAAATTATCTTAATTTTCAAATTTATATAATGGCTATAAGATTAGTTTTAGTTAGGCATGGACTAAGCAGTTTCAATGCAAAAGGATTAATTCAAGGAAGAACAGACGATTCATTATTAACTGATGAAGGATACCAACAAGCCCAAAAAGCAGGAAAAGCATTATCAAAAATAAACTTCGATAAAATCTATTCCTCCCCACTTGTCAGAGCGGCAGAGACTGCAAAAACAATTAAAAAGACCTTCAATAAAGAACAAAGTATTGTATTCGACGATAATTTGCTAGAGGTAGATCTTAGTGAATGGTCTGGTCTAAAAATTGATGAAATAAAAAAGAAATTCCCAGAAATTTACCCTATATGGAAAAATGATCCAGAAAATCTTATCTTAAAAAGAAATGATAATAAAACTTATAAACCAATTCAAGAGTTATTTTTTCAAGCAACAAATTTTGTAGAAGATATTTTAAAAATTTATCTAGACAAAGATGATGTAAATATTTTAGTTGTTGGACATAATGCAATTCTCAGATGTTTAATACTCTTGTTATTAGGAAAGCCTAAGCAAGGTTTTAGAAAAATAAGATTAGAAAATGCTTCTTTCTCAATACTCAATATTTCAAAGAAAGATAACTCTTTTAAGACTCAAATTGAATGCTTAAATCAAACTTCCCATCTTAATAAAAATATTCCAAATAGAATTGGAGATTCCAGAATATTTCTTATAAGGCATGGTGAAACTAACTGGAACAAAGAAGGTAGATTTCAAGGACAAATTGATATCCCTTTAAATGAAAACGGAAAAGATCAAGCAAGAAAGACTTTTGAATATTTGAGAAATATTTCTTTCAATAAGGCATTCTCAAGTTCAATGCATAGGCCATATGAGACTGCACAAATAATCCTTCAAAATAACAAAAATTTAAAAATTGAGAAAATAGATTCACTCGTAGAAATCAGTCACGGATTATGGGAGGGTAAATTGGAAGCAGAAATTAGAGAAGAGTGGCCTGCTTTACTAAAAAATTGGCATTATAAACCTGAAGAAGTAATAATGCCCGAAGGTGAATCTATAAAAGATGTATCAGAAAGGTCAGTAGAAGCTTTTGACAAAATTTGTTTATGTCAAAAGGATAATGATCAAACCCTCATGGTCGCTCATGATGCAGTCAATAAAACTCTTATTTGTAATATCCTTGGGATTGATTATTCAAATATTTGGATGATAAAACAGGGTAATGGTGGCATAACCATAATTGATCTTTTTAATGATCCCCAAAAGCCTCCTGTAATTAGCGCTCTTAACATTACAACACACCTAGGGGGAATACTTGATTCAACTGCTTCAGGAGCACTTTAAATTAAGCTTTTTTAAAAATTTATTTTGATGAAGTCAGAGTCAGAAAAAAGGCCATCTTCGTAAACTAACCAAGAGAGTCTAAATCTCTACGATGGTGAACTGTATTTCCATCATCATATGGAACTTTCTGTTCTTTCATTAAATCTGCAATAGTTGGATAATCTTTTGCATTATCAAGATCTCTTGCATTTTTATCTTGAATTGCAAATGGTGATCTTTTTAAATTCATAATTAATTTCCTCAAAATTTTTGTTGGATTCTGATTACAGATCCTGGATTATCATGTACGTAAGTGTTGAATTCTCTCGCAAGCATTAGGCAATCGTATGCATCGCGTGCGTAAAAACCAATTTGATGTGTATTATTTGTTGAATCTTTGTAACTCAACACATATTTATTACAAGATTTTATTGGTGTTGAAGGCATTTAATTTAGTTCCGTAACAGATAAGTTCTAACTAGGCATGCTTATAAATCGACTAATAAAAATGTACGGTTTAAGGCACAAATATATACGGATAGAGGACCAACAACCTAATTTAAAAATTAATATAATATTGAGGTAGATTTTGCAAAAAAAGTAAAGACAATATTTCCGTTAAATTTTAAAATTATTTTAAATGTTGGCTCGTTTTTGCAAGTAACTTCTCTTGAAACTATTTTTTATATAAACATCAATTTTACGCAAAATTAGAGCGCTCCAGATTATAAATATACTTTTCTCCATCATCATCACCATCGTCATCATCATGGAAGGATGAGATTAGTACATACACTCCTCCAAGTCCGAGTAACATCGATAAATAAAGGATTGGGTCTGTCATTTATTAAGTTTGAAGCATTCAAATTAAATTTGAGGAAGCTTTTCAATATCTATATTTTCTTTTAATTATTTAGATGAAAAACTTTCTAAGATCAAAAAATTATTTTTTATTTGAGAAAAATGAAAGTAGATCTAAAATAGGGTAAATTTAATTTTTTTTAAGTAAGTTTTACAAATAATTTAAAAATCCATGTGCGGAAGATTTGAGCTGAAAACTAAATTTGAGAAGTTGCCAACGGCTTTGAAACAAGACTATCCAAGTAGACTTGATTCTAAATATGAGACTCAAAATCTAATAAGACCTAATGATCCTGTTCTTGTAATTAAAAACGAAGGAAGAATTAAAACTACTTTTATGACATGGGGCTTTATTTCTCCTTGGGCCAGAGACCCATTTGATAACGAGAGCCCAAGACCATTTAATGCAAGATCAGAAACCGTAGAAGAAAAAAAATTATTTAGTGGAAGTTGGAAACATAAAAGGTGCCTAATACCTGCTAGCGGTTTTTTTGAAAAAAAATATCGTGTTCGAAAATCGAATTATGAGACTTTTTGGTTGGGAGGAATTTGGAGTAAGTGGATTTCACCAGATGGAGCAGAACTTGAGAGTTGCTGCGTTTTAACCACTGAACCAAATGACTTAATTAAACCTATACATCACCGCATGCCTGTGATCGTTCCTAATGGATATGAGGAACAATGGACAGAGCAAGTTAAAGATGCAGATGAATTAAGAGGATTATTCGCAATCATGATAAGTTGGTCCCCTGATGGTTGGCTATTAGAGGATGTAAAGAAAAAAGAAACTGATCAAATGAGTTTGTTTTAAATGGAACGTTTACTAATTCCAAGGTTACATTAATGGCTAAATCTTATTGGCTGATTAATTCAAATAGGTCAGAAGTAAAAAGATTTATTAAAAATGATAAGAGTATTGATGGAGTTTTTGAATATATGTTTATAGATACTGGGAAAATAGTGGGGGGATTAGGAAACAAACAACCAGTAATGACAAATACAGTTTCTGTTGAAATAGATTTAGCTAGAGAAATTTATGAAAGATTACTTTCTATGGGATGGAGAAAAATTGAAAAAAATTGGAATTAAAAAGAGACTTAGATCTGTGCGGTATAAATTACTTATGAAAATAATCTGAAAATCAATAATGAGAATATTAACTAAAATTGACATCCAATCTAAACTATTAGGGGATTAGTAAATTATTTTTTTAGTGCAGATAAAAATGAAACATCAAAAATGGCTACCAGAATAAATAAATATTTAAGTGAAGTCGGTTATTGTTCTAGAAGAGAAGCAGATAGATTAATCCAAGAAGGAAAGGTAACCATTAATGGCAAGATTTCAGAAATTGGAACTAAAGTAGAAGATACTGACCAAGTTGAAGTTAAAGGTCAAAGAATAGAAAAATCAAAGAGACAAAAAAACATATACTTAGCCTTTAATAAACCTGTAGGAATTGTTTGCACAACAGATAGAAAAGTAGAACCCAATAATGTAATAGATTTTATTAAATATCCTAAAAGAATTTTCCCCATTGGAAGATTAGATAAGCTCAGTGAGGGATTGATTTTCTTAACTAATGATGGAGATATCGTAAATAAAATACTCAGAGCCAGAAATAATCATGAAAAAGAATATATTGTAAAAGTTAATCGTCCTATTAATAGCGACTTTATTCAAAGCATGAGTAATGGAGTTGATATTTTAGACACAACAACTAAAAATTGTTTCGTAAAACAATTGGGTCCAAGAAATTTTAAAATAATACTCACACAGGGACTTAACCGTCAGATTAGAAGAATGTGTGAGGCCTTAGGATATAGAGTACGATCATTAAAGCGTGTAAGAATTATGAATATTAAGTTAGATGTGCCAAAAGGGAAATATAGAGAACTTAGTAAAGAAGAACTCTTGGAATTAAATAGATTACTCGAAAACTCCTCAAAAACATATGACTAATCAAAACCCAATAAAAGTAATTGGGAAGTCATAGTGAATTGGTTAGAAAAAATGCAAGATTTATACTTCTCTACTTTGGTAGAAATAATTTTAATAATATGAAACACTTACTACTTGAATCGCAATTGGTTAGTAATTGAGTGTTATTTAATCGTCTATTAAGAATTAACAGTCCTAGCTCTCTTTTTTTGTCAAATCTTCCTCGGTTCTTCTCCAACCCTAAGCAATTCATATTTCCATTCTTCTCTATCTGCTGCTTTATTTAATTCTTCTCTGGTTGTCATGACAGGTTGCTCTTTCCACCATTTAGAAGTAATGTTTCCAGAATTAATAAACATATATTTAAGAAATTGATCTTTATTATTCATATTTTCGATAAATCTTTTTATCCTTGATCAATTTGAATTAACAATCCAATAAGACCTATCCATTACTTTTTTAAGGATAAAAGTCTACTTTCCAACGCATCACGCAATAACCTAATGGGTTATATCCATTCCAATTCCAGAATTTGAATATTTTTATGGTGAAATGGTGGAAATTAGCATCATTGAAAAATGCCCAACCAAAATAAATAGCAAATGCAGTTACAACAAACGCAGCATATTGGAGCCAATGTGTTCCAGAATTATCTACACCATTTTTGTCAAAATTAGAATTACTCATTTAAAGGATTGGATAAGCTATCCATCCGAATAGGGTGTAGTTAATAATGACAGCCATGAAGCCTATCATTGCAAGCCTTCCATTTGTTCTTTCAGCAATAAACCAATATGTATTTGGCCATTCAAAATCGCCCCCCATATTGGATTTTTTATCTTTTGAAATTGGGTTCTCTTTAGGAGAGTTGTCCTGGTCAAGATAATAATTACTATCTGGATAAAAACTTTCGCTTGAAAAGTTATCTTTAAATTTACGCATTATTATTAGAGTATTATCTTTAGATATATTAAAAAATAAAAAAACTAAATAGGTTAAATAAGCATTTTATTATTTAATCGTTAAACGGAATATTGAGAATACTTAGATGTCAATCGGGGCGAAAGGCTTCGAGTGACTTTGATGGTGATGGTTTCCAAGAGGTTTACTGGAAAACTAATGATGGAAGTGCTTATCTAAGAGCTCTTATGCATGCAGATGGAAATATCCAATATGCAAATTATCAGAGTGAATTACAGATGAAGGAGTACTTGATTACATCTGGATATGATGAACATATTAATGAGATTATCTAATAAAGTTAATTAAGAATGGCATCATACTAATTACAAAAAAATATCGAATTAAATTTTAAGTTTAGATTTTTATTTAAAAATTGCTATTTATTTTATGTAAACTCTTAAGCGTTATGTTAAATATTTGAGCATTTTTAATCCTCATTTTTTGGACTTTCTAAGAACTATCACAATAACTACCCAGGCGATATGATTCAAACCTGCGGCCTAGCGCTCCTCAAGCACAAGAGGTATTTTTTAGGAGATTCGTTAGAAATATTGCTATTATTGAATATATATATATATAATCTTGGATCATTCTTGAGACATAAAAAGTGGTTTAGATATTGATTGAAATAGCATGATATAAGATAGGAGGGGTTTATATGTAGGTATAACTGAGATTAATATGAGTCTCATAATTAGTAGTTTTGATGCAATCTATGGCATAAAATAGCAAATGATCGCCCGAGAATCGCCTTCATTTGTTTTTTTGAATTTCTATGTCGGAATTTATTAAAAAAAATATAAAAAAAGAGGAGGTTGTATATGGAAGTAAAGGTCAGAATTGGTCAAAAGAGTTTATTGAATATATGAATTTTATAGTTAGCCATAAAGAATATACTGGAATGCCTGATGCAATAAAAAATGATGGTAAAATCCAGTGGGAAGCACCATCTAACAGATCTAGTGGTCAATATCAATTTACTCATAATAAAAGAAAATCATGGTGGATTAAGAAAGCTAAGGAAATTGGTATAGATCCAGAGTCCAATCAATGGATAAGCAAAACAGCAAAGATTATTCACCCCACAGGTGAAAAACCTTGTAAGAAGTGTGGGAGAACTATGAAGTTGGCATATGTTTACCCAAAAAAGATATTGATAAATAGATTAATAAAGATATATAAAGATAAATATATATTTGATCAAAATGAACCTATTAACTTAATTTTTGAGAGGATAATTACTGATTATGGCAAAGAGGTGCTAAAGGAAATTAATTTTTTATTATCATCTAAAAGTATAACAATTCCAAGTTTTGAAAATACTGATAGTTTTTTAATTTGGCTAGAAAATCACTATTTAAAAACTGAATCTTCACTTTTAAGTCCTGGGGCCATGTCAAATGCTCCTGATAGATTTGATGGCTTTCATTCATTTAATAAATGTTGTAGGGGGAAGGCAGATAAAGGAAGGAGCAAAGAAAATCTTAGTAAATATGTTACCGATAGGAGAGTTTTTGAGTTCTGGTCAGATGGGGATTGGATTGCTGCTGACAAGTTAATGGGTATCATAAGATCTGAAATGAAATTTGAGAATTCAGCTGACGGAGGTGTCGGGAGTCCAACTGCTGATCATATTGGACCACTTTCACTAGGGTTTCGGCATATGCCAAAATTTCGTCTTCTAAGTCAATCAGCAAACTCAGCTAAAAATAATCGAATGAGTTTTGATGATGTTTTATATCTTAGGGAACTAGAAAAAAGCATTCCGGTCACTTCATGGTACGCGAAATCATTGTGGGATCTTAGAAAAGAATCTGTAAGAAACGAAGAAAATGCTCTAAGGATTTCGAAAATGCTTAGAGATAATCAAAGATTGGCAATGAGAATATTATCAACCCTTTTCGAAAAATATCAAATACCTTTTTTAATTTATTTACTAAATTTAGATTATGCAAATTATGACAATAATTTCTTGAACTTAAGAATAGATAATTATGTAACTGTTTATGACAAAGTTCTAAAGAAAGAAAGATCTACAAAATATAGTATTGAACAGAAAATAAGGAGAATTAGGGTTGGGTTATCTGCATTAGAAAATTACATATCGAAAGAAAATAGACATTATCAAAATGATTTTGATGAAGAGGTAAAGAATGTTGTATATAAGTCAGAGGAATTACTTAATAGTTCAAATAATAATTACCAAAAATTTAAAATTGAGCTAAAGAAAATAATTTTCGAAAAAGACAATAAAAACTTAGAGAGTGATTTAAAAAAAATTATTCCAAATTTGGAAGAAAAAAAATTAGAAGATTTTGAGGCGGTAAAACAATTACTTAAGTCTTCAATGGATAAAATAGCTAAAAAGATCGCCAGCCAGTGGGGAAGTGAAAGATATGTAAGGGATTAAGAGATGATTTACTTTTGAAAAGTCTCAAGGTAATCCGATGGAGATAATATTGAACGCATAAACTTTTGATAAGTTGAGAGTTTTTGATCTTTATAAAATTTATGGGAACCATCTTCGCTGTGAAGAATTTCAGGTAAATCAGAAATAGCCTCTTCGGAAGAAATTAATGGTTTTAAATAGGAAAATAATTGGTTTTTTTCTTGTTGAGAAGTTATTTGAGGAGGAATAGAAATTTTTATATTCTTATTTTTATTACCTATAAGAAAAACCCTTTTTCTTTTTTGAGGTATGCCGTAACATTCAGAGGAAATCAACCAGTTATCAAAATATGGCATTAATTTCATAAATTGTTTATTGACCTCACGGAATATTTCCCCATTCTTCATTGTTAAAAGGCCAGATACATTTTCAAAAAGAAATCCATCAGGAGATAGAGCCTTCACTAATTCACAATATCGATAAAAAAGATGATTCCTTGGATCGTCCATTGATCTTCTTTTACCTGCTGTTGAGAAACCTTGACAAGGTGGTCCCCCAAGAATCCAAAGAGGTTTATCAGGGAACTTTTTTCTGGCATTTTTAGCATTTTTTATAATCTCTTCAAAAACATCATTATTATTTATACTCCCATGAATTATTTGATTATGAATATTATAGGAATAACTATCTAAGAAGGATTTCTCTATATCATTAGCCACTATTGGTATCCAATTATTCCACTT
This sequence comes from Prochlorococcus sp. AG-355-N16, assembly GCA_003278545.1. Lineage (GTDB taxonomy): Bacteria > Cyanobacteriota > Cyanobacteriia > PCC-6307 > Cyanobiaceae > Prochlorococcus_A. Next base: position 145,089 of record QCEF01000004.1, read on the forward strand.
AAATCCCAATCCAATGCCCCCAGCTCCCGAGAAAAGATCTATGAAAATCCCATTACTATTTTGTGCAAAACTTATTGATTTTGATATTTGGAAAGCTAATAATGGAGGGACAGCATTTCCAATCTGCATGTTTATTTGACGTTTCGATCCTTTAAATAAAAAATAATCAGGAAATGATTGAAATCTAGCAGCCTCTCTTTGGGAAATTACTCGATTCTCTTTGTAGTGGATATTACATCCGTTCCCTGGTCTATTAAAGTAGGTATTTATTGTATAAGAGGGTTTACTAGGATTTAGTCGTCCATAGTATGTTGATCTGCTACCCTCTCCACGAGCATAACTATCTCTAATAGTTTGCAGTCTCTTTGAAGGGATCTTAAGAGGAATATTTTTCCAATTACCTCCAATGGGGACATGAGAAATAATTTCAATATCAAGTTCACTCAATTTTGCTGAGTAATGATTGTTTATCAATGCTCTACATTCATAAAATTAGAATTATTTTAATGGGTATATTTTTAATATTCTTGAATAAGTTTAATTTTGTCTTCTTCAGTATATTTTTCAAAACAATATAATATTTCTTTGAATTGTTCTTTAGTTAAACCATAAATTTTTTTTGAGACATATATCTCAATTTGGTTTTCAAGGTTATGCTCACCTTTAATAACCCTATCGACAAGGTTAGCAAGATTCTTATGTTTATTAATTTCATCAATATTAGGAATACATACTTTTCTTATGGATCCTAAAGATATATGCCCAGTAAATAAGTAACTTCTTAATTGAAATTCAAAACAAAAGGAGTTCATTATTCCTAATAAGGTTTTTAAAGTTGAATCATTTTCACTTGATATAGAAACAACTCCTAAAGAATTTCCTGCAATAATATCTGGTTCAACCAAAGTTGCAATCATTCTTCTTTTTTGATTTCTTCGAGAAATATCCCGCCAAATAATTCTCGTATATCTTGAACTTTTTGGGACTTTCAATTCCTTAGATATTCTTTTAAGGGAATTATTATTCTTTTCATATCTAGAAATATTTTTACCTTTTATAAACAAAGGACCATTGCCTTTGTCTTCTAACCAGTTTTTGCTACCTGTCTCATCTAATTCCCGCCCAGCCCAAAAAGTGGGTTTGTTATTTTTTTCTACATAGTGCCATGAAGGAAATTTATTGGAAATAAAATTAAGTAAATCTATTCTTTTTTGCCCATAATTTACTGGAATAGTGTAATCAAATTTTAAAAATTGCTCTTTGGTTAATAGTATTTTCTCACGATAAATTAACTTGCATTTCTTATCATAAATGCCTGAGAAAAATTGTTGATTTTTAACAACCTTTTTCTTGAAGAGACAAGATATCGCTCCAACATCCGCACCTATAAATAATTTGGACTCTGCAGGAAAACTATTTATTAAAAGTATTTCGTATGAATCAATAAAAGATTTTCTTAATTGATATGATTTTTGATCAGCCAAAAAAGATGGGGGTAAAACAATACCTATATAGCCATTATTAACAACTAAATTATGACATAATTCCAAACCAACTCTGGAAAGGTCTGTCCCCCAACCACCAAATTTAACTTTAGGTTTAGAGAGAGGAAATGTACGGTTTATAAAAGTATCATATGCCTTATATTCTTTGATTAAATCATCTTTCTTATTATCTTTGGCATCGGAAATCTTTATCCTACGATCTGGTTTGATTACATACCATGGTGGATTTGTTAAAACAAAATCATATTTTTGAAAATTACTTTGGATTGTTTTTTTATATCTAGTAAAGGCGTCACTATGAATAATCTCAAAAGTAAGATTTTTTTTCTTCCTAAGCTCTAATAATTCTCTCTTTGCTTGATGTAAACCTATATCATTTATGTCCCATAGTGTTACTTCCCAAGATAAATTTTCAAAATTTCTTGTATTGGCTTCTTCAATTAGCCATTTAATGAGTCTTCCATCACCGCCAAAAGGGTCGATTATTTTAAGCCTTTTTTTTTGCCCAGGTTTTAAAGAAATTTGATTAATAAATTCATTAATTATCCCTCTTGCAGCAATTTTTGGGGTGTAATATTTTCCAAAAAATCGTTTTTCAAGATTTGTAGATGTATTAGATATCTTATTAAAAATGTCTTCATTATTTAGCACTTTAAAACCCAAGAAAATAAATTAATAAAATTAGGACTTTTCTAGAATTATAATGATTACTTCTTGGGAAATATTTAAATCAATATTCTCTTAATTTTTTATAAGCAAAGAAGCATAGTGCGGTAAGCCATAGGAAATGATCACCCAAAAGGTTTTCAATAATCATAATAAGTCAACACTTGTAAATAATAATTTAGTAAAACCTAGTAAAAAAAACTTTTTGAAAATATTGGTAAAATTTATAATTTCCCTATAAATAGTTACTCTAAAAAATTTACTTGGTCAATATATGGAGCAGTTACAAAGATACCGTTAATTATTATTTACCTTGTATTTATGAAATTGTGCATATTCAAATTTCCCACTAAGACCAAGTTGAGCGTATTTTCTTTACTAAATTAAAATTCTTAATGGATATGTAAATAATTAAAATTCATCCTCTCCCACATGCTTCTCAACATATTCACTAACTATTTCTGATAATTTAGATTGCAAATCGTATTTTATTTGATCTTTTTCCGCTTTCATAACAATTACTTTTACCTCAGGCAGATTTAAAGTTGCTTCTGCTTCCCACAATCCTAGATCATTTTTTTGTATTTTGATATCAAGCATAATTAATCAAATTTTTTAAGAATTATAATTGTGAAGCGTTTAATTAATATGCAAAATAAATTAACTTAATATCTAGAAATATTTTTCTATATAAGTCCTGATCTAATCTATTTACTAAATCATGTGTAAGTTAGACCTCATTTTATTTCATATCAATACTCGAATATCATTAAAGGAGAATTTTTAATTCAATTGCTAGATTTAATCAAACTTACTTGAATATATTTACTTCAACTAAGTTTTTTTTAATATTTTTAAGGCTTCAAAGAAAATCATATGTGACAATTCACAAAAAGAACATTCGCAAAAGACATTTTTATTAATCCCTCTAAAATTAGTTTAAGACAAAACCTGACTGTCATTAAAACCCCCTCAATTCATTTGAGAACAGGCTTAGAAGTATATTTTTATATTATCCATCACTTATTAAATATTATTTATTCAACTTTTGGAATCCTTTCTGGTTTCTTAAAAGAATTTAAATCCTAAAATAAGTTCTTCAAATTAAAGATATGCATCAAAATAAACTAAATAAATATCATGACAAAGTTTTTCAGAGTAATACTTATCCTCAGACCAAAGGATTTTCAACCAATATTCGGATTTTTCACTTTTTTAATCGTTCTTCTTATTAACTACTTCTCATGAAACACATTCTTTTAGCATCATTATTTCTTATTCCATTTCCTTTACTTGCACACAACAATAAAAACTTTGAGGAATGTACAAGATATGAGATCAAAGAAACTTACCACGAAGGATATTATAACTCTCATGGGAACTATGTTTCTGGTTATGTTTCATCGAACAGGGTTAAAGTACCATGCGTGGTATCACAAGCATCAAATCATTACCATTACGATACTAAACCTGTACGTGAATCCTTTAACCAATATAATCTGATCTCAAAATGTAATTCGAGCGGAACTTTAGGTGGACTTTTGGGTGGAGGATTAGCAGCAAGTCTTTCTAAAAAAGATGCTTATGGATGGTCTATACCACTCGGCGCAGTATTAGGAGCAGGTTTAGGGCGATCTGGGTGCGTACAATGATAGAAGAACACGTTATTGAAGACATGATTGACACTTTAACGAAGAGTATTCGTGAAGCAGATGACCTTTTAGATCAAATGTCTCTAGCATGTGAATGGAGAGAATGGTTCAACAAGAATCAGGAAAATGAGATTCTCTTTGTTTCGGAGGTTCTAAATGAAAATCACTAACCATAATCCTCGTAGAATAAGAAAAGAAAAATTACAAAAGACCACCGACATTTTCAGATGTAAGTTTTGCGGTCAACTTCAAGGATGTTCTCCTGATGGAAAGATTGGAATGTATTCATATAAAATCCTTCGAATTCACGAAAAATTATGCAGTAAAAGGGTATAAAGTTCAACCTTTAATGTTATTTTTGTTCTTTTATCAATGATGGCAAATTACCCACTGAAAATAGTCCAAAAGGTATTCGAATGAGTGCAGGTTTAACTTGCAGTTTTAGAAATTATAAAAATTAAATTATTTTTGTTTAATTAAAAACCTCTGCTCTTTAATCAAAAGAAGAGATTTAGATAAGTTGATGATACTGGTAATTTAATTGATATTATTAACCATTAATATTCTGCGGATCTTAATAGATTTTCTTTCTATTTGATTCTCATTTAACTTTTCTGTAAATTTAAATATTACTGATTTTGCAAAATGTATTGATCAGTTCCGCATCCTTTATTGATTTAACTAATGTAGAAGATAGATGATTGGAGCCGACTACTATTGATAGACATTTTGCCCTACTTATAGCAACATTAATTCTATTTGGTTGTAGTAAAAAATCTAATCCTCTGGGGGCATCATGTCCACTACTAGCAGTTAAAGAAAAAATTGATATTGGGGCTTCTTGTCCTTGAAATTTATCAACAGTACTTATTCTTGCCTTATCATTTAAATATTTTTTTAATAGGTTAACTTGGGCATTATAAGGCGCAATTACCAGAATATGTTTTTTAGTAATTTCTCCCGAGATTATATTAGATTTGGAGAAATACTCATATTTACTCCCATATAGCTTATCAACTATCTCTTTAATTTTAATAGCTTCTTCTTTTGATGATTGACTATTGCCAATATGTGGTACGTTTTCAAAATGAAATCCTTGACTTGGAATATAATTCCCATTCGATGATTGAATAGGATTTGTCAAAATTAGTTTATTTTTATTATTTTTTTCATTGCTTTTTAGTTTTCCTTCATAAAAAAGTTCAGAAACAATAGAGGTTATTGAAGGTTCCATTCTCCAACTTTTCCCTAAGAAAATCCCAAGATTTTCAGGAACTACTTTTTTATTATTTATCCAATATTCCAAACAAGATAAACCCCCACCAAATTGATGTTCTGCTTTAGTCGGTTGTGAAAGTTGTTGTTGATCTCCTAAAAGAATTATAGATTTTGCACATCTCGAGATAACTGCCGTGTTAGCAAGAGACATCTGTCCAGCTTCTTCTATAACTAATAGATCATAATTGTTAATTGATTCTTCAGTTGAATGTGCCCAAGCTGTTCCTCCGACGATAGGCATTTCTTTTGTGATTTTTTTTGATTGAATTGTACTTATTGAATATTTATTTAGTTTATTTATTCTTTCGATTGATTTACTATTATCACTTTTTACTACTTTTAGATCTATAGATTTATCATTAGATATCTCTTTAATCTTTATTAGCAAGTTATCTATAGCTGGATGACTATTAGCACAAATAGCAATTCTTTTATCCTTTAAAGCCAATCCGATTATTACTTCCGCTATTAATGTTGACTTCCCAGTTCCAGGCGGTCCTTGTAAAGCCAAAATAGTAGAAGTTTGATTTTTAATATATTCAGTTATTTGCTCTGCAAATCCAGAATTTGAATTTTTAAGATTGGTATTTAACTTAACTATTTCATCATTCCCTCGCCTTTCTAATAAATTTTTAAGGGATTCTGGGACTGTTTCTTTATCCTTTATCCATGCTTCAGCTTGAGGAAATAATCTATCTATTAATGTTATCCCAAGATCTCTCTCTCTTTTGAATAAAGAGCAATTTATTGGTAGCCCAGGAAAATCTTCTATTTCAAAATTTTTAATTTCTTTATTTTCCTTCTTCCATCTTTCACATTTTTTGTCTTGCTTCTTAAAACTTATTATTCCTTTATTATCATCTAATTTCTGAACATTAAGGCTTAAACCAGTCTGTTGTATTTCCATTTCTAATCCCCCATCTAAGAAATCAGATTGTAATTTTGAGTTTTGAGATGGTTCATACTTAAAATTATAAAGTAGCAATTCTTTATTTTTAATTAGATCTTTTTTCTTATCTATGAAAATAGCTTCATGAATACATTCTGAATCTTTTTCTAATTCAAAAATATCAGCTCCTTTTCTATCAAAGTATCTCCACCACAAAGCTTTTGCTTCATTAGAGTGAAATCTCAATAATTGAGATAGAACTCTTTGTGATTTCCACGAGATTCCAAGTGGACCAATATGCGTAAGAGGATGATTTGGTTCATTAATAATATTTTCTTCATCAAGATTTCTTAATTTTTTTGGAATTTGAGTAAATAAAATATCACTTATTTTATTAATTTCATCATAAGCATTAGGTTCTTTATTTTCTGAAATTTTTTTATCAATTTTATTTTCAAAGAATAGATTAATTTTTTTATGTTGACCTTTTAAATTAAAGAGAAATCTATGTAATTCTTCTGTTGACTCGCAATCATCCTTATTATATTTTTCTATGTTTTGTAGAAGAGGACTCTCTTTTAATTCTTTTTTCTCCCCTGATTCTAGAAATCTTTGATAAGCCACAACAGAATCTGCAGCATTAGTGATTTCTGTTTTTCTTTTTTCTCTATATAGTTTCTCTACTTTTTTTATGGAATAACTTTCTTCTCCAAGGAAAATTGCATTTTTAACTATTGGAAGAAGATCTATCAACAAACCATCTCTTAACCAATTATTTATTACCCCCACAGCATTTGAGTTTGGATGTTTTTGCTGCAGTTTTCTCATCGCATCTTTTTCATAATTTCCATAGTGATAAATATGCAGTTCTGGATAATTAATTCTTCTTTCTTCTACCCAAGTTGCCCATTGTTCGAAACTTTCTCCTTCTTCCTGATGATCATGAGCCCACCATTTTTCAAATTTAATTTTTCCATTTTTTGAATAACAGGCGCCAAAAAGATATTCAAGCTTTATACCTGTTACAGAGTCATGAAAACCTTCCATATCAAACCAAATATCTCCATCATTTTTTAATGGAAGTATATTTTTGATATTGTTATTATCTTTCTTGAGCTCGGACCAAATGCGTGGCTCTAAATTTGGTCGATCATCGGTTAACTTTGGCAGGACTTGAACTTTAGATTGCTGATATAAGTTTCTTAAAGTGTCTTTTTTACTTATAAATATTTTGTTTTTTGATTTCAATGCTGCAAACTCATCTATTGTCTTAATGCCATTCTTAATTAGTTTACTTCTTTGAGATTGAGTCATACCTGCCACAAGTATTAAATCTCTTTTTGTTTTAAGTTTCTCATTGACATAATCTGTCCATTTCCCATGGTCTCCGGGTGTTAAAAAAGGTTCAATTTGTTCATCGAAATTAGCTATAAAATCTTTATATCGTTTTTTCAATAAAGAGTACCAATTCCAATATTTTTTAGTTTCAAATTTTGCAAAATTCTTTCCTCCAAGATAAAGTTCAAAGTAATTTGCTTTAATACCCTGAATAGATTCCAGCAAATCGCAATATGCACAAGATTGAATAATGAAGGTTGTTTTAGATTTAGATGAAAGCTTGCATTCAATTGGAATATAAGACCAATCTCCTAATCTAGAAGGCTTATTAGTTCGCTTTAATACATCTGCTGACCCTTTAATCTCTGAATTTTTTAGAGATCCCTGATAGATATATGCGACTTTTTTTTTCATAGAATTTATTGTTTCTTTAAATCTTTGATTAGCTGGAAAATCTCCTATATTTACAATATTATTATTTTCATCTGCAAGGCTTTCTAAAAGAATTCTTTCATGTCTTTCCCCATCCTTAATTAATTGCTTTTCTAATTCAGATTTTGGAGGGATTTTTCCAGTAAATCTTTTTCTTATTACTAACTCCTCAAGCTGAGCAGCAAGTTCTGAAATTGCGAATAAAGATATTTGAGTTGGAGTGATTATTCTTTGCATGTTTTTTATAAGATCAATCTTTTAATACCCAACCTTTTTTAATATTTGATTCTATTAAATTATTCGCAATTTTCTTTGCTTCTTCCATATTAATGGCTGTTTTTAATTTTTTATCAAGTGGTGACTTTCTCCCAGGACTATAGTCGGAATAAAAAACAATCCATTCAGGCCAGCTATCCCAAGTCTCAGATTTGAAAGTTTTCAATATTATTATTTTCCTGATCGAAATTCCATTTTTAACATCTTTTGTCCAGACTTTTCTTTCTATTAATTTACTTTTTGGTAATTGAATTTGTTTTATTTTTTCTTCCAATTTCTTTGAATCTAAAAAAAATTCTATTTGGGATATTCTTACATCTGATTCATCGGCAAGTTTGTCATGTCTCTCACGAATTACTACAGGGTGGATTAAGCTAACACATTCTGAAAGTGCGAGGGGTTGCCAAATATTATCTTTAAAATCTAAAACCATTCGCTTAATACTATTTGCGTTGCTATCTTCACACTGGATTTCAGTACTCTTTATCTCTAAAACTATTTCTGGCCTAACAAAACGATAAAGATTTCCGTCACTGCTTGAATGTCTGAATTTACTTTCACATTCAATACTTACTAGCTTTTTATATAGATCTTCTTTTAAAGATCCTAAAAAATTGCCGCAGGCTCCAATTAATTGAATTTTATCGTCCTTTCTCTTTAATCCAAGTAAAACAGATCTTACTTTGCCTGATTCATTAACTTTATCTGTAAATCCAACTATCAATGCATCTATAGATATTGATGGCTTTACTTTATATATTATTTCACTCCCTGTACGAATAATTATCCCTTCAGCATTTTCTTTATTGACACATTTTTCGTAAAAATCTTTAATAGAATTTTTATCACTAATTTCTTCCGTCTCAATAACTTTTAAATTACTTTTTGGTGTCTTAAAAATTGCTTGAAGTTCTTCTAATCTTTTTTCATAGTTTAAAGAAAGTATTTTGCCTTCAATTTTTACTAAATCGAAAATAGCAAAAGATAAATTATTTAAGTCATTTTCAGAAATAGCTTTAGAAACATCACCAACTCTCTCTCTAGTTTCTTTTTTGATATGTAATTCACCTGCAACAATTAAATTTGTCACATTATAAGGCAAACAACCTCTTAGAGATTCTATTATTTTGCCTTCTTTTATAAATCTATCACCTTTAGCAAATAACGTTACTCCCTCTTTATCGATGTGAGCCATCCATAACTCACCATCAATTTTTTTGCTAACAAAATTTTTCCCAGAGGTTACTGAGCTTATTTCATCAGGTTTTAATGGGCGATATTTTGAAGCTACTGCGCATTTATATTGTTTTGCAATTGATTCGAAATTTATTACTTTTTTCATGAAGTTAATGTTTTAAGTTCTAAGTTAGCCAAACGCATTAATAATGCATACGAGTCATCTTTAACACGACCTTCAAGAAAAGCCCTCCAAGGTAATCCATTATTTTGAAAAATTAAGGGATCCCTTCCTTTCTCTCCACTTCCAACTAGCATCATTTCATCGTTTTCATCTAATTCCTTTGCAATATTAAAGAGAAATTCAAAAGTTAAACCATCTGAGTGCCAAAGTTGGAGAGTCCTGCTAAAAACAAATTTTCTTACAGCATCTTTTCTTTTTAATTTTAATTTGGTAAATCTTATTGGTAGTTCATCAGTTATATTTGATAATTTATCTTCTGGGATTCTCCTCTCTTTTTCATAACCATCCTTGTCAAATATTAATTCAATCCAATTAGGTGCTGTTTTCATGATTTCATTTTTTTTATTTATAAAAACAGTATTTGTTTTTTCAATAGGCCTACCAATTAACTCTGTATCCAATTCGGGGTCTTCATCTATTAATTTTTGAGGCAGCTTATCTTTATATCTCGATAAAAGACTTTCATAATCATTATTTTCTCCAGAGACCAAAAGCCTTTTTGAAAAAACTTTTTCTTTGCCAAAAGCTCTAAAAAAATTTTTGGGACATTTTATTGGTACAAAATGTACGAATGTATTTTTTGAATTTGAATCTGATATGTGTATTTTTCTCATTTTTAAAACATTTCAAAATCTAATTCATCTTCATCATCATCATCATCATCTTCAGGAAGTGAAGCATTATGAGATAGCAAATTTATCTGATTAGGAATTCCAATAATGGCAAAATATCCGGCATCGTTTTTCAAAATAACGCCCGTTTCCATTCTGTAATCAGCTCTAAAATTAAAGCTAAATTTCCATATTTCGCCTTTATCAAGTGAACTTTCAAGGTCCTTAGATATTTGATTAGGTAATAGTGAATAAACGGTTGTTACAGTCATATCAAGGAGCTCTTTAGGATTTAAAGGTCCTTCTAGATTTTGGTTAACTCCTAATGTTGAGGGGATCAACTCTAATTCATTATTGTCTTCATCAATAACTCCTATCTCACTTGATTCAATTTGTTTACCTCCTTCAATGAACCATCCTTGAGAAGTCATTCCAGACTTTATTAATACTTGTCCATCTTCAGTAAGTGATGCTCTTTTACATTCATCATTGTTTTCATCAACCGCTAATCTCTTTCTGAAACCATATAATTTCTTTCTGTCAATTTTTTTTAGTTGAAAAATTGAATCTTTCTCATCTTTACGAATTATTATAGGTTTAGCCATTTTTTTATTTGAAGGAAATATTCTTCTTAAAGATTTTCATAATTAATGACTAAAATAATTCTATTATTTTAACTTATTTTGAATTTTTTTTTATAAATACAAAAATAATCATTTAAATCCAAAAAGATTATTAGAAACTGGATGGATTAAAAAGGTGGTAAATTTTAATTCAATGAAGAACTTTTTGAAGAGTGGATGGAATAAAATAAAGGAGATGGTTTCAAAGATGGGTGCGGCTTAAAAAGAAAATAGACTTTACTGATTGATGATGAACGGAAAATGATAAGAAAAAAATTTAATTTTTTAAGATTATTTGTCAGTGTATAATTTTAATAATTTTCAAAAAAATGGAAACATTAAAATTTCAAGTCGATGGTTATCTTGAAGGTGGCTTCCCTGTTGAAGAAGAGGATATCGAAACAATAACAGAACTGGATTACTATGATAGATTGATAAATTTTATTGAAGAGGGCAATGAAAAAGAAGCTTTAAATTTAGTTAATAAAAATTTAAGTGCTGAATTTATTATTGAAAATATTTCCGCTTTTGAAGATGAGGGTTTTGAATGTGTAGATGTAAAAAACGTATCAGCGGCATTTCCCTATGTTGAAGAAACACAAGGTGGAACAAAGTTACCTCTATTCAAATACATAACAGCAAGTTTCATACTAGAAGGTCCAAAAAAGATTATTAGTAATTGGATGGATAAAGAAGGAGATAAATATAAATTTAATGAAGAAACTTTTGAAGAATGGATGGACGAAAATGGATGTGATGGTCTCCAAGATGGTTGTGGTTATAACTTAGATGGAGCTTGTTACGATTTAAGTAATTTTGGAAATAATGCATGTTCCGTCAATAAAGAGTCAATTGAAATAGCTTTTAATTAAAAAAGATAATTCGATTTTTATAATTTTTAAACCTGCAAGATAAACCTGTAAGCATTCGGTTAGCTTTAGGGCTATTTTTTAGGGGGTAATTTACCATAATTGATCAATAAGATCATATTATTCAGGCTTGAATTTCCCCATTTCCCAGCACCTGTTTTTTCTCCAAAGCTACATAATTACGAATGCATATCATTCTTGTCCTTCTCTAGCAATGGACATGCATTAACAGGATTAACAACAATAAAAATTACAGAAAAAAGTTATTAGTAATTTTCTCAGGGTCAATTACTTAACTGCAAAGGTTACTCCCATAACAGCGGTAATATCTTTTTTAATAGTCGTTGTGTCATATGAACCCCAACTACTTACTCTTGTTGAATTAGGAACTGTAATTTGAAAGACACCTGTATTTACCTTTTTCAAACCACCTACTTCAGATCCTACTTGAACAGCAATAGCTTCAGCTCTAACTCTTGCATCTTTAGCTGCTTTAGCCAACATATCCACCCTTTTATCGGCAAGTTTTGAATAAGTAAATTCAGGTCTACTTGGTATTACCCTCACTCCTTGACCTAAAAGTTCTGTTATCTGACTATTAGTTTTTTGAATGTTATAAACATCTCTACTTTTTATCTCAATACTTTGATAAGTAATCCATTCAGTTTTAATGACCTCATTCGTTTTTGGATGTTTTGTTTCGTATTCTTTCATCATTGCGGGGCCAAGATATAAATCTTGTTTTGGGGTATCTTTTATCCCATTAGCTTCAAGAAAAGCGATTGTTTTTTTAATTGATTTTTTGTGCTCATTAAAGGAATCAATTTGTGTCGGTCCGGAAGTTTTTACTTGAATCGACCATTTGGCAATATCACTTTCAAAACTCTCCGTGCTAGCACCTGTGACAGTAATAGAATTTTCAACCATTTTTAACCCTCTTACCAGAACAGATGAAGCCCCAATGAAACCTCCCAAAGATAAAACTGCCATCGCAAAAACAAGAGGTGGGGTACGACGAATAACCCTTAGAGAATTGCTAGGGAGCGACATTAGTAAAGAGATAATTTTCATTTTTTAATATCTATGTGTGTAGAAGTTTTTGAAGGCTAGAAAAAATAACTATTTTTTACCCCTACCCCTTTCTTCAGTCTCCTTGCCATTACAAGGGAACATTTTTATTGATGTTTTAAATGTGGGGCTGGTTACATATAGTGCCAAACAAAATAATGTTTAGCAAGAAGCATTTTTGTATTATTTGACTGTAATCTGTTCTCAAAAAAATAATTTTGGATAGTTACTCATAGAGATACATTTAATTATTCTTTATAGCGCTATAACTATAATATTTGCATAGTTTTGCGCAATTTGTTCTGAAGAATAGGGAGTATTTGTCAGCAATTTGTAGTGTGTAGTAAACGAAATAAATTTCAATAAAAAAGCTTGTCTGGGCAACTCTCTAGTATGAATTGGTTTTTAAGAGTCCTGGCGACAGGATTCGAACATGCGGCTTAGTACTCCCAAAGCAATCATTACCTAAAATATTCAACACGGTTTTTATTTTTTCAATTAAATCTCATGATTGCACGAGTTGGTCTAATTAATCCTTGAATTCCGAAAAACTTTTTATTTCTCCATTAACAGCAAAATATGTAAATTCCCCACCTTCATACATATCTTCATTACATTCTGGAGTAACACCTTCTTCCAAATTTTCATAACTCACTTCTTCGCAATCTTGTGCGACTGCAAAAATAATGATTATTTTTTCGGAGTCTTCTAAATCACTACCGTAAAATCTATAAGTAATAAATTCTCGTGGATCATTACAACCCCCTTCATTGTATTGATTAAACTTAGGTTCATTATCTTCAACATCAATTACATACCCCTCTAAATCTGTAATAACATTGGCATAATCGGGATCTTTTTCTCTATAATATTCTTTATCTTTCTGTCCTTTTTCGTAATACCAAGCTTGGATTTGATAAAGACTTCCATTTTCAATTGAAATAGTTTCCATTTAGAAAATTAAAAAATAATCTCGATAATATAGGGCTTTATCTAGTATATTTTTGAGATCTTTTATACTTTTTAACTAGTTTTGTTTTGCTTGTGGAGACTTTTTGGGCTCCCCTTTCTCAACTTGAGACAGTAAGAAATAAAAAAGCGAGTTGGGAGAATCGATAGTTTGCCTTTGATTTGACATGACAATCTGATATTTATTTGTTGGCGAATTGTTGGCATGCCGATATTTGCAAATTTATTAGTGTTAAATGAAACATAAAAAAAAATTATTTAAGTTATACTCATTAAAATTTTCAAATTTATGGATTTAGCAAAACTTGCTATCAAAGCAAAAGATCTTCTTGATAATGATCCCGATGCAATTATCGAAACTGATATTGAAGAAGGTCGCTTATTAATTTGTAGAACAGGAGTAGATGAAGACGATTATAGAGTAAGCCTTGAAAAACAAATAGAAACTGAAGATGAAGATGGAAACTTAGACGAAGAGTGTGAGGAAATTACCGAGACTGGTTCTTCATTAGAAGAAATAGAGGAAATAATTGGACTGTATTTGGAAGAAGGAGGTACTGAAGAAAGTATTAGTTAACCTGAAATGATTGAGAGAAAATTTAAAGCTTTTAGTTGATAATAAAATTCAATTTATGATAGGTTATTTAATTAAAAAATAATCATTAAAAATATTGTGAAAACATTTATGTTTACATAGTTAATTAAAACAAAAACCTTATTTTCCAATTAAAAATTAATTTTTTGTTGAATTTTTAGCAATTTTGTCTTTATATTGATGACTTTTATGAAATCGGTAAGTCCCTTTAACCAAAGTCCTGTTGATGATGGCGATGCGGTTTTTAATATTTCAGGAACCACTCAAGTGGGTGAGACATTAAGCATTTCAATAACCACGCCCGATCCTGATGGTCAGGGGGAATCATTTTATTACTCTTGGGAGTCATATTCTGATGAATCTGGGTGGACTCAAATTGGAACTGATTCAACTTATACACTTACTACTTCAGAGGAAGGTAAAAAAGTAAGAGCAATTATTTCTTACTATGACGAAGAAAATTTTTATGAAACAGTAGCTACATCTTCAGTTGATATAAAAACTGATACTGGAGATGCAGTTTTTGAAATATCTGGAACCACTGAAGTAGGACAAGCATTAAGTATCACGGAATCAACAGCTGATCCCGATGGGACTGGTACATTATCTTATATTTGGCAATCATCCTCTGATGAATCTAAATGGACTCAAATTGGAACTGATTCAACTTATACACTCACTACATCAGAGGAAGGTAAAAAAGTAAGAGCAATTGTCTCTTATACCGACAATAAGGGGTTTTCAGAATCAATAACAACTTCTTCTTCATCTTCTATCCCTACTGAAGATTCTGGGGATGCAGTTTTTGCAATTTCGGGAACTTTTGAAGTAAGCCAGATATTAAGCATCACGGAATCAACAGCTGATCCCGATGGGACTGGAAATTTATTTTATGTCTGGCAAGCAACATCTGATGATAATTCTTGGACCACATTAGGAACAGGTTCAACATATACAATTACATCTTCAGAGGAAGGTAAAAAAGTAAGAGCAATTATTTCTTACTTAGATCAGCAAGGTTTTTCAGAATCAGTTACAACTTCTTCCATAGGAGTTCTAGAACAAACATATTCTTTATCCACATCTATTAATGTTCCTCAGGAAGCATATACTCTTACGACAACTGCTAATACGGAAAATGTTGCAGAAGGTTCTACTCTTTATTGGTCATTAAGTGGAACAGATATTTCTATCTCAGATTTTTCAGACGGATCTTTAACTGGTTCTGGAACCGTTGGTAGTGATGGAACTTTTTCTTTCAAACATTCACTAGCCAATGACGGAGAAACAGAAGGTTATGAAACTATAGATATCAAACTATTTTCTGACTCGGATAGAACAAAACAAGTTGGAGAAACTAAATCAGTGTTGATCAGAGACTCTGCAATA
>QCEF01000005.1 GCA_003278545.1 Prochlorococcus sp. AG-355-N16
TAAAGAGGATCTAAATCTAGAAAAAATACCAAAACAAAAAAATAAAAAAATAAAGAAAGTAGAAAAGCCAGAAAATTTTATCGAAAATAAAGAGGATCTAAATCTAGAAAAAATACCAAAACAAAAAAACAAAAAAATTAAAAATCTTTCAAAAAAAAGGAAAATTGAGCTTCAATCTTACAAAATAATATTCATCTTAAAAGATGTAGATCCAAAAGATCCCACGGAAGAGTTAAGTTCCATATTGAGTAATTCTGAGGTAAATTTTGAAATAGAAAAGATTGAACGTATCCTGGATTCAAAAAATAAAGATATGAAAAAAAATTAATTAAAATATTCAACAAAATATGAAAATAACAACAAAAACTGAAGCATTAAATATTGTCGAGACCTCTTATTTAGCATCTCTTTCGTCTTTATTGTGGGTTGCATTATATTATTTGCCAATTGGAGGAGCTTTATTAAGATTGATTTTACCCCTCCCAATGATACTGTTGCACTTGAGAAGAGGAACAAAAACTGCATTGGAAGGACTCCTAATACAATTTCTACTTTTATTCATAATTATGGGTCCTGTCAGAGGAACTTTATTTTTATTTCCTTATGGGATCTTGGCTTTTTGGTTGGGCTGGTGTTGGTTTAGAGAAAAAAGTTGGAGATTTAGTATAGCTGTGGGAGTTTTTATTGGAACCCTTGGCTTTTTCGTAAGAGTAATAGCATTATCTACGTTGGTTGGTGATAATCTTTGGGTGTTAATTACTAGAGCAAGTTATGGTCTACTAGAAAAATTCATTGGATCATTAAATTTACCTTTTTCTCCCTCAATTTTAAGTATCCAATTAGGTGCAATTTTTTTAATAATTTTTCAAGAAATAGTTTATGTATTAACGGTACATGTAGTTGCATATTCTCTGTTTCCAAGATTTAAATTAAATATCCCAGATCCGCCAAGATTATTAAATGGCTTAGTTGATTTAAATAGTTGAAAAAAGTAAAAATGTATAGTACAGAATTAGGTATAAATTTTTTTGGAAATGAATCCAACAAAAAAAGACAATCTAATAAGATAGAAATACTTAAAAAAAATATTAAAAATTTAAAAATATTTCTTGTAATTGCAGGCACTAATACTTCTCAAATTCCAGGTATTTCCGCTGCAGGTATTAGTGCAAAATCAAGGAGAACAACTGCGCTCGCAGATGCCGAATTTTTGCTTGAGGGTGCTTCAAAAGATCATAAATATAAATTGCCTCTTCTCAATGCAGGAGTAACTCCTGCCCTAATCAGTCATGTTTGTTCAAAGCTCATAAATATTTATCCAGTTATTGTTCCTCTGGGAATAGGAGCAAAGCCTTATTTTAATCATTTGGTTGTAGAAGATAGAGATATGGGCCCATCAAATTGTCTTACTACTGGTAAATCGATGACTAAAAAGAGAGTTTTAAATCTCTATGAAAAAGGTCTTGCGATAGGAAAATCCTTAAAACAATCAGTTTTAATTTCTGAATCTGTACCGGGGGGCACCACAACTGCTCAGGCAGTAATGGAAGCTTTTGGGTTGCAGGTGTCTAATTTAGTTGGGAGTAGTTTATTTAAAGCTCCAAGAGAACTGAGAAGACAAGTAGTTAAAAGAGGACTTTTCAATGCAAATTTCAAGGCTGATTTCGACTCTTTTGATGTTGTCGCGGCGGTAGGTGATCCTTTCCAAGCTTTTTCAATGGGTCTATTAATTGGTGCAAGGTTAGCAAAACAACCTGTAATATTGTCTGGCGGAAGTCAGATGTTAGCAGTCATTTTGCTTGTATTAGAATTATTAGATGAAAAAAATAAAGATGAATTTATTGAAGATGTTTTTATTGCGACAACTGGGTGGCTTGTGAAAGATAATTCTCTAAATGATTTAGTAAATCTAATTAATGAAAAATATGATGTCAAATTATTTGGTTTAGCAAGTCCTTTAAATTTCGAATCTTCAAAATACAATGAATTGAGGGATTATGAATTAGGTCATGTAAAAGAAGGTGTAGGTGCCGGTGGAATATCATTGCTTGCTTTCTTAGATGGATTTAAAAATGAAGAAATAGTTTCATTGTGTCAACAAAATCTGGAAATGATGAAGGGCCTAGGTCAAATTTCTGTAGAGAAGGATTGCTGAATGTTTTCAAAATTTGCAACCAGAAGAGAATTTTTAAATTGTGGTAAGCTTTCGCTTTTATTTTTCTTAAACTCTTGCAGTAATCTACCTAATAAAGTAAAAATTGCATTACAAAATTCTTTTTATCCAGAATCTTTTAAAGATACGATTCCAAAAGATTGGAAGCAGGAAAAAATTAATTTTGAAAATATTCCGCTACAAAAAAATAGAAACAGAATTTTCAATTCTGACTTTACTTTAATAAATGATGGATGGATTTCTAGTATAGATTTTTCAGAATTTGAAAAAATAAATGAATATGCACTGTTCGAAAATTTGGATAAGAGATCGATAGATTTTTTGGGAAGTTTTAATCAAAATCAGAGGAGTAAATTATTTCCTATTGGAGTAGTACCCTATACAATTATCATTAAAAATAATAAAGACTTAATAAATTCAGCCAGAACATCTTGGGATTTTCTTCTTTCTAAAAATTTAACTGGAAAAATAATTTTTCCACAAAGTCCCAGAATAATATTGTCAATTGCTAAAAAAATTAATACATCTAATTCTTTAAAAAAACTCAAAAGCCAAGCAATGATATTTGATGATAAAAATATGCTCAATTGGTTGATTAATTCTGATGCTTGTGTCGCAATAGTTCCTTATAGTCTTTGTTCAAAATTTTTAAAAATAGATCCAAGGCTTTCTTTAGTTTTTCCAAGCCAAGGTGTACCTTTGATGTGGCATTTTCTACTTAGTCGATCAAATCTAAATAATTCAATATTAATTCAATGGATTAAATCTTTAGAAAAGAAATCAATAGTAGATAAATTAGTTAGCCAGGGTTGGTATCTTCCATTCAATAGTGATTATTTGCAAAGTAAATATAAATCTGAAATGTTCTCCACCTCAGGACCTTCTGAGAAATGTTGGCAAAATAGTTGGTCTTTCCCTGTCTTAACAAATGAACAAAAAATTAATCTTAAAAATATCTGGAATGAGTCCTTATCCCCATAATCTTTTTGTAGGATTTTCAATTAATAAGTTATGAGTTTCCTTTAATAAATTTGGTATATCTAATTTACTAGGACATCTAGGAACGCATTCATTACATTCTTTACAAAATGAGGAATTTTTTTCTTCCCACCAGTGACCAGCTTTTCCTATTAAATTATATCTTTCTTTTGAAAATTCTAATTGGCCATAACCAATAGATATATTTCTTAAACGAAGTATTTCTGGAATAGGCACTTCATTTGGACATGGAAGACAAGATCTACATTGTTCACATTTTGTTGAGTTTAATCTTTTATTAGAAACTTCCTCAATTTTATTCAGGGCGCTTTTTTCAAGTTTTGTAAGCTTCTCTAATGAGTTTCTAAATTTATACGCAAATTCAAAATCTTTTTTGTTTGTCGCCCCCAAGGATAAAGTTGTAATGCCTTTTGCAAGCAGAAATCGATACGCTAATTCTAATGGATGAAAAGGCTTAGAAGCCTTTATCAAAATATCACTTGGCGAATACAATCTACCGCCTTTATCAGCAGGTGATATTGCTAAAACTCCCATACCTTTTTTTATAGCTTCCTCTGCTAAAGCAATCTTAGATTGATCTAAATAATGTAAATGAAGGTTACAAAAAGTAAAAACTTCACAGTTAATTGCATCTTTAATTAGTGAATAACTTCCGTGAGAACTAAAACCAACTTGATCAACTAGTTCCTTCTCAAGTATCCAAGATATGAATTTCTTACCCTCTCCAGCAAGAACCCAATCTAAATGTTGTTTTAAGTTGAGTCCGTGAATTGCAAGATTATTAATTTTCTCACGATTTAAATTTTTAAGAGACTTTTTAAAATTATTTTTTAAAAAGTCAAAATTACCCTTTGGTAAAACTTTGGAAGTAATCACCCAATTCTTTTCTTTTATATTCTCTTCTATTGCTAATTTTTTTATTGAATTTCCAATAAGTGATTCAGCATCACCATAAGAGGGTGCTGTTTCTATGTGGTTAATTCCTACATAATATGCATTTTTTATTATGCTATACATTTTTTCGAGACTTTCAGTTGCTCGCATTGTCCCTAAAGTGAATAAGCTCACTTTCGCCCCTCTACCAAATGATCTTTTTTGTGAATTTATAATCATCTAAATATGATCAATTTCTTTTTATTTATTCTTTAATTTATTTATAGTTGAAAATCATTTAAAGTAAATTAAAGTAAATACAAAATTTTGCAAAAATATTTTTCTTAAATCTATGTTTACAGGAATAATTCAATCAGTTGGAAAACTAAGACAAGAAAAAAATTTTTTAGAAATTGAAATTCTAGATAATTTTTTTGATATGGCAATCGGTGACAGCATAGCTGTTGATGGAATTTGTTTGACAGTTAAAGAGATTTTTCAAAATAAATTTACTGTTGATGTTAGTGAGGAGACATTAAAAAAAACAACTTTAGGAGTAAAGTCAAACCTTAATCAGATTGTTAATTTGGAGCCCGCTCTTAGAGTGTCTGACCGTCTAGGAGGACATATAGTCAGTGGACATGTTGATGGCCTTGGAACAGTTGAGAATATAGAAAAATTAGAGAAATCATGGCTTTTATCTATAAAGTGGAAAAATAATAATTTTTCGAAATATGTAGTTAATAAAGGCAGTATTTGCGTCAATGGTATAAGTCTTACAATTGCAAAATATGAGCAGGAAGGAGAAATATTTACTATTGCGATTATTCCTCATACTTGGCATAAGACAAATCTGAATAAATTAAATGCCGGAGACAGCGTAAACCTTGAGGCAGATGCACTAATTAAATATGTAGAGAAATTACTTTTATTTAATAAAAATAATAATCAAGATTTATCTTCAAATAATATTTCTTCGGAATGGCTTAAAGAAAACGGTTGGTAAAATATATTTTTTAATTTAATGGAATTAGATAAATTGTTTTTAACTCTTTTTTAAGTTCGATTTTAAATTCCTGACCAGGTTCTAGACCTAATTTTTTGGTGTAAGCATGACCAATTAATAGGTTCCCATTGCCATGAACTTTGGTTTTGAATTCTGTCTTTCTGCCTCTTGAAGCTCTATTACCATTTTTCCCCTGACGACCATCTCCTATTTTGTAACCCTTAGCTTCGATAAGCGCCCTATAAAAACTTTTTCTTAAGATTCTTCCGCTAGGACCAACGTACCCACAACCTTTTGCTATCTCTTCTTCAGATTTTTTACTTAATAATTTTGCTTTTTCAAGAAGTTCTTTTCCTTCAAGCATTATCTGACAAATTTCTAATTATATATTCTTACTAAAAAGGAGAACTGTGGCAATATAAATTAATAAAAAATATATTTAATTTTTAATTTTAGTTTTTTATAAAAGATACAAGATAATAAATAAAATAACCCATATTCCATCTACAAAATGCCAATACAATTCAACAGCTTCCAATGGGAACATATTTTGACTAGTTAATCTTCCACCATTGATTCTTGATTGCCAAGCAATAATTAAAATCATTAAAGTGCCTAAAGTCACATGTAATCCATGAAAACCAGTAAGAGCATAAAAAGTACTTGCGAATAAATTATCGGTTAATCCAAAAGGTAAATGAAAATATTCAAATAATTGACATATTAAAAATATTATTCCAAGAAAAGCAGTAATAAATAACCATTTTTGGGAATCAGAGTTTTTATCTTTTAAAAGTGCTTTGCCTGCTTTATGGAAAGTTACACTACTAACAAGTAACAAAATTGTATTGAGTGTAGGTATTGGTAGTTCTAATTCATAAATAGCACCATCAGGTAATGGATTAACTGCTTTATAAGTTAAATAAGCTGCAAAGAATCCAGCAAAAGTCATTCCGTCCGCAATTAGGAAAGTTATAAGACCAAACATTCTGAAGTCTTCATGAGTTTCATTAACTTCAGAATTATTTTTTTGAATTTCTTTCGAGCTATCAAGAGTTGTCATATGTTTTTATTTTTGTTCAGAAATTTCTTTACCATAACCATAAGGTTCTTCAACTAATGGAGCTTCTCCTTCCCAATTTTCAACTGGAGGTGGAGAAGATGTTAACCATTCAGGTGTAAGAGCATTCCAAGGGTTATCGCCAGCATCTTTCCCATTTCTCAGGCTAAGGAATACATTAATTAAAAAAGGAATTGTACTTATAGCCATCAAAAGAGCCCCAAGGCTACTAATTTGATTAACGAACTGGAATTGAGGATCATATTCTGCAACTCTTCTGGGCATTCCATTTAAACCAAGCCAATGTTGAGGAGCAAAGCACAAGTTAAATCCAATAAAGGTAATGATAAAATGTAAAATTCCTAATTTTTCATTGAGCATTTTCCCAGTTACTTTGGGGAACCAATGATAGATTGAAGAGAAAATAATAAAAACAGTCCCTCCATAAACTATGTAATGAAAATGGGCTACAACGAAATAGGTATCATGTACGTGAATATCGAAAGGTACCTGTGCTAAAGCAACTCCTGTAATACCTCCAAAAACAAAATTTATAATAAACCCGCAAGAGAATAGGATTGCACTATTGATGGAAATTTTACCTCCCCATAATGTTGCAACCCAGTTGAAAAATTTTATACCTGTTGGAACAGCAATAAATGCTGTGGCAATAGTAAAGAATAATCTCATCCAAGGGGGCGTTCCACTCGTAAACATGTGATGCGCCCAAACAACTAAACCTAAAACTACTATCCCCATTATTGAAAAAACCATTGTTGTATATCCAAAAAGTGGTTTTCTAGCATGTACAGGAAGTATTTCACTAACTAAACCAAAGGCAGGAAGGACCATAATGTATACAGCTGGATGAGAATAAAACCAAAATAAATGCTGATAAACTACAACATTACCACCTAAAACAGGATTGAAAAAACCTGTATTAGCGATGATATCGAAGCTAAGTAGAATTAAAGTGCCTGCTAAAACAGGAGTTGACAAAACAACTAATAGACTTGTCCCAAGCATTGCCCAACAATACATTGGCAATTGCATAAGTTTTAATCCTGGCCTTCTTAATTTTATAATGGTCGCGATAAAGTTTATTCCACCAAATATAGAACTGCCTCCAAGTAATAGAACGCTAAGAATCCAAATAATTTGTCCCGATTGAGGAGTAGTTATGCTCAAAGGTGGATAAGCCGTCCATCCAGCCTGAGCAGCACCCTCAACAAAATAGCTTGCTACTAGCATCAAACCTGAAGGAGGAATTAACCAAAAAGCTACGGCATTTAATCTTGGGAATGCCATATCTCTCGCACCTACATAAAATGGAATTAGATAATTTCCAAAAGCACCGTTTACTACAGGCACTATCCAAAGAAATATCATTATTGTTCCGTGTAAAGTTAAAACTTGGTTATAAACATCTCTTGGCATAAAATCAGACATTGGACTAGCTAGTTCAATTCTTATAGCGCTCGCTAAGGTTCCCCCAATTAAATAGAAAAGAAAACCGCAAACTAAGTACTGTATCCCAATTACTTTATGATCAAGGCTAAAACTAAAGTATCTAAGCCAGCCTTTAGGTTGAAGGCTTTCGTTATTAGTTTTTTGTGGATCAATTGATATTGTCATAAATTTACCTCTGGTTTTTTATTTTTGTTAAACCATTCGTTGTAATCAGATTCTTCTTCAACAATTATGGAGGCTCTCATTCCTCCATGATATGGGCCGCATAATTCTGCACAAATTATTGGATATTTTCCTACCTTTGTAGGAGTGAAATTTAGAATAGTAGGTTGTCCAGGAATAATATCCTGCTTAATTCTGAACTCTGGTACCCAAAAAGCATGAATTACATCTTTGGATTCCATTTTCATTGATACTTTTTGATCAACAGGAACGTGTAGTTCTCCTGATATGAAATTGCCCTTGGGATAATTGAATAGAAATGCAAATTGCATAGCTGAGACTTCAATTGATAAATTATTTATTGCTATTTCATTATCGGAAGTTTGACTTATTCCAGCCCATATTTTTTCAGTGTTAGAAGTCATCATTTCGTGATTATGGTTTAGTTCTTTCATCCCTCCCATTCGATCATAGATGTTGTAGCTATATAAACCTATTAATAAAACAATTATTGAAGGGATAATTGTCCATACAATTTCTAAACTTAAATTTCCCTCTAAAGCTATACCGTCGCCTATCTGATCATTTCTTTTTCTAAACTTAAATAAGCTATAAATAACTGCTATTGTCATTCCTATAAAAATAATTAATCCAATGATGAAAAGAATTTTAAAAAGTTCATCGTAAATTGGTGCATTAATACTTGCTTCCGCTGGGAGCAAATTTACATTAAAACCAATCCAAAAAGATATAGCAAAAACGAGTGAAATAATTAGTATTAAATAAATGTTTTTATTTAACAATTGATCTCTAAAAATTTGTCTTTATATTCCCAAGATATTCAATTTTTTTAATCCTGCATCCTTTGTTAAAAGAAAAACATTTAAATTCACAACTTCTTAAGATTTATGAAATAAAAGGCGTATTATTAATAACTTTTTAGAGTTAATTGTCAGGGAAAAAAGATTAAATTAGTAAATTATTTTTTAAATTAAACATATTAATTTTTAATTAATGTTTGGTTTTTGAATCTAATTTATTATGCAAAATAATAGGTTTTATCCATTTGATTAATAACCAATTATATAAATCAAAATATCTGACAATTTTTAAAAGGTTAGGAAGTCATTGTGTATTTGCACTTATCGCACTAATCGTAATTGGAGGTGCTACGAGAGTCATGGAGGCGGGACTTGCTTGTCCAGATTGGCCATTATGTTATGGATCTTTTTTGCCTTATAAACATATGAACCTAAGAGTATTTCTAGAGTGGTTTCATCGTCTAGATGCTTTTCTGGTTGGAATATTAATTCTTTTTAAATTTGCGCTTTCAATTATTTGGAAAAATGAAATTCCAAATTGGTTACCTAAAACTTATTCATTATTACTTTTTCTCGTTATTGTCCAAGGGTCCTTTGGAGCTTTAACAGTAATAAATCTGCTTGATTCATATACTGTTACTGGCCATCTTTTAATAGCTTTTCTACTTCTCATTACAACAATTTCAATAAATCAAAATCTAGAAAATGACGACATTGAAGAGCCATTAATTTGGTGGAGATTATTGTTTTTTGTTCCTCTTTTACTTACTCTGATTCAATCTTTTATTGGCGTAAGGCTTTCATCAACCTGGTCAGCACATATTTGCTTATCTTTTAATAAACAATGTCTAATTCTAAATACACATAAATTATTTGCTTTTCCAATTGCTTTCTCAATTTTATTGATTATTGCTATTGCAATCTATAAGAGAATTTTGCTTAATCAAAATTGGAAATATCTCACAACACTTATTTTTCTCTTGTGTTCCCAAATTACTTTGGGTGTTTTAAGTCTTAAAACAAATTTGAATGAACCTATTTTTATTATCGGTCATCAACTTAACGCCTCTTTATTTATTGCGATATTAACAACATTAATTTTTAGAAATCCTTTTACCAAAAAAGGTCTAAACCACGCCCTCAATCCCCAAACGGTCGGTATCAACTCATGAACAGTAGTAACTTAGAAAACTTGAACCATAAATCTTCAATTAGGGATGAAGTTGTACCCTCAAGAAAAAGATTAACTTTGCCGCCTTGGCTTGAAGTAGCAAAACCTAGATTAATCCCACTTTTACTGGCCACAACTTTGGGAGGAATGGCTTTAACAGAAGAATGGCCTTTGTCTTCCCCGAAACTTATCTGCACTCTAGGAGGAGGCGCTTTGGCAGCAGCAGCAGCAGGAGCTCTTAATTGCTTGTGGGAAATGGAATTAGATAGGAGGATGACAAGAACTAGCAAAAGAGCCTTGCCAGCAGGAAAGTTGTCATCTGAGACTGTATTTTTAGCCGCCGTATCATGTACTTTGGCAGCTTCGATGCTTTTAGTAAGTGGTGTAAATTATTTGGCTGCGGGTTTAACTCTTCTTGGTTTATTTAGCTACGTAATTTTATATACAGTTATTTTGAAACCTCGTACAACAAAAAACATTGTTTTCGGAGGAGTTGCTGGTGCGATACCACCCTTAGTTGGAGCGTCTGCTGCTACAGGGCATGTAGGTCTTAGTGGTTGGTGGTTATTTGGTTTAGTAATGTTATGGACCCCAGCTCATTTTTGGGCACTTGCAATTTTGTTGAAAGATGATTACGCATCTGTTGGTATTCCTATGCTCCCTTCTGTTAAAGGATCTGTTTTTACTGCTAAAGCGATTTCTCGTTACGGATCGGCAACAGTTTTAATGAGTATTATGGGAGTCTTTGCTCTACCTGAAGGGGGGCTCTTATACGGAATTATGTTATTGCCATTTAATGGAAGACTTTTGCAATTAATAAATCAATTAAAGAAATCTCCTGATGATCTTTCAAGAGCAAAGTCTCTTTTTAGGTGGTCTATTCTCTACATGTTTGGCATTTGTCTTTTGTTATTAATTTCCAGAACCCAACTATCCGTAGAATTTGAGCAGCAATCTATGCAAATATTTTTATCTATTGTATCCCTGCTTAGTAATTAAATTAGATGTAAAATGTTTTTTAAGTAAATAGTAAGTTTGATGAATTATATAAAAGTTAAAGGGGTCTCAAAATCTTATTCAGAAATAAAGGCTTTAAAAAATTTATCAATGGAAATTGAAGCTGGAACATTATTCGGAATACTAGGTCCAAATGGTGCTGGTAAATCAACACTTATAAAAATACTCGCTACTTTAATAGAGCCTGATAGTGGAGAAGTTTTAATAAATAATATTAATCTGATAAAAAATTCAAGGAAAATTAGAGAATTAATTGGTTATGTTGCCCAGGATATTGCACTTGATAAAATATTAACTGGACGAGAGCTTTTGGATTTTCAATCAGATTTATATCACATCAACAAAAACAAAAAATTTGAAAGGATAAAGAAATTAATAGATCAATTAGAAATGAATGATTGGATTGATCGTAAGTGCGGAACTTATTCAGGGGGAATGAAAAGAAGAATAGATCTAGCAGCTGGACTTTTACATTTGCCCCAAGTATTAATATTAGATGAACCCACAGTTGGTTTAGATATTGAAAGTAGAAATATCATATGGCAACTTTTGAAAGATTTGAGAAATAATGGAATGACTATTATTTTAAGCAGTCACTATCTTGATGAAATAGATAAATTGGCAGACAAATTAGTGATAATTGATGATGGAAGAGTTATAGCACAAGGGGCTCCTACAGAACTGAAAAATAAATTAGGAGGAGATAGAGTAACTTTGAAAGTAAGGGAATTTAGTAATCAGGTAGAAGCAAAAAATATATGCCAAATTTTATCTTCAATAGATGGAATTAGTCAGATTATCATAAATGAAGCTCAAGGTTTCTCGATAAATTTTGTAGCAGATAAGGAAAAAGATTTACTTACGAAGCTCAAAGTGGAATTGGCCTTCTCAAAGTTTGAAATTTTTTCTCTTACCCAAAGTCAGCCAAGCTTGGATGATGTATATCTTCAGGCAACCGGGAAAACATTATTGGATGCCGAAATTTCTATGGCAGGGAAAAGAGATCTTAAAAGAGAATCAAAGCAATCAATGCGATAAAAAAATTCTGGTCAACTAACTATAATAAAAATTAATTACTGCTAATTATGGAATTACAAAAGTATAATTTATTTTTTTTATATCAAGAAACATTTGCATTAACAAAGAGATTATTTATTCAATTAAAAAGAAGACCATCAACTCTTTTAGCTGGAATATTACAACCTATAATTTGGCTTTTTTTATTTGGTGCATTATTCTCTAAAGCTCCTGAAGGTTTTTTACCAGGAGTTGATTCTTATGGGAATTTTTTAGGAGCAGGACTTATTGTTTTTACTGCTTTTAGCGGAGCCCTAAATTCTGGCCTTCCTTTAATGTTTGATAGAGAGTTTGGATTTCTTAATAGATTACTTGTAGCTCCTTTAACCAGTAGATTATCTATAGTTTTATCTTCTTTTTTTTACATAACAATCCTGAGCTTTGTTCAGAGTATTGTAATAATGGTTGTTTCATACACTTTGGGATATGGATGGCCCAACTTATATGGTTTAGGAATTGTGTTTACAACACTAATTCTATTAGTTCTTTTTGTTACATCAATAAGTTTATGTTTAGCGTTTGTTTTGCCTGGGCATATTGAATTAATCGCTCTTATATTTGTGATAAATTTACCTCTTCTCTTTGCAAGTACTGCCTTGGCTCCAATTTCTTTCATGCCAAATTGGCTTGGGTGGTTGGCTTCATTAAATCCATTAACTTTTGCGATCGAACCTATTAGGACTGCTTATACAGAAACTATGAATTTAGAATTAGTGGCTTTACATGCTCCATATGGTGATTTAACTTGTAAGAGTTGTATATCAATTTTATTTTCTTTAACAGTTTTATCCTTGATTATCATAAGGCCTCTGTTAAATAAGAAATTAAATTAATGTATTTATGCTTTTAAAAAATCATCTTATAGAAGTTTTTAAAAAAGCCTCTTCAGAAAATAATTTTTTGCTTAAAGAAAATATTGTTCTTAAGTGGGTCCATAGATTTGGGATTGATTCTTTAAATGATTTATTAATCCATATTCCAGTACAAAAGGAAAATCATGAAGAAGAAAATCAAGAACAAACAACTTTAAAGGATGAAGTATATGAAGAAGAAAATCAAGAACAAATTAAACTTGAATCATTTAAAAATTTAGAGAATTTAGAAGAAACAAATTGTGAATCAAATTACTTAAAAATTTCTAATAATAATAAAGTCTTTAATATTAAACAAGATTCTAATCAAATAAATCAATATATTAAAACCCCAAAATCACCACTACCTAATATTAAAAATTTAAGAAAATGGATAAATAACGATAAAAAAGCTAGCTAGCTTTTTACATCATATCTGGCATACCCATTCCGCCCATTCCTGGCATACCCATTCCGCCCATACCTGGCATACCCATTCCGCCCATACCTGGCATGCCCATTCCACCCATACCTGGCATGCCCATGCCTCCCATGCCTCCCATTGGATCTCCACCTGGTCCTCCTGGGGCTGCGCCTTCAGGCTCTGGAATGTCAGCCATCGCAACTTCTGTTGTGAGGAGCATAGCTGCAATAGATACTGAATCTTGAAGAGCTAATCTTATTACTTTGGTTGGATCTAATATTCCTGAATCTTTTAAATCCTCATATTTTCCTGAATTAGCATTGAAGCCTTTGTTAAGTCTTTTAATTTCAGCGACAACTACATCACCATTAAAACCAGCATTTTTTGCTATCTGTTTAGTAGGTTCCAAAAGGGCTTCTTTTACTATATTTATCCCTGTTTTTAAATCATCAGAAGATTTTTGACTTAAATTTAAAAGGTCATCTGATATTTCAATTAAAGTTTGTCCACCCCCAGAAACTACACCCTCTTCAATAGCAGCTTTCGTAGCATTAAGGGAATCTTCGATTCTTAACTTTTTGAACTTCATCTCTGTTTCTGTTGCAGCTCCAACTTTGATAAGTGCTACTCCTCCAGCTAGTTTTGCTATTCTTTCATTGATTTTGTCCTTATCATACTCTGAGTCTGTTATTTCAACTTCTCTCTTTAATTTTTCTACTCGCGCTTTAACCAATTCTTTAGTGTCTTCGAAGGCAACAATTGTAGTTTTGTCCTTCGTGATAGTTATTTTTTTTGCTTTGCCTAAATCATTAATCGATACTTTATCAAGTGTCATCGATTTATCTTCACTAATTAACTTAGCTCCGGTAAGAATAGCAATATCTTCAAGGGCAGCTTTTCTTCTCTCGCCAAATAACGGAGCTCTTACAGAAGCTACATTTAACACTCCACTATTCTTATTCAAAACTAAGGTGGTTAAAGCCTCTCCTTCGATATCTTCAGCTAGAATTAGAAAAGGTGATCCTGATTTCTGAATTTCCTCAAGTATTGGAACCAGATCAACTAAAGTTGAAATTTTTTGATCAGTTATTAATATTTTAGGGTTTTCAAGTTCACAAACTTGTCTTTCTTGGTCTGTTACGAAATATGGAGAACTATAGCCTCTATCAAAAGACATTCCTTCAGTTATATCTAATTCTGTATCTAGTGATTGAGATTCTTCGACAGTTATTACACCATCTGAAGTAACAATATCCATTGCCTTCGAAATTATAGATCCAATTTCTTCATCACCTCCAGCACTAACTGTTGCAACTTTTTGGATATCAGAATTACTTAATGAAATACTTTTGGAACTTAATTTTTCTAGAACAAAAGCCAGGCCAACTTCCATACCTTTTTTTAATTCCATAGGACTGGCACCAGAAGCAATATTTTTTAATCCCTCTTGAACCATCTTCTGAGTCAAAATGGTGGCTGTTGTTGTTCCATCTCCTGCACTCTCTTTTGTCTTGGATGCAACTTGTTCTATTAATTTCGCACCCAAATTAGAAATAGGGTTCTCAATCTCAATCTCTTTAGCAACTGTGGACCCATCTCTAACTATATCTGGTGAACCAAATTTTCTCTCTATTAATACGTTTTTTGCTTTTGGCCCAATTGTAACCTTTACCGCATTAGCTACGAAATTTACACCTTTTTCTAGCGCTTCTCTTGATTCATTAGAAAAACTTAACTGTTTAGCCATGTTTACTCAACCTTTTGTCTTATTCTAATCTCCCATAGAATCATTTTTAAGGGATATTTAATTAAGTGGGGAAAGCCGAATTTCTTTTAATTAGACATACAAATTAACTCAAATAAGAGTATCTTAAAGTTATGGAAGAAACAAATAATCTTATTTTTACTCTTACCGCAATCCTCGCGATTGCTATGACACTGATATACTTTCCCCTAAGATTTTTCTTGACATTAACTGCTAGAAGTCGAAGACTAAAACTTCTACAAAAAATTAGAAGGTTGAGAGATGAATTAGGCCAGCCTTATGAAAGTACATAACTAAATACTCATACCCCCGTCTATACTGATTGTTTGCCCTGTAATGTACCTTCCTGCATCACTTGAAACTAAGAATGACACTAAGTTCGCAATTTGAGTACAACTTCCTAATTTCCCTAAAGGAATAACTTTAAGAATCTCTTCAGTATTAAGTTTTTCAGTCATCTCTGTTTCTATAAAACCTGGAGCTATGGCATTAACGTTTATACCTCTTGAGGCAAATTCTTTAGCGCAAGTTTTGGTAAATCCAATAACCCCAGCTTTGGCTGCAGAATAATTTGCTTGACCAGGATTACCAATTATTCCAACAACAGATGAAATGTTTACGATGCTACCACTTCTTTTTTTCATCATAAATTTTGAAGCATATTTTGTACAAAGAAAAACTCCTTTTAAGTTTGTATTTAGTACATCATCCCATTGTTCGGATTTCATTCTCATCAATAATCCATCTCTAGTAATTCCAGCATTGTTAATGAGGATATCAATGGTGCCATTAATTTTGATTATTTCTTCAAAAGCTGAACTGACAGAATCCTCTTTTGAAACATCAAATTTTAATTTATGAGCTTTACCTCCCGAATTTTTTATTAAATTTACAACTTCTTCAGCTTTTTCATCAGAAGAAGAATAATTAATAAAAACTTCTGCTCTTAATCGGCTTAGTTCTAAAGCAATTTCTTTACCAATTCCTCTGCTAGCTCCGGTGATTAAAGCAACTTTGCCTGATAATGAATCTGTAATGGACATTATGAAATTTTATAATTTTCAATCGTAGTACTATTTGTGTAAAGATATTGCTTTTATTTATAATTGTCTAGAAAATACCAAGACCTTCTATTGTGCACTTTTTAATACCAGCTGCAGGAAGCGGTAGCAGAATGAAAGCTGGAAAAAATAAATTACTTATTGATTTAGAGGGAGAGTCTTTGATTTATTGGACACTTAAATCTGTATTTTCTGCAAGCTCAACAAATTGGGTTGGAATAATTGGGCAACCGAAAGATGAAAATTTATTATTAAATTCAGCAAAGGATTTTGCACATAAAGTTCATTGGATTAATGGTGGTGACACCAGACAACAGTCAGTTTTTAATGGTTTAAAAGCGTTACCAAAAGATGCTGAAAAAGTTTTAATACATGATGGTGCTAGATGTCTAATTAATCCTGAATTGATAGACCTTTGTGCCAAGGAATTAGATAAAAATGAAGCTGTAATCTTGGCTACTAAGGTAACTGACACTATAAAGATTGTTGATAATGAAGGTTTTATTAAAGAAACACCAGATAGAAATTATTTATGGGCAGCGCAAACTCCTCAGGGCTTTTTAGTAGATAGATTAAAAAAAGCTCATAAAATGGCAATTGATAAAAACTGGAAAGTTACAGATGATGCCTCTCTATTCGAAATGCTTAATTGGAAAGTGAAGATTATTGAAGGAACTTATTCAAATATAAAAATTACATCCCCTATAGATTTGAAAATAGCAAAACTTTTTGTGAAGAACCCCTAGTTAAAAAGGTGAATCGAAACTAAGAATACCATCATCACCATTTAAGGTGGCTTCATGTCCTAAAGGAATGCAAGCATTTCCTGATATGTGGCCTATTGGGAGGTCAAAAAGAATAGGAAAATCAAACTCTTGGAGTCTTTCAATAATGCAGTTTTTTAGTAAATCTTTCCATTCAAGGTCGCTGGAATCATTAGAAAAACTTCCGAATCCAATACCAGTAATTTCAGAAAGTGTTTTAGTCATTCTGAGGTAAGTCAACATTCGATCAATTTTATAAATATCTTCATTAATATCTTCAAAAATTATTATTTTCCCTTTGCAATCTGGAAAGTGATTAGTACCAATTAAAAAAGTAGCAATAGTTAAGTTAGAAACGATAATTTCTCCTTTAGCTTTTCCAGCTCTTAAAGGAATTCCTCTTATGTCCTCAACATAACCCTCAAAAAGTAAATTTTTTAATCTCTCAAGACTCCACTCTGGCTCATTGCAAAGGCTAGTGACCATTGGGCCATGAATAGAACCTATAAATCCTTGAGAATATTTAGATAATAATAAAGAACATGTATCTGAGAATCCAAGCATTAAACCATGCTGCCAAGAAGGTTCTTTTTCTAAAAGTCTTGCTGAACCCCAGCCTCCTTTTGCAAAAATGATTAGCTTACTATTTTGTGCTTTTTCCAGTTCTTCAAATCTAGTTAGATCATCACCTGCAAAATAACCAAATTTTTTAGATAGAGAATTATTTTCATTAATTCCCAAGCCCCAGTTTTTTAAGATTTCTATGCCTTTTTGAAAATTTTCTTCTTCATCAATAAAGGAGCCAGGAGCTAAAATATCTATTAGATCACCTTTTTTTAATTTTAAAACCATTTTTAGAATTTATGAGGCAATAATAATTCCTAATAAAAGGACTCCTCCATAAATTGATTGATTTTTGAAGTGATTCCCAATATTTTTTATTGATTGCTTTTCCTCAGGAAATACCTTTAATACATCTCGCTGCATTAAGATTGCCGTTGTAAGCCAAATTGGCCAAAAAATAAAATCCATTTGATTAATAAATCCGCATAATGCGAGAAAAATAGAAGTTAATAAATAACAAATTTGAATAGTTATTCTAGTATTGTTCTGGAGGTTAACAGCGGAACTGTTTATTCCAATTTTGATATCATATTTTTTATCTGCTAAAGCATAAATTGTGTCAAAGCCAAAAGTCCAAAAAATAGTGGCTAGCCAGCAAAACAATAAAACAATACTATGTAAATTGCCTTCATTTGCAGCCCAGGGAATTAAGACAGCAAAACCCCAGCATATGGATAAGATTAATTGAGGATATTTAAACCATCTTTTGGCAGAAGGATAAATTAAAATAATAGGTAAAGCTAAAAAAGCAAGTGAAATGGAAAGGATTCTGCCAGGTTGAGGCAGTGACAAAGTTAAAAAGAAACTAGATAAAATTAACAAGAAAAGAATTGAATAAGCCGTTTTAAGACCGATTTTATTTGCAGCTAGAGGTCTATTTTTTGTCCTGAAAACTCTTTGATCAATTTTTTTGTCCCAAATATCATTAACTACGCAGCCTAATCCACTTACTAATAGCCCTCCAAGGATTATTCTTAGCAACATTAAAAATGTTGGATTAGCATCTGGGGTTAAATATAAACTCCATCCAGCAGGAATAAGTAAGATCATTCTTCCAGTCGGCTTATTCCACCTTAATAATTCAAAAAAAGTACTTAATTTAATTTGTCGATTTGTATTTTGCATATGATCTATTGTATATTTCATAACTTTAAATAATCTTACTAGGATTAGATGTTTTCTATTATTTAATAATCAATCTTGGGTATATTTATTAATGGATTAAAGATATCTGCATCTTATAAAAAGAAATGATACAGAAACAAGATTCAAGATATTTTCAAGAAAAGCAAATTTTAGTAGCTTCTATAGATATTGGAACTAACTCTACACATCTCTTGGTAGCAGAAATTAATCTAGAATTAAAATCATTTTCTATAAAATTCACTGATAAATCAACCACTCGTCTTGGAGAAAGAGATGAGGAAGGTAATCTTACTGAAGAATCAATCCAAAGAGCATTAGTTACTCTTAAGCGATTTAAGGAATATTGTAAAAGTAATGGAGTAAAACAAATAGTAACAGCAGCAACAAGTGCAGTTAGGGAAGCTCCAAACGGTCAAGATTTTATTAGAAAAGTTCTTGATGAAACTGATATTCAAATAGAAATGATAAGTGGTTCTGAGGAAGCCAGATTAATTTACCTTGGTGTTCTTTCTGGTATGGCTTTTGAAGATCAGTCTTTTGTAATCATAGATATTGGAGGAGGATCTACAGAATTAATACTTGCAGATAAAAAAGATGCTATAGCTCTTACCAGTTCAAGAATTGGTGCGGTAAGACTTAAAAATGATTTTTTAAATAAAGAATCTATAAATTCAGAAAGATCGAGTTTTCTAACAACTTTTATTAAAGGATCTTTAGAACCATCTGTTCGAAAAATAAAGAGTAGATCTAAGGGAGATAAGACTTTATCTATGATTGCAACCAGTGGCACTGCAACCTCATTAGGAAACTTGGTTCAAGATGATTTGGGAGAACCTAAACAAAAATTGCATGGTTATAAATTTAAAAGGGAAAATTTACAAAATGTATTGGGAAAACTAATTAAATTGCCAGTTTCGGAAATCAAGAAAATACCTTCATTAAGTGAGAGAAGAGCAGAAATAATTATTCCAGGAGCATTGATATTAAACACCGCAATGGAGATGTTGAACTTTAATGAATTAATAATAAGTGAGAGGGCGCTTCGAGAGGGTTTGGTTGTAGATTGGATGCTTCGTAAAGGGATAATTAAAAACGAATTAAATATTCAAAGCAATATTAGAAAAACAACTATAGTTCATCAGGCCAGAAAGTTTGGAGTAGATAATACAAGAGCTGAGAAAGTTATTGATATTGCTTTTCAAATCTATGATCAGACTAAAAATATCTTTCATAGCGATAATGACCCTAAAGCTAAAGAACTTCTTTGGGCAGCTTCTAATCTTTATAATTGTGGGAAATACGTGAATGTTGGTTCATATCACAAACATTCTTGGTACTTAATAAAAAATTGTGAGTTGTTGGGATATTCTGAAGCAGAAACAAATATTATTGCTTCAATTGCTAGATACCATAGAAAAACTCTACCCAAGAAAAGACATGAGTCTTGGCAAAATTTAATATCAAAAGAAGATAAAACATTAGTTCTTGAAATGTCATTAATCCTGAGACTAGCAGTATCTCTTGATCAAAGACCTGACAAGATAATCTCCTCAGTTCAAATAAAATTACAGGAAAATATTCTTATATTTGAACTTTTACCTTTAAATAGAAACCATGATCTTCTTCTTGAAAAATGGAACTTAGGACTATGCAGTAATGTTATAAAAGAACTAAAGAATTTGGATTTAAAAGTTATTTAGTTTTTTTAATAAGTTCTTGTTTTGGAGTTTGATTCTGAGAAGAGTCTGAAAATAAATTGAAAATTAAGGACGAGGCTAATAGTCCGAGAAAGCCTGAAATTAAAATAAATATTATGAACCCTACTGGATTAAGATTCTTAGGTTGCTTAGATCTATAATTTTTTTTGGAAACTTCTTCAACTATTTCTTCAATTTTCACTTCTTTCCTCTCTGTCTTGTATTCATCCATTATGAATTCTGTATCAATTTTGAGCTTCTGTGAAATTCGTCTAATCATTGCCTTGACAAATACTTTTTCAGGTAGCTTTTCTTCATTACCTTCTTCAATGGCTTCAAGTTGATGAGCTCCGATTTTTAAATCTGAAGCCAATTCTTCAATAGATTGATTTCTACTTAACCTAGCCTCTTTAATGAAATTTCCAATTCTCTTTAAAGAGGAATTTTCTCCTTTATTGTCGTTATCCGAAACAGATTTTATTTCTTTCAAAGCAAGTAAATTTTTACTAATTATAGTAATTAATATTTTTCTATCAACTTTAAGATTATTTATTCCTAAAGAGATGTCTATAAGATGGATTATAAAGATTAGATCTTTTTTGAGAAATACTAATTGCTGGGCTAATTATGTAAATAGTTGTTCTAATTAATTTTTTCTCAATAGAAAAATTTTCCATATCTTTTAATTCTATTAATGATGTCCAACCATCATCCCAAGATACTCTGAATCCAACAATCACTTTAGTTTCTGGAGGGTAAAACTCTAATAGAGTGTCTTGAGACCTTTTAACATGCCTAGCACTTAAATAAAGACATATAGAGGAATTGTGTTTTGCAAGATCTTTCAGAGATTCTTTTTCGGGCATCCCTGTTCGCCCTCCTGCTCTAGTTAAAATTATTGTTTGCGTTATATCAGGGATGGTTAACTCGGCTTCATGATATGCTGCAGCAACTTGAAAAGCACTTACGCCAGGAACGACTTCGATTTCAATTTTTTTGTTTTTTAAAATTTCGATTTGTTCTCTAATTGCTCCAAAAAGGCAAGGGTCTCCATCATGCAACCTTACAACAGTCTTCCCTGCCTGAAATTTTTCTATCATAATTGAGGTGATCTGCTCTAAGTTAAGGGAACTCGTTTTTATTTTTTCAGAATCTTCTTTCGAAAAATCTAAAATCTTTTCAGGAATTAGAGAGTCAGTCCAAATAATGACATCTGCAATTTTTATCTTTTTTAATGCTTTTAAAGTTAATAATTCTGGATCACCTGGACCAACACCAACAAAAGATATTTTTTTATCCATTATTTCTATTTTTCCCACTATATGTTCTCAATCTTAAAAAAAATATTCCAATTAATCCAGAAGAAAATAGAAAAATACTTATAAATTGAGCCATTCTTATACCGCCATCACAAAAAGGTGGAAGTCCACCAATGCATAGTGGGTCAGTTCTTAAACCTTCAATCCAGAATCTTCCAAAGCTATAACTTATTAAATAAAGACAGCTAATAAAGCCAGGCCTGAAAAAATCTGTTTTACTTTGGTTATTAAAAATAATAATGAGGAGGATGAAAATTAAAATATTCCACAATGACTCATAGAGAAATGTAGGATGAAAAAATTCATAATTAAGAAATTCTAAAGGCCTATTCTGGATAGGTATAAATAATTTCCAAGGCAAATTTGTAGGAACTCCAAAGGCTTCATTATTGAAAAAATTTCCCCACCTTCCTATTGATTGTCCAAGAATAATCGAGGGTATTAATATATCTACAAAAGTCTTTAAATTAATTTTTTTCGACTTACAGAAATAGATAATTGATATTAATCCTCCAATTAGACCTCCATGGATTGCTATGCCTCCTTCCCAAACTGCAAGAAAAGAAGGTATTTGAATGATGTTATTGAATATTTCAAAAGAAGTAAAAAAGTTCTCTCCGCTATATTGCCTCCACTCAAAAATTACGTAATAAGCTCTAGCTCCAATTATTGAAGAGATTATTAATGATGGAAGTATTTCACTAATGTACTCTGGGTTAATATTTCTTGCCTTTGCTAGTTTTTTAGAGACAAATAGGCCTATTAAAACTGAAACCGAAATAAGCAGTCCGTACCATCTAATAGTTATAAATCCTAAATTTAAAAAAGTTTCTCCTGGCGATTGTATAAAAGCTTCAAGTATAAGCATTTAAAGAAAGTTAGATACCCTCTGCTGCTTGAACTTTTTCTACTTGTTTTTTCTTTAATACTAACAGTATTTGAGTTAGGCCTACACCAATGAAGAATGCAATCAATCCAATTACTCTATAAGGGCTCTGAAGTACAACCTCAGCATCTAATTGCCCAAAACCGCCAACGTTGGGATCATTAGTGAGAGGGTCACCTGCATTAATTTTGTCTTGTGCTTTTACGATAAGTTGAGGACCAACAGGCACTGCTTCAGTAGTTATCTCACCATTCTCGTTTTCTATATTGACCTTATAGCTACCATCTTCAATTATATCTATTGAATTTATAGTGCCTGAAGTGGAAGAAGTGAAAACTACATTATTGCTTTTGTCTCCAGTTGGGTATACCTGACCTCTACCTCTGTTGCCTCCAATATGTAACGAGTATTTCCCATAGTGATATTCTTTATTAGTTGATGGATCAGGGGAAAGTACAGGAAAAACTATTTCTTTATTAGTATCGCCAGGTAAAGGTCCGACAATGATGATATTATCTTTCTCTTCACTGTAATTAGTAAAATAAACCCCTTCAGTCTCTTCTTTGATTTCTTCAGTCCATCTTTCTTGTGGAGCAAGTTTAAAGCCATCAGGCAGCATTACAACAGCACCAACTTGTAATGGAACTTCAGAACCATCAGCACCGATCTCTTTTAAGTCATTTTTGTAAGGTATTTTGACTACAGCTTTGAAAACACTGTCTGCTCCAACAGATTGTGGAACCTCTGCAATAGTAGGCATCTGAGCTAGATGACAATTTGCACAGACTATCTTACCTGTTGCTTCTCTTGGGGATTCATAGTTTTGCTGAGCCCAGAATGGATAAGCAAAAGTGATCTTTGGATAAAATACAATGCTCGAAATGAAAAGCAGAGTACAGATAAATAAACTTGTTTTTTTCATGATTTGATTTTTAAGACCTTTCATTTTTTTATGCCCACCATGGATTTTCATTAGTTCTGAAGTCAGTTTCTGACCATTGTTTGACGAGTACAGCATCATCTTCAATATCGACATGAGCTAGAGCTAAAGATAAAGGAGCAGGTCCTCTTACTACCTTCCCATTAGTATCGTACTGACTGCCATGACAAGGACATATAAATTTATTAGCACCACTATCCCATGGGACAACGCAACCTAAATGAGTACAAATTGCATTTAAACCAAATTCTCCTATTTTCCCACCCTCATTAACTATTAAATAAGTTGGATCTCCCTTTAGACCCTGCACTAGACTTCTGTCTCCTGCTTGATGGGTAGCTAACCAACCTGTCTTAGTTATTGGATTCCCTAATTCATCTTTAGCAGAAGTCCCACCTCCACCACCGCCTGCTCTTAAAGGCATGAAATAATTTGCTACAGGGTAAAGGGCTCCTAACGCTACACCAGTTGCAGTACCAAATGTAAGAAGATTCATAAATTGCCTTCGACCCATTGAAGGGACATCATTGGAACTTAATTGAGTCATTCGCTACTTGGTTCTGTTATTTATTAGTTATTATGGATCAAATTGTTCAATTTCTGTTGCAAATAGATAGGACTTTTAATAATTTAAAGTAAAAGTTTAGGAAGTCTTAATTAATTGATTTAAATGAACCCATTACTAGTAGATGAAGTTATACATTATTTGATTCATCGCTGGGGAAAAAAATATG
This sequence comes from Prochlorococcus sp. AG-355-N16, assembly GCA_003278545.1. GTDB lineage: Bacteria > Cyanobacteriota > Cyanobacteriia > PCC-6307 > Cyanobiaceae > Prochlorococcus_A. The sequence goes on from QCEF01000005.1 coordinate 24,041, forward strand.
ATTTTAGACTTTTTAGAAGAGGAAAATTTGTTTATTTTCAAATGATGTGGGGATTTCTAGGGCAGGAATCATTCCCTTTAAGTGAAGATGAATATAAAAAATCAATAGCTGATAAAATCGAGATTTTAAATAGATGTGGATATTCAGAAGAAGTAAGGGAATGGCTAAAGAAAGTCAATGCTAAGCCAAGATTAGGAAGAGCTATCAGCTTGCAATTAAATCTTAATGAGAAGATGAAAGAGTTTTTGACTTAAGATTTTCTGATAAGTAAGTTAGTCCAGTACCCACAAAAAATAAAAACACAATCGATATAGATAGCAATGACATAGTCAATGGGTCCGTTGAAGGGGTAATCACCGCAGATAATATTGCTGAGGAAATTACAACTATCTTCCAATTCGAAATCATTTTTTCTGTTGTGATTATTCCAAGAGAACCAAGAATAAATTGTAATACTGGTAATTGAAAAGCTATTGCAGTACTTGACATTAATAAGAGTACAAAATCGAAATATCTTTCTATAGACCAAGTTGGTTCTACAATATCAGCACCAAAACTAATGAAGAAATTTATTGCTGCAGGGACTAATATCCACCATGAAAAAATTAATCCTAAAAAAAATAGAAGACCTGAACCAAAAACTGCGGGCAAGATAAGACTTTTTTCTTGTTTTGTTAAGCCGGGAGAAATGAATAATATTATTTGATAAAAAATATAAGGAATAGAAACTATCAATCCGCTGTAACCTGCAACTTTAATAGCGACAAATAAAAACTCTCCTGGAGCAAGTTGTAGTAAATGAATATCTCCAGCTGGGATTTCTAAAAAAGATATTAATGGCTTTATGATGAGAAAACTAAAAAATATCGATATAAGTATTGAGTAAATTGAGTTTAGTATCCTTTGACGAAGCTCCTCTAAATGATCACTAAAAGTCATCGAATCTGATAGTTTATTTTCACTTTGACCTGTTCCTCTCATTATTATTTGATAAATATTTTGTAAGAAAAAGGTTTAGAATTACTATTGTGAAAGTCCAATTTATTTTTCGATAATCTTAATTATTTGCTTAATTTAGGATTTGTTGGATCTGGTAATAAGAAAGGAGGGGCATCATTTAAAGATGATTCACCATAAGTTTCATATTCTCTATAACCACCCATTTTCCCATTTGTTTTCATTAAAGCGCTTACGAAGGCAAGTAGTAAGAAAACAGTAGGAGCTCCAATTATTAATGCAGCACCGAATAGATATCCAACAATAAATTCTGGAAAGCTATGATTTCCTAAAAATTCATGAGTGCCCAAAAGAAAATCAAACATTTAGATTTAAAATTTTTTTTATTATAAACTAAATTACTGTTTTAAGATTTTTTTTAATGTAATCTTCTCCTCTTGTAGGATTTCCCCAAATAATTTCTCCATTTTTAAAGGAAACGCAACCCGGTCCTCCGTTTTTGATTTTTTGCAAATCTTTAATCTTTACTAAATTAATTGGAACTTTAATGTTTCTTTTTGCCTTACTAAATAAAGCAGCTAAATCTGCAGCTATTTGAAGATCTTGTTCAGATGCTACTTGAGATGAAGACTTCAAAACTACATGACTGCCTGGTGATTCCTGTGCATGAAACCATAAATCGCCTTTCTTTGAGAACTTAAAGCTTATTAAGTCATTTTGCCTCATATTTCGCCCTACCTGAAGCTTTAATCCTGTGGGAGTGTCAACTTGAATTGGTGAAGACTCTATCTCATATGTACTTTTCTGATCTTCTCTTTGCTTCTTGATATTGATATTAAACTCGTTACAAATTTCTTCCATAATTTCTTCTAGTAGTTTGATTCTCATAGAAAGTTTTTCATGATTTAAAGAATTTAAATTTTCTAGAAGCGTAGTGAATTCGTCTAATCTCTCTATATTTGTTTTGTAAATACTTAATCTTTCTTTGATTAATTCTCTAGATCTCTTTAGTTTTTTTGATTTTTTATATAGTTTTTGTCCCTTTATAATGTCTCGTTTTTTAATTTCATGTGAAGAAAATATAATATCAGCTTTTTCTTTATATATCTCGTAGTTTTCTGATTTTGTCAGAAGATCATATTGAATATTTAAATTCTTTTTCTCAGTATTGGTCTGTTTAAAAATTATCCCTTCAATTTTCTTTTCCAATAATTGAAGTTTTTTTTGTTTCAGATGATAATCATAATAATTCTCTAAGCTTGTACATAAATCTATTTTATTTTCGCAATTAATTTCATTATCAAAAAACCAAACGCAATAAAAATCATTGTTAAATGTAGAAAACTTAAAGTTATTGGTTTTAAACCTATTTATCCAAATCTTCCAATTTTTAAATATCTCATTTAAGTCCAAATCGTTAATGAAATCGATATTTTTTTCCATTATTTGCGGATTACCAGTTTTGCTAATAACCTCCAATTGTTTTGTGAGGATTGGGCTTACTCCCTGATAGGTATTTATTAAACAGTATTTCAAAGACTCAGGTACTATTGAAATTGAGTTTTTCCATGATTGAAAAGACTCATCTTCTCTAGGTTTTTTTTTGAGATTAACTGGGGGGCCAGAATAAATTGAACCTGTTGAAATTGTTCTAAAACTAGATTGACTTGATTTAATTTGTTTACCAACGGCAATTATTTTTTGTTTATTATCCAAATAAAAAATATTGCTATGTTTTCCCATTAATTCAAAAATTAAATATTTATTAATTTCATCTCCAGGTTTTTTCGCAAAACTAAATTTTATAACTCTCTCGAAATCATCTTGATCAATCGAAATTAAAGCCATATACTTTAATCCGTATCTTATTTGTTTAGAAAGTGTGCTTTCTCTCCCGATCTTTTCTGGCTTATTTATCTTTAGTATTCTTGGAGAGTCTCCATTCCATGAAACTTCTAACCACGTTTGAGAATCAACTCCTCTGAAACATAATTGAATTGTATTAGGCTCTGGTTGTTGGGCAGTCTCAAACTTTGAAGGTAAGATGTTCTTTGTCAAATAATGCAAGACAGATCTAATAGAAGTAATATCCATTATCTGTGGAACACCTTTTTGCATTATTCCTTTTTAATTCACAAGATGCTTATTTTACTGTAAAAATTTTAATATGAAAAATCAAAAAAAACTTATTATCATTACTGGACCCAGCGGGGTAGGTAAAGGAACAGTTGTTAAAGAAATATTAGGTAAAGAAAAAAATTTTTGGCTTTCAATATCTGCAACTACTAGAGAACCTAGAGAGGGAGAGAAGGACGGAGAAAATTACTATTTTTTAAATCAAAAAAAGTTTAAGGAAATGATTGAACAAAACCTTTTCCTTGAATGGGCTAAATTTGCTGGAAACTACTATGGAACGCCTTTGTCTTCTGTTGATGAGAAAATAAAAAAAGGATTAACTGTTCTTCTTGAAATTGAAGTAGAGGGTGCAAGGCAAATAAAAAATAAATTTCCTAATTCACTATCAATATTTTTACTTCCTCCGGATAAAGAGGAGTTAGAGAGACGAATAAGAAGTAGAGGTACAGAAAAAGAAGAGGCAATTAAAAAAAGACTCTCAAGGGCTAATTATGAGATTTCAGTATCAAATCAATTTGATTTTGAATTAATAAATCACAATGTTGATGAAACAGCAAAAAAAATAATCAAGTTAATAAAAACTTGATTATTTTCTCTTTATCAACTCATTGGATGGAATAATAAATCTGGGAAAAACCTATTAAATTCAATAATTATTCCTGCTGTAAGGCTAAGCCAAATTGCTGCTACCACTGGGGCAGATCTGACAAATTTTGTGTTTAGAATTTTGAACATTTGTTTTATGAAAGTTTTTAAGGATGTTTAGCGAGGACCATTAAGTGTAATATTGTTATCTTTCTCTCTTAAGTCTCCATTTCTACCTTGTTTATTAGCAAGAAGAGGCCATTGCGCTCCTTTTACAAGACATTTTCTGGCTAAGTCTAGGTCAATAATGATCTCAAGATCTGCTGGATTCTTAGTCTTTTTTGATTCAATGAGATACTCTCTTCCTGACCAACCTATAATTCCAGCAATGTAAATGAACAATACTCCTGGAATAAGTAAATCTCCTTCATGGCCTCTATTTAAAAGGGCTCCCCATGGTTCAAGAGGAGGTCCAATTATTAAATGTGGAAGACCATCATCTCCGCATGATGCTTTCCCATATCTTTCAAATCTTGCGATGTCTTTTTGAGTTGTTGCAGAATTTGCTCTTTCAATGAATTTAGGATTCTCAGAGCATTTTGTGAGGGCTGAAGCAGTATATTCTGTGCTAGCTCTATCTGCGTTTAAGGCAGGCCCATTTGCAGCTAGAGCAATTGGAGTGATTCCGAGGAACAGAAAAACTGAGGTTATTATTGAAAAAAAGAATTTCATAAGTTGCAATCTTTAATTCCTTATAATGTGTTAAGTAAGAAATTAATATTAAAATAAAACAAGTTGAATCAAAAATGCACAAAGTTTTAGCTATTGAAACAAGTTGTGATGAGACATCTGTCTCAATAGTTTCTAATATTGGTGATACTTTCAGAATACATTCAAATATAATTGCCTCTCAAATTGAAGATCATTCAAAATGGGGAGGAGTTGTGCCTGAACTTGCTGCAAGAAAGCATTTAGAGTTATTACCTTTTGTTTTAGATAAGGCTTTAGAAGAATCAAAAATTAAAATTGAGGAAGTCGATTATATTGCGTCAACTGTAGCTCCTGGATTAGTTGGTTGTTTACGAGTAGGCTCTATAACTGCAAGATCACTTTGCATGTTGCATTCAAAACCATTTTTAGGAATTCATCATTTGGAAGGTCATTTATCTTCAATTCTATTTTCAGAAAACTATCCAAAGAAATCTTTTCTTACATTACTTGTTAGCGGCGGGCATACTGAATTAATAAAGGTTGATGAGAGAAGGGGGATGCAAAGGCTCGGCAAAAGTTTTGATGATGCTGCTGGAGAAGCCTTTGATAAAGTTGGCAGACTATTAGGTCTTAGTTATCCAGGAGGACCGGCAATAGAAAAGATTGCTAAAAATGGGGACCCAATGAAATTTAATTTACCAAAATGTAAGATCTCTGATAAAAAAGGTGGATTCCTCAAATATGATTTCTCTTTTAGTGGCCTAAAAACTGCCGTATTAAGATTAGTTGAGAGAATAAATTTGGATGGGAAGACAGTTCCAATTTCAGATATTGCTGCAAGTTTTGAGAGAGTAGTAGCAGAGGTGTTGGTAGAGAGAACAATAAAATGCGCAGAAGATCATAGCTTGGATAATGTTGTTGTAGTTGGGGGAGTGGCTGCTAACAATACATTAAGAAAAATGATGATTAGTGAAGCTATTAAAAAATCTATTAAAGTTCATTTAGCTCCTCTTGATCTTTGTACAGATAATGCGGCAATGATTGGAGCGGCGGCGTTGTTCAGAATCAAATTTAAGGATCATTTTAGTTCCCTTAAATTAGGTGTCGCAGGAAGACTATCAATTGAACAAGCAAATACCCTTTATGAAGAAAACCCTCCTTTCTAATTTCAATGAACAAACAACCTAAAATCAACATTAAAGAGACAAAAAACTTCGTTGATAAAAAGGAACTGAATTTGTGGAAAAGAGGTTTTACCCCTCAAGCTGAAATATGGAATGGAAGGATGGCAACTGTTGGGATAGGAATTATTCTTATAATTATTGCTTTAATAAGCCAGTTTTCTTTATAGAAATAATATTAATTTTCTTAAAAGTAGTTTTGAAAGAATTTTTTAAAATTATTCTTTTTTAGCTAATGAATTAAATTAAAAAGTATTGTATTTATTGGACTTGAGCTAATATTATTGATTTAATCAAAATAATGAATATCTTATTATTTATAATTTTATATGACGCCTGAAAGGCTCGGATTACTTTGGGGGATAACTGTATTTGCAGGTGCTTGCGCTCGATTATTTTCTTCTTTTACAGGATTCCCAAGTGTTGTTATTTTATTGCTTTCTGGATTATTCATTGGAAGATCAGGATTAGGACTCGTTGAGCCTTTAGATCTCGGGCAAGGGCTTGAAACTATTGTGGGGCTTTTGGTCTGTTTGGTTCTTTTTGAAGGGGGATTGAATTTAAAACTGCCTGAGGGGAATATAAGAAATACTGTTTTGAAAATTTCATTGGTAAGACTTTTTATTTCATTATCAGCTGGAATTTTTATTGCTCATTGGCTGGCTGGCCTCTCATGGCAAGTCGCAGGAATATATAGTGCCATAGTTCTAGCTACTGGACCAACAGTTGTCTCTCCATTAGTGGAACAAATAAAATTAGCCTCCCCACTCTCGGAAGTTTTAAAAGCTGAGGGATTGTTGCTTGAACCAATTGGTGCAGTACTAGCATTACTGCTTTTAGAACTGACTTTAGGTGACCTTCATGGGATAAACGATGTATTTATAGCATTAATGCAAAGATTAGGGGGAGGAGTTTTAATCGGATTAAGTGCAGGATGGTTACTATCAGAAATTTTAAAAAAAATAAAAAATGAAGCCTCATTTGGTATAGAGCTTCAAGTAACCCTTGGCTTTATTTTCCTTGTGTATGGAATTTGCGAATATTTTTTACCAGAATCAGGCTTGCCGGCTTCAGTCGCGGCAGGTTTTATTGTGGGCAAAAGAGAAGTTATAGATAAGGAGAGATTGGATAATCTAATAGGTGAATTAGCTCAATTAGCAATTACAGTTCTTTTTCCTCTTTTGGCCGCTGACGTTTCTTGGGGTGAATTAAGTCCGCTTGGCTGGGGAGGGGTTATTTGCGTTTTTATGTTGATGATAGTTGTTCGCCCTATCTCTATCTGGATAGCAACAATTGGGAGAGACTTGAACTTAAAAGAAAAAATATTTTTAGCCTGGTTAGCCCCAAGAGGTATTGTTACTGCAGCAGTAGCTTCTCTTTTTTCTATCAGATTAGAGCAGGCTGGTATCCTTGGGGCCGGCCGTCTACAAGGTTTAGTTTTTCTTACTATTTTGATGACAGTAGGAATCCAAGGTCTTTCAGCTAAACCTTTGGCAAATAGGCTTGAATTAGGCAAAAAAAATAATTTAGATTGATTAAAGACATCTTTCAATTCGAGCTCTATCAGTTTTACTCTCTGCGAAAAGCTCCCAACTTTGAATTAAATCTGGCCCACTGAGAGATCCAAAAAAGGCTACTCTTAATGATTTCATTAATATCCCTTTTTTAATATTATGCATTTTTGAGATTTCGTTTATTATTTCTTTGGCATTCTCTTTATTTAATTTGATAGTATTTTGATCAATTAAATAATTTAAGATTAGTTTTAGAGATAATTTGCTATCTTTATTTTCCAGAAAATCTTGACCTTCTTTTTGAATTGAAGGTATTAGGAAAAATGGTTTTGATTGATCAATTGAATCTTTTAAAAGAGTCATAGAGTCTCTAAGCAAAATTGCTAATTTATAAGCCCATTCTTTAGATGGCGGCACCCAACCATTATCATCCCAGTATTTCCACATGATCTCACTTAACTTAATTGATTCCATATTTTTTATATATTGAGAATTGATCCAGTTGAGTTTTTCCCAACTGAATTTGGCTCCAGCTTTATTTATTTCTGATAAGTCAAAAATTTCAGAAATTTCTTCAAGTGAAAGTATTTCTCTGTCGGCAGATTTTGGAGACCAACCTAAAAAGGCCATATAGTTCGATAAGGCCTCAGGTAAATATCCCATATTTCTAAATTCGTCGATTGAAGTTACGCAATCTCTCTTAGATAATTTTTTCCCTTCATTATTTAGTATTAAGGGTGTGTGCGAAAAAGTTGGCAAATTAAAATTTAATGCTTTATAAATCAATATTTGTTTTGCAGTGTTTGAGATATGATCTTCACCCCTTACAACATGAGTAATATTCATGAAATTATCATCAATTACAACTGCAAGATTATACAAAGGATCTCCAATCTCATATCCTTTTGCCCTTCTTGATAAAACTAAATCACCACCCAAATCCTTCCCTTGCCATTTGATTTCTCCTCTTATTTGATCTGCCCATTTAATTTGAACTTTTTCATCAATCTTAAACCTTATAACTGAAGTCCTCCCTTGAGATATGTATGTTTCTATTTCTTCTTTTGAAAGACTTCTGTGTCTATTATCATGCTTTGGAGGTAATCCTTTCTTTTTTTGTTTTTCTCTTAATTCAGAAATTTCATCTTCTGTTGTAAAGCATCTATATGCAGCTCCACACTCTAATAGCTTTTTGATATAACTTTTGTAAATCGAAATTCGGTCACTTTGCTTAATGGGTTCCTCATCCCATTTAAGTCCAAGCCATTTCAATCCTTCTAATATATTTATTGTGTATTCAGATTTAGATCTAAGAAAATCTGTATCTTCTATTCTGATAAGAAATTTTCCGCCTACTTTTTGTGCATACAACCAGTTGAATAATGCTGTTCGCGCTGTCCCAATATGAAATAAACCCGTAGGACTCGGGGCTAGTCTTAAACGTTTTTCCAAATTTTTTTTTAGAAAAAACGGGACCGACGGGATTCGAACCCGCAACTTCCGCCGTGACAGGGCGGTGCTCTAACCAGTTGAACTACGGTCCCAGAGTTTTGTTCTAAATTTATTTAGAACTTCATCTTTAAAATTATCAGATCATAATACTTAATTTATGGTGTTGTAATAAAAAAAATTTTTTAATTTGAGGATTTACAGAAATAGTTAGTTTTACAGCTGCCTTAATATAAACAACTGTTTATTTTTGAGGTCTAAAACCAGCAGGTTCTATCAACCTAACTTGGTTGCCTCTAGCGGTAAATTCTCTGCCCTGGTCACTTTGTACCACAACTCTCCCACCAGACTTAACTCTGATGACTCTTGCACGAACCCATCCTAAAGCAGCTGATTCGAGGACTTTAACTACGTCCCCTGGTTGAAGATCTAACTCCATCTTATGAAAAATGATTTACATGATGTTGATCAAACGCGTCGTGGAGGACTTGAACCCCCGACATCAGGTTTTGGAGACCTGCGTTCTACCAACTGAACTAACGACGCATTTAAATGATTATAAGCGCCTTTGTGACCAATAAGTTAGTTAGTTTACAACTTTATCGATCAAAGCGTTGTTTTACGCGAGTAGCTTTTCCTACCCTATCTCTCAGATAGAATAACTTAGCTCTTCTTACTTTACCTCTACGTTCAACTTTTAGAGAGGCAACCTGTGGACTATGTAGCATAAATACTCTTTCAACACCTATACCCTGAAAAATTCTTCTAACTGTAATAGTCTGGTTGATGCCTCCATGCCTTTTTGCTATGACTACACCTTCATAAGGTTGCACTCTTTCTTTATTACCTTCTGTAATTTTTACTCCAACTTTAACAGTGTCGCCAACATAAATTTCAGGTAATTCTTTTTTTAATTGTTCATCCTCAAATTCCTTAATAAGGTTAGATGTGCTTAAGGTTTGCGTAGTTTCAGAAACCATGTTTTTTTCTTTTTGTTCAACTGCTACATCAACTGATGCGTCAGCTTTAGTAACGGTTTCTAATTCCTTCTCTTGTTTCTCTTTGGCCATTTTGGTCTTTTTGATCCTACAAGTTTAATATCTTAACCTTTTGACTCACCTTTAGTAACCTTTTTGGTAAATGAAATTGATTTTGAAAACATTTGGAATCCCGTTATGAGCATCCATAAAACCCCAAGGGAATTCAATATAACGTATATTAGTTCTCCATTATCTCCAAGCCATTCGCCCTCATGTAGAGACATTAACCAATGAACTTGTTCTCTAGAGTAGCCTAATATATCTTTTGAAACCCTATAAATAAGGCCCGTAATCGAAGATACAAATAATGGAAGAAAAACCAAAGGCGCCAAAGCCTTATGAAATTGCCTAGAATTAAATAAAATTTTCATTTTTGTTTCTTTCCCATTGTTATTGATAGATTTAAGATAGCCAAGTTCACAATGGCTATTTTGAAGATATTTACTTAATACCATTATTTAATCCAATGAGACATTTTGCAGATCTTTTGTTAAATAAAAATAATTCCAAGGCTAATGATCAAGTTCCTTTTATTCAGAGGAGAAGAGGAATTGAAATAAAGTCTTCACGTGAAATTAATTTGATGAAAAAATCTAGCAGGATTGTAGCAACTGTTTTGAGGGAAATTAATGAATTAATTGAACCTGGAATGAGCACAAAAGATTTAGATGATTTCGCAGAAAAAAGGATAAAAAGTTTTGGAGCTGTTCCAAGTTTTAAGGGCTACCATGGATTTCCTTCTAGTATTTGTTCTAGTATTAATAATGAGGTTGTTCATGGAATACCAAATAAAAATAAAATAATTAAAAATGGTGACTTAGTTAAAATTGATACAGGAGCATATTTAGATGGTTTTCATGGGGATAGTTGTATATCAATTTGTGTGGGAGAAGTTAGTGCAAAGGCTAAAAATCTTAGCGATGTAGCTTATAAAGCATTGTATGCTGGACTTTCGAAAATCAGAGCAGGGAATACACTTCTAGATGTGGCTGGGGAAATCGAAGATACTGTTTTAAAAAATGGCTTTAGTGTTGTTGAAGACTATACGGGACATGGAGTTGGAAGAAATCTTCATGAAGAACCTTCGGTATTTAATTTTCGGACTAAAGAGTTGCCTAATGTCGTCCTTCGTGAAGGAATGACTTTAGCTGTTGAACCTATCGTTAATGAAGGGACTAAATTTTGCAAAACATTAAATGATAGATGGACCGTAATAACAAAAGATGGAAAATTATCGGCTCAATGGGAGCATACTATAGTTGTTTTAAAAGATGGTATTGAAATATTGACAGATAGAGATTTCTAGATACTAAGATTTGTACTTAAAGATTATTTTGCAATACAAAAAATTAAAAAATTCTTTCAATGGGAAAAGTAAATAAGTTAAAGGGTTTGGACTAATTATTATTAAATAGTTTTTTGAATTAGCTAAATCATAAATTTTTTCAGAAACAAATCTTGGACTCATTATTCCAATAGGATTTAGTTCTGATTTAAAAGGCCCTAGGATGATTTTTTTAATTATTAATTTTTTCTTTGTATTTTTGTCCAAAAGATTTTTTTTGAAAGAAACTAATTTACCAATTAGGGATTTACTTATCTCATATGAGGGATTTAGGGCTGGTAATATTTCTGCTTCAGATGTGTTTATCCAAATTTCTTTTTTTATGAGTGAATCATTACTTAGAGCAACATCTTCAAATAAATTTAAAAATTTGAATTTGCTTAATGCATTTATTTCTATCGAGTTTTCATAATTGGAATTTTCTCTACTCAAATCATAGATACCATGGTTCAAAATTAAAATATCTATCTTTTCTAATTGTTTTTTTAAAGACGACTCCTTCCCACATTTCCATTTAACCCATTCATTTGGAGATTCAAGATTTGTGTCATAATCAGTTTTTCTATGAGTAAATCCAATCACTTTATATCCTTTTTTACGAAACAACTTTGTTAATTCTTTCCCTAGCGCACCTGAGGCTCCGGTAATTCCTACAGTTTTTTCGTTTTTGGTTGAATTTATCATTTTGCTTGATTTTTATGAGATACCAATGAACTAATAAAGTAAATTTACCAAAAAAATATTTATTTATTTTTTATTTGATTAAAACTCATTAATTAATATTTGTTTAGTTCTGAAAAAAATATTATCTTAAACCTATTGATAAATTATTTTACTAATTATGAGCGATATATTATTAATTGGTTCATGTGAGCCATTTAGTGGTAAGTCTGCAATGGTTCTTGGGATAGCAAAAAAACTTTTACAGGAGAAAAAAAAAGTACGCATTGGAAAACCACTAGCAACATGTATTGAACTTACTAACCTTCCTTCAATGTCTTATGAAGGATTAATAGATGATGATGTTAAGTTTATTGGATCTACATTAAATATCGAAGAGAAGAATTTAATTTCCTCAGTAGGATTATTGGATAATATATCAGCTGAAAAAAGAATCTTTAATAAAGACTTACTCCCAGGAAAAGGTTTTGATCAGATTGAAGGATTGGTTAATGATGATTTTGAGGGCCTGAATATTTTAGAGGCAGCTGGAAGTCTTCATGAAGGTATGATTTATGGCTTAAGTCTCCCACAATTAGCTAAGGATTTAGATGCGAAAGTTTTAATTGTGAATCTATGGGAAGATTGTAAAAGTGTGGATGCATTACTTGATGCGAAAAAACAATTAGGAGAGAAATTGACCGGAGTTGTATTGAACGGGGTTTTGCCACAAGAAGTCGAAAAAGTTAAAAATGAAATAATACCTTCTCTTAAAGATTTGGATATTGAAGTGTTTGGGGTAATGCCTAAATCACCACTTCTTAGAAGTGTCACTGTCGAAGAGCTTGTAAGAAGACTAGATGCCCAAGTGATTTGTTGCCCTGAAAAAAATCAATTGCTTGTTGAAACATTAAGTATTGGTGCAATGGGGGTAAATTCTGCAATGGAATTTTTCAGGAGAAGACGAAATATGGCTGTAGTTACTGGAGCTGATAGAACTGATATCCAACTCGCTGCTCTGGAGGCTTCGACTCAATGCCTAATTTTAACTGGAATGGGAGATCCCTTGTCACAATTGATTCATAGAGCGGAGGAATTGGAGGTGCCAATTTTGAAAGTGGAATTAGATACTCTTTCCTCCGTGGAAATTATTGAACAAGCCTTTGGTCATGTCAGAATACATGAATCAATTAAAGCTTCTTATGCTATTCAATTAGTTCAAGAGAATGTAAATCTACAAAGAATTCTCGAAAAGATAGATTTTCCCTGCAATTTTTCAGATAAATGCTAATTTCAAATATAGGAACTATATTAATTTGAGTCGCTCTTTAGATCTACCAGCAACCGAAGGCGTTGATGCCTTAGCTCAAGAACTTGCAAAACTCCAAGATAATGGGAAAAGGAGAATTGCTTTTTTGGGCAGCAGGCATGTACCAGTTGTCGATATCCACTTAATTGAGTTGATAGCAAGGTCGTTAGCAGAGGAAGGACATAATATCCTTACTTCTGGATCACAAGGTGTAAATGCGGCTGTTATTCGAGCTGTCTTAGATATTAATCCATCATTATTAACAGTTTTATTACCACAAAGTCTTGATAAACAAATACCCGAAATAAAAGATCAACTCGAAAGAGTTATGCATTTGGTTGAAAAAAGTGAAAATGATGAATTACCTTTGCCACTTGCAAGCAGTCTTTGTAATCAAGAAATTATTACTAGGTGCGATCAATTAATATGTTTTGCTTTTCACGATAGTGAAACTTTGTTAAGTAGTTGTAGATGCGCAGAAGAAATGGGGAAAGTGGTTAGTTTGTTATTTTTTGATTAAATAAATCCATTTCCCCTTATTAAAGATGATTTATGCTAATAATATTTAACTTTTAATAATTTACTATGGCAGAAAGTTTTTCATTTGATGTAGTTTCTGATTTTGATAGACAGGAATTGGTCAATACTTTGGATCAAGTAAAAAGGGAAATTTCTCAGCGTTACGATCTGAAAGGCACAGACACTTCAGTTGATTTAGATAAAGAAAATATTTTTATAATCACTAATAGTGAATTAACCTTAAATGCTGTTAATGACATAATTAGACAAAAAGCAATAAAAAGAAAATTATCTTTAAAAATATTTGACTACGGTGAAATTGAAATGGTTAGTGGTAATAGAGTAAAACAGACAATTTTATTAAAACAAGGAATTAAACAAGAAATCGCAAAAAAAATTAGTAAAAATATTAGAGATCAAATAAAGAAAATTAATGTCAGCATCAATGGAGAAACACTCAGAGTTGCGAGTAAGAGCAAAAATGATCTTCAATTAGCAATTAAGATTGTTAGTGAGTTGGAAGAGTCTTTGAACATTCCTCTAAAAGCTAATAACTTTAGATAAAATATTCAATATTAATATTTTTAATGCATGACAGATTATTCAGAATCTCTCATTAAATCATTGAGTAAAAAAGTAAAAGAATATCCTCGCTTTTCAAAAGTAGAAATAGAGAAATTTTGTTGGATGGCGGTGCATGAGCATAAGCATGGTGTTTTACCCTCTGAATATGACATAAGAGAAATAGATGAGGACCTTTATTTAGAACTTTTGCAAGAATTTAAATAAAATATCTAGTAAATAGTATTTACATTTAAATCTACAATTATTAAAAAAATATTTTAATTAAATGCCTTATTAATGCACTAATTAGTCTATTTAAATATCATTAATTAAAAGAAAAAATTTAATGTCAACATCTTTTAAAAATGTAACACCAACAGGTCCAGGTGGAACGGCAACATTATTAATTGTATTGTCTTTTACTGGCTTTCTTTTGCTCACTCAATCTCTCTTTGTTGTCCCTTCTGGACAAGTCGCGGTTGTTACAACATTAGGGAAAGTAAGTGGCCCCTCTAGGAGAGCTGGTTTAAACTTTAAACTTCCATTTGTTCAATCAGTTTATCCATTTGATATAAAAACTCAGGTTCAACCCGAAAAATTTGAAACTTTAACTAAAGATCTTCAAGTGATTAGGGCTACAGCTACCGTAAAGTACTCAGTAAAGCCCAACGAAGCAGGAAGGATCTTCGCCACAATTGCAAGCAGAAATAGCGATGTTTATCAAAAAATAGTTCAGCCATCTTTGCTAAAAGCTTTAAAATCCGTTTTTTCTCAATATGAGTTAGAAACAATTGCTACTGAATTCGCCGTAATTTCTGAAAAAGTAGGCGATACGGTTGCAAAAGAACTAAATTCATTCGACTATGTAGATGTTAAAAGTTTAGATCTTACTGGATTAGAGATTGCTGAGGAATATAGAGCTGCGATTGAACAAAAGCAAATAGCAGGTCAGCAACTATTAAGAGCAAAGACAGAAGTTGAAATTGCTGAACAAGAAGCACTTAGATATGAGACATTAAATAGAAGTCTCGACGATCAGGTACTTTTCAAATTATTTCTCGACAAATGGGACGGTAGCACACAAGTTGTTCCTGGCCTACCAGGTTCAGAAGGCGGAAGCCCCCCAGTAATAGTTGGTGGTAAAAGATAATTTAAAAAAAATTATCCTTCTTTGTAATTTTAATCATTTACATTTTTTTCTTTTATGTAAAAAATGTAAATGATTATTTTTTTATTGCATTAAAAGATTCGTCAAAAGCCTCAATAGTTTTGTCAATTTCTTCTTCGCTGTGAGCCAGAGATGTGAAACCAGCTTCGAAGGGACTTGGCGCTAGGTAAATCCCTCGTCTAAGCATTTCTCCATGCAACTTACCAAAAAGTTCGGCATCATTGTTTTTGGCTTCATCAAAGTTCCTGACTGGCCCATCACATAAGAAGAAACCAAACATTGCGCTTACACTTCCACCGTTAATAGCGATTCCGTTATTTTCTGCAGACTGAATTATCCCTTCAATTAATCTAGAGGTTGTTGAATCAAGTTTATCGTATGTACCATCTTGTTTAAGTAGTTCAAGAGTTTTTATTCCAGCAGTCATTGCAAGTGGATTTCCGCTCAAAGTACCTGCCTGGTAAACTGGACCTGAAGGAGCTACCATTGACATTATTTCTTTCTTGCCTCCATAAGCTCCAACAGGTAGGCCTCCACCAATTACTTTCCCGAGGGTGGTTAAATCAGGAGTAACCCCAAACTTTTCTTGAGCGCCCCCATAACTTATTCTGAATCCAGTCATTACTTCATCAAAAACTAATAAGGATCCGTTCTCAGTGGTTAATTCTCTTAATCCTTCCAAGAATCCAGGCTCTGGAGTAATAAATCCAGCATTACCTACAATAGGCTCAAGTATAACTCCCGAAATGGCATCAGGATTTTCTGAAAATAATTTTTTTACTGCTTCAAGGTCATTGTAGGGAGCGGTAAGTGTGTTGGCAGTTGTTGAACGAGGAACACCAGGAGAATCAGGTAAACCTAGAGTGGCAACACCTGAGCCTGCTTTCACTAAAAACATATCTGCATGACCGTGATAGCAACCGTCAAATTTAATAACTTTATCTCTTCCAGTAAATGCTCGCATAAGTCTCAAAACAGCCATGCAAGCTTCTGTTCCACTATTAACAAATCTGACCATTTCTACAGATGGGACTGCATCTATTACCATTTCAGCAAGTTGGTTTTCTAAAACGCATGGAGCCCCAAAGCTTGTTCCTTTCTCAAGTGCTTCCTGTAATGCCGTTGTTACTTCAGGATGGGCATGTCCACATATAGCCGGCCCCCAACTTCCTATATAGTCAATATATCTATTTCCATCAATATCCCAAGCAAAAGGACCTTTGACTCTATCAAAAACAATTGGCTTGCCTCCTACAGATTTAAAAGCTCTTACTGGAGAGCTTACTCCTCCTGGCATTAGTAGTTGGGCGGCAGAGAAAATTTCTTCTGATTTGGTGTAATTTAATATGTCAGTCACAATTTAGGTAAATGATGTTTTGAGAAAAATCTTTTCATGTTCTAAGTTAGAAATAAGTAAAAATTTTGTCAATCAGAATGAAATTCTACATTATGATATTTTTATTGCGATAGTTTGGATTGTAAATTGTTAATTTTAAATAAATCATAAAAAAAAACGATTTTATTTTAGATAACTCTTTATTAATAGGCGTTTTCAAGCATTAAAAAAATTCAATTTATTTTTTTTATATTTCGAAGAAATTATCCTCATCCTCAAAAAAATCTACATTTATTTCGTTTAAGTTAAGATCTATCATTACTGGGACATGATCACTTGGACGCAAATTACCTCTAGGTGAGCTGTCTATGACACAACTTTTAAGTTTTGAAGAAAGTTCTTTGCTGATATAGATGTGGTCTATTCTCCAACCTTTATTTAATTCAAAGGCGTTGTTACGGTAATCCCACCAACTCCAATGACCAGTATTTTGTTCAAAAATCCTGAACGAATCTATTAATCTTTTTTTCAGAACATTATTTAGTGCATTTCTCTCTATCTCAGATGCCATTATTCCTCCTTCATATTTCTTTGGATCATGAATATCCAAGTTAGATGGAGCAATATTAAAATCACCCAAAAGACAAATTAATTCTCCTTTTTTTTCTTGCTCATCCAAAAATGAAGCTAAACAATTTAACCAATTAATTTTGTATTGGAACTTACTAGATTCAAGAGAAGAGCCATTTGGCACATATACATTAATGATTTTAATGCCATTAATATCAGCAGAAATCAATCTTTTTTGATCTTGGAAAATTTCGATATTTTGATTAGAGTCGTTACAACCGTAGAATCCTTTTTTAACGTTTTCTGGCTTTATTTTAGAAATAATAGCGACACCATTGTATGACTTTTGTCCGTAGACTTCTACTGAGTATCCTAATTTTTCAAAAGGTTCAACAGGGAAACTATCGTCCATCACTTTTGTTTCCTGCAAACATAGAATATCTGGATTAGTTTGATTAATCCAATCTATTATTTGTGAAAGTCTAGTTCTTATAGAGTTAACATTCCAAGTTGCTATTAACAAATTCCTACTAAATTATGTAAAATTAAAATAGCAAAAATTTTTGGCGTTAAAGAATTTTGAAATTAAACAAAATGAAAAATAATTTTTGCAAAAGCTTCTATAAATTCATAACTTTTTTAATTTTTTTTACTTTATTAATTCCCTTAAAAAGTAACTACCTAAATGCTGAATATATATTTGAAGAATTAGAATTCGATACCTCAACTAAAACAGAAGATGATAGTTCAGCTTTTCCAACTAATCCTTTTGAACTTGTGGAAATGATTAGAAGGCAAAATAGTATGAATGATGCGACTGATCCTTCTGATGCAATTGATAATGCGTTAAAGTCTTTTAATAGTTCGGAGGAAAATTAAGAAATTTAATACGGTAAATTGTTATTTTCAAATTTTCACATGTTAAAAAACCCTATCCCAAAAGTTACCAATCAATTACAGCACAGAGCAATCGGTATTATTAATGGTAAATTCATTCCTCTTAGTAGTAAGCAATTAAATAGAGGCTTTTTAATTGATAATAAAGACGAAAAAATTGAAACAGTAGTTCTAGGTAAAGCATTATCACTTTTAAAAAAGCATATTGATTTAAAGGAAAGTTATTATTGGATTGTTTATCCAAAGAATAAAAATACTCAAAACTTGCATTTACAGGTTGCAGGCATCTGGGATCCTTATCAACTAAATGATTTCCCTAATGATTCTTCAAAAACTGACTTCTCAAAATTATTAGAAGAATTAGATCTGAAAAATAACTATTTTTCTGTCAGAGGAGAATTGGTTTTTGTCAACACTAAAAAGAAAGAATTTGTTATTAAAATCTGCCCAGCTATAAAGTCAAAAAAATTAAAAAATAAAAATTTTAAATTAGTCATAAAAGGAGAGCTTTCTCTTGAACTTCTGCATAGTTTTGTAAGTTTAGATATCAACAGAGATGGAAATTCTTTGCAATTAATAAATTACGAAGTGATTGAAAAAAATCTTTCTAAATATAATTAGAATGAAAGGCTAATTCCCACCGTAATTTTACCAGTTAAGAAATCTTTGATTTATGGATGATGTTTTAATTGAATGTTCTCCTGGTATCTCTGGAGATATGTTGTTAGGAGCATTTTATGATTTAGGGGTGCCTAAAAAAGTTATTGAACAGCCTCTTATTGATCTTGGATTAAAGGATCTATATCAACTAAACTTTAAAGAATCAAAAAGTTGTTCAATCCGAGGCATCAAGGCAAAGGTTGAAAGTATTGATTGTAGTCCTATCAAAAGAACTTGGGGAAGTATTAAGGAACTTATTCTAAATGGCCAGTTAGAAGATAAATTAAAAAAAATAATTTATGAAGTATTTGAATCTTTAGCAATTGCGGAAGGAAAAGTTCATGGCATTAAATCTGATGATGTTCATTTTCATGAAATTGGAGCTATAGATTCATTGGTAGATATCATTGGAGTATGTGCTGCATTGAATTACTTAAATCCAAAGAGGGTTTATTGTAATGAACCAATGTTGGGGAAAGGCTTTGTTCAAACTGAACATGGAAAATTATCTGTACCACCTCCTGCTGTAATAGAGCTAATAAGACAAAAAAACATTAAGGTTTTATCAAGCCTTGACTCAATAGAGGGTGAACTCTCAACACCAACTGGCGTTTCTTTACTCGTTAATTTAGCCGACTATCATGAAACTCCTTCAAAATATTCTATTAATTCTTATGGAGTAGGCATTGGTAACCTAAAATTCCCATTCCCCAATTTGGTAAGAGTTTATAAAATTTCTTCATTTGAGGATTCTTCTATTGAAGATAATGCACATATCAGTCCAAAGTGTGAAGAGATATCTATTCAAGAAGCATGGATTGATGACCAAACACCCGAAGATATATCTAATTTTGTGGAGAAACTCAGAATTGAGGGAGCTTACGACGTTTCCTATCAAGCTATCAATATGAAAAAGAATAGAATTGGATTTTCTATTCAAGCAATCTTGCCCGTAGATAAAAAAGAATATTTTAGGCGATTATGGTTTGATTATTCCAACACTATTGGGGTTCGTGAAAGGAACCAATCTAGGTGGATATTACTCAGACGCAGAGGAGAATGTTCAACCAATTTTGGCAATATAAAAGTTAAACAAACTTTGAAACCAGATGGATCAATAAATATGAAACCAGAAAATGATGAGGTTTTGAGATTAAAATTAGAGCATAAAATATCAACTTACGAAATAAGAAAAATAATAAAAGAATCAAGTAAAAAATTTAAAGCATTTGAAAACTGGAAATGAGATTTATTATAAGTAATCAACGATATTTGAAATTCCTTAAAAAAATTAATTTTGGTGGTTTAAAGAGTATTTTCTTTATTTCAAGCTTGTCATATTTTTGCATCTATTTTTTTGATAATATTGATCAAATTTCTTTTGAGATCAATTTAGAAAGAAATGGAACTAATTTATCTTTATCATTTTTATTTTGTGTTTTAAGTATTTATCTGAACGCTTATGCATGGAAATATATCTTTAAATGGTTAGGGAAAGAATTTAAAAGTAATAATCTAGTTTCTTTTTATGTTTTAACTAATATTCTTAAATATGTTCCAGGGGGGATGTGGCATTTTGTTGAAAGATTTAATTTTATAAAAAAAATAAGTAACCCTCAGATTGCTTTGTATTCGACACTTATAGAACCTTATTTTATGTTGACTGGATCATTTCTCTTGGCATCAATGGGTTTAATTTTTTCACCATTTTATTTTTTCTTAATTTTTCCTTTAGTATTCTTAAATAGGAAATTTATTTTTTTGATATTTAAAATATTAGGGACTCTTAAGGGGAAAGTACTTGAGGTTTTGAGACTTCCAAATTCAAAGGGCCAATTTGAAGAGAGAATAAATATAGTTTCTTTTTTCCCTTCTAGAGCTTTATTTCTTGAAATTGGTTTTGTTTTGTCTAAATTTATTGGGTTTTATATTTGCTTAAATATTTTTTATACAAGTAATACTCTGAACATAATATTTTTATTAGTAATCTTTTCTTTGTCATGGTCTATAGGCTTGGTAGTCCCAGCAGCTCCTGGAGGAGTTGGAGTTTTTGAGGCTTGCCTCCTTTTATTTGTTGGAAAAAGTATTCCAGAAAATATAATTCTTATAAGCTTAGTTTATTTTAGGGTTATATCTACCTTGGCAGATTTGTTGTTAAGCTTACCTTTTTTAATAAGAAAAGTGTCCAAAAGAATTTAGTTTTTTTTCTCTAAACTTGGTATCAATGTAATTGATGCAATAAGGCCTAAAATCATGATAAGAATAGCAGGTAATATAGCCTCTACCATTCTTTCATCTCCAGCATATTGATATATTCTCACAGATAATGTATCGAAATCAAATGGTCTTAAAATAAAAGTTATAGGTAATTCTTTTATAGTGTCAACAAAAACTAAAAGTGATCCTACGAATATTGGCCCTTGGAGAAGAGGTAGATAAATTCTTTTGATGATCCCCAGCCAATTCTCTCCCAGTCCAAGTGCTGCTTCATCAAGACTGGGAGAAATCCTCTCAAGACTTGAATCAATAGAACCCTTAGAGATAGTAAGAAATCGGACAAGATAACCCCAAATTAGTAAGCAAATAGCAATAAAATTAAATTTTGAAGAAGAAATGCTTATTAAAGATAAAGCTAAAACAGTGCCTGGGATTGCGTAACCTATTCCTGCAAGATTTGTTACTAGTCCTAGTAATAAGCTTTTATTTGGGCGTCTGGCTAAGGAAATTATTAAGGAGAATAGCATCGCTATTAATGCAGTTAAAAGTCCTAGACTTATGGTCCTTAATGATAGGCTAAGTAATTCTATAGATAAACCTTTTTGAATTAGATCTATATTGAGTAGAACCCAAAAACATGGAATCCCAAAAGAGAAAATTGGAGGAAATAAAGATATGATTATCGCTAAAAAAGCTCTAGTTTTGTTTAATTCCCATCCTTGAGAATCTTTTGATGCAGGATTTTCACTCCACCTCCTTGATTTTCTTCTCGATAACTTTTCGAAAATAATTAAAGTGAAAATCATTAATAAGGCTACCAATGATAATCCAATAGCACTTTTTGGATTACCCTCAATTATCCAATTTTCAGCTATGCCAGTTGAAATACTTGGTATGTTTAATAATGCAAATGTACCTAACTCATTCATTACTTCCATACACGCTAAACTTATTCCTGTTATTAGTGCTGGTAACGCCATTGGGAAAGCGATTTTAAAGAAGCTCTTCCAAGGCCCTACTCCTAATCCTCTACTAGCATTGATTTGATTAACTCCAAATTTATTAAAACTTTCGTTAGCAAGAATGAATATATATGGATAAGTAGAAATTGAAAGTATTAATACCCCCCACCATAAGCCAGTTACTTGATACCCAAAAATACTTCCTAAATCCTGCAAAATAGCTGTTATTAGATATGCTGGGGCAGCTAGTGGAACTAGCTGACAAATACGGAGAACTTTTCTGAACTTAAAATCACAATTTGAAAGTAGCCATCCATTCAAAGTTCCTAACCCGCCACCAAAAAAACTTGTCAGTATTAGAACTTTTAAAGTACCTAATACCTCTTCTCCTCCAGCAATACCTAATGAAAAATTTCCACTAATAATGTAATTAATTCCCTCTAGAAGAAAATTGGAAATTGGAATGATTACAAAGAGTGAAACAATAAACGCAGTGAAATAAAGAAAATTTAATTCTGTTAATGTTTTTTTTAAACCTTTAATGCGTATTTTCAAAAATTAATTAAATCCTAATATGAACTCTAATCTGAATTAAATCTACATGATGACAGTTGTTTTTTAATAGTTTGATGATCTAAGTTTTTCCCAATTAAGACTATTTTGTTAGATTTTTCTTTTGTCCATTCCTCATCATCTAGAGAAAACCGCTTTCCAGATAGGTGAAAAATATGTTTTCTTTCACTTTCCATAAACCATAATATTCCTTTTGCTCTAAATACATTTTGTGAGATTTGATTATCTAAGAAATATTGAAACTTTCTTAAGGAAAATGGTTCAAATGTCTCATAAGAAACTGAGGTGAAACCCTCGATATTATTGATCAAATTGTGGGAATGAGAAGAGTGATCGTGGGAATGAGAAGAGTGATCGTGGGAATGAGAAGAGTGATCGTGGGAATGAGAAGAGTGATCGTGGGAATGAGAAGAGTGATCGTGGGAATGAGAAGAGTGATCGTGGGAATGAGATGAGTTATCGTGGGAATGAGAAGAGTGATCGTGGGAATGAGAAGAATTATCGTTTGAATTTTGTTCTACATTTTTTTTGTTTTTCTCGAATTCAAAAGTATCTGTCTCAAATAGACCCACGCTCATTATTGTATGTAATGCAACTTCACTATTAGTTGATCTCAAAATCCTTGGTTCTTTTTTTATTTTATTTATAAACTCCTCAATTTTGTTTAATTGTTTTTCATTCGCTAAATCAGATTTATTTAGAAGAAGGATATCTCCGTATAAAATTTGAGAATAAGCGACACTTGTATTATTAATTTCAAAATCAAAATTTTCTCCATCAATTACTGTGATTATAGAATCTAATCTTACTTTTTCTCTCAGATCACCAGCCGCAAAAGTCATGGCTACTGGTAATGGATCTGCTAATCCAGTTGTTTCTACAATCAAATAGTCTAATTTTTCAGCTCTTTCTAAAACTTTGGTTACTGTATTTAATAATTCGCCATTAATAGAGCAACATATACATCCATTATTTAATTCGATCATATCTTCTGAGCCTTCTATTATTAGTTCATTATCTATTCCGATCTCTCCAAATTCGTTGACTAACACAGCTGTTTTTATACCAACTTGATTTTTTAAAATATGATTCAGAAGTGTAGTTTTGCCAGAACCTAAAAATCCACTAATAATAGTAACTGGCAATAAATTTTTAGACATTTTGACTAGTTGAAAACAAGTTTATATTTTTATTGATCGAAAATTTTGTTGATTTCCGAAGCTAATGTTTGATCCAGATTTGTAATACCTCCTAGATCATGAGTATTTAATTTAATTATTACTTTTGCATAAACATTCTCCCAATTAGGATGATGATTATATCTTTCACAGATTAAAGCAACCTTAGTCATGAAAGCAAAGGCTTCAATAAAATTAGCGAAGTTAAATTCTTTTTGGATTTGTTTAGATTTAATTTCCCAGCCAGGTATTTTGACAACTAATTCATTCAATTCTTCATCTTGCAAAATGTAGGGTTCCATTAAATAAGAAATCTAACTTACTACATTATAAATATCTTATTTTTTCTCACCAATTATATGTACATTTATGATTCTTTGCTTTTGATTAAATCGATGTTCCCATAAATAAACTGCTTGCCATGTGCCCAGCATAATTTTCCCGTCTTGAAAACTCAAAGATAAACAAGTGTTGGTTAGGGATGTTTTAATATGTGCTGGCATATCGTCAGCCCCCTCTTGATAATGTTTATAGGATATTTCTTCTCTATCTTTTGATAAGGTTAAGTAGGAATCATAGGGAACTATCGATTGCATATACTTTTTTAGGTCCCTTAGCACATTTGGATCTGCGTTCTCATTAATAGTTAAACTGCAACTTGTATGAAGTGAAGTTAAATTTAAAATTCCTGAATGAAAGTTATTTTTTTCAATACATAAATTTAAATCATATGTGATATCAATAAAACCCTCCCCATGGGTTATGAATTTTAATTTTGAAAATATTTGTTCCATTTAATGTAAAACTTAATTAATCAATATCTTATTATGGATAAAGATGTTTGTTTTACTGCAGACATTAAAATTTTTATCTTAAGATAAATTTAATTTCCATTTAAATCTTTGGCTGAAACTCATTGGAATAAATTGGGTGCTTACCTTAAAGAAACACAAATATTAGGTTCAATCCAAAATACACTTTATTGGGATCAGAATACTGGAATGCCAAAGAAAGGTGCTTCTTGGAGGTCTGAACAACTTACTTATATTGCAAAAGTATTGCATGAAAGAAATTCTTCCGAGGAATTTTCTAATTTAATACAATCTGCTAAAAATGAACTATCAGATATTGAACGAAATTCTGATAATCAACTTTTCATAAAAGATAAAGAAAGAAATATTAGTCTTTTATTGAAGGAATTTAATAGAGAAAGAAATTTAGATCCCCAATTAGTTGAGTCCCTAGCAAAAGCAAAATCTAAAGGGTATGAAAGCTGGCAAGAAGCTAAGGAAAAATCAGATTTTAAAATTTTTCTTCCTTTCTTTGAAGAATTAGTCAAATTGCGGATTGAAGAGGCAAAACAAATATCTATTCATTGTTCACCTTGGGAGACATTAGCCCAACCCTTTGAGCCTGAATTAAATTTGAAATGGTTGAATAAAATTTTTCAACCATTGAAAGAAACCATCCCAGGCTTGATTAGAGCAATTAACAAGTCTCAAAAAAATCATTGGAATTTAAGTCCAGAATCTCAAAAAAATTTATGTTCTAAATTACTTGACGAGTTTGGAAGAGATAGAGATATCGTTGTTGTTGGACAATCTCCACATCCTTTCTCGATTACACTAGGGCCCAATGATTTTAGGATTACTACAAGAATTGTTGAAGGTGAACCATTATCAAGTTTTTTAGCAACTGCGCATGAGTGGGGGCATTCTATTTATGAGCAGGGTTTGCCATCTCAAAGTCATCAATGGTTTGCTTGGCCTTTAGGTCAAGCAACTTCTATGGGTATTCATGAAAGTCAATCTTTATTTTGGGAAAATAGAATAGTTAAATCCAAATCCTTTTCAAAAAGATTTTTTAAAAAATTTGTTTCTGCTGGATGTTCTCTTAATAATTATTTAGAACTCTGGAAATCTATTAATCATTTGGAAGCAGGATTAAATAGGGTTGAAGCGGATGAATTGACTTATGGTTTACACATATTAATTAGAACTGAACTTGAAATAGATTTAATTGAAAGAGGGTTACCTGCTGAAGATATTCCAACAGAATGGAATAAAAGATATGACGAACTCCTAGGAATTAAACCATCTAATGATTCAGAAGGTTGTCTTCAAGATGTTCATTGGAGTGAAGGGGCGTTTGGATATTTCCCCTCATATTTGTTAGGACATGTTATTAGTGCACAAATTTCAAATCAAATGGAAAGAGACATAGGTTTGATTGACAACTTAATTGAAAATGGTGAATATCAAAAGATCATCTTTTGGTTAAAAAATAATATACATAAATATGGCAGATCAGTTAATTGCATGGAGTTGGTAAGAGCTGTAACTAATGAAGAACTATCGCCAAACTATTTTATTAATCATTTAAGGTCTAAAGTAAATGATTTTTGCTGAAACATTACTTTTAAAGAATTTGTTTAGGTGTGAGGATGTAAGATAAACAAAAATAATTTCTTGATGGCAAATCTAAATCAACCCCCAAGTAGGGTTACACCAAATTTATTACATATACTTAATGCTTTCACTGATAGCTCAAATTCAATAGTTAACGCTATTGTTGAATTGAATTCTAATACTATAAATAAATATGAATTAATAACAGAAACGGGTCACCTTAAACTTGATAGAGTGGGTTATTCTTCACTTGCTTATCCCTTTGCCTATGGATGTATACCAAGGACTTGGGATGAAGATGGAGATCCACTTGATGTGGAAATTGTTGGAGTAACTGAGCCATTGATTCCTGGATCAATTGTCGAGGCTAGGATTGTTGGGGTGATGAAATTTGATGATGGGGGAGAGGTGGATGATAAGGTAATAGCAGTTCTGGCAGATGATAAAAGAATGGATCATATTTCAAGTTTTAAAGACCTTGGAGAGCATTGGCTAAAAGAAACGACGTATTATTGGGAACACTACAAAGATCTAAAAAAACCAGGAACTTGTACTGTTAATGGTTTTTTTGGGATAGAAGAAGCTGTTGAAGTAATTAAAGATTGTGAAGATAGATATAAAAAAGAAATTGATCCAAAATTAGTAAATTAGCTAATTTTATTTTTCTCTAAATTTTTCAAATATTTCGCTTAGTATTTCTTCGGCACCTTGTTGCTTTAGTGTTTTAGCTAATTCTTTGCCTACTTCTTCGGGATCATTAATATTGCCAATATATTGATCTTTAATAAGCCTTTCTCCATCGAGAGATGCAACCATACCAGTAAGGCAAAGTTGTTCATTTTGAATTTTACTATTCACACCTATTGGCACTTGGCATCCCCCTTCAAGCTCTCTTAAAAAAGCTCTCTCCGCTAGACATCTCTGACTACTAGGTTGATCTTCCAAGACATTTATAATTTCTAAAACCTTTTTATCATCAGATTTACATTCAATACCTAATGCTCCTTGACCAACAGCATGAAGGGAAACCTCATTTGGAATAATCTGATGAATTCTTGATTCAAAACCCAATCTCTTTAACCCAGCAGCAGCAAGTATTATGCAATCAAATTCACCAGCATCTAATTTTTCTATTCTCGTAATAACATTTCCCCTGATATCTTTAAATTCAAGATGTGGATACTTATTTCTTAATTGAGCAAGTCTTCTTAGGGAGCTTGTCCCTACAATTGAACCTGCGGGTAAAGTTTCTAATTTATAACAATCATTTTTTTTGTTTACTACTAAAGCATCAGCAGGATCTTCTCTTTTTGTTATACACCCTAATTTAAGGCCGCTAGGTAAATTCGTTGGTAAATCTTTTAGAGAATGTACTGCTATGTCTGCCTGGCCAACAAGCATTTGTGCTTCAAGTTCTTTTGTAAATAAGCCTTTATCTCCTATTTTTGCTAAGGCTACATCAAGAATTTTATCTCCTTGAGTTGCCATGGCTTCTATAGATACCTCTAAATTGGGAATATTTTTTTCTAGTTGATCTTTAACCCATAAAGTTTGAACCATTGCTAGTTTGCTTCTTCTACTAGCTATTTTCAGTTTAAAATTAGTCATTAAATATTATTTTGAGTTTGAATTAAAATAAAGTCGAATATATTTTAAGCTATTCTTTTGCAAGTTTATAAAGCTGAAAATTATACTTAACTTTTTTTATTTTATATATTCTTTTAGAACCCCATTTCGATTTGGATGTCTAAGTTTTCTTAATGCTTTTGCCTCTATTTGTCTAATTCTTTCTCTCGTCACATCAAAAATCTGGCCAATTTCTTCAAGAGTTTTCATTCTTCCATCATCAATCCCATATCTCAATCTGAGAACATCTCTTTCTCTTGGACTTAGAGTGGCTAATACTCCTTCCAAATCTTCTCTTAATAAAGTTTTTGAAACATCTTGCTCTGGATTTTCTATATCAGCCTCTATAAAATCTCCGAGTCTTGAGTCTTCTTCTTTCCCTATTGGAGTTTCTAAAGAAATAGGAAGTTGCGCACTTTTAGCTATAAATCTTAATTTTTCAATTGTCATTTCCATACTTTCAGCAATTTCTTCTTCACTAGGTTTCCTACCAAATTCTTGGCTAAGAACTTTTGTGGTTTTTTTAATTCTGGATATTGTCTCGTATAAGTGAACTGGCAATCTAATAGTTCTACTTTGATCCGCAATTGCTCTTGTAATAGCTTGGCGAATCCACCAAGTTGCGTATGTAGAGAATTTATAACCTTTCTCATGGTCAAATTTTTCAGCAGCCCTAATTAGACCCAAACTCCCCTCTTGGATTAAATCTTGAAATGATAAACCTCTATTCATATATTTCTTTGCAATGGAAACAACTAATCTTAAATTTGATTGAACCATTTTTTCTTTAGCTCTCCTCCCTAAAAGAAGTCTTCTTCTAAATTTGGGAAGAGGCATATCTATTAGTTCGGCCCATTCTCTAACTGATGGGAAATGCCCTTTCTCAGACTCATACTGAGTTGCTAGTTCTTCTAATTGGAGTAAGTCAGCAATTTTTCTTGCAAGTTCAATTTCTTCATCTGGTCTTAAAAGTCTAATTCTTCCAATTTCTTGAAGATAAACTCTTATAGAATCTTCAGTATAGATACCTTTTGGGCCAAGCTTTATATTTCCAAGCCCTTTATCTTCTTCTTCAGATTCACTAAATTCATTATTTTTTTCAATACTGCTTTCGTTTAATTCTGAAGATGTCTGTAAATTTTGACTATTTTTAATTCCATCTTCTTCTACTACTGTTTCTAAATTTGTATTAATTTTTTTATTGATCTTTTTTTTTGAACTAGGCTTGGAATTCTTTGATTCTGCTGCGACTGGACACATAATTGACTCCTTTCTACGGTGAATTTAACTAGATAAAATTTTATTTAGGGCTAATTTGAACATTTAGTAGTAAAGTTCCCCTTAATGCTTAAAAAACTTTTTTACAAAATGAGAAAAAGAAAAGTTTTCTAAATTGTTGAAAAATTTAAATAGTGCTATAGATTACCTAAAGTAAAAAGTCTTGGGATTTCTCAGACAGGCAGATCATTTTTTGAATTTTCAGTCAATGATCAAAGCTTCATGTCTCCCTTAAGAGCAGGATACTTACAATGTGCAAAAAACACTTTGTGGAATGTTCAACAATCCAATACTAAGAAAAAGTTTTGAAGCCGGCAAGTAATCAGTTATTAAATATCTCCTACAAATTGGAAATTTTGCTTGATATAGGTAGTAATGAAAGCTTTTACTATTTAGATGGAAATAATCTTGGGGCAGAAGTTGGAGATATTGTAAGTGTGAGACTAAGAGGGAGATTATTGAATGGGTTGGTGATCTCCAAAAAAAAAATTTCGACAATCATTAATGATGAAACAAATGTTACTGGAGTAAAAAGCATAAGATATTTGTTTATTGAAAGTATTTTGCAGAAAAAAATAATTGATGACTCTTGGAGAGAATTGATAGAGTCCCTAGCCTCTTTTTATATGGTTAGTAATTTAAAAATGTTTAAAACTGCATTTCCTCCTGGTTGGATTGGTAAAAATAAGAATTTTTCTAAAGGTTTTAAAGATCAAATATGGATTAAAACAAAAAAAGAATTTGATATTAAGAAAAATGAATTAACCAAAAAAGAATTTTTTTTAATTAATACTTTGCCTGAAAAAGGTAATTGGCAAAGTGAATTAATAAAGTCTGGTTTTAATTACACTCTAATTAACTCAATGGTCAGTAAAAATTACCTTATTAAATCTAAAAGAAAAAAAATTATTAATACTAAATTAAATTCCTTTTTGAATGATCATATTGCAACGAAAAAACCTAATCTTACAAATGAGCAAAAAATTGCATTTCAAGAATTTCAAACAATGAAACCGGGAGATGTTTTACTTCTTTGGGGGGAAACAGGTTCGGGTAAAACAGAAGTTTATATGAGAATTGCTGAAGATCAATTTCTTAAGAAAAAAAGTTGTTTGATACTAACCCCAGAAATCGGACTAATTCCTCAACTTATTGATAGGTTTAGTCGGCGATTTAATAATGTTGTTTACGAATATCATAGTAACTGTTCTACCAATCATAGAACTGCGGTTTGGAAGAAAATTAATAATTCTAATGAACCTTTAATAGTAATAGGAACAAGGTCCGCAGTTTTTCTTCCAATGAAAAATCTAGGATTAATAATCATGGATGAAGAACATGATGTTTCTTATAAACAAGATAGTCCTATGCCTTGTTATGACGCGAGAGAAATTGCTATTGAAATAGTAAAAAGGAATTCTGCAAGGTTAATTTTTGGGAGTGCAACCCCATCAATGAAGACTTGGAAAAAATGTATTTTTGAAAAGAATTTTAAATTGGTAAGAATGATTCAAAGGATATCTAGTAGTGAGATTCCTGAAATAAGAATTATTGATATGCGTGATGAGTTCAAGAAAGGAAATATGAAAATTTTTTCCAATGAATTATTACAATTGCTTTCTCAACTACGCTTAAAAAAAGAGCAGGCAATAATTTTGATTCCTAGGAGGGGGCACAGTGGTTTTTTAAGTTGTAGAAATTGCGGATATTTAATAAATTGCCCTAACTGTGACGTTCCTTTATCAGTGCATCTTGGTTCACAAGGGAGAAAATGGTTAAGCTGTCATTGGTGTGATCATAAATCGAGATTGATCAATCGTTGCCCAGATTGTCATTCAACTGCCTTTAAACCTTTTGGAATAGGTACACAAAGGGTAATAGAGTTTTTAAATGAAGAATTTCCTGACTTAAGAGTACTGCGTTTTGATAGAGATACAACCTCAGGGAAAGATGGTCATAGAGATATTCTTTCAAAGTTCTCTAAAGGTGATGCTGATATTCTTGTGGGAACTCAAATGTTGGCAAAAGGGATTGACATCCCCAATATTACTCTTTCAGTAGTTATTGCAGCAGATGGGTTGCTTCATCGCCCAGATATTTCGGCAGAGGAAAAATCTTTACAATTGTTTTTGCAATTAGCTGGCAGGGCAGGCAGGGCTCAAAAAAAAGGAAAAGTAATTTTTCAAACATATAAACCTAATCACCCGGTAATTTCGTATCTTCAGAAAAGAGATTATGAAAGATTCTTAACTGAAAACTCGAAATTGAGAAAAGATGCTAATTTATTTCCATTTTGCACGATTTGCCTTCTAAAATTATCAGGTAAAAATTATGAATTAACTGAAGAAATTGCAATAAAACTAGCAAAATATCTACTCAATTTTTGTGAGAAAAAGAACTGGAAATTAATTGGTCCTGCTCCTAGTTTAATTGCTAAAGTCGGTAAAAAATTTAGATGGCAGATATTAATACATGGTCCTGAAGGAACAAAGATACCTTTACCTGATAGATCAATATTATGGAAACTTATTCCAAAAAATGTTTTTTTAACAATAGATGTTAATCCAGCAGAGTTGTAATTACTTTGATGGAAGTTGAGGTAAATCTGAACCTAGTTTAAATCTATATAATCTTAATAAATAAGCCAATATTATAAGTATTGAAATAATAGATATCCCAATCAAAAGTTTGTTGAGGCTCCAGAAAGAAAATTCAAGGCTATTTATCTGCCCTTGATTTAAATTCCAAATTATTAGATTTTTTGTGATTTCTAAATTTGAATTATTTTTATCAGTAAGGATAGCTTTATTAGGGTGAATAATTTTGAAAATGAGTTCTAAATTATCAATACCTTGAATAGAATTTAGATCCAAATCTAACCTGTAAAAGTATTTCTTAAAAAAAATGAAGTTTTTTTGAGTAGTATTAATTTCTATATTTGTTGATTCTCCCGCTAACTCTCCAGCTATATTTTGGGTGATTTTAAGAACTTGCTTTGTATCATCTAAATTGAGATTTTTATGTTTCAAAGAAAAGGTTGATTCGTCTTGTTCAATTTCTGCGTCAGGAAAAATATCATTCATCTTTTCTTCGAATTTTAATTGCCAAGGGAATTTCTTTATATATTTACTCTCTATCACTAAATTATTGCTTATTGAGTCAAGTTCACTAAGATCAAGGGTATTCTCAATTTTAACGCAGCCACTTAAAAGTGGAATTAATAATAATAATATTAAAAAAATGATGAATGAAAAGCCTTTCTGAAAGGGTTTTGTTTCACCAGTTGGTGTCTCAGTTACATTAATAAATTTTTTTTTCTTCAATACTTCTTTTTTTTTGCGCAGTGAGTTAAGAGATTTTTTATTGAGTGTTGGGTCGCTTTCAAACTTTAAGTTCCAATTTTCTGGCTTTTTAATGTCAGGAGAGTCTATAACTTCCATCAAATATTTTGCATTTTCTCTTGTCTTATTATCGTAAGATTTTAGAAGTTCTTTACAAATCCTTTTAGCCTCTTCCTTTTTATTGATACCACAAAGAGCAGTAATTAAGATTGTCCTTAAATTTACTCCCTCTTTGCTTGATAAAGGAAATGATTCGATTATGGGAAAAAGAAATTCAATGCAAAAATGATACTCACCTTTAGCTAAAGCAAGTTCTACTGTTTCTAAAACTTGCTCATAAGTTTTCATGAGTTAGGCGACTATCATTGTGCCTATTCCGGAATTTGTAAAAATCTCAAGAAGTAATGAATGTTCTATTCTTCCATCAATTATGTGAGCTGCTTTGACTCCTTGGGCTAAAGCTCTTATGCAGCATTCTGTCTTTGGAATCATACCTTCAGTTACAATTTTTTTATCAATAAAATCTCTTGCCTCTTTGAGATTAGTTTTTTCAACAAGACTATTTTTGTTATCTTTTTCTTTCATAATTCCTTGAGTATCAGTAAGAAGAATAAGTTTTTCTGCATTTATTGCAGCAGCAATTTCTCCAGCAACAAAATCTGCATTTATGTTATGGGAAATCCCCTTCAAGGTTGATCCAATGCTAGAAATAATTGGGATATATCCTTTAGAAATAAGAGGATCTAATATTTCAGGATTGATTTTTGTAACCTCTCCCACTAACCCATGGCTACCATCTCCTAGTTCTCTAGATTGAATTAAGTTGCCATCAAGACCCGATATTCCCACAGCTAAGGATCCAGTTTTATTAATGCCTTTTACAATTTGTTTGTTAACTCTACCCATTAGAACCATCTCGACAATTTCCATTGTTTTTTGATCAGTAATTCTTAATCCATTTTCGAATTTAGGAGATATTTCTAATTTCTTTAACCAATTATTAATCTCGGGTCCACCTCCATGAATTACTATCGGACAAACCCCAACGGTTGATAAAAGTGCTATGTCTCTAAAAAAAGCATTTTTTAAAATATCATTCTCCATAACAGAACCGCCATACTTGATAACAATTTTTCTACCTGAGAAACTTTGTATATATGGAAGTGCTTCGCTTAATATTGATACTCTTTGAGAATCATTCATTATTAAAATTCATTAAAACTTAATTGAATTGAGAAATTAGTTTTTTACAAATATATCCCTATATTCAATAAAAGAGAATAAAATCAAATTCTTTCTTATTATCGTCGATAATAATTTCTGATTCAAGGCCTTTTACGAAAAACCTGTTTAATCTTTCTTGTTTTTCAATCCATTTTTCTAGAGGGACAGCGTTTAATTCGAAACGCATTCTGAGACCATTTTTTTCTTCCTTTGTAATTTCTTCTATTTCTTTTAATTGAGGGGGGTTATCCTCGTCCCACAAATTTAAAGATTCTAATGACGATTCAAGATGAGCTTTTATCCCATACCTCCATCTTGTAACATCTTTAACTAGTGCTGTTAATTCTTTTGGTCTATTAAATTTATTTGTCGCAAAATTTGTCTTGTCAAACAACTCTACAGGAGGTATTTCGGAAGTCTTTAAGCCTAATCCAATTAGAAAAATAGGTACTCCATAAAAAAAAGTAGGTACACTTAAATTCACTGAGTCTGTAAAATAAGCAGTCATTCCAACAAAAGCTAATATACCCCCAGCGGTTACGATTAAGTTTCCAGGCGATAAGTATTTCTTCATTTTGATTTAGTAGAATGAGTTTTAATTGTGCTAACAAGTATTATGCAAGATCCTAATACTGCAAATCAAGGAGATTTGATTTTTAAACTTGATCAAGATAGAGCATGGCTACTAGAAAATCTTGATAAGGGTAAATGGCCAGAAATCAGAAGCGAACTTGCCGCGCTTGAAAGAAAAATAAGCAAATTAATTATAAGTGTTCAAGAAAATAATGTTGGTATTTGATTTAAAAAGGTATTTCGTCAACTTCAGGTACTAAAGGGGAACTATCCCAACTAGATTTTTTGGGGGTTTCTTTATTTTCAAATGACTCGTTATTTTCTTTTTGATCAGAATTAAAAACTTCAACTGGCGAGATTTGATGAATCTTTGAAGCTGTTAGTTCTGGTTGCTTTTCTTTTGTTCCGTCTTTTCTCGTGACAGAATTCATCTTTAGACGTCCCTCAATAACAACATTTTGCCCTTCCTTTAGTTCATCTACCATTTCTTGGGCAATATTTCCCCATCCTATGATCTTGAGATTTCTGGTTGGATCTTCACTACGTAATCCTTTAAAATTAACAATCATTTCTGCAATTGGAGTTTGGTTTTCTTTGGTATACCTCATTTGGGGAGCGCTATTGATTATCGCCTGAATTAAACAATGATTCATTACTTACTATTTAATTAAAGACATACTGATGCAGAATCAAGAAAATTGCTACAAAAATGTTTGGATCCTATCAGGAACTTCGGATGGACCTGTAATAGCTAATAGGCTTCTTGAACTTAATTATTCAGTCTTTGCAAGTGTTTTAACTTATAAAGCGAGGCAAGCTTATATTGAAAATCCAAAGTTACATATCATTACGGGGAAATTAAATAATAAAGATCAAATAATTAATTTCATAAATAAAAATAAAATCACATGCGTTGTCGATGCTACTCATCCGTTTGCCGTAATAATTTCTAAAAATCTTAATAATGCATGTAAAGAGATTAGTACACCTCTTTTACTATTTGAGAGGAAATCTCTAATAAATAAAACTAATAATTTTTTTTATATTGATCATTTAAAGGATATAAATATTGATGATATTGAGAATAAGAATATTCTTCTTGCAATAGGATCAAGATTCCTTAACGATACAGCTAGTTATTATATGAATTGTAAAGCTAATGTATTTACAAGGGTACTTCCAACTTATGAGAGTATAACTAAAGCTTTTGGTTCATGTATTAAAAATTCAAACATAGCGATACTTGAACCAAGTAAAAATAATAAAAGCATTTTAGAAAAAAAACTTTGTGATTTTTGGGAGATAGATTATGTTCTATGCAGAGAATCTGGAAGTTATTCTCAGAAAAACTGGGAGAGTATAGTTTCTGGAAGTAATATGAAGTTATTTTTGGTTAAAAGACCGAAAGTTAAAAATGATTATTCTTACTCTTTTGATCAATATCACAATTTGATAAATCACATAATTAAAAAATATTGATTTTTAATTCATTATGGAAGTATTAGTTTTGATCACAACTGAATCAAGTAACGCAAATGCTTTGCGAATGGCTAAATCACTATTACAAAATAAAATTGCAGCTTGTGTTTCGATAAAGCAAATTTTTTCAATTTATAAGTGGGATGATGATATTGAAGAAACTAAAGAGTTTGAAATCACAATAAAAAGTAAACTAGAATTTAAAGATTGTTTAATTGATTTCGTAAATAAAAATTCCACATATGATGTCCCTCAAATTATTTACAAAAAATACCATGCTGAGATGAAATATTATGATTGGTTGAATAAGACTATTTGATTAAATCTATTTTATTAACTCTTTAAGATCAATATCTGTTCTAGATCCTAATTGCGTAATTATTTGTCCCGCACAAATTGAACCTATCTCTCCGCATTTTTTGAGGGAACAATTGTTTATTAATCCATGGATAAATCCTCCCGCATAGATATCTCCAGCTCCTGTAGTATCAATAATCTTGCCTTTGGTTATTGACTCAATTTTTTCAACATTATTTTTGTTAACGATCAGAGAACCATTGCTTCCAAGAGTTACTATGACTAATTCACATAAGGAAGATAGATCTTCTTGGCAGCTTGCTAATTTATCATTTTTAAATAGACTTAACACCTCGGATTCATTACAAAAAACAATATCTACATATTCATAAATTAATTCCAAGAAACTCTCACGATGTCTGTCTACACAAAATGAATCAGACAAAGAAAGGATTATTTTTGTATTAGATTGTTTTGCAACTTGGGCGGCTTTAATAAAAGCTTTTTTAGCTAATTCGCTGTCCCATAAATATCCTTCTAAATATAAGTATTTGCTTTCCTTAATTACAGTAAAGTCAATGTCTTTTGTTTCAAACTCTACAGATGCTCCTAGGTAAGTGCACATAGTTCTTTGTGCATCACGTGTAACCAAAATGATTGAATGAGCTGTTGGAGCACCTTCAATAGTAGGTGGAGTATTAAACATAGTTTTACTTTTTTTTATATCGTCAGAAAAGAAATTCCCAAATTGATCATTTTTCACTCTTCCTATAAAATGCACATGATTGCCTAATTCTGCTAAAGAAACAACGGTATTTGCAGAGGACCCACCTGAAATTTGTTTGATCACTTTGCAATTTTTTAACAATCTCTCAGATTCATCAGAATTAATTAGATTCATTGATCCTTTATCCAGATTATTTATCTCAAGAAAATCATCTTCAATATTTACAATAATATCTACTATTGCGTTCCCCAGACCAATGAGATCAATTTTTTTATGTTCAAAATGTCTAAAGGATTCCTTCATTAATTTGGAACTAAATTATCTTAGCAGTGCTCTTTTAGGACCATGTATTGGGTCTTCAATTACTATGGTTTGATCTCTATTCGCCCCCAACGAGACAATGGCAATTGGTACCTCCATTAATTCAGCTAAAAATCTTAGATAATTCATAGCATTCTCTGGGAGATCAGATAGTTTTCTGCAATCTGCAGTTGAACATTGCCAACCTTTTAATTTTTTGAAGATTGGCTTACATTTTTTTAAGTCATCTGAATTTGTAGGAAAGTAGTCTATTTCCTCTCCATCTAGATCATATGCAATGCAAACTTGAATCTCATCTAATTCATCTAACACATCAAGTTTCGTAACGGCTAAACAATCAAGACCATTTACAGATACAGCATATTTACCAATAACTCCATCAAACCACCCACATCTTCTCCTTCTCCCAGTAGTGGTTCCAAATTCACTGCCTCTATCACAGAGTTGATCATTAATACTTCCTTGTAATTCAGTTGGGAATGGTCCTTCACCTACTCTTGTGGTATAAGCTTTTGCGACACCTATGACTCTATCAATTAAAGTTGGGCCCACTCCTGCCCCAATACATGCCCCTCCTGATATAGGGTTTGATGAGGTAACAAAAGGATAAGTCCCATGATCTAAGTCAAGTAGAGTCCCTTGAGCCCCTTCGAAAAGAATATTCTTCTTGTTTTTTGAGGCTGTATGGATAGTCCTCGTACAGTCAACAACGTGCTTTGATAATCTTTCCCCATAGTCAAGATATTCTTCAACAATATCTTCTAATTTAAGTGGTTTAATGCCATAAATTTTTTCTAATAGACCGTTTTTTTCTCTTAATGGAATTTGGATCACATCACTTAGCCTTTCCTTATTGAGCAAGTCTCTTATCCTAATGCCATTTCTTTGTGATTTATCCGCATAAGTTGGGCCAATCCCACGACCTGTTGTCCCTATTTTGTTTGAACCTCTATCAGCCTCCATCGCTTCATCTAATATTCGGTGGTAGGGCATTGTTACATGTGATGTTGATGAAATTTTTAATCCTGAGATATCAATTCCATTATCAATTAACATGTCAATTTCTTTAAGCAAGATTTTTGGATCTACTACAGTTCCCGAACCAATTAGACAAGAAGTATTTTTATAAAGTATCCCTGAGGGAATTAAATGTAATTTTAAGACTTTATCATCTACGACTATAGTATGACCTGCATTTACTCCCCCTTGATAGCGAACGACAACATCTGCCGAACGACTAAGTAAATCCGTTATTTTACCTTTTCCTTCGTCACCCCATTGGGCTCCGATTACAACAACATTGGCCAATTTTAGAAGAGCATTATTTTTGTGCGAATATTTAATATATTCAAAAATCTTGGTTTACTTTTAAAAAGTAAATGAATTGTATCAACTTTCTCTTAGAACCATTTTTTCAGCAAGAGAAAATTCTTTGGTTAAACGCTCTTTAAGTTTATCTGGCAAAGGTCTACTTGCAAAGTTTTTGTAATGACCTGCCATAGCATTTAATGCTGTTTGCATTGTGGTAAATGATTGCGTTTTATTCACCATCCCTCTATTTCTATATCTGGAAATATAGTCAGTTATAAGTGTAAGAGCTTCACTTCTTACTTCATCTTTATTTGGAGAATCTTTTGGAGTATCAACAGCTGTTTGTAATGTTTTAACAACTGAAATTGTATCCTTTGTATAGTCACCTGTCATAGCGGTTTTTGCAGCTATGGAAGGGGAACTAAATAGTGTAAAAACAACAATTAAGGATATTCCAAAAGATATAGCTTTGGTAAGATTCTTAAAAAATAATTTTGATGTCCATTTCAGTAACATAACTTAGCTCCCAAAAAAATAAGCCTCAAGACTTTTTATTGTACATTATTTCAGATTCGGAAATAAATGTTTCTAACAATTTATCAGTACTAATTTTAAGCTTAGTATTATTTGTTCTGCATAAAAGTTCTACCTCTTTATTAATAGAATCTCTGCCAATAATTATTTGAAAAGGAATACCAATTAATTCCGCATCTTTAAATTTTACTCCAGCTCTATCGTTTCTATCATCAAGAAGGACATCAATTTTATTAATTAAAAAGTTGTTATAGATATTCTCAGTAAGATCACTTTGAATAGGATCTTTTAGGTTTGTTGGGATAATAATAACTTCAAAAGGAGAAATCTGGATAGGCCAACAAATGCCTTTTTGATCATGATTCTGTTCGATAGCGGCTTGAGCTATTCTTGTTACTCCTATTCCATAACAACCCATCCATAAATTTTTTAGCTGACCGTCCTTATCAGAGAACTTTGCATTTAATTTTTCACTATATTTCTGACCTAGTTGGAAAATATGTCCAATCTCGATACCTTTTTTTTCTTTAAGTTTTTCATCATCATTAACACTTATTTTATCTCCTTTTTTGGCATTCCTGATATCCCCAATTAGATAGTCTTTCGAATCAAAAGAAAATTCTTGAAAAACTTTATGAAAATTAACTTTATTCCCACCACTTATGAACTTTGAAAGGTCACTTGCAGAATGGTCAATTATTCTTGTCCATTTTTGTTCCCAATTAGAACTAGCTTTAATAGTTTTATTATCTAAATCTGGCCCGATAAAACCAAAGGGTAAATCTATTAGATTTTTTTCGATAGTATTATTGTCTTCAATCTTTTTAAGATTAATAAGATTGAAATTATGAAGTTTATTGATTAAGTTAAAAAGCTTTACTTCATTAATATGTTGATCGCCTCTTATGCATGCAAGAATTGGTACATTAAATTCACCTTCGAACTGTGCAAGGAATATTACTACTTTAATAATCTGACTTGGGTCTAAATTGTTATTATCGCAAATTTCTTGGATTGTTTTTTGATGAGGCGTTTCCAACCACTCTGCGATATTATCTTTAAGTGGAATAGGTTGAGTGGGTAGAGAAACAGCTTTTTCGATATTGGCAGCATAAGAACCACTTTGAGTAAACAAAATGGAATCTTCCCCAGCATCAGCAGTGACCATAAATTCTTTAGATGAAGCACCTCCAATTGCTCCACTATCAGCTTCAACCCCTACTGTCTGCAGTCCACAAGATTTAAAAATATTTTCATAAGCATTGCCCACCTTTTCATAGAAAGAAGCTAGATCGTGTTCTGAAGAATGAAAAGAATAACCATCTTTCATTATGAATTCTCTACTTCTCATCAATCCAAACCTTGGCCTTATTTCATCTCTAAATTTTGTCTGAATTTGATAAAAACATTGAGGTAATTGCTTATAGGAGTTGATGGTCTCTGAGGCAATACTCGTGATCACCTCTTCGTGAGTTGGTGCTAAACCAAATTCTTTACCTTGTCTATCTTTGAGATTAAACATTATTCCTTCACCTGCGGTATATCCTTCCCACCTTTCACTTTTTTTCCATAAATCTGCAGGATGAAGTTGGGGTAATAGTAATTTTGTGCAACCAATACTATTAAGTTCTTTCTCTATTATTGCGGATATTTTTTCAATAACTCTAAGCATTAGTGGCATGTATGCATAAATACCGCTGTTAACTCTGCGAATATACCCAGCTTTTAAGAGTAATTGATGTGAAATAATCTCAGCTTCAGAAGGTGTGTCACGAAGTGTCCCCAGAGGAAATGAGGTTGTCACGCGCATACAAAAAAATCATTGATTATATTTAATTTTATCAATTAGGATGAAAAAATAATTTAAAGTGTCTTGAGTCCCTCAACGCGGCTAGTCTAAAAATATTGTTTCTGCTAACTTCTTCAGTAATGAAGTTCAAATTCTTTTAAAAGTTCATTATTACTAAAACATTTTCTTAAGTTTATGGAAAATATAGATTCCAATATTTCTAGCGAAGAGGAATTAGTAGGTATTGATGAAGTTCAAAAATTCCTAAACAGATCAAGAGCTTCTGTCTATAGGTATACAAATACAGATTTAAGAAATCTTAACCCTAGCTTTAATCCAAGAAAATTAAATCCCGAATTTAGAACTGATCAAAAAGATCCTTTAAAGTTTCATCCTAATGAAGTAGCAAGATTTGCAAAAGATATTTTAAGAATTAAGGAGGTTACTGTAGAGGTCTTTAATACACCTTCTTCCGCTGCTCAAAATATACTGGTTCAAATATTAGAGGAACTAAAATCTATCAGGTCTTTGCTAGAAAAAGAGTAATTAAAAAGTTACTAATCAATGTTTTGATTTATTGACATTTTGAATGTAAGATTATTATGTTTAATTATCTCCTTAATCTTTACCAATTAAGAGTTCTTGAGTTACACGAAGTCAAAGCAGTTTATTCAAAGTAAATCAAGTGAAGAATCTTCTCATGGTTCTGCTCGAAGTGATTTTGAAAGAGATGATGATGACCCTTTAAGTATAAGGAGTTTATCAATAACATCTTTAGGTATTATTTTTGCCTTTTTGACAATTTTTTTACCTTCAATAAGCGTTTTAATTGGAAGACCTTCATCTCAAGGAAACGAGATAATTCATAATCACGATTTTAAAAAAGATGGACCTTAGTTCAATACCTCCATCTCCAATGAAGGGAACAGTAAATATTGTTGTTGAAATACCTGCAGGTAGTAGGAATAAATATGAATATTGCTCTGATGCAGGAATTATGGCCTTAGACAGAGTATTGCATTCTTCAGTGAGGTACCCTTTTGATTATGGTTTTATCCCAAATACCCTTGCTGATGATGGTGCTCCTCTTGATGCAATGGTGATAATGGATGAGCCTACTTTCGCGGGCTGTTTAATAAAAGCTAGACCTATTGGAGTACTGGATATGCATGATTGTGGTGCATATGATGGAAAACTTTTATGTGTGCCTATAGCTAATCCTAGGCAGGATAATATAGTGAGTATTAATCAAATTGCTCCTAATCAGCTTGAGGATGTTGCTGAATTTTTTAGAACAAGTAAAGGACTTGATGGAAGAACAGTTCAAATTGACGGTTGGAGGGATTTTGATGTTGTTGAAAATTTATTGAAAAGTTGTATACCCTTAAAAAAGAGAAACTATAAAGTACTTAAGAAATCAAAAATTAGTAAATTAAATTGAAAAAAATAATTTTTTATAGTTATTTAAAATGCTCTACTTGCAGAAAAGCTGAAAAGTGGCTTAAAAGCAAAGATTTCGAATTCCAATTAATTGATATTGTAAAAGAACCACCACTTGTTAATTATTTAAATCTAGCTTTAAAACAATACTCTGATGATAAGAAAAGGATTTTTAATACAAGAGGTAAAGCTTTTAAAACTCTCAATCTTGATATTAATGGTTTATCAAGTGAAGAAATTATTAAACTTCTTTTAAGTGATGGTAAATTAATAAAAAGACCATTTTTGATTTACGAAGGAAAAAAAGTAATATTAGGTTTTAACGAAATTGAATATGCAAAACAATTTATATAAGTTTAGAAAATCAAGACTTCTTTAGTTTTATGCCTGGTTCCATAAAAAGTTTTTTAAAAGAATGGGGTCTACTAATTCTATTAACTGTTTTTGTTTCTTCTTGTAGATCATTTTTTGCGGAACCACGTTATATCCCTTCTGGTTCAATGCTCCCAGAATTACAAATAAATGATAGGTTAATTATTGAAAAATTTTCGCTAAGAAACTCTCTACCAAAAAGAGGAGATATTGTTGTTTTTAACTCACCTTACTCGTTTAATAAAAAATTAATCTCATTAAGATCTAAGCCTTTACCAAAAAAAAGATATTGTTTTTTTATGAGTTTTCCTCCAATGTCGTTTATTCCTGGTTTGAGGGATCAAGCTTGCGATGCTTATATCAAAAGAGTGGTGGCACTTCCAGGAGAAATTGTAAGTGTAAACTCTAATGGTGAATTAATAATAAATAATAAATTAATTTCTGAACCCTATGTATCTTATAAGTGCTCATTATCCCTATTTAATAATTGTGGTAAATTTGAAAACATAAAAGTGCCAGAAGATCATTTTTTAGTTTTAGGTGATAATAGGGCAAATAGCTGGGATGGAAGATATTGGCCTGGAAGTAAATTTCTTCATAAAAAAGAGATTATTGGTAAAGCATACTTCAGATTTTGGCCTCTTAGTCAAGTTGGCTTTTTCAGTAAATGAGGCTATTTACTAATTTTTAAAAATTAACGATCATTATGAATGCCTTTTACGATTCATTCATAAGATAATATTTTCTTCCTCAAGTTTTTTTTTAAGTTCTATAGGCATATATGCAATATCTTTCTTTATTGCATAAATAGCATCTCTATACTTTTCAGGTTCTGCTAAAAGCATTTTTATTAAATTGTATTGACTTTCGATTTCTCCAGAAGAAAATTTTCCCATAAAAAATAGTTCCGACCCTTTTTATTTTA
Source organism: Prochlorococcus sp. AG-355-N16 (assembly GCA_003278545.1). Classification (GTDB taxonomy): domain Bacteria; phylum Cyanobacteriota; class Cyanobacteriia; order PCC-6307; family Cyanobiaceae; genus Prochlorococcus_A. The sequence goes on from QCEF01000005.1 coordinate 67,217, forward strand.
GATCAACAGTCAATTACTAAAAAAATTAATCGTTAGTTAGAGGCTGCTGCAATTTCTTTATGGACAGAAAGAAATTCTTTATCTGTTAGAACTGGTGTAACTTCAATTTCCACACCAAAATTATCGACCCAGATACTACTCCATTTCCAAATGTTCTGATGGTTTGAAGATTCAACGATTGCCCAACCATTAGCCCCCTCAGGATTAACTACTCGATTAAGAACTTTAAACCCATCAAATTCATCACCTTCGCATCCTCCTTCTACAAACCCTGCAAAAGCTTCGGCTCCTTGCATATGACTCTCTTGATCTGGAAATTGCCAGTGAACGATGTAAGTTTGCATAAATAAAATTATTATTTTAAATATTAATTATCGAATTTAAAAATTAAATAAAAAGTCTTTAAACACTAATTAAAAACTAAAAAGAAAAAAGGCAAACAAACAAAAAAAAAGACTCTTACGAGCCTAGGTGATGGGGACTCCTATAATGACAAATTAAACAGAAACAAACAACCCCATCAATAGGTAATTTTAAATACTTACAAACACCATATGTAGTGCTAAAATTTTAAAAAGGCTGGGTGATGGGGATTATCCTGCTTTTTGATTGGGGCGAAGCTAACGCCCTTTTTTTTATAGAAAAATTTACTTTAATCAATAAAGCCAGATCAAGGATTAAAGTATTTGAACCTTTTAACCCTAAGAACTCTTCTATGATTAATGCGATTTTAATCTCTTATGGTTGTGTTTCTAAGCACTCAAGTAAGCCAGTTATTAAAGGTTCTCGGATTGAATCTATCGAAGAAGCGAGAAACGAATATAAAAAACTTTTAGAGGAAGGGTGGGAATAGACTTATAGATTCAATAGTTTTTAAAAAATGGTGTAGCTTCAGAATGGAAGATAAACCATGAATAAAGAAATTTATTCAAATATTAAAGATTCCGTGCTTTGGCAAGTTTTTTTGAATGTGTAACTTCTTGTAGCATCAATAGTGAGGGAGTAGATTGCGCAACAGCATGTTACGTAAAACACTCAGAACCTAACAATATCGATTATCGTTTAAAATTTTCATAAGCAGAACTTATTTATAATTGTTATATTTCATTGATGTTATTTCCTCCTCCTCAAGTTATTTTTGGACTATTGCTTTTATCCATAGCAGTAGTTCTCATCTGGGATATTAGATACAATCCTTTTGGAGAAGATGAAGACGGAATTTAAACTTCAACTAGGAAGCTGATTTGTAGGTGGTGCGTGAAATTGCCGTTTCTTTCGTTTGAGTCTTTTGTAAGCGACTAAAGAGCCTAATAATAACAATGTAATAGCTATTGAGTTAATCATATCAAGTAGTTTTATATATATAAAAACAAATATGTTCTAAATATCAATGATTAAAGTTATTTTTCAAAAAGTGATTAATTTTGGACTAATTTTTAATATTAAGCTTTGACATTAGTTACCCAAAACAACTAAGAGAAATGCTTTTCTTACCAAAATAATTTCTATGCAATAAGAATAAATCACTTTTTCTTATTTCTTATTTGATATTGCAAAACAGCTTTTAGGTGTTGTACTTCTTTTTCTAAAGTCTCAATTCTTTTTTCTAGTTCTTCATTAGTTGCCATATTTTTGGGAGATAAATTCCTTGATATTTATACTATTAAAAAAGTGACTTGTTACCCATGACAAATGTCAAATAAGTATTAGAGCCTATTGATGGGCATAATTTCTCAAGATAAATTATGCAGAGTATAAATTTAGAGGGAATGGAATTTATGAGTGGAGATTATGAGACGCTAGAAATCAATCAACCTAAAATTAGATATTTTCAGAAAAGATCCGAAAATAATACAGAATGGTTAGATGAATTAATCAACCAAATTGAAGATATGAAAAACAATATATCCAAATCTGCTTAATGATAGAAAAAGAGTTAAAGGAATTAGAGGAATTTGCAAAAAAAAATGGATACAATGACGAGCTAAAGGATATATATTTAAGAGAAGTTATTGACAGAAATAAAGAATACGAATGAGATCAAATTTTCGACCAAATATTCGACTAGCTACAAACATTCTTTTAGTTATTGGTACTTTTGCTATTGCTTTAAAGATTGCTCCAATAGCAATGGTATATCAGGAAAAAAATTTATGTATTAAATATTTAAAACATCAAATAGATCGAGACGAACTTATCAAAAGACTAAAAATAGTTAAACAAGCAAATCCATCTAGTATTTGTGACTCTATCCTTAAAAGTTAAAAATGAAGATCAAGTCATTTGCACCCTTAATTGCAGTCTTTGTTACTTCATTTCTGATAACCATTACATTGCTTAAAAGTTTCCAAATTTTTATGGGGATATCAATTTGTCTTTTAGCGATGCTCAAGCTTATGGATATTGAAGCTTTTGGAACAAGTTATAAGAAATATGATTTAATATCTTCTAAATTTGATGGCTGGATATATATTTATCCTTTTTGCGAATTATTAATTGGAATAAGTTTTCTAAATTCTTCTCCACCTTCTTTAATTATTTTTATTGCACTAATTTTAGGAATTTCTGGAATGATTTCAGTTTTTAAGGCTGTTTATTTGGATAAATTAAAATTAAATTGTGCATGTATTGGTGGATATGCAAAAACTCCTTTGGGAATTATTAGTTTTATCGAAAATCTTTTAATGGCAATTATGAGTGTCTTAATTTTGAATAAATAGCTATTTAATAAATTTTCATTTATGGTAAATTTATATATTCAATTTAATCGTAGTAATTAGTCGTAATTAGTATGGCATTTAATAAAATATTTATGAAAACAGGATTTTTAAATTATCTAATTTTTTCTGGAATTCTTTTTACAAATATAATTAATCCAAATAAGAGTATTGCTTTAACTCAAGAAAATATAGATATCCCAAAAGTTTCTTCTTACAGATCAGCATCATGTCGTTGTTGCAAAAAATGGATCAATCATTTAAGAGATAATGGATTAGAAGTTGTTGATAATATAGTTAAGGATGTTTCAGTAATTAAAAACCAATATCAAATTCCCAATGATCTGAGATCATTTCACTCTGCTCAAATAGCTAACTATAAGATTGAAGGACATGTCCCTATTGAATCAATCAACAAACTTTTTAGAGAAGTACCAAATATCAATGGAATAGCAGTTCCGGCCATGCCACTTGGCTCTCCAGGGATGGAAATGCATTCTCACGACTCTCACTCTCATGATTATGAGAACTACAAAGTAGTTTCATTTAGTAAAACTCGCAAAACAAAAATATTTGATAAAATCTCTCCTTAATACAAATACTTAATTTGAAATAATGCATATTTTTCTAAGAAATTTTAAATTTTTAATTTTTTTATGCTCCTTATTTCTAAATTTAAATAGTTATTCGCGTGCACATGTGAGGGGTACATTTCTTACTGAAGAGGACGCCGAAAAAAGATCTTTAGAACTTGGTTGCGAAGGAATACATAAGAATCAAGATAAATGGATGCCATGCAAAAACGAAAAAGAATTACATATCTATTTGAGGAAATAGATGGAAAAATTAAAAACAAATCAAAGAAAAATTCATAGAAAAATAACCGCAATTTCAGCAATCCCCTTACTAATTACTATTCTATCTGGGACTATTTATAGTATTCTTCAACCATTAGGAGTAGATGTTTTTTGGTTAATAAAATGGCATACGGGTAATTTTGGAATTATTAATTTGCAACCTTTTTACTCGATATTTCTTGGTATAGCTTCAATAATCTCAATAATATCTGGCGTTAAACTATTACAAAAAAAATCTTAGATATTCTAAGCCAAAATCTAACTAATTAATACTATTTGCACCCCCACTTACTAAGAAAATTATCGCTCCTAGTGCCATTGTTGCTACACCCATATAAGGGTATTTTTTAATTCTTGATTTAGTAATTGGAAGCCATGAAAGGTATCTATCAGATTTATTTAATTCATTTTTTTGTCTAGGTGGCAATCCTAATTCTTCTCTTCTTTTGGCTTCGCCCATAATCTTAAATTTGTATATGTACCAATAATAAAAATTATGTTCTACACTTGCGAGTTAACTTTATTAAAAACAGAGGTCTTTTATAGATAAACAAATTATTTAAAATTTATTTAGCCTTCTTTAAATAAAGATTCTTTGTATTTGCCTGATCTGATGTAAATAACAAAATTAAGATAGTTCCAACTAGAAATGAAAAAATCATTGTCAAACCAACAACTTCAACCATTTCACTAGGCAGATAATTTAGAAACATTAATGAATAGATCTCTTATCTTAAACTTAGCAATTGTATTTTTTATGTAAAGTAAGTATTCCTCCTTAAATTTCGAAAAAAACTTTCTGAGACTTTTTAATCTTTGTTTATTTTTATTTGCGGGATAAATCTAGTTCTAGCCGATCATAATTTTTTTACTTAGCTATTCCTATTTTCTTAAGCAATTTCAAGTAAGGTAAGGCCCAATTCCCAAAGGTAAAAGAGATTGTCGTATTTTTTGTAGTTGTGAATAATGTTTTAGAACGTGTAGAGGCTAATTTAGAAAATATCTTAATAGTCTCTGCTTCTAGATTATCCAGATACAATTTTTTTTGAACACCTCGATCTTTCTTTTGGGGCAAATAATTTTCTATAAACCATAAAACTTGATCTAAATTTGATTTATTGTGTGAGTTTTTAATTTGTTTATTTTTCTTTTTAAACATATTTATTAACCTCTTAATTACTGAATTAAATTTGCCATTTATATAATTTAAATCAATAGTAAAAGCCTCAAAATTATGTTCTTTTTAATAATCGATAATCGAAAAAATAAATTAATAATTAAGTTGTTTTTATGAAAATAAAAAAAAAGAGGGATAAACCCCCTTATGGATCAGTTTCAAATATGAATTAAAAATTTTTTAATCTTTCAATTTCATTCCTATTTGTGTTTTCCTGATTCTTTCTTCAAAGACGGATCTTCTGTATGGAGTTACTTCTCCATTTTTTGTAGCCAAAAGTTTGGCTTTGTGAAGCCTATTGGCTCTTTTGATTTTTTCTCTTATTTGTAAGAGGTTATTCATGGTCTTTTGCAGTTAATGAGAATCCCGTTCCCTACTCTCATTTCATGCGTCCAGAGATATAAACTTGGATGAACGTTAATGAACGATAACATCTTGACAAAAATTCCGCGAGAGTAATTTTTACTAATTTTTCTTAAAAAAATAAATATTGAATAAATCGTATAAATAAGCTTTTAATAATACGTAAATTAGGATAAGAAAATTGTTTGTGACCCATCATTATTATCCTGAATCACTATTTTTTTATTTGGGAAAATATCTGATAATATTCTTTTCAAATTTGAATTATCTGAAGGAATTATATTACTTATATTTTTTGAATTTATTTTCCAATTTTCATCTACAAATAGTTCTTTATCATCACCTTTTTTATTATCCAGTGATGCCTTATTTTGAATCTTAAGTAACAGTTCTGAATTATAATCTTTAAATTCTTCAGGGCTTTTTTTTAAATTTTCAGTCATTATTTAGAAATCTAATGTTTCTAAATCTTGCATGAAAAATTTTAAGAATACAAGGTATTAATTACCTAAAAATTTCTCTCAAGATAAAAAATCCAGATGCAATTAAAATAATTTTCTTTAGAAAATTTAATTCCAAAATAGCTAAAGGATGATGTTTAAAAAGATTAATAAATCATTTACACCATTTATTTACTTGTTAGGTTGCAACTAAAGGAGTCAGAAAAAATGCCAAGAGTAATTAACAAAAAAATTAGACTTTTAAGATGGTTAAACTCAGGCATGATACTACCATTTATCATTATGGCTGCATCCTCATCAATCATTCTTTATGGTGTTTTATTTATCCTAATAAAATAGCTTTCTAATTTAAGCAGCTAAGTTTTCCTCAGATTTAGACATAAGCATTGCAGCTTTTTTTAATAAACTAACTACTTCTTTTCTTCCAACTGCATTATCAGCTTGTCGCATTATTTCAGCATATTTTTTATTTATTTTTTTCATGAAAAATTTTAATTTAATCTAAAATTACAGCACCACAAGATGGTGTCAATCGTAAATAATTATCATATGTTATTTTTTCATCATTCCTTACACATTTATTTTTGATAATTTAATATCTTTAAAAATTTTTTAAACAATGGTTACAAAGAGTCATCAATATCAAAATTCACAATCCTTATAGTTAAGCAATTTTAAATGATTTGAAAACATAAAATAAACCTCCGATTAGGATCAATATGGCAGCTCCATAAAAAAGAAAAGGGATAATTGGATATTTATATAGTGTGGACCTAACTTTTTGCTGTATGGCTTTTTTATCGAGTTGGGGCAAATTTATGTCTCCATTTTTTTCTCTAGGCGGAATACCTAAATTTTTTCTTCTCTTTGCCTCGCCCATAATTAATACTGAGGTATGCCCATACATTTTAAATAATTTTTATCAGCTAAATCTAAAATTTGAATCCATTCTTCATGAGATATTTCCAAATGATTTTTAAAATCTTTTTCAAATTTAATAATACATCTTTTTTCTATATTGTCTGGAGAATTATAATTTCTTAAAAAAGTAATACTCAAATAAGATAATGATGAAAAAACTATAATTATTTTAGCAATTCTAAAACGATTCATATCCAAGATAATTCTTTCATAATTGAGAAATCAACTTTGTGACTTTTTATATATTCACTATTTGCTTGAACAAACTTTTGAATATTTCCCTCTGGAGCCTGATGTATACAAATAAATTTTTTAGGATCATCTTTACTGAATTCTCTAAATAGTGGCTTAATATCAAATTCAGAATATCTTAGATCTGCTTCTTTACTATCAAAAATTTTTACCCATTCTTCAAATGCACTTTCAATTTTAAATGAAATTACGGTCCTTATTTCCCTAGACATTAAAGAATAAGCTATTTTTTTTATATTAAAAGGTATTTCAAACATTCTCAATTATTTAAACCCTCTAATTTTGAAAACAAAATAACTCAAAGATAAAAAATTTCATCTTAATCTTTTAAGTAATTTTCAATAGAACTTTAAAAGAAAAATAATATAATTTTAGTAATCTCAAAAATTGAAGAATAGATATTAGAAATACTTAATTAAAAGGTGTAGTGTTATTAGTAGGAGCTTAGTTAAAAGTAATAATTTCAAAAGTAGGGATAAATATTCAATGAAAAATTTAGTTGTGGCAGATTTTTCATCAAGCAATAATTTCACATTAAATAAACTATATACAACGGTAATGATTGGCGTTACATTTGCGAGTTTTATATTTCTTACTTATGGATTAAGTAGTTCTATTACATCAATTAGTTGAATGGATTCTATATATGTAATTGTTTTCTTAATTTGCTTCCTTTATTTTATTTTCGACTCTTTAAAAAATACAGGTATCAAATAAATTGCTAATGCTTTTCACCCTTCAATAAAATTTTTCTCCTTATATAAAAGAAAACTAATGTAGTTATTATCATCACCGGTGGATGAAATGAGATTGAATTAAGATATTCATAATAACTAAAGTTTTCCAAATCTTTAAAAACAAGATGTAAAAACTATATCCTTTTTTCGAATCTTAAATTGATATTAATAAACCATTCTCATGTATAAAATGTTTATTCAATTTATATATTTATTTAAAGTTTTTAGTAAATAAAGATTTTTAAATTGAATGATCATCTTATCCTTCTTTTAAAAGAAATGAAAGTATGTAAAAACCTATAAGTAAATAATTCTCTATCTGGGTTTATAATTTTTTAATCTATTATTTACAATAATCAAATGATTAGTTCTCTTAATTTAAAAGATTTGCCTATTAAGGATTTGGTTATTTCAGGGTTAATGATATTTATTATGTCGACAATTATTGCCAATATTTATAACCCATTATTGGGAATAACTTATGCATTTAGTAATATTCTCACTCTTACTTTTTTGAGTTGGTTATATAAAGAGACTTGGAATGATCCAAGGAAATAAATCTAATTAAGACATAAGATAAATAAAAAACTACTTCTGTATTTTTAATTTTGAAGAATACTTTAAATTAACAATGTACGTTGCAAGAAGAGAAAGTATCAAAAAAAATAATAAACTTTCCAAGGTAGATTGGGGCATAACCATGAGTAGTACCAAAAATGATATATATTTAAAGAAACGAATTCTGATAAAAAAATCAACCCTTGCATTATTTTTTATTCTCAAACTTATAAATTAAATTTGTCTTATAGAATTTCTGAGAATTAGTTTGATTTTAATTAAAATAATATTTTTCTGCCCTCCTAATGGCTTTTATTGCTCCTTTATAATCAAGACTTTTTAATTTTTCCTTACTTTTTTGTTCAAGCATTTTTACTATTTCATTTCTCTTTATTTCATCAATTTTCAGCTTATGATCGAATATAAGATCAAATTTTGAGGAATACAATCTAGATAATTCTTTTCTATATTTTTCAATAATTTTTTCATTACAAGATTTGGATTTCAATATTGCATTAGCCTTCATTTTGTCATCTATTGCCCCTTTAAAATTTCCTAGTTTGAATTTCTTTTCACTTGATCTAGTTAGCTTAATAATATTTCCTAATATCAATTCATTAGAACCTTTCATTTATTTATCTGATCCTACGATAATGCTACCAGAATAAAGAAAAAACAAATCATTTTTTTAATATTCAAATATTTAAATAATTAGCCAATAACAAGTCCTTTTTCAAGTAGTAAATCGAAAACCTGCACACTTTTGGTTTTCCCAAATTTGGTAGGCTTATGTAAATCTAATACTTGAGCAAGGCACATAATCCAATAAGTATCTTTTTTTAAATTTAGACCTTCACAAATATGGGTAGGAGCCGATTTAAAACAGCCAAATTCTGTTGATATATTAATGTTCATGATTTGAGTTTCTAGTTCCAGACTTAAAAGTTCTATTTCTTGTTCAGAAAGGGATGTCCCAAAAGAATATGATTCAATTAAAAGTTGATAATTCATAAAAGATTTATTTTTTCAAGAACTCCATCGAGTTATTTTTGTACCTGCATAAATATGCCCTGAAGCTTCAACAATAGGTTTTGTTTCAGGATTCATAAAAATATCGTATAGAACATTTTCTGGCCCTTGAAAAATTACAGTTGCGCGTTGAGGATCATTTAATGATTTACCAATATAAAATGTTTTAACTCCCATTTCTTTAAACATCGACTGCTGTTCCTCAGCATTCATATGAGCTTCATATTGTTCAAACGTATTACTTAGTTGAAAATCTAGAATAGTTGTTTCAATAGTCATAGTAGTAATTAAGATGTTTATAAGATTTTAAATCTTTTTGCAAAAAAAAAATAATTGAATAAAGATTAGTTTTTATTAAGCTATGTATTAACTATTTTTTATTTATGAGTTATAAATCAACTATAAAAAACAGATTTTAATTTTGGACTCAGAAATTTCTCCAAGAGAACAATGGACTAGTAAGTTGGGATTCATTCTTGCAGCTGGGTAAGTTAAAAATATATTAAAAATAATAATGTGTAAAATTGAATAAATTTACTGCGATGTAGTGCGGAAATAGAGGGAGTGGTACAAGTCAAAAAAAGATTAAATAGTTTAACTTTTTTCATTATTTTTTGAGCAAACTCAAAAAAATACTAGTCAATAATTAAGTATTTGTAATGGTTATTAATTAAAAAATTGATATGAAGGCTAGGTGTTTTGTTTTATTTTTAAATGTCTCAATATTTTTCTAAAGATAATGTTTTACTGCGGAACCTTTTTAGTAAATATTAAATTTTAACTTATATTTAATCTCAAACTTATCGACAAAAACCATCCCTAATAGAATCTATATAAAATATATCAAGGTACTAATTTTAAAAAATTAGAAAGCCTTTAAGAATAGATAACAAATTTGATGTCATCCAAATCTGATTTATTAAAAGGAAAGCTTACGGAAAATTTTTCTGAATTTTCTCAACTATCTGACTATTCTTTTATGGATTCTCTTAAAGCAGATCCTCATTCAACAAAAGATGGAAATGATCATAAGCCGCGTTCAGTATATTCGGGTCATTACGTACCAGTTGTTCCAACTGCTATTCCAAACCCAGAATATATTTCCCATAGCAACAAACTTTTTAAAGAACTAAGACTAAGTTCAGAACTTACTAAAGACAAGGAGTTTTGTCGTTTTTTCTCAGGTGATATTTCTGTTGCTAATTATCCAATGAGTCCTGTTGGTTGGGCAACAGGTTATGCATTATCAATTTACGGGACTGAATATACCCAGCAATGTCCCTTTGGCACTGGCAATGGTTATGGAGATGGCAGAGCAATTTCTGTTTTTGAAGGTTTATTCAATGGGAAAAGAATGGAAATGCAACTTAAAGGAGGAGGTCCAACTCCATACTGTCGTGGAGCAGATGGTAGAGCTGTCTTAAGGTCTAGCGTACGAGAATTTCTTGCGCAGGAATTAATGGATGCCATGGGAATACCTACCTCAAGATCTTTAACACTTTATGTCTCACGTTCAGAAATAGTTAGAAGACCGTGGTATTCCAAAGGGTCCAGGTATTTTGAACCTGATATCATGCTTGATAATCTAGCGGCAATTACTACGAGAGTCGCTCCATCTTTTTTACGTGTAGGCCAGATTGAGCTTTTTTCAAGACGAGTTCGGAATAATGCGCATGATAAGGCACTCAATGAACTAAAGATGATAGTTCAACATCTTATTGATAGAAATTATAAAGATGAAATTGAATGTGAGATTTCAATTGAAAGTAAGGTAATAAAACTGGCTTCTTTATACAGATCAAGACTTGTATCACTTATAGCCAACTGGATGCGAGTTGGTTATTGCCAGGGTAACTTCAATAGTGATAATTGTGCTGCTGGAGGTTATACCTTGGATTATGGCCCCTTTGGATTCTGTGAATTATTTGATCCAAGATTTCAACCATGGACAGGTGGAGGTGAACATTTCTCATTTTTCAACCAACCTTCTGCTGCGGCAATCAACTTTAAAACATTCTGTTCCTCTCTTAGTCCATTACTTTCAGAAAACAAACAAGATCAAGAAAAGTTAGATCAAATCGAAAAGGATTTTTCAGAATTGATGAACAAAGAGTTGAAGAAAATGTGGGCAAACAAGCTTGGTTTAGAACATTACAACGAAACTCTAATTAATGAATTTTTTAATCTCATGGTCATTTCAAAAGCAGACTATACAATTTTGTTCCGTAAACTCTCTGAAATACCTGATAACTTAGATTCTTTAAAAGACAGTTTCTATTTTCCAATTAATGATGAGCTAAATAATAAGTGGGAAGTATGGCTTAAAAACTGGCAATCAATTTTGAAGAAAGAGGGAAATATTAAAGCAAAATCAGCATCAATGAAATCTCTTAATCCAGTCTATACATGGCGCGAATGGATGGTCGTTCCCGCATATGAAGAAGCTGAAAAAGGAAATTACAAAAAAATAAAAGAGTTGCAGGATGTTTTCAGTAACCCATATATAGAACAACCCTCAGAAATAGATCAAAAATATAATCGACTAAAGCCAAGCCAGTATTTTAACTATGGAGGAGTATCTCACTACAGCTGTTCTTCATAAAAGTTCAATCCTCATACCGATAGAACAACTTTGAGAAAAATCCTATTTATTTATGGCCGTAGGCATTCCAACTACTGATACAACTCCCACATGAAGTATGACCGGCTTCTTCCCAACATTTTTCACATAGTGGGCTCCCCCATTATTACTCTCTATAAATGCATCACCCGCTTTAAAGAAATTAATTTCTTCACCCCTCACATGCTTTAATCTTCCTCTGGTGACATGAATCAACATTGGGGAAGGATGAGTATGAATTGGAGTTTTCAAGCCAACTGGAATTTTTACTTTTAAGAGTCTTAATTCAGGCTTACCCTCGAGATAATTAAAATTTTTACCACTTAGTCCTTTTGAACTTTGAATAATAGGTATAACCTCAATCTTTTCTTCAGCAAGAGATGGGTATGATAAAGCTAAAGTCCCAATAAAAAGGAAACATGATGGAATAAATTTTTTTAATTTCATTAGATATTTGATTTTCACTAATAATAGGTAGTTTGCAAAATTAATAAACTAATTTATTTTTTATATAACTTTTCTAATTGCTTTATTTCCTCTCTTAAATCCTTACCTCTCTTATTTAATTTATTATTCTTAATAACTATTGGGATAATCCACCAAGCTTGAAGACCTAAAAAGATAAATATAAGAATCAATAATTCAAAAGTTCCAGGCTGCATTTAAAAAATTAACCTTATTTGTAAATACCAACATTCTAAAAGCTATTAAATATTCATGAGATTTGCAATATTTCTAGGCTGCTTCTAATTCAATATGAAGTTCAATACCTTTTGATATTATTGCTTCTTTAAATTCAATAAGTTTGGAAATTATTCTTTGCTTCTCAGGATCAGTTTTATGGATATCCTCTACAACTTCTTGCATTGCAAGTGTTACTTTTTGTAGTTTGATTTCTAGATCTTCCCTGTAATTCATAAGCCTAAAGAAATTATCTTTTTTATTAAAAAACAAAATTATTATTAGTAAATAAGTACTTAACCTTAAAAGGATTGACAGCAAAACAAGGAGGATATATTTTATAGTACAAACGTATTAATAGTCAACCAGCTAATTAAAGGTAAAGTATGGAGCCTAAGTACTCATTTGGTTGTAGCACTAGCAAACCCAACGGATGCCTACTAAATCCCGAAGGCAGCAGAATGATCTTTTTCGAAGAATGCAAAAATTCTCTTAAACCTAATTTAAAAATTCATACGCATCTTTTCTACACAAATCACCTTGGCGAACCAGGAGGGTACAAATTCTCTGAAAAACTCAACATAGATTCAGCCTGGGAAAAGTGGCACGAACTTCACCAAAAAGGGTGGACAGAAGTATCTCACAATTACGGATAAGGGATCCGGCCAAGAAAAAGCCATTAAAAGTTCAACCAGTTATCGCTCATCAATCAACTTTATGGGCAGCTTTAGGAGAACAAGATACTCCTATTGTTAAAAATAAAGTTTCTAATGCAAAAAACTACAGGAGTTGTCCCTGTTATAGGTTCTGAAGCAACTCTTTGGGCTCCTCTAGGTTTAGGTAATTAGTAAATTAGGTCTTTTAATAACCCGAAGGGGGTTTGTAACCCCCTTTTTTTATTAATTGCATTAAAAAGATGATTGAAAATTTTCAATCCAATTCATGGATAACTATAAATTAAATCAGGGTTTGAAAACAATGTAATCGTAGATACCAACAGCTTTTTTATTAATTGATTATAAATAAAAAACACGAGTTAACCCGTTCCAATTTGTTGACTCTGAGGTTTTAACCGTTGACTCCTTATTTACTTCTAGTTGTGACTCGCTAGTTTCAAGATTCAAAAACGGTATTTATATATCTTAAATTATGGAAAAAAAAATCGCAAAGAAATACGCCGATCTTATAGTCCAGGCTAATAATTCAACAGGCAGAAAAGAAGCTTTGTCATTGATTAAACAAGCAACAAAATTAAAAACCAAACTTGATCAATACGAAATGATGTAGTCTCTTAAAATCTACAGGATATTCAAGATGAGGTAGAAACTAGTTCCTTTTTTTTTATACTGCTATAAAAATACTAAGAGATTATTAAACTTATCTGCTTTAATAAAATATCGTGGAATTAACTGAGCTAATTAAGGATTACGTTGCTACAGAATTATTATCAAGTATTGAAATTGATTTTCTTGAAGGAGAATTATGGGAAACCACTCAACATATTGCAGAAATAAATACAGTTATCAAAGCTCCAAAAAATATATGCAAGAAATTGGGACTAGATGAAAAATCTTGCTGGCAATTATGTTGTGCAGCCGTTCTTGACTCCTCAAGACCATTAAAAAATGGACAAAAGAGAGTAGATGATTTTAAAAAATTAATTAATCGATATGAAATCAGCTACATATAAACTAAAGACTCAATGATACGTTTACTTATTGCATCAATTCTTTTTTTTACTCCACTAGGAGGTTTTGCTGATGAAAAGCAAAGAGAAATTGAGAATGAAGCTATAAATCTTGTTATTAAAAAATATGGAAAAGGCTTAAAAAATAGATTAAAAGGAACAGGAGTAACTCCCAGTTATCGAAGTTGGTATGAAAATGATTGTTTTGTAAGCATTGCAGCAGGTACATATCAAGAAGATACTTGGTCGGCAATGAAGTGGTTTAGCGTTAATGTCTGTTCTGAATCAGCTGAAATAATGGAAAGTGAATGAAGGAAATAAAACGCCTATTAGTTTTGCAGCATTTAGAAATAGAGGGGCCTGGTCTTTTTGAACAAATTGCTAAAGAAAGAGATTTGAAAATCGAAATTATTCGTTTAGATAATAAAAATGCTCTGCCGCAAACAAAAAAAGGTGACTTAATTCTAATTATGGGTGGACCAATGGGAGTTAAAGATATTGGAAGCGACATATATCCCTGGCTTAAGTTAGAAAGAGATTTTTTAAAAGAAGAATTAGAAAATGAAAGACCTATAATCGGTGTTTGCTTGGGTGCTCAGTTGCTTGCGAGTGCTGCTGGAGGAGATGTAGAAATTCTTAAATATGGATCACCTCCAAAAGCATTACCGGAAATTGGATGGTCTCAAATTTTTATTAATAAATCAAATAAAGACTTTAAAGCACTGTTTGAAGACCCTTTTCATGTACTGCATTGGCATGGAGATAGGATTTTATTACCTAATAAAGCAGTACTCATTGCTAGTAGTTCACGTTGTAAGGAACAGTTTTTTAGGATTGGTAATTTTGCTTACGGATTACAATTCCATATAGAGACGACGGGGGGAATGATAAATAACTGGATTAAAGAAGATAAAGAGTTTGTCCTTAAAGGATTAGGCTTAAATGGCCAGGAAACTTTAAAAGAAGAGAATAAAAAATATATTGATAAAACTTTTTTAAAAAGAAAGCTTCTAATAAATAAATTATTTGAATTATTAGATAATTAAAAAGAGCATAATAATTCAGTAAAAAAGGGCTTGATAAAGCCCCTGAAAAAATTTAAAAAGGATTTTTATTAGAAAATACCTGGAAGAATTTGACCAGTAAAATAGTAGGCTCCTACAAGAGCAAACATTCCAAGCATTGCTGCTTTACCATTAAGCTTTTCAGCTTTTTCGGTCATGATTTTTTTTGCGAATTCCATAAGAAAGTAAAATAAATTATATCTAAAAACTAATTATTCAAATATCAGAATGATGTAGTTTTTTCTACCAAATTGATATCTTTCTAAGGATTTTAAAATAATTACTGAAACAACAAAATGAACTTTTAATAGTTTCGAGCCAATCTGTAAAGCGTAGCAGGCCTAAAAAACAACAATTTAAAAGTTATTGTTACTGTTATGTGACATTTATGTAGTAAATATCTTGAAAATAACTTAATTTCGACTCAATACTTTACATTTGTTAATAGTAGTGTTACATTAGTTAACAATTACACAACTTCAATGGCTAATTCAAACGTTACTACTGAATCAGGCGGCAGACAGAATATGTTTCCTACTGAGACACGTCCTTACATAGATGAGTCTGTTTCTTACGACAGCTACCCACAAAATGCAGAAAAAGTTAACGGTCGTTGGGCAATGATTGGGCTTGTTGCGTTAGTAGGTGCTTACGTTTCAACCGGACAAATTATTCCTGGCATTTTTTAATGAGTCCACTTTCAGGTTTCTTAGCCGTAATTGTATTCTTTACAGCCATTCTCGTTGCTTATTTAACCAAGCAATTTCAAAACGAAAATTTAAACTATTCATCTTCTAATCAAATGAAAAACACAAACACAAAAGTCAAAACAATCGAAAAAGAAAAAGTTGTTGCTGAAACTCTTAACGGCAGATTCGCAATGCTTGGATTAATTGCTGCTGTTGGAGCATACCTAACAACAGGTCAAATAATTCCTGGTTTTGTTTAAAAACCTACTATTTAACATTTCTACAAAATCAGAAAAATGGAAAATTCAAAAACAACTTATTGGCAAAACGCCGAGAGAACTAATGGAAGAATGGCAATGATGGGCTTATTTGCATTAGTTGTAAATTATGGCTTATTCGGATGGATAATTCCAGGAATTTTTTAAAATGAATTTAGGCTTACTTTTTCTTAAAGTAAATACTTTGGGAGTTATAACTCTTTCTGAACTTGATTGGATAACTAACCATCAATCTGAATTTTCAAGGTTAGATATGGCTTTAGTTATAAAGATCGGCCGTCTTATGGATTCTGGAGTGGTAGAAATTGATAATAGAATGCCTGTTTAATTTTTAAAAAATGATCGTCATGAGTGTTTGTCAATAGGGATACTGACAAACACTTTTTTATGAGAAAAAATATTTGTAAAAAAAAGAGATTGTTTCTTAGCTAAAAACAATCTCTCAATTACCTAATTCTTACATGAAAATTTCAAGTAAGCTTTCAGATCTTAACTGATTTGTTTTTATAGTAAATCCGTAAAAATGCTTTTGTAATTTATCTTTTTAAACCACCTCTTTTTATCCAAAGGAACCATGTAACCCAAATAGGAGGGAGGAATCTTATTAAAAAAGAAATTTTATAAATATAAAATGGGGCATTTTCACTTTGAAATAAATTCATCAAAAATGAAGATATAGTTAACCAAAGTAAAATTATTAATATATTTGCTCCCAACAAAGCGAACTTATTTTGTTTGAATATTTTTGGCATAAAATAAATTTTTTATATTCTTAATTTTAAATAACCTTGGGAAGTAAATTATACATTTTCAAAAAAACTTTAAATTTAAAATCCATATCCAAATAAAAAAAATACTAAATTTTAATCCCTCTCCAAATAATATTCCGAAAGTAATAGGAGGCGAAAATACTAAAAAAAGAATAGAGAATAAACTAAATAAAGCAAATGATCCTCTTAAAAAATAATTCTTTCTTTTTGTTCTTCTTAGATTTTTTAAGGTATTCCACTCCCATTGAATAATCCTGTAGAACTTTTCTGATAATAAAAATAAATACTTCATTAATATTATTAATTTCTATCGGATTTTCTTATTTATAAAATTAATTTAACCTTTTAGCAATAAACCTTATCCCCTTCTTCAGAAAGATAGTAAATTTTATTTTCTGAACTTACGAAGAAAGTTAATCCCTTATATTGTGATCTTTTAAATTTATCTAATCTAAGTTTGTGTAAATCCCAATTATCAGTACTTATGTCAGGATTAAATTCTTGTTCTTTTAAGAAAGGTACATAAGTTGGACTAATTGTTGTTTTTTGGGCTAACCCTCTATTTCGTTTTGAATAAAAAAGTAATAAAAATAAAAGTACAAAAAAAAGAATTAATAATATATTTGTCATTGTCAATTTTTCTAATTTGAAAAAACTTTATTTGGAGAATCAAGAACTTTTCACAATAAATTTATTAGTAAGTAAAAAATCCTATTTTTATATTCTTGTATTTTTGAATACTTATCAAGGGGTTACCTAAATCAGATTATAAAATGAGTCGCATTTTCAACATGACTCAAAATTCCATGAACACTCCTTATGCAAAAAGAGTAGCTGAAAAATTTAGAGAGGCTCAAAACTATTTAAAAACTAATGGTTTTAGTAGATCAACTAAACATTTACTGGAAGATATTGAGAATTCTGTTGAAAAATAATGCCAATACCTCCTCACTTACCACAACTACAATATGGCTACGATGATGGCTTTACAACCATTGTTTTTGGGTTAATAGGAAGTTGCTTAGGATGTATCTTAATTTTATTAATTTCATTTTTTGAATTTAAATTCAAAAAGCAAAATAGTAAGCCTTAAGAGACTTACTAAACATTAAATAAGAACTCCATTACATCACCTTCGTTAACAATATATTCCTTACCTTCACTTCTTAAAAGACCTTTAGTTTTTGCATTGGCAATTGAACCTGAATCAATTAAATTTTGATACGAAATAGTCTGAGCTCTTATAAATCCTTTTTCAAAATCAGTATGAATTACTCCTGCTGCCTGTGGCGCAGTCATCCCATCTTTTATTGTCCAAGCTTTTGTCTCCTTTTCTCCGGTAGTGAAATAAGTTTTTAATCCCAATAATTTATATGTTGATCTAATTAATGAACTTAATCCCCCTTCTTCTACTCCTAAGCCAATAAGGTAGTCTTTTTTATCTTCTGGTTCTAACTCTATTAATTCAGATTCGACTTGCGCTGATATTTTTATACATTCTGTATTTTCATTGCTTGCAAAACTCTGAACTGTTGATGAAAAATCATTACCTTCAGCTAAGTCATTTTCATTCAAATTAGTTGCGTAAATAATTGGTTTAGCAGTAAGGAAGCCTAATTGCTTAATTATTAAATTTTCTTCTTCATTCAAAGATATTGATCTAACTGAAAGGCCTTTCTCTAGCTCTTCTTCAATTTTTTCTAGTAAGGTATCTTCTTTAGCTGCCTCTTTACTAGTTCTAACCTGTTTTTTAATTCTTTCTCTTCTTTTTTGGAGTTGAGATAAATCAGCTAAATTCAATTCCAGATTAATTATCTCAATGTCATCCAGGGGATCTACCTTTCCAGAAACATGAATTACATCAATATCTTCAAAGCACCTTACAACATGAACTATTGCATCAACCTCCCTAATATTTGATAAAAATTTATTTCCCAAACCTTCGCCTTTACTAGCTCCTTTTACTAGTCCTGCGATATCTACAAATTCAATTTTTGTTGGGATAATATTTTGGCTAGAACTTAAATTACCTAACTCTTGCAACCTTTGATCTGGGACTGAAACTATGCCTTTATTAGGTTCTATAGTACAAAAGGGAAAATTAGCCGCTTGGGCCTTTGCATTTTCTACAAGTGCATTAAATAGAGTTGATTTTCCAACATTTGGTAATCCAATAATACCTGCTTTTAACATTTGAAAAAACTTATGGAAAAATTATCAAGAAAACATCTTCTAGTAATATAGTATTTACTTAACCAATCTTGGATAAGTTAATTATAATCGTCTTGATTATTTATTTAGTTCCTAAATATTCTCTAATTCTGCTTTTAAAAAGAAATGTTTGATTTAATAAAAAAAAATATAAATCTAAGAAGTGGAATTATATTGCTTTCTCTAGCTATATTTTTCGTTTTTATAACCAATTCCTTCAAGAAAAATAAGTCAAAAGATATTTCTGATTTTGTAGTTCAAGTTGAAAAAGGAATCCTCTCAGATTCAATTAATACTAGTGGTGAAGTAAAAGCAATAAGGACAAGCAATATTGGGCCTCGGAAGCAAGGCGTAATAAAAGAAATCAAAGTAGATGAGGGCGATCTTGTAAAAAAAGATCAGGTTTTAGCTTCTCTTGATGATGAAGATTTTATCTATAAAATTGAAGAACTTGAATTAAATGTAGAAAAACAAAAATCTGAATTTTTAAGAAGGGAATATTTATATCAAGAAGGCGCAGTAAGTAAAGAAGACTATGAAAGTTATAAAAATAACTACAACATTAGTAGCGCAAAACTTAATGATGCAAAAGCTGAAAAAAGTTTCTATCTAATTAAAGCTCCTTATGGAGGAAAGATAACTGCAAAATATGCTGAGATAGGATCTTATGTCACACCAAGTACAAACTTAAGTTCAGACCCTAAAACCAAAAACTTTATTTTTGAACTATCAGAGGGCTTAGAAATTGTTGCCAAAGTTCCTGAGAGTGATATTGGCAGAATAAAAATAGGTCAAGAAGCTTCAGTAAGAATTGAGGCTTATCCCTCAAAAAAATATATTGCCATAGTTAAAAAAATAGCTACAAGAGCTGTAAAAGATAATAATGTAACCTCATTCGAAGTAACTTTAAATTTTAAAGATATTTCTGAAGAAATT
The DNA here is from genome assembly GCA_003278545.1 of Prochlorococcus sp. AG-355-N16. Taxonomy (GTDB): domain Bacteria; phylum Cyanobacteriota; class Cyanobacteriia; order PCC-6307; family Cyanobiaceae; genus Prochlorococcus_A. The sequence goes on from QCEF01000005.1 coordinate 87,225, forward strand.
AAAATTGGAATGACTGCTGATCTTGAATTTAGAGTTGAAGGTAATGAAGAAAAAATCCTAGTGCCAACAGTTTCTATTGTCACAGAGAAAGGTGAAAAAGGAATTTTAAAAGTCGATAAAAATAATTCTCCTAAATTTGAAATAATTGAAATTGGCATTAGTAGTGGAAATAAAACTTCAGTCATTGATGGATTAGAACCTGGAGAGCAAATCTTTATTGATATTCCACCTTGGGCTAAGAAGAGAAAATGAGTTTAAAATCGAAAAACTCTAAAAAACCAATTTTACTTTTAGTCGATGGCCACTCACTTGCTTTTAGAAGCTTCTATGCATTTAGCAAAGGGATTGATGGGGGTTTAACCACCAAAGAGGGATTCCCAACGAGTGTCACTTATGGATTTCTAAAAAGTCTTCTGGACAATTGCAAAAACATTAGTCCTGAAGGTGTTTGTATTACGTTTGATACCGAAAAACCAACTTTCAGACATGAATTAGATCCAAACTATAAGGCCAATAGAGATGTGGCTCCAGATGTTTTTTTTCAGGATATTGAACAACTAGAAATCATTTTAGAAGAAAGTCTTAATTTACCAATTTTCAAATCTCCTGGGTACGAAGCAGATGATCTCCTAGGCACAATTGCAAATGATGCTGCTACTAAAGGTTGGTGCGTGAATATTCTTTCTGGGGATCGGGACTTATTTCAATTAGTAGATGATCAAAAAGATATTTATGTACTTTATATGGGTGGTGGTCCATATGCAAAAAGTGGTAATCCAACTCTTATGAATGAAAATGGAGTAAAAGAAAAATTAGGAGTTGCGCCAGAAAGAGTAGTTGATCTTAAAGCCCTAACTGGTGATAGTTCTGATAATATTCCGGGTATTAAAGGGGTAGGTCCAAAAACTGCAATTAATCTACTAAAAGAGAATGACACTCTTGATGGAATCTATCAGGCTTTGGACAAGATTCAGAAGAACAACGATAAGAAATATAAAGGATTCATCAAAGGTTCAGTTATAGAAAAGCTCAGAAACGATAAACATAATGCTTTTCTTTCCAGGGATTTAGCAAAAATAAATACTGAGGTTCCTTTAATTTTAAGTAACGGTTATGAATTAAAAAATATAAATCAAGAACTACTTTCAGAGTCACTGCAAAAACTTGAATTATCAACACTACTTAGACAAATTGATATTTTCAATTCAACTTTCAGTAAAGGTGGTTTTGACAAAAATTATGTAGCTAAAGAAGACGAGAAGGCACCACAAGTCTCAAGTAATAAAGAATTAGAAAATAGTGAAAATAAAATCCCTAAAATCAACGTAATTGTTGTGAATAATTTAGAGTTACTTGATAAATTAATTCAAAGATTAAACAAGACCAATCAAATAGTTTCTTTAGATACAGAAACCAATAGTTTGAATCCAATCGATGCAGAACTTGTTGGGATAGGGTTATGTCTTGGAGAAGAAAGTGATGATTTATTTTATATACCTCTTGGTCATCAAACAAAAAAAGAGCCCTCCAATCAATTATCAATTGAAGATGTTTTCTCAAAGCTAAGAAATTGGATAGAAGATCCAAACAAAGAAAAGGCACTCCAAAATTCTAAATTTGATAGGCAAATATTTTTTAATCATGGATTAGATCTTAAAGGCGTAACCTTTGACACCTTGTTAGCAGACTACCTTCTTAATAATCAGGAGAAGCATGGGTTAAGTGAAATTAGTTTTAGATTATTTGGATTTAAGCCCCCTTCATTTAAGGAGACAGTTGGGAAAAATAAAGACTTTTCATTTGTTGATATTGATGAAGCAAGTATTTACTGCGGTTATGATGTTTTTCTAACTTTTAAGATTGTCAAAATTTTTAAAGAAAGATTTTCAAAGGAAAAAGATGAATTAATCAAATTGTTCGAAGAAATCGAGCTGCCTTTAGAGCCGGTATTGTCCCAAATGGAAATAAATGGCATAACCATCGATATCCCTTATTTGGAAAAACTCTCAAAAGAACTAAAAAGTACTTTAGAAGATATTGAAAGTAAAGTTTATAAGTTAGCAGAGGAGACTTTTAATCTATCTTCACCAAAACAACTTGGTGAGATCTTGTTTGAAAAATTAAATTTGGATAAGAAAAAATCACGGAAAACAAAAACAGGATGGAGTACAGATGCAGTAGTTCTGGAAAGATTAGTAGACGAACATGAAATAATCCAACATTTAATACAACACAGAACTCTTAGCAAATTACTTAGCACCTATATTGATGCTCTTCCAAATCTTATTAACAAAAAGACTGGAAGAGTTCATACAAACTTTAATCAAGCTGCCACGGCGACTGGGAGACTAAGTAGTAGCAATCCTAATCTTCAAAATATCCCGGTTAGGACTGAATTTAGCCGGAGAATCAGAAAAGCATTCTTGCCTGAAAGAAATTGGAAACTTTTATCAGCTGATTATTCTCAGATCGAGTTAAGAATACTCGCTCACTTAGCGGATGAAGAAATACTAATAAATGCGTTCCATAAAAATGATGACATTCATTCTTTGACTGCAAGATTAATTTTTGAGAAAGAAGAAATATCATCCGACGAAAGGAGAGTTGGCAAAACAATAAATTTTGGAGTTATCTATGGTATGGGTATAAAAAAGTTTGCCCGTTCAACAGGAGTAAGTACTTCAGAGGCAAAAGAATTCCTAATAAAATACAAAGAAAGATATTCAAAAATTTTCAAATTTCTTGAACTCCAAGAAAGGCTTGCCTTATCAAAAGGTTATGTAAAAACAATTTTTGGTCGAAAAAGAGAATTTAAGTTTGATAAAAATGGACTTGGAAGATTAATAGGGAAAGATCCTTACGAAATTGACCTGCAATCTGCAAGAAGGGCTGGCATGGAAGCACAGTCATTAAGAGCCGCAGCTAATGCACCAATTCAGGGTTCAAGTGCAGACATTATTAAAATTGCGATGGTTCAACTAAATAAGAAATTCATAGAAATGAACGTTCCTGCAAAAATGCTTTTACAAGTACATGATGAATTATTGTTTGAAGTTGAACCAGATTCTTTGGAAATTACGACGAAATTAGTAAAGAAGACTATGGAAGATTGTGTAAAATTAAATGTACCTCTTCTAGTTGATATTGGTATTGGAGACAATTGGATGGAGACAAAATAAACCTCATGAAATACTTAATTTAAGATGATCAAACTTTTTAATACTTTAAGCAGAAGAGTTGAGGTTTTTAAGCCTATTGATGATGTAGTAAAAATATATTGTTGTGGAGTAACTGTTTATGATTTATGTCATCTTGGTCATGCCAGAAGTTATATAGCTTGGGATGTATTGAGAAGATTTTTAATTTACAGTGATTACAAAGTTAAGTATGTTCAAAATTTTACAGATATTGATGACAAGATCTTAAAAAGAGCTAAAGAAGAAAGCAGTTCAATGAAGGAAGTATCTGAAAAAAATATTATTGAATTTCATAAAGATATGGATTCTTTAGGAATAATGCGTCCGGATAGTATGCCAAGAGCAACGAATCATATATGCAATATCTGCTCCTTCATAACAATCCTTGAGGACAAAGGTTATGCATACTCTAGGGATGGAGATGTTTATTATTCTGTTTTAAAAAATAAAAATTATGGAAAGCTAAGTAATCAAAATATGCAAGAACAAAATACTAATCAGCAAGGAAGAATGGCTAATGATGAAAATAGTAAAAAACTTAATCCGCAAGATTTTGCACTATGGAAAAAAGCCAAAGATGATGAACCATTTTTTGATTCACCATGGGGTAAAGGTAGGCCAGGCTGGCATATTGAATGTTCGGCGATGGTTAAAGATGAATTAGGAGATACTATTGATATCCATTTAGGTGGTTCTGATTTGATTTTCCCACATCATGAGAATGAAATCGCGCAATCAGAAGCAGCCAATGGCAAAAAGCTAGCGAACTATTGGTTACACAATGGGATGGTCAATGTAAATGGACAAAAGATGAGTAAATCCCTTAAAAATTTTAAAACTATCAGAGAGCTAATTAAGTCAGGTATAAGTCCTATGACTTTGCGATATTTTGTTATGACTGTGAATTATAGAAAACCACTTGATCTTACTGAAGAAGCTTTAAGGAGTGCTTCAGAAGCTTGGAAAAACATTAATGTAGCCCTTTCATTTATGGACCTTACAAAAGGTGCTTTTAGATCGATTGATAAAAATGAATCTCTCGAAGAAGAATATAAAGAGAAAATAAGTTTTGAATTATCTCAAAAAAAGCTTAAATTTTCTGAGGCTCTTGGAAATGATCTTAATACGGCAGGTGCTATTGCAATTATTTACGATTTAGCAAAACCATTAAAAAACTTTTTAAACCAATTTCAAAGGGTTGAAGGTTTTAAAATAGGCCTAAATGAAAAATTCTTTCTACTTGAGAATTTTAAAACTCTTGAAAAGTTGACCGAGGTACTTGGTCTTAAAAAAGAGGTTTTAGTAAAAGAAAGTAAAATAAAAGAAGATGAAATATCATCGCTTATTAATGAAAGATTGAAAGCAAAAATGGAAAAGAATTATGCGAAGGCGGATGAAATCAGGAATTTGTTAAAGGAAAAAGGTATTGAACTTATTGATCAATCAAAGGAAATAACAACATGGATAAGGGTCTAAATTTTAAGAAAAAAACCAATTTGAAATTTTTGTTTTTTAAATACACCTTTAAATGGGAAGATATTAGAAATATCAGAGAAAATTGAAATACATTACTGTGCTCGGTTCTACTGGTTCAATAGGGACTCAAACTCTCGAAATAGCTAGTGAGCAGCCTGATAAGTTTAAAGCCGTAGCTCTTTCTGCAGGAAGAAATATTAATTTATTGACTGAACAAGTTAAAACACATAAACCAGAGGTAGTTGCAATTGAGGATGAAAGTCTTATAGAAGATTTAAAAAATAATATTAATAACTTAGATTTGGATTGTGCTCCCTTGGTTTTAGGTGGAAAGCAGGGGATTAATGCAGTCGCAGCATGGGATAAGGCAGATACTGTTGTAACAGGGATAGTAGGCTGTGCAGGCTTAATTCCAACAATGTCAGCAATTAATGCGGGGAAAAATATTGCACTTGCTAACAAAGAAACTTTAATTGCGGCAGGACCAATTGTTATTCCTGCATTAAAGAAAAATAATAGTAGGCTTTTACCTGCTGATTCAGAACACTCTGCTATCTTTCAATGTTTACAAGGATTACCTAATTCTGAAAATGCAGATTTTTCAACAGGTGTGATGCCCAAGGGTTTAAAAGCCATACATTTAACAGCTTCTGGTGGTGCTTTCAGAGATTGGCCTGTTGAGGATTTAAAGCATGTCACAGTAGAAGATGCGACTTCACATCCTAATTGGGATATGGGGAAAAAAATAACTGTAGATTCTGCAACTCTTATGAATAAAGGATTAGAAGTTATAGAAGCTCATTATTTATTTGGGACCTCTTACGAAAATATCGAAATAGTTATCCACCCTCAAAGTATTATTCATTCAATGATTGAGATGGAAGATTCTTCAGTATTAGCTCAATTAGGTTGGCCAGATATGAAACTACCCATTTTATATGCTATGAGTTGGCCTGAAAGATTTAAAACAAATTGGAAAAGATTAAACCTAAGTGAAATTGGAAAATTAACTTTTAAAGAGCCAGACGAGTTTAAATATCCATGCATGGGACTTGCCTATGCCGCAGGAAAATCTTCTGGGACTATGCCTGCAGTCTTAAATGCCGCTAATGAAATGGCTGTTGAACAATTCCTTAAAGAAAAAATTTCTTTTCAAGAAATTCCAACATTTATAAGTAAAGCTTGTGAATCACATATGGAGAATTTGAATTTGAGTCCCGAATTGGAGGATATTCTTGAAGTAGACAATTGGGCCAGACTTTTTGTTGAGCAAGAAATTAATAAAGGGAAAAAATACGTAAGTATTGGATAAAAGTGAATATAAAAAAACATCTTCTCCTATGCGCAACACCCACAAAACAGAAATGCTTTAAAGGCAATGAAGGTCAAAAAACATGGGAATGTCTGAAAAAGACTTTAAAAAAATTTGAGAATGATCCCTGTACAAAAAACGTTCATATATTAAGATCAAAAGCTGACTGTTTAAGGATATGTAAGAACGGCCCAATTCTTCTAGTGTGGCCTGATGGTATTTGGTACGAGAAAGTTTCTCCAGAGAAAATTTCAGAAATTTTTACCTCACACATTATAAATGGTAAGCCAATAGAAAAATGGATTTTTAAAAAAACACCATTTTTAAATAGTCCTAGATACTAATTAACCAGTTCTTTACTACTTCGTCTGACCAGCAGCCATTAATAGAGTGAAAACCATTATGACCTCCTTTTTCAGTTATAAAAATAGTAAATTTATCAATAAATTTCCCTCTTAAATTCAAAGTTGCATTATATGGAACCCAAGGATCATCCTTGGCATGAATAAAAAGCATTTGAGGTAATTTTTTTATTGAGTTTTGGATTCTAAATATTGGAGAAGCTTTAACATAATAATCTTCTAAAGAATCAAATCCCCAACTTGGAGCTGTAAATTTCTGATCAAATTCCCTTATGCTTTTTAAAGCTCTAATTTTTTTTCTTAATTTCTCATTATTAAGAATTTTGCCTTCATCATTAAATCCCTCCCATAACTGATTTTTTAAGCGATGAAGTAACCATTTTTGGTATATATAATTTCTAGATTTTTCAATGCAGAGACTGCATGATGATAAATCTAAAGGGCTACTCACACAGGCTAGGCCATCTAAAAGTTTTTCTCCTTTGTTTTCATCGTAATCTAAGCAGGCATTTAAGAGAATTGTTCCGCCTAAAGATAATCCAACGCCGTAAATTGGAAGATTATTATTCCTTTTCATAAGATCTTTGAACTCTAAATTAATCAATTTTTTAAAATAATTAATTGCTGAAATAACATCACTGGAGCATCTAGCACAATAATTTCCTTTGGCTAAATATCTCGCAGATCCAGATCCTCTTAGATTTAATTTGAGAACTCCAAAACCATTATTGGCTAATTTTCTAGAGATTCTTCTTAAACCAAACCGTTTAGTTGAGCCCCCTAAACCATGTGTAACAATTATAAAACCCCTAAGTGACTCTAAGTTTTCAGGTAATTCTAAAAAACCTAAAAGATACTCAAATTCAAATTTTTGAGAAAGAATTTTATTAATCGGAAACAATATTTTTTTATTTTTTTTTGATTTACCAAAATCAATAATAAAAGTATCTCTCAAAGTTTGTAAGTCGCCACCTATCCAAGGTAAGACTTCTCTGAATGGCTTAATTTTTAAGTAATTTGAAAAACTAAAAGATATACTATTATTTCTCCCCAACTCCAAGATCCTTTAATTCTCCAATCAAATCATTCAGTACCTTTTTCGCATCACCAAAGACCATTGAGGTATTTGGCAGATCAAATAAATCATTTTTTATTCCTGAGTAACCTGCATTCATACCACGTTTAATTACAAATACCGTTCTTGCTTCCTGCACATCAAGAACTGGCATGCCATATAAAGGAGAAGAACTATCATTTTTAGCTTGAGGATTAACCACATCATTTGCTCCTAAAACTAAAACAACATCCGTTGCTGGAAAATCAGGATTTACAACGTCCATCTCTTTAAGTTGTTCGTAAGGAACATCTGCTTCTGCTAAAAGTACATTCATATGTCCAGGCATCCTTCCTGCTACAGGATGAATTGCATAAACAACTTCAATACCATTTTGCTCTAGTTTTTTTGTAACTTCCCTCAAAGTATGTTGAGCTTGAGCAACTGCTAGACCATAACCAGGAACAATAATTACCTTGTTTGCTGCTTCCAAAGTCAATGCACATTCTTCAACACTGCAAGAAGTTATATTTGTATATTCTCCTGAACCAGAAGAGGCTGTACTTTGAGCAGATAAAGATCCTCCAAAAAGAACTGAGACTAATGATCTATTCATACCCTTGCACATTACTTGAGTAAGTATTAGGCCTGCTGCTCCAACCATTGCGCCTGCTACTATCAAAAGCTGACTATCTACAACGAAACCTGCTGCTGCTGCTGCAATCCCTGAATAGCTATTTAATAAAGATATAACGACTGGCATATCAGCTCCACCAATTGGTAAAGTAACTCCAATACCTAATAAAGAGGAAACTATAACTAAAAGCCAAATAGAACTAGTATTGCCGTTTATCAAATCAAAAAAAGCTATCAAGGAAGCAACTGCAAAAACAATATTTACAAAATGTCTAACTTTGCTCTGAGTCCATCCTGGAGTTGACAACCAACCCTGCAATTTTGCCATCGCTACAATTGAACCTGTGAAAGTTATGGCACCAACAAATATAGAAACAGATATTGAAACTTCGTTAATCAGTGACTTAAAAAAATCAAAATTTTCTTGGCCATCAGATATAGGAAAAATAGCTACTCCTAAGGCCACTAAAAGTGATGACATTCCTCCACAACCATTGAACAATGCCACTGTTTCAGGCATAGAGGTCATAGGTACTTTTTTAGCAAGAATTGCTCCGAATAAACTACCTATGATCGATCCAATTATTATCCAAATCCAAGACTGAATAGCAATTCCAGAAGTGCCTAAATAATAAGAAAGTAATCCTACTACTGATAGCGACATTGCAAAAGCAGCTAATCTATTGGCATCCCTTGCTGATTTTACTTTTGACAATCCTTTTATTCCCAAAGCAAGCAAAAGTACTGCTAGAAGGTCAATAACGAATTTAATGATTACAGGTAGATTCATGTTAAAAATTACTTCTTATTTGAAGGTTTACGACTAAACATAGCGAGCATTCGATCAGTTACAAAGAAACCTCCTACAACGTTGAAAAGGGCAAATCCAAGAGAAACTGAACCAATGATTAAAAGTGGTACGTTACCTTCTGCTTTTACAATTAAAGTCAAGGCTGCAAGCATTGTTATTCCTGAAATTGCATTTGCTCCACTCATTAGAGGTGTGTGAAGAGTAGGAGGTACTTTCCCAATTAACTCGAGACCTAATAAACTACCAAGTAAAAGAACCCAAAGAAGACTTATAAAAGACATAATTTTAAAACCTCAATTTTCAAAAACTTTATTTTGAAGAACAACTCCTTCATCGCTTAATAAACATCCAGAAATGAGTTCATCCTCTTTATCTAATTTAATTACACCATCTTTTATAAATGGTGTAATCAAAGATGTTAAGTTCTTAGCATAAAGTGAACTTGCATCATAAGGAACTGAAGAGGGTAATTCGCCCGCTCCTATAAGTTTTACCCCATCTTTGATAATAGTTTCATTTGATTTTGTTCCTTCGCAGTTCCCTCCCTGAGAAACTGCTAAATCAATAACTACTGCTCCAGACCTCATTTTTTCAATCATGGGTGAGTCTATTAAAACAGGGGCCTTTTTACCTAGAACTTGCGCAGTACATATAGCGACATCAGCTTCAGATAAATATTTAGTTAAAGTTGCCTTCTGTTTTGAGAGGAATTCGGGTGTTACAGCTTTTGCATAACCTCCTGCCTCTCCTGGCTTTTCCTCAACTTCAGGAAGTTCTATAAATCTTGCTCCGAGGGACTCCACTTGTTCTTTAACAGCAGGTCTAATATCAGATACAAATACTATTGCTCCAAGTCTTTTCGCTGTCGCAACTGCCTGTAATCCAGCAACGCCTCCACCAAGAACCACTACTTTGGCAGGTTGGACTGTCCCTGCTGCAGTCATAAGCATTGGGAAATATCTATCTAACTCACTTGCAGCCAAAAGAACTGCTTTATATCCAGCAATATTTGCCTGTGAAGAAAGAACATCAGAAGATTGAGCTCTACTAATCCTCGGAAGCAACTCTAGTGATAAAGCAGAAATCTTATTACTATTTATAATCCCAAGAAGCTCCTTATTACCATATGGGTTAAGAAGACCAAGAAGAACAGCGCCTTTCTTTAACTTAGTTAAATTATCCTCTGATGGAGTTTGAACACAAAATATTAAGTCAGCTTCACCCCAAATTTTTTGATCTAAGTTGTTTATTATTATTCCGCCCGATTCTTCATATGATAAGTCACTAAATCCTGATAATTTTCCTGCTGAACTTTCAATATAAACTTCACATCCAAGGCTTTTTAATTTCTTTACCGCTTCTGGCGTAGCTGAAACTCTCCTTTCACCAGAGCTTGTTTCGGAAGGAATAAGTATCTTTGTCAATTTATTTTTTTTAAACATACTAAATATAAATTGAAGAAAGTCAAAAGTCTTGGATTTTTGTTAAAAATATATTTTCTTTTCTATAAAAAATAGCTATCTAGAATATAAAGGTACTAAATAATCAAATGAGTATAAAAGCAATCGAATGTCCTGATGGAGTTTGTCACAGTCATCATGGTGGACATGCTGTCCCAAGGCAAGCTATGCAGAAAAACCTAGAAAAGCATGGAAAAGACTGGTGCGAGAAATTAGCAGAGAGAATTTATGAAATGTCAGTTGATACTTATTCACAGACAGTCATGCCCAGTCTCCACTCAGCAGGCTGGCAAAGAAGACATCTTGATTGGGAATTTAAGCTGGCAGAAAATGATTCTGAACCTGATGAAGCTCTCGTTGAAGGAATTATTAATGCAACAGAAAGCTTTCTAAGGAGTAGTGAGGTTCATCGATTATTTATTCAGGAATTAGTTCAGGGCACATTCGAGGAAGCAAATGACAAAAAAATAATTTCTAAAGCAATAAAATCTATCATTGAAGAAGAAATTGTTAGTTCACTCAGAGAAAAAAAAGAAACTCTTTTGAAGAAAATATCTTCAAAATTAGTTTCAGAAGAAAAAGTTAGCGAGGAACTTGCAATAAATTCAGCCAAAGAGGGTTTCGAGGAAGTCGAAAGGCTTCTTGCAAATCATAGCGAGGCTGTTTAATTCTATTTCTTAAGATTTTCTTTATAATTAGCGCAAAAATCCGCTCAAATATAAATTAAAGATTAAATTATTGTTTGGAAGTACGAAGTTGTAACTTATTAGACAATACATGAGCTGTTTGATGTGTTTATCTATAGACAACTTTTAAGTTTCAATGGAAAATTTCATTAGAAAAAGGATCGACATTGCAACATGTTGGGCAACTAACAGAATTTCTGCAATGGATACTCTAGAAAGATATGAAGATAGTTATGCAATTGCAGAAGAATTTAGAGAGTGGATATTACATATTGGAGAAAAGAACGAAAATTTAAAAGATTCTGTTTTAAACTTCCCAAAGGAATTAAAAAAATTATTAGACCAAAAAGTAAACGATTAAATAACAAATCGATCGAGTGATACCCGCCCTTCATTATTTGGGTTTGTTTATTAATATTAGTATTGAAATAAAAAAATAAATGGAAAATAAAGAAAATACATCAAAAGTAGAAAATGTTGTAATTATAGGTTCGGGACCTGCAGGTTATACTGCCGCAATATATGCAGCAAGAGCAAACCTTCACCCTTTGCTCGTAACAGGATTTAATTCTGGTGGAATTCCTGGTGGGCAATTAATGACTACAACATTTGTTGAAAATTATCCAGGCTTCCCAGATGGTGTACTAGGCCCTGAGTTGATGGATCTAATGAAGGCTCAAGCAGAAAGATGGGGCACTAATTTATACGAAAGTGATGTTGTCTCAATAAATACTGATTTACATCCCTTTGAAATAAAGACTTTAGAAGGAACTATAAAATCTAACTCAATTATTATTGCAACTGGAGCAAGTGCAAATAGATTAGGGGTGATAAATGAAGATAAATTCTGGAGTAAAGGAATAAGTGCTTGTGCAATATGTGATGGAGCGACTCCACAATTTAGAGATGAGGAATTAGCTGTTATTGGAGGAGGCGATTCTGCATGTGAAGAAGCAGCATATCTCACAAAGTATGGAAGCAAAGTGCATTTGATTGTTAGGTCAGAAAAATTAAGGGCTAGCGCAGCAATGATAGATAGAGTAAAAGCTAATCCAAAGATAGAAATTCATTGGAACACAAAAGTTGATAAAGCTGATGGTTCCGAATGGCTTGAGAGAATAGAAACTATTCACTCTCAAGAAGGTAAAGGGGAAATCAATATAAAAGGTCTTTTTTACGCGATAGGACACACACCAAATACGAAGTTCTTAGGCAACAAAATTGATTTAGATAATAAAGGATATATTGCTTGTAAATCAGGAAGACCAGAAACATCTATTGAAGGCATCTTCGCAGCAGGCGATGTTGTTGATTCTGAGTGGAGACAAGGAGTTACTGCTGCGGGAACTGGATGCATGGCAGCATTAGCTACAGAAAGATGGCTAGCCGAGAAAAACTTGGCAAAAACTATAGTTAGAGAAACACCCGAACCAGAAAAAAAACTTAATTCATCAGATTTTAATGAAGAAGAAGTTAATGAAGATACTTTTGATTCAAATTCTGAATGGCAAAAAGGCAGTTATGCACTAAGGAAACTTTATCACGAGAGTAAAAAACCTATCTTAGTAATTTTTAGTTCCCCAAGCTGCGGCCCATGTCATGTCTTAAAACCTCAGTTAAAAAGGGTAATCAGAGAACTTGATGGTGCAGTTCTTGGCGTTGAAATAGATATTGATAAAGATCAAGATATTGCAAAACAAGCTGGTATCAACGGTACACCAACAGTTCAACTTTTTAAAGAAAAATTATTAAAAAAACAATGGCAAGGTGTTAAACAAAGAAGTGAGTTTAAAGAAGCGATAAAAAATATTATCTAAGTTAACTGTTTACTTATTATTCCTCTTAGGGTTATTTTTATTAGTTGTAGGTTTAGCCCCTCCTGCATTTCTTTCTCTATAAGTTATCCTCCCTCTAGAAAGATCATAAGGACTTATTTCAACTAACACTTTGTCCCCAGCTAATAATTTAATTCTAAATTTAGTCAATTTACCAGCAGCTCTACATAAACATTGATGCCCTTCAGGTTGCTCTAGGGTAACCAAATAAAATCCATTTCCCTGCTCTTTTTCTATTACACCTGAAGTTTCAATCATTAATTAATCTTTTACTGAGTTCATATTATCAGAAAAAGATTGGTCAAAATTGATTTAAGGAAAATTAAATACGCAACAGTATTAAATTCAATTCAAATTGAAAATTTAATTTCATTAATTATTTGAAGTTGACCATAGTAAAAATTCGCTTTTGCAATTTTTTCAGAATCTTCTAATTGATCAAAAAAAACAAAACCTAGGCTTTCCCATAATGAAGATCCGCAAACATTATTCAATTCATTTTTTGCTTCTTTTGCAAAATTATCTAGTTTTCGTTCAAGATTTTTAGATTTAGAAACAGACATAGATCAAAAAATTTTCATAGTACAAATATACTATATAAGCCTAGAATTGCAACATTAAAAAGGTAATCTCTTTTTTTCTTCAATATTTAGATCTGCTTCCATTTCCCTTAGTCTCTTAAGAATTTGTTGGTAGTACTCCTTTATATAACTCTCTAGTGATGTCATATCTTCTTTTTTAAGTTCTAATATTTCGTAAGTTTTGCTCATGTCAGCATCTAATGATTCACCACTACTAGTTACTTCAGCAAAAGCCAATCTTTCAGCAACATTTAAAGAATCTTGGAAAAAGGAAACTACTTTTTGAGTGACACTAATTAGGAATGGGGAAACTCTAAAAATTTTAGCCTTCTTTTCGCTAAATTTTTCACATAGGGATATGACTTCATTTGAATCCCATGCTTTAGGACCAACCAATGGCAATGAGGTTCTATATGTTTTTGGATTATTAACTGCTGCGACAATAACTTTTGCCATGTCTTGAGTATTCATGTATGCAATTTTAGTTGGAGTTCCACTCATCCATACTGCTTGACTATCTAGAATTGGTATAGCAAATTGACTTATAACTCCTTGCATAAAAGCTGCACATTTGAAGACTGTATAATCTAGACCAGATTTCTCAAGAAGTTTTTCAGTGCAATATTTAATGTCCATTAACGGAACATTTCTAAATTTCTCTGTTAGAAGGATTGAAAGGAATATGACTCTTTTTACATTTAAAGATTCACAAGCATTAAATAAGTTGAGTTTCCCATCCCAATCTATTTCATAAATACTTTTAGGATCATCTGGTTTACTAGTAGCAGCATCAATAACAACTTCAATATCTTGTAATGCATATTCAATATCAGAAGAATTCAACAAGTTACCTTTTGTTAATTCACAACCCCACTCTTGTAGGAAGGAAGCTTTTCTTGGGTTTCTTACAAAGCATCTAACTTCATGTCCATCTTCTATTGCTTGCTTAGCTATTTGCCTTCCAAGTGTCCCAGTTGCTCCTACTAAAAGAATCTTCATATTTTAGATTTACTTAACCTGTAGACAATAACTCAATTTGTGATGTGTTCGCGAGAATCAATCTCCCTGAAACTTTAATAATAATGCGCCTCCAACCAATCCTATTGGTATTAGTATCCAAAAAACTGCCGCAATACTAAAAATTTCTTTAGCCATAGTAAAATTTAATCATTACTATAATTTACATTCAATATACATTTATTTGTTAAAAAAGTAGATAATGCAAATATCTTGAAAATTTTTGAGTATATGAATAGTAATCTTAAAGAAAAAAATATTAATTTTCCTAACTATTGGAATTGGAACGGTATTAAAGTTTGTTGGAGTGTTTCAGGCGAAGACAATGAAATCCCAATTATCTTTCTTCATGGATTTGGCGCCAGTCGAAAACATTGGAGGAACAATTTAGAATATTTTGCGAAAAGGAATTGTGCCTCATATTCTTTAGATTTAATAGGATTTGGAGATTCGGATCAACCTGGGATAAGACAAATTGGAAAATTAAATAATGAGATTTGGTGTAATCAAGTTAAAGACTTCATTACACAGGTGATAAGACCAAAGAATTCTGGGAAAGTAATTCTTATTGGCAATTCCCTTGGATCATTAGTGGCTTTAACATGTGCTGTTTTTTTAGAGGATCAGATTGCAACAGTTATAGCATCGCCTCTGCCAGATCAAATTCAAGAATATAAAAAGTCAATAACAAAAAAATCATTATTTAAGAAATTTCAAGATAGATTCATAACAATTTTTTTTATTTTTTTCCCTTTGGAGATTATTTTATTTTTGATAACCAAATTAGGGGTAATAAAACTGGGACTAAATTCTGCCTATTTCAAAAAAGACAACATTGATCGCGAACTAATAGATTTGGTGACAAAACCAGTTTTAAGGAGAACTTCAGCTAGATCATTAAGAGCGATGTGTATTGGAATGTCTTCAAGAGATGAAAAATTTCAGGCTTCTTACCTTTTGGGAAAACTTAGTGCCTCAAAAAAAGTTCCTTTTTTATTGATTTGGGGAGAAAAAGATAATTTCATACCTTTGTTTGTTGGTAAAAAGATTGCAAATTTCTATAGATGGGTAAAATTAAAAATAGTATCCAATTCAGGGCATTGTATCCATGATGAAGATCCTTCAGTATTCAATAGAATCTCTTATGAATGGATTAGAAATTTAAAAACTTTTTAAAAATATGAAACATACATTATCAGTCCTTGTAGAAGACGAATCGGGAGCTTTGAGTAGAATCTCAGGTCTCTTCGCTCGAAGGGGATTCAACATAGATAGCCTTGCAGTAGGTCCTGCCGAATCTAAAGGGATTTCAAGGTTAACAATGGTAGTAGAAGGTGATGATGAAACTCTTCAACAAATGACTAAGCAGCTTAATAAGTTATTTAATGTTCTGGGAGTTGTAGATTTTACTAATCTCGCAGCTGTTGAGAGGGAGTTGATGTTACTAAAAGTTTCATCGAAAGAAGATACCAGAAGTAATATCCTTGATATAGTTCAGATTTTCCGTGCAAAAGTTGTTGATGTATCAGATATGGCCTTAACTCTCGAGGTAGTTGGAGATCCTGGGAAGTTAGTTGCTCTAGAAAAATTACTTGAGCCATACGGCATCCTTGAAATTGCAAGGACTGGTAAGGTAGCTCTTAAACGCTCTTCAGGAGTTAATACAGAAATGTTGAAAATAAACAAATATTCTCTAGAAATTTAATCTATTATCTGGATTGCCTTGATGTAGTCTTCTTTATTAATTTTTTTGAGTACATCTAATCCTTTTATAATCTTTCCAAAAATCGAATATCTTCCATCTAATTCTGGGATCTTAGTAGTTACAAAGAAAAATTCAGTTGATGAAGACTTATTTTTGCCGCTCTTAACCATAGCAATTGAACCACTCTCAAAAGTATTAACTAAATTTTCAGTTTCATTAGGATTTTTTATTTGATATTTATATCTTGGTTTACTTTCTTCTTTGAATTTTATTTCCAAAGGTATTGATGGACTTGTCTTATTCAGGTTTTGATTTCGATTTCGTTCAAAATAAAGTTTATTTTTTGTATTGACACCTCCATGTATAAACTTTATTTGGGGATAAATTATTATTTTATAGAATTTTTGATTTAAGTAAATATCATTGTCTATGTTTTCCAGAAAGTTTGATACTGTTACTGGGTTATCTTTACCAAATAATTCGACCTCAAAATCACCTTTTGTGGTTTTAAAATAAATTTTTTTATTAGTCTGAATACAACTAAAACTAAGTTTTTGGCAGTAATAATTTGAATCAATCTTATTTTTATAACTACAAGCTTGAGCCAAAAACAAAACCTGTATAAAAGATAATGTTTTTAAAAAATATTTTTTTTTTATTTTAAGCCCTCCAAATTAACATCCAAAAATTTAGCCAGGCGAGCCCCTTCTTCCTCAACTTGAAGAAGTGGTTTAAGTTCACCTGCGCCACTTAAAGGGAGAGGTTTTTTTCTACCTTTTAATACTAAAGCGATTCTTCTTCTAGGATTAAATCCCTCACTTATATCCAATTTAACAGATTTTATTTCATCGAAATTCAATTTAACTTCAATATCTTTTAATAATCCTTTTCTTTTTATTTCTACAGATTTTGATGATTTATCAAAATAATTACTTCCTGAACCAAAGTTTATGTAAACCAAATACCACAAGTAAAAATTTAATAAATTTGCTATTACTCCGTATGCTCCCATAATTATTCCTTGAGGGATAAACAATAAAGTTGAAGGATTTCCTAAAGGTAATAAATCCCTTCCTGTGTAGCTAGATATAGAAGCCAAAAGAAAACCAATACCCCCAATCGTTAGCATTCCCCCAATGATATAGTTTGAAATTTTTCTTGATCCACCAATTTTTTGTTCGATTTTATCGAAAGACGTGAGGTCTGAATTCATTTTTATCTTTATTTAAGAGCCTAATTCAAATAATTTAACAAACTAAGGGAGTATTCTTACCTAATTTTTAATAAAAAAGTCAGGAAAGCTTTACAAGGCATTTCAGATATACAAATATTTCCCCACATTACTCTCAATCTTTGTTACAGTCACTGCGTATCCCGAAGCTAAAAACGATTTCTCATGACGATCGCAGTTGGTAGCGCCCCACAAAGAGGATGGTTTGATGTCCTCGATGATTGGTTGAAGCGTGACCGCTTTGTATTTATTGGTTGGTCCGGACTACTTCTACTTCCTTGTGCATATCTTGCTATAGGTGGTTGGTTTGTCGGAACAACATTTGTTACCTCATGGTACACACACGGAGTTGCAAGTTCATACCTTGAAGGTTGTAACTTCCTAACAGCAGCTGTAAGCACCCCTGGTGATGCCATGGGACACAGTCTTCTATTTTTATGGGGTCCTGAAGCCCAAGGTAGTTTCGTAAGATGGCTACAACTTGGTGGCCTTTGGAACTTCGTTGCATTACATGGAGTATTTGGCCTAATTGGCTTTATGCTTCGTCAGTTTGAAATTGCTGGCCTTGTTGGAATTAGACCATACAACGCACTAGCTTTTTCAGCAGTAATTGCAGTATTTACAAGTATTTTCCTTATTTATCCTTTAGGACAGCATAGTTGGTTCTTCGCACCTTCATTCGGTGTTGCAGCAATCTTCCGCTACATACTGTTCATTCAAGGCTTTCATAATATCACTTTAAATCCATTCCACATGATGGGGGTTGCTGGAATTCTTGGTGGTGCTCTACTTTGCGCTATTCATGGAGCTACAGTACAAAATACTTTGTATGAAGATACAAGTATTTATACAGATGGTAAGGTTCAAAGTTCAACATTTAGAGCTTTCGACCCAACTCAAGAAGAAGAAACTTATTCAATGATTACAGCGAATAGATTCTGGAGTCAAATCTTTGGTATTGCTTTCTCAAACAAGCGTTTCTTACATTTCTTGATGTTATTTGTACCTGTTATGGGTATGTGGACATCTTCAATCGGTATTGTTGGCTTAGCACTAAATTTAAGAGCTTATGATTTCGTAAGCCAAGAAATTCGTGCAGCAGAAGATCCAGAATTTGAAACTTTCTACACAAAAAATATACTTTTGAACGAAGGTATGCGAGCATGGATGTCTTCTGTGGATCAACCACACGAAAACTTTGTATTCCCTGAGGAGGTTCTTCCACGTGGAAACGCCCTTTAATAATCTATTAAGAGCTCCAAACCAAAGTATTGAGGAAACTGGTTATGCCTGGTATGTAGGCAATGCTAGATTAATCAATTTATCTGGTCGTTTATTAGGAGCTCACATTGCTCACTCTGGACTAATAGTCTTTTGGGCGGGAGCAATGATGCTCTTTGAGGTTAATCATTTTACTTTTGATAAACCAATGTGGGAGCAAGGTTTAATCTGTATGCCACACGTCGCAATGTTTGGTTATGGAATAGGCCCTGGTGGTGAAGTCACCGATATCATGCCTTTCTTCCAAGCAGGTGTGGTTCACTTGATAGCATCTGCTGTTCTTGGTTTTGGTGGTATTTACCATTCATTAGCAGGTCCAGAAAAGCTTGAAGAAGATTTCCCATTTTTCTCTACTGATTGGAGAGACAAAAATCAAATGACAAATATCCTCGGATATCATTTGATTGTTTTAGGTGTTGGTGCATTAGCATGGTCAATTAACTGGTGTTTTATTGGCGGTGCATATGACACATGGGCACCTGGTGGTGGTGAAGTAAGACTTGTTAACCCAACATTAGATCCAAGAGTTATTCTTGGTTATCTGTTTAGATCTCCATGGGGAGGAGCTGGTTCTATAATCGGTGTTAATTCCATTGAAGATATTGTTGGTGGACATGTTTATGTGGGTATTACTGCAATTATTGGAGGAATATTCCATATCTTTACCAAACCTTTTGGTTGGGCAAGAAGAGCATTCATCTGGAACGGTGAAGGTCTATTAAGTTATGCTCTTGGTGGAATTTGTGTAGCAAGTTTCATTGCTTCAACATTCATCTGGTTTAACAATACTGCTTATCCTTCAGAGTTTTATGGCCCAACAAATGCTGAAGCTTCACAGGCTCAAAGCTTTACTTTCCTCGTGAGAGATCAAAGAATTGGAGCTAACGTAGGTTCAACAATGGGACCAACAGGTCTAGGTAAGTATCTCATGAGATCTCCTACTGGTGAAATTATATTTGGTGGCGAAACAATGAGATTTTGGGATTTCAGAGGTCCATGGTTAGAGCCTTTAAGAGGTCCTAACGGATTGAGCCTTGAGAAAATTCAAAATGATATTCAGCCTTGGCAGGTAAGAAGAGCTGCTGAATATATGACTCATGCTCCTAACGCTTCTATCAATTCTGTTGGTGGAATTATTACAGAGCCTAATGCTGTTAACTTCGTTAACTTAAGACAATGGTTAGCCGCAGCTCAATTTTTCCTAGGATGGTTTACATTCATTGGTCACCTTTGGCATGCTGGACGTGCTAGAGCTGCCGCTGCTGGTTTCGAAAAAGGAATCGACAGAAAGAGTGAACCAGCTCTAGAAATGCCTGATCTAGATTAATTTCTATTTCAAATAAAAAACCCTATCTTTAGATAGGGTTTTTTTTTGCTCAATTTTATTATCTATATAAATTTTCTCTGAGCCATGGCAAACTTAAACCCATTACATTACTAAAACAACCCTCTATTTTTTCTATATATTTACCGCCTATACCTTCTAAGGCAAATCCTCCTGCGCAATATAAAGGTTCATTTGTATCTACATAACTCTTAATTTCCCAATCTTCCAAATTAGAAAAATAAACTCTTGAACTTACTGTTTTTTTTATTATTTCAGTGATTTTAAAAATTTTGGAAGTTGAATCAAAATTCCCAATTATTAGAGTATGACCAGTATGTAAAAATCCAAATTCTCCAGACATTTTTTTCCATCTAATAAATGCCTCCTCTTTATTAGATGGTTTTCCATAAGCTTCTCCTTTAAATTCAAAAATTGAATCGCACCCAAGTATTTCCAAAGGACCATAAATAAATTCTTTGGGCAATGATATGTTTTGAATATTTTCAGATAAACTATTAGCCTTTTGAAAAGATAATTCCAAAGCTAAATTAAATATATTCTTTTCTTGAATAGTAGTTTCATCAAAGTCACTTGATATTTGGATAAATTCGATTTGACAATTTTCTAGTAATTTCTTTCTAGATTGAGAAGCAGAGGCTAGAATTAACACAAATTTTTTACCAAATTATAATTCAATTTAATAATTAATAAATTTTAAAATTAATATAAATTACTAATGGAATTAGAAGCAAAATTAGATGAAATAAATAAACCAATAATGGTCCTGGGCACTTCCAGTGGAGCAGGTAAATCTTTAACAGTTACTGCTATTTGCAGGATTCTTAAAAATTTAGGAGAAGAACCAATACCTTTTAAAGGACAAAATATGAGTAACAACGCATGGGTTGATTGGGAAGGTGGAGAGATGGCATATTCACAAGCAATTCAAGCTTTTGCTTGTGGTATTAATCCCTCTGCAGAGATGAATCCCATTTTATTAAAACCACAAGGAAACTCAATAAGCGAGGTGATTCACCTTGGCAAAAGCATAGGGATTACAACCGCAAAAAATTACTATAAAGAATGGTTTATTCCAGGCTGGGAAGTAATTAAAAAAAGTTTAAACTCTATTTACGAACGGAATCCGAATTGCCGTTTAATTATCGAAGGAGCTGGAAGTCCGGTAGAGATGAATTTAATTCATAGAGATCTGACTAATTTAAGAGTTGCTAAGTATTTAAATGCAAATTGTATTCTTGTTACTGATATTGAAAGGGGAGGCGTATTTGCGCAAATAATTGGGACTCTTGAATTAATGAAGCCTGAAGAGAAGAAGCTTATTAAGGGGATTATTATAAATAGATTCAGAGGAGACCTGTCATTATTTGAAGACGGAAAAAAGTGGATAGAGAATAAAACTCAAATCCCTGTCGTTGGGATTATTCCATGGTTAAATGATTCATTTCCTCCGGAAGATTCTTTAGATTTGCTTGAAAGAAAATCCCATTTCAATAAACCTGAATTAAAAATTGGAATTGTAAAGTTGCCTTCTATAAGCAACTTTTCAGATTTTGACCCTTTAGAAAATGAAGAAACAATATTAATTGAATGGATTAGAGAATCACAAAACCTCAGTAAGTATGACTTCATTATTCTGCCTGGTAGTAAACAAACGATTAAAGATCAAATATTTCTTGAAAATTCTGGCTTATCTCAGGATATAAGGGAATATTCAAACAACAACGGAAATATTATTGGAATATGTGGAGGTTTACAAATGTTGGGGACTACACTTGAAGATCCTTATTTTAAAGAGGGTTCCAAAAATAATTCTGAACAAAAAATAAAAGGAATTGGAATATTACCATTAAAAACAACATTCTTAAAGAAAAAATTAACACGTCAAATCAACTCTGAATCTATATGGCCATGTCAATCAGAAATTAACGGGTTTGAAATTCATAATGGTCAAACTGTATTGGACGACATGGAAAGTTCATTAAAGATTAACCCTATTTTTAAAGATTTAAATCTTGGTTGGTACAAAGAAAATAATAAAGGGGGGTCTATTGCAGGAACATACATTCATGGAATCTTTGAAAATGACAGTTGGCGTGAGCAATATATTAATTTAATAAGGAAGAGTAAAAATCTACCAATATTAAATAAAAAATCAATATCTTATAAAGTGAAAAGAGAATCAATTATTGATAATCTTGCGAATGAATTCCACAAACATTTAAATCTCAAATCATTTTTAAGTTGAAAGAGACAAATATTAAAGTAATATGGCCAAACAATAGAGAAACCTTTGTTTCAGAGGGAGATGACTGGTTTTCTTCTGCTAAAAAAGCAGGTTTAGAAATTCCAACTGGCTGCCTCACAGGAAGTTGTGGAGCCTGTGAAATAGATGTAAATGGTGAGACAGTAAGGGCTTGTATCAGTGAAATAAAAAAAACCAAAAAAAGTACTTTAAAGGTTTCTTTAACTACAGACCCCTTTTGGGAAAAATAAAGTTCACTAAACATTACCCATTATTAGATTAGAAAAAACAAAGTAGAAGAAAGAATAAATTTTCATAAAAAAAAGACCCCTAAAAGGGGTCATCTTATGAATTCATTGAATCAAGTGTTTCCTTGTTTCCACTGATTCAATAAATTCACTCCTTCACACTTTTATAAATTACGATATAAATTTCTTTTTCGTGGGTGGGACGAATGGAATGTTACTTAACTGTCACATGTGCCAGTTTTTCATTTCTTGACATATAGCTATAAAAAATAAAGAAACAGGTGTTTAAAAAATCAAGGGTTGAGTAATATTCAAATAGCGAAGAAACTTGGTT
This sequence comes from Prochlorococcus sp. AG-355-N16, assembly GCA_003278545.1. GTDB lineage: Bacteria > Cyanobacteriota > Cyanobacteriia > PCC-6307 > Cyanobiaceae > Prochlorococcus_A. Next base: position 110,041 of record QCEF01000005.1, read on the forward strand.
TAAACCGAACAACCATTACTAGAAAACTAAGAAATGAAAAACTATAAAATAACTGGAGAGGGTGTTCATAGAGTCATTTTAATATGAACAGTCCTGAACAGGTTTGAACAGGTTTTTAATTAAAAATTTTATATATCACAAACATTATTAATGCTTTTCTTTACTTCACTCTTTAGGAAAATTAGAGACTTGTCAAAATCTTTCAATCTTATTTAATAACTAATTCTATTTTTAAATTCATTTCTATTTTTAATATTTAATTGATAAAATCATCGCAATTTTTATCATTTAACGCAATAATAAAAAACCTACTCAGTATTTAAAATGTTCAATTCATTTTTCACACTTGGAATTGGCATTTCTTTATTAATAAATCCACTAAGAGTTAAATCTGAAGAATTATCAAATAGGTTTTGTGAGCAATCAATTCGAAAAGAATTAAATAAGTTAACTTCAGAGAAATTAAATTCAAGAGAACCTTTCTTATCGAAAACTGAGGTAATTGATATTAATAATGATCAAAAAAAAGAAATATTAATTGAAAGATCTCTAGGAGGTAATTGTTGTTCTCCTAAATTAGAAATCGTCTACTTCACTTCAAAATGTTATCCAAGAAAATATGAATTTTCAAAATATGAATGGGTTTGGGGCGGTTGGGAAGTCGTTGATTTTAAAAAGACAAATGAGGGACTATTATTAAGTGCTAATAATCGTATTGAAGGATTTGACAATAGGAAATTAGAAGTTAATACAGTCAATTATCTTTTTGATGGCAAATCATTTAATTTCCACTCAAAAATAATAAAAAAAGAAATTGATGCAATATCAGAAATTAGAACTTCAGATTTAAGAATTGATACTGCCATTGAGAAACAAACTTTACTGGGTTATGACATCAATAATGATCAAAAGAAAGAAATTATTTCATGTAATTACTGGGATAGATGGGGTAGATTTACAAATTGTTCTATTAAAGTTCAAGATCTTGATGAAGATATAAAAATCAACTTTAACCCTAAAAGATTAGGAATTCTAAAAGAGAAAAGTAATGGTTGGAATATCTTAGTTTTTGATCATGATACAAAGTATTTTTTTAATCCAAAAATAAAAAATTATGAGAAAATGATTTTGAATTCTTTTTAAACAAGAAAAAAATTTTAAGAAAGATTTTTATGCATCAGAAAATCGTTTATCGACCATAAAGTGGATTTGTAAAAATAAATTCTTACCAATCTATACAAATAAATCATCGCCTACTAGTCAAATAGATTTTTGAAGCAATACTAAATCCCATATTTAAATTGAATATTCTCTAATAATTTCTAAATAACAAACACAACACTTGGAAATCAGAAACATATCACAAACAGACAAACCCAAATACTGAACTAAACTGTAACTAGGTGATTTTAATTTTTTTAAGAAAACCTAGTTATAAATTGAATCTCGGTGAATTTGAAATAACTTGCAAACACCTGAAACGTAAAAATTACGGAGAGGGTGATCGTGGGATGATCTCAGTTTGTCCAGTGATGTCCATATTTGTCCAAAGAAATATAGAAAATATCTCGAAAACCCTAACACAACCCTAACACCAATAATTTTTTTATTTACTCATCAAAATTTATTTGGAATAATTAGTTTCAAAAAAGACTAGAAAATGTTTAAATCTTTTATTCAAATTAAGATGTATTTAATCTAATTTCGTTAATAATTTAAAACTAATGAAAACCTTCTTAATATCTGGTTTAATAGATGATTACAGAATAAAAACAAGTATTTTTGCTATTTCTCCTAATCATGCAATAAAAGTGTTTCAACAGAAATATCCAAATGCTATTGATATTTATGTTATTCAGAATTTATTTAATAAATGAATAAATTTTTTAATTGACTTATCAAAAATAATTTGTAATCATTAGTTTCTTAAAAAGACAAAGAAATGTTTAAATCCTTTCTTCATATTGGGATAGGGATGATTCTAATTTTACCTTTGCAATCAGTAAAGACTGAAGAAGTCCCTCCAGATCTTGTATATCATTCGCCGGGATGTGGAACTGGTTGCACAATTAAACAAATATCAAAAACTTATCCAGAGAAATTAGATAATGGTTGGATAAGAGTGAAGGTAGAACGAACTTGGTCTTTTAATACATCATATCCTTATTCAAAACCAATAAAATACAATATCGAAAAAGGTGAGGAAGGGTTTTATTTTAGAGATACTTGGATTCCAAAAGTAAGTGAGGGTTGGGTTTTTGCTAATTGTTCAGAAGGTCTTTATGGAAGTGATGGGTCAAAGAAAGATATGTCTGATTCAAGAATTAGGAGCATATATTACACTGATGATTCGGGAAATAAATATTTTAACAGTTCAACAGCAGGTGGTTTTACATATATGAATTGGAAGAAGTTATGTGATTAATTACTTGTAAACAAATAGAGATTCTTTACTTATCTTCACGCCAAACTAAAAACCAAATTATTCCAAAAACTAAAAATAAGAAAACTAATATAGGAAAAATACTTGGTAATAAGATTAAAAAAAGAATTACAAAAGGAATAAGCAATATGCTTACAAGAATCTTAAGAATCAAAAGGGTTTTCCCGCTGTCCGCCTTCCTACATGCCCACCATCAAAATGAGGAACTGATTGATAAGTTGTTCCAGGAATATTTGTCTTGTATTGAGGAGTTAATAAATTAGCAATAAATAATAATCCTGTGAAAATTAATATTGTTCTTAATAGTTTTCTATTATTTTCCAAATTTATGAAAATCCTATGAACATTATAATCCAATAATTTTTTCTTTCAATTTTTGATATTCTTCTTTTGAAATTAGTTCCATTTCAAAAAGAGATTTTGCTTCAATAAGTTGCTCTCTAATACTTAAATCGGAATTATTTATTTGCTTTTGTTTTTCTTGAGTTTTTGTAATAGGTTTGTCTTTTTTCAATTTTTCTGAAAATTTATTATGTTTAACTCCCTTTTTTTTATTTTCTTGATTAGTAACAATCATGCCTAAACCACAATCATGCAAAAGTAATTTAAATGATTCAGTAGATATTTCCATAAATTTTATTTTTAGTTTTTGATCAACAATTTTTTCTTTCATTTCTCTAGCGACTCTTCTATCGTGATTAATAGCGAGTTTTATCATTAAAAGTTCACTAATTCCTGATATTAATCTCCATATAATAATTGGTCTATAAGTTATTGAATTGCTATAAATTACTCCTCCAAGAATTTGTGATAGAAATAAATTTGAACCAAACCAATATAACAAAGGGGTAATTGTTTTTCTTGTAAAAGAATGATTTATAACACCATATATTGGAATACAAAATATTAAAAGAGACTTCCAACCTCGATCTTTTATTCTATTATCAAATGCATCTTCCCAAGTTAAGGTCTTATACTTTTTTATTATCGTTTTAACTTTAGATATCATCTTAATTTAATTTAAATATCATTTGAGAATTTGAATAATTAATTCTTTAATTATTTTAAGTTTTATTTACTTAATTAAAGTAAAAATAGATTCTTTTTAAAAAAGATTTTAATAAATTTCTACTGAAAATTCCTGACACCAAGTCTCAAAAACCCTGACACTTTTATAAAAATTACCCTGACACATCCCTCACAAATAATTTTTTTATTGACTCATCAAAAATAATTTGTAATCATTAGTTTTCTAAAAAAGACCAGCAAATGTCTAAATCTTTTACTCTAATTAAGATGTATTTAACCGATTTTCGTTAATAATTTAAAACTAATGAAAACATTTTTTAATATCTGATTTAATAGTTGATTACATAATAAAAATAGTAATTTTGTGAAAAATGTAGAATCTTTTTTGAAGATTATTTTATTTGTTTTCGTTTAGACATTTATAATTAAAATTTTATATATCCGTACTAATTTATCTCTAATTGTATGGATCAGATGGAAAAACAAAATTTTAATTGTCCAGAATGTAATTCGAATGATTTATTTTTTAATAATTCAAACTATTTAAGATGTAATAAATGTAATTATTCTTGGTTTACAAATACAACCAAAAAAAGAACTACTTCTTTAGTTGATAAAGATATTTTATTTTATAGATTGAAAAAAAATAAGAAGGTCATTATTACTGCTTTTTTATTAATATCTGTTCCCTTAATGATAAACATTATAGGAACAACTGTTATCAAAGATTTCTTAATAAAAGTAGTTGCTTTAGTTGGTTTACTAGCATTCTTTGCTTTGATAATCTTTCTTATTTTTTGGTGGTGGAGAGCAAGAAATACATGCCCAAACTGTGATTCTAAATTCACTAAGCAATTAATTGAAAAAGAATATTTAGGAGCAGATAGGGTTTATACAACAAATACAGGTTTAAAAGTCAATAATAGATATAAAAATTACTATCAATGTCAAAGTTGTCGACATCAATGGTGGGAAGAACATGTTGATTTTTGGGCAGTATAAATTGTAATTAAAAACTTTTTAGATTTATTCAATGATGATGACTCTTAATTTTTAATAGATCTTTTTCTTTAATTGATAATAATGTGAGATTTTCAGAAACTTAAATCATTTTTTTTATAATGTTTAAATCAATTTTTTTTAGTGCAGTAGCGACATTATTATCATTATCGATTGAAACTAATGCTGAAGAATTTCCAAAAAATAAACATTGTTTATGGATTAGCGAAGTAATCCCAGAAGCAATAATCAAGGTGAATGACCATAAACGTTTTTCAGTTAGAGCAGATTTAATATTTGATAAAAAAATTGTTGGAGAGATTGAAATGAGCGAACCAAATGGTTATGGTTCAAAATCATGGGTTTGGGTTACCAAAAATGAAAATAAAGTATTAGGAAAAGGAGGTCGTCTAATTCCTTTTTTTGGGAATAAACCTGCACGTGGTTTGAAATGGGACAAAGGTTTCTTTTTAAATAATCCTAGAAAAGTGATATTTGTTGGTATGGGTTCAGATCTATATTATTTGGGGTTCAGAGGTAAAAAAAGATTGATAACTGCCGCTGAAGGTTTATGGCGTCTAGACAAGAATTGTCAATTCCCTGGAATTTTATTCAATGATAGGCACCTAGGAATATAGAAATTAAGTTCTTCTTTAAATTTTAGTTGGTAGAAAATTATTAAAATTACCAACCAACAACCCTAACACCAAGTCTCAAAAACCCTGACACTTATATTTGTTTTTATTAGATGAGAAGGTAATTACTAGGATGGTTAACATTTATCATTCATTGTCCAATATCCTTCTAATGCCTGTGATAACCCATCTCTACGAAATTCATACATTACTGTAGTCCTGTAAAGAAGAGAACCCAAACCAACAAGTAATACTTTTTTGGGTTTTATTTTATAACTTTCAGAATAATTGCTAAAACTCCTTACTGGAATATTTTTATCACTCACAAAAAAAACAAGTCGACCTCCTCCTCGTTTATCAATATTTACTCTGCCATTTTCTCTTGAGATTCCCCCCTCTAAATTCCAGTAATCGATAGCATATCCAAGAGTTCTCCCATATACGATAGATCTAATTACTTTATCTTTGTAAATCAAATCTGCTCTTCTTAAAGACCTTGCCAATCCTTCGACATGTTTTTTTTGTTTAAAAGATGCCTCTGGTAAAACTTCACTTATCCATTCACACTGGGTATATTCATTAAAATTTTCTGATCTAACAGGAGTAAATAATGAAATTAAAAATGTAGTAGTAAAAATAATTTTTAACATTTAAAGTTTTTTAATAATGATCAACAAACTTATTTTTAACAAACAAATTAAATCCTTTCCCAATTATTGATAAGTAACAAGTCGCTGATATTTTCAAGTATCAATAACTTTTTTGACTCCCAATAGATTATTAGGAATAATTAAAACCCTACACACAATTAAAAATGTTTAAATCCTTTCTTCATGTTGGGATGGTGATAGTTTTATTTTTGCCATCATTACCAGTTAAATCAAACGACAATATCAAAAGAAATAATCTTATTAACGATATGGTTGAAAAGAGAAGGAGGAGTGGGAAAGAAATGAAAGTGACTATGGATGAATTTTGGGAAGAATTAAAAGAAACCAGAAAAATAAAATATGGATACGATATGCACTTTGAAAAGAATCTAGATTATTGTCGTCACTTTGCAGAAATATCAGTTCTTCACAGAGAGGAAGAATGGAATCTAAAGAATATCGTTAAATATTGTTATTACTGTATGAATACTCTTAATGGGATGACGAGAGAGGTTAAAAAAGAAGATTTTGATATTAATAAATGGTCAAGTGAAAGGATCAACTGAGATACAAAATTTCAAATAAGAAAATATCTCAAAAACCCTGACACATTTATAAAAATTACCCTTACACAACCCTGACACCATCAGATTATTTGTGATATGGTTTGGGTGTGTTTGACTAAACAAATTACAGATTTTTCTCTTTGATACCAATCATTCTGGACGATTTGACTATCCCTGACTACACTCTGTCTATATGAAAATACGGAGAGGGTGGGATTCGAACCCACGAATAGTTTCCTATTAAACGATTTCGAGTCGTTCGCTTTCAACCACTCAGCCACCTCTCCGCCTGTTTAAAGTATGCACATAATAAAAGTAAAATTATGAACTATATAATTATCTTAATTTTTAATTCCAACCTGCATCTTTCATCAACTTAATAGCTAATGAATTTTTCTCTCCAAGGTCTTCTACAGTGACACTATCAGGTAAAAACTCTCCAAATTTCTTTACTATTTCATTCTGATTAACTTCCTTCAAAGGATGTTCAAAAGTAGGTGCAGCTAAACCTTTACTTCCTTCAGGAGATGCTAAGAATTCAAGTAACTGAATAGCTTCATTTTTATTTTTTGCATATTTTGCAACACCACCGGCACTAATATTTACGTGTGCAGGATTAGGAGTAAGGACCTTTGTTTTTTTCGCATACAAAGCATCTCTTCTTCCATTAACACCCGCTAACATTCTTGCGACATAATAATGATTAACAATTCCTACTCCGCATTTCTTCTTAGAAACTGCCCTAATTATTGAAATATCACCAGGGAAGAATGGCTGGGAAACGTTTGAAATCATTCCGCTTAACCAAGCTTTAGTTTCTAATTCACCTTTTTTTATTATTTGATTGGCAACTAAAGATTGATTGTATGGACTTTTTCTATTCCTTAAACATACTTTTCCTTTCAAAGAAGGATCAGCTAAATCATTGTAATCATTAATCTTGCTTACATCTACTACCTTTGGATTCGCAACCATGACTCTTACTCTTCTTGTTAATGCATACCACTCCTTATTCGGATCTTTTAATCCAACAGGAACATCATTTTCTAAATTAGAAGAAGTAATTGGTTGAAGTAATCCAGCTTTTGCTGCATTAGTGATTCTTGCTGCATCTACAAGCAATATCAAATCTGCTTGAGAATTCTTCCCTTCTCTTTTCAATCTTTCTATTAAAGATATTCCTGTTGCTTCTATAAGTCTAACTTTAATGCCTGTTTCTTCTGCGAATTTTTTATAAACACTTCGGTCTGTATTGTAATGTCTACCCGAAAAAACTTTGACTTCTTTTTCTGTTGAATTAACAGGAATACTTATATTTATTAAAAATGAACATGTTAATACTGTATAAAATAGTTTTTTGAGTTTTTGCACTTTTTCAAATTAGTATCTATGGTTACTTTATACTTATCAAAACTGTAAAATCCTTAAAAGCGATCTTCTATACACAAAGATGTATCATTTTTTATATTACAAATGAATTATTTAACCCATCAGTTACTAAATGCTGAAGAAATCAATTTTATAAAGAAAGAATTAGAAGAAGCAACTCAAGATTGGGAAGATGGGAAAAAAACTGCTGGCAGTCATGCCTCAATGGTAAAAAATAATTTGCAACTAAATAGAAATTCTGAAGTATCAAAAAAAAATTCGCAGTTAATTAATAAAAAGATCCTTGCAAACCAGTTAATAAAAAGTTTTTCTTTACCAAAAATAATACACGGAATAATGTTTACAAAATCATCAAAAAATATGAATTATGGGAGACATATTGATAATCCATATATGTCTTCAGGGAGATCAGATTTATCTTTTACTCTATCTCTAACGAATAAAGATCTTTATAAAGGGGGTGAATTAATTATTGAAACAATTAATTCGGAAGAGCGATTTAAGTTAAATGCTGGAGAAATTATTATATATCCAAGTTCTTACTTGCATTCAGTAAGTAAAATAATTAATGGCGAAAGATTAGTTTGCGTAGGCTGGATTGAAAGTTATGTTAAGTCAGCAGAAGAAAGAGAATATTTATTCGATCTTGATGCAGGAGCAAGAGGAGTCTTAGCAAAATATGGGATGTCCGATGAAGTTGATTTAATTTTCAAATCTTATTCAAACTTATTAAGAGTATTAGGTAATTAATGGATCATTTTATACATCAATTGGGAAATTAACTCTAAGCTTACTAAAGTGGACAAAGAATAATTTTCTATAAATGCATAAAAAAAGTTCAATTTCTCTATTTCTTGCAGCCACAAGTGCGCTAGCGATCTCATCATCTGCTAGTGCTGGAGAAAAAGATTTAGGAGGGCTTAAAGAATGGAATACAGATATGTCCATTAATGCTGATTTTATTTTAGATAAAGATGCTCAAAAATTGGCAGATGAAGCTGCAAAATCAAGTGTTTGTATCCCGATTGGTGAAGGTGAAAATTGTTGGTAAAAAAAAACGCCTAATTTAAATTAGGCGTTAATAAATTTTTTAAGAATGGTATCTTATAAGATACCCTTCTTAAATCTAAATAAGAAATTTAGAATTTAAATGTTGTCTGAACAACTGCACCTGTAATGTCTACACCTGAAGTGCCAGTTCTATCGGTAGCGCCGAAAATAGCAGGACTTACAGTAACTGAATCATTAACCTTATAAGAGTAATAAGCTTCCCATGTAAATGGTGTTACTGTGTCTGTATCTGCTGTTTGAGGCTGACCTAAAGCAATACCAATTTTATCATCAGCTTGGAATGTATCCTTCCAAGTTAATCCTACGAAGTAAGCATCGGTATCTGCATCTTGCCCTTCAACAGTTGAGATATCGTAACCAGCAGAAATTTCAGGAATTGCCTGACTTTCACTATCTGGTTTCCAATATCCTCTTAAACCATAGTTAGTGCTGTTCCCATTGGGACGAGCTTTACCTAATGAAGTTGTGAAGTAGGAATCTGTCCATCCGTTATACTTAAGAGCACTTATAAGTGAAAGATGATAGGTATCAGTGGTGTAAGCAATTTGTGTAGACCAGTTAGTCTTAGATTCATCGGTTAAGAATCCCTTAGTTGATTTATTCTGTTTACTTACAACATTTGAGCTTAAAGAGAAGCCATTATCACCTTTATAAGCCCAACCTATACCTGAATCGGTACTTGCTCCATATGCAGCACCATTACCTCCCAGCTTAAATTGTTTTGTAATTGGTTTATAAATAGAAGGTGTCGCACCATGCATATAGTAATTTTCGATTTTTGGACCAATCCAAAAAGTATTGTTTTCTCCTACAGGGAACGAATACCAAATTTTATCTACCTTAATAGTGTCATCATTACCATTGGATGAAGAAAGGTAAGTACCATATGTCTTACTGGAAAATACATCTGTAGCATTACCAGTTTTTAATCTTACATATAAATCATCATCCCCAGTAAAACTGGTATTCAGATTTAGTTGATAAGTATATTGGAATCCAATAGCTTCGCTAAGAGCACCAGAAGAGTTTTCAACTCCACCGACATCAAAAATGGCTTTACCATTCATTACTGTTGTATCTGAAAAGCCACCAGCTTCAAATTCATTTTGCTGAGCTTCTAAGCCATCAACACGGCCTTTGAGAATAGCAATATCTTCACTAACTTCGTTAATGAATGTGTTACTGTCTAATCTTGAAGAATTTTTTTGGCTACGAGAGTAGCTATCAATTTCTTCTAAATTGACAACGTCGGAAGCTTGAGCAGCAACTGGAGCTAATAAGCTCAAAGATGCTCCTGCCACCAACATTTGTTGGAAGAGTTTCATTTTACCTCACACTAAAGTAGCCCAAATAATTTGGGTAACTATACTGTATCGAGCGTAACAAAAAAGGAAAGAAATATAAGATTCAAAGCGGTGTAACTTTTGTTACAATTTTTTAATTCTGAAATATCTTTATTCCCTTGATAATGGGAAGTCTAGCAATTCCCTTTCCTCTACCCATGATGATGCAACTTCTCTTGCTAATTTTCGAATCTTTTCAATATATTGAGCACGATCTGTAACTGAAATCACTCCTCTAGCATCAAGAAGATTAAATGTATGACTACATTTCAGAACAAAATCAAGGGCTGGATAAGTTAATTTCTTTTCGATTAAATTATTTGCCTCCGCTTGGTAAATTTCAAATAATTTTCTGAGATTGTCAGGATTAGATTCAGTAAAATTATAAGAGCATTGACTTTTTTCAAATTGAAGCCAAATATCGCTATATTTCAAATCTTTGTTCCAATTTAAGTCCCAGATACTTTCCTTATCCTGTAAAAACATTGCAATCCTCTCTAGCCCATAAGTGATTTCAATTGGGATTGGATTACAATCTATACCTCCGCATTGTTGGAAATAAGTAAATTGAGTAACTTCCATTCCGTCCAACCAAACTTCCCAACCTACACCCCAGGCTCCAAGTGTTGGAGACTCCCAATTATCTTCCACAAATCTTATATCATGATTTCTAGGATCTATTCCAAGAGATTCAAGAGATGTCAAATATTTTTCCTGTATTCCATCCGGTGAAGGTTTAATTATTACTTGATATTGAAAGTAATGTTGCGCCCTATTTGGATTATCGCCAAAACGTCCATCTGTGGGTCTTCTACATGGCTCTACATATGCTACACTCCAAGGCTCTGGTCCAATAGCCCTTAAAAAAGTATGCGGATTCATTGTCCCAGCACCCTTTTCGGTATCATATGGCTGCATAATCAAACAACCTTCTTCTGACCAAAAATTATTTAAATTTTGAATTATGTCCTGAAAAAACATTTAATTGAAATAGTGGAAAAATTTTGATCAATGCCACTAGATATAATAACAAAGCTTTAAAGTAAAAAATATCTTAAAATCCAAATCCTCAAAAATATCATCTGACAAAAAGCTTACATAAAATGATCCTTGATAAAATAAATGAGAAATTAATTATGAAAAAAAATCTAATGGCAATGGTCCAAAAGTATTAGATTCTTTTGCACCTTTGTCATACTGACATGTTATTAAAATTCCTTCTCCAAGACCATTTTCAGATCTGACAAAAACATTACTAGTTTTTTGATTAGCTTTTAAAAAAACACCTCCATCAGCATGAAGGGAACCTAGATTCCTAAATTTAATTGAGGAATATTTCTTAGAAATTGATTGCAATGCTTTAATAGCTTTATCATCGCTGGGTGCCATAATGCCTATTGTTATCCAATCTGCATTAAAAATATTTGGTTCTAGTTCCTTTAGAAGTTTTTTTTCTTGACTAATACTTAATTGAGGTGCAGTTCTCAGATTATTTAAATCGACTAATTTATTTATTTCCATTAGCTTTATATCTAAAAAATTCTTAACCAAATGTTCTTCCATTCCAAGCCCACAATGAAGCTGGTACATCCTCAAAAGAAATATAAATCCTATCTACTGGGATCCCCATTTTCTCATTTACAAAATCTGATATTGGCTTTGCCATTTCTGAAGGATTGAGAGAACCTATTGATTTGATTTCCAAAAAGCAAGAAGGTGTTTCGTCATCAAAATACATTTGGCAATTATCATCTATTTTCGCCATAACAAAACTTCTTGATTTGTTAGTTAAAGATGAAATAAGAATTGAAATCTCTTCGAGCAATTTACCTTTATCATTTACTTTTGCTGAAGTCGAGACATTAATATAAGGCATCTCTATGCAGCAAGATAATCTTTCTTAGAATCATTTTCTAGATAAACAGTTTTATTCTTTAAATTTTTTTTTGATGAAAGATATGCCATATCGTATGAACTTATTCCGTTTTTATAAGGATTGAAAAGAGCATTTTTAGACCTGTTTTTTTTGCTCCTCTTAAACTCAATCATCAATATTAAATCATTAATTAATAATTTAACTTTTTTTGAATAGATGTCTAGTTCTTTTGAGAATTTTTAACTTATTTAATGAAAAAAATTCCCAATACACAATTAAGATTTCTATTTACTAAATTTGTTATACATAGATATAAAAGTACTTATCTTGGAAGTTTTAAGTAATTATCAAAGGAAAAAACTTGATGAGAGTAATGATGAAGAATTTTATTCTGATCCAAAATTCGTTTATCATCTAGATTCTAACTTCAGGCAAAATCTATCAGATTTATATGAGAGAGAGATTAATGATTATTCAACAGTCCTTGATTTAATGTCCAGTTGGGATAGTTATTTACCTAAAGGGAAAAAATATAAAAAAGTTATTGGACATGGTTTAAACAAACAAGAACTTGAAAAAAACAAAATTTTTGATTCTTTTTGGATACAAAATTTTAATTTAAGTCAACAAATTCCTTTAGATAAAGAAAGCGTTGATTATTGCTTGATGGTAGCGGCATGGCAATATCTACAATATCCAGAGAATTTAACCAAAGAAATTGCAAGAATATTGAGTAGAAATGGCAAGATTATTGTTGCTTTTTCAAACAGAGCATTTTGGCATAAAGCTCCTAAAATATGGACGTCATCTACGGAAGAAGACAGGGTCAAATATGTAAGAAAAGTATTAATCTCAAACGGATTTAATGAGCCAAAAATTATCAAAAAGTTTACTGAACCAGCACTTAATATCTTTAATTTTTTAAATAAAGACCCCTTTTATTGTTTAATAGCGACCAAAGAGTGAATTTTTAATTGCATTGCACTAAAGAAAATCTCTTTGAATAAGTTATCAACTATTTTTCATAGCCATACTTTTAAATTTTTACTAATATTGGGTAGTTAAAATTAATCATATGGGCTCTAAAAGAGAAAAATATCCTGAAAAATGTCCTTGGGATCTTGGCCCTAACCAACATTTAGCAAAAGAAGAAAACTGGACTTTAAGATTAGGAGAAGCGAATGTATGCTTTAGCAAAAATAAATTAGATAATAATTATTTTCATGTAATTAGTAATGAAAATGAAGAGCAAATTCTAGCTTTTAGAGCAAGACTCCTATATCAAAAACTACTTGATAAAGGGTTTAGATTGGTTGAGTAAAAAACTAATTTAATAAGCATAGATCCTCGAAAACAAACTTTTGTGTTTCTTCTTCTTGATTTAAGTTTAAGTATTTTATTGTCCTCGAATTTAATATCCAATAATTGTCTTTACCCATATTTAGAAATTCATCCTCGTATTCCAATTTTTGAGAATTTGTCTCAAGTGTAACTGGATCAATTTGTTGACTACTGTATTTTTTACTGAGAGAACCTGTTCCTGTATCTAAAAATTCTTCTACAAATATTTGTATTATGGTTCCATGAATTTTTCTGTAAACCATATTAATACAATTATTTTTAACTCTATATTTATCACCTTGATTCTTTCCTGAAACACTCATTTCAATCCCACATTCAGAATTTTTAAGTAAATAAAAATTATTTTCTGAGTGAACCGATTCAAATTCTCTCTTTACTCTATGTATAGACACTTCAAATAACTGAGAGGCAATACTTTTAACAACTCTCTCATCTTCTATATTTTGAATATTTGGTTTAAAATCTTTACCTAATACAAACTCACCTTTATGAAGGTTATCATTAGTAAAAAAAATACATTTACCTTGGTAACCTTGAAAATCATCCTTCCAGGTGTAACAATTTTCATAAGCTTTTTTAAAAATCTCCTTACAATTAATTTCTTTTAGATTATCCATTGATTTTTTGAATACGTGGAATAATTCTACAAAAAAAAACCTCCCTGTTAGAGGAGAGGTTTTTTATTGGATTAAACTAGTTTTGAGTGATTTTTGTATTTTCAATATTGTCAAAAGCTTGACCAATTTTCTTAAAGTCAAACCCCATTGCTCTAAGTGCGTGCCAAAGATGACCTTGTAAGAAAAAGAAACCCAAATAAAAATGAGTATTAGCAAGCCAAGCTCTTGAACTATATGTTCCTGAACCTAAATCTACTGTATCAGTAAAATAAGGAGCGAATTCAAATTGAAGCTTTAAGGGTTCTCCATATAGATCAACTGGATATATGGTTGTATTTGAAGCACACCAAAAAGCGGCAACAAAAGCCATATAAGAAACACCAACGACTGAGTATGACAAAATTGCCTCAGCGCCAAGTAATCCTTTACCTTTAAATTCTGTATATTCTCCAAATTGTTTAGTACAAATATGGAAAACACCTCCAATTATTTCTAGGAAAGCTAAGAAAGCATGTCCTCCCATAACATCTTCAAGACTATCTATTTTTAGAAAATCAAATTGATGATTCCAGATAGCGGCTATATCTAAATTGTAAATAACTTGTCTTGTAGATCCTATCGCTGGGTCGTAAATTCCATGAATACGAGCCCATTCAACGAACATAATTGCTCCAAGCCCAAGAAAGATTAGATGATGACCAAGAATAAAAGTTAATTTATCTGGGTCATCCCATTCGAAATCAAATTTTTGTGGCTTACTATTTTCTGGGTAGTCTCCAAGATCACCTGCAAATTTGTTGGAGTGTAATAATCCACCAGCACCCAAAACTGCTGAAAAAATTAGATGTAATGTGCAAATTACAACAATTCCATATGGTTCTGTAATAACACCATTTTCAACGCCACCAATTCCAATACCTGCGAGGTGAGGCAAAACAATTGCTTTCTGTGCCCCCATTGGAATACTACTGTCGTAACGAGCCAATTCAAATAATCCAAAAGCTCCTGCCCAAAACATCATTAGGCCTGCATGGGCAGCATGAGCAGCTATGAATTTACCTGAACGGCCAACAACACCAGAATTCCCTGCGTACCAGTCATAGGTGACATCAGATTTTCCGTAAGTTTGTAACACTTGATTTAAGTAAACAGCAAATTGAGCATATTGCTTATCGCTATTGTTTTTACATGTTCTTTACAGATTTAATTACTTATGTAAAAAAAACATATTGTGGAAGAACAAATGTTACAAACTAGGAAAGAAATATCTGAGAAGGCTTACGCCAATGAAGGGATTTCACCCTTAAGTTGAGAAGACCATGTTTCAAGACGCGAATCAGTCAAATCAGATTCACTATCCTCATCAAGAGGTAATCCACAAAAGTTTTCTCCTATGACACTCTTAGACTCATCAAATGTGTAAGAGGATTTATCTACGTAACCGACCATTTCGGCACCTGCTTTTATGAAGTAGCTATGAAGTTCTTCCATTGCATCACAATAGTTTTCGGTATATGTAGAGGAATCTCCTAAACCAAAAATTGCAACTTTTTTTCCTGATAAACTTAGTTCACTAATATCCTCTAAGATTGAATCCCATGCAGTCCCAGATCTTTCTTCATCGGCACCAGTATTCCAAGTAGGTATCCCGCAGATAATTCCATCAAGACCTTCAAATTCTGAAAGATCATCCACATCAGATACATCTTTAGGTGCTTCTGCAGAAGAGATAAAGTTGTGAAGACGATCAGCTACGTCTTCAGTTTTTCCAGTTGTAGTTGCGTAATAAATTCCTACAGTCATAACTTCAAAATGTTTACATTAAAATAATAAAATCAAAAAACGTTAAATTAATTTCTTTAAAAACTTTTTCATGTAAAATTTTATACTAATTAATGTAAGAAAAACTTTTTGAGAATAATTTATAAAAAATTCAAACCATTGTGACTGACAAATTTCAAAATGATATAAAAAATCTTATTGAAGAGTTCAACTTTAATGGGCATAAAAAATTCAAATTAATTGTTTTATTTGGTTTATTGGGAGATTTTGATAGCTTTGAATATGCAATAAATTTGAAAAGTTTTATTGATAAAAATCAATATAAAAATTTAGATATTTTTGCAATTGCTATTGGGAACCCAAATGGGAAAGAAAAATTCTGTAAATTCACTGGCTTTCACAAAGAAAATTTAATAGTTGTTTCTGATAATCAAATTCATAATAATTTAAAAGTCTCAAGAGGATTAGATATTGGTTTAGGAGGTTGGATCAATATGCTTTTGATGTTATTGGGGATAAATTCTTTTAAAACAATTAAAGAAGTTATTAGAGGTTATACCGGCGACCGAAAAGCAAAACAAATCTATTCAGAATTTGATAAAGTTGATGTTTTAAAATTTTTTAAATTTTCAGGTAATTCTTTTAAAAAGGTTTTCGGGGATGGTTACTTGAGACCATTTGAATTAGCAACATTTAGATTAAATAATATGAATGAAATAATTCAAAATTGGAGTGATTATATTCTTAATGAAGAATACCTTCCTCAAAGAGGGGCTTCTTTTCTATTGAATAATAAAAATCAAATTATTTATAAATTTTTCTCAAAAGATGTGCTTGGATATTCATCAAACATGAGGGATCCCGTGGGATTTTTGACTGAATTAATTAAAGAATAGTTTTTAAAATATTTTTATGAATGTAGATATATTCGGATATTTTGCAGCAATTTTAACAACAGCGGCATTTTTACCTCAGTTGATAAAAACTTTAAAAACAAAAAAAGCAGATGATGTTTCTTTGACAACATTAATAATGTTTATTATTGGTGTTTTGTTTTGGATTATTTATGGTTATAAAATTTCGTCTACACCAATATTGATAGCAAATTTTATTACCCTGATCTTAAATCTATTGATATTAATTTCTAAAATGTATTTTCAAAAAAATAAAAATAAATAAAAAAATTTTTAAAGTAAAATTTTGATTTATTTAAATCTTTATTAAAGTAGAAGAAAAATTTGTTGAATTTGAAAACTTCAAAATGTTGGGTTTGGTTTAAAGGTAGCCTTAATAATGGTGGATATTGGAAAGAAGGGTTTACTTGTACTATTGATGAGAAACCAGGAGTTTTAATAGAAAGTCCTGCTTATGTAACTTGTCGGGTTCCTACATGGAGAGTTTTGACTAAAGAACCAGAAAATTTATATAAATCTCCCTTAATTCCTGACAAAGCAATTTGGAAAATAATTTAAATTCTAAATGAATTAAAAAAAACTTTTTGACTGCACTACGGCAAGTTAAGATTGCATTAATAAATATTTAATTAATTAATACCATCTACTCTCTATTCATAAATATTATCCCTTTCTTAATCCTTGGTTTTCTTTTCGGGAAAAAGAATCCAAAGATTTCAAAATATATTGCAAGACCTCTAATAAGATTTGGCATTCCGTTAAGTGTAATGGGTCTTCTATTAAAGGAAGGCATAGATATAAACCTAATTAAAAGTGCATTTTTAGCATTCTCTGTAATTGGACTTTTAATGACACTAATAAATATATTCCCAATATTTAAAAAGAGGCTACCAAACTATACATTGCAGCTAGCTGGCCTAATAGGTAATACATCATTTCTTGGCATACCAATTGCGATAGCTCTTCTACCTTCAACAACAATAAATTTCACTATTGGATTTGATTTAGGAACAACACTTTTCGCTTGGATATTTGGACCTTTATTTCTTCAGGAAAATTCCAACAGCAATAACATCCCAAATATCAAAGGACTATTAAATGCATTGATAAATAGCCCTGCATCAAGAGGGATTATTGGTGTACTTCTTGCATATCTTTTTCAAATAGATGAAATTTTAGGCAATTATCTTTGGATTCCTGCAAGAATAGTTATTGCTTTGGCAATAATAATTGTGGGAACAAGACTTGGAATAATCACAAATCAAAATGAGAAGATTTTGGATCTAAATGAAGAAATTAAATTTTCAATTTTATTAAAGTTATTTATTCTTCCTTTTATTATTTTTTTAGTAAGCAAATTCTTAAATTTTAATTTCTATCAATCATCTGCAGTAATTCTTCAGGCAGCGACCCCAACGGCTATATCCACAATATTAATGGCAGAGGCTTATAGTGTGAAACAAAAAATAGCTTCAAAAATTCTTTTTACTACAACCTTAATCTCAATAATTACAATTCCTCTTTTAAAAATATTTATGGATTTATTTATTTAAGCAAACTAGAGAGAAATACCTTAATCGAATGCATGATTAATGAATATTGTAAAGATTGTATCCTGATAACTAAATAATGTCTTAAGATTTAGGTTATGAAGTCAGCAAACCCTGAAAATGAATATATCCCTTTAGATCTTAGGATTTCTGTTAGGAGGGATACTCTACGGCTTATCTCAGAGATGGCTAAAGATATGGGAATAAGCATTAATGAAGTTTTTAGTTTTTTAGCAGAAGATTCTGTCATAGATCTCGAATTAATGGAAGATTTGAACAATATCGACATCCCTAGCAAGTGCAGCCTTGATGATCTAAAAAAAGCTCTTCTTAAAAAAAGACTTTGTTAAAATTTTTCAACTTTTCTATTTTTCCAATCAGATTTATAACCACTATTCAATAGGGTTTTTGAATACTTATTTAAATCACTTTTTTGAATTCTCCATAAATTATAAATCCCAAATTTGCCCAATTTTTGATGATTAATTTTTGACCATTGCTGTCGGCGGGAAGAGTATTCATCTATCACAACCAATAGAGATTTGTATTCATAATCGGGTTGATCATCATAATTTTCTCTCCTATCAGTATTTAGCCTGTCTGAAAGATTAATTAATCCCTCTTCAGTGTTTGATTCATAAAAAACTATTTGCCTCGAATAATAATGTAATGACGGTTTTCTTATCCCGATCATTGCTAAAGTTTCACTCCCCTCGCGAATATCTAAAATCAATTTTGAGATATTCCTTAAAGGTAATTGCCTAGAAGTATCTGCTAATTTTCTAATTGGGGCCATCAAAAAAGATTGTCCAATTAAAAGTACAATTTGAAGATAAAGAAGGATTTTTCTAGATTTTAAAGAAAATAAAATTAGTGCAATAAGTGTAAATGAAATGAAGAATAATTTAGCTTTAAAAATTATCCCAGAGCTTACTAGTTCAGATGCAAGATTAGGCATTTCGGGATCATTTATTGAACTTAACCAATTATTTGAGAAAAAGAATGCCATTGAAACCCCAAACAAAATTAAAATATTAAAAATCCATGAATAAAGATAACTTTTACTTGAATTTTTTAAGCTTATAAAGCTATTACTAATTAAGATTGCCGCTGCTGGAATTGCAGGCAACCAATAGCTTGGTAGTTTCGTAGCAGAAAGGCTAAAGAAAATTAAAACTGATGTCAACCAACATAAAGAATAGGTATAGAGGGTTTCAGTGACATAGCAACTTTCTTTTAAACTTTTCAAGAAATCTTTAAAGGCTTTGAATATCCCGTAATACAAAAAAGGAGTAAATGGTAACGAAGCCAATACCATTATGTAAAGAAAAAACCAAAATGGTTCCGCATGATTATTTACAACTGAGGTGTATCTTTGAAAATTATGGTAACCAAAAAAATTGTCCCAGAAAGGCTTTCCCTCTTTTATGAGTTCTAATATGTACCATGGAACACTTATAAGTATTGTTATTAATAAACCTTTCTTGGGGTTTATCTTAAAGAGCAATGTTTTCCAATTCTTCTGACTAAACAAGAAAAATATAATAGTCAAAAATGCCAGTACAAATGCAACAGGCCCTTTAGTTAAAATTGCAAAACCTAAAAATACCCAGGCTGAAACACATTGGTCATTATTTTCACTTGCCATTCTTCTCCAAAACAAAAGCAAGCTAATTCCCAATGTTCCGGTTAAAAGAGAATCACTCACTGCAGTTCTACTCCAGATAATTATTAATGGGGAAAGAGCAAAGCCTAATGATGCAACTATCGGAGTGAGGAATTGCCTATCGCCCTTTTGTGGCCAACAAAATAACGTATCTCCAATCATCAACATTAAAAATAATGATGCCAAAGCCGAAGGAAGTCTGGCTGAAAGTGTCCCGAAACTATCCCAAATCTCGTTTTTCGGTAATGAATAAAAAAAACCCATTAGCCAATATATGAGTGGAGGCTTATCAAAACGATATATTCCATTGACTTTTGGAGTTAACCAATCACCAGATTCACTCATTGCCCTTGCTGCAGCGGCAAATAAAGGCGGAGTTTCATCTACCAATCCTGTATTGCCTAAACCTAAGATAAATATAATGACCCCACAAACTAAAACTATTAAAAGTGTTATTAGCCTTTTTTTTGAGTTAAGAAGAATCATTTAATATTATTTATATGCGTGCATTACATTATTAAGCCAGTTCACAACCTTGTTAGCAAATATATCTGCTGAGGCATTTTTTTCTACCCATTCTCTACATTTCTGACGCTTTATTTTTTCGATAATCTCTACATACGAAAGCATATTTTTTTTATCATCAGGATCAGCAAGATAACCTGTTTGGCCATGCTGAATAATTTCGCTAGGTCCTCCCCTTTTATAAGCTATAACTGGCACTCCACAGGCTAAAGCTTCAACAACTACGTTTCCATATGCCTCATTCCATTTCGGAGTATTTAGCAACCCTCTGCATTTACCAAGTTCTTTTTGTAATTCATCAGTTGATAAAAATCCCATCCAATCTATAGTGCCTTGAGGGAAGGATTTTTCTATCTTTGACGCATACATCTCATCTTCTATAAGTCCCCAAACTTTTAATTTTTCGCCAAGTTCATTTGCCACATAAACGGCATCCTCCAACCCTTTTTCCGGAGCCACTCTCCCAACCCATGCCAAGGGTCCCTTCACGGAATCTTGAAATATATAATTATCCAAATTAAACCCATTCCCAATAATTATTGGTTTTTTTATGAATGGATAATCATTAGCTTGCATTTTTGAATGAAAAGCAAAATTATTTGGATATTTAGCATATACCTTAGAGATTAAATTACTAATTACTGAACTTTCAGAACCCATACTAATAATATGTGCAATGGGTATCTCTAAATTTAGAGTCATCCAAATAGGCAACCAATCATAGGACATGTTCAACAATACATCTGCATGTTTTGCAATATCTATTCCCTTTTCAAGCATTGCTGCTAAAAGAGAATTATCTGGGATAGTCACAGAAGAATTATAATTTTGATGCTGCCAACTAATTTGATCTTTACCTTCCACGAAATGTAATTTGGCTATTAGGTTACTATCGTGTAACTTAGAATTTTTTGGAGCTACAACATCAACAGAATGGCCTAAAGAAATTAAACCTGAAACTAAAGAATTTAAAGTTAATTCAACTCCACCACCTTTGCCACTCCCCAAGAATCCTATTGGAGTACTAATCAAAACTATTCGCATTATTAGACTTTTGAAGAAAAGACGCTAATTAAATAGTAGTATCAGAAAAATTATTTTCCCATAAACTCTTTCTCTGGCTAACAAAAAATACCGAGATAAGAACAAATACCACTCCTATCCACTGAACAATAGTGAGTCTTTCATCTAACCAAATACCTCCACTTAGGAGAGCAAATACAGGAGTTAAAAATGCAAGAGTACTAAATCCAGTTATTTCTTTATTATTGGCAAAGTAGAAAAACAATCCATATGCTAGGGCTCCTCCAAAAATACTTGCAAATAACATAAGTCCCCAATCAAATATTGACCAATCTGGAATTATTGTGAAATTTGATTGTAAGCAGTGTTTAATAATTAAGGGTAAACTCCCTAAAACCATGTGCCAACCTGTAACTGCAACTGGATCACTTTTAGTACAAGTAAATCTAATTAAAATTGTTCCTAAAGCCATAGCTAGAGATGCTGCAAGCATCCAAAGTTCTCCAAAGTTAAAAGCAACATCATTAATAGACTTATCAGACATCAACCACCAATTTCCTAAAAATTCTTGTGGAACTCCTAAAAATACTATACCTCCCAAGCCAAAAAGTAATCCTAACCATCCAATTGGATTGATTAAATTCCCAAAAATTGCCCTTGCTAAAATAGCCACCAAAAGCGGTTGAGAATCAATTAAGACAGAACCTAGACCTGCTCCAGTTTTTTCAATACCATAAGTTAAAAACAACTGAAAAAAAGTGGCATCGACAATCGTAAAAACAAAAAACCACTTCAAATCGCACTTGTAAATTTTTAAATCTCTTTTAAGCAAATATGTTGTTACTAGAACAAGAATCCCCGCAGGAAATAATCTTAAAGAAGCCACAAACTCAGCTCCAGCACTAGATACTAAGGGTGTCATCGCTGCCATTGAGGTACCCCAAAGTGCAAAAGGGAGTATCATTAAAAACCAATTTAGGATTGAATTCATAAGGTCTGCTGATAGTCTTTTAAAAGTAGTTTTATGAATTTACCTTAAAAGAATGATTTGGCCTTTTAGACGAAAGTCAAAAAAAAGAATGGCTCGTATAGTAATTGATGAGCCTATTACAAGTTCAACTAGAGTTTCTGTCATTAAAGCTCTTAAA
Source organism: Prochlorococcus sp. AG-355-N16 (assembly GCA_003278545.1). Classification (GTDB taxonomy): domain Bacteria; phylum Cyanobacteriota; class Cyanobacteriia; order PCC-6307; family Cyanobiaceae; genus Prochlorococcus_A. The sequence goes on from QCEF01000005.1 coordinate 132,629, forward strand.
CAAATTGAGGATAGAGAATTTCCTGCTTTAATCGTGAGAATTGATTCTCCGGGGGGTACTGTTGGGGATAGCCAAGAAATATATTCTGCTATTAAAAGACTAAAAGATAAAGGATGTAAAGTCATTGCTAGTTTTGGGAACATCTCAGCATCAGGAGGTGTTTATATTGGAGTTGCATCTGACAAAATAGTTGCGAATCCAGGAACAATTACAGGATCTATTGGTGTGATTATAAGAGGAAATAATTTATCTGAATTATTAGATAAAATCGGTATTAAATTTGAAACTGTTAAAAGCGGTGTCTTTAAAGATATACTTTCTCCAGATAAACCACTAAGTGAGGAAGGTAGAGGACTACTTCAAGGACTGATAGACGAAAGTTACAAACAATTTACTGAGGCTGTTGCTGAAGGAAGAAATTTACCTGTTGAAGAAGTAAGAAAATTTGCTGATGGAAGAATTTTCACTGGAACACAAGCACTAGAACTTGGTCTTGTCGATAAAGTTGGGGATGAATTTGTTGCGAGGGAACTAGCTGCAGAAATGGTTAATATTGATCCTAAAATTCAGCCCTTAACATTTGGGAAGAAAAAGAAAAAAATACTTGGACTAATTCCTGGAAGTAGAATTATTGAAAAAATTATCAGTAATATCATTTTTGAGTTTGACTCATCCAATAAAGTACTTTGGTTATATAAGCCTTAAATCGATGTGTCTGAAAAAATGAAAGAGGATCATAAAATTACATTTATTCGTGGAGCTACAACAGCATCTGGAAATTCTGTTGAGGAAATAGAAGTTGCCGTAGTGGAATTAATTGATGAATTAATTTCACGCAACAATCTTATTAAGAAGAACATATTATCCATTACATTCACTGCAACAAAAGATTTAGATGCATGTTTCCCCGCTTCGATTGCAAGGAAATTTAATGGACTTGATTCCGTAGCCTTTATAGACTGCCAACAAATGTATGTATCTAACGATGTTGATTTTTGTATAAGAATAATGGCTCAAGTTTTATTGCCCCCCAATAATCCAATAAAGCATCCTTATTTAAGAGGCGCTTCAAAATTAAGGACAGATAGATGTTAACCTTAGTGAAATAATTTTCCACTTTAAATTTG
>QCEF01000006.1 GCA_003278545.1 Prochlorococcus sp. AG-355-N16
TCACAACAACTGCCAATACAACTAATGTATCCGAAGGAACTACTCTTTATTGGTCATTAAGTGGAACAGATATTTCTATCTCAGATTTTTCAGACGGATCTTTAACTGGTTCTGGAACCGTTGGTAGTGATGGAACTTTTTCTTTTAAACATTCACTAGCCAATGACGGAGAAACAGAAGGTTATGAAACTATAGATATCAAACTATTTTCTGACTCGGATAGAACAAAACAAGTTGGAGAAACTAAATCAGTGTTGATCAGAGACTCTGCAATAGAAGAGAAAATTGCAGATATTGTTGAGGATTTAGATGGAGTAAAGCAAATTGTTTCTCAGCTTATAGAAGGTCAAAATTATACCCTTAGTCATATAAGAGATTTTGACGGGAATTTACATGCAGATACTGGCAGTGTCTCTGATGCTACAAAAACTTCATATAAATATCAAGGTTTACTTGATGTAAATGCAGATGGAACTAAAGAAGCAATTTACACAAACAAAGAGAGTGGAAGATGGGTTACAGCTTCTGTAAATTCTGAAACTGGTCAAATTGACTATACAGATTATGGCAAAGGCGGAACTACCAGAATAGTGGGAATATATATAGATCCTTTAGTTGCATCTGGAGATGTAGTAAAGGATAGTGATCATGATAGCCAAAAAAGATTTCAAAATGATTTAGCAATAGATAACTTGATAGTTAAAAAAGCTGGCGATTTTGATAGTGATAATTTTCAAGAGGTTTATTGGAAAACTAACGATGGAACAGCATATTTAAGAGCATTAATGCATGTAGATGGGAACATTCAATATGCAAACTATCAGAGTGAAGCTCAAATGACTAATTATTTAACTAATAATGGATATGAATCAAACGTTTCTGAAATCATTTCTTAAATAGAGCTAATTTTTCTATAATTTTTATATGGAATTTTTAACTAATCTTTGGAATAATCAACCAACTACAGTTATGGGTATTGGTGCAGCGATAGTTGCATTAATTGGAATTTATATATCTTTGCTCCAAAAATATCGATAAATGAGGTGCAAGTAGAAAGCGTTTCATCTAGGAAGTATTCTATTTAATTCGGGATATTCAATTCTTAATTCTTCTATAAATGCATCAACGGTCTTTGATATCTCGTCAGTAGTATTCAAAATAGAATTTTTATATTTTAGATATTCGGAAACTTGAAATAATTTCATAGTTGATTTTGTTAAAAGTAATGTTGCAAGAGGAGATTTATCTGCCAATTTAGTTGAAGGAAAATATTTTATAGTTTCAGGATAAGTTTTTTCCATATCCTCAATATAGTCTTCTATCTTTTCATTTAATTCATCATATTTTGATGATAAAAACTTTTTGGTATTTAAATATTCAAAACCTGCGAATAAAAAACCAATAGGAAAACTTAAAAATAATATTGAAAGAGAAAGCCTAAGAAGATTTTGGGAAAATTTTTCCATAGAAATAATCAATTAAATTTATTTAAAACATATCAAGGTTAAAAGTAAGTAAAGCATGTAATATTTTTGCTTTCTTCTTCCGATCTACTGAAATATTTAATTTTTATAATTTCTATATCGACTGTCAATCGTATTTAATATAGCGGTGCAATTAGTAAGCGTTTCAATTTTTATTGTTAACTAATCCATAGATACATAAAAGAGGATTCACTATCAAAACAATCCAGAAAGGAGGAGGGGGTCCTCCATCAACAATTGTCCCAGCGTTAAAAGTATTAAATAGAGCTACTGCCAAAAAACAAAACATCAAAGCTAATTCACCTGATAAAACTTTTCTTAAGGAGGCTTTATCTTTAATGGAACTACAAATAATCAATAAAAAACCTATTCCTAAATTACTAGCAGCTACAACATCTGCAGTACCTCTAACAAGAAGCAATGTTTCACTTGAAGCGTTGCCTGCAATAGTTTCCACTGAAAAAATTAGTAGAGAAATAATTAACAACCCCAACAGGATATGAAGCGCTCCAGTAGTTTTTAAAATATTTTTTAACTTCATAAAAAAAGGAGCTTATTTCCCCCTTATTGTAGATCGACTGTCAATCGTATTTAATATAGCGGTGGAAGTAGTAAGCGTTTCATTTAAGCTTTCCTTATTTTGTAAAAATTTTTATTTATTTTGATATATTAATTCTGGGTTATAAGAATGAACAAATAACATTGGCTCTTCATTATCTACATCAGTAACTATGTGAAATTTATTATCATCATAATTTACTGCTATTCCTCCAGCCCAATTCATGTAGGGGATTTTATATTGATTAATAATTGTATTTGAATCCCAATCATAAATATAGATTTCCCTATTTAAACCACTCAATATCCAGATTTTTTTATTTAATACATCATAATCAAGCCCACTAATATCAAAACTATTTAATTGATTTTCATAGTTGGAGAACTTTTCAATTTTTCTAAAACTAAGTATTTTATTTAATTCACCGTTAATTTTTATTAGCATTGCTGGAAAATCTTGTTTTGCAACAATATATGTTTCCTCTTCTGGTAAAAAAGTTATTGCCTCTAGTCCATGACTTTTATTTAAGGTCTGCAATTTAAAGAATTTTTTTATAAGTGAAAAATTCTTCATTTCACTTAATAAGTAGTTTTTATGTTTTCCGCTATCCAATTCAACAGTAACTACTTTAGGATATTGAGATTCTATTACAGCTACTAAAAGATTACGTTTTTTATTCAAGGTAATACCTTCACTTTCATCGAGAGGAGAATTAATTGTTTTTTTTCGATTTATATCTCCTTTAAGATCTAAATTAAACAATTTGGAAGTGTCGTCACTAACCGTCCAAAGAGACTTTTTATCTACATCAAAAACTAAACCTGAAGGTTCATCAAATTCTAAGTCAACATTGGCTATTGCTCTTTGACTAATAAAATTAATATGAGGAGTATCTAATCTATCTTTGATTTGTATATTTGCATTAACAGAATTAGGTAAAGCAATAGTAGCTATTAGTGGAAATAGTAAGCGTTTCATTAATAACCCATTCTCCTTAAAAAGTCTTTAATATCCAGAGACTACATTAGGACTACGCACCATATTTCCGTAGGAGTCAAAAGCACAACGACCAAAACTTGGAGAATTTCCACCAAAAGAATTTTTAGCATCAAAACTTATTCGTGTATCTACAACTGCATCTGGGTGTTCGTTCATCTTGTGTGGGGTATATCTAACCTTTACCGCTTTATATGATCTTTGATCTACTAATTGAGATTTAATTGCATCTTCACAAGCCCATCTCATCTTTAGCTCATGCTTATCAACAACTTCTTGAGCAGTTAATTTATAAGTTTTTGGAGTAGCATTTCTTTTTTCTAGTATTTCTTTGTTTACACCACTTGGAGGAGTTGGATTGTTGTATGTAGCGTTTTCCATTTTAAGTGAAAAAACAAAACCAATTAATATAAGTAAAGCACCAAAACCCATAACTGTATTTGGTTGGGTCTTCCAAAGGTTCTTTAAAAATCGAATCATTTAGTACTTAATAGCCATTTGCCAATAAGGATAGCAACCATAAGATTTTTCTCTAATTAATTGTAATTTTCTAGAATTTATTTTTACTACTATCCCATCAGTTGGCCAATTAGAAAATAGCTTTCCAGACTTCCAAGCTTTAATGTGGGGTTGTGCAAACACATCAAATAAATTAGTTAATCCTGAGATTTCTGACACCCAAAGGCAAAGAGAAGTGTGTCTAGATTGGTATGGCTACAGAATTGATACTAAGAAGGCAATTAATGATTTAAATCTCAAAATTGAAACCGAATCAGAATTGATGACTTATTGTGATTTCTTTAAGAATGTAGCTGATACAAAATAGTAAAGATTCGATATCTGCAATATATTTTTGATTTATTTTATTTGTAACTCCTCAGCTTCCCTCAATATTTGATTCTTTAAAAAAACAAGCGCATCTAGTTTTTCTTCTTTTTCTTCAAAATTTTTAAATTTCATTTGTGCAATTTCAACAATTGCTTTATCTACATTTTTAATCCGTTTCTTAATAACTCTTTTTGGGCTTTTGGTTGATTCCACTGGAATTACCTTTTTTCTTTATATTCTCTTTATTTTCTTTAAAATCAAGTCCCTTAATTTAAATTTTGGTTAAATTTTCTACTTGCATAAAAAAGAGCTAGGTCTGCACTCCTTAAAAAAGTGGTCAAATAGTGGTCAAATGTTGCTTAAATTGTCCGGACAAGTCACGCAGAATTAAGCAAAAAATTTGCTATGGCTTGAAAACCTAGTGCTGAACTATAGCTGTTTAGTGCTTTGGGAGCACTAGGTCGCAGGTTCGAATCCTGTCGCCCCGATCAGTTATAGCAGTAAGTCTCAGCTAATAACAAAAAACACCATAAAAAGGTTGCACCCAAAATGCACCCAAATTGCACCCAAAAGTTATGTTCTCCAAAATAGTTGGCATAACTTTAGAAGTAAATTTGGTATTAGGTTCTGTCCGACTTGGCGTAACTTTAAAAGGGGTTTTCTGTCGTCCCTTTTTTTGTCTATTATTAATTTATGGAGAAATTTACTCTTATAAATAAGTTCAGATCAAGAATTAAAGTCTTTGAACCATTTGAAAATGTTTCCAAGCCTTCGCCATCTATTGATGCAATGATGATTTCTTACGGCTGTGTTTATAAGAGAAGTAGTAAACCGGTTATGAAAGGTAGCAGGGTAGAGACTATAGAAGCTGCAAGAAAAGAATATAAGCAACTTTTAGATGAAGGTTGGAAGAAGACTTCTATTTTTAGAAGTTATTTTTAAAATTTTTGCTATAAATTAATTGAGGCCAAACCTCATCAGCACACTCTACGTTTGCTGCAAGACATAGATTGATTCAATATAGTTGCGAGTCGATTTAATAACCCTTTCAGTAGTTGGAATTTCTGGAGGGGTTTCTTGTTACTGATATTTATTGAGTAATCGATTATAAATTATGAACAAAACTATTAATCCGCCAATACCATAAGCTGCATGAGTTGGGTCATGATGATCCTGCCAAAGCTCTTGTAGTGGGAGTAGTAAGCTTTTCAATTAATAATTAACTAATTTTCTTTTTCCATCTCTAATTTCTACTTTATTTATTCTTAACCCAACAAAAGCAGCCCAAATAACTGCAAAGAGAACTGGTAAGAAAATGATTGCAAGTTTCATCATTGGCTTAATCCTAATTATTTGCTCAAAAGAATAACCTTTAAATAAATAGGAAAAAATAGGTACTTTATCTAATTAAGCAGCATCATATTCTTCATCTTCAAGCTCTCTCATAAATCTTTTATCTAATATGTAAGCGTCTAAAAGCTCTGCTGCCATCAGTATCTCAGGAGCATTTTTAGATGCTTCTTGTGGATCTTTGTCTAATAAGTAATTGTCTAAAAGCTCTAGATTGTTATTTTCTTTAATTTCTTTATCGCTGTCTAGTAGCTCTTTTATGTAGTTATATACAAGCTTTTTATCGTACCCACTTTCTCTAATTTCTTTCAACATTTCGATTGGAATTTTCATAATCGTCAACCCCTATGAGAAAGCCTATATACACATACTTACGAAAAAATAAGGAAAAAGCTAGTCTTTAGACCATTGATGGGGAACTAATCCACCTAATGCAGGTAAATTATATTTTGTATCTTTCTAAAATGCACCCATAATGCACCCCAAAATGCACCCAAAATGCACCCAAAATAAGGCTTATTAGTCCAAATCAGTCCATACTTATTACTCTAAAAGTCCTTTTATAGCATTAAGTCTCAGTAATATCCTTGTTTTAGCGAGTGCTTTGGGAGCACTAGGTCGCAGGTTCGAATCCTGTCGCCCCGACTCAATCAAATCCAAGTCATACTTGCGAGTTACCCAGACTCGCTTTTTTATTATTTGTTGTCTCATATTAAGAAAAGGTAGCTAGAGGGGTAGCCAAAAACTTATTAAAACGACTTAAGTATAATTATTTTTTATTTTTTAAACCAAAATGCATAATTTTATAAATAAAAATATACTTAAAAGGAGTAATTTAATTTAAGTGTCCAATTATAGATTTTCTCAAATTGGTTCTGATATAGATGGAGAGGCCTTATTTGATTACTCTGGTAATACTGACACAGGTGAAGTTGGATCATTAAGTATATCTGCAGATGGATCTATTGTTGCTATTGGAGCAAGAGGTAATGATGGGAATGGAGATAATTCTGGGCATGTAAGGATTTATCAAAATAATAATGGAACTTGGGAGCAGATTGGCAGTGATATTGATGGAGAAGCAAATGGAGATGGTTCAAGTGTTATAAGTATTTCTGATGACGGGTCAATTGTTGCTATAGGAGCTTCTGGCAATGATGGGAATGGAGATAATTCTGGCCATGTAAGAATTTATAAAAATAACAATGGCACTTGGGAACAGATTGGCAGTGATATTGATGGAGAAGCGAGCGGAGATAGTTCTGGATCCTCTCTCAGTCTTTCTGCAGATGGCTCAATAGTTGCTATTGGGGCATATGGTAATGATGGGAATGGTTCAAATACAGGACACGTAAGGCTTTATAAAAACAATGGTGGAACTTGGGAGCAGATTGGCAGTGATATTGATGGGCAACAACCTTATGATGATCAAGGTAGTTTTGGAGTTCGATCTGGGTTTTCAGTAAGTCTCTCTGATGATGGAACCGTTGTTGCAATAGGTGCTCAAGGATGGGATGACTACGACGGTTACACTCATGGTGAAGTTCGAATTTATGAAAATAACTCAGGAACTTGGCAGCAAATTGGTAGCATAATTGATGATATTAGCGACGACGACAAGACTGGAGAGAGAACTTCCATCTCGGGAGATGGAACGGTATTAGCCGTATCCTCTTGGTCAAGGGGTCTAGTACGTATTTATGAAAGATCAGGAAGTAGCTGGAACAAAACCAAAGAATTTTCAGGTAGCTCTGGCTTCGGTTACTCCGTTAGTCTTTCTGAAGATGGTTCAGTGATAGGGATTGGGTCTTTATATACAGACAATGAAAAGGGGTCAGTTTATGTTTATAAGAAAAATAGTGGGACTTGGGAATCGGTTGGACAAATTGATGGAGAGGCAAATTATGATCGGTCAGGAAGTTCTGTAGAAATATCTGATGATGGTTCCACTATTGCAGTAGGTGCACCGTGGAATGACGGAGGTGGTAATAAATCTGGTCATGTTCGGGTTTATAATACTGGTTTTGCTAGTTTCACTGGTAGCCCTTTAACTGGTTCAATTTCGCAAGGGTCAATTTATGGAACATATGAGGGTGAGGGAGGAGAAAATGCCATTAAAGATTTCAATCTAATTGACAACTCTGGAAATAACACTATAAATGCAACAAATAAGATTGATTCAAATCTCTATTATTATTCTTTTGCAATAGATAGTTCTGATATTCAGACGGGTGATGGAAATGATACTTTTAATATTAAAAATTATAGAGGTTACTATGCCATTGGATTAAAGGACTCAAAAATTAGTACTGGAGGCGGTTCAGATCAAATTAATATTGATTTGCTTGAAAATAATTTCTATTATGGTGCGTTTGCATTAGAAGATAGCGAAATAAATACAGGATCAGGAGATGATGAAATAGTAATTAATGTTACTAGTAGTAAAAATGATGCATTTACTTCTTACGTAATAAAAAGTTCAAAGATTGAGTTAGGCGATGGCAATGATAGCTTAATAATAAATAAAGAAAATTCTTCATCAAATCTTGATATTGCTATTTCTGGAGAGATAAGTAATGCCGTTGAGTATGAATTTGGAGCAGGAAATGACACAGGAACTTTTACTTCAGAAGGATATGGATTAAAAGGTAGTGATAGCGTTACACATAAAGTAACCTTAGGGGAAGGGAATGATATCTTTACAATTAATGCAAACTATTCCGCTTTATATAAATCCAATCTTTTTGCAGATAGTGGGGAAGACCAAATAAGATTAACTTCATCAAGTTCACTTTTTTATGGTATTGATGATAGCAATATTTATTTAGGCAGTAATGATGATGTGATTACTGTTGATAGCTCAAAAAATTCAGTAATTTATGGCGGTTCAGGTTACGATGAGCTGGTAATTCTTGATAATTATAGTGAATTCATCTTAACAAATAACCAAGAAAGTACCGCAACGATTACAAAAAATAATGATGGTTTTTATAAATTATATGTTAACGGTATTGAGAAGTTATCTTTCAACGACAAAACTATATTTTTTGATTCAATTGCGCCAACAATTTCTTCATCTTCCCCTACAGATGATGCCACGGATGTGACGACAACGAGCAATATTGTTCTCAATTTCTCAGAAGTTGTTGATGTAGAAAATGGTAATATCGTCATCTATAACGCATCCAATGATGTGGCAGTAGAGACTATTGATGTAACCAGCAGTCTAGTTACAGGTACTGGATCTACTCAAATCACAATAAATCCCAGCAGTGATTTAACAGAATCCACTTCTTATTATGTACAGATTGCAGCCACTGCTTTCGATGATTCCTCCAGCAATTCCTATGCAGGCATAAGCGATAAAACTTCTCTCAGTTTTACAACCTCTGATGAAACATCTCCCATAACCGATGTAGAAGAAGTAGTTTCCTCTCCTACCTATAGAATTTTTACTTCTATAAATGTTCCTCAAGAAAATTATTTATTAACTACAACTGCACAAACGAGTAATGTTTCTGTTGGAACAAAATTATATTGGTCTTTAAGTGGAGATGGCATTAATCTCGCAGACCTCGCATCTGGATCTCTTACTGGAGAAGGGACTGTGGGGAGCGATGGTTCTTTTAGTTTTGAACATTTACTGGCTGATGATGGAGAGACAGAAGGTTATGAAACTATAGATATCAAATTATTTTCCGATAATTCTTTAACTAATCAACTAGGTATAACTAAATCACTTCTAATAAGAGATTCAGCGGTGACACAAAAGCTTGCAGAGATTAATAGTCAACTCAATTCAATCAAGGAACTTTTAACTCAGGGGAAAGAATATACTCTTTTAAATATTAGAGATTATGATGGTAATCTGCATGCGAATGATGAAGAAGTTTCTGAAGAAATTAAAACTTCTTATAAATATCAAGGATTATTAGATGTAAATAAAGATGGGACAAAAGAAGCTATCTATACAAATAAAGAAAGTAGTCGTTGGGCTACATCTTCTGTTAATTCAATAACTGGATTAACTGATTATTCAGATTATGGGAAAGGGGGAACGACGCGTATTGTTGGGATTTATATTGACCCATTAGTAACTTCTGGTGATGTTGTTCAATTTAGTGATCATGATAGTCAATATAGATTTCAAAATGACTTGCAAATTGATAATTTATTTGCAAAAACTGCTGGTGATTTTGACGGAGATGGGTTTCAAGAAGTGTATTGGAAAACAGCTGACGATAGTGCATATTTGAGAGCTCTTATGCATGCAGACGGAAATATCCAATATGCAAATTATCAAAGTCAAGAACAAATGAGTAACTATTTAACTAATAATGGATATGAATCTGTTATTAGCGATATTCTTTAATTAAAATATTTTGATTAAAACGCACCAGTTTGTAAGTTAGCGATTATTTAGCGATTAAATGCATATCTTTGCAATATTATGCGGCATTTTGAATCTCATATAAATCCCAATAAGCGTTTCATTTAAGCAACAAGTTCGATCGAATATACAGTATCCTTACAATTATTTTTTTTATCCCATTCCTTTGCGATAGGAGATTCCATCTCTGCGCCTAATTTTTCTAAGTCAGTACAATTCATTAATAAATGAGATTTGTGTTCGTTGACTTTTACAAACTCATAGTCAGTTACAAACTCCTTGCACATTTCTTCAAGAAATAATGTCGTTACATCATTTTTAAATTCTTCAAATGTACAGCTAAAAGTAGAAATGATGAGAGTGTTCATAAAAAAAGGAGCTAATTGCTCCTTATTTTAGATCTACTGTCAATCTCAATCTATGAGTAGACTTTGGCAACTATTGGGCCAGCTTCTTCATCAGTAAATACGGGTGTGGTTTCCCAATTTAGAAATTCACCCCATTCAGCGGCATGTTGATATATTGCTTTTGGATCATCAGTCTTTAAAACTATCCAACCCTCTAAAGATCCGGGCGCGTGATATCTTCCAATCATCTCAACTCCAGGATAATCTCCCCCTCCACCAAGAAATTTTTCTGCACCTTTTTGATGATATCCGGCCTTAAATGACCAATGCTGAACGTAAAGCATTTTATTTTTTAATTTTTATTGGCTTTTTATTACTAGCAAAAAAAATAATTCCTGAAAATAAATATTGTTAATTGCCACTTATTTTAAATCGACCGTCAATTATTAAAAATATCTCCTATGAAGTCTTTTAAAAGTTGGCAGTTTTAATGAGATTTGCTTTTATGAGTGTAGAGTTATTGTTATTATGCAAATCTCATTTTTTGCAAAAGTAGTTTTGTTTTTAACTCTTTATTGTATTTCAGATTTATCAATTAAAAATAATATTTTGAGAAAATTAATGAATAGAGCTAATAGAGCTAAAAAAATTTAAACTTCCCAATCAATGGAATTTTTAATTAATTTTTGGAATAATCAACCCACTATAGTTATGGGAATAGGTGTAGCAATATTTGTATTATTAGGAATTTATATATCTCTACTCCAGACATATCAATAAATTAGTTAAATATTTTTCTTAATTTTTTCTAGATTCCATTTATCAAATATTAATTTCATTTCTCTTTCGTAGTGTCTAACTTTCTTTGCAAAAGGTAGTTGTTGAATAATTATCCCAAAGGGAAATTTAAAAAAAGAAGAGACATAAACAATATAAAACTCGACAAATGAAGGTTTTGGTGGGACAGGTAAATTTTTTATATATGCCCAATTAATGCAAGGTTCTAGTTGCTTATCACTAGCGACAATATTCTTTTTACATCTCCACCAAGAGAATAGATAAATGCAAATAAAAATCGGTAAAGGAAGAAGTCGCAACATTAATTAAAAGGGTATTTCTTCAGGAGTTATTGGTTCAGGATAACCAAGCCTTAATTTACATGCGGCGCAAGTAGTAAGCGCCTTATTTGTGCAGGTGCTTTGGGAGCATTAGCTCACAAGTTCGAATCCTGTCGCCCCAATCAGTCATACCAAAGGATAGAAATAATGTAGCTTGTCTCATTTTGCGAAAGGGGAGCTAGAAGGGGGGCTAGGAAATATTAATTGATATCGTCACTTACTTATCTATTGCCTTTATATAAGTTTTAGTAAGCATTTCATAAACTAAACAATATCGCTGATAACAGATTCATATCCATGACCAGTTAAGTAATCACTCATTTGAGTTTGGTTCTGATAATTTGCATACTGGATATTTCCATCAGCATGCATTAAAGATCTTAAATAAACATCCCCATCATTGGTCTTCCAATACACTTCCTGAAAACCATCACCGTCATAATCACCAGATGCTTTTACAGAAAGATTGTCATAAAGTAAATCATTCTGAAATCTGACCTGACTGTTAAGTGCTAAACGATCAATAGTTTCTCCATTTACAACCAGATAACGGTCAGATCCCTTTGCTCCAAATTGACAAGGAGCTGGAGTTACTCCATCATTCAAAAATCCACCATTTGAATTTCCTACTGCAATTAATGGGTCATCATAAATACCAACTACTCTTGTTCCACCACCTTGTCCATAATCTGAGTAATCGATTTGACCAGTAACAGAATCTATCTTTCCTGCTGCCCAACGACCACTAACTTTATTTGTATAGATTGCATCCAATACTCCGTCATTATTGACATCTAATTTTCCTTGATACTTATAGGAGTTTTTTAATTCATCAGAGACACTACCAGAATTAGCATGTAAGTTACCATCAAAATCTTGAATACCTTTAAGGAAATAGGAGTTGCCGGTGGTGTGATTGCCAATATTTTCGAGATTCCATATTTCTTTAAGTGCTTGCAAATCAACATCTTGATACCACCTCATTACTTGGCCGTTGTAATCATCATGCCACCCCATGACAGTTGGAGATCCAAAACTTTCTGAAGGAGATGAGAATGCTGCATCCCCATCAGAATTATCCCAAGGATGTTCTAATCCCAAAAGATGACCAAGCTCGTGAATAAAAACTTTTTTCCATGATTCTTCTGACATATTTGATGAAGGAATATCACCTGTCATTGTTATGTGCACTGGATTATTGTATGAAGGATTCCATTGCCCCCCGACAGCATATCCGTCCTCAAGATTATGAATTAATATTGGTGCATCTGCCTCGGCTAATGAATTGACTTCTTTAATTTCTAACGCCAAAAATTGATTTAATTTAGAAATTGTTTCTCTAATGGCTGAAAATTGTGCTGTAGTCGGAGATATTGTTGTTGTATTTACTTGGTAACCTAATTCACTACTGTAAATAGACCAATTATCGCCACCTGGAGAAATATATAATTTTATTGTGTGGTCATTGCCAGCCCATAAATTTATATCATCAATTTCTGACTGAGACATTATTAAATCTCTGGCTAATATTGTCAAAATTGGGATTTTCTAACTCGCTAAAATATAGCTAACTTTTCTAAAAATAAAAGTTCAAAAAATTCAGAAAATCATATCACTTACTGCAGGCTCATATCAGTTATTTGTTAAATACAAGGTCTTTTGAGCCTTTCGCCCAGATTAACTTCTCACGATTCTTAAATAATCTTTGAACAAACCCAGTTCGATCATTCGCGATAGCTTATTCAGCTTTGATTGAAACAATAAAAGATCAAAATTAAAAATGATTATTAAATTGTTGAAAATAAAGGGATCCTAAATTAACATTTTTTTAAATGAACTTCACGAAAATTGGCACTAAAGATTGGAAATTATGTTGTTGAGTATTCTTCTGATAGCTACAGTAAGTCGCTAAAATCCGGCGAAGCTATTGTTGATACCTCAGAGGAAGGAAATAATTTTTATTTCAACTCCAGTGCGACCTTGTATCAAGATGGTATTACTTGGATGATCCCTGGTATAGCTATAGGAGGAGAAGGTAACGATACTTATTATATTGGGATGAATGAATTTGGGATTATAGGAGATGCATCAACTTCATCTTCTGATATTCTTGACTTATATGACTATGCGTCGAATCTTACAGAATTCTATTCAATAGAAGAAAGACATATATTTGTTCAAACCTACTGGGGAGCTACTGCATTGATCATAGATGGGCTAAATGCCCGCGGAAGTATAGAAAAAATAAGTTTTTATGATTTATCAGTTTCTGGTTCTCCTGATTCAATGTCTAGTCTATTGAATTCTTATAAAACTAAAGAGGACCAAACATTTGATCAATTGATATCAAACAACTTATTTAGACCGTCATTAATGGGGGTCAACTCTGCTGATGAGGTTAGAAATATTATTGAAGCAGTTAATGAGAACAGTAACAGTAAGCCGCTTTCTTTAAATTTAAATTCAAATTACCTTTTAGGAGGACTTAGAGATTATGGTGGAAATCTACATGGAGGACAATCAGCTGAATCCCGTTCTTACTATAAATATCAGGGATCTCTTGATGTAAACAATGATGGTTTAAAAGAAGAAATATTTACCAATAAAAAGAGTGGAAGATGGGCAACTATTTCTTTAGATCAAGAACTTAAAACCACAAATTACGAAGAACACCAAGAAGGAGGCATTACCAGAGTTGTAGGAATCTATATAGATCCTTTAGTTACTTCAGGAGATGTAATTGCAGGAAGTGATCATGATAGTCAAAGAAGATTCCAGAATGACTTAAAGATAGATAATCTCTTAGTTAAAACCGCAGGTGATTATGATAGTGATGGTTTTCAGGAGGTCTATTGGAAGACATCTGATGGAACTGCTTACTTGAGAGCTTTAATGCATGCTGATGGAAATATTCAATATGCAAACTATCAATCTGAAGCTCAGATGAGTGATTATTTGACTAGTAATGGATTTAATTCAGTTATTAGCGATATTCTTTAGGTAAGATATGTTATTTATAGAACACTAGGTCGCAGGTTTGAATCCTGTAGCCAAGATTGACTTCACACGATTCTTAAATACTCTCTAGGCAGTCATTTGCTATACCTTGCATAGCTATGCTGATTCAATTACTCATTATCAGTCTTATATGTTAATATTCTAAAAATTTTTCTTAAAATGTACCTTCTTGAGGACAAAGGGAAAGTAGCTCTATATAGAAATGATAGTAATGCAATAATCATCAAATATGGAGATAAGACATTTAATTTAGCTAAATTTGGAATTTTATGGGATTACAATACTGAGGTAAAAGGCCACGGCTGGCATGCTATCTCGGCGGATATATTTGATGATCCACTATCTGCAAATGACGGGAATATATTATTAATCTGGAGGAGAGGAAATGGAGGTTTATGGCAAGCTTTATCCTTTTCTAATGAAGATGGAATGCCTCTTGGTATGTACGGGACCACTGGATATTTTTATTCTACAGAAGAGATGAGATCAGTCACTCCCGATACTCCAGAGAGTGCCGCTTTACAAAGTGATATTACTTTTGGTCAGGATCGATCTATCACCACCGCTGGTGTATGGGTAACAACCTCTACAGAGGAACATGAAACATGGGAAAAAAATCAAATAAGCGTTTTATTTCCAGATATCTACTATGGAGTAGCTAAAGAAAGTTCACAAGAATATTCCGTAAATCAAGAATACGAACTTGGCGGCATAAGAGATTTTGATGGTAATCCTCATGCTAATACTGTATCTATTTCTGCTGAAGCAAAGCAAGCTTATAAATATCAAGGAATATTAGATGTAAATAATGATGGAGTAAAAGAAGCGATATTTACTAATAAAGAAACAGGTAGATGGGTAACAGCACGAACCGAGGAAGGAACCGGAGAAATTGATTACACAAATCATGGATCAGATGGCATCACCAGAATTGTTGGTATTTATGAGGATCCACTGGTGCTTTCTGGTGAGGTCGAAAAAGGTAGTGACCATGATAGTCAAAAAAGATTTCAAAATGATCTTCTAATAGATAACCTAATAGTCAAAACTTCTGGAGATTATGATGGTGATAATTTTCAAGAGGTTTATTGGAAAACTAGTGATGGAACAGCATATTTAAGAGCATTAATGCATGTAGATGGGAACATTCAATATGCAAATTATCAAAGTGAAGATCAAATGACTAATTATTTAACTACTAATGGATATGAATCAAACGTTTCTGTAATCATTTCTTAAATAAAGCTGCTACTTTTTTTTTCTTATAATTTTAAATAATTTTACAAATTTTTTTATTTTTGAATAAGTGATATTTTTAAAAAAGACAAAAATATTAATAAGAGCAGTTATGATTGAAAATTTTGTTTTCTCATAAAGTACAAATGGATAAATAGCATTATTAAGTCTCTCATTTATATTTTTTTCAACTCTATAAATTTCTATTTGATTTAAGGATTTTGCCCCTCTTCCAGCAACTCCAACATTGAATTGAGTAAAACGCTTTTTTGTGATTGCTTTAATATCGCTAATTAATAATTTAGGTTTTGAAGTTATAAAGGCTATGTATTGAATTATTGTTTTAGCATCTTTTATTGTCTCCTCATATGGGATAACTTTTGCAATACCTTCTTCAATAAGTGGGCGCCAAGTTTCTAAACGCCAAAGATCCTCCTCAATATTTTTTAATGCATCTTTAAAAGAAATTATATTAATAAAGCCCGTTTCATTAATGGATCTATTTTTTTTTGATATTTCTAAAAGTGAAATAACTATATCCTTAGGATCTCTTACTGATATGGTTACTGGAATTTTAAACTTTCTTATAAAATTCAAAAGTTTTTCATTAGCCGCTCCATGAGTCTTAAATACTACAAAGTTATCTAGAGTTTTTTCATTTATTTTTTTTAAAGAATTTATATCGCTTAAGTATTTTTCAGGAAGATAATTTTCAATCCAGCTTTCCAATCCTTCGATAATTATTTTCTCTTGAGGCATTCCATATTTTTCTAAAATTGCTTTTTCAGTCTCAAAAGCCAAGGTAGAACCAGATCTTGTCATCCCATAGGAAATGAATAAAGTCATGATTTATATTCAAATTTAGTAATTTCTAATGGCACTTAAGTAATTCAAAAAGATTCTTACTACCAAATAATAATTCATAGAACTTATAAACTATAACCTTATTGAGGCGACACCTTTTTAAATCGCAACAAAATAAATATTAGATTTTTTATTTAATATTTATTTTTTCTTTATTTTTACATGATTTCGTAAAATCAAAACCTTTATATGAGTCTTTTTACTGATATAATCAAAATTTATTTTAAAGAGCTCTTAAAAAAGATCTAACCATTTCTAATGAAATAATCTATTTTATAAAACTTTACCCTCATTTAAGAATGTCTTCCAACTATCAAACTACGGGAATAATACATACTGAACTAGGCAACTCCTATCTTTCTGATGATGCTCAAAATTTATTAAAAAGTTATTACAATTGGATAGATACAAAATATGGTGTTTCAAATGTATCTTATATCTCGACAAATGGAGAACATAACAATATTTATAGTGGGGGTAATTTAATTGATTTTAACTTCATAACAAAAACTAGTTTTTCATATAATTCGCTTTCTAATTTTCAAACAGATGATATAAACATTACTGATAACTCCATTACTTTGTCTAGTATCTCCAATATTGAGGTTGGTGATTTTATAAATTTAGGTGGGAGTACAATTCAAGGTTCTTTACCAAGTGATCTTCCAGATCAAAATAATCTATATGTAAAAACAATTGAGGAAGTATCATCCTCTAGCTATAAACTTACATTCTCAGAAACATATGGTGGAGAAACTTTCGATTTTACTGACCAAGGATCTCTGAACTCTGCAAGCGATACTTTTTCAATTAATTATGCACGTAATTTAGCTCATAACTTCAATTTTAAATATGATAAATCCTCTAATGAATGGAATATTACTAATTTCACTGGTGATGTAAATAATTTCGATATAAGCAAACTAACTACTAATCCTAATTTACATTATGCGGTAACAAACAACACAGCATATATAAACCCTATTAATGGAGAAGATTACTTATATACTGCTACTAATGGTTATTCTGTAAGTCTCACAGGAACAGATGCGCCTTCCTCAAATACATTGGTTCAGAATTTAAACTCTTTAGGTATTAATTTAAGTGAGAGTACATGGGGAACTTGGATTTATGATCAAATAAGTACCCCTAATTATGGTTTAGTATCAGTTATTGGAGATTCATCACAATATAAAATAGTTATCAATTCTGATAGCTCAAACCCAGAGGTAATACAAGAGTTAGATAGACCAACAGAAAGTGGAAGTTACAAGGGTATACAGCAACTTCTTGAAGGTAAGGATGGTTCTCTTTATTATATTTTAGAGCATCAATATTATCTTGATTCTACATATTACCAAATAGATTATTCAGTAGAAAAAATTTCAACTGATAAAAGTGTTCAATCAACAACCTTAATATCTCGAACATTTCCAAGAGATAATTCTACAGTTAATGGCATTGGCAATTATGATTATTCTTTAATTCCTGAACAAGATGGGGATATATGGCTAATTAAATCTGAGAGGGTAAATGGCATTGATGGGGATTCTGATGAAGCCCATAAAATTACAGGTTGGAGATTTAATAATTCTAATTTTGCATTATCTAGTCCGGATATTGTTATAGATTCAGTCCTTGATATGTCAAATCATTATGATACTTCATCTGGGGCATGGTTAATAGATAACGGGGGTGAAGAATATGAACTAAATTTTTCCTACACTAATGACGATACTACGCATAATAATTTTTTAACCCAAGCAAATGATATTGAACAGACAATCGGATATGCGGTTTCAATAAATGATAATTTCAACGTAGTTGAGAATTCTCTTTTTGTTAGATCCTTTTACTCTTATGAGGATGTGAATTGGAGCATAAGTGGAGGTGATGATGCTAGTAAATTTAAAATAAACGAAAATACAGGTTCTTTAACTTTTGTTAGTAGGCCAGATTATGAAAACCCAAACGATAGTAATAAAGATAATACTTACAGTATTTTAGTTAGATCTACAAACTCAAGTAATGTATCTATTGATCAAAAAGTTTTAGTAAATATTGTTGATACTGATGAACAATTCGGAGAGATAGAAACTGAAATTATTGGGGAAAGTAATTCATCATATAATCCAAATCCAAAAGGGAATTATTCACTGAAAGATAGTTCTCCCATAACCGTCGATTCTTACACTGTAGGTGCCAAATATAGTCTTTCAAATATAAGAGATTACGATGGAAGTCTACATGCTGGCGACACCTTAGAGGCAACGCCAAGTTCTTATAAATATCAAGGTATATTAGATGTAAATAAAGATACTTCTTTTGAGGCGATTTTCACAAACGAATCATCAGGGAGATGGGCAACAGCATCAATCGATTCAGAGAATGCAGAAATTAACTACAATCAATACGGTAAGGGTGGGACAACAAGAGTAGTCGGTATTTATATTGATCCTTTAGTTACCTCAGGAGATGTTATTGCAGGGAGTGATCACGATAGTCAGAGAAGATTCCAAAATGACCTTAAGATAGATAATTTAATTGTAAAAGCTGCTGGAGATTACGATAACGATGGATTTCAAGAGGTTTATTGGAAAACAGGTGATAATACAGCTTATCTAAGAGCATTAATGCATGCTGATGGAAATATCCAATATGCTAATTATCAAAGTGAGAAGCAGGTAAGAGACTATTTAACAAGTAATGGTTATAGCTCGGAAATTAGCGACATTGTTTCCTAAAAAAGCTCTCCATATATTCTCTGCGAATTCCACAATTCATTATAGTTATTAGTACCTTGACAACCTAACGACTTCAAATTACCTCCAGGAGCATCTTTATTAAATGCAAAGATTGATCCATCAGGCAAAACCATTGCTTTATTCTTTTTATTATGAGTAGGTGTTAATTCCATAAAATCTCCAATTATTACATTTTGATCTATTCCTATACTCGCTATAGCTTTACCCCATAATGTTGGGCCTGTTGGACATAAAGGGGTGAGTCCGTAATAATTATTTTTCACATTTTCGACTATAAGTTGTATTGCTTTTGAAAGTATTTTATTACCTGGTTTTGAATAAATCATCCCGCCAGCGCAAGCCCAAGAAGTTTGTGAATAAAAATTTATGTCTCGAAAAAAAACTAAATTTGTGCTTTCATCAACCTCGAATCTTTTATTTAACTTTAATCCAATATCAAAGTACCACCCACCCATTTCATATAAAATACAAAATCTTGCGAAATCAGATTTATAAGAAAATGGAACTAAAGCTTGATATGTATTTAAAATATAAGATTCATAATATTTACTAAGAAAACTTTTTATTAAATCATCATCAAAAAGTTTGTAACTATAATCAGGATATAAGTCTTTTACCTTATTACAGTTTTCCTGTAAATCATTGCTAAGACCATAGCCTCCTTCACTAATAAATATTTGGGCAATGTTGGACATTTTTTTTAAGTCTTTAGAATATTCTAATAAAATTTTTAAATTTACATTTCCATATATATTTTTATTATTAAATTTAACTGCTTTTGCAGATAGCAAAAAAAATCAAAATGAAAATAGTCAAAATAATAATCAATTAAAATGGGAAAAAGTTAAAACTCAATTAAAAAATCAAAAATCAAAAATTAAATGGGAAAAATATCATAATCAATCTGATAAAGAAAACTATCAACTAGGGAATATAAAACAAAAAAATTACAATGATAAAACCAATTTATTATTGAATGAAAAATTCATAAATAACTCTGTTAATAGTTTTAATCGTTCAATAGTTATAAATGAAGAAGATGTTGGACCAGATATTTCATTTCTTGTTCCAATAGGCTTGAAATCTTCAGATCAAATGAATATAGATTTTTCCATTCGAGGATGGAGCAGAAGACCAAAAGATTCAAATTTATTTGCTTGGAATAACGGAGATGCAGTGGGACAAGTATTTCTAAATATTTTCAAAAATCCAAAATATAGCGTTGGTTTGAATTTAGGGGTTAGAAGTCTATATTCAGGTTCTCAATTTATTGGGGGATCAAGTGCTATTGGGGAAGGGGTATCTATGGGTTTTAGATTTGACCGAGCTCTTTCAGATTCTTCAGGACTAGCATTGGGTGCAGAACAGTTAATACATTTTGATGATCTAACTGATACTGGAAGAGATATTTATATTACGTACTCGAAAGCTTTCTGGAATAAAAAAGATGAAAATGTTTTTCCCTTAACTGTTCTAACTGGTGGTATAGGAACAGGTTATTTAGCATTATGGGAAGATACTAAATTTGCATGTTCTGATCTAATGGGAGGTGCGGCAGTAAGTATTAATAAATATCATCCGCTATGTTGGGGACCATTTGGTGCTGTTTCATTCGTATTTAATGATAAATTTTCATCATTCATTGAATATAATAATTACTCATTTATGATAGGAAGTTCACTTGCACCAACTAATAAAATCAGATTCACATTTGGTTTTACTTTAGCTGAATCTTTCGATGATTATAAATTTAAGAATTTTGATGAATTAAGATGGTTTAGTAGAATTAGTTTAGGATTTTAATTATTTGATGATATTTTTTCTAAAGTTTTGAGTAAAATCTAGCTAATTGATTGGAAAAATTATCTAAAATTTTATTAGATATTTCTTTATATCTTTTTATTCTGTTAAATCTTTTTTCTTCTGCATCAAGAATATTAACATAACCTTTCTTTAAAAAAATATTGGTCCATTGAATTTCAGATTCTGGTGAGTATAGTTCCAAATAAGAATTAAAATCATACAATTCTAAAATTTCTTTATGTGATAAACAATTGCTTGCGAAACAAGGCAACCCTAAGCAACATGCATCTAATACTGGAATTCCAAATCCTTCAATTATTGATGGGCTAAGAAGACATAATGCATTTAGATATAAAGTGCTTTTTAAAGTTTCACTTATGTAATCCGTTAATATAATTCCAGGATTATTAATAATAATTTTCTTTAATTTTTTGCTGTATGAATCATTCTTTAGTTTTCCAGTTATAACCAAGCAAATACCATCCTTCTGTAAATTAGAATTCTGGTAAGCATTAACTAATAGAAAAACATTTTTCCTTGAATCTATACTTGCATTAAAAAGAAAATATTTAAATGGTTTAATAGGTAACTTTTTTACTTTATTTATAGTATTTAATATATTTTCATAGATAATTTGATCTTCAATTTCCTCAAATAATAAAGTTGGAGGTTGAGTAATGACAGTATCTTCTAAAATATCATTTTTAAAATTTCTAGCATTAGGTGATTTACTAAACATATTAAATTTAAATTTATTTCTTGAAATTCCCGATACGAAAATGTTATTTGAATATATGCAACTTTTTAGCATTTTTGAAAAGGAATTTACCATTATTTTATTAGGTTCATATTCAAGAGGAATAAGATCATGGATTGTTTGTATAAGAATCTTATTTCTAGAATTTTTACAGAGATTTAGATTTAAAGGTGCAGATGTAATTATTGAGTCAAAGTTTTCTAAATCAATTTTAATTTGATTATTAAATGGAAGTAAAGATGAAAATTTACAATTTTCGTAAATATAAGGCGCTAAATAAAAACCCTCAACATGTCTTAAATACGAAGTTCTTTCTACATTAATATAAGGATTGTCTTTTTTATTAGAAAAAATTACTTTTAGAGAATTAGATGGAGTATATGATTTATAAAAGAAAATAATTTTAAAAATAAAAATTAGATTTATATAATTTTGATATAAAAAATCAATTATTTTTAAAAATTTATTTCTTCTAAATTCTATTTTTAAATTAGGTTTTTTTTCTACACCTTTACTTAAATAATCAGAAATAAAAGTGGAAATTATACTATTTTTAAAATTTTCATTATATTTTTTGAACTTTAATTTATTAAAATCCATACCAACCAACAACCAAATTTCGGCTTCAGCTTTATTGAGGGCTAGTATTAATGATTTTGTATAAGATGCAATTCCTCTATGCTCTTTATTTTCAAGTTCTTGAATGGTAACTAATATTTTTTTTCCCTTTAATGAGCTCATAGTCAAAGATGATTGAATATATAATACTTTATGATGGGTTTTACTAATTTAAGAAAATTAATCATTAATTCTCTTAAATTAAAGTTGTTGAATTGATCTAGATTTATCTGTAAAAAGATTAAATAATAATTGTAAATAACTTAGCCTTCTTAACTTTATATTTGCAGAAAGAGACATTCCTGGCTTCAAAGGTAAATTCTTGCCTGAATTTAATTCTATAAGTTGATTATTTAAAGTAACTTTTACTTCATAAAAAAGATTATTATCTCTATCATCAATTTTCCTAGAATTTGCACTTATAAAGCTAATTATCCCCTCAACCCCTCCAAAATCTGCTGCTGGATAGGAATCTATGTTTAATTCTACTTCCTGTCCTGTAAGAATAAAGCCTATATCTTTTGAATTTATAAAAACTAAAGCCTCTAAATTTTCCTGAGGTACTATCTTAAGAATATCTTGATTTGCGCCTATCACAAATCCCTTATCCTTTGCATTTATATCGTAAACATAGCCAGATATTGGACTTTTTATTATCGAGTATTTAAGAATATCTTCTATTTCTTCTAATTGAGTTTTGTAATTAAAAAGATTATCTTGAATAAATTTAATTTCTTGACTTAATTCGGATGTTTTAACTTTAATAAGGACTTTTTTATTCCTTAGATCATTTAAATAATTTAAAACTTTTATTTTTTGCGCATCGTAATCAATCTTAGAGATTGCCCCTTCATCATAAACACTTGAAAATTTATCTAAATTATCTCTTTCTATTGAAAGAACTGAATTAATTTCATTTATTTCATTTTTTAAAATAAGAACAGAATTTTCTAATTCGGATTTTTTTAATTTTAATTCTTCTTCTTTTAACAAAATTTTTTCTATTAAATTTTGCTTTGTTTCTATATTTAAATCATCATTAATTTTCAACAATTTTTCATCTTTCTCTACTAGATTTCCTTCATTAACATATACCTCTTCAACAACACCTGAAATTGGTAATTTTATTGATCTTACTCTAGTGGTTGGTTGTAATTCACCATTAGCAATAACTATTTGATCAGTCTTAGCAAAAATCAACCAAAAAAAAGTTAATCCGCTTAAACCTATAATGGACAAAGTAATAGTATTTGCAATTTTTTTACTTTGTTCTAAATGTAGGTTTTGGTAATTATTTTCTTCATCATGACTAGTTGATATAAATCTTCTATATTTACTTTTTAAATATTTAAAGATATTCATTATTCAAATTTATTTTCAATAGACATTGCGTAAAAAAGGCCTCTTTGATTTATTAGCTTAGAGAAATTTCCCTCTTCAACAATTTGCCCATTAGACATTAAAAGAATCTTTTCAACATTTACCAAATTTGTAATTCTGTGAGTAACAAAAATAACAGTACAATTTTCATTCATTTTATAAATATTTCTTAAAACCTCTTTCTCTGTTATAAAATCTAGTGCACTAGTTGCTTCATCTAAAATTAATATTTTTGGCTTATTTATTAAAGCTCTTGCAATAGCAATTCTTTGTTTTTGGCCTCCTGATAAAGATCCTCCTCTTTCTTCAATATGTGTACTATAACCATTCTCTAAATTCATAATAAATTCATGCGCACACGCTCTCTTTGCTGCCTCTACTATTTCATTTTTATTAATTCCTGGATCAGAAATACTTATGTTTTCTAAAACGGTTCCAGTTATTAGATTAGGTTCTTGTGAAACAAATCCAATCTGTCTTCTTAGAGAAGATAATTCAACTTTTTGAATATCAATATCATCAATTAATATTCTCCCATTATTTGGCTTATAAAGCCTTGCTAGCAGTTTAACAAATGTACTTTTGCCACTTCCACTTCTCCCTACTATCCCAATTAAAGATTTACTTTTTAGTTCCACATTAATATTATCTAATATCTTATTTCCATTACCATGATATGTATAATCGACCTTCTGATATTTAATTTCACCTTTAATTTCTGGCATTGAAATATTATTTTTATCCAAAACATTTGATTCTGCTTCTTGATTAATTACATCCCCAAGCCTCTCAAAAGATACTTTAAGTTCTTCAAATCTTTGTGATAAGGAAGAAAGCCTAAGAATTGGTTGAGTAACGTAACCAGAAATAATTCTAAAAGCGATTAATTGTCCCAACGTTAATTGTCCCTTAAGCACCATTGAAGCTCCAACCCATAAAACAATAATTTGAGATATTTTTTGCAGTAAAGATGAACTTTCGGAGAGTATTGTTCCTGTAATTGTTTTATTGAAAATCTTTTGTATAAAATTTGTATAATTTTCAAACCATTTTTTAAATGTATTATTTTCAATATTTTGAGTTTTTATTGTTTGAATAACATTCATTGATTCAATCAAATGATTTTGAGTATTTGCATTTGATTCGGCGACTTTACGATATTGGTTTTTAAATAATGGAACCCCTAAAATGGTAATTACTATTTGTATTGGCAATACTGATAATGCAATAAGAGTTAAAATCCAACTATAAATTAACATTATGCATATATAAATAATTGAGAATAAAGCATCTATAATTGTTGTTAAAGTTTGTCCAGTAAAAAAATCTCTAATTTTTTCTAATTCAGAAATTTTTGTACTTAATTCTCCCACTCTCCTTTTTGAGAAAAAATTTAGTGGTAATTTAAATAAATGAGAAATAATCTCACTTCCTAAATCCAAATCAATTCTATTTGTGGTATCAACTAATAAAAAAGTTCTTAATGATCTTAGAATAGATTCAAAAATAGTAACAAGAAAAAGAGCTACGCCAATAATTTGCAAAGTATTCAAACTTCTTTGACTTATCACTTTATCAATGATTACTTGTATTAAAAGAGGGTTAGCCAAAGAAAGTAATTGAACTACAAAAGAAGCAAGCAAAAGTTTTATAAAAATATTTCTATATTTTTTTAAAAATGGAATAATCCAATTAATTCCAAATTTATTTATATGACTTTTCATACTTCTTTTTGGAATAAGAACATTACTTATTTCTGGGAAAGAATTTTCTAATTGCGATTTTTTTATAACTACTTTTCCAAATTTTGGAGATATTAAAACAAATTTTTCAACATTGGCTTCGCTTACAATGCATATATGTTCTTTGTAAAAAATTAAGCTATTTTTTTTTAACCTAAGGAGATTATTTCTATTTACATATGCATCTCCAATTATAAATCCATTTTGCAAAAGAATTTCACCTAAAATTTCTAAAGTTAAGATATTTTTTTTTGATAATTTTTTTGCAAGAACTTCATCTAAAGATTCATAAGAGAATTTAACTTTATATTGCTTACAAATCATTTTTAAACAAGCCAAGCCTTCTTCAAAGGGGCCATCTCCATTAATGTATATTTCTTCATTTTTCAATCCGCCAAGATTAATTGCCGAAGGTAAAGGTAATATTGGTGAATTATTTTCATCAGTAATTTCAGTATTAATATCATCTAATATCTTGTATAAAATATTTCTATTAATTTCTAATATTCTTAAGTCTATCTTATCTATATATTTTTTTCTTAAATCGTTAGAATTTATTTGGTCTCCAATTATTTTTTGTTTTACATTATTTGAACCTAGAATATAGATATTATCTTTATCACAAGATCTTTCTAAATTATTTTTAAGTTTAATATTATTTTTTAATTTTTTGGATGATTCAAAAATTTTATTAAAGTCGTTATCCTCAGATTTATTTAACTTTAATATAAGATCTATAACCTCTATAAGTTGAATACCAATAGTAAATTTCTGATTTTTATTATTGTTAATAATCTTAATTATTAATTCATCAGGAATGCATAATAATTTAATTTCTGTTATTGCGATTACCTCTTCAATTGGTGAATTTCTTAAATAAGAAATTAATCCAATCCAATCAAATTTTTTTAACTTTTCTATTGTATAAAAATCATTTTTATAATTAAATGTAATCCTTGCATTGCCTTCTAGAATAAAAAATACTTCTGACTGGATATTTTCCTTATTAGAAAGAATTGTTCCTGGTTTAAATTTTTTTATAGAAGTTGATTCTTTTATTTCTAAAATTAATTCTTTATCAAGACTTTTTATCCAGTTAAGCTTAAATATATCTTCCCAATCTTTTTTATTCATTATTATTGGTAAATAAAATTTTATAAACTATCAATTAATTTTCCAATTATATAAAATACTTGTACAAATACCAACCCATCTAGAAAAACCTTTACTCAATTCTGTAGTAGAATAAAATCATATTAATTAAAACAATAAATATATTAAGTGCTAAAAAATCGAATCATTTTTAATGGTAGTTATTTTTCAAAAAAACCTAATGGTATTTCTTTAGTTTCTCGTGAGTTAGCAAAGTCTATAAATCCGAATTTAATGACTCTATTAGCGCCATTCTCTGACAACCAAACTAATTTTCAAAAGATATCTGATAAACTTTCCCCTGATTTTGGTCTTTACTCCCATGCTAGAAGATTATTCTGGAACCAATTCCATCTAGGTAATTATCTAAAAAAAGAAAAAGATTCAATTCTCCTTTCACCTCTACCAGAAGCTCCTATCTTTAGAGGTATTCAATCAATAGTCTTGGTGCATGATCTTCTCCCATTAAGAATACCCTACTTAACACCTTTGCTTCCTTATCATTTATTCTACGTTCCAATAGTTTTAAAAAATGCCACAAAAGTACTCTGCAACTCTTTAGCGACAGCAACTGAAGTTCATGAAAAATTAAATATTTCGCATAAAAAAATTGAAATTGTAAAATTAGGGTTCAATCGCAATACTCTGAAACCGCTTAAAAGAGTTAAAGAAAATTTTTTTCTAATTATTGCAAGACATGCTCCACATAAAAACATTCCAAGAATTTTAAAGGCATTCTGCAATTTAAAGAAGTTCAACAAATCAACAAAAGATTTAAGATTAAAAATTGTTGGACAATATAATAAGAAATTCACCCCAAGTTACATTAAATTATCTTATAAGCTTGGTATAGAAAAATATTGCGATTGGATATATTTGATTTCTGAAAATGAAAAACTTGAATTATTGAACAGATGTCAGGCATTAATCATAGCAAGTCTTTGGGAAGGCTTTGGATTGCCTGCTTTAGAGGCAATGGCTTGTGGTACTTTAGTTATTGCATCTAACAAAGGAGCACTTCCAGAAATATTAAATAATAATGGAATATTAATTGATCCTAATAATTTATCTTCAATAGAAGCTGGTATGAAAAGGGCTTTAAATGATGAATTACTTAGAGATGAATTTAGAGCAACTGGCCCGTTAATTGCTAATAAGTTTTGTTGGAAAACTACTGCAAAACAAATTGAAGAAATCATATCTGAGATTTAAGCTGGGAAGTATTATTAATATTTAAATTAATTTTAAGAGATTATTTTATCCTTACAAAAGAAATGGAATCTTTGATCTCAATCTATTTAAATAAAGAAGTGAAAAAATAACTCCAAAAAAATTCATCAATAAGACACTTATTAGTGGAAATAAATTTAGGTTTCCTTCTATAATTGAGTCTCTTAACTGACTTATTACTAAATAGATAGGATTTAAATTTACAATCCAAATCAAATTACCCAAGTTTTCTTTCATATATAAAATTGGTGAAAGAAGAAAAGTTAATTGCAAAAGAATAGGAACTAATTGATATATATCTCTGAAACGTACTCCTAGTAGGCAAATCAAAAGTGGACACCAAAACATAAAAATTAGAAAATTTATAAGAGGTAAAACTGAAATGAAGAGATTTATAAATATTGATTTATCAAAAAATATAAGAGCAAAAAAGACTATAAAAAAAGACTGTATAAAGTTATGAAGTTGAAAAGACCATTCTTCAAATGGATAAAAAAGAATATTTAAATTTGTATTTTTTATTTTAATTTCATTTTGAATAAGAAGATTAGGAGCAGATCCTATAGAAGTACTAATCGAGGACCATAAAACCATGCCCAAACCAAGATAAACAACATACTTATTAAAATTATCCACTTTAAATACTGTTCCGTATACAACTGACAATAAAGATATGGATAATAAATTTGAAAGCCCTAACCAAAAACTTCCTAAGGATGTCCTAGCAAATCGCTCTTCAGTTCTAGACCATGCAGTAAACCACCATACCTTTCGAAGTTTTATAGCTTCAAAAAGAATATTCAATATTTGTATTTTTTTTTTATTTTTAATCATATTTTTTCTTCATAAAAATTTAGAGCTTTTTCAATAGGACCATCATATGCGATTGCACCTTTTTCAAAAACCAAACCTCTTTTGCAGAATCTTATAAGCAATTCATTGGAATGAGAAGCTAAAAATAATGTTCCTGAATTAGAGATAAAATCAGTCAATCTGTTATATGCTTTTTTTTGAAAATCTATATCCCCAGTCGCAAAACCTTCATCTAATGCTAAGCACTCATGAGAACATCCAGTCAAAATTGCAAATTGCAATCTAGAGAGCATTCCTTGACTATATGTTTTTAAGGGTAAATATATATATTCTCCTAAACCAGAAAAATCTATTACATTTATACAAAAATTCTCAAATCCCTTAAGATTTTGATTTATTAAAAGGTAATGTGCCTTCATTGCTTTAATTCCGCTTAATTCTTCACTTGTCAAAAGACTTTTATGTATCATTGGATATATTTTTGATCTTGTTTTAATTGTTCCTTTAGACAAGCTATATATGCCTGATATTAATCTTAGGAAAGTTGTTTTACCAGCTCCATTATGGCCAATAAGTCCAACTCTCTCACCTTCTAAAAATTTTATATTTAGATTATTTAATGCATTTATGTAAGTAATATTTTTAATCTTTTTAAATTTTCCTCCTGTTAAAGAATTGATAAAAGAAGATTTCAAAGTTCTGTTTGTATTATGAAATAAAGGTATATCTAATGAAGCTGATTTTAATTCCAATATGATTTTGTTTTTTTTCTTAGTCATCTAAATAAATATTTTCCTCATATAAAATTGCATTTTAAATAAGATATTTACAAGAAATTAACTTAAATAATTGCCGAAGTCAATATATAATATCATTATTTGCGAATAGTTAATTTGATTTTAAAAATGGAATATAAAGTACTTGAGGAGTTATCAAAATATGGCTTATTAATTGAATTCTTAAAATCAAAAATTTTAGAAAACAAAATAAAAGATATTAATTTAAGTGAAGATGAAAAAGCTGATGCTAGAAATCACTATACAAAATTTTTTTCTCTTAAAAATGAAATCCTAATAGAAGAACATAGAAAAAAAAATTTATTAAGTAGAGAAAATTTAATTTATAGAATGAATTTAAATAAAAAAGTCCAAAAATATTGCGAAGACAAATATGATGAATTTATTGGGAAGGAATACCTTTCAAATAAAGAAAAAATGGATATTGTCAAATACAGTATGCTTCGAGTGAAAGAATATGGATTAGCTATGGAGTTATATTTAAAAATAAAAGATGATAATGAAGATTTTAATAAATTAGCTGGAATTCATTCTATAGGAATTGAAAAAAAAACTAATGGAGTAATTGGACCATTACCACTTGAGAGAATTAATGAACTAATGAGGCCAAAACTTAGCAAAAATAAATTAAATATTTTAAATAAACCGTTTAAAATTAATAATGAATGGATACTTTGCAGATTAGAGGAATACAAAGAATCTAAATTAGATGATAAGACAGTGATGAATTTAAAAAGTAAGATACTTGACAATGAGATAGAGCGTGAAATTCTGAATGTTTATAATAAAGAATTGAATACAATTTTAAATTGATTTTGAAAAATAACTATTTTTTATTTTTATTTACAATTTTTGTAAGTACTTCTTTTTCATTATCTTTCTATTTAATTAAAGATTTAGTTAGAAAGGGAAATTGCATTGAAGTAAAAAGTGAGGAATTTCTTTCTTCAAGAAAATTTGATT
Source organism: Prochlorococcus sp. AG-355-N16 (assembly GCA_003278545.1). Lineage (GTDB taxonomy): Bacteria > Cyanobacteriota > Cyanobacteriia > PCC-6307 > Cyanobiaceae > Prochlorococcus_A. The sequence continues at coordinate 30,211 of QCEF01000006.1, forward strand.
TAAGAAATACCTCAACAAAAAAAATAAAGAAAATTGTTAGTGCTGAAGCTTATAAATTATGTAATTAAAATAATTTTCATCTTTAAGATAAAAATTATTAAAATAAAATGTAAATCAAATTTTGATATTCATTTTCACTCATGTGTAAATACTGCGTATCGATTTCCTCAGAATTTGAATATGTTGATTTATCAGACTCGCTTTCCTCAATTGGGGCTGATAATAATAGATCCCCTAATTCTAATTTAGACAGAGTTGATCCTAATTTGCTCGTTAGTGCTTATTTTGGAGATGTTTTAGCAGGACATATTAATTGGTCTGGAGGGAATGAAACTGTTAAATACTTCATCTATGATCAAGCGGACACATTAAATATAAATGTTTGGAATTATGATGGAACATCTCAAACTGGAACTGAAACAGCTACAACAATCGCTCATAATAATGATTCTGAAAGTTTTATTAGAAATATATTTAATACATTAGATTCTCTTGTTGATATTGATTTTGAAGAGGTCAACTCTTTTGATGATTCAGATTTAGATATTATCTCTGTTTCTGACTACTCATCTTGGTCTTCAGGTGTTGTAGGTCAAGTTGAAAACGGAGCAGATGAATGGAATATTTTATGGAAAAATACCAATATTGGCGGATCTTTAAGTGATTTTGATAAAAATACAATCGTTCATGAAATAGGGCACGCTCTAGGTCTATCTCATCCAAATGAAGACCCTTACAATGCTGCATGGAATACAGTTGAAGACACTGTAATGTCCTACAACTCTAATTCAGGAACTTGGGGTTATGACTTTACACAGGATGATAATTCTGCTTTAGCTTCTATTTGGAATTCAGAAAACGACGATACCGCTGCTCCTACATTTTCCTCCGCAGCAACAAACTCTGCCGGCACAAAGGTAATTCTTACTTACAACGAGGCTTTATCTTCTACTACTGCAGCAACTTCTGCTTTCTCAGTTACATCAGGGGGTTCCAGTAATAGCGTTACTGCAGTAGCGATATCTGGATCAACTGTAGAACTTACACTTACAACAATTGTTAAAAATGATGAGGCAGTTACCGTTGCTTACACTGATCCTTCCAGCAGTAATGACTCTAATGCAATCCAGGATTCTTCTGGTAATGATGCTATTTCTTTAAGCTCTACCAACGTTACCAATAATTCGACAGTAGCCTCTAGTAGCGGAGCAATATTAGGAACTAATTATTATAAAGTAGTCAATGGCTATGAATGGACTACTGCAAGGACAAATGCGCAGAACTTAGGGGGAGATCTAGTAGTAATAGACGACTCAACAGAAAATACATTTCTTATAGATAACTTTCGGAGTCAGATCGTAATTGATGATTGGGGTGGCGGAGCTAGAGGTGGTGCATGGATAGGTCTACACCAAAACACCACAAGAGCTGATAGAGCATGGGTAGATGGTACAACTATCAGCTATACAAATTATGGAACAAGCCAAGACAAGGCGTCTTTGCCCTACCACGGCGGATATTTAATTTTAATGAAGCAAGGTGGTAATAATGATGATACGTGGTGGGTAGAGCCTGTAGACCCACTAACTTATTACAATCTTAGTGAAAGTGCTTGGGCTTACAGATATGGAATTGCTGAAGTACCCTTATCATATTTTTCAATAAGTGATCTTAGTATCGACGAGGGCAGCACCGGTTCAGTAACTATTAGTAGGACTGGAGGCTCAGATTCTGTTCAGAATATCGTTGTCAGTTCAAATAATGCAACTGCATCTAATTCTGATTACACCTCTATTAGCCAAACTATTACTTTTGCCACAGGTGAAACATCAAAAACATTTAACTTTTCTGCATCCTCTGATTCTTTGTCAGAATCAAACGAGACATTAACTATCAGCATTTCAGGATCAAGCTCAGATGATATCCCAGCTCAATTTACAGATAGTTCTTCAACAATTACGATTCGGAATATCGATTCAACTGCTCCTACATTTTCTTCTGCTGCTACCAATACTGCCGGGACAAAAGTAATCCTTACCTATAACGAGGCGTTATCTTCTACAACTGCAGCAACTTCTGCTTTTGCCGTAACCACTGGTGGGTCCAGTAATGCCGTTACTAACGTAGCAATTTCAGGGTCAACCGTAGAACTAACTCTGACAACAACCGTTAAAAATGATGAGACTGTTACCGTTGCTTACACTGATCCTTCCAGCAGTAATGACTCTAACGCAATCCAGGATTCTGCTGGTAATGATGCTATTTCCTTAAGCTCTACCAGCGTTACCAATAATTCAACTGTTGCAGGGACTGCTCCTACATTTTCTTCTGCTGCTACCAATACTGCCGGTACAAAAGTAATCCTTACCTATAACGAGGCGTTATCTTCTACAACTGCAGCAACTTCTGCTTTTGCCGTAACCACTGGTGGGTCCAGCAATAGCGTTACTAACGTAGCAATTTCAGGGTCAACCGTAGAACTAACTCTGACAACAACAGTTAAAAATGATGAGACTGTTACTGTTGCCTATACAGATCCATCTAGCGGTAATGACTCTAATGCAATCCAGGATTCTTCTGGTAATGATGCTATTTCTTTAAGCTCTACCAGCGTTACTAATAATTCAACTGTAGAGAATACCTCAAGTTCTTCTGATTCATCTGATTCTTCTAGTTCTTCTGATTCTTCAAGTTCATCTGGGTCCTCAAATCCAACATTATCAAGCTCCTCCCCTTCAGATAATTCTTCAGCAGTTGCAGTAGGAAGTAATATTGTACTGAACTTTTCAGAAGTTGTTTATACCTCAAATGAAGATACAAATATATTCATATATAAATCATCGGATGATTCTATTGCAGAAATGATCCCAATAAGTGACGACAGAATTACTGGTAGTGGAACCGAGCAAATAACAATTAATCCAGCCTCCGATTTGCTTGAAGACACAGATTATTATGTAATGATAACGCCGGTATCTTTTAAAGACTTAGCAGGAAATTTTTATCAAGGCATTCTTGATAGCACCAGCCTCAATTTTAAAACTGCATCATCTAGTTCTGCAGGTTCTTCTAGTTCATCTGATTCTTCTAGTTCATCTAGTTCTTCCTCATCCACTCCGATTACAGATGGTGTTGAGGTGGCACAAGTTAACTCTTCATATTCTGCAGATTCCAATGGATTTTCTAGTGTAAGTGGTTCTGCTCCAGTTACCATTACTACCTATACCATTGGTCAGGAAACAACTCTTGATTCCATAAAAGATTATGATGGCTTCCTACATGCCGGAGATAATTTAGCTGCAACCGCATCATCTTATAAATACCAGGGGATGTTAGATGTAAATGGAGATGGCGTCTTTTCAGCTATCTTCACTAATAAATCATCTAAAAGATGGGTAACAGCAAAGGTTGATTCCACAACTGGTCAAATTGATTTTGATGATAATGGTAAAGGCGGCGGGACCAGAGTTGTTGGAATCTACGCAGATCCACTAATTGCAGAAGGTGAAAAATACGGTGGGTTTTTATCAGATGGAACAACTCCAGCTCCTGCAAACTTCGGAGTTTCTGATGCAGATAGATATGTGGTAGTTAACGGAGAAAGAATTGATCGTTTAGCTCTTAATAGTCAGGTAAGATTCCAGAATGATTTAGAAATAGACAATTTAGTGGCTAAACATGCTGGAGATTATGATTCTGACGGCGTGCATGAGGTTTACTGGAAAACAGCTGATGGCAGTGCTTATCTAAGATCATTAATGCATGCTGATGGAAATATTAGATATGCTAATTACCAAAGTGAAACTCAAATGCGGGAATATTTAACTTCTAACGGTGATGAATCTGCAATAAATGATATTGTTTAAAAATTAGAGCTATATTCAATATTATTTTTATTTTCACCCCAACCAATTTCTGACTCAATAAATTCTTCATAAAAATTATCTATTGTTAAATTAAATTTACTTTTAAGTAGAAAAAATAACATGTTTGGATTTTATTAATTGCCTTGTTGTAGCAACCCATTTTGGAGATTTCATTTCTGCAACAAAAAAAATACTTCTAAGAGCATTTTAGAGAGCAGAATTGCATAAACAAGCTTGGACAAGTACGTACAAAAGTTATGTTATTACTAAACGCCGTCTGAAAACTGTTGGTATGAATGGAAAAATTCAATGGAGCCAAGGGGATTTGAACCCCTGACCCCCTGCATGCCATGCAGGTGCTCTACCAGCTGAGCTATGGCCCCATGATAATTTTTTTATAGCATTCCATTTATGCGAGACTCACCTATACAAGTATCAAAATTATTTTCAGACTTTAGTGTTATATCTAATTTATGCAAAATAATCTGCACAAGATTGATTTACAAAAAGCAATGGATAATAATTAAGATTAGTTAATCATATTGCCTCAGAAAAGTATTCTATTCTTTAATGGCAAAGGATAGGGTATTTAAGGCATTAAGTCTGGCAAACAAAAAAACTTTAAATAACTCACATGATCGTTGATGATTTTCAGGTTGAAAATATCGAATTAATCCTAACATCTATAGAATTTGAAAAAAAAATTTTTTCTTTTTTATAAATATTTATTAAAAAGTTTTAAAAACTTAATTTACCAACGAAAAGTATTATTAACCGATACTTATAAAATTTCTATAGAGAAAAGTTAATTAAAATTAAAATTTAATTTAAATTAAAGAATAAATATTTACATCAAATAATTTGGGTATTAAACAAACCTTTAAAATAATGTTAAAGATAATAAAGGTTTTAAATAAGCTATTAGGATCTTATAAATATTCTTTTGGAAATTTATTAGGTTTAGTAGACGTTGTTAATTTTTTTCTTAATTTAGGTTTATAGTTATTTTTTTTATTTATAAAAATAGTAAATTTATAGTATGAATAGCTAATTTTTAATAAAATTAACGAAATGAGAATAAGTAAAGGCTATTGGATATGGGGATTATTCTCATCAAAAGATACTTATTTTTTAAATCAAATTAAAGCTAAAGTTCAAAGTAAACTAAAAAGTCCATTTTTTCAAACCCACCTAACTCTTTCAGGACCTTATTTAAACATAAGTGATATTTTTTTAAACAAATTAAAAAATTTTGCAAAAGATAATTCTGCTATTAGTTTAAATGTTGATGGATACGATTTTAGACAAGAAATATATAAATCATTTTTTATTGCAATTAAAAACTCTTGCAGTTTAAAGGAACTAAGAAGAAATATTTATAATTTAAGTAAATTTGATTTAGAAAATAATTATTCTCCACATATTAGTTTATCTTATGGAAATCATGAATTAAAAGAAAAAAAAGAGTTGATTTCAAAATTATCTAAAATTAATAAATCTATTACACTATCAAAAATCGCATTGGTTTTTGTTGATGAGAATATAAATCTTTGGAAAATTATAGAAAGTTTTGACTTAAATTAAAAAAATTAATTAGTCAATTTTTTTATTATTGAAAACTTACTTAAAAAACAAAAAGATCAAACTTTTTAGTGCTATTTTTTTTTCTATAGACTTAAATTTAAATATGTTTTAGCGGTACTATCTATCGTAATTAATCTATGAAAATAGGCTGGGAAAATTAAAATCCATACTAATAAAATAAATTATTTAATAGTTTTAAATAATAGAGTATGAACTTTATTTGAGATGAAAAGTTTAAATTTTCTAAACGGATCAAATAAATTTAATTTATCTAAAATTTCATAAAATTTGTTTTTGTATATAGCTTTATGACTTCCGAAATGTGCTACTACAGGTTTGCTAAGAAAACCACCGTAGAGATATAGTGGGTATTTTTTTTTGAAATTGGAAATCGATAAATTGAAATGATCCTGAAAAATTTTTTGAATAACAGGACCCTCTATGAATCCGCCAAACAATCCATTCCAATTTGGGATTTGAAAGTTAACATCGTTCCATAAATCTTGGCAATAGTTTTTTTCAGCTAGAAATGGTCCATTATCATAGTAAGGGAAATAAAGTAAATTCTTATCGAAAACACAAGTTTCTGGATATTGTTTCACTCTTTCAATTAAATGATGATGCGGATACGAATTTTTTCTGTTTATATCTCTATTGAAACGTAACATCTTCCCATTGGCTTTGAAACAATTTTTTATTGTATCCCAATTAATTTTTTCTACAAAAAGATGATCATGTTCCCAAAATAATAAATAATCCTTAGATAAGTTTTTTAAACCTAATTTAAAGGCAAGAGATGCTGAAAGTTGAGATGGCATTCTAATTGAAGTTGGCGAAACAATTAAATTTATGCCGCTGATATTCTGAAGTATTTCCTGATAATTTTGAGAGTATATAGAATCAAATTTGTAGTCATGCACAATTGTAAAATTAACTATTTGAGTTTTTGATTTTATATTATTTATTACATTTGTCATGAAATCGGATTTATCGATTCCTCTAGGAGTCAATAACATGCCTCCCCTCATCTCAGAAACATTTCTTATCGCTGAGGTGACTATTAAAGCTTCTGTATTATTAGGATCGATCATATATTTTTCATGGATTCTAATTTAATTATTTATCAATAACTAAACTACAAAATAACATAAAATAATCTTGCATAGTTTAATCTTTTTAAGAATCTAATTGATCAACATTAATAAATCGCATTCTGCAAAGATTTGATGAGAATTCATCTCTCCAAGAATCTCCTATTAAACATGACTCTTCTAAATTGATATTCCTTTCAAATGCTGCTTCCATAAACATACCAGGTGATGGTTTTCTGCAAAAACAATTTGATTTAAGACTTTTTATTTCATGATCAAAACCTTTATGAGGATGATGAGGACATATATAAAAAGCCGAAATATTTAGACCCATTTTTTGACAAGCTTTAATTAAATAGCCATTTATTTCAATTACTTTTTGCCACTCAACAAAACCCATAGCAATTTGAGGCTGATTTGAAGCTATGATCGCAATATCATAATTTGTAAGAATTTTAATAATTTTTTTTATTCTTTTTGTAAAAAGTTTAATTTGGCTTAATTCTGTAATGTATTTCCCTTCTTTACATTTTATAAGGGTGTTGTCTCTATCTAAAAATAAAGCTCTTTGCTTATTTAAATAACACTTTCTGCTAATTAAGCCGTTTTTGATATCTTTTTCTACACTTAATAATCTTTCTGGAGTTCCCATATCTTTGAGATATTCAGAAGTATTGTAACTAAAAACCTTAAAACCTTTTTCATAAGAATTTATTATGAAATCTTTAAAAATACTTAACTGTGAATTTTTACAAATATCTGAATTTTTTATTCTTGAAACTACTTTTTTCTTTAAAACCGCAATTCCTGCAAATCCTAAAAACATACCATTAATATTAAGTTTCTGCGTTTTTAACTTATATCTATTAATTGATAATTCTGGGGTTTCAATAATACAATCTGAGTCCTCCGGATGGTTTGTTAAGTGGGTTATAAAAGTAATATCAGCATTATTTTTTATATGAAAGAGATTGATTCTTTTTAGGTCAATTTCAAAAATAATATCTCCATTTATAAAAATAAAATTATCTTTTAATTTTTCTTCAATAAATAGTAGACTTCCTGCTTCGCCTTTAGGCTCTTCTTCCTTATAAATAAAAATTTTTATATTAAACTTTTTTGATAACTTAATAGACTGCTCTTCAAAAATGTTAGCCTTATAACCTACTAAAAATATAAATTCTTTAATTCCCTGTTTATTCAGAAATTCTACTGTTCTTTCAAGTGTATGCTTTCCTAAAATTGGCCAAAGAGGTTTTGGTACTTTATCAGTAATAGAACTTAAACGTGTGCCTTTCCCACCAAGAGTAATAATAGCTTGCGATATATTATTAATTAAATCACCCAAGATTCACATCCCTCTGCATGAATATTCACTGGTATTAAATCAAAAGAACAATTTTTTAATTTCTTTTTATCTCTTTCTAAATTTTCTCCTTGGTATTTTATCAGAATATAGCCTCCACCTCCTGCTCCAAGAATTTTCACAGTTTTGAAATTTGCTAAATTTATATTTTCTTCTATTTTTAAAATATTATCATTCATTACACCTCTTATACTTTTTTTTATTTCCCACGAAGCTGAAATGGCTGACTCTAAATTATTAACAATTTGATCTATATCATTTAATTCCCTTGAATCTGATAAAAATTTGCTAGCAATATTTAATATATTTTCTATTTGCATAAATGATTTATCTTTATTTTTTATATTTAAAAGCTGTTTATTTGCAGATCTAGAAATATAAGTATTTAATAGAAACAATTTTTCTGTATATTTAGAAATCGCTTTTGTAATATTTGGATAATTTTTTATGTTTACTTTGTTGTCTTTTTGGAACTCAAGATAATTGACTCCTCCGAGCGCACAAAGATACTGATCTTGTCTACCTATAGGACTATTGAGATTATTTATTTCTATTTCGCATGCAAGATGCGCCGCTTCAGAATTTTTAATTTTTTTTCCTTCCAAATTATATATTGCTTTTATCATCGCGACTGTAAAAGATGAAGAACTGGCTAATCCACCCCCCATTAATGCATCTCCAAAAGAGGCCATTTCGATTGGTTTTTTAATTGAAAACTTTGTGAGACAAGCCCGTATAATTGGATGAGAAATTGATTCAATTTCCAAATATTCTTCTCTTGAGCTGTAATTTAATAATCCTCTATTATTATTACTACGAAATCCGATAGCAACTCTCGAAAAAATTGGAATTGAGAATCCAATTGTCAAACCATATCCAAGTTTTTTAACGAACCATTCTAGATCTGAGCCTCCACCTAGAAGTGAAATTCTGCAAGGGCATTTTGATACTACGATCATGCGATTAAATCTTCCCCTACTCTTTTAATATATTTAGCCATTGGTGCAGCATCCTTAGATAATAATTTGTATAGTTTTTGTTTTACAAAGTGAAAAGTTGCAATTTGAGCATCCTCCGCAATTTCCATATCATTAACATTTACATGTATTGGAATATCAACTAAATCTCTTAAAGCTCCGCCAGAGTACCCCAGGATCGCAGCCGATGTTATCATTTTGGTTTTAGCAATTCGGGCTGATTTTACTAAGTTCATTGAATTACCACTTCCTGAAAGGAAAATTATTAAATCATTTTTTCTTACTCTAGAATTAATTAATAGTTCAAATACTTCTGAATAATCTAAATCGTTCGAAACAGCTGTTATGTAACAAGAATTGTCTGCTAAAGAATACATATTTATACATTTACCTATCATCGCAAAAGTTTTAGAATAATCCCCAACAATATGGTGAGCATTGGCAGCACTACCACCATTTCCAATTAAAAAAATTTGGTCAATTGTACCAATCCTATTAAAGATTTCTTCTTTTAGCTTATTTACTAAAGATTCGTCTATTGTTTCTAATGCCTTTGCAAGGGTGTTTCCATAATCTTTGAGATTTTTATAATCCAAAATTAAACTATTACCCAAGGTTATAGTCTCATTATAGATTTACTTATTAGCAAGGGAAACTATTAAGGCATTTTCTCTTAATACTTTTTGCATAAGCTAATAATAATTTACTTATGATTATTATCTCCCAAGGTATATCGATCAAAAACGCTTTCAACTCCTTAAGAAATGAATTATTTTGTGGATTTAAACAAAGTTTTTTAAATTTATTCATTACATTTTCTGGCTCATAATCTCTATAACCATTCCAATCAATCCTAGAATTTTTAATATTACTAAAGTTTTTAAAGATTTTAATTAAGTCACCTTCGTTCTCATACAAAATTGCTTTCTGATTAAGTATTTTAATATGTTCTCTATCTTTAGATAGGTTAAAAGTAATTACAGGCTTGTTAGCTGCTGAAAACTCAGCTGGAGCTAAACCAAATGTCTCGCCATCTTTTCTTGCATGTATCATACCGTCACAAGTATCTATAAATGCATTTAATTCTTTATCATCTAAAAAATTATCAATAAAAATTATATTTTTATGATTAGAAAATTTTTTTGTATTTAAAAAAAGGAAGTAAATATTTTTATTATTTTGGACGTATTTATTTATTGCATTTTTTACAAAATTAATATCAAAAGTATCTTTGCCCCCATGTCTTCCTATTACCTGAGCATCAGAAGGAATATTATATTTATCTCTAAAATTTCCATAATATCTATGTTTTCTTACAATTGGTGAAAGAACTGGAATTTCTTTTCTATATCTTTTATTAAGGTAATCACCCACTACCAACCTTTTTTTCGAAGATTGTCTTGCCATAGGTCCAAATGCACATTGATAAATTGTTTCGCAATTACCCCAAATCTTATGATTATTGAATTTAAAAATATCTCTATGAAAACCATGCGATTGAACAAAAAAATGTGTGATTTTATATTTTTTTAAAATTGTTTTTAAATCTTCTATTTGTAAGATCTCAATTAATTTGAATCTTTCTTGATATTTTTTTTTGACTTTGGCATTATTTTTGGCTAAACCTTTTTTTTGTAAAATAATATCGGAAAAACAAATTATTATTGATTCATTTTTAAGAATACTTTCATTAAAGTCAGCATAATCATAAGTAGTTTTGTCAGTACCCCTCTCTGTAAAATGTTTTGCAAAGAAAGCAATTTTATGTTTCATGATAAAACTAGAATTAATCTTTAAATTTCAGTATTATATCAATGTCCATAATCTCATTATTAAGTATTTTAAGATATTCTCTAAAATTAAATATTACGCCGTTATCATGAGCTAAAAATGTTAATGGCTTCTTATTTATTATTATTAAAAGCAGGCTTTGAACTCCTATCATATGGAATTAAGTAGAAAAGGGATAATCTTAGCTGGGGGATATGGCACAAGATTAGCTCCATTAACTAATTCGGTAAGCAAGCAATTAATGCCTGTTTATGATAAACCAATGATTTATTATCCATTAAGTACTTTAATGCTTTTTGGCATAAAAGAAATAATGATCATAACTACTAAAAAGGACCTCAATTCATTTAAGAATTTATTAAGTGATGGAAGTCAGTTTGGAGTGAATATTGAATATCAAATTCAAGAAAAACCTGATGGTATTGCTCAAGCTTTTTTAATTGCTCGCAAATTTATTGGAAATTCTCCAGTAGTATTAATACTTGGGGATAATATTTTTTATGGCAGTAATTTAGTTAAATCTCTTAAAGAAGCAGACGCTAATAAAGACTTTGCAACGATTTTTGCATACAGGGTAAAGGACCCAGAAAGATATGGAGTGGTTGATTTTGATCAATCTTTAAAAATTTTAAGCATAGAAGAAAAACCTAAAGAACCAAAAACTTTTTATGCAGTCACAGGAATTTATTTTTACAATAATACAGTATTAGAAAAGGTTTTGAGTTGCAAACCATCTCCTCGAGGTGAATTAGAGATTTCTTCTATCAATGAAGAATTCTTAAAAGAAAAAAAATTAAAACTAAAAATTCTTGGGAGGGGCACTGCTTGGCTAGATACAGGAACATTTGATTCTTTACATGAAGCTGGGTCTTTTATAAGGACTATTGAACAGAGACAAGGATTTAAAGTGGGATGTCCCGAAGAAATAGCTTGGAGAAAAGGTTGGATAACTAATAAAAAATTAGAAAATTTAAGTAAAAAATTAATGAAAAGTGGATATGGTGAATATTTAATTAATCTACTAAAAGATAAAAGTAAGATTTCCTCTCTTTAATAAATAAAAAATCCAATGTCAAATTTATCAGAGAATTTTAAGAATATTTTAGTTACTGGAGGAGCTGGATTTATTGGAGGAGCTGTAATTCGACAGTTACTAATTAATTCATGCGCAAATATTTTTAATATTGATAAGCTTGGTTATGCAAGCGATTTGAGTGGGATTAATGAAACCTTATCAAAGCTTAAATTATCTAATCAAAAAAGATACTCTCAACTCCATTTTAATCTTTCAAATTTTAGTGAAATTGAAGAGTTAATCAACAAAATAAAACCTGATCTTATTCTACATTTAGCAGCAGAAACTCATGTAGATAGATCAATCGAAAACCCCAGGGAATTTATAGATAGTAATATAGTTGGCACATTTAATTTGTTAGAAGCCACTAGAAACTTCCTAAAAAATTCTTCTGTAGATAAGAAAAATATATTCAAATTTATTCATGTTAGTACTGATGAGGTATTTGGATCTCTTGGGGAAAATGGTATGTTTTCTGAGAAGTCTAATTATGACCCTAGGAGTCCGTATTCCTCAACTAAGGCAGCAAGTGATCATTTGGTCTCTTCTTGGTTTCACACATACAATTTTCCAGCTATCATTACAAATTGCAGTAATAATTATGGACCTTGGCAATTTCCTGAGAAGCTCATACCGCTTGTTATTAATAAAGTTTTGAATAAGGAACCTATACCTATGTATGGCGATGGTAAGAATATTAGAGATTGGCTATATGTTGAAGATCATGCTGAAGCGATTATTTTGGTTGCGAATAAAGGCTTAGTAGGTGAAAGATTTTGTATAGGAGGTAATACAGAAAAAACAAATAAAGAATTAATAATATCAATCTGCGAATTTATGGATAAAATTCTTAATAGAGAGATATCTTCAACTGAATTAATTTCAAGTGTCCCTGATAGACCTGGTCACGATTTCAGATATGCAATGGATACGAGATTAATAAATCAAAAGTTAGGCTGGAAGCCAAGTCATAATTTTAATGAAGGCTTAGAAAAAACAATTTTATGGTACTTAAATAACAAAGTTTGGACCAAAAATGTTTTACAAAAATCTAATTACAATAGTGAAAGAATAGGCTTAATAAAGGAAAAATAATTTTTATACCAATAGAAATATAATAACTATCTATTAAAAAATTTAATCTTATGGGAATTTAATATTATTCATTACTTTTTTCTCTAATTTCTTCAATTAATCTTGCTTGCTCAAGTATGTAATTTGATTCTTCAAGAAATAACTTTTCATTTGATAATGTTTCATAAAAATAAAGCATTAAGTTTTTGAAATGATCATCTTTACCAATAACTATTGTTTCTGATGATCCATTTATTTCCAGATCTAATTTAGTAACCAAATCTGATGGAGAAGTGAAAATTCTGTTAGTTTTAATTTTTCCTTTAGAACCCCATATCTCAATATCACACTTGTAGTAATTATCGAATCCAAATGATATTTGAGAATTAACTTTTTTATTAATGTCTACAAAATGAGCAGCGCCCCACATATCAATATTTAATTCATGATTTTTAATCAAAGATGCAGATTTAACTTTTAGCCCCAATCCATTTAATAAACTTACTATCTTAGTGGGGTAAACACCTGAATCAAAAAGAGACCCACCTCCATATTTATTTTGATACCTGATATTTTCAGGGAAATTTATTTTTGGGAATCCAAAAGAAGAATTAATATTTCTCAAATCCCCAATTTTATTTTCCTTTATAATTTGTTTAATAAATTTAAATTGTTTATGAAAACGAAATTGAAAAGTCTCTACTATTGATAATTGATTTTTTTTAGCAATATTTATTAATTCCTGGGTTTCTTTAAAGGAACAAGTACAAGGTTTTTCAACTAAAACATTTATTCCTCTTTGAAGACACTCTTTTGACCAATGATAATGAAGAGAATTAGGAAGAGGAATATAGATTGCATCAAGATTTTCATTATCTAATAATTTGTAATAGTCATCATAAAATTTGCAGTTATATTCTGTTAAAGAATTAAAATCAGTTTTTCCCTTTGATGCAATGCCAACTAAATTAAATTTATCTTGCAAATTTAATAAAGAGGGTATAACTTTTCTTGTGGCAATTGAAGCCAATCCAAGAATCCCTATTTTGAATAACTCCTGCTTATTGGAGATTTTAGAAAAGTGCAATTAAATTCCTCAATTGTATATTTAAGATATTATTAAATTGATTCAAAAAAGAAAGTTGGTATAAATCAATCCATATATATCCAGGTAAAAGTTCTTCGTCAAAATCATCATTTGCTAAAGCAAAAATATTTCTATTTTGTTCGTTTAAGAATCTACCACCCTCTTCCGATTGAATTGTATCAATTAAGATTTGTTTATTTTTAGAACTAATTATAAAGTCATAATATTTATCTTTTTTTTCTAAAGGCTTATTTATATATTGAAAAGTAGGACCTAATTCAGCGATATCAAATATTCCTACTTCAGGCATTATCTTTACTATTACATGTAATTTATTTTTAATGATTTTACCAATAAGACCAAAAATCCCAATTCCATTTTGATAAATTATTGGCTGATCCCAATTAAATACTTCTCTTGTTCTTATGTTTGAAGATATTCCAACAAATTTAAATTCGGAATTACTTTTTTTTTCTATACAATCAGAATCTAAATTCCATCCCCTTAAATTATTAAGAGGAATAAATTTTGTATTTATAAAATTGTTTGATTTAAATTTCATGAAAATCTTTATTATATCTTCAATATTATTTTTAGAATCACCTATACCTGACAGCGAATTTAAATAGATAGATCCATTAGATATTATTTCTATAAATTTTTTATAATTTTTTTTATCAACTGAATTAACTTTAATATCATTAAATCTAATTAAAGATATTACAGACCTCGCGCACATATTTACGAGATTATCATATCCCATGCATATCTTTAGTTGTCTTAGTGTCATCCATTTATAATTATCTTTTAATTCAATTTCTTCATCGACATTAATTATTATGTTTCTATTCCTTTTCTTATAAAAGCGAGATGAATGTTCAGATTGCAAACTATCAAATAATATATTTTTATTTTCTACTTTAAGAAAATATGATAAATAATCTGGCTCTTTCCCCCCATGTTTTCGAGTATAATTACTTTTAGTAGCTTGAAGTGTTGGCGATAATTGTACGAAATTAATATTTCCTGGCTCAATTTTTGCTTGGACTAGAAAATAAAGTAAACCATTAATTTTTTTTACGATAAAACCAAGAATCCCAACTTCTTTTTGCAAAATTATAGGCTGATCTAAATTATTTAACTGACTAAAACTAGATTCGATTTGTAATCCCTTAATTGAAAAAAAACTATTCTTTGAGTGTTGAATTGAATTATATTCATCGGTGAGTTTCCAATTTTCTAAATCGCTAAGTGGTTTTATTTTTACTTCCGAAAAAGAATTATCTCGAATTTTTTTTATCCACAATAATATACTTTCAATATTTTCAAATGTTTCATCTGATGATGTATAACTTTCAAGAAAATCTAAATATCTTATTTCCAAAGAATTAATAAGGCTATTATTTGAAAAAATTATAATACTAAATCATGTATTGCTCAAATTTTTATTTAAGGTAAGTTAATTTTTGAGTTGTTTAAATTCTTTTAATAAAGTAGAAGTTTTAAAGTAAATTTTTTTTATTTATAGCTTAGATATTTTTCTATAAAAAATTGCTCCTATTTTTTTAATGGCCATGAAATGATGAAATTCATGAAAATGAAAAATTAAATTACTAAAACTTCTTAACAAAATTATTCAGATGTAGTATCTTGAACGAATATTTGAAAATTCTAAAAAATCAAAAAAATAACCAATGAAAAATGTAAAGTTTCAAAATAGTAAAATCAATTTAATAACTTTTGTAGATTCGAAGTATAAATATACAGCTAAAAAGCTTATTAAAGTAGCAAATAAAAAAAATATTTTTGACTCAACTAAAATCATTTTTAAGAAAGATCTTGATTTAAAGTTTGTAAATGATTTTAAGAATATCCTTAATTTAAAAAAAGGCTCTGGATATTATATTTGGAAGCCTTTTGTGATTAACCAAGAATTACAAAAAATTCGGGAGGGCGATTTCCTTTTATATTTAGATGCTGGATGTACATTTAATAATTCCGGTTTAGAGAGATTTTATGAATATTTGGAGATCATAAAAGATTCCGAAGCTGGCATTATCTCATTTGTTTTAAAAGAACCTGAGTGCTTTTGGACAAGTAGAGCTGCCTTTGAATATTTTGGAAAAATGCCAGAATCAGATAAATCTGGACAAATTCATGCGAGCGTTTTATTTATGCAGAAAACAAAAGTCTTGTTAGAACAAGTAAATTTATGGTTAAAAACCTTATATGAAAACCCCTTGTTGTTTACAGATGATTTCTTAGGAGATGAAATTAAAGGTTTTTGTGCGCATAAATATGATCAAAGTATTTTTAGTTTAATAAGAAAACAATTTAATCCATGCCTAATAGAAGATGAAACTTATTTTGAGGAATTTAATAATAATATTTCCTTAAAGTATCCTTTTTGGGCTACAAGGCATGCAGACAATAGGCTTTCCTTTCTTAAATATTATTTAAATCTTAATTAATAATATTATTGTCGTATTAAAATATATGTTGAATAGATTTTGAATAAATTATAAATATTACAATAGATTATTTTTTAAAAATATGATATTAAGCAAAATAAATAAAGAAAAAAAAATAATAATATTTTTTTGTTTAGCAATAATAATTATTCATTCTTTTTTTTCAAGATTTCATTTCCATGAAACCGATTCTGCGATTGTATTCTATAAATTAAATTTAGACTCTAATGATTTTTTCTTTAATATAAAAGGCCATGTTGAGAAAACTTCTTTAATAATTTTTTATCCAATAAGATTTTTTTTAGGGATATTAAGTGATTATCTTCCCTTGCAACCTCTTAGGTCTGCAATAAGATTATCTTTAACTACAACCTATCCGTTTTTGCAGGGTTTTATCTATGGAATTTATAATCCTAGGTCATTTGAATATTTTTATAGATACTCCTCTCTTGTAAACATAATTTGCTTATTAATTTCACTTTATTTACTTTATTTGTCAAATAAAAGATTTGGAAATCTAAATTTAATTTCTTTTTTATTTTCTTTCGGATCTTTTTTCTTATACCAGGTAAATGCTTATTCTTATCATTTAGGATCAACCAACTGGTATTTTTGTGCATCATGCTTGAGCATTTATAGCATTATTTTTTTAAAAGGTATTAGAAAAGATCTTTTTCTAATGGTTTCAATTCTCTCAAGCTATCCAAACTTATTATTTTGGATAATAAATTTTATAAATGATTATATAAATAGATCAAAGCATAAATTTATTTTAAAATCAGAAAATCATCGTTTCAATATTCTTAAAGATCTTTTAGCTGAATATAAATATTCTTGTTTCACTTTTATCTCAACAATTATACTTTTTTACCCTTTTGGAGAGAATCAGAGAGGAATATTTGATTGGAGAGGAATATTTACACCTTTTTCATTTCTCCCTTTATATACAAAAATTGATTTGTGGACTTATTTTACTGCAATAATTTTAATTTCACTTTTTTTTATCGCTGCTGTAATTTTAATATTTAGGCTACATAATTCTGAAGAAATAGATTCAAAGCAAAAACAGCAAAATATATTATTAATAATGGTTACTTATTTATTGGTAATATTTTTGTTAATCTCAATAAACACTCTTACTTTATCTACGACAAGACACCTTTTATTTATCCTTCCATATTTTTTATTTTTAACAAATTACAGTGCACAAAGAATTTTAAAAAAAATTTATTTGAATTTTAAATTATTAGTTAATGCTTTTTTAATAGCTTTGCTCACGATAATGTTTTTTCTATCTACATATAGTACTTTTTTAAGACTAGATCCACTTAAAGTAAAAGCATTACCTCAAGAAATTATCAACTTTCAATTAAACTCAACTAATGATAATTCTATTTCTGCTATAGAAGGCGGAATACATCTGCAGTACAATGATTTTACTAATTTCAGAGCAACATATAATAAATCTGAGCCATATAAAATTTTACCTCTTACCACTGAGGGTAAAAGATTAATTGTTGCTCAAAGACCATCTGAAGCGATTTTAAATTACAAGGATGATCTACGAAAAGGTGATTACTTGAAAACTAGATTTGAAAAATTAGAAATTAAATTAATGGAAAACCCATTTGTAGTAGAAAACAAAATATATTTTGATAGTCTAAATTTTGATAAAGATACACCTGATAATCAAAGTAATGGCTATTCAAGACCAAATAGCATATTTATATATCCTGTTCAAATAAAGTTATTAAATTAAATAATTAAGATATAAATTTTGTTCAAAAAAGATTCTATTTTTCAATAATTTTTTTTTATTAACTTTAATAAGTAAAGTAAAAAATTTTGATTTTTTAAAATTAATGGCATAAAAAGTTTGATACTATTAACAACTAATAGATTTCTTTAATTAAGAATATAATTCATGAGAAATAATAAATCACGAAAAAAAGCATTAATAACTGGAATTAATGGGCAAGATGGTAGTTATCTGGCTGAATATCTACTAGAAAAGAATTATGAAGTGCATGGTATCAAAAGGAGAAGTAGTCTTTTCAATACACAAAGAATTGATCATTTATATCAAGATCCTCACGATAGTGATCAAGCCTTTATTTTGCATTATGGTGATTTGACTGATAGTTGCAATATAGTAAAAATAATACAAGAAGTACAACCTGATGAAATATATAATTTAGGAGCACAAAGTCATGTTGCTGTAAGCTTTGAGTCTCCAGAATATACTGCTAATTGTGATGCAATCGGCACATTAAGAATATTAGAAGCTATTAGATTATTGAACTTACAAAAAAAGACAAGAATTTATCAAGCTAGTACAAGTGAATTATTTGGAAAAGTTCAAGAAATTCCTCAAAAAGAAACAACCAGTTTTTATCCCAGAAGCCCCTATGCTGTCGCAAAGATGTATGCCTACTGGATAACAGTTAACTATAGAGAAGCATATGGAATGTATGCCTGTAATGGAATTTTGTTTAACCATGAAAGCCCGAGACGTGGAGAAACTTTCGTCACAAGAAAAATAACAAGAGGATTATCCAGAATTGATGAGGGCTTAGAAAAATGTTTATATATGGGAAATATTGATTCATTAAGGGATTGGGGGCATGCTAGAGATTACGTTGAAATGCAATGGTTGATGTTGCAACAAGATAAGCCTGAAGACTTTGTCATTGCTACTGGAAGGCAAGAAACTGTTAGAAAATTTATTGAACTGTCGGCAATTGAATTAGGATGGGACAAAAATCAAAAAGGAGTGCCAATAAAATGGAAAAATAAGGGAGTTGAGGAAATTGGTATTAGATGTGATACAGGAGAAGTTGTGATAAGGATTGATCATAGATATTTTAGGCCTACAGAAGTGGAAACATTACTTGGTGATCCATCCAAAGCAAAAGAGAAACTAGGATGGACACCAAAAATTTCTCTAGAAGAATTAGTAAAAGAAATGGTAAGATTCGATAAAGAGGAAGCTAAGAAAGAAGCCTTATTAAAAAAGAAAGGATTTGATGTCTATGGTTCAATTGAAAATCCTCCAAATTCAATAAAAAATTAATAAAAACCACAGATGTCTTTAATAAACTTAAATGATAAAATATTTATATGCGGTCATAATGGAATGGTCGGAAGTGCAATATTGAGAGCTTTAACAAAAAAAAATTATCAAAATATACTTACAATCTCTAGGAAACAATTAGATTTATCTTGTCAAGAAGCTGTAAATCAATGGTTTGTCTCTAACAAACCAGATGTTGTTATTTTGGCAGCAGCAAAAGTGGGTGGAATAATGGCTAATAATATTTATCCAACTGAATTTTTATTAGAAAATCTACAAATCCAAAATAATGTAATTGAATCAGCTTGGAGAAATAACGTTAAAAGACTTCTTTTCTTAGGCAGCAGTTGTATTTATCCAAAATTTGCTAAACAACCTATAACTGAAGATTCATTATTGACTGGGGAACTTGAGAGCACCAATGAATTTTATGCAATTGCAAAAATTTCTGGAATTAAATTATGTGAGGCTTTAAGAAAACAATATGGATTTGATTCAATATGTTTAATGCCAACTAATTTATATGGTCCTGGCGATAACTATAATCTAAAAAACAGCCATGTTTTGCCCGCTTTAATTAGAAAATTTTATGAGGCGAAGTTAAAAGATAGAGAAAGTGTTACATGTTGGGGGACTGGAAAACCACTCAGAGAGTTTTTACATGTTGATGATCTTGGTGATGCATGTGTATTTTCTCTTGAAAATTGGAATCCAGACAACCCAGATTCTCCAGTAGATAGAAATGGGAAAAAATTAACTTTCTTAAATGTTGGAAGCGGTAAAGATATTTCTATAAAAAACTTGGCTGAAATCATAAGCAAAGAAATTAAATATGAAGGACAAATAATTTGGGATGATAATTTACCCGATGGCACTCCTAGAAAATTATTAGATGTTAGAAAAATTTCGAGTTTAGGATGGACTCCTAAAATTGACTTAAAAATGGGCATCTCCAAAACAATTGAAGACTTCACTTACAAAATCAAAAATAAACAATTAAGACAATAATTATGAATAGGAAAGTAGGAGAACGAAATTTATACCAAATATATAGACAATTGTGGATCCTATTGAGTTTTAGAAGAAAAAGGCAGGTATTATGCGCATTTATTTTAATTATTTCATCTGCGCTTGCGGAAATGCTTAGTATTTTAAGTATTTATCCTCTTTTAAGAATAATTACATCCCAGAAAGATATATTAGAAGATAGATTAATCTCAAACTTTTCTAATTTTTTATCTTCTTACGATAGTAATAATTTAATAGTTATATTTACTATATTTTTTGTTGTTTCAGTTATCTTTAACGCGATACTAAAATTATCTAATATATATTACAACGCAAGATTAATTGCAGCTCTAGGAGACGATTTAGGTTCATTTGTTTTTGACAAAACAATACATAGTTCATTTGAAGAGAAAGTTAAACAAAATTCTGCAGAAACAATTGCTTCAATAAACTCACATGTGCCAAGTACTATTACAGGTGTTGAGGTAGGTTTAAATATTATTTCATTTGGAATTACATCCTTATTTATTTTATTTGGGATGACGATAATCAGTTGGAAAATAACATGTGTTTCTTTATTTTTATTTTCGTTTGTATATTTTGTAATTCTTAGTTTGCTCAGGAAGAGGGTATTTATTTATGGAAAAATGATATCTGAGGCTAATATTTCAATAGTTAAATTTGTTCAAGAATCTTTTGGCTCAATAAGGGAGATAATAATAGATAATACTTTTCTTTTTCACAAAAAAAGATTCAAGCATATAAATAAATTGAGATACGTTTTAAATGCCAGATCAACTTTTTTAACATCCTCTCCTAGATATTTTATTGAGACAGTTACTCTTTCTTCAATAGCATTATTTGCTTTTTATTATTCAAAAAATAGTTCAACTTCTAATTATTTTATACCTGCTTTAGGATCATTAGCCCTTGGTATGCAGAAATTATTACCCGCTCTTCAGCAGTTATACGCATCCTTTATGAATTTTTCTGTACAAAATTATCCTGCAAATATGACATTGGATGTTCTTGAAGGAGCCCAAAAAACTTATACTGAAGATTTCAATAAAGAAGAACTAGTATTCCAAAATAAATTAACATTCAAAAATGTTTCTTTCGAATATGATAAAAATAATTCTGTTTTACGGAATCTAAATTTTGAAATAATTAAGGGTCAAAAAATTGGAATTGTTGGTGAAACTGGTAGTGGTAAAAGTACTTTAATAGATCTTATTTTAGGTTTATTAACTCCAACAAAAGGAAATATCTACATTGATGGAGAAAGACTACATTATGAAAATAAACAGTTCTTGGTTAATTGGAGATCTATTATTTCTCATGTTTCGCAACAAATTTATTTGTCTGATACAAATTATGCTGAAAATATAGCTTTTGGAATGCACATTAATCAAATAGATATGGATAAGGTAAAAAAAGTTTCGGAAATAGCCTTAATTAAAGACTTTATAGAATCTTCTAAATATAAATTTCTTAGTCCAGTTGGAGAAAGAGGTATTCAACTTAGTGGTGGGCAATTGCAAAGAATAGGTATAGCTAGAGCAATATATAAGAATTCTCAAGTTTTAGTTTTAGATGAAGCCACCAGTGCTTTAGACAATAAGACCGAAAAGAAATTAATGAATTCAATAATTACCAATTTCCCAAATCTCACTTATATAATTATTGCTCATAGGCTTTCTACTTTATCTGATTGTGATCTATTGATTCACATTAAAAACGGTGAAATTTTTAATATAGATAAGCCAAGCGAAATAATTCCTGATCTAAGCAGATAGTTTTATTTATAAAATAAATTGAGATAAGCTTTTTTTCATTTTTGCTATTATTTCATTCTTGAAATTTAAAACTTTATTTTCTTCTAATAAGGCAGGCACAAAAACCTTATTATTTTCATTTGTAATAGAAAGTACTTTATCTAAAATCAAATCGTATGATTGATCTGGATTTATATTTACAAATAATGGATGATCATTAAAAGGAGAATATTCTCGAGAACCCCAATATATAGTTTTCGAACCTCCAAGGAAAGCATGCATTCCTTTTTCTGTTATGTATCCAGGATAAATAGAATTTTCCATCGCTAAAGTACCCTTATATTTACTTATCAGACTGATTTTGTCTTTAATAGGTTTAGTATGAGAGCCAAATCTATCTATCTTTATTTTATTGTCTTGTATCTCTTGTATTATACTCTCTCTAAAAGGTTCAGAATTATTCCCTATATAAACAATACCTGACTCTCTTTTTGAAAAGTCTATAATTCTACTCTTACAAAAATTATTAATATTATAAACTTTTCTATCTGGATAATCTTGCCCTCTTTTAAAAAGATCTATTTCAAATAGCCATAAAGGAAGATAAATATTTCTACCTCTGTATGTATTTATGTCAGAAGAAATACTTAAATCATAATTACTGAAATATGGTCTTAAATTTTCTCCAAGAAAAAGAATTTTAAAACAATGATTATATTTTCTTGAAATTGGATTATTTCTTCCTAAGCATGAACTAATAAGTATGTCAGCTTTACCTGAATTGTTAGTAACTAAAAATTCCTCATCTGGTAAACTTTCCTTTAAAAAATCTAGTATTTGACAATCTTTAGAATTCATATCAGGCCAAAATCCCTCCCACATTAAAAAGATAGGTGGCTTAACTCCTGTAAGAATGTATTTCTTTTTTCTTTTTGATATATTTTTTAACCTCTTCTCCATTCTTTTCCAATAATCTGTGTTTTTAGAATTGCTATTTTTAATAATATTTAAACATTTATCAATATTTCTTTTAGATATTTCTTTCTCAAAGATTAAAGCATCATTACTTAATCCCTCTTGAGAGGCTTCAGAAAACCATTGTTTTTCAAACATATATTATTATTGCTTTTATTGATAATGTTATATTAATATGAGACTTATTGTTGTTCAAATAAATTTGAGATATTACTAAATGAATTCAGAAAAGATTGGTAATGAAACGGAGCTTGATGTTGATTTAGGCAATATAAAAAAAATAATTCAAAAGTATATCTATTTAATTCTAATATCTACATCCCTTTCTTTTTTTGTTGGATATCTCAGAGGAAAAACGTTACCTAAAATTTGGCAAGGCCAGTTTCAAATAGTTTTAAATTCAAGTGACAAAGCATCTTCTACAAATAATATTGAAGCAAGTTTGAAATCTCTTTTAGGAAAATCAACTTCAAGTACTGATCTGTCTACGCAATTGGAAATTATGAATAGTCCTCTTGTTTTAATACCAACTTATGAGAATATATTAAAGTTAAATGAATTTAAAAAGCTTGATATTAAAGAATTTAGTTTTGGAGATATAAAATCAAATCTCAAATCAAAGTTTAAAGATGGAACAACAGTACTAAATATAAAATTTAATAATACAAACAAAGAATTAATACCTATTGTTCTTAAAGAGATATCTAAAACATATCAAGCTTTTTCTTATAGAGACAGACAATCTAATTTAGATAAAGGAATTAAATTCTTACAAACACAACAAAATATTTATAAAGATAAATTAATGAAATCTACAAAAGAATTAAAAGAATTTAGTAGAGAAAATAATTTATCATTCGAAGTTATTGGGGATGAAATAATAATAAATACTGAGGTTCAAAGAATGAAATCAGCAAATGAAATTAGAATCTTAGAACAAAGAATATCTTTACTGAAATCTTTGGATAATGAGGAGGAATTTATCTATGCAGCAAAGATTTATAATCCTAATTCACAAATTTTGGAAGAAATTCAATCAATTGAAAAGTCATTGGTAGTTAATAGCCTTGTATACGCAGAAACTGATAAATTGATGATCTTGCTAAGGGATGCAAAAGCGAATTTATATGAAAGTTTGCGAAGAGATTTATTAGCATTTTTAGAGTCAGAGAAAGATGCAAAAGAAGCTGAAATGATTTCAGCTGAGAGGCCTATTAAGGTATTATCTGAATACGCTAGATTAATTAGAGAAAACAAAAGAACAAATTCTTTTTTAACTAAATTTGAACAAATTAAAAATGAAATTTCTTTAGAACTTGCCAAGGCTAAAGATCCATGGGAAATAATAACAAATCCGAAAGTTTTTGATACTCCAATAGGCCCAGATTTGAAAAAAATATCATTTATTTATACATTTGTAGGTTTTTTTGGGAGCATTATTTTATTTTTGATTTATGAAATACGTAAAGGTATCGTTTTAACTTCATCAGAAGCAAAAAAAATTCTTAATCTTCCAAATTTATTAGACACCCCTCCTTATCTTGATAATAACAATTTCAAAGAAGCCTTAACTCTTTTAATAAATTCTTATCTTGGGATTAAAAATAAAGAAGAATTAGTTTTTTTATTTATGGGTGATGAAGATAATCAAACTATAATAAATTTCAAATCAACTTTAAATAATCTATTTAAAAATAAAATAACTATATCCAATAATCTTTCAGAAGCAAATAAATATAAAAGTCAAATTATCGTTGTAATTTTGGGATATAATAATAAATCAGAACTCCAAAATCTCAAATTTAACATGAAAATGCAAAGACTTGATAATACAGGATTCATTGCATTAAATAATAATTAGAAGAAGTTAATGAGAAGTAGAATTAAAACTATTTTTAAAGTTAAAAAAATTAAAAATTTCTCTTTATTTTTTTTGTTTTTATCTTTTCCTCTTTTTGTAAATAGTATAAAAAGTGAAAATCTAAAAAATTATAATAATATTCTTTCTCAAAGTTATTTTGATAAAAAAGGATCTATTGATTATATAGTTGGCGTCGGAGATATATTAGCAATAAGCTTTGTAGATGGTTCTGGCTTAAAACCCAACAGTTTGATTTTAGATTTAGATATCTATAAAGATTTCACGGTTGAGGGTGATGGAACTTTATTTGTGCCTCGTTTTAAAAAACTATATGTAGAAGGATTAACTTTAAATGAATTGACTCTTTTACTTAACGAAAAATACAAAGAAGTTTTTATAAATCCTAACGTGAAAATTAAAGTAAAAAAATATAGATCAATTCAGGTATTTGTTGATGGCGAGGTAGAAAATCCTGGGTTATACACTTTCAGTGGTAGAGGGGGGAGTGAGTTTTATGAAATAAATCCATCTAATTCAGATCAAATTGTGGGGACTTACAGATCTAATCAAATTAGAAAGCAAAAGGTGAATCTCACAAATAATAATACAGAACCAACTGAAAGATTTCCAGATTTATATTCAGTTTTGAAAAAGGCAGGAGGTATAACAGCGTTTAGTGATTTATCAAATATTCAAGTAATAAGGAAAAATTCTATTTCAAAGGGTGGAGGGAAAATAAAGGCTGAGATAAATTTTATTGATGTTATTCAGTTGTCCGATAATTCAAACAATATAAGAATACTAGATGGAGATAAAATTTTTGTAAAAAGAAGTCCCATAGAATTAACTAAGCAATTAAGTAAAGCTGTTCAAACTAATTTAAATTCAAAATTCATTAATGTAATTGTTAGTGGAAGGGTAGAAAATGAAGGAACATTAACTGTTGCAAAAAATTCGACATTGAACGATGTTTTAAAAATGGCTGGCGGTACAAAGATTTTAAAAGGTGCTATTGAATTTACTAGATTTAGAAATAATGGTGAAGTGGTGTCTAGAAAGTTCAATTATTCACCAAATGCAGCTAGAGGTGGACGAAAAAACCCATTTATGAAGTCAGGTGATATAGTTACAGTTAATAAAGGTGCAATTATTGCAACTAAAGATGTAATTACTGAAGTTACATCTCCCTTTATTGGTATTTATTCAACATACGCAGTCTTAGATTCAATACTTAATTGATACTAAATTTTGAATATTAAAAAATTTATTAAAGATAGCTAGTGTGAATTTTATAATTATTATGTGAATTTCAAAAATAAAATTAATCAAAATGCTAAAATTTCTAAATTAGTTTATCAATAAAGTGCAAAAATTTAATATAAAAAATTTAGTTACTGGTGGTGCAGGATTCATCGGCTCACATCTTATAGATAGATTAATGGATAAAGGAGAAGAAGTAATTTGTTTAGATAATTTTTATACAGGTGTAAAATCTAATTTAGACAAATGGTATACCAATCCTAGATTTGAATTAATAAGGCATGATGTCACAGAGCCAATAACAATTGAAATTGATAGGATATGGCATTTAGCTTGTCCAGCGTCTCCTGTTCATTACCAACGTAATCCTATAAAAACATCTAAAACGAGTTTTTTAGGTACCTACAACATGCTTGGATTAGCAAAAAGATTAAATGCCGAAATATTATTTGCATCTACTAGTGAAATTTATGGAGATCCTGAGGTAAGTCCTCAAAGAGAGGACTACAAAGGATCTGTAAATCCCATTGGTATTAGGTCTTGTTACGACGAAGGTAAGAGAATTGGAGAAACATTATGTTTTGATTATCATCGAAAACATCTAACTAAAATTAAAGTAATGCGTATTTTTAATACATACGGACCGAGGATGTCGCCTGATGACGGAAGGGTAGTTAGTAATTTTATTGTTCAAGCTTTGAGAGGCGAGAACTTAACAATTTATGGCGATGGTAGCCAGACAAGAAGCTTCTGCTATGTTGATGATCTTGTTGATGGAATGCAAAGATTAATGGAAAGCAAGCTTATAGGCCCTGTAAATATTGGTAATGATGAAGAGTTTACTATTTATGAACTTGCTAAAGTTATAATAAAAAAAATAAATCCAGAGCTTGAAATTATATTTAAGCCTTTGCCCGAAGATGACCCGCATCAAAGAAAACCATTTTTAGAAATTGCTAAAAAAGAACTCAAATGGTATCCCAATATAAGATTAAATGAAGGTTTAGATAAAACAATAGACTACTTCAGGTCTATCAAAATAACTTAACAAAAATGGTCGAAAAGTTTAAAAAAAAAATTAAAAATATTTGTTGCATTGGTGGAGGCTATGTAGGAGGTCCAACAATGGCTGTAATAGCTGATAACTGTCCTGATATAAATGTAACTGTTGTGGACAAAAATGTCGAACGAATAAAATCATGGAACGATGGGGATCTTACTAAATTGCCTGTATTTGAACCTGGCTTAGAAGAAATCATTAAAAGAGTAAGAAATAAAAATTTATTTTTCAGTTCAGATGTAGATATAAATATTAGTAAAGCGGATATTATATTTTTATCTGTAAATACTCCTACAAAAACAAAAGGTATTGGTTCTGGTCAAGCTAGTGATCTGACATGGATAGAAGCTTGCGCTAGGCAAGTTGCTGATGCTGCTAAAGGACATACAATTGTGGTTGAGAAAAGTACAATTCCTGTTAGAACTGCAGAAACGGTAAAGAAGATTCTTGAATCTAATAATAAAGATAATTCATTCTCAGTTTTATCAAATCCTGAGTTCCTTGCAGAGGGTACAGCAATAAATGACTTAGAGATGCCAGATCGCATTTTAATAGGTGGAGAGGATCATGTTGCTATTGAATTATTAAGTGATATATATAGGAAATGGGTTGATGAAACAAAGATTCTTAAAACTAATATTTGGAGCAGTGAATTATCAAAATTAATTGCTAATGCTTTTTTAGCCCAAAGAGTAAGCTCAATTAATTCTGTATCTGCTATCTGTGAAGTAACAGGAGCTAATGTTCAAGAAGTATCAAAAGCTGTTGGATTCGATTCAAGAATTGGGAACAAATTTTTAAATCCTGGCCCAGGATTCGGGGGGAGCTGTTTTAAAAAGGACATACTAAATTTAATCTATCTATGTAATTATTATGGTTTAAGTGAAGTAGCTAAGTACTGGGAGCAGGTTATAAATATTAATAATTGGCAGCAAGATCGAATTTACAAAACTGTAGTTGATAAATTGTTTGGGACTGTATACAAAAAGAAAATAATAATTTTAGGTTTTTCGTTTAAAGCTAATACAAACGATACCAGAGAATCAACATCAATATCAATATCAAAAAATTTGATTAATGAAGGAGCTCATTTGTTAATTCATGATCCAAAAGTATCATCAAAGCAAATTGCTAAAGACTTAGAAAAAGAACCACTGACTGAAAATTCAAACTCAGCGGAAGTTAACAATTATGGCACATGGGAATATATTACTAACTTAGAAAATGCATTTATAAACGTTGATGCAGTTATAGTTCTGACTGATTGGAAAGTTTATAGAAATTTGGATTGGAATGAAATATCTAATCAAATTAGACCCCCTGCATGGGTATTTGATACAAGATTAATTTTAAATAAAAATAAAATTATTTCTTCAAATTTAAATTATTGGGGACTAGGGATCGGTTAGAGTTAAAGAATATTAAAAAAGTTTTGTGGCATTTCATACACCTATTCTTTTAATTACTTGGAAAAGACCTAAAGAGACTTTAAGGGTAATAAAAGCTTTGAGTATTATAAAGCCCTCCAAAATATATATTTCCAGCGATGGAGCTAGATTAAACCATAAAGATGAATTTAAAAAAGTCAATGATACAAGGGAAATAGTTGAAAAGTATATTAATTGGAACGCAAATATTAAGACCTTGTATCATAAAAAAAATAATGGATGTATGAGGGGTGTAAGTATTGCAATAAATTGGTTTTTTGATAATGAAGATGAAGGGATCATACTTGAGGATGATTGTGTTCCACATCCTGACTTTTTTCCTTTTTGCGAAGAGCTTTTGCAAAAATATAGAGATGATAAGAGAATTTGGTGTATAACAGGGAATAATTTACAAGGTAATAAATGGATAGGTAAAAGCTCTTATTATTTCAGTAGATACAATCATTGCTGGGGATGGGCAAGTTGGAAAAGATGTTGGAGTAATTACGATGTACTAATGAAAGATTGGCCAAATTTCTATAAATCAGGTTTATTCGAGTCACTATTCTTCCATAAAAAAGAATTAAAACATTGGAAAAGTACTTTTGACTCAATTTATTATTTTGGAAAACCTGATACATGGGATTATCAATGGACTTATACTTGTTTCATCAATAGTGGATTAACTGCAATTCCTAATAAGAATTTAATAGAAAATATTGGTTTTAATGAAGAGGGAACTCATACAAAAAAAGGCAATTCACCAGCAATATTAGAAAATCATGAAAAAGGAAAGAGTGGTATTTTGCCTTTATCTCATCCAGAATATATTATCAGATCTGAAGATGCTGATAGGTATACAGAACTAATGTATTTTTCTGGACCGAATCGTTTCTCTTTGCTTTATTTATTTAAACTATTTAAAAGAATTTTTAACAGGTTAAAAATTATTAGATCCTCTTTAAAAGGTTAGTTTTTAAGAATGTTAGTACTTCATATATCTACTTCTGACATTGAGGGTGGTGCCGCAAGAGCATCATTTAGATTAAATCAAGCTCTTAATAATAATAAAAAACTTGATATTAAAAGTTCAATGAGAGTTTTAAATATGAGAAGTGATGACAAAACAGTGTTTACTTCTAAATCCAAAATAGAAAAATATAAATCAAAAATGAAGAATATTGCGAGTATAAAGATTCAAAGATTACAAAAATCAACAAATAATATATTACATTCATCATCAATTTTTTCTTCAAGTATTTTGCATGAAATAAACAATTCAAAAGCAGATATTATTCATCTACACTGGATTCAAGGAGAGATGCTTTCAATAGAAGATATTGGTAAAATTAATAAAAAAATTATTTGGACTTTCCATGATGCTTGGCCATTTTGTGGGTCAGAACATTATCCAAATGGATTAGAAGATAAAAGATATGTTGAAGGTTATTTTAAAAATAATAGAAATTCTCTTCATTCTGGAATTGATTTAGATAAAAGGGCCTGGGAAAGGAAAAGAAAATACTGGAAAAGAAAAAATATGATTGTTTGTCCAAGTCAATGGCTTAAGTCCTGCGTAAAGAGTTCCAAATTGATGTCGAAATGGCCAGTTTATTTAATCCCACATGCCTTACCATTAAATATCTATAAACCTATGTCAAGAGAATTTTCTCGAGAAATATTCAATTTACCTAAAGATAAAATATTAATTTTATTTGGGGCACTTAATGCTACAAGCGATAAAAGGAAGGGATGGAGTCTTCTTACAAAAGCGCTAGAAAAGATTAGTCATGAATATTCATCCTATGAGGCAGTGGTATTTGGTTCGTCAGCACCAGTTGAACCACTCAAAATTGGAATGCCAATAAATTATGTAGGTAGAATTTATGATGATCAAACATTAGCTCTACTTTATTCTGCGGCTGATGTAATGGTTGTACCCTCTTATATGGAATCTTTTGGACAAACTGCAAGTGAGGCTCAATCATGTGGATTGCCTGTTGTAGCATTTGATTCTACTGGTCTTAAAGATATCGTTTTACATAAGAAAACTGGTTATTTAGCGAAGCCTTACTATTGGGAAGATATTTACAAAGGAATAAAATGGGTTGTTTTGAATGATGATATACAAAACATCAGAAAAAAATCTAGATTAAGATCTGAAGAATTATGGTCTCCCGATTTGGTCTCTGGCCAATACTATGATCTTTATAAAAAATTATTAAGTTGATAAACTTGTTATTTATTAAATAATGAATTATGGATAGATTAATTATCTTTTTTGATAATGCACCAAGTATACATAAAGAAGGGATTATTCAAGATTTCTCATCATATAATGATATCTTGATAATTCACTTTCCATTATTTTCAGATGAAAAACATTTCTCAGAGATTTCTATGAAAAATTTATCTTTTGAAAATTCAAGATTAAAGTTAATACCCAATGTTTCAAAAAAGGAAAATCTTATAAAAATTGAAAATTTTATTAATAAGAAAATCAACAATAAAAACTATAAAAAGATATCGATTTTACATTCTTTTTTAGATATTTATAGATTGGGTTTTGTCGTAAAGTTAAAAACTTTATGTCAATTTTCCTGTAATTTCATTTATACAATTCCACTTTTAGAACCAATAAGACTTAATGATATTTACATTTTGCCTAGATTAATAAGATTATTTATTAGCTTAACTTATCAGAAAATTTATTTAGATAGTAATAAAATTTTTGTTTTTGCTTCTTTAAATTCTTTTATTTACAAATTATTTTTCAGAAAAGTTAATTTATTACCATATAAAAAAATAAAAAATAAAATTTTCTCTAATAAAGAAGTTAATAATCTAAATATTAAACATAAGAAACTCAGAATTTTATTTATAGGAAAATTAATTGATAGAAAAAATCCAATGATTCTAATAAATGCTTTTAAAAATTTAAAATTTGATGCTCAACTTACAATTGTTGGAGAAGGATACATGGCTGACAAAATAAAAAATAAATGTAAGAAAATAATGGATTTTTCAGATTCTCATATTAAAATTTTTAATCGATTAGATAATCAACAAGTTAATGATTTAATGTCTGAGCATGATGTCTTAGTTCTTCCAAGCAAATTCGATGGGTTTGGATTTGTAGTTTCTGAAGCTATTGATTCAAAAGTATATGTAATAGTTAGCAATAAAGTAGGTTCTAAAGATTTAATACATAATGGCAAAATAGGAGCAGTTTTTAAAAATAATTCTCTTTCGGAACTACAAAATTTATTAAATTTGCATTATCTGAGATCTATATAGTTATATGAGTCAGGCAAAATATTACCTACCTTTAATACATAATTCAAAGGTTTCCATTTATCCATACTTTAGATTAGGGGGCTTTGGGTTGGGCAATATATTATTTCCTTTTTGTAGGGCACTATGTCAATCTTTAAAAAATGGAGCTAATTTGCTTCATCCACATTCTAATCAAATTCAACCAAGGAATTTTTTAAGAGAATTGAATGTAAAATCATTGCGCAATTATTCATATGACTTTAACAAATTAAAATGGATATCTTTACCTCAAAATAAATCTGCTTTTATATTTTATTTAAATAAATTTAAAGATGAAACTCATATTGGTTCTTATAAATATATTTATTTTGAGGGATTAAAAAATTATTTTTATGATCTTTACGAATATAGAGAAATCATAAGAAAATTCTTTTATTATTCTCTTCAAAGAAATTTAAAAATAGAGTATAACACTGTTGCATTTCATATCAGGTTGGGAGATTTCTTGATAAATAATCAAAGTATTTCTCCTGAGAAAATACGTTTTTCTATTGAGTTCTTCTTAAAAAGATCATATAAGATAAAAATATTTTCAGATACTAATCTCTCACAATTAAAGGATTATATTGAACTTTCAGAATTACCTAAAAACGTTAGCTTAGTGAGATCTGAATCTCCATTAATTGATATTATTGAAATGTCTCAAGCTGAATTTATTTGTGGATCGCCTCAGTCAACTTTTGTTGAATGGGCTAGATTTCTCAGAATTAGAAAATATGATATTAATTCTTATTCCCTTTTAAGTAGAAGAAAATATGAAGAAATTGATATTTCTCCATCCAAGTGGAATCATTTTATATGATTAAAAAAAAAGACAATAAAATTTTTATTTTTGCTGAAATAGGAAAATCAAATTTATCTTCAAAAGCTAGTGAAGATTTATTAAATGATTTAGCTATTAGATTAAATCAAAAATATAAAAAAAATATTGTTAATATTTATTATTATCCTATTTATAGTATTAAAAATAAACTCAATTGGATTATTTCTTTTAATAAAGAATCAAAAAATAAACAAACAAAATATTTACTTTCAACAAGTATTAAATTATTGAGGGACTTGCTTTACATATTAACTTCAATAATAACTATAAATAATCTAAAGCCAAAATTTTCTTTCTTTTATAATTTAAATAAACTTCAAATATCTATTTTGTCATTTATAAAAATATTTATTAAAATTAATATAAATATTATTCAGGCTGATGGATACTTATTGGATAAAAACTATATAAATTTATTTGATAATATTATTGTCTTTTCAAACTATACTTATAAAGTATATAAAAGAAATATTGCTACCAAAATATATTTTGCATATCCATTTATAAATAAAAAAAATAATCAAAAATTTATATCGAAAATTAAAAATAAGGATTTCAATTTATTACATGCAGGCTCTATATCAAAATATAATGTATG
Organism: Prochlorococcus sp. AG-355-N16; assembly: GCA_003278545.1. Lineage (GTDB taxonomy): Bacteria > Cyanobacteriota > Cyanobacteriia > PCC-6307 > Cyanobiaceae > Prochlorococcus_A. The sequence continues at coordinate 63,789 of QCEF01000006.1, forward strand.
TGAAGAATCAATAAATAAACTATATAAATTTTGTGAATTATACCCTAAATGTAAAGTTTATTTCACAACAAGCCAAAAAAACATTCCTGAATATTTTAAATTATTATTGCAAAGAAAACCAAATAATTTCATATATAAGGGATTTATGAATAAATATGAGTTTGATATATTTATCAAAAAAATACATTTTGGTATTGATTTAAGAAACTTTCTTAACTTGGAAAGTGATAATAATAAATGTGATTTTCCTAGTAAAATATTATTTTATATAAGAAATAATCTTTTTGTATTATCTACAAAATCAATATCAATTCCTGAAAATTTACGTAACTGGCTAATTCCTATAGAAGATATTAATTATATAAGTGATATAGATTATAATGAAAAAGAAATTTTAATTAATAACCTAACAGATAATATTAATGCCCAATCAATTGATTCTATTATTATTAAAAACTTTAATTGCGATTAAATATGATTTCATTTGTCATAGTTATTATTTTATTTTTAAGTAAGTTATTAGGATTAAATCTAATTTATAATTTTTTGTTTATTCCTTTTTTAATTTTTCTATTTTTTTCAGACTCTAAATATTTAATAAGAAAGAATATTTTCTATAGAATTTTCTTTATATTATTAGGCTCAATATTTTTTATTTTTTTTATTTTAAGCTCGGGAGAAGAATCTCTACCTTTTTTATTCTTTAGGGCTACTTCTTTGTCTCTTTTCTATTTGATGCTTTTTGGATTAATCCCATTTAATATAAAACTTTTTGATTTTCTTAAATATCCTCTTATTGCTTCAATTCCAGCTATCTTTTTTATTTTTAATCCTCCATTCTTTTATAGTTACTCTTCAAGCGGATCAGACTATATTGGCTCGCATGGATTATTTAATGCTTTTTCAATAAGTGGTTTATTTCCTACTAGTTTATATTTTGCAAAATTATTAACAGCTTTTCTTCTACTTTATAATTCTTTACCAAACTTATCTAAAAAGATTCATATACCTTTTATTTCTCCAGGTCTTAATAAATTATTAGCATTTATTTTATTATTGTTTACTAATAGAAAAGCCTATGTATTTGTTTTTGTTATTTACCCATTAGTGAACATCTTAAATACCTTTTTATCAATACTTAATAATTTTAATTTAAATTCCAAATTAATTTCAAAATTTTTAATTACTTTATTTGCATTTTTAATTGGATATTTTGTCTTGCAATTGGGGGTTGGTGGTGGTGACTATAATCTAGAAAAAATATATGAAGAGTCTTTTGAGAGAATTATTTTTTATAGTCAATTTGCATTTAACCCTAATAATTTCACTTTCGCAGAAACTGGGATTATGATGATAAATAAGTTAGGAGGATATTATTTATATCTATTTACTTTTTTTGCTTTGGTTTGTTCAATAACTATTTCTTTAATAAAATTTCAGTTTAAAAATTTGCGCATTTTTTTAATAACTTATTCTTTTATTTTTCTATTTCTATTCAAAGAGCCTCATACAATTTTTTCACCAAGTCCTTCTTCTCTTGTACTTTTTATGATACTTTCTTATTTTATGAGCACACTACATTACTCAATAAAAGATTAAATTTATTAATAAAATTATGAATAATAAAATATCAATCATTCAATGCGTTAGCGATTTAAATTTATCTTCAGGAGGTCCTTCTAAAACAGTTACTGCACTATCTTCAAATTTATCAAAGTTAAATATCGAAGTTAATATATGTAGTCAAATTTATGAAGAAAATAAAAATGTATCAGAAATTAAAAAGTTAAATAAAAACATATCATTCTTAAATTTTAGTAACCATAAAAGATTTACTGTTAATCCTTTAATTAATCAGAATTTATTAAAAAAATTAATATTCGAAAATAAAAATAAAAATAAAAAGAATGTTGTTATTCATGATAATGGTATTTGGTTGCCTTTCAATAATACAATTACTACTTTTTCTAGAATATCTTCTATACCTTTAATCATTAGTCCACATGGGATGTTAGAACCTTGGTCACTAAAATATAATTTTTTAAAGAAAAAATTTGCTTGGTATCTATATCAAAGAAAGTCACTTAATTCCGCATCTGTTTTACATGCTACTTCTATTATGGAGGCTAATAATTTAGATAGATTAAAGTTAGGTTTACCTATTGCTGTAATCCCAAATGGTATAGAAAAACCAAGTACAAAAGAACTTTTAGGACAATACAACTTAAATGATTTGGGTATTAATATTAATAATGAGAAAATTTACCTTTATTTAGGAAGAATTCACCCCAAGAAAGGGCTTTTAAACCTTTTAAAGGCGTGGAATTGTTGTTTTAAAAACAATAATGAATGTAAGTTAATAATTGCAGGATTTCCAGAACTTAATTATTTAAATGAACTTAAAGAGTTTACAAAAAGGAATAAGTTAAATGATAATGTTATTTACCTTGGACCAGTGGAAGGTAAAGATCTAGTTACTCTCTATAGAAATGCTTACGTTTTTGTTTTGCCTACTTTTAGTGAGAATTTTGGAATGGTTGTTGCAGAAGCATTGAGTTATGGTGTACCAGTTATTACAACCACTTGCGCGCCTTGGGAAACCCTTGAAAAATGTAAATGTGGTTGGTTTGTAGAACCAAAAATAGATGATTTAAAAAAAGCTCTCTTAAAGTCTTTTGTTCTTGATAAAAATGAATATGAATTAATGAGTAAAAATGCGATTAACTTATCAAAAGCTTTTGATTGGGAAAAAATTGCTAAAAGTTTTTTAAATTTGTATCTTTGGGTTTTAGGTGAAAAAAGTAAACCATCTAATATTTTAAATTAAAAAAAATTATTATTAGTTTTGATATAGTTAGATAAATTAAGAAAGTATTTTGAATAATCAAAAACCTTTAAATATAAAATTGTGTAGAAAAAAAAGAAATTATAAATTAACTGAGTATTTTGCAAGATTTTTGTGGGACTTTATTAATCCTATTTTTAGGTTTAGTCCAAGAAATTTTTTTTCATGGAGAAATTTCCTTCTCAGATTATTTGGAGCCAAGATTGGAAAAAATGTTCATATTTATCCCAGTGTAAATATTTTTATTCCATGGAATCTAACTATTGGAGATTATTCTTCCATAGGAGATTGGGCACTAATATACAATTTAGGAAAGGTTAGCTTGGGAAATTCAGTAACAATTTCGCATAAAGCACATATATGCTCTGGAACACATATTTATACAAAAGAAGACTTACCTCTTCAAAAAAAAGAAATAATAATAAATGACTATGCCTGGATTTGTGCAGAGGCTTATTTATCACCAGGGGTTATAATAGGTAAAGGATCTGTTATTGGTGCCCGGTCAGTTGTCTTATCTAATATCAAAGATTGGGAAGTGGTTGGCGGAAATCCTGCAAGATTTTTAAAAAAAAGAATTTTTGAAGATTAAAAAATATGTTTTATAAAATGATGTATGTTAAATGAAAATAATAGCAATAATACTAACCTTTAATGAAGAAATTCATTTAGAAAGATGTCTTATCAATATTAAAAATTATTTTAATGATATATATATAATTGACAGTTTTTCTAATGACAAAACTAAAGAAATAGCTCTTAAATATAATGTTAAATTCTTAGAAAACAAATTTATTAATCATGCAAAACAATTCAATTGGGCATTAACTCAAATAGATAATGATGTTGATTGGATCTTCAGGATAGATGCAGATGAGATATTAACAAAAAGCCTCAAAACAGAATTATTTTATAAACTACCAAGATTAGATGCCTCTATAAAGGGCATCTCTTTAAATAGATACATTTTTTTTCAAGGAAAATTATTAAAATTTGGAGGAGTTTTTCCAAATAAAATTATAAGAATATTTAGAAAAGGGTTTGGTTTTTATGAAAATAAATGGATGGATGAGAGATTAACTATTAATGGAAAAATAATTTCTTTTAAATCAAATATTATTGACCATAATTTGAAGCCTTTGAATTGGTGGATTAAAAAACATAACATCTATTCTAATAAAGAGGCTTTGGAATTATTCAAAAAAAATTATCCTTTAATTACAAAAGAATCTCTTAATAATGTAAAAGATACAAATTACAATTTATTTAATTTAAAAAAGATTTATTCCCTTAGTCCTTTAATTATAAGATCTTTCTTATATTTTTTATATAGATATTTTATAAGATTTGGTTTCTTAGATGGATATCCAGGTCTTTGTTTTCATTTATTACAGGGTTTTTGGTATAGGCTTTTGGTAGATGCAAAATATATTGAATTGGAAAATAAAGTAAAAGAGAATTCAAATTTAAAAGATTCAATTTTAAAAGTTCTAGATATTGAAGTTAGTGAAAAAGAAGATTTTTAGGCACTTTATTCTAGTAATATTAAATATGATTTAAATAATTTTCATATTACAATACACATGAAAGAAATAAATTTATTGATAATCGTTCCTACTTTAAATAGTTATAAATTATTAAATGAATTAATTAAATCTTTAAAAAAGCAGACCTTCAAAAACTGGAAACTTCTATTTATAGATGGTGGATCTAATTTTAAACATATAGAGTTTCTTAAAGAGAATTCTAATAAAGACGAGAGAATATCTTGGGTAAAGCAAAAAAAGGAATACAAAGGTATTTATGGAGCAATGAATCAAGGAATACTATATTCAAAAAAAAATGATTGGGTATTATTTTGGGGATCTGATGATAAAGCAGCTAGCAAAAATTCTTTACATTGGATTTGTGAAACTATAAAGAAAAAAAATAAATTAAGACCATATTTACTTGTTAGTAATGGAAGATACTTTAATAATGATACTTTTATTACTTCAAGAGATTCGTTTTTTCTAAATAATAAAATTACAAAAATAATTAATAATAAATATTTTGCATTTTTGTTATTTGTTGGATATTCCCCTCCTCATCAAGGAACAATATTTAGTCCTGAAGCTTTATTAGATAAAAGAATATTTGATGAAAATTATGATATTGCTGCAGACATTAAATACTTTCTTAGATTGAGCTCAAAAAAAGAAGCTAAAATTTGTTGTTTAAACAAAATTACAGTATTAATAGGTAATGGTGGATTTAGTTCTATTTATACAAAAAGAAAAATTAAACAAGTTTTAAAAGCTTATTATTTACGTTTTGGTTTCTTAAGTTTGATACCCTTCTTATTAAGATACTTTCGAAAACTTATGACTCTTTTTTAAATTATGAATATACATATATTCGGAAGTTCTAATCCATCTGGACAAGCACTTATAAACTTAATTTCAAATAAATTACCTTCATCTAAAGTCTTTATTTTCTCAAGAAAAAATAAAACTAATTTTGTTGATTTAGATAATGCCTCTTCATACAAACCTGATATTAATGAGGATTATGTTTTAGTATCATTTGCACCGATATGGAAAATAGCTTATTTTTTAGATCAATTGCTTATTAAAAAAAGTTCTAGTTTGAAAAAGATAAAAGGATTAATTATTTGCTCTTCTTCCTCAGTAATGACAAAAAGATTTTCTTCTAATAAATTTGATAAAGATCTTTATTGTAAAATATATGATTCTGAAGATAAAATTTTGAATTTTTCTAAAAAGCTAAAAAAGCCATTGATAATTGTTCAGCCAACATTAATCTATGGAAATGTTGGTGAATTTAAGGATAGGAATATAAATTTAATTATTTCTATAATGAGAAAAATACCATTTGTTTTTCTTCCATCTAATTCTGGAATGAGACAACCTATTCACGCCTCTCAATTGGCTGAATTTGTTTTCCTGAAATTTCTTTCGATGAAAAAAGAAAATTTTAAAAGAAATCAAAAAATCCTTTTAGGTGGTGATTTTATTTTTTCATACGAAGTTATGTTAAAGAAGATTCAAGAAGCATTACCTGAAAATGACAAAGCAAAAAGGTGTAAGATAATTATCATAAATCAAAGATTATTCTTTTTTTTAATTTCCCCAATAAATTTGATTTCTCCAAAATGGTTTGAGTCTTTATTTAGGATTAATTCAGATTTAGCTGGTTTTGAAAAGGTTTCTAAACTAATTAAAAAGAAAAAGTTTCAATTCCCAGGGGATCAAAAATATTTTATAAAAAATTAAAATGATTTTTATAAACTTAAAGTTTATATTTAGATACTATTTCATAATTGAATAAAAATTGTTAATTTACATACTTTCATTAATTAGTTTTTTAATTACTTATCTTTTTTTAAAGATATTAATTCCTATATTTTCAAAAAATTTTTTAGATAGTCCTAATGAAAGAAGCTCTCATAAAATAGCAATACCTACCGGAGGAGGTATTTCTTTTGTTTTAGTAAGTACTATTGCTTGCATTTTATTCAACTTCTGGATGCCACTGACATGTATTCCTTTATCAATTATTGGATTTATTGACGATAGAAAGAGTATATCATCGATTAAAAGATATATTGTACAAATTTTTACTGTAATATTTTTAATTATGCAATCTAGTTTATATAAAACTTTAATAAGGTTAGATTTAAATTTTTCAGAAGAAATTGTAATTTTTCTTTTTTTAATCATTGTTGGTACTGCAATTATTAATTTTATAAATTTTATGGATGGTTTAGATGGATTTTTAGGTTTGAATTTAGTAATAATATTTTTTGCAGCGATCTTATTAGGACAGTTGGCTATTATGCCTATAGTATTTGGCTTGATAGGTTTTTTAATTTGGAATTGGTCTCCAGCTAAAATTTTTATGGGAGATGTGGGAAGTACATTCTTGGGTGCAATTTATTTTGCTATTATCATAAATTTTGAAAGTACTAATGATTTTTTTTCAATGCTCGTAATTGGATCCCCTTTGCTGGGTGATGCACTTATTTGTATAGTTAGAAGATTCTTTAACCGAGAGAATATATTTGTTCCCCATAAATCTCATTTATACCAAAGATTAAATCAAGCGGGTATTTCACATCAGAATGTAAGTTTGATTTATGCTTCTTTGACATTTATTACATGTTTATATATATTTGTATTTAAACTTGCATATTTACCCGTTTATATTTTTTTATTAATCCTGGTTTATATATATATGGATAAATTTTTAGCTATTCCTTTGAAAGAAAGAAGAAAATAATATGAATAATTTAAATTACTTTTTATACCCTGTTAAAAAAATAAATGAATTATTCAAAATAATTATTAAATCAAAGTTCAAAAGAAGAACTGTATTAGTTTTTCTAGATTTAAATATTATTTTATGGGCATTTATTTTTTCGTTTTTAATAAGATATGAATTTAATTTTATTTATTACATAAAAGAAGCAATATGGCTCTTAAAAACTCAATGTATTATTTCAATTCCAGTATATCTGTTTACTGGTCAATATTCTTCGCTCTCTACTTTTTTTGAATTAAAAATAATCTTTAAAATTATTCAGAGAAATATACTAATTAGCTTATTAACTTTATTAATTGGAAATATATTTTCATTTAATTCGCCAACAGCTTCAGTTTGGATTTTGATGATTTCAATTTCATCTATTCTAAATTTATTTACTAGAGCACTAATAAAGAAATTATATAATTATTACATTTTTTCTAAGTTCAAAACTGAATCAAGAATAAATGTAGCTATTTATGGAGCAAGTTATTCAGGTGCAAATCTATCTTCACTTTTAAGGCTTAATCCAAAATATCAAATTAAATATTTTCTTGATGATAATAAAAACTTATGGGGACGCAATATTTCAGGTATAGCTATTAAATCCTCAAATCCATCTGGAATTTATAAAGAAATCGATCAAGTTTTAGTATGTATAGAAAGTATTAATAAGAGGAAAAGAATTGAAATTGTAACTAAATTTAAGAAATTTGGAATACCCGTTTTAGTTATTCCCTCTATTGATGATATTTTTAATGGTAAAACAAAATTTGATGAACTGAATGCTATTAACATTAATGATTTATTAGGAAGAAAAAAAATAGATCAAGAAAATAAGGACTTATCAAAATTAATAAAAGGTAAAAATATTTTTGTTTCTGGAGCAGGTGGTTCAATTGGAGCTGAATTATGTGAACAAATTTTGAGTTATGAACCCTCTATGTTGATACTTTTTGAAATAAGCGAGATAAGTCTTTATACAATTAATAGTAAATTAACTTCTTTAAATAATTTAGATATCGAATTAATACCAATACTAGGAAGTGCAACTGATCAGAAGTTAATTGAAAAGATATTTAAAGAAAAAAATGTGAATATGGTTTTTCATGCATCAGCTTATAAGCATGTTCCTTTAGTAGAAGTTAATCCATTACAGGGACTTATAAATAATGTATTGTCTACTAAAGTTTTATGTGAAGTTTCTTCTAATTCTTCTGTAGAGAAATTCTGTTTGATATCAACAGATAAGGCAGTAAGACCAACAAATATTATGGGAGCCTCAAAGAGATTAGCCGAATTAATAGTACAATCTTATTCCTATAAACAATTAGAAAAAAGTAAAGTCAAATCAAATTTATATGCAAGAACAAAATTTTTTATGGTTAGATTTGGAAATGTACTTAATTCATCTGGATCTGTTGTACCTTTATTTCAAAAACAAATTCTTCAAGGTGGTCCAGTAACGATAACTCATAAAAAAGTAACAAGGTATTTTATGACTATTTCAGAAGCAGTTTTATTAGTACTTAATGCGGCATGTTTTGCAAATGGAGCGGAAGTTTTTTTATTGGATATGGGATCACCAGTTTTGATAAAGGATCTTGCCACTCAAATGATCAAATTGAGTGGATTATCAGTAAAAGATATTGCAAATCAAGATGGCGATATAGAAATTGTTTATACAGGATTAAGACCTGGTGAAAAACTTTTTGAAGAGTTGCTTATAGATGCAGAAGCTTTAAAAACTGAACATAAAAAAATATTTAAAGCTACCGAAAAATCCTCATTCAAAAATATTTCTGAACAAAAGATAGAAGAATTAATTAATTTCTCTAAAGAATATAATCTTGATAGATCATTAAAATTATTAAAAGAGTTAGTGCCTGAATGGAATGGTACTTAATTATTGCTTTAAATATATAAGAAACTAGTTACAATTCTTTAAAATTCATAATTATAAAAATGTTATTATGAATCTAATTAAAATGTATAATGAGCCATATATTGGTTACTGGAGGAACTGGTTATATTGGAAGTCATACTTGTCTCCAAATGTTATTATCTGGGTTTGAAATATCAATAATAGATTCTTACGTAAATAGTTCTACAAAAGTATTAGATTCTCTAATTAAATTAGGAAAAGAATATAATAAAGATTTTCTTGAAAAGATTAATTTCTTTAAAGGAGATATCAGAGATGAATTATTATTAGATTCTATTTTCAAAAAAAGCAGGATAAATTCAAAACCTATCAGCTCAGTTATACATTTCGCGGGATTTAAGGCGGTTGGAGAATCATTCAATTATCCGCTTAAATACTGGCAAAATAATTTAAACGGATCAATATCCTTATTTAAAGTTATGAATCAAAATAACTGTAGAAATATTATTTTTAGCAGCAGTGCTACGGTTTATTGTCAAACAAATTCTTTCCCTGTTTCTGAGGAAGGTATAGTCGCTGCTAGCAATCCATATGGGCAAACAAAACTTGCAATCGAAAAGCTTTTGCGTGATCTTACAAATTCAGATGAAAGATGGAGAATTATTGCATTGCGATATTTTAATCCTGTTGGGGCTCATCCATCAGGAACTATTGGCGAAGATCCCGTTGGAATACCAAATAATTTGTTCCCCATCATATGTCAGGTAGCCTCTGGTAGGATTGATAGATTAAAAGTATTTGGTAAAAATTGGCCTACTAAAGATGGCACTTGTTTGAGGGATTATATACATGTTATGGATTTAGCAGAGGCTCATAAAGCATCTATAGAATTACTATTTGATAATACGCAAGATAATTTTTTAGTTTTAAATATTGGAAACGGAATAGGAATAAGTGTTTTAGAAGCAATAAATAAGTTTCAAGAAATTAATAAATGTAATATCTCATACTCTTTTGTTGAAAGAAGAAATGGAGACTTACCTATTATTATTGCAGATAATAAGAAAGCGCTTTCTCTATTAAATTGGAAACCAAATAGAGATTTAAACCAAATGTGCAGCGATGCATGGAATTGGCAGAAAAAAAACCCAAATGGTTACTAATAATTTTAAATTTAGCTAACTATACCTTAACGTCCATATTTGTCTTCAAACCTTACAATATCATCCTCCCCTACATAAGAACCACTTTGAACTTCTATAAGAGTTAAATTTATTTTTCCTGGATTTGATAATCTATGTTTTGAACCTAAGGGTATATAAATACTTTGGTTCTCGCATAAGATCTCCAATTTATTATCAACCTCTACCCTTGCAGTACCACTTACTACTACCCAATGTTCAGATCTGTGATGATGCATTTGTAAAGATAACTTTTCCCCAGGTTTAACTTGTATCAATTTTACCTGCCATCTATTATTCTCTACCACTGAAAGGTAATGTCCCCATGGCCTATAAACCTTTGTATGAGAATGACCTTCTGGAATTTTACTTTTTTTTAAATAATTAACTATATTTTTTACTTTTTGTGAGGAATTTTTTTTAGAAATTAAAATTGCATCTCTTGTATCTACTACTACTAAGTCATCAAGATCTATACCTACAATTAGTCTATTTTCACTTCTTAGATACGAGTTTTTTGAATTTTCTAATATGACCTTACCTTCTGTAAAATTACCTTTTATATCTTTTTTTGAAGTCTCCCAAACCACCTCCCAACTTCCTACATCGCTCCATCCTACATCAAGTGGAATTACTAAACCCTTAGATGTTTTTTCCATTACCGCAACATCAATTGAAACCTCCTCACACTTTGCAAAAGAATCTTTATCTAATCTTTGAAAATCAAGATCGATAATGCTTTTCTTTAAAGTCTTTTTGCATACTTCTAAAATATGCGGAGAAAATTTATCAATCTCTTTTATTATTTCTTTTGCTTTAAACATAAACATTCCACTATTCCAAGTGAATCTATTATCTTTTATTAATTCTTTTGCCGTTTCTAAATCAGGTTTCTCAAGAAAACTTTCTATATCAATTCCTTCTAATTTATTGCATAAGGGCTTTGATGCTTTTATGTATCCGTATCCAATTTCAGGGGAAGTTGGTACTATTCCAAATGTTACTAATTTATCTTCTTCAGTGTATTCAATGCCTTTTTCAAGGAGAGTTAGAAATTTTTTGACATTTTGAATTTCATGGTCTGAAGATAAAACTAATAAAATTGGATCTTTCTCAAGTTCAAGTGCCTTTAAAGCTGCAAGTGTAATAGCAGGAGCAGTATTCCTTCCAAATGGTTCAAGCAATATAACGAAGTCTTCAATATTTAATTCACGCATTTGTTCAGAAACTATAAATCTATGCTGTTCATTACATACCAATATTGGCTTTTGAATATTTTTTAAAGGGATTATTCTTTGAATAGTTTTTTGTAATAAGCTTAAATTGTCTTCTTTCTTTAGTGATAAAAATTGCTTAGGATATGACTCTCTTGAAAGAGGCCAGAGTCTTGTGCCTGAACCTCCGCATAAAATTAAAGGAAAAATAGATCGCGTTGCCATAATTACTATTATTAACCTTAGGAATTTATTTTATAATACTGTATTTTATAAATTTACTAATTTCTAAAAATAGTATTAATATTATTACTATTTTCAAATAAATAATCATATTTTGTTTAAAAAGATAAAGTTGTTTTTAAAGACGTAATATAAAAATTTTTTTATCAAAAATTAATTATAATTTTAAAGTTCGGCAATGTTATATGAAATTAAAAAGCAAGATACATTTGTTGATGATCTCCTCTAATGCGGATCTGGGAGGAGGCCCCAAACAGATGTTTTCGCTAGGAAAAAACTTAAATGATAATTTCGAGGTTTTCTATGCATTACCCAAGAATAGTAATTATTTAATTTATTTAAACTCAAAAAATTATATTCAAATCTCTGAAAGAAAAATTAATATAAAAGATGTTTTTAATTTAATAAGATTTATCCAGAAAAATAATATACAAATTATTCATGCACATGGAAAAGGTGCAGGAGTTTTATCTCGAATTACTAATCTTTTTTTACAAAAAAAACTTATTTATACTTTTCATGGAATTCATATCAAATGTCATAATTTTTTTACTAATTGCGTTTATTTGATTTATGAAAATATCTTTGGAAGGTTTGACTCTCATAAAATATTTGTTGGAGAGAGCGAGAAATTATATGCAAAAAGATCAAATGTTTTTGTTTCTAATAATATAAGTGTTATTAATAATGGAGTCGAAAACAAATTAATTAAAGAAAAGAAAACTTATTTAGGTAATTCTCAAGATAAGGAAAATATCTCTAGGATAAATGTTATTTCAGTTTGTAGATTCGTTGAGCAAAAAAATATCAAAGATATTTTAAAAATTGCGAAAAGAATTCCCGAAATTGATTTTAAGATAGTTGGTTATGGAAAACTTTGGAAGGATATTAAACAACTTATCTTTGAATTGGAAATTGAAAATGTTCAATTAATTGGTATGAAGAAAAATGTTTTTAAATACCTATATTATTCTGATATATTTTTGTCAACATCTCTATATGAAGGCCTGCCATTAAGTATTTTAGAAGCAATGTCAGTTGGTCTTCCAATAATTGCAAGTAATGTAGTTGGCAATAAAGATACTATTGAGAATGGGATTTCTGGATATTTATATGATTTAAAAGATTTAAGTATTGCTATAAAATACTTAAAAGAATTAGCCCTAAATGAAAAGCTTAGAAATTTAATGGGATATAATTCATTTAAACGACAAAGGAAGTTTTTTTCTGAGCAAAAAATGATATCTAAGTATGAAAATTTATATACTAAAGTTCTTATGGAAATGTAGTTTTAAAAAAATTTTTACTTTAAAAAAGATTTTCATTAATTTTATTTGCGTTTATCATCTCTTTAAAACTTTTGGAATTTTTTATTAAATCTTGATAGTTTCCACATGATTTTATTTCACCATTTTGAAATTCATAAATGTAGTCGCACTTTTTAATTGTTGATAATCTATGGGCAATGAAAATAATTGTAATTTTATTATTTATTTTTAAAAGTGATTTCATCAGCTCTGATTCTGTGATGTTGTCCAAACCTGATGTTGCCTCATCTAGAACTAATAAGGATGTATCTCTATAAAAAGCTCGTGCAATAGCAATCCTTTGCCTTTGTCCCCCAGAGAGCATTATTCCATTTTCTCCTAATTGTGTGTTTAAACCGGCAGGTAGTGAATAAATAAGTTCTTCTAACTGTGCTGCAACAATTGCATCCCAAACCTTTGAATCATTCACTTCAAAATCATTTAAACCATAAGCTACATTAGTCCTAATATCTCCATTTAATAAATTGATTGATTGAGGTACATAAGAACAAATTGATTGCCATGAAGAAATTTGATTATTTTTTAGTTCTTTCCCGTCTAATAATATTTTTCCTTTAGAGGGTCTAAGTAAACCAACTATCTGGTTTACAAAAGTACTCTTTCCACTCCCTGTTTTTCCTACAATTGCTATTTTTGAGCCAGTCTTAATAGTTAAATTAATATTTTTTAAAGCAAAATTATCTTTAGTTGGATACTTATAACTTAGATTATAAATCTGTAGATTTTTCTTAGGAGCTTTAAAGTTATTATTTTTTCTAATGACTGAATAATTTCTCGTGTTGGGAAGCTCTAATATTTTTAAGGCTTCTTCTAAATCTGGGATCCCTGCTCGTAAAGCTGTAATGCCTCTAAAAAAATCTTGCAATGGTGGTGTAAGCTTTAAAGAGGAAACTGCAATTGTTGCTAAAAAAGGAATAATTTCTAAAAGAGTACTCGGATCTCTATCTTGTAAATAGGGGAATAGTCCAATAGCAAAGATAAGTGTAATTCCAAAGGGCTCAACTAATGACCTTGGAAATTCAGGAAAAGTTTCAGCCTTCCATAAATATGGAAAAGCTCTTTGGCTAGCTTTTTTATATCGATTTTCGAAATATTTTTCTGATCCAGTTAAATGAACATCAATTATAGTTCTCATGGATTCATTAATAACTTTGTTTATTTCTTTCTCCAGAATTATCTTTTGTCTTGAAGCGGCTCTTATGAAAGGCGTAACACTTAAGGAGATTAATGTATAGCCAGTAACTAAACTAATTATTAAAATAAAAGAATTAATTTTTGCAAAACTAAAAATAGCTAAAAATATAAAAATAATAATAAAAAAACCACTTATTATTTCTAAAATAGGCCTTATAAATTTTTCCGATACCCTTGAAATATTTAATAGAATTTTTGAACTTATATTTTCGCTTTTATCAGTAAGAAAAAATTCATACTTTTGATGAAAGATTTTTTTTTGGATATTTTCTGATAAGTCAATAAATATTTCAGCTTTTAATTTCTCTTGGAAAGCTCTAAGAAATAATTTTAAAAATGAAGCAAGCCAATTAAATAATATATAGATTGAAACAATAATGATTAACTTAGTAAATGGATCTGTTGAAATTAGTTCTGAAAAGGGTATTGAGGGTCTATTTTCTTTTTGAACAACTATTACAAATAGTCTTGAAACTAATCCCACCACCAAAACATCAGCTAATCCAGTAATTATTGCTAGAGGAATAATTTTATAAAAAGATGCTTTTCTTTCTTTTGAAAGAATTTTTAAAAGACGTATAAGTAAATTTATTGTTTTGCTGTACATAATATTTTTCTTGGTTTACTTAAAACAAATATAAATATTCATAAATTTCTTTTAATATGCACCTCTATCCATGGGAAATAATAAAACCCCAAATGTTCTAATAATTATCCTCAAATCCATTATAAAATTAAAACTATCTACATATAATGAGTCGAGATATACTCTTTTTTTGTAACTCAAATTATTCCTTCCGCTAACTTGCCAAAGTCCAGTTATACCAGGATTTATTGAAAGCACTTTGTTTATTTGATTTCCATATTTTGTTATTTCTTTTTCTACAATTGGACGTGGTCCTACAACACTCATATCCATTTTTAAAACATTTAAAAATTGAGGCAATTCATCTAAGCTTGTTTTTCTTAAGAATTTGCCAATTGTAGTTATTCTCGGGTCATTTTTAAGCTTATGTGTTTTTTCAAATTCTTCTTTTATCTCCTCATTTTTTTCTAATAAATTATTGAAAATATCATCAGCTTCTGGATGCATAGTCCTAAATTTTATACAATAAAAAGTTTTAAAATTTTTACCAACTCTTTTGTGGTAATAAAATATTGGTCCACGTGAACTAAATTTAATCAATATTGCAATAAACAAAAACAATGGTGAACCCAATATTATTACTGTTAAAGAAAAAATAAAATCAAATAAGGTTTTGAATAAAAGGTAAATATTTTTCTTAAAAGTTATTTTAAAAAATTTCACTTTAAAAATTACAATAAAATATAATTATTTATTTACTTAAACTTATATTTTTGAAACTTAGTCCAAGATTTATCAATAAAAGTTTTAAATTTCGTTTTAAATTTTTCTTGCGAAAATTCTTGGGCGAATTTATTTTGTATTTCAGGATTAAATTTTCTCCAAATTTTTTTATCCTCAAACCACATTACTGTATCAATAATATTTGATACATTTTGCTCTTTAAATAAGATGCCTGTGGAAATTTTATTTTTTTTGTCATTAGTTAAGCAATTTACAGTGTCTAACAATCCTCCTTTTGCCAAGGCTATTACTGGAGCACCAGAAGCCATTGCTTCAATAGGAGCTATACCAAAGTCTTCAATACCAGCATAAACAAAAGCTCTACAGGTGCTCATCAATTTCTCCACATTTGAATTTGTTTCATTTCCATAAAATTTAATATTAGGATGGGCAATTTTTTTTAAATTTGATTTTTCAGGACCATCTCCTATTATCATTAATGGTAACCCTAATTTATTGAATGCTTTGATGATTAGGTCAACTCTTTTATTTGGCACAAGTCTGCATACACTAAGATAAAAGTTTTCTCTTTCTAGATTAAATTTAAATCTCTGTACATTAACAGGAGGATAAATAACTTCTGAATTTAGACCCCAATATTTTTTAATTCTCTTTGATGTAAAGGTTGAATTGGCTATCAAGTAGTCAGGCCTTTGTCCACTTATAAAATCCCACTCTCTTAATTTAAATAATAAATATCTTAAAGGTAACTCTAATCCGTATTTTTTTAAAGATGACTTATTTACATAAGTATTCATTTGATCCCATGCGTATCTCATAGGAGTGTGGATATAACTTATATGAAGTTGATCAGGGGAAGTTAATACTCCTTTTGCAGCTAAATGGCTAGAACTAATTATCAAGTCGTAAAGGCTTAAATCTAATTGTTCGGTAGCAAAAGGTATTATTGGCAAATATTTTTGAACCCTGTCTCTTCCAAAAGGTAGTTTTTGAATAAAACTTGTATTAATTTTTCTATCTCCAAATATATTTTTATTCTCAAGACTAATGTTTTCAGTCAATGCAAATAATTCTGGCATAGAGTAGTTATTAGATAACAATTCATCAATAATAAAAGTTACTTTTTCGGCACCTCCAATTGATTTTCTTAAGTACCAATCGTGTATTAAGGCTATATTTGCATTTTTTATATTCATTAATTCTTACCTTTCTAGTTATATTTTACTGTTTTTTGTATCAGTATAAATAATTACTTTTAGGATTAAAATTAACTTTTAAAAATTTAAGAAAGAATTTCATAAGCAGCTGCAAATTTTAAATTGATAATCTTAACAAAACTACTTCTAGGATATTTAATATTTGCTTACTCTCAGAAGATTTATTATAAATTTTTACCTTATTGATTGCTTCTTGTTCTTCTTTAGTTTTATTAAGTATGTATTTATTATGGCTTTTTTTTAATATATATTTCCATTTATTTTCTCCAGATTCAATATTCTATTAATTGTTTTTAAAGCATTTTCGACTTTTTTTTAAGTAATATGCATTTAATTAATATTTTTTAAATTCCACTATCCTTTTCAATTATCTTTTTTAAAGATGCAATCAAAATCCAAGCAATAATGCTTATTTTCCCATCAAAATATTGTATATCAACTAATTGAGATAAAAAGAAAAAGAAAACAGATGCCCAACATGCTCTCTCAAAATAATCTATACTTTTTAAATTCCTCAAAAAGATAGCATAGTAGGAAACAGCTAGAATACTTAATATAGTTAAGGCAAATATTATTGTTACTGGAAGACCATAACTTATTGCTAATTCAGTTAATAAATTATGAGAGTGGCCTTTATAAAAATTAGTCTCAAGCTCATATATTGCAGTGAACGAAGCTGCTCCTATTCCTAATAAAGGACTACTATTTATAATATCTAAAGCGCTTTTAAAAATTTCTAGTCTTGTTACATCTAAGTTTTTATAACCTTCTTGAGAAAACTCTAGTATAATTTTATTTAGAATTAGTTCTCTTAATATATTTTGAAGCTCACTTGAAAAAATTGGTGAAATTAAAATGATTATTATTGAGGCGCTGATTAGAAAAAATATTAATAACCAAAGAAAGGCTTGTTGAGTTATTACCAGAGGAAAAGCAATTAAAAATCCTACCCAAGCATTTCTTGAAAAAGTCAATAGAATTGCTAATCCAATAGTAACCAAAAAACAAATATAGATGCTTTTATTATATAAATTTTTGGTTCTTTCAAAAATTAAGGCTATGCAAAATGGCCATACTAAATTCAACCAAGATCCAGCATAATTTTGATTATTAAATAATCCGCTTAAGCCCCCAGGAGAAATTATTGGTCTTTGGTACCAAATGATTAATCCATTTAAAGTTTCAAAAGGACCTGTCCATCCAAAAAAATATTGACCGAAACCTGTAACCAATAATGGGAATGTCCCAGAGATAAGAACTAATGCAAATTTTTTCCTTTTTTCTTTAGTATTAATAAAAGGTTGGCAAGCCCAAAAAATCCAAAAAAAGGGTATCCAATTTGCCATTCCTAGTAATGATAAGTTTGGATCCCAAATTTCTGGTATGTTGTTTGGGAGAACAAATTTTTGTATTAAAGCACTTAAAACTATCAATAAACCACACAAAAAGAAAGGTAAATTCCATCTATCTTTAAAGAAATTAATTTTTTTACTTTGAATAAAGCTCCCAAAAACAAACGCCATTAAAAGTAATAATCCGCCAATAAATAAGGAAGAGCATAAAAAAAAAGTTCCAATTAGAAATAATATCTCTCCTAATTTATTAATGTCTGTTTTTCTAGATAATAATAATTTTAAATAATACATATATTAACTTTGATTTTCTTACGCTTCCTGCAGGATTCGAACCTGCGGCCCACTGCTTAGAAGGCAGTTGCTCTATCCAGCTGAGCTAAGGAAGCATTTTTTTATTATATCCGACGCTATAAGCCTATACAATGTAAGTAAATTCTTTTTATGATTTTTAGTAAAAATCTTTTTTATTTATTTTTTTTCAGTAAGAAATCGCATAAAATTGAAAAATAATGCATTTTTATCTTGACCAAAAGACTTACGGATAAACAAAAAAAAGAGATAGTGAAAGGCTTTAAAAATGGAATCAATATAGATGCTTTGGCACAACAATATTCTTGTACTAATACAACAATAATCAGAAATCTTAAAAAAAATCTTGGAGATTTAAAATATAAGGAGTTATTTAAAAATAGTAAATCTTACAAAGAAAAATCTAAAACAATAAACGAAGAAAATGATTTAAGAGAATCAAATTCTACTGATAAAGATTCGAAAAACAAATCTGATAATTTTAAATTCTTAAATGTCGACTCGTTCGCCTCAAGTTTTGCTCCAATCGACTCTTTTTTTGAAATTCCTCCTATAGACCATGAAATTAATAGTGCATCTCGAAAAGAATTATCTTCAGTCCCTTTATTAGAGGTAGAGTTCCCTAAAGTTGTTTATATGATTGTGGATAAGAAAATTGAGTTAGAGATAAAACTTTTAAAAGATTTTCCAGAATGGGAATTCTTACCACATGAAGATTTAAATAGAAAAACTTTAGAATTATTTATTGATTTAAATATTGCTAAAAGATCTTGTAATAAAGAGCAAAAGGTACTTAAAGTCCCAAATACTGATGTATTTAGAATCGCAGCACCTTTTCTTATAGCGAAAGGAATATCAAGAATAGTTTGTGCTGAAAATCTAATAGCTCTTTAAGCTATTAGATTTTATTATCCATATTGAAAACAAAAACACTGCCTAAAATAGATCCCAATATAAAACTAGACCCCATTATAAAACTAATTGGAAGCTCAATAGTTTCATCTATTAGTAAGTCAACTTTACTTTTGTTTGAACTATTTTGTATGCCAATAAGTAAAAGCATAAATAAACAAGAAT
>QCEF01000007.1 GCA_003278545.1 Prochlorococcus sp. AG-355-N16
TGAAGACAATCATATAAAAAAAATAATAAATGATTATAAAAAATTCACCTTCTCCCAAAAACTCAAATCAAGCCCAAGAAATAGGGCATATCAAATATTCTTATAAAGAAAGTTTTAAAAGAGAAAATAAATCTATTTTGGATGATTCGGAATTTATTGAAAATTACAATAACGCCCTTAAATCACCACAATCAAGAAGATTGTATAAAGATACAGAGAATGAAATTCATTTGGACTCAATTGAGGCCCAGAATATTTTACCTCTAGATAAAATTTCTATTTAAAATTTTATTAAAAACTACTTTTAAAGATTTTTTAAATATATCTTAAATCCGACCTTTTTTTTTAATGTTAGCTTACTTCTACGTTCATCCAATTTATTTGGACGCATGAAATGAGAATAGGGAACGGGATTCTCATTAACTGCATAAGATCATGAATGAGCTCTCTCAAATAAGAGAAAAAATTACAAGAGCCAAGAGGCTTTATGAAGCCCAAATCTTGGCAACTAAAAATGGAGAAGTTACTCCATATAGAAGATCAGTCTTTGAAGAAAGAATTAGGGAAGCACAAAAAGAAATGAGAACGCAAGACACCAAAAAATAAATTCTTTTGTAAAAATCTATTTTGTATCAGCTACATTCTTGAAGAAATCACAGTAAGCCATTAATTCTGATTCGGTTTCAATTTTTAGATTTAAATCATTAATTGCTTTATTGGTATCAATTCTGTAGCCATACCAATCTAGACAAACTTCTCTCTGCTTTTGGGTTTCAGAAACCTTTTGAGTACCTATTTTGTTTGGGTTACTAGTACAACTCGCAAGGAAAATAGTTGAGAGAGCTAGTAGTGGGAATAGTAGTCTTTTCATTTGTTAATCACAACAATTCTCCGTTGTTGCTGAAAAAGTCCAAGATGATTCTTCCATTGTTGATAAGTCAACTCTATGAGTTGCCATCCAGTCACCATTAGCTTCTACAAACTTTTGAACATTACCTTCTGGAGCTTGATGAATAACAATAACTTTTTGAGGATCTTTCTTACTTACTCCTCTAAAAAGTGGCTTAATATCAAATTCTGAATGCCTTTTATCTGCTTCTGCACTATCAAATATTGCTGCCCATTCATCGAAAGTGCTTTCAATTTTAAAAGTAAAAACAGATGTTATAGAACAAGACATAATAAAGATATTGTTTGTATATAAAATAAATCTATTTTATTAAGGCTTGGTTAATTATCTTTAAACGGAATTAAAATACCTTTTTTTTCAAATTTGAGCCAACCTTTTTTTTCTAGTATTTTTAAATTTCTTGTTACGGTTACTCTTGTTGAAGAAATTGAATTACCAATAATTTTATGGGTAAAATTAAATTCTTTTAAATTTAGATAAATATGTTTATCTTTTTTTAAGCCAATAATTGAAGATAAGTATAAAAGAAATTCTTTTAGTTTTTCTTCTGATTTTTTTATATTACTTATTAATAAAAGTTTTTCCAATTGATCAATTCTTTTTAGACTTTTTGTTAATAAGTCTGTAGATGAAAAAAATAGCCCTCTTTTAATTGTTTTAATTTCGCAATTTGTCAACGCAATTAATTTAATATTTTCGTATTTACATAATTCCAAATTTATTACAACATTTTCATTTATTATCCCAACAATATTTTTCTTATTCTTGATTTTTGATTGCATTATTAATATTCCTGATTTGACTTCTAGAATTGTATTTTCTTTAAATTCTATATTTTGCTTTTCAGGAATTATCATATTTATTTATTAAACTTAATCACCCTAAATTTATAAAGTTAAAAATAAATTAAAAATTATTTAATTCCCTAATAAATCTGATTAAAAATTGACTAACTCAAAATAAAACAATTAATCAGAATTTAAACTCTTTTTGGGAAAAAGTTAATCTCTTTAGAGCAAGTTAAATATGGAGAATAAATTAAACACTAATGAAAAATTTATTAAAGATAGTCTTAGGTCTATCAATAATCAGTACAAGTATTTCAAGTTGTGGAAACAAACCAAATGATTTAATTGGAGATTTAGATTTATCTGATTGCAATCCAAATAATACTGTTGACAGCAAATATTGTGATCGAGATGGAGATTTTCTCGCAGATCTACCCCTTTCCGAAGATGAATGGATAGATCCTGAAACCATTGTGTTCTCATATACACCTGTTGAAGACCCCTCCGTTTATGCAAAAGTTTGGGAAGATTTTGTAACACATATGTCTAAGGTGACTGGTAAAAAAGTCACTTTCTTACCAGTTCAATCTTATGCTGCTCAAGTTGAGGCAATGAGATCTGGACGTCTTCATGTAGCAGGAATTAATACTGGAAGCAATACAGTGGCAGCAGCATGTGCAGGAGCAGTTCCATTTGGAATGATGGCTAAAAAAGATTTATCTTACGGTTATGAAATGGAAATTATTGTTCCTTCTGATAGTCCAATTAATTCTCCTGCAGATTTAAAAGGTAAAAAAGTTACATTTACATCTAAGACATCTAATTCAGGATTTAAAGCACCATCGGCCATTCTTAAAGGAGAATTTGGTCTTGAGGCAAATAAAGATTTCACCCCAGTCTTTTCTGGCAAGCATCAAAATTCAATAATGGGTGTTGCAAACAAAGATTATGAAGTAGCACCAATTGCTAACTCAGTTCTTACAAGAATGGATGCAAGAGGTGTTGTTGATTCTTCTAAAATAAGAACTATTTATAAATCCCAAACCTTCCCAACGACAGGTTATGCTCATGCTCATAATTTACATCCAGCTGTAGTTGCAAAAGTAAAGCAAGCTTTTTACACCTATAACTGGGATAATTCAACATTAGATAAAGAATTTAAAAAGGCTGATAGATTCATTTCAATAAGTCACAAGCACGATTGGGATGTTATTAGAAAAATAGATAAGGCTAATGGTGTTGTTTATGATTGCAAATAAAAATTATTAATCATAAATAAAATCAGACTTAATGCTTAAAACAATAAACCTCAAAAAGGTTTATCCAAATGGAGAAGAGGCGCTTAAAGGAATAAACCTAGAAATTCCTAATGGTCAAGTAGTTGCTCTTATCGGTCCTTCAGGTGCTGGTAAAAGTACGTTCATTAGAACAATAAATAGATTAGTTGAGCCCACTTCAGGGAAAGTTTATTTCGCTAATAAAAAAAATGATATTACCTCCTTAAATAAATCTAAATTAAGAAAAATAAGAAGACAAATTGGAATGATTTTCCAGGAATTTGCTTTGGTAGAAAGATTAAGTGTAATGGAAAATGTTCTTTCCGGCAGATTAGGTTATGTAGGATTTTGGAATAGTTTTTTCAGGAAATTTCCTCAAAAAGATATTGAAGAAGCATTCCGTCTGCTTCAAAGAATTGGACTAGAGCATATGCTTGATAAAAGAGCCGATGAATTGTCAGGAGGGCAGAGGCAAAGAGTAGGAATTGCTAGAGCTTTGATACAAAATCCAATGTTACTTTTAGTAGATGAACCTACAGCGAGTTTAGATCCCAAAAATTCCAGGCAAATTATGCGATTAATATGCGAGTTATGTAAGGAAAGAAATCTTGCTGCGATTATAAATATTCATGATGTTTTTCTTGCTCAGAATTTTGCAGAAAGAATAATAGGTTTAAAAGCTGGAGAAATTGTTTACGATGGCAAGCCAAGTGGCTTATCAGAGACAATACTTACAAAAATATATGGAGAAGAAGACTGGTCTAAAAATGTAGCAAATTAGGAATATATTAAATGAATGATAAGAAAGTAATTTGGAAAAGAAAACCGTTAATAAAAAATAGGTTATTAAGAATTGGATTAATTTTGCTAATTAGTACTTACTTATTATCTGTTTTCCTAACTACCGAAATTGATTGGCAAAGAATTCTTGAAGGGATCCCAAGGGGTAAAAATTTTATATTTGCTTTTTTCCCTCCAGATTTTATAACTAGATCTGATGAGATTTTGGCAGGCATTTTTGAAAGTCTATGGATGACTATTGTTGCAACTATTGTGGGGATACTTATTTCTATACCTGTATCCTTAGGGGCGGCTAAAAACATAGCTCCTAAATTTGTTTATTTCTTATCAAGAGGAGTTATCACATTGTCGAGGAGTTTTCAGGAAGTTATCCTAGCAATATTTTTTGTCAAGTTAATGGGTTTTGGACCTTTTGCTGGGATGGTAACTCTGAGTTTATCGACAATAGGGTTTTTCGCTAAATTATTATCTGAAGATATTGAAGACATAAATAAATCCCAAGCTGAAGCAATCAAATCTACTGGCAGCAGTTGGTTTCAATGGGTTAATTATGGTGTCCAGCCTCAAGTTATGCCAAGATTTATTGGATTATCTTTATACAGATTGGATATTAATTTTAGAGAGTCTGCGGTAATTGGAATTGTTGGGGGAGGAGGTATTGGTTCTACCTTAAATACAGCTTTTGATAGATATGAATTTGAGACTGCAGCGGCTGTTCTTATCGTAATTATTTCTATCGTGATGATTGTTGAATATACATCTAGTCATCTCAGGAAATTAATAAAGTAATGCCAATAATAAAACAAAAGGATTACAAAACCTGGAAAAAATTTGATCGAAAAAGAGATTTACAAAACTGGCTTTGTTGGTTCTTAGGTACTTTAATTTTTAGCTTTTGTTTCGGTCTGATTAGTAGTAAAACAATCTGGTTTTATGTTTTTGATTCACATAATGAGGCTTTAGATCTTTTAGGTAGGATGTTTCCTCCAGAAACTAATTATTTCTTCACTTTAATAAAACCTATTTGGGATACTTTAAATATCGCGACTATTGGTACAACGATTGGAACTTTAATTGCAATACCATTAGCTTTTTTATCCGCAAACAATACTACCCCGAGTAAAAAGTTTATAAGACCTTTAGCCTTATTTTGCATAGTTTCAAGCAGATCAATTAATTCAGTAATCTGGGCATTACTTCTGGTTGCAGTTGTCGGTCCGGGAGTCTTGGCTGGCATAATTGCTATCGGATTAAGATCGATTGGATTTTGTGGAAAATTACTTTATGAAGCTATAGAGGAAATTGATGAAAACCAAATTGAAGCTATTGAGGCAACAGGGGCAAATAAAGCACAAATTATGACCTTTGGCATAGTGCCTCAAATTCTCCCAGCATTTACGAGTATTTCTATTTATAGGTGGGATATAAATATAAGAGAAGCAACTGTTGTTGGCTTAGTTGGAGCAGGAGGTATAGGGATAGAATTAGATGCTCAAATAGGAGACTTAGCTTGGGCTAAGGTATCAGTTATTTTATTAGCAATAGTAGTGGCAGTAGTTTTTAGTGAATGGATTACAGCAAAAATAAGAAAGGCTATTATTTAGACTAAATTAAATACTAGGATGAATAGTTAAGTAGAGATAAATTAAATGCAATTTTCTGATAGATATCTAAGTGTTTGGGTTTTCTTAGCAATGTGTATTGGATCTTTATCCGGTTATTTATTTCCTAATTTATCTCAATTTATAGGCGAATTAGAACTCTCAAGAATAAATCTTCCAATAGCAATTCTTATCTGGGGAATGATTTTTCCAATGATGTTATCAATAGATTTCAAGTCAATAATAAATTTGAAATATAAGATTAAAGGATTTTCTATTGTCCTTTTTATTAATTGGTTAATAAAACCAGTTTCAATGGCAATCATTGCAGCCTCTTTTTTATATTTTTTATATGGTAATTTGATAGATCCTGTACTTGCTAAAGAATATGTTTCTGGAATGATTCTATTAGGAATAGCGCCATGTACAGCAATGGTTTTTGTCTGGAGTAATCTTGCTAAAGGCGATCCTTTATTTACTTTAATACAAGTAGCTATTAATGATCTAATATTAATTTTAGCCTTTCCATTATTGTCAAAAATTCTTTTAGGATTTAACAGTATAGATATCCCGTTAGATACTGTTTTCGGTTCTGTAATAATCTTTATTTTGGTACCACTTTTTCTAGCAATATTTTTAAAAAATAAAATCTATAGCGAAAAAAAAATAAAAAGTATTTTGAATAAAAGTAAAAGTTATTCGTTATTTTTTTTAATTCTTACAGTCTTTTTATTATTCTTTGTTCAATCAAAATCTATATTACAAAATCCTATTCATATAATCTTAATTTCAATTCCATTAATAATACAGACTCTTTTTATTTTTTATTTAACTGCTTTTTCAATGAAGTTTTTTAGGCAAAAGTATTCTATTTCCTGTCCAGGCTCGATGATAGCCGCTTCAAACTTTTTTGAACTTGCAGTAGCTGTATCGATAACTCTTTTTGGTATTAATTCAGGAGCTGCTTTGGCTACCATAGTTGGGGTACTAGTAGAAGTTCCTTTGATGCTTTATTTAGTAAATATTTCGAAGTCTTCCAAAATATTATTTATAAATTAATATTTTCTTCTTCAAGTTTTTTCTTTAGTTCTAGTGGCATATAAGCAATATCTTTTTTAACTGCATCTATCGCATCTTTATACTTTTGAGGATTAGATAAAAGCGTTTTTATTAAGTTGTATTGACTTTCTATTTCCTGAGAGGAAAATTTACTCATTTTTAAAAACTTATCACTTTTTTTATTTTAGATTGACTGTCAATTTAATCTGTCTTTAAATATCAACTCCTAAAATAAATTTAATTTTTAAATTATTTTGGGTTACTTAAAAAAAGAATTTATTAAATCACTTAAAGTTAAAGGGTCCATATTTTTAATTGTGTTAATTATTGGATTTATTTACTCAAGTCCAAAATCAAAAGTAATTATTGCAAATTCTTTGACTTCTTCCGCTAAATTTTTAAACGAAACTGTAGAAATAACAGATAAAGATAGTTGGTTTTCTGAAACTGATTTCATTTTTAGTCTTAGGTTAAAATTACGAGAATTATTGAGAGGAACTCAAAGAGGTTGAGAAGCAGCTAAATGCTAATTATGGTAGATCGACTGTCAATCGTGATATCCAACTTTAGAAACAATATTTCCTGAAACAGGGTCAGTAACTCCAAGTTCTGGAGACAACTCTTCCATAAATCCTCTAACCTCATCAAGGTGAGCAATCATAGCTGGTCTTTGAGCTGAAATAGCTTCTGCACTTTTCCAGATCCCAACAAAACAGTAATCATAATCTCCAGTTTTAGCGATATATCTTTGAGTCATCCCCTCAAAACTTGTTTTATCTATTACTTCGAAATACTTATCTACACAATCAGACTTTAATTTAAATCGAACAACATTCATGAAATTTTGAGCAGTCATAAAAAAAGAGGGTTTTTATACCCTCCAATTTTAGATCGACTGTCAATCAATAAGCAGTTCCTCCTAATTTCTCAAGTAATTCATACTTATCTCTTTTCTCATACCACTTATTTAAATCTTCTTCACTTACTGTTTTAAATAAAAATAAGGATATCTTTTCTAAATAATCAGCAATATAAATTCATAAAATTGGGTTTAGAGAAACATAAATTATGGTAATTAAAACTAATAAAAGTTCAACTAGGAGTATGCGTTTCATTCAGAAATTTAAATTGAAGTTCCTTTTTTGAGCTTTGACGAGGAATCATTTTCTGGAAAAATCTGTTTTATATTTTCTGGAAAGAAAAACTCTAATTGCCTCCTTAAATCACCTTCATATAAATAGTCTTTTGTTGAGACTTTAAAAGTATCTCTTACTAATCGAACATTTATTTTTTCCTTTTTACCTGCCTCATTAATTCTTGATAAAACTAATTTAATTGGCTTATCTTTTGGTCCTTTTATGAGAGAAACAGCTTCATTTATACCCATTCCTTTAGTTGATTTGCCATCTATTTTTATGATTACATCATTTGGTTTAATGTCAGCTGAAGCAGCAGGTGAATCATTTATTACAGATTGAATAGTTAATTCAGCAGTGTCACTATTGAGAAAAAGCCTTATTCCAATCCCTGATATTTCCTTATCTTTTTTATGAGATAGTTTTTTATTAGTTTTCACACATCCTGCATAATCTCGTGCTTCTAAACATTTTTTATGTAATTCATCAGATATTTCAGCATTAACAGCAGTTGGTAAAGCGAGGGCAGCTAGTAATGGGAGTAGTAAGCGTTTCATTTATTTATTCAACAATAATTGAGCCTCCCATCCCAAAAGGTGCATGAGGAGAACAAACATAATAGTATTTCCCAGCTGATACACCCGTTGTGTTCCATGATAGTTTTCCATCTTGAGTTCCAGGGGTACCTGATAATGTCCCTTTGGTTACTTGATCACCGCCTCCACGAGAAAATTCAGTCTTTATATAAAACGGATGACTAAACGCATCAATATTAAAAACAATAGTATCTCCTTTATTAACAGTAACTGTAGGATCATTCCCACTTACAGATCCATTTTTATCTTTACCACTAAGAATATAGTTTTCTATACTTTCTGCTGAAACATCAATAAAGTAAGTCTCTGAATTTGCATTCGCTGGAAATGAAAAACCTAAAAGCAAAGGCAATAATAAAAGTGAACGCATAAACTTAAGGAATTTATATAAACATATTAAAAAAAAAAGGAGCTAATTGCCCCTTATTTTAGATCGACTGTCAATCAATTAAATTATCCCATCACTGCTACTTCTTCAGCAAGTTGTTTATTTCTTAGAATAACTTCTTCATCATTAAAAACAGGAAGTACATTCCATTCAACGCCAAATTTTGCTCTCCAAATACCAAAATGTTCAGCCATTTTAAGATGACTGTCAGCTTTGCATGTTACGAAAACTTCTCCGGTTTGAGGAGCATGGACTCTACTTATCAATTCAAAGCCGTCAAAATTATCCTTAGGTGCGCCGGAAGCAATATATTGTTCAAAGAGTTTGTACCCTTCAGATTGCGAAAGAGTATCTGGGATAACTCCATGAACGTGATAGTAAGCCATAATTAAAATTCAATAGTGTAATTTCAATCTAAAAACGAAAATTTAAAAAGTATTTAATTTATCTTTAAATTTAGATTTTTATATCGACAGTCAATCATCTATTTACTGATTGATATCTCTCTCTCGACTTTATCTCAAATAATTTATGATTGGCTTCAGTTGTATGCCTGCAACTGCCTCATGACAACCATGTATTAATCCTAGGACTGGTAATTAAATAACAGTCTCAAAATTTGGTCCTCTACCCGAACTTTATTCTTCCTTAAACCGTAAATTATGATACTCATAAATAATATGCGTTGGTAGTTAGAACATAGGTGTAGTAAGTAAGAGGAAATCATGAATAAAAGAGTTCCTTATACAATCATTCCTAAATACTTTAGGACTATTAATGATATAGATAATGGAGCAAATATTAAAGTAATTTATTGGAAACTTAAGTGTGAAGAGAACCCTTCATATCGCGGCTGCGAAATTTAAAATATTCCTATGCTATTTAGATTAAAATAAAGATTATAAATAATGAAAAATAAAGTTCTTCCTTTTATCAAAAAATACCCAATGAGCATTTTATTAGCGATTATTGCTATTAATTTATTCTCTATTGCTAGCAGTTTAAGAACAGAAGCTTATTTAAATAGGGAAAAGAATCTTTGTATTAAATATTTAAAACATCAAATAGATCGAGACACTCTTATCAAAAAGCTAAGAATAGTTAAGCAGGCAAATCCATCTAGTATTTGTGACTCTGTTCTTAAAAGTTAAAAATGCAATTAAAGTCTTTTACACCATTGGTTGCAGTATTTGGTACTTCATTTCTTATAACTATTATTTTGATTAAAAGCTTCCAAGTTTTTATGGGCATATCAATATGTCTTTTAGCGATGCTGACGCTTATGGATATTGAAGCTTTTGGTTTGAGTTATAAAAAATATGATTTAATTACTTCTCGATTTAAGAATTGGATTTATATCTATCCTTTTTGCGAATTATTAATTGGCTTATGTTTTTTACTATCTTCACCTCCCTCTTCAATTATTTTAATTGCTTTAATACTAGGAATTTTTGGAATGGCATCAGTTTTTAAAGCTGTTTATTTAGATAAATTAAAATTAAATTGTGCATGCGTTGGAGGATATACAAAAATTCCTTTAGGAATTATTAGTTTTATTGAAAATCTTTTAATGGCAATTATGAGTGCTTTGATTTTGATTAAATAACAATTTTATAAAATTTCATTTATTTTATTAATAGTTTTGAAAATAATAATTTCATACTGAAATGGCATTTAAGAAATCATTCTTTAAGAAGCATTTACTAGAGACTCTTTTATTTTCTGGATTTCTCATAGTAAATATATTTAATGCCCAAAAGAGTAGTGCTAAAAATCAAGATAATATAGATATACCTAAAGTCGTTTCTTATAGATCAGCATCATGCGGTTGTTGTAAGAAATGGGTAAATCATTTACGCCAAAATGGATTAGAAGTTGTTGATAACATTCTTGAAGATGTTTCGGGAATTAAAAACCAATATAAAATTCCCAATAATTTAAGGTCCTGCCACTCTGCAAAAATAGGAAACTACGCAATTGAAGGACATGTGCCGATTGAATCAATCACCAAACTTTTTAAAGAAAAACCAATTATCTCTGGTATAGCAGTTCCTGGCATGCCTCTTGGTTCGCCTGGAATGGAAATGCATTCTCACGAATCACACTCGCATAATTATGAAAATTACAAAGTAGTTTCATTTAGTAATAGTGGCAAAACAAAAATATTCGACAAAATTTCACCCTAATAAAAATACTAATTTAATTAATAATGACTTTTGTTTTTAGAAAGATAAAAATTCTTACTTTTTTCATTTTTATATTTCTTAATTTCAATTCATATTCACATGCTCATCTGAAAGGAACATATTCTTCTGAGCAAGATGCTTTAAAAAAGTCATTAGAACTTGGTTGTCAAGGAACACATAAGAACAAAGAGAAATGGCTTCCATGTGAGGATGAAAAAGAATTACATAAGTACCTAAGAATGTAAATGCAAAAATTTAAACTTAGTAAAAGGAAAATACATAGAAAAGTAGCTGCAATTTCTTCAATACCTTTATTAATTACTCTTATATCTGGGACTATCTATAGTTTTCTTCAACCATTAGGAGTAGATGCTTTTTGGTTGATCAAATGGCATACAGGTAATTTTGGCATTATTAATTTGCAGCCTTTTTATTCGATATTTCTTGGTATTGCATCGATAATCTCTGTAATATCTGGCATTAGATTATTACAAAAGAATTCTTAGCTTTAACCTTAAGAACCCACAACTATTCATAGGCAATGCTTGAGCAGCTAGCAGTGGGATTAGGAATCTTTTCATTTATTCCCATGTGGTCATATCAGTAGAGCCTTGAGATCTTTGCATCCAAGAATACTTCCAAGTACCATTTACATTTTTAAAAATGCAAGTATAAGTTGAAAGATCTTTATTTTGATTTCCTTTATAACTGAAGATTTCATTTAAAGTAAAAACTGCGTAAGCTATCTCACCGTAAATTTCAATTTTGTGGGTTTTGATTAGTTCTGATGATTCTGCAACTAAGTCTTTACTATCAAACATTCCCACTAATCCCTTAGCAGATATTGGATTTCCACTTGGTCTTACAGCTAAAAAATCCTCAGTTACATTTGGGATTAGAAAAGAAGAATCTTCACTGGTTGCATAACCATTAATTAAATCTTCTATGGCTTTGGTATTTGACACTAAAAAAGAAGTTAATTGCCCCTTATTTTAGATTAATTGTCAATAATGCACTAGTTATCGCACTATTTTGCTTCTGAAAGATCAGAAGTAAATTCATATCAAAGGATTAAAGAGATTAACCACTCCCTAAATGAGGGATTCAGCCATCCTTGACCAAAATTAGTGCGAACAGAGTCTCTTAAATCTGTTTCCCAAGAACCATTACTACTACTAGCCATTTAATTAGTGTCATTAGTGCGAATATTAGTGCGATTTGCTCATTATGTCCATATATTCACTTATAAGCACTTGTTGGAGGATATATATTTTCTACTCTCTAAATTCTTCTAAACTGTTGCGGTAACTGAGTTTTGGGCTATGCCCTTGACGAGAATTGAACTCATGGCCTCTCCCTTACCAAGGGAGTGCTCTACCGCTGAGCTACAAGGGCAATTTTTAAAGTGGGCCGGGTTGGATTTGAACCAACGTAGGCAGAGCCAGCGGATTTACAGTCCGCCCCCTTTAACCACTCGGGCACCGACCCCCACTATTTGAACTTATCAGTTAATGGACACTTTGTGTGAAATTGTTTTGGTTTTTTTGTTTCTTTCTAGATAGCATTTAATAGAAAAGACTTTATTGATGATGAATATTTTATTGATAAATGGACCAAATCTAAATCTTTTGGGCACTAGAGAACCTGAAATATATGGTAATAAAACATTGAGTGATATAGAAAAAGATTTAATTAAAGTTGCTAAAGAAAAAAGTATTAATCTTGAATGTTTTCAAAGTAATCACGAAGGAGAAATAGTAGATAAAATTCAGGAGTCTGTTAAAAGTATCCAAGGAATTCTTATAAATGCTGGCGCTTTTACTCATACCTCGATTTCTATTCGTGATGCTTTAATTGGATCAAAAATTCCTTTTGTAGAGCTACATATTTCAAATATTTTTAGTAGAGAAAATTTTCGTAAAGAATCTTTTCTTACAGATAAAGCTATAGGAATTATTAGTGGATTTGGCATATCAAGTTATTCCTTAGCTCTTGAAGGAATCATTGGATATTTAATTAGTAAGGATTAAATGCAAGTCGATTTTGAAAGGCCCACTTCTCATATTAAATATTTATCGTCATTTACCTCAAATGAGTGGATCAAACTAGCATTATCTAATCCAATTGATATTCTTATTGACCATGCTCATTGTGAAAGAAAAGCAGCAGGAGTAGCTATTCAATTGATGTTTAGATATCCATCAGAACCAAATCTGGCAGAAGTTCTAAGTCCAATAGCGAGAGAGGAATTAGAGCATTTTGAAAAAATACTTTATTTTTTAAAGGATCTTGGACATTCTCTTGAGTCCTTAAAACCGCCTCCATATGGAGCTGAATTGTCCAAAAATATAAGAAAGGAAGAGCCCAATAGAATGCTTGATAGTTTCTTAATAGCAGGACTTATTGAAGCAAGAAGTCATGAAAGATTGAGCTTGCTTGCACTGAATTCTGAAGATAAATCGTTTAAATCCCTTTATGAGTCTCTGCTTGAAAGTGAGGCAAGACATTTTGGAGTTTACTGGAAACTAGCGCAAACTAAATTCTCTAAAAATCAAACTTTCAAAAGGTTAGAGGAATTGTCTGAAATTGAGTCATCAATAATAGCTGAAACTTATGTATTGCCTAGGGTACATAGCTAAATTTAATAAAATAAAAATGATAATAAACAAGTTCTTAAGTTTACTTAATCGATATAAAACTGATTTACCAACATTAACCATCGTTGGTGTAGGCCCTGGAGATCCATCGCTTTTAACAATTGCTGCTGTGGATGCAATAAAAAAAGCGAAAGTTATAGTTTTCCCAATATCAGATGATAATAAAAAGAGTTTCGCTGCGGAAATAGTCAAGAAGTACACCAAATTTAAAAAAAATATTCCTATCATCTTTCCAATGGCTAGGGAGGATTTTGATCCAGATGAAATATGGACTAATGCTGTAGAAAAAATTGTGAAATTTATAAAAAATGGCGAATCAGTTGTTTTACTTTGTCTTGGAGATACTTCACTATTTGCAAGTTCTTCTAATATTTTGAGGTTAATAAAAAATAATCATGCTGAAATTATTACCAAAACAATACCTGGTATTTCCTCTATCTCAGCAGCAGCAGCTTTGAATGATTTTGATTTGGTAAAAAAAGGCGAGACATTGATCATTAAAGAATGCCCCTCTTCAGAATCTGAATTAACAGCCCTTATTAGGGAAAGTAAGGCAAATAAAACGGTATTGGCAATTATGAAAGTTGGCAAAAGATGGAATTTAGTCAGGAAAATTTTAAAAAAAGAGGATATCATCAATACAACATTAATAGCTTTAAGTATTGGGATGCCTGATCAAATTATTCAATATGCATCACAATATAAAAAGGAATTTATGCCTTATTTTTCTTTGATTTTGATAAGGTTAGATTAATGTATAGAAAAGAAAAATTAGTTGAAAATCAATTTACATGGCCAATATGTAAGGATCTATTATTTCTTGTTCTTGAAGATAAGGTTAGTGACGTATTTGTTTGTGAATTAGTTTGGGAAAGACTTTTTTATACCAAAGAACTCGTTATAAATGATTGGGCCTTTAGCTCATTAACTCCTTCTTATTGGTCAGAAAAATTTGAAAAAGCTCCTCAAATTATTTCAGAGCGACCAGCCTCAGTACATTTGACTCGATCAATTCCAAAAGACTATAAACAGGGATTGAAAAATTTTCTTAATTTTAAAGGTTATAAGATTAATGAACTCTATCCAAGAAGAACTAGAAGAGCGACGGCAGTAAATTGGTTGATTTATTGGGCGATTGAAAATGATTGTTTTTCAAAAAATAGTGGATTAATACCAAGTCCTTGTTCACCCCCTGTTAATCCAGTTAAAGGACATTTTGGCGATCCAGAAATTAAATAAGTTTTTTTCAAAAAGGTAAATGATTCTATTAAAGGTATAGTTGTAATGGATACTACTTTCTTTGGAGAGAAGAATTGATTCTTCCTACAATAGCAATTATCGGAAGACCTAACGTTGGGAAATCTACCTTAGTTAATCGTCTTTGCCAAAGTAATGATGCAATAGTATTTGATAAGCCTGGTGTTACAAGAGATAGAACTTATCAAAATGCTTCATGGGGAGGTAAGGAATTTCAAATAGTTGATACTGGAGGTTTAGTTTTTGATGATGATAGTGAATTTCTCCCAGAGATAAGGACACAAGTTTTCTTAGCTCTAGAAGAGGCTTCACTCGCGTTACTGGTGGTAGATGGGAATCAAGGCGTTACTGATGGTGATTTATCAATAGCAAAATGGTTAAGAAACTCAAGCTGTAAAACAATTGTTGCTGTTAATAAATGCGAATCGACTACTCTAGGAATATCCTTGGCTTCAGAGTTTTGGAAATTAGGATTGGGAGAACCTAACCCTGTTTCGGCTATTCATGGTTCAGGTACTGGGGATCTTTTAGATCTTGTTATTGATGAACTTCCTGAAAATAATATCCATGATGATGAAGAAAAGATAATGATGTCAATTATTGGCAGGCCTAATGTTGGTAAATCTAGTTTGTTAAATTCAATCTGTGGAGAAAAGAGAGCAATAGTTAGTGATATTAGTGGTACGACAACTGATTCAATAGATACGCTTATTAAAAAAGGTGATAATCATTGGAAAATTATTGATACTGCTGGGATTAGAAGAAAGAAAAATGTTAAATATGGCACTGAATTTTTTGGTATTAATAGGGCTTTTAAATCTATAGATAGAAGTGATGTTTGTGTTTTAGTTATAGATGCTATAGATGGAGTAACTGATCAAGACCAGAAGCTGGCTGGGCGCATAGAAGAACAAGGCAGAGCTTGCATAATTGTTGTTAATAAATGGGATCTTGTAGAAAAAAATAGTTCAACAATTTATCAAGTAGAAAAAGAACTTAGATCTAAACTTTATTTTTTACACTGGTCAAAAATGATTTTTATATCTGCCCTAACTGGTCAAAGAGTTGATAATATTTTTGAGCATGCTCTTAATGCTGTAAATCAACACAGAAGAAGAGTTACAACATCTGTAGTTAATGAAGTACTTAAAGAATCAATCAGTTGGAAAAGTCCTCCAACAAAGAGAAGCGGCAAGCAAGGTAGGCTTTATTACGGTACTCAAGTAAAGAACAAACCTCCCACTTTTACTCTTTTTGTAAATGACCCTAAATTATTCGGAATAACTTATAGAAGATATATTGAGAAACAAATTAGAGTAAATTTAGGCTTTGAAGGCACACCCATCATTTTACTTTGGAGAGGAAAACAGCAAAGAGCTTTAAATAAAGAAGTAGAAAGAGAAAATATTGAGTTAATTCAAAAAGATTAATGAATTTGCTTACCAAATTTTCTGTTGGTCAATACGTTCATGGTAATAGAAGTTGGCTAAGAATTATAGATAGTAGATTAAAAATAATTATTGTAATGATATTTTTAATCACTCCAATTTGGGCAGGTCCAATATGGAGATTGAGTTTAGTTGGTTTTTTATTATTAATTACTTTTTTAAGTTTATTACCATCTAGAGTATGGTGGCGATCATTATTTTTTCTCTCATGTTTGTCACTATTAGTTGGTTGTATTTCAATACTTGCCTCGTCTGATATTCAATCTCTTGATGGCTACTTAAGAAATCCCAATGAGTTGGAAGTAGTACTGGAAAGCCAAAAAGAATGGAATATTTTGCAAATTCCTTCGCAGAAGATATGGTTTATTAATTTTGGTCCCTACAACTTATCAAGAAAAGCTTTTGAACTAGGGATAAAAACTTCCACTTTGATATTTACCGTTATTCATAGTGTAAACTTGATGCTTTTAACCACATTGCAGGAAGAC
Source organism: Prochlorococcus sp. AG-355-N16 (assembly GCA_003278545.1). Taxonomy (GTDB): domain Bacteria; phylum Cyanobacteriota; class Cyanobacteriia; order PCC-6307; family Cyanobiaceae; genus Prochlorococcus_A. The sequence goes on from QCEF01000007.1 coordinate 16,593, forward strand.
ATTGTATGGGGATTAAGTTGGTTTATGTATCCATTAAGAAAGATTGGATTACCAACAAGTAGGTGGCTTTTTCAGTTGTTAATTGCATTACGTTTTATTCCTCTAGTGCAGGAAGAACTTCAAAATATCATTAAATCAGTGTCAGTTAGATCAATTAATTTTCGAAATTTAGGATTAAAGAAATCATTTAATGTTTTGTTAATCTTAGTGGAAAGGTTATTTCAAAATATATTTCTGAGAATTGATCATGGAGCAGAATCATTACTCTCAAAGAAAAAAATTATTATAAAAACCAACAGATTTAGAACTCTTTATCCTTCAAAATCTCTCAATGTACTTGTTAATACATTATCGATTTGTTTTATTTGCATAGCAATTTTTCTTAGAAAACTGTATGGTGCATTATAAATAACACAATATTTTAGGTTTGAGTTCTGAGCGTTATTTAAATCATCCAACATTTGGTATGTTGTACCAAGTTTCTCCTGGAAATGATGGGAGAGATATTTATGCGACTTTATACGCTCAAAAAATGTTCTTCTTGGTAGGAGTTCAACAGAGAGAAGTTTTTTTTGAAGTTATACCTTATTTAGATGCCCGTAATCAGGCCGAATTAAATCTTCAAAAAGCCAGAAGAAAAGGATCTGAAGAACTATCTAAATGGGAGAATTTATTTACGCAAACTTTCTTATAAAAGGTGAACCCTGCAAATTATTTAAAAATAAAAAATAAAATACCATCAAATGTAAATATTCTTGCGGTAAGTAAAGGATTTAAAAGTCAAGAAATCAAGATTATTCAAAATATAGGTCATAACGATTTTGGTGAAAGTAAGGTTCAAGAGGCGTTTGAAAAACAATTAACCTTAAAAGATCTTAAACAAATAAATTGGCACTTTATTGGAAGAATACAAAGTAATAAAATAAGAAAAATAGTCCAAAATTTTAAATATATTCATTCTGTAGATTCATTTGAAAAGTTGCAAAAGATTTCTTATATTTCAAGTGAAGAGAAGAAAAATCCATTAATAATGTTGCAGGTTAAGTTGAGTGATGATCCTACTAAAGGAGGCTTTAATCCTGAATTTTTAATTTTGAAATGGAGAGAAATTCAAGAGTTGAAAAATATTTCATTAACCGGTTTGATGACTATAAATCCTAAAGGACTAAGCTCTAAAGAAAATTCAGGATTGTTCAAAAAATGTCGTGCTCTCGCTGATTCTCTACAACTACCAGATTGTTCCATGGGGATGTCAGGTGATTGGGAGGAAGCTATTGACGCTGGATCAACTTGGTTAAGATTAGGATCATTGATTTTTGGAGGCAGATCTTAATTAGTTATTTTTTTATAAAATTCTTATCTATAAACTTGCAGTAAAGTTCAACTAACGTTATTTAAGTATAGGTAGTTTATTCATTTAAAAAATGGATCTATTACTCAAGGTTCTTAAACCTTAGTAATCAATTTCAAGAGGATTTAAAAGGTGTCACTTATTTCTAGATTAAAGGCAGTTGTTGCAGGGGATGAGTATCTCGATGATGATTTTGATGAGTTGGACTATCCTTCAGATGATGAATTAAATGATATTAATAATTTCAAACAAAATCCAAAGAATGCAAATGCCCTTGCAAATTCAAATCCATTCGATTTTATGAATAACAATAGATCATCAAAAGTTGTTGGTATGCCTGGGATCTCAAATTCATCCTCAGAAGTAAGCCTAATGGAACCAAGAAGTTTTGATGAGATGCCTCAAGCCATACAAGCATTAAGAGAGAGAAAAACTGTAATTCTCAATTTAACTATGATGGATCCTGATCAAGCTCAAAGAGCGGTTGATTTTGTTGCTGGGGGCACATATGCAATTGATGGACATCAAGAGAGAGTCGGTGAAAGTATTTTTCTTTTTGCTCCAAGTTGTGTAAATGTAACTAGTTCTTCCCCAGAAGAAGCTTCACCTTCTTCTGTATCTACAGAAAACACACCACAATATAGTTTGGGCAAAAATACTACTCCTGAACCGGCATGGGGTAATTCTAAATTAAGTGCTTATTCATGATTAATCTGTGACAGATAAAATTGCGATTATTGGTTTTGGAAATATTGCGAGTGCTATAGTTACCCCTCTATTAGATAACAAATTAATTCAGCCAGAGAATGTTTTTTGTCTTGTAAAAACAGAAAAAAGTTTAGAAAACATAAAAAAAAATTATAAACATAATATAAACGTTTATAAATCAGTTTCTAAAGAGTCAAAAATAATTTGGGATTGTCAATACAAACTTCTTTCGATAAAACCTCAACAATTAAATGATATAAGTGAGGCTCATCATATAAAAGATAAGGACAATTTAATAGTTTCAATTCTTGCCGGGGTTTCAATAAATAGACTCACTCAAAAGTTTCCTAATCATAAATGTGTGAGGGTGGTTACAAATATTCCAATAACTATTGGAAGAGGTTTAACAGGGATTTCTTGGGGAGAAGAAATTACAGAAGATCAGAAACAATTTACAAAAAAATTGTTTGAAAATACTAGTAAAATTTATGAATTTACTGAAGATTATCTTGATATATTTTTAGCTTTAACTTCATCAGGTCCTGCAATTATTGCTTTAATTATAGAAGCATTAAGTGATGGAGGATTGAGCGGAGGATTACCAAAAATAATTTCAGAGGAACTTGTTATGGAAATGATACTAGGAACAATTTGTCTAATAAAGGAAAATAAACTTACTACTTCTGAGCTTAAAAATTTAGTAACCTCTCCAGGTGGAACAACTATTTCTGCTTTAAGGGTTTTAGAAAAAAAGAGTGTAAGGTCAGCATTAATAGAATCAATAGTTTCAGCTAGTAATCGAAGTAAAGAGTTTCGTTAGGTTTTCAATTATCTTTTAAGTTCATATAAACTTTTTCGAGTGAATTTATGTTTTTTGCAATTGTGTATCTCTTAAGTATACGTTCTCTAGCTTTTTCTCCAAGATCTTTTGTAAATGAAGGGTGTTCCACAAGAATTGGGATTATAGTTTTTAATTGTGCAGCCACATTATCAGTCGAAATTACTATTCCTGCTCCGTTATCTAAAACTTCGCCATCAGCTCCGGCATCCGTAGCTACACAAGCAGTACCAGAAGACATTGCCTCTAAAAGTGATAATGATAAACCTTCTACTAAGCTTGGTAAGAAAAATACTTCTGCTATTTGCATTATTGCTATCCTAGTTTCTAAATCTAATTCGGCACCCCACCAAATTAATTTCTCATTACCAAGGTTAGAAAAACTATTTTCAAGTGTTGGCTTCATTGGCCCATCCCCAACAATAACTAATTTGCAATTTTGAGTTTTTGTTTGGCGCCAAGAACGTAAAAGTGCCTCGATATTTTTCTCATTTGCAATCCTTCCCATATATAAAAAGATTCTTTTGTTCCCAAGTTTGTTTTTTACCTGATCATATTTTTTACTTTTTTCGCAAAAAGGTTTCCAAATATTTTCATCAACGCCGTTTGGAATAATTATTTGTTTTTCTTTAGGTACTCCTAATTTTTCGAGAACATTTTTTTGAGGTTCAGAAAAAATAATTATTTTATCGAACTTTGCTAAAGAGGGAGCATAAAGTTGATATGTTAATTGTTGAGTGCTCGCAGTTAGATTTCTATTTTTTGAATCAAATGGTGGATGAAATGTTCCTATAAGAGGAATATTAATTTCATTACAGAGCTCTGGAAGTCTAAAGTCTAAAGGAGATAAAGTTAGGCTTGCATGTACTATGTCAGGTTTTAATCTTTCCAATGATAGCCTTAGTTCTTTTTCTGCCCTGGGCGAGGGTATTGTATAAACCTGAGATTTAATTAAATATGGGAGACTTACATCAGGATCATTTGCAAGAAATAATGGGGTTGATGAATTTGAGCTAGAGGGATTGTCGAAATGAATAAAACTAATTTTATGCCCTCTGGCCTTTAATTCCTTAGTAGTTGAATTACCGTAAGTTACATTTCCACAAAAAGGGGATTTTTTCCCTAACCAGGCAATATGAACCACATTAATTGAATTAACTATTTATTAAGTTAACAGCCAAAGGCGCCATGATCATATTTTTTAAATTTTTTTATGCTTCATGAAAATGCTAACTATATATTTCTCTCAACATTTTTAGTGAAGATAGATCCTTCTCTAATTGAGTAGAGATCCATGTCTCAATAATGAATAATATTTTAAGCCAGACTTTTTTTGGACCCAACAACTCTCCATTAGATTTTATGGGTAATTCTGGGAAAAGAAGTCTCTGTAATAGAGCAACTTCAGATGCATTTATTTTTAGATTACTTTGAGGATCTTCTATGGATGAAAACCCTTCACTTGGCAAATAATAACAATTCCATTCCCAATTTCCTAAAGGTGGAATAATAGGTTCTCCAGTTTTACAACAATGATGAATTGGTAAATTAATACCCCCGATGGCTAATAGATGGATTAAAGATTGAATACTCATTGAGAGCATTTTAATATCTTCTTCTTGAGACTCTTTATATAAATAAATCCTATCAAGATGTGCCAGAACGCAGGATAAATAGTCTTGTTGCTCGTCATTATTACCTACTAATAAAAATGTTAATTCAGTTATTGCTTGTGCTGCTGCAAGACATTCAATATTTTTCCCCAGACCAGAATAGCTTTTTAATATTTTAATTTGACGTACAGATTTAAGATTTCTTTTCCCAAAAATCTGCAGACTTAAATATGTTAAAGGAGTAGCTGCAGCAAGACTACTTTTAGGACGCCTAGCACCAGGTACCGCTAATCTAACAATCCCTTGCTCATCGGTGAGGATAGTTATTAATCTATCATTCTCGCCTAATGGAGAAGCTTTAATACAGAGACCTTTTAGTCTACACTCACCTGAACCAGACATCTAAAAAACGTTTACCTCTTCAAAAATTTCACAAAAATTGGAAGTTCCCACGCAACTAATTCCATTATCAAACAAATCAATTACTTGCGTTAGTTTTTTTATGCCACCTACAACTTTGATTTGATTTTGTGAGCCTGTTATTTTTAGTATGTCGGGGACATCATAAGAGGTAAGAGGAGAACCAAACCCATCGCCGAATTGAAAATTTTTTATTCCTAATTCCAAACATATTTCTATCGCATTAATAAAAACTTCTTCTTTTAGCTTTGATTTATTTATGATTATTGAAACTGGTAATCCAGATATTTTAACTTGCTCAATTTCAGCAGCGAAAGTTTCTAAGTTTCTTTTGGATAAATTGATAAAGTTTGGGAAATATTCAATTCCGTTTGCACCTTTATCTTTTGCAAAATTAACTAATTCTTCAATAAATGTAACTGGTAAATCTGCTAAAGGGTAAGAAATGAGCGCGTTTATGTTTGCACTGTAATTGCTCAAACGGTTTTTAAAATAATCTAAATAATTAAGAGAAGTAGAAATATTCTTGATATTATATTTTTTTATTAAATCGCAATTTCTGCAGAAATCTTCCCAGGTTAGATAAGGGTTAATAACAATGGCATGAATTTTCTCGTTTAATTCATATTCAATATTCGGCATTGAAAAGTTATTTAGATTGAATTAGTCCATAACCTCCATGATTTCTCTTATAAATAACTTGAAGTTCATTATTTTTTTTATTTCGAAAAACATAAAAATCATGATCAATGAGATCCAATTGTTTTCTTGCTTCTTCTGATGAAATTGGATTCATTTCAAAGTATTTATTTTTTATAGATGGCTCAGGCAGACTTGCTTCTATGCCTTCTTTAAGTAAAGATTCATCTAAAAATCTTGGTTCCGTAGTTTTAATTGGGAAAGACTCTTTATTTTTAAATTGATTATTATGGATCGTTTTATTGTTTCTTTCTTTGTATTTACGTAATTTTCTACAAAGTTTATTTGAAACTAAATCAATGCTTGAGTATAGATTTTCAGTTTTCTCTTCGGCTCTAATTACAGTACCATTTGCAAAAATAGTAACTTCTGCAGTCTGGAAGGAGACTCTTGGATTTTTTTCTATTGAAAGGTGTATGTCGGCTTCTTTAACGATATCCTTATAGTGATGTGTTGCTTTTTCTATCTTTGCTTCAGTATATTCTTTCAATGCTCCAGTGAGCTCAAGATTTTTTCCATGGATTAAAATTTTCATAACAAATCTAAAAATATTTACTTACTTTATAAATCTACTTAAATATGGTTAATAGAACAGCAATAATTAAACAACCTGATAATATTTCTTTTTTCAATGATGTTTATAAATTACAAAAAGAATATCAGAAGGCATTGATTGTAGATAACTCTAACCCTGATTTTATTTGGATAGGAGAGCATCAACTCTGTTATACGTTGGGTAGAGGATCTAACTACGCTAATTTATTATTTTCTTTGAATGATAATAATTATGATGTTTTTAAGATTGATAGAGGCGGTGAGGTTACTTGTCATATGCCAGGACAATTAGTAACTTACTTGGTGTTAGATTTGAAAAATTTTAATAAAGATTTAAATTGGTATTTAAGAAAAATTGAAGACATAATTATAAAAATTCTTGGAACTTTTAACATAGATTGTCATTTAAGAGAGGGATTCACTGGAGTTTGGATAGGAAATAAGAAAATTGCTTCAATTGGAATTGGTTGTAAAAGATGGATTACAATAAATGGATTTTCAATCAATATTGACTGCGAATTAGAAAACTTCAATAAAATTGTTCCTTGCGGAATAGAGAATTGTCTTATGGCAAATATGGTTGATTACAATAAAAATTTAAATATTCAAGAAGTCAAGAGAATTGTTAAAAAAATCATTCAGGAAGAATTTAATTTTGATTTTGTATCAAAATAGAAATTAAAATTCAAAATCAATTTAATATGCGTGATTTAGCATACTGGCCTTTAGTTAAACCTCTTTCTAAAAAAGATAAATTTGCTAAAAATAGAGATTTTATTAAGAACCTTCATCACATAGATCAAATTTGGGAAAAATTAAAATTTAAATGTGGTGATACTTTAGCTGTTTGCGATTTGAGAGGGAAATACAAAGAAAAATTTTCTTATTCTGAGCTTTCTGATTTAATAACAAAAGTCTCTTTTTCTTTTAAAAATTATGGTTTAGTAAAGGGGGATGTAGTTACTGTAATATCTGAAAATTCTCCAAGATGGCTAGTAGTTGATCAAGGCTTAATGCGTTTAGGAGCTATAAATGCAGTGAGAGGTATTAATTCTCCTTCAGTAGAATTAGACTATATTATTGCGCACTCTAATTCAGTAGGTCTAATAGTTCAATCCAAGGAGATTTGGCTAAAGTTAAACAATAAAGAAGAATTAAAAAAAAGACTGAAATTTATAATCAATTTAGAAAATGAACAATTTGAAAGTTTAATAAATTGGAATCAATTTATAAGAAAAGCAGAAAAAGAAAATTCACAAACTAATAATATTGAAAAATTTAATCCAAAAATTGATGATGTTGCTACTATCCTTTACACTTCTGGGACAACAGGAAAACCTAAAGGTGTCCCTTTGACTCATGCAAATTTTTTGCATCAAATAATAAATTTAGCCTATATTGCTGATCCAGAACCTGGGACCTCTGTATTAAGTGTTTTGCCTATCTGGCATTCTTATGAGAGGAGTGCTGAATACTTCTTTTTTTCATGTGGGTGTTCTCAATACTATACAATTCCTAAATTCTTGAAAGATGATATTACACAAATAAAACCCGTTGTCATGGCTACTGTACCAAGACTATGGGAGGCAATACATGATGGTTTTTTTCAGGCGTTGAAAAAAATGCCTTCCAAAAAGCAAAAACTTATTAAGTTTTTGATAAGTAATAGTTCTGTTTTTAAAAGAAGTTTAAGAAAGATCAGAAATTTAGATATCAATCAAATATCATTCAAATCAAAAATCCCCTTACTGGCTACTGTTATTGGCCGATATCCTTTACATAAATTATCTACTATTTTTTTATGGCCAAATATTCTTAGACAACTATGCGGAGAAAAACTGAAATTCCCTATTAATGGCGGAGGTGCCTTGCCAGAACATGTGGATCTTTTTTTTGAATCTTTAGGTGTAGATGTTTTGGTGGGATATGGACTCACAGAAACTAGTCCAGTATTAACTTGTAGGAGAAGAGAATTGAATGTTAGAGGATCATCCGGTCAGCCTCTAGCATTTACCGAAATCAAAATAGTGAATGATGATAAAAGAAAGATTCTGAAGTTCAGAGAAGTCGGAAAAATTCTTGTTAAGGGACCACAAGTAATGAAAGGTTATCTTAATAATGAATTAGCTACAAAAGATGTTTTATCCAAGGATGGTTGGTTTGATACTGGTGATTTAGGTTTTCTCATACCAAATGGTTCCCTATTTATAACAGGAAGAGCCAAGGATACAATAGTGCTATCAAGCGGTGAAAATATAGAACCGAATCCGCTAGAGACCGAAATCCTTAGTTCTGAATTTATTAACCAAATTCAACTAGTAGGACAAGATAAGAAATGTTTAACGGCCCTTGTAGTGCCTAATGTCGAATTAGTTAAAAACAAGTTTTTGGAAGCAGACCTTTCAAAGTTAAACCTGGATAAGAATATTGGTACATTTTTTAAATCACAAATTAATAATTTGCTTAAAAGTCGATTAGGAGCAAGATCAGAAGAACAAATATTAGATTGTTATTTTGTTGATCCCTTTACTTTAGAAAATGGGTTATTAACACAAACTCTTAAACAAAAAAGAAAAGAAATAGAAAGAACGTATTCATTACAAATAGAAAATATGTATGAACAGAAATTTAGTAAGAAAAATTGATTTGTTCTTTCTATATTAAAAAGGTAATTTAATTTTTTATGGAAACAAAAAACTCAATATCTATAAAGCGCTCAATAGCTATTAAAGCTGTAGTTACTCCAACTTGGAAGGAAGATGCTGAAAAAGAATTAAGTAAATCAATTTCAAACATTGATCAGCAATTATCTCAACTTGAGCAGGAGGGGCAGCAAATAGTAAATAATATTAGATCCCAATCGGTTAATCCTCTAGATCCAAGGGTTCAAGAACAGGTTGGTCAGGTGCAACAACAAGTAGCAGCAAAACGAAATGAAATTGAAGAACAAAAAAGAAATCTACTGCAACAACAGAGTCAAGTTCGCGAATTAAAAATGGACGAAATTGTTGATCAAGGGCAATTGGATAGTTTCTGTGATGTCACTGTGGGCGACAATCTTATTGAAAAAATGCAAGTCTCAATTACTGTTAAAGACGGCGTTATTCAGTCTATAGATAATAATTAAATAAAAAGATTTAGTATTTTTGATAAAATAAGTAAATCTTAACTGCGAAAAGTTTTAAATTCTAATCGATCTAAATTATTACTTTCTTAAGTTTTAAGAGTTCCCACTGTGAAAATGATTTCGTATAATTAGAACAAGAGTTAAAAGGGTTCTTGATCATAAAAACTTTTGAAAGTTTGGTAAAAATCCCTTAAAACTTATGCAATAACAATTTTCTTATGTCTCACGAAATATTCATGCCTGCTTTGAGTTCTACTATGACGGAGGGCAAGATTGTGGAATGGTTGAAAAATCCGGGAGATAAGGTTGAAAGAGGCGAATCTGTCTTGGTTGTTGAATCTGACAAGGCAGATATGGATGTTGAGTCTTTTCAAGATGGATATCTTGCAGCAGTTTTAATGCCTGCTGGCAGCACTGCACCTGTTGGAGAAACTATTGGTCTCATTGTGGAAAATGAGGATGAGATAGCTTCAGTTCAACAACAAAATAAAGGAAATCAACCCGAAGTCTCTACTTCAGACCAACTTGAATTGGTAAGCAATAAAACTGAAGAAAAACAAGTAGTTCATACTGAAAATATCAAAAAAGAAGTACAAGAAGTCGTATTAAAGAGTGAAAAGCCAGTACCATCTTTAAACAGTGATAAAATTAATGCCGCTACAAGTAATGTTTCTTCGAGGATAATTGCATCTCCAAGAGCTAAAAAACTAGCCTCTCAAATGGGTGTTGATTTAGCAAAGGTTAATGGATCTGGCCCTCACGGAAGGATTCAAGCCGACGATATTTTAAAAGCTAATGGCCAACCTGTTTCTATACCATGGATAGGGGAAGGTGCTTCTCCTGCAAGTATCCCTGGTTCAAATTTGGGAGTTGAAAGTAAACCAGAAACTTCAGGAAATAGTTTTGGTAATCCCGGAGAAACAGTTCAATTTAATACTCTTCAAAAAGCGGTAAATAAAAATATGGAATCTAGTTTAGATGTTCCATGTTTTAGGGTGGGATACTCCATCAATACAGATAAATTAGATAATTTCTACAAAAAGGTAAAACAGAATGGAGTGACTATGACCGCTTTACTTGTAAAGGCAGTTGCTAAGACACTAAAGAAACATCCTCAAGTTAACTCAAGTTTTTCAGAAAATGGAATTTCTTATCCAGAAAATGTAAATATTGCTGTTGCTGTCGCGATGGAAGATGGTGGACTAATAACTCCAGTATTAAAAGAACCATGCAGTACTGATTTATTTGAATTATCTAGGGAATGGAAAGATCTTGTAAAAAGATCAAGATCAAAACAATTAGAACCAGATGAATACTCAACGGGAACCTTTACTTTATCTAACCTTGGTATGTTTGGAGTTGATAGATTTGACGCAATTCTTCCACCTGGTACCGGTGCTATTTTAGCCATAGCATCATCGAAACCAACTGTTGTTGCTAATAGTGATGGTTCAATATCTGTTAAAAAAATAATGCAAGTAAATCTTACAGCTGATCACAGAGTGATCTATGGAGCTGATGGTGCTTCATTCTTGAAAGACTTGGCTAACTTGATTGAAAATGAGCCAGAGACACTTGTATCTTAAATTTAATTGATTTCTCAAATTAATAAAGAAGAAAGAGATTATAGGCTTGAATCTTATGATTATTTACTTGATCCTTCATTAGTTGCTAGTAAACCTTCTGCAATTAGGCATGAATCAAGACTGATGATAGTTAGAAATTGTTCTTTAGAAGAAGACTGCTTAACTAATAAATTTACCAAGAATCTTTTAGATGAATTTAGAGAAGGCGACCTTGTAGTTGTTAACAATACAAAGGTAATGAAAGCTAGGTTAAAGGTTGAATTAGAAAATGGGACTTTAGTCGAATTATTAGTCTTAGAAAGATTCCATGAATGTGTTTGGTTATGTTTGGCAAAGCCAGCAAAAAAGTTAAAAATAAATAGAAAAATAATATTAAAATCTCCTTTTGCACAAAATATTAATTTGATGGTTGATGGGGTTGATGAAGAAACTGGAGGGAGATTTATTAAATTTCCTGAGAATATAATTGATCTCAATTCAATGAATGACCTTCTTGATAAATACGGGGAAATCCCTCTCCCGCCTTATATAAAAAATACCGAAGAAGAATCTTTTCATGAGAACAGTTATCAAACTGAGTATGCAACTAATCCAGGGGCCGTTGCTGCGCCAACTGCTGGTTTACACTTAAGCAAAAGTCTTATTTTCAATCTTAAAAAAAAAGGAGTAATAATTTTGCCAATAACTTTGCACGTGGGCTATGGAACATTCAAACCAATTGATCAAGAAGATTTAAGTAACTTAAAACTTCATAAAGAATGGGTAAGTGTTAATAAGGAAGTAGTGGAGGAAATAAAAAAAATAAAGAAAACCAATAGAAGAATAATTGCTATTGGGACAACTAGCGTGAGAGCTCTTGAAAGTTGTTATTCTCACGAAATTAATGACTATATTCCCATAGCGAAATACGTGGATTTAGTAATTAAGCCAGGTTATAAATTTAAGGTAGTTGATGGATTATTAACTAATTTTCATCTTCCTAAAAGTTCATTATTACTTTTAGTAAGTGCAATGATTGGTAGAGAAAGATTATTAGATTTGTATAAAAAAGCCATAAAAGAAAAATTTAGATTTTTCTCTTATGGCGATGCGATGTATATTTCACCAGATTCATTACTGGAGAAAAAATAGATTTAGGCTTTGACTGGTTCTTGAATGATTCCGCTTGGAACTTCAGTAAACATAATTGATGATAAATATCTCTCTGCTAAATCAGGTAGAACAACTACAATAGTTTTTCCCGCATATTCATCTTGTTCAGCTAATCTAACAGCAGCAGCGGCAGCAGCTCCACAAGATATTCCAACTAATAAACCTTCTTCTTTTGCTAATCTAAGAGCCATCTCGATTGACTCGTCATTTGTCACCTGTTCAACTTTATCGACAATTGATAAGTCAAGGTTCTTAGGAATAAATCCTGCTCCAATTCCTTGAATTTTATGTGGTCCAGATTTAACCTCTTCTCCATTCATCGTTTGTGTAATAACAGGACTATGTGAGGGTTCTACAGCTACAGAAGTAATATTTTTACCCTTTTCTTGCTTAATGTATCTTGAAACTCCTGTAATTGTGCCGCCAGTTCCAACCCCTGCGACTAAGACATCAATTTCACCATCGCAATCATCCCAGATTTCTGGTCCAGTAGTTTTGAAATGAATTTCAGGGTTTGCTGGATTATCAAATTGACCTGGCATGAAATATTGAGAAGGATTACTTTCTGCAATTTCTTTAGCCTTAGCTATCGCTCCAGGCATACCTTTAGATGCCTCTGTTAAAACAATTTCAGCACCCAAAACTGCCATAACCCTTCTTCTTTCAATTGACATGGATTCTGGCATTGTAAGGATGAGTTTATAACCTCTTGCTGAAGCAGTAAAAGCTAGAGCAATTCCTGTATTTCCAGAAGTTGGCTCTACAATAGTTTTGTCTTTTGTAAGCTTCCCACTTTTCTCTGCATCCCAGATCATGTTCGCGCCAATCCTGCATTTGACACTATAAGCGGGGTTTCTACCTTCAATTTTTGCAAGTACTGTAGCTTTCGCGTTTTTAGTAACTGATTTTAATTTTACTAATGGAGTGTTTCCAATAGCAAAACTGTTGTCCTCATAAATTTTTGCCATTTATATATTGAGAAAATATATTCTAATACTAACTATTATTCAGAAAAAGAGTATATAAGTTTCTATACGGTAAATACTAGGAATTTAGAAATTATTTAGTGCTTCAGAAAAGCTTTTCCATAATTGATCTTGGTCTTCTAATCCAACTGATACTCTAATAAGGTGCGATGGTATACCAAAACTTTCAGCCCAATCCAACTCGTCATAATGAGCTAGTAAAACATAAGGACAAACTAGAGTAAATTTTGTACCTAAACTAGGTCCTTTAGATACTTGAAGAGAATCATAAAATTTTTTAGCTTTGTTCATTCCTCCATTTAATTCAAACGATAACAAGCAGCCGTATCCTCCATCAGAAGTGAGTAAAGAATTAAAATTTGGACAATTTTCAGGATGGAAAATATTTTTAATCTCGCTATGGGTCTCTAGTCTTTTTTTTAATTCTAAACATGCTTTATTTTGTTTAAAAACTCTTTGATTTACATCTCTACTAACTTTCTCTAGATAAACTGTATCTCCATCGGAAAGTGTTGGAAGATTAATTTCGTTTAATGCATTTCTTAATTGATCAATCCATTTACTTTTTGGATTTAGTATTAATGATCCCGCAAGAATATCACCACTGCCTGAAAAAATTTTTGTAAGTGAAGTAAAAACTATATCTGCATGTTCTAAGGAATTTATATTTAAATTTGAACCAATTGTATCGTCAACAATTAAGGGAATATTTAACTTTTTTGCTATTTTTGAAATTTTTTTAATGTTTACACATTTGAGCATTGGATTACTCGGTAGTTCAATAATTAATGCTGATGGATTTATGCTTTTGATTTCTAATTCAATATCCTCGCAATTTTCTTCTGTAATTAACTTGGCTCCATAAAAAATATTCATTGGTAATTTAAGTACATCTACATATGGGAAACCAATTTGTAGTGTTGGTTTAGCTGGAAATAATTTATATATGATTTCTAATGATGTATGCAATGCAGACATGCCAGATGAAGTTAAGTGAATATCATTAGAGTTAATTTTTGTAGATTTAGAAATTCTATTTTTTATTCTTTGAGAACATTCATTTACGTAAGATTTTGGAGGGCAATCTTCAAGACCTAGTTCTATAGCAGCAGCCCTTGAAGATATGCCAAGACCAGTATGTTGCCAAAAAGATTTTGCATAAATACTGCCTTCTTTTTCAGTTATTAAGAAAGATAGATTATCTCTTTTTTCAATTAATGAGAATTGTTCAGAAGTATTTCTATCAATGTATTTTTTAGCTTTAAAAGCTATGCTTTCATTAGGATATGGCCAGATACTTTTATTGTTGTAATAATTTTCCTTTTTTACTTTTTCACATAATCTTTTCACTATGGGGTTTAGCCCGAATCTTGGGTAAATGGACTTTAATAAATTCATGCATGCTTGATTTTTTTCCTCGTAATTTATTACATCATTCCAAGTTGGTAATGCTACAGAAACAGCATGAATACTATCAGGAATAGAATATCCCAACTCTAAATTTTTCCATATAGGGTTTTTAAGTAAATCTCTCAATTTTCAGAATTTATTTAAAGCAAATAATATGTCTGAGATTAAATCGTTTGTTTCTTCACATCCAATCGATAATCTGACAAGAGCATCATTTATCCCTAAAAGATTTTTTGTTTCATCATCAACAGAAGCATGAGTCATTGTTGCGGGGTGACAAATTAAACTTTCAACTCCTCCAAGGCTTTCTGCTAGCGAGAAATATTTGAGAGATTTGCAAAATTTAAAAGTATCCTCTTTATTTAAATTTAATTTTATGGTGATCATCGAACCTCCAGAGCTCATTTGCGATTTTGCTAAATTAAATTGCGGATGTTTTTGATTAAAAGGATAAATTACTTTACTAATTATTTTATGATTGTCTAATTCTTCAGAAATTAATTTTGCACTTTGCGTTTGTTGTTCGATTCTTAAAGGAAGAGTTTTTACTCCTCTCGTAATGAGCCAACTATCAAAAGGAGATGGTTGCAGCCCTAGAGCTTTTTGAGAGAAAAGCATCTTACTATTCCATACCTCATTATTTGTAAGTACTGCTCCACCAAGTGCATCACTATGTCCATTAATGAATTTTGTTGTGCTTACGAGTGATAGTGTTGCACCGAGGTCCAATGGTTTTTGAATAAGTGCCGTTGAAAAGGTGTTGTCTACTACTACTGGGATTTGTAGTTTATTCGCTTCATCACAAATCGCCTTAATATCAAGTACCTTCAAAAGTGGATTAGTTGGACTTTCTAGCCATATCAAGGTTGGCTCGAAGTATGAAATCTTTTTGATATTATTTTCGTTTGTAAAATCTGTGTATAAAACTTCTAGCCCAAATTTCTTGAAAACTTTTTCGAACATCCTCACTGTACAACCATAGAGATTTGACTCGCATAGTATCTTGTCACCTGATTTTAGTATTGATGAAATTGCAGTTACCGCGCTAATTCCAGATCCAAAAACTGTACAGTATTTAGAATCTTCTATTGATTTAAGAACGCTTTCTAGAATTCTAAAGTTTGGATTGCCTGATCTGGTGTAGTCGAAATTATCTTTATTTCCATGTTTAAAAGTGGATGTAGAAAAAATAGGAGGCATAACGCATCCAGTTTCTTCTGCAAATGTTTCCCCATGGTGAATAGATAGGGTCTTAAAACCTGGCTTTTTGATATTATTGTCCTTATTTCCCATTATTTTTAAAAATAAGAATTAAATTAAATCTCTCATTTTTTTTAATGAGAGATTTAATAATCCAAAGAAAAGTAGTATTAAACTTTTCTTGAATAATATTCAACAACAAGTAGTTCGTTTATTTCAAGAGCCACCCACTCTCTATCGCATTTTCCATTTATTTTTCCCGTTAATTTAGGTTTGTCTAAATCAAGATGAGGTGGAACATTTGCTAAGCCAGGGAATTCTATATTACCTTCAACAAGTTTTTTGCTTGCTTTGTTTTCTTTAATTCCGATTACATCGCCTGATTTGCATTGATAACCAGCAATATCAAGAA
The DNA here is from genome assembly GCA_003278545.1 of Prochlorococcus sp. AG-355-N16. GTDB lineage: Bacteria > Cyanobacteriota > Cyanobacteriia > PCC-6307 > Cyanobiaceae > Prochlorococcus_A. The sequence goes on from QCEF01000007.1 coordinate 32,650, forward strand.
CCTTTCCATTAACGGTTACATGGCCATGATTTACTAATTGTCTTGAGCCTGGAATGGTACCTCCAAAACCAAATCTAAAACAAACATTATCAAGTCTGTTTTCCAAAAGTCTTAGTAGGTTAGTTCCTGTAGATCCTTCTTGAGCTCTAGCTTTTTTTACATAACGAACTAGTTGTTTTTCAGAAACTCCATAATTAAACCTAAGTTTCTGCTTTTCTTCTAGACGAATTGCATATTCTGATCGCTTGCGACGGGCTTGGCCGTGCTGACCTGGAGGATTAGACTTCTTTGAAGCTTTCCTGGTGAGACCTGGTAGTTCTCCCAAGCGACGCGTAACCCTTAATCTGGGGCCGCGGTATCTTGACATAATTTTAAATTAAATAGAAATTTGCAATAAATTGGATAATTGATTAAATTCAATTAAACTAATTACTACTAGGAATATTATTTTACATCATTAAAGTGTTCAAAACTATTAATAAATCAATTACTTCTATACTTCTTTTTATGATTTCGTTTTATCAAAAGTGGTTTTCTCCTTTTTTTGGACCAAGATGCAGATTTATTCCAAGTTGCAGCTCTTATGGATATGAGGCAATTACTAGACATGGTCCTTGGAAGGGAGGGTGGTTAACTTTAAAAAGATTAAGCAGATGTCATCCTTTAACTCCCTGTGGTTGTGACCCTGTGCCTGACTAAATGAATGAAAATATTTATTTTTGTTAGGCAGGGATGTTGCCTTTGTGATTCATTAAAAAACAAACTGGCAAAAATAAATCTTAATGAGTTATTCCCTAATCTAGAAGAGCTTAAAGAAATTGATATTGATAGGGTCGATTTATATAAAGATAAATATAAAAAATATGATTATGAAGTACCTGTTATTGCTATTGAAAGAATTAGGTCTGAGGAGATCATAGAATTGCCTCGCATTTCTCCAAGATTAAAAGATGATCAATTAAAGAATTGGTTTCAAAAAAATATTAGTACCATTCTGGAGAAATAATTTTTTTATATGAGATCTATAAAATTACATAAACTTTTAGATTTAGTAGGAATTATTCCTTCATTAGATTTAATCGATCATGAAATCAATAATATTTCTTTTAACTCTAAAGAAGTACAAAAAGGAACTTTATTTTTAGGAATGCCTGGTTTAAACGTTGATGGAGGAAAATTTTGTATTGAGGCAATTGAAAATGGCGCGGAGGCTGCCATTATTGGATCTGCTGCAAAAGAGAGAATTGGATCTATTGATCGAGAAAGGATTTTGGTTATTGAGGATAATTTAGATTATATTTTTGGTCAAATTGTCGCTGAGTTTTGGAATAGGCCTTCAAGAAAACTTAAACTTATTGGTGTTACTGGTACTAATGGAAAAACGACAATTACTTTCTTATTGGAATATCTTTTAGAAAAATTAGGGAAAAAGACTGCATTATTTGGGACGTTGTTTAATAGATGGCCTGGCTTCTCAGAAGTGGCTTCTCATACAACTGATTTCGCCGATAAACTTCAAAAGAAATTAAATGCTGCTGTTGAGGCAGAATCTGAATTCGCGATATTAGAGGTAAGTTCTCATTCTATTGCTCAAAAGAGGATATCAGGATGCGAATTTGAGGCGGCTATTTTTACTAATTTAACTCAAGATCATCTTGATTATCACTCAGATATGGAATCTTATTTTCAAACAAAAAGAAAATTGTTTTTCCCACCTTATTTAATAGAAAAGGATGGAATTTCTGTATTAAATCACGATGACCATTGGATATCAAAATTATCGTCTGATCTTGAAAAAAGATCTTCATTAGTGTCTACAAAGATTACTGAAAGTGAATTTGGAAATGATGATTTTTTTTTCGTAACAGATAAAAAATTTACTGAAAGTGGTTCCACTTGTATTTTTCATACACCTAGGGAAAAAATTCAACTTTTTGTTCCACTTGTTGGTGAATTTAATTTAATGAATGCGATTCAAGCAATAACAATTTTGTATAAACTGAATTTTTCTTTAAAAGATTTATCAAAGTTAATACAATCTTTCCCTGGTGCTCCTGGGAGAATGGAGAAAATACAAATTGATGATAATGACGTTTCAAGATCTCTTCCAACAGTAATCGTTGATTATGCTCACACTCCTGATGGATTAAAAAAAGTTTTGCAATCAATTAAAAAAATTTGTGAAGGGAAACTAATAATTGTTTTTGGCTGTGGCGGAGATCGTGATCGTAGTAAAAGGCCTTTGATGGGATCAATAGCTGAAGAGTTGTCTGATCAACTTTTTATAACTTCAGATAATCCAAGATCAGAAGAACCCCAAAAGATAGTAAATGATATTTTGATGGGTATAAAAAAAAGAGAAAAAATAAAAATTGAAATTGATAGATTTAAAGCAATAAATGAATCTATTAAATTTGCCAATAAAAAAGATATTGTTTTAATTGCAGGAAAAGGACATGAAGACTACCAAATTCTCAATGATAAAGTTATTAATTTTGATGATAGAAAAATAGCTTATAAATTATTAAAAGAAAAAAATAAATCTCAATAAAATTTCCTAATCAAATAAGAAAGATTTTTACGCAAATCACAAGAAAAGTTTCTTAGAATCAATGGAGTTATTTTTAATAAAATGAAAGGCTTAGCCTTAGTTGTAGGCGCAGGTGGAATTGGAACACAAGTAGCTAAAGATCTGAATGAAAGTGAAAAAGATTTAGATGTTGTTTTGTGTGGAAGAAAAAGTGAATTTAATCCTTTTTGGGAATTAGATATAGAGGATTCTCAATCCCTTTTGCAGTTGAAAAATAAAATATCAAATCATCCTTCAAAATTAAGGCTGGTTGTTAATGCTACAGGTAGACTTCATAGTGATTCTCTTCATCCAGAAAAAAGATTACAACATCTTGATAAAAAAAATATGATGGAAAGTTTTTCAATAAATGCCTTTTCTCCTATTTTATTAGCTAAAGCGATTGAAGAATTTATACCAAAAGATTTTGATTTTAATTTTGCAAGTATAAGTGCAAGAGTTGGTAGCATTGGAGATAATCAAACTGGAGGTTGGTATTCATACAGAGCTGCAAAATCTGCGCAAAATCAGTTTTTTAAATCTTTAAGTATTGAATGGGCTAGACGTTTCCCAAAGGCTGCTATCACATTGCTTCATCCAGGAACAGTAGATACTGATTTATCTAGACCTTTTCATAAATTTGTTCCAGAACATAAATTATTTAGTAAAGAAAAATCCTCCCAATTCCTGATCAATATTATTAAAAATCAATCACCAGAATCTACAGGAAAATTTATTGCATGGGACAATTCGGAGATACCTTGGTAAACTAAATTTTTTTTGTATCAATAGATCTTTAAGTCAATATTTTTTTTATTTCTCTAGCAAGTAAATCAATCTCAGCTTCGGTAGTCATTTGATGTACGCATGCTCTAAACCATTTTGGATCTTCTAAAACTCTAATCCAAATTTTTTTTTCTCCAAGTTTCTTTACATATTTATCCTTATCTTTAATATTTTCGATATTAAAACTAACAATCCCATTTAAATATTTTTTTTCTAAAACTAATTCAACACCCTTTGATTGATATAATTCATCCCAAAGTTTTCCACTTAATTTTTTGATATTTTTGTTTTTTTCTTTTTCATGGCAGTCTTTATCCAAAAGATCTAAAGAATTCCGAAGGCCGGCAAGTAAAGGAATACAAGAGGTAGCTATTTCAAATTTCCTTGCATCATCATGAAAAAGATTATCTGAAGGCTCATAAATGCCTTGTTCTTTTTTTAATGATTTCCAACCAATAATTGTTGGATCTGTTTCACGAATAAATCTATCTGAGACATAAATGGCTCCAAGTCCTTCTGGTCCACATGCCCATTTGTGAGAAGTTATTGAATATAAATCAGAATAAAAAACTTCTTTTTCAATATTTATGTGCCCAAAGGTTTGAGCGCCATCAACAAGTAAATAAGAGTTTTCTCGATTATTTTTTAATTCGATAGAAATTTGTTTTAAAGGAATTTTATATCCAAAGTTCCATAAGATATGCGAAATAATTAGGATCTTAGTCTTACTATTTAGATTTTTCAAAATCTCTAAAATTATATTTTCATCGTTTAGATTTTTAATTTTTTGGATTGGCAAAATTTTGAATATTAATTTATTTCTTCTGCAAAATTCTCGACTTGCAGCCACTACTCCAGGATGTTCACAGTCACTTATTAACAACTCTTCTCCCTCTTTTACTTTTATTCCCCAAAAGGGCAAAATCATACCGGAAGAGATATTTTCGGTAAAAGCTACATTCTTTGAATTGACACCTAATTTTTGCGCAATGATTCTTTTTGTGGTCAATATTTCTTTGTAAATAAAAGGCCACATATCATTGGTAAATGGTCCTAAATCTTGGATAATTTCCCAAGTTTTAACTATTGCTTCTAGAGAAGATTTTGGTAATGGTCCTTGACCGCCATAGTTGAAATAATACTTATTTTTTAATGCGGGTATTTGATCTCTTAGATTATTTCTCATGGAAATTTATATTATATTTTCAACTCTTGAATTTTTTTTAAATATTGCCTACTAAAGTTACTGTTCTAAATTCAATATCCTCAATTACTTTCCAAGGTTCAGCACTCCTTTCTGCAAATTTTAAATTTTTAAATCCTAGTTCTTTAAAATCACTTATAAACTCTGGCTCATACCATGCTCCACTAATACATCCTGTCCATAAATCATGATCATTTTGCAATCTTAAAGGAACTTTTTTGTTAGAGACGATATCGCTAATTGCAATTCTTCCATTATCGTTTAAAACTCTTTTTATGTTATTTAGAAGGTTATTTCTAGATTCTGGACTTACCAAGTTTAAAACGCAATTACTTAAAATAATATCAACTGATTTATCAGCGATTAATGGATTTAAATCTTTGTCTAATTCATCAAGTTTTTCAATTGAACCTTCAAGAAATTCTGTATTGTTGAAACCTATATTTTTTGTAACTTCTTTAGATGCTGATCTTGATAAAGAAAGCATGTCAGGATTCTGATCAACTCCAATAACTTTCCCTTCTTTCCCAACAATTTGGGCACAAATGAAAGCGTTTTTGCCGCTACCACTTCCAAGATCTAAAACAATATCATTTTTTTGAACATATTTTGTTGGATCACCACACCCATAGTCTCTTTCTATAACCTCTTGAGGAATTGCTTCTAGTAAAACGGGATCAAACCCAATTGGTGTACAAAGACAACTTTCTTTTTCTTGTGCCGCTGAGCCATATCTTTCTTGAATCGCATCTTTATGATCGAATTGATTAGGCGCTTTATTCGATGTGTTTGTATTACAGCAACTTTCAGACATATTTTTTAAAGGACTCTTGATAAATATAGCTAAAAAAAAAAGCCCCTGAAAAAGGGGCTTTTTATTTGTTTGATTAAATTATTTAGTGTAATTAACACCTCTGTAATTTAATTCTGCTTTTTCTTTACTTGAAGAAGCGTCATCCATTCTGTTGGTGTATACGTTTCTTCTGTAGGTAAGTTCAACAAGTTGCTTTTTAGCAGCTTCTTTGTTTTGAACGTAGTTTTTACCTCTGTAAGTTAAAGTAGTCATGTTTCGATGTGACAACACGGCCATCCCCCGTTCCATGGTATGACTCGAACTGCGCCCTCAAATGAGGGTGAACGAAAAAGTAGCAATTGCTACCAAATAATTATAAGCGTATTTTTAGCCGCATGTCTAGCTTTTACAAATAGAAACGTAGATTTAATGTTTTTTTAATTATTATCTTAGGTAAATTTTTTTATAAATAGTCTCTAAAAAGGTTTATGTTTATATTTGGTTTAATCTTCATGTAACTATTTATTTATGACAGGTTTTTTATATTTCTTGGGAAATACTTTAAGGTGGCCAGTGTTAAAGCCAAAGGAATTTTTTTCACTACATGCTTATTTTTCAATTATTTATTTGATAACTTTTACTTTGAGTAAATATGATGTAAGCCAATCAAATTTAGTTTTTACATTAGGAATTCTTGCACCCCTTTTAATCGCTATTGGTCAAGGACTTCCAATTGATTGCCTTGATATGGAATCATCTTTGTTGAAGGAATTAAAAACTAAATAATATAGTTCAGTTAAAAATTTTTATAAAACTTGGACAACTTCGCTTATTTCAGGAATCATTTCTTTTAACTTTCTTTCAATACCCATTTTGAGAGTCATAGTGCTACTTGGGCAACTACCACATGCTCCTTGAAGTCTGACTTTGACAATTGGACCATCTATTTCTGCAATCTCTACATTACCTCCATCAGAAATTAAAAAAGGTCTTAGCTCGTCAAGGACTTTTTCTACATTTTCGTTTGTCAGCGAGAGTGTTTCAGTACTCATAATTTTGGTTTAACTTTATAATAAGCCTAGAAAGAAATCAGATTAATTGCAAAAAAGATAATTTTCTGTTGTGACTCCATCTAAAAATCCCACTAATGACAATAGCTACTTTGATGCAGTCTTGGTAGGAGCAGGGATAATGAGTAGTACTTTAGCCCTCCTAATTTCAGAAGTTTTACCAGATATAAGATTTCTTATTATAGAAAAATTAAATGCTCCGGGAAGTGAAAGTACTGGCGCTTTTAATAATGCAGGTACAGGTCATGCGGCTAATTGCGAATTAAACTATACCCCTTTAGATGAAAAAGGAAAACTAAAAATAGAAAAAGCGCTCTCAATAAATCGTTCTTTTGAAACATCCATGTCTTTATGGGCCTCATTGTATGAAGCAGGGAAAATTGATATTAAAAAGTTTCTAAAATTTATTCCTCATATTAGCTTTGTGTCTGGTCAGGATAATATTTCTTTTTTAAAAAAAAGATTTAAGAAAATGACCGAAAATCCTGAATTTTGCGATATGGAATTTTCTACATCTTTTGATGAAATTTCATCATGGGCTCCTCTAATAACAAAAGATAGAAATCCATCTACTCAAATTGCTGCTACCAGAATAGGTAGAGGAACTGATATTAATTTTGAGGCTTTAACTAAAGAGTATTTGTCATTAGTTTCTTTAAACAAAAATGTTGAAATAAGATACAAAACAGAATTAGTAGATTTAAAAAAAATTGATAAAAAACAATGGGAACTAGAAATCAGTTCTGAAGGTAGAAAAACTTCAATTAGAACTGACTACGTTTTTCTTGGTGCTGGTGGAAAAACAATTAATTATTTACAAAAATCAAAAATTCCAGAAGCAAAAAGTTATGGTGGATTTCCTGTTAATGGTAAATGGCTTATTTGCGAGAAAAAAGATCTAACAGAAAAACATAACTCAAAAGTTTATGGTAAAGCTGATATTGGATCGCCGCCAATGTCTGTGCCTCATTTAGACACCAGATGGATTGATAATAAAAAACTTCTTTTATATGGACCTTTTGCTGGATTTACAACGAAATTTCTAAAACAAAGTTCATACTTTGACTTATTTAGTTCTATTAAAAAGAATAATATTTTTTCTATGTTAGACGTTGGTTTCAAGAACAACGATTTAATTAATTACCTAATATCACAATCATTAAAGAACCATAACTCAAGAGTTGAGAATTTAAAGAATATGATGCCATCAGCTAATCCTTCTGATTGGTATTTAAAGAATGCTGGTCAAAGAGTCCAAATAATTAAAAAAACTGAAAGTGGTGGTTCTTTGAAATTTGGAACTGAGATCGTAAATTCATCTGATGGATCATTGTCTGCTTTGTTAGGAGCCTCTCCGGGAGCAAGTACTGCGGTTTCAATTATGGTTGAGGTTCTAGAAAAATCTGTTTTATTTTTAAACAATAAGCATAATCTTAAGAAAAAAATAGATGACTTAATTTATCCAGAACTATCAGTCTCTGAAAATTACAGTATCTTCATAAAAGAAATTAAAAAAAGAAATAATTCCATTTTTGGTTTCCATCCATAATTCTAATTAGCTAATATTGATCAAGATGTAATAAGAGGAGAATTTTTCTTTCTATATGACTGATATATCGGTTTCAAAAATTAGAAATTTCTGCATAATCGCTCATATTGACCATGGTAAATCTACCCTTGCAGATAGGTTGCTTCAAGATACTGGTACTGTGCAGCAAAGGGATATGCAAGAACAATTTTTGGACAGTATGGATCTTGAAAGAGAGAGAGGAATTACTATCAAGTTACAAGCCGCTAGGATGAAATATAAAGCTGACGATTCCCAAGAATATGTTCTGAACTTAATAGATACTCCAGGGCATGTTGATTTCTCTTATGAGGTTAGTAGATCTCTTCAAGCTTGTGAAGGCGCTTTACTCGTTGTTGATGCAAGTCAAGGAGTAGAAGCTCAAACCTTAGCTAATGTTTATCTTGCCTTAGAAAATAATCTTGAAATAATTCCTGTTTTAAATAAAGTTGATTTACCAGGGGCTGATGCTGAAAAAATAAAGCAAGAAATAGAGGAAATTATTGGACTTGATACATCTAATGCAATAAATTGTTCAGCAAAAACTGGGGTTGGTATTAAAGATATTTTGGAAGCAATTGTAAGAAGAGTACCTCCTCCTCAAGATGAAATTAAACTACCTACAAAGGCACTGATTTTTGATTCTTATTATGATCCGTACAGGGGAGTTATTGTTTATTTCAGGGTGATATCTGGGTCTCTAAGTAAGAGAGAAAAAATATTATTAATGGCAAGTAAGAAAAATTATGAACTAGATGAGATAGGAATAATGGCGCCTGATCAGCAGCAAGTTGATGAATTACATGCAGGAGAAGTTGGTTATTTAGCTGCTTCTATAAAATCAGTTGCTGATGCGAGAGTGGGAGATACGATTACTCTTTTAAATTCACCTGCCAATGATCCTTTGCCTGGATATAAGACAGCAAATCCTATGGTTTTTTGTGGCTTATTCCCTACTGATGCTGATCAATTCCCAGATTTAAGAGTATCACTAGAAAAATTACAATTATCTGATGCAGCTTTAAAATATGAGCCCGAAACTAGTAGCGCAATGGGCTTCGGATTTAGGTGCGGATTCCTAGGACTTCTTCATATGGAGATTGTTCAAGAAAGATTAGAAAGAGAATATGACTTGGATCTAATCGTAACGGCACCATCAGTTATTTATAAAGTTAATTTAAATCAGCAAGAACGTATCTTTATTGATAATCCTTCTACAATTCCTGATCCACAACTTAGAGAATCAATAGAAGAGCCTTATGTGAAAATGGAAATTTATGCTCCCAATGAATTTAATGGAACATTAATGGGTTTATGTCAGGAAAGAAGGGGAGTATTTATAGATATGAAATACATAACAACAGATCGAGTTACCTTGATTTATGAAATTCCATTAGCAGAAGTTGTTACAGATTTCTTTGATCAAATGAAAAGTAGAACCCAAGGTTATGCATCAATGGAATATCATTTGATTGGCTATAGAAAAAATGACCTTGTTAGATTAGATGTTCTAATAAATTCAGAAAGAGCAGATCCATTAACTTCTATTGTTCATAAAGATAAGGCTTATGGAATTGGCAGAAGTTTAGTTGAGAAATTAAAAGAACTTATTCCAAAACAACAATTTAAAATACCTATTCAAGCATCAATCGGTAGCAGGATTATTGCAAGTGAAAGCATAAGTGCTTTGCGAAAAGATGTTTTATCTAAATGTTATGGAGGGGATATTTCTAGGAAAAAGAAACTTTTAAAGAAACAAGCCAAAGGTAAAAAAAGGATGAAGGCAATGGGTAAAGTTGAAGTCCCTCAAGAAGCTTTTATGGCAGTCTTGAAATTAAACCAGTAATTTCTTTTAATTTAAAATTTAGAGCTATTTATTTTTAAAAGAATTGGGTATATTTCATTTATATCTTTAAAAAAGATTTTGGATATTAACTCATTTAATCGTGTCAGCGCAAATATCAGAAAAGCTGGATTTTTAATTGTACTTTTTTATCTTCTTGTTGTTTTAATAATGAAATTTTTAGAGGCCAATAATTTTTTTGGCTATTCATTTTCAATGTTAAGCAATGATATCTTTGCCCCTCCTTCTCTTAATCATTTTTGTGGCACAGATAGATTAGGAAGAGATGTTTGCTTAAGAACTTTGCAAGGATCATCATTAGCTATAGAAGTTGTATTCTTAGCTATTCTTTTTTCATTAAGTTTGGGTTTGCCATTGGGATTATTAAGTGGGTATTTTGGTGGTTTTTTTGATAAATGCTTATCACTAATAATGGATACTATTTTTTCAATACCTGTAATTTTGCTTTCAGTTGTTGTGGCTTTTGTATTGGGTAAGGGTATCCTTAACGCGGCTTTGGCATTGTGTATTGTTTACTCTCCTCAATATTTTAGATTAATAAGAAATCAGACAATATTGGTTAAATCCGAAACTTATGTGGAGGCAGCTCAAGTTGCAGGAGCTGATGTTAAAAAAATTATTTTTAAATATATCCTCCCAAATGTAATAACACCATTGCCTATTCTGCTTACCCTAAATGCTGCAGATGCTGTTTTGGTATTAGGAAGTTTAGGATTTTTAGGCCTTGGCGTTCCTGCAGATGTCCCAGAGTGGGGAAGTGATTTAAATCTGGCTCTTGCCGCTTTACCGACAGGTATCTGGTGGACGGCTTTGTTCCCAGGTTTGGCAATGTTTTTTTTAGTTTTAGGTCTTTCTTTTATAGGAGAGGATCTTGAAGAAATTTTTGATAGTCAAAATTCTGAATAAATTTAGTTATCTGTAATAGGATCAAGTTCTCCTTGATCATTCAACTTTGGATATTCTTTAGCTGATTTTTTATACACCGCAGCTAATTCTGGGTAACACCATTCAAAAAGTGTTTTTTGATATTCATCGATATTTAACCCTTCTCCATTATCGGGCAATATACCTTTATTTTTTCTTTGGCGAACAGCTTCAAATAATAATATAGAAGCAGCAACTGAAACATTCAGAGATTGAACCATACCTCTCATAGGTATAAAAATTGATTGATCAACCATTGATATAAGTTCATTACTTAGTCCCCATTTTTCTGCTCCTAAAACAAAACATGTATTTTGAGAATAATCAAAAATTCTATAATCTACTGATTCACTATTAAGAGTCGTTCCATATAATTTAAAACCCTTATTTTTTAAATCAGATATTGCCGTGATGGTGTTTTCATGATTATTCAGCTTTACCCATTTTTGACTTCCTTGAGCAGTACTATTAAAAGTCTTAACGGCATTCGTTTTGCTAATAAAATTTGCTTCGAAAACTCCTGCTGCATCACATGTCCTTAATATCGCAGATAAATTATGTGGTTTATTTACATCCTCAACTAAAACAGTTAAGTTTTTCATTCTGCAATCTAAAACACTTTTGATTCGTTCAAATCTTCTTGGCAAAATTGACATTTATAATTTTTTCACACTTTTAAATTATATTCAAAAAATATTGATTACCTATTAAATCTCTTGGTTTATAATATTTTGGTAGTTTAAATTAACTCAATGGCATACATAGAATGGGACTATACAGTAATAACAAGTATGGTAGAAAAACAAGGGTGGGATTTACCTGATCGTGAATCGGAAGAATGGAATAAATTTAACGATGAATTAGGAGAAAAAATGAGAGGTGTTGGACTTATTTTCGAAAAATATTGTAAATTTACTCCTGACGTAGGAGAAGGAGTTCATCTTCTTGATGACTGATAATAAAAAGTTTTAAACCATTGATGTATCCCTTAATCAATGGCTTATTAATTAATAAGATAATATAATTTCACTAAATTAGAACAGGCAATTATTAAGGCTTTATAAAGCTTGTACTCAAAAAAAAAATTTTTATTCCACAAAAAAGTTATTTAATTTCTATATTTGTATAAAAATATGAAAAATAAATTAACTTTTTTATTCGATGGTGGTTGTCCACTTTGTTTGAGAGAAACAAATTTTCTAAAAAAAAGAGATACCTTAAATCAAATTGCATTTATAGATATTAATAGTAAGGATTATGATCGAAGTCTTTTTAATGACATCTCATATTCGGAAGCTATGTCAAACCTCCATGGGATTATTGAAAATGGTGAAATTATTAGGGGACTAGATGTACTTGCATATTCTTATGAATTAGTTGGATTAGGTTGGGTTTATTATCCCTTGAAGATTAAGCTCTTATCTCCATTATTGAGATTGGTTTACAGATATTGGGCAAAATATAGACTTCAAATTACAGGTAGATCCGATATTGAAAAACTTTGTACCTCACAATGTGAACAATGAATATGGAAATTATCGATATAGACAGAATAATAGAAATGTGTTGGGAAGATAGAACACCCTTTGAAGCTATCGAGTATCAATTTGGTTTAAAAGAGGAAGATGCGATAAAAATTATGCGTCAAAATCTTAAACCCAAATCTTTCAAAGTCTGGAGAAAGAGAGTTTCGGGAAGAAATACAAAACATATGGCCCTTAAAGATTCTACTAGATTTAAATCTACTCATAAAAGAAAATTATAAATTTTGAAAAATCTTTCTACTAAAACTTGTCCTGTTTGCAATAGGCCGTTTGAGTGGCGTAAAAAATGGAAAAACTGTTGGGATGATGTTATCTACTGTTCAAAAAGATGCAGTAACAGAAAGTCGCAAAGATGAAACAAGTATCAATTATTTTCCCGAATCAACTTTTTAGAGAAAGCCCAATCTTAAAAATAAATTGTGAAGTTTTGATTTTGGAAGACTCATTATTTTTTGGAAATGATAAATTTCATAAATTAATTAACCATAAAAATAAGTTAGTTTTTCATAGAGCATCTATGCTCGCTTATAAAAATTATTTAGAAATATCTGGCTTTAAAGTTTTATATATCGAAAACAAGAATAATGTTTCTACAGTTGATTACTTATCGGAATTTATTAAAAATAAATATCAGAAAATAAATCTCATTGACCCGCATGATTTTTTAATAATGAAGAGGATTAATAATTTTGTTAAAAGTAATAATTTAGCTTTAAATATTTTACCTTCTCCTATGTTTATGAGCAGTGAAGATTTAAAAGATTTATTTGCATCAAATCCAAAAAAACCTCTTATGGGGAGATTTTATGAGAATCAAAGAAAGAGCCAAAAGATATTAGTTAATCCTGATGATACACCTGAAGGCGGTAAATGGAGTTTCGATGAAATGAACAGAAAAAAATTACCAAAAAAAATAAATATACCCTATACACCTAAATTACAAAAAAATAAATTTGTAGTTAATGCAGAAAGGTCATTAGCCAATTTTGATATTAAGTTTATTGGAGAAAGTAATAACTTTTTATATCCAACTAATTTTGAAGAGGCAGATGAATGGTTAAATGAATTTTTTAAACATAGATTTTTCTTATTTGGAGATTATGAGGATGCTATTTCTAAAGAAAATTCTTTTTTATGGCACAGTTTACTTTCTCCTCTTTTAAATAGCGGCTTATTAACCCCAGATGTAGTAGTAAATAAAGCATTACTTTTTGCAAAAAATAATAATGTTCCTATTAACTCTTTAGAGGGTTTTATTCGTCAAATTATCGGATGGAGAGAATTTATTTGCCTCGTCTATAAAAAGTACGGAACAAAGATGCGAAATAGTAATTTTTGGAATTTTGAAGATAAGCCAATTCCAAAATCTTTTTATCAAGGAAATACAGGAATTGAACCAGTAGACGTTGTTATAAAAAATATTATTAAATTTGGTTATTGTCATCATATTGAGCGGCTAATGATTATTGGCAACTTTATGCTTCTATGTAGAATTCATCCCAACCAAGTTTATAAATGGTTTATGGAAATGTTTATTGATTCCTATGATTGGGTTATGGTCCCAAATGTTTACGGAATGAGTCAGTTTAGTGATGGAGGTATCTTTTCAACAAAGCCATATATATCAAGCTCTAATTATGTAAAAAAAATGTCTAATTTTAAAAGTGGGCCATGGTGTGGAATATGGGATGGCTTATTTTGGAAATTTATTAAAGATAATGAAAGCTTTTTTAGAAAACAATATCGTCTGGCAATGTTAACGAGAAATCTCGATAAAATGTCAGAGGAAAAATTAAATAATCACTTAAAAACGGCCGATAAATTTTTAAGAGATATTCAATAAATTAATAGTAATAACCTAAACTTTTCTTTGAAAAATTAAAAGAATATTATGTTATGACGAAATATTATGTACGGATGTTAATTTAGGAAAATTAGATTTATCTAATGGAAATTGGAACACTTTTTTTAAAAAGTAATTCGACGGGAATTATCACTTTTTCTGAATTAGATTGGATAACTACCCATCAATCTAATTTCTCAAGGTTAGAGGAATCTATAGCCATTAAGTTAGGAAGAATGCTTGATGCAGGAACAGTCAATATTGGTTGCCGTTTGAAATCCTGATTAAGTTTTTATTTTACTAATGAAGTATCAAGAAGAAAAAAAAATATTTTTTCGGGAAAGAATTCATTCTTTAAATATCTTTATTTTTTTAGGATTTAATCTTTCACTTATTTCTATCTTAGGTTTTATTTGGTTTAATACTGCAATTGAAAAAGTAGTTTAAATTTTTGAATTTTTTGTATATTAAAGTTATCTTTAAAAATAAATTATATTTTGAGCATAGGATATTTACAAAGAAAGGCAGCTTGGGAAATTTTATTAAAAGTTAGTTATGGTGATTTTTCTGATCATGCTCTTGAAAAGGTTTTAAAAAATTATCAATTTAATCCTCTTGATATAGCTTTTATTACGGAATTATCTTTTGGATGCATAAGGTATAGAAAATTTCTTGATCTTTGGACGGATCATACATCAAAAATTACTCATAAAAAGCAGCCTCCAAAGTTAAGATGGCTTCTACATATAGGTTTATATCAACTATTGAAAATGGATAAAATTCCATTTCCTGCTGCTATTTCTACCACTGTAGAAGTTGCTAAAAAAACAGATTTAAATGGTTTGGCGGGAACTGTAAATGCGATATTGAGAAATGCATCAAGAAAATTAGAACAAAAAATTTTTCCGGAATTATCTTCTGATAGAAAAGAAAGAATTTCATATCTTGAATCATTTCCATTATGGCTTGTGAAGGATCTTTATGAATGGGTCGGCAATAGCGAGGGTGAAAATATCATTAAGGCATTTAATAAAAAACCATCAATTGATTTGAGAATTAACCAATTAAAAACTAATTTAGATAACTTTTTGAAAGTACTTCATGATAATAAAATTGATGCTGAAATTATTAAAGATTTACATAATGGAATTTCTTTAAAATCTAATCCAAGATCTATAAAAAATTTACCAGGATATAGTGATGGACTTTGGACAATTCAAGATAGATCTTCTCAGTGGATAGCACCTCTCTTAAATCCAAAAGAAGGTGAAAAGATTTTAGATGCTTGTGCAGCGCCAGGAAGTAAGTCTACCCACTTAGCAGAATTAACAAATGATAGTGCTGAGATCATTGCCGTAGATAGATCAGCAAAAAGATTGAAAATACTGCAATCAAATTTAGAAAGGTTAGATTTGAAATCTGTTAATACCCTTAAGGCTGATGCTACGAGTTTGATTGAATTAAATCCTAAGTTTATATCTTATTTTGATAAGATTTTATTAGATGCTCCATGCTCAGGCATTGGAACTCTTTCAAGGAATCCAGATTCTAGATGGTCTTTAAGTAAAGAAAAAATAAAATCTTTAACTTTATTACAGGAAAAACTTTTGGAGAGTATTTTTCCTCTTTTGAAAAAAGAGGGAACTTTAGTTTATTCAACTTGTACTATTTGTCCCGATGAAAATAATCTATTAATTGAACGATTTATTGAAAAAAACAAAACTTTAAAATTGGTTAGCCAAAAGCAAATTTTACCTAGCTTGGATTATCCTGGTGATGGATTTTATTCTGCAATAATTTCTTATAAATCTTAAAAATATAATTTATTTTTTAATTGGAATTTTATAAATTTCAGATATGAACTTCTTCCATAAATAAGCTGCATTCCCACTAGATAATTCAGATTCCTTGTTATCGTCGTAACCTATCCAGATCCCTGTTGTAAGGTTATCAATGGAACCAATAAACCAAAGATCTTTATTTCCATCAGATGTTCCTGTTTTCCCATAAATTTTCTTTCCTTTTATAGAGGCTGCTTTACCAGTACCTTCTTTTACTGATTTTTCAAGAAGTTTATTTAGTTTCTTGTTTATTTTTATATCTAATATTTTCTTGGAAATAGATTTGTTTTCCCAAATAGGTTGTTTTTTAAATGATTCTATTTTTTCTATGATTTGAGGGCTTTGAATCTTTCCATTATTGTTTATTGCAGAATATGCATTTGTGATGTTTAAAAGATTATCTCCGTAGGCGCCAATAGCTAATGATGGGAATTCGTCAAACTCTTGCTCGTAACCTAGTCCAAATGAATTCGCTAAATTAATAATATTTTTTAAGCCGATTTTTTTTGTTATTGATATTGGAACGATATTTGATGAACTTTTAAATGATTCAATCAAAGATATTGAACCTCTATAGTCTTCTGAAAAATTTTTTGGGCAATAACTTTCCCAGCATATTGGTAAGTCTTCAAATTTATCGCTTAATTTTATTCCTTCTATTAATGCAGCAGCATAAGGGATTATTTTAAAAGTAGAACCTAAAGGTCTTACAGATGAAATCACTCTATTGTATTCATTAATTGATGGATTTTTGCTAGTTATCATTGTCCTGATTAGTCCTGTGTTTGATTCGATAGATAAAAGACCAAATTCAAGTTCTTTAGGCCCTGCATATCTTGATATTTTTTGACCTTTTTCTTGCCAATCTTTGTTGATAGAAGATTTAATTCTTAAAAACTTAAAATCATTTTTACTTCCAATTTTTTTATCTGTTTCCTGAAGAATGAAGTTTATTAGTAATTTATCATCTAAAAAATTATCAGCTGTTTGATAATTTAACTTAATTTTTTCTTGTATAGCCTTATTCTTATTTGCAAGAGAAATATATCCATCAACATACATTGATTCAAGAACTTTATTCCTATTTTTAATAGCTAGTTCTAAATTTTGATAAGGTGAATAAATTGATGGAGCTGGAGCTAATCCTGCAATTAATGCGATCTCTGATAATGTCAATTCTTCTATGAATTTTCCAAAATAAACTTGGGCAGCCTCGTCTACCCCGTATGCGCCTGATCCTAGATAAATATTATTTAAATATAATTTTAAAATTTGATTTTTGTTATATCTAAATTCAAGTATGAGTGATATAAATATTTCTTTGATTTTTCTTTGAAAACTTAAATCATTATTTAGAAAAAGTAATCTAGCAACTTGTTGTGTAATCGTACTTCCTCCCTCTTTAACATAACCACTTCTAATATTTTGAATAAGGGCACGTGAAATACTTTTTAAATCTATTCCATTATGTTTATAAAATCTTTTATCCTCAGAAGATATAAAAGAATGTTTAAGAAAAAATGGAATTTTATGGTAACTATTATCTATTTCAAATTTGCTGCTTAATTTGCTTAGTATCTTATTATCAGAAGATGATATTACGTAAGAATATTTGGTTTCCCGAGACTTTTTATTTTTAGAAACGTCAAATTTTAAGGTACTAAATATTAGACTAAAAAAATAAAAAGATATTCCAGAAAAAATTAATATTGGAATTATAAAAACAAAAGATTTGAATTTAATCTTTTGCACCTTAAGCAACTAAAAAACTATGTCCTATTGCTAAAGCTGTAACTAACATTCCAGTTATAAGGAACGGTTGGGCGCTGGCTTGATATTTGACATCAAACTTTAAAGGATCTCTTAGTAACCACATATCTTGAAATGTAATTTGTGGAATTACCAATAAAACCAAAATTACAGAGGCTAAATGTTGACCAATAATGACTAATACTAAAACCATTGCTAATTGAAAAATATCAATCAGTCCTGCACTTATTCTACTTGCATTTTTAATTCCAAATACTACTGGTAGAGAATTCAAGCCTAGCTTTGAGTCTCCTTCAACACTTTTGAAATCATTAATAACAGCAATTCCAAGTCCTGAGAGGCTATAAGCAAGTGTTAGTAATGCCGTCACGATTGTTAATTTCCCAAACAAGGCTTGTCCTGCCCACCAAGGTAAAGCTATATAAGATGCTCCTAATGCATAATTTCCAAGCCAACCATTCTGTTTTAATTTGAGTGGTGGAGCAGAATATATATAACTAACAAAGGAACCTCCTAATGCCAAAAGTAAGACGGATGGGAAGCTGTGCTTAGCATATAAATCTAATAGAAAAGCAACTATCAAACCCGCTATAAGTAATACCCATATTTGTATTTTTACATCTTTAATTGAAATTTTCCCAGAAGGAATTGGTCTATTTGGTTCATTAATTGCATCAATTTCTTTATCAAAAAAATCATTTATGGTTTGGGTATAACCAGCCAGAAGCGGTCCACTCATCAACATACATGCTAATGAAGCTAGAACATTACTAAATGTCCATTCAAAATTCCCACTTGCAGCTGCTCCACAAATAACTCCCCATATCAAAGGGATCCACGTTATAGGTTTCATTAACTGTACACGGAGTTTCCATATACTTGATGTTTCAGAGGCACCTTTAATTCCTAATAGTTGTTTTGGATCATTCACTTTATTCTTTAACCTTTCTCAATTTCTTCTGGGAAAAACCAATTTTGCTCACCATTCTGAAATTTTGCGGTGATTCCAATACTTCTCCCGTCTGTCATTTTATAGCCTGTTATTACGGCTTTAGGACTTGAGGATATTTGATCGATTAATTTAGCTGGTAGTCTATCTTTTACTTTGTTAATGTTAATTTTGATTTTACTACCGATTTTGGGTAATAATTTTGTTTCAGCCATAAGAGGTAAAATGGAAGCTATTATGCAAGATTAACAGTATTTGGACAATTTTTACTAAAATGGTAGCTCTTCGTTTAATTCCTTGTTTAGATGTCGCCAATGGCAGAGTGGTTAAAGGTGTAAATTTTGTTAACTTGAGAGACTCAGGCGATCCTGTTGAATTAGCTTGTAGGTATTCTGATGAGGGCGCAGATGAATTAGTATTCTTAGATATTAGAGCTAGCGTAGAAAATAGAAATACATTAGTTGATCTTGTCTCTAGGACCGCAAAATCAGTAAAAATCCCATTTACAGTAGGTGGTGGAATAGATTCTGTTTCTTCAATTAATGATCTTTTAAGAGCTGGAGCGGATAAAGTAAGTTTGAATTCTTCTGCAGTTAGAAATCCAGATTTAATTTCTAAAAGTTCTAGAGAATTTGGAAATCAATGTATCGTGATAGCAATTGATGCTAAAAGAAAAGTTAATAAGACTGATGAATGGGAGGTATATGTAAAAGGAGGGAGAGAAAATACTGGAATAGATGTATTAAGTTGGGCAAAGAAAGTTGAGGAGTTAGGCGCAGGGGAAATTTTGCTTACTTCAATGGATGGTGATGGCACGCAGAATGGATATGATTTACATCTGACTGAATCTGTTGCCAATATTGTTAATATTCCAGTGATTGCTTCTGGAGGAGCAGGTTGTTTAGAAGATATCTATGATGTTTTCAATGAAGGCAGGGCATCTGCCGCACTTCTAGCATCATTACTGCATGATAAGAAACTTTCTTTAAGAGAAATAAAGGCTTTCCTCCTCGAAAAAAAACTTCCAATTAGACCATAGGAATAAAAAATTCAATTTAATACCAATTAAGAAATAATTTAAAAATTTAAAAATGAAATTCTCAAAAACAATCGAAGTCAAAAATATATTTAATAAGATTTCCCATAAATATGACTTCTTAAATAATCTATTAAGTTTTGGACTGCACAGAATATGGAAAAGGAAATTAGTTAATTTATTAAAACCTGTAAATGGTGAAGATTGGGCAGATTTATGCTGTGGAACTGGAGATTTAGCATTCTTAATTTCTAAGAGAGTTAGTCCAAGTGGTTCAATTACTGGGATTGACAGTGCAAAGGATATTTTAAATATTGCAAAGAAAAAATCAGAGATAAAAAAAAATAAATTTATAAAGTGGGAAATTAAAGATGTTTTAGAAATTAATGATTATTCAAAAAATTATGATGGGATTTGCATGTCATATGGACTAAGAAACTTGAATAATGTTGAAGAAGGAATAAAAAAAGTTTTTTATCTTTTGAATGATAAAGGAAGGGCAGGATTTCTGGATTTTAATCACTCAACAAAAAATTCTTTATCTAATGTTTTTCAGAAATTATATTTGAAATTCATTGTAGTAACAATTTCGCGCCTTTTTAATTTAAGTCCAGAGTACGAATATATTGAAAAAAGCATTAGAAATTTTCCAAAGAAAAATGAACTTATAAGAATTGCTATGAAAGTTGGATTTAAAAAAGCTGAATATAGAACTATTTTGGGGGGGCAAATGGGAATACTAATTTTAGCCAAATAGAGCATTTAGTTATTTATTTTTCTCCAACAAAAAGAACACTTTCCCCATCTTTTGATTTCGCCTTCAGGAGTTGGGGCATTACAGAGAGTACAAATGCACATATTATTTTGATGGATTCTGCTTGGATGCTTTGACCAAACTATCTTTGCATTAGTAGCTTTAATATTTTTATTTTTAATTTCATAATTTTGTATTATTTTTATTTCATTCAAAGTTATCCCAATTTTCTCGATTCTCTCTTTTAATTTATGCTTGTTGTAGATTAAGGCTTGGCGCCACTGTGGATGATTTACTGCAATAGTAAGTATTTTTTTTTCAATATTTAATGGTTTGCATTCTTGAAAAAGTTCCAAACCGATTAAGTTCTTCCAGTTTTCGTTGATTTTAGAAAGTTTATCTAAGTCACCCCATGATTTTTTGAAATTATCAAGACAATTTTTTAATGGATCTGGATACCTTCTATTCACTATTGGCAAATACTTTTTGTCCAATTTGTAAAATTAACTTATTAAGACTAAAGTTAGTCTAATCTTCAAGAAGATGCTTGTTGTTTTAATAAAGAATTTGTGACAGTTATTGGATCTGCAGCTAAGACAGTTTTTTATTTAAAAAAGATTCAGGGTCAATATCCAACTTGGAGACTTCTTTACAAAATAAAATGTAAAAGTACCGAAAATGAACTAACTAACTTACTTGGATATTCTGAAATAAAGAAAAACAAGCCAGTGGCAATAATCGCAAGAGAACAGTTCTCTGGGGTTGGCCAAAACTCAAAAACTTGGGTTTCTCCAAAAGGAGGGATTTGGTTAAGTGCAGCTTACCCAATATTTTCAAAAGAATTTGCAAGTCAAATATTTAATTTGTCATTAGGGATTAAGATATGTGAAATGCTTAGACAAGAGAATATAAATGTTTGTTTGAAATGGCCAAATGATATTTTTTTTGGTTCAAAAAAGTTGATTGGGTTTTTACCAAGAGTGATAACAAGAGGTAAGGAAATTATCTATGTAAGAATAGGACTTGGCATGAATTTTTTAAATTACACCCCATCAGAAGGTATTTCATTATCAAAAGTACTTCAAACTAAGAATATTAATCAACATTATTGGACAGCTAAAGTTCTTAAAGCTTTTCATGATTCAGTTGAATGTAATAACAAAAAAGAATATGTCATTAAATCTGCAAATGAGTTTCTAACTAAAAGATTTTTACCTAGTGGTTATTGTCCTCATAAATGGAAAATTAAAGATATTGATTCGAATGGGCATTTAAGAATTGAGAATGAAACTCAACTTAAGGTAATTAGAAGGTTTTGAATTTAATTAACTTTTAATTCAACTATTCTTCCATCCTTAAATTTGGCTATTTTTTTTGCCCGATTTGCAACTTCATCTTCGTGCGTAACTAAAACTATAGTTATTCCAGATTCATGCAGTTTGTCAAAAAGATCTAGTACATCTTCAGTGGTTTTTGAATCTAGTGCTCCGGTAGGTTCATCTGCTAACAAAATTGCAGGGTTATTGATAATAGCCCTCGCTATTGCAACTCGTTGTTGTTGACCTCCTGATAATTGGTTTGGACGATTATTCATTCTTTCTGAAAGGCCAACTTTTTTTAAGGCATTCTTACCTCTCTCTAATCTTTGCTCAGGCTCAATACCAGCATAAATCATTGGTAAAGTTACGTTTTCAAGTGCAGTTGCGTCTGAAAGAAGATGAAATTGTTGAAAAACGAAGCCTAATTTTTGGTTACGTATTTCTGCGAGCTCATCATCAGATAAATTCTCAACAGGAATACCATTTAATTTATAAATACCTTCAGATGGTCTATCTAGACATCCAATAATATTCATAGCTGTACTTTTGCCTGAGCCACTTGCTCCCATTACAGCTAAATAATCACCTTTATAAATTTCTAAGTTTATGCTGTCTAAAGCTTTGACAGTTAGATCTTCTTTCCCATATGTTTTAGATATATTTTCTAAACTCGCGACTTTCTTTGACATTTATTGAAGAATTCTTCTAGGAAATATTGTTTGCTGTAGCAATAATATCTTGTAAGAAAGGAGTTTCTGAAACTGCTGTATTGGCTAATTTAAAAAGAGGATTAGATAGGATTCCTCCAAGAGCAGTTACCGCCACGCAAGTATAAAGTGCAATTCTCAAGGGAGGTAATCCTACAATTCCCCAGTTAATTTCAGGATATGATTTCACTATTTCAGAAGCTTCCTGTGGTTCTTTAACTACCATCATTTTTATGACTGAAATGTAGTAATAAATAGATATAACTGAAGTTACTAATCCAACTATTACTAATAGATATTGATGATTTGCCCAACCTGCAAAGAACAAGTATATCTTTCCAAAAAATCCTAACATTGGAGGTAAACCTCCAAGAGAGAGGAGACAAAGGCTTAATCCTAATGTAATGAGAGGATCTTTTTGGTAAAGTCCTGAGTAATCAAGAATCCTGTCAGAACCAGTTCTTAGTGAGAAAAGTATTACACAAGAAAATGCACCCAAATTCATAAACAAATATGCAGCCAAATATAAAACAGCAGCTGATAAACCATCTTGTGTTCCAGATACTATTCCAATCATTACAAATCCCGCCTGTCCAATAGAACTGTAAGCTAGCATCCTTTTCATTGAGGTTTGAGCTAGAGCTACTACATTTCCTAGAGCCATGCTCAATATGGCCAAAATGGTAAATAAAAGTTTCCATTCTTCGTCAAAAGAAGAGAAAGTTGTACTTAATATTCTTATTGCAAATGCAAAGCCCGCTGTTTTTGAACCAACAGATAAAAAAGCTACTACAGGTGTGGGTGAACCTTCATATACATCAGGAGTCCATTGATGAAAGGGAACAGCTGCAATTTTAAATGCAACTGTTGATAGGACAAATACAAGAGCTAGAGAAGTAATGAAGGATGGCTTATTGATGATCTCTAAACCTATTGTCGCCAAGTTTGTTGAACCACTTAATCCATAAAGAAAAGAGGATCCATACAAATAGACTGCAGCAGCAGCTGATCCAACAAGGAGGTATTTTAAAGCCGCTTCTGAACTTCTTGGATCTCTCTTGAGGTAACCAGAAAGTAAGTAACTTGCTACAGATAAAGTTTCCAGAGATATAAATACACTAATAAGGTCAGTAGATCCACACAAAAGCATTGCTCCAAGGGTGGCCGAAAGAACTATTGCTGCAAACTCGCCAATTGGGCTACCACTTTGTTCTGTATACCGCCAACTTATCAGTAAAGATACTAAGGTTGATAAAGAAATTATTGCTCTAAATGCGATTGCCAAATTATCTGAATTAAAGGACCCAAGGAATGCGCTTTCTATCGGATTACTCCATTGCAATGCCAAACTAACAAGAGAGCTGCCAATTGATAAATAGCAAATTATTGGTGCCCATTTTGATGCAGTTTTTTCTCCAGCTAAATCTACAAGGAGTGTTCCAACAATACCTAATAAAATAAAAGCCTCTGGAATAATGGCTTGAGCATTTAAATTAATTGTAAAGATTTCGGTGGGCACTTTATTAAATTGGATTAAATTAAATGTTTGATTGTAAGGGTCTAAGAGTTAATCTTAACTTGATTATAATTTGTGGGTATGATTTTTGAAATTTTAAGAAGAAATTACTTGAAAAAGCTTCAAATAATCATAATATGCCCTAACTGAACAAAAACACCAATTTTTGAAATAAACCTTGGATCACACACTTGTTATTGTTGAAAGTCCCACCAAAGCAAAAACCATAAGAAAGTTTTTGCCCTCTAATTATGAAGTTCTCGCTTCAATGGGACACGTAAGAGATCTTCCAAAAGGAGCTGCTGAAATACCTGCTGCGGTTAAAAAGGAAAAATGGTCAAGGATAGGAGTTAATACAACAGAAGATTTTGAACCACTTTATATAGTTCCAAAAGATAAGAAAAAGGTTGTTAAAGAGTTAAAAGATGCATTGAAAGGTGCGACTCAGCTATTATTGGCAACTGATGAAGATAGAGAGGGAGAGAGTATTAGCTGGCATCTCTTGCAAATTCTTAAGCCTAAAATACCAACTAAGAGAATGGTTTTTCATGAAATTACGAAAAAGGCTATTAATAAAGCTTTAGACCAAACAAGAGAAATTGATATGGAACTTGTTCAAGCTCAAGAAACAAGAAGAATCTTGGACAGGCTTTTTGGATATGAATTATCTCCTTTACTTTGGAAGAAGGTAGCTCCCCGATTATCTGCTGGTCGTGTTCAATCAGTTTCTGTAAGACTTCTTGTTAGGAGAGAGAGAGAAAGAAGATCCTTTAAAAAAGCAATTTACTGGGGGATTAAAGCTTCTCTAGTAAAAGATAATGTTACTTTCGAAACTAAATTATTTAGTTTAAACGGTCAAAGAATTTCTAACGGTTCGGATTTCGATGAACAGACTGGCAAATTAAAACAAGGAAATAAATCATTAATAATTGGAGAAGAAAAAGTAAATGACTTATTGAAGATTTTTTCCTCTAAGGATTGGTTAGTCTCAAAAATCGAAAAAAAACCATCTACTCGTAAGCCAGTTCCTCCATTTACAACTAGTACATTGCAACAAGAAGCAAACAGGAAGCTTCGTTTGTCTGCAAGAGAAACAATGAGATGTGCTCAAGGGCTATATGAGAGAGGTTTTATAACATATATGAGGACTGATTCAGTGCATCTTTCCGAACAAGCCACAAGAGCTGCTAGAGAATGTGTAAGTTCTATGTATGGAAAAGAATATTTGTCTCACTCACCAAGACAATTTAATTCAACTGCAAGAAATGCTCAAGAAGCACACGAAGCTATTAGGCCAGCAGGTGAGGTATTTAAAACACCTAAGGAAACTAATCTAACTGGTAGAGACTTATCTCTTTACGATTTAATTTGGAAAAGAACTGTAGCTAGTCAAATGGCGGAAGCTAGGCTAACGATGATTAATGCTGAAATTAGGGTGGGGGATGGATTATTTAAATCGAGCGGGAAAAGTATTGATTTCGCAGGATTCTTCAGAGCTTATGTAGAGGGAAGTGATGACCCAAGTTCATCCCTTGAACAACAAGAAATTATTCTCCCAAACTTAACAACTGGAACATGTCTTGAAGTTACAAATAAGGAATCTACTTTTCATGAAACCAAACCTCCTGCAAGATATACAGAGGCTGCATTAGTTAAAGTACTTGAAAAAGAAGGGATTGGAAGACCTTCTACCTATGCAAGCATTATTGGGACAATAGTGGATAGAGGTTATGCGAATATATCCTCCAATACTTTGGCTCCAACGTTTACAGCTTTTGCTGTTACGGCTCTATTAGAAGAACATTTTCCTGATTTGGTTGATACTACATTTACTGCAAAAATGGAATCTTCATTGGATGAAATATCTTCAGGCAATCTTGAGTGGCTACCCTACCTCGAAACTTTCTATAAAGGTAAAAATGGTTTGGAGGTAAAAGTTCAGAAAACTGAGGGTTATATTGATGGTAAAGCTTATAGACAAGTTGATTTCGATGATCTTCCTTGCGTAGTCAGAATAGGCTCTAACGGACCTTGGCTAGAGGGTACAAAAATTGATGAATCTGGTAATGAAATTCAGGCCAAAGGTAATCTTCCAATGGATATTACCCCTGGAGATTTAGACATAAAGCAAGTTGATCAAATTTTAAGTGGCCCATCAGATCTTGGAACTGATCCAAAAACTGGGGAAAAAGTATTTTTAAGATTTGGCCCTTATGGACCTTATGTACAGTTGGGAAATAATGATCAAGATAAAGCTAAACCTAGAAGAGCTTCATTACCAAAAGAGTTTAAAACTGATGATCTAACTCTAGATGAGGCTCTTGTTCTTTTAAGTTTACCTAGATTGTTAGGAGTTCATCCTGAAGGAGGAATTATTGAAGCTGATAGAGGAAGATTTGGCCCTTATATCAAATGGATTAAAAATGAAAATGAATCTGAAAACAGATCCTTAAAGAAAGAGGATGATGTTTTTACAGTTGATATAAAACGAGCATTAGAAATTCTTGCAATGCCAAAAATGGGTAGAGGTGGTCAAGAGGTACTTAAAGACTTTGGAAAACCGAAAGAATTTAAAGAAAAAATCCAAATATTAAATGGAAGATATGGGGTTTATTTAAAATGTGGCAAAACTAATGTTTCGCTTGCAAAAGATACTGACTTAGAAAAATTTACAATGGATGATGCTGTATCTCTTTTAGAAGAAAAACTAAAAGATAAAAAAGGCTCTACTTTAAAAAAAACGAAGATAAGTAATAAAAAAAGCAATAGGAAAACGAAAAGTTAGAAAAAATATGATTTTTAAAAAAAAAGAATTTTTTTTATTAATTTTTTTAATTTTCTTACAATCATGTTCTGGA
>QCEF01000008.1 GCA_003278545.1 Prochlorococcus sp. AG-355-N16
GCTATCGCCTTTAGCAGGAGTTACAGATATTATTTTTAGGCGACTTGTGCGTAAATGGGCTCCAAACTCTTTACTTTTTACAGAAATGATAAATGCCACAAGTCTTAAAAAAGGATTTGGAACACAAAAAATTAATCAAATAGATTTAGAAGAAGGTCCAATTGGAGTACAAATATTTGATAATAGGCCATATGCTGTTTCTGAAGCCGCGAAACAAGCTGAGGACTCTGGAGCATTCTTAATTGATATTAATATGGGATGTCCAGTAAAAAAAATTGCAAAGAAAGGTGGAGGCAGTGCCTTAATTAAAGACCGAAAACTTGCTATAGAATTAGTCAAAAATGTTGTAAAAGCTGTTAGGGTGCCAGTAACAGTAAAAACACGACTCGGATGGGATAGTAAAGAAGAAAATATAGAGGATTTCTTATTTAAACTTCAAGATGCGGGAGCAACGATGATAACACTTCATGGAAGAACTAGAAAACAGGGTTTTTCAGGCAAGTCAGATTGGAAAATGATTGGGAGACTTAAAAAGTTGTTGGAAATTCCAGTAATTGCTAATGGAGATATCAAAAATCCAGATGACGCTCTTAATTGTTTAAAAAAAACGAATGCTGATGGTGTAATGATTGGAAGAGGGATTTTAGGATCACCATGGAAAATAGGAGAAATAGATTATGCCCTTAGAGAAAATAAAAATTTTGTAGAACCAAACACTGAAGAAAAACTATATTTAATTATTGAGCATCTTGATGAATTAATAAAAGAAAAAGGAGATCACGGCTTGCTTATTGCTAGGAAACATATCTCATGGACATGCAAAGACTTTAAAGGAGCGTCAAATTTAAGAAATAACTTGGTTAGGGCTGTTGATAAAAATGAAGTTAAAAATTTAATAAATAAAATGATTAAAACTTTGAATAATGAAAAAAATACATTAGCGTAAAACAAATCTATTTTTTTATGAAAATAATTAGTAAAGAAACAAGTAAAAGAGTTTGTGATCATATGAACAATGATCACATAGATTCAGTGCATAAATATCTTATTCATTATGGGAAGATATCAAGCTTTGATAATGCTTATATGGAAGAAATTAATAATAGTTTTATAAAAATCAATTACGATGGCCAATCAGCAATTATCAACTTTAAAAGTGAAATATCTGAAGAAGAAATACATTCAACCTTAGTTTCAATGATTAAAGAGATTCAATAATAAAATAATTTTATAAAAATCTAAATTTTATTTTCATAGTAAACAGTTATCTTTTTACATTCTTCAAATGAAAGCATGCTTAATCTAGATGTGGCTTTTATTTTTAGAATTGCACAAACAGCTAATAAATCGGAGCTATCAACACTAAGCGCTTCAGAAAGCTCTAGGACCCTAAGACCTTTCATTAGTATGAAAAAATTCTTTTTTCTAGATTATAAAGAGCCTTGAAATTAATGGGCTGCATTTTTCCCTAGACCTGCAACGAAAGGAAAAGTTTGTTCATCACCAAATATATCTTCTACCGAAGAATTAGAAATATCAGTTTTTTTATTATCAGGCTTAATTTCTTCAATTTCATTAGAAATATTATCTTTAATTTTACTTTCAATTTCTTTTGCTAATAAATTATTCGTATTAGAGAATATTGAGAAAACTAATACACATAAAAACAAAATAATTCTTTTCATAAAAAAAAGTTATCTTATACTATTGTGATATGTCAAAGAAATAATTTAGAAAAAATTGATAATTATAAAACAAATCTAAATAAAAAATAATTCATCTACCCAACTTATTCTATTTTTAAATCTAATTAAAAAATAAAGACCAAGTAACAAAAGAATTGCCAGGGAGTACTGATTTAGAAAAACGTAAACTATATAGACGAGAAAAGGGAATAAGCACGCCCTCTTGAAATTTAATTTCTGTTCTTTTGACATATTTTTCCAATTTAAATAATCTTCCCATTGAAAAATCTTCTTCATTTTTCTACTTCTATTATTACGATTAAACATAAATTTATAAATATAGTTTTGGTGATTCTTATATTAATAAATAATATTAATCTAGAATATCAAAATAATTTTTTTATTGAATAAAAATATTTTTAAATAAAAAATGAACTCAAAACCAGTTTGGAAAATAGAAAAAATTGTTTTACCTCAACATGCAGACCATGCAGGAGTAATGTGGCACGGAACATATTTTAATTGGCTTGAAGAAAGCCGAATAAATGCTCTTTTAGAAGTAGGTATAAGTTATTTTGAACTTACTAAAAAAGGCTTTGATTTACCTTTAATCAATACTTCAATAAAATATAAATCCCCTTTATTTCTTGGTGAAAAAATAACAATAGAGAGCGAATTCAATATTGAAAAAAGTCCACGTATTAATGTAACTTCAAAATTTATTAACAAGAACAAAGAAATCTTAACGATTGCTGAAGTAAATTTAGTATTAATAAATAAACTAAATTTTTCTATAATAAGAAAAAGACCAGATTTCTTATCGGAAGCATTTATTAAATTAAACGGTTGAAATTATTATCTATTAATTGAAAGACTTATTAAATTATTAATTATGCATATATCTCAAGTTATTGACTCATACCAATATGAAATGGAATCAAGATATCAAGAAAAATCAATGCTTACAAATCTTTTTACAGAGCACAAATTCTTAGGATGGTTAGGGTTGTTTATAGTATTTTTCGCTATCTTTGCAATTTTTGTTTTTCAATTTCTTGAATGGGAAAGTAATGACAATAATAAAAGTTAAGAAGATTTCGTGCTTATAATTCAACTGAACAACTAAAAAAATGGCTATCTACTTAAAAATAACTAACCCTACAGAGGTTGTAAAAAAAAAGACCTCAAAATGGCTTACAGATATTACACCTGAAAGGATTGATAGAAAATTAGTCGAGGATGAAGTAATAAAAGGCATTATAGAGCAATTAACATTAGAAGGTATAAAAGGAGAAATATCAGCAATTAATGGGTTTGAAGTAAATGAATCTGCAGTAATAACAAAAAATAATTTTGTTATTAGAAAAACAAAAACTTTTTAGATCGAAAATAAAAATCTTTAATGAAAATTATTATTTTAATTATTTTTATCTTTTTTTTAATTTTTATAATTTTAAGAAATTATCAAATTAAAAAGAAAAAGATCAAATTAAATAATGCCTTAAATTCCAATTTTTTTATTAAAACAATTAATAATTTAATAGAAGAAAACAAATACAATTTGTTAGAGGAAAGGATTAGATTAAGGGAAATAGATGCTTACGGTAACGAGGATTATAAAAAATGGATTGGCAATCCACCTCTTGATGAAAAGGACATTGAGAAAAATATATTTATTGGATCTAAGCGATTTAAAGAGGGTATACCATACTTCTGGGAAAAAGTTATTTTAAAAAAATTTGGAAGTATGGAATTATTTTTCGAAAAGTGGAGATCGTATTGTAATGAAAATCCTACTATTGATGATGAGATAGTTGGATCTATTAGAAAGCTCGAGACTGATGATTGGTTTGTTTTCATAGCAAGTCAAATAGAGAAATCATGCTTAAACCTAATACAAAATGATTACTCAAAAACAATTAACAAAAGCTATAAAAAAGGGATTAGATTTGAAAATCATTGTATGGAAATTCTCAAACAAAATGGCTGGGAAGTAAAAATAACTCCTAATACAGGAGATCAAGGGGTTGACTTAATTGCGTCAATAAATGATTTGAGAATATGTATACAATGCAAAGATCATGAAAAAGCCATTGGAAATAAAGCAGTTCAGGAAATTTCAGCTGGTAAATTATTTTGGAAAGGTACACATGCAATAATAGTCTCAAAATCTGGCTTTACAAAGTCTGCTCATCAATTAGCAAAATCAAACAAAGTTAGATTAATTAATGAATATCAGTTAAAAGACTTAAAAAACTTATTGTTTAAATAGTTTATATCAACTGAGTTAAGCCCTCTTTGTAAAGCAAGAGTGTTGTAAAAATTCCTGAGGCCCAGGTTAAACCCCTTGCAGTTGGAATATTAAATATATAGGCACCAATATATAAAAAACGTAAAAGAGGATGAACCCATGCTGCAGTAATTGCAATGTTTGAATCAGTTAAAGTAATCAAACAAAGAAGACATGCAGGAGCATGCAAGGAAATACTTTCCCAACAATTCTGATGGCACCAAACTGCTCTTTTACCAAAAGCAGGTAGTTCGTCAAATAAAGCCCTCGGGGCTGACATATTTTCAACAGAATAACCTGCTTTAATCCTCCCAAAAGTTAATGGAATAATTGATATTAAAACAACAACTACTGATAGACAAAGGCTCCAGGCAAAAACGATTTGCATATAATTAATGAATCTTCTTCAGCTTAATAATTGCTGATTAATATCGTGATAAATGAAAAATCATTACCATAGATAAAACTTCGCAGAAAAAGCTATATCAATTGGTGAGAAATCTAAAGTTAATTCTGAAAATTTATATATAACTGATTCAAATGTTGGAATTGCGGTTAAGGATTATTAAAATCTGATAAACAAAAATTTATCTCTTAATGAAACTCCAATTTGCCTTGAAATATTTCAAAAGAAACAAGAATTTGGTGGTGCTTACGCTAATTTAAATTATTTCCAATGTCCAAGTAAAATTTTCATCGATAAAAATTCAACTCTAAAATTTAAATAATATGACTTTTAGAAAAGAAAAAAAATTTAGATTAAGTAAAAGTCATCTGAAATTATTGAAATCTTCATTAATCCTTAAAGGAATGAAAGTATTGCATCCAGAAAGGCAAATAAATAGTTGTTATTTTGATACAAAAAATTTAAAAACATTCTTTGATTCAGAAAATGGCGTCCTCCCAAGAAAAAAATTTAGGTATCGTTGGTATAATAATTATTCAATTATTAATAAAGAAATAAAAATATCCTCAATAGAAGGTAGATTCAAGATTTCTAATAACATTAATAAATATGAATTAGAGAAATTAAAAAAGCTTAAAATATATGATTGCGATTACGGTAATTTATATTCCCAAATAATTATAAAATACAAAAGAGAATACTTTATTTATGAGAATCTTAGAATAACTTTTGATACAAATATTGAATATGAGAATTTAACTTTAGGTAATAAATATAAATCTTTTGAAAAAGAAGTAGTTATGGCAGTTAAAGCTCCAATTACACAATCTGAAAACTATATTGAAAGTTAATTAATATACAACCTTCAAGGTTTTCCAAATACTGCAGAGGTATATCATGTTTTTATAGAAACTAAATACTAATGATTTTAAATATAGAATATTTATAAAAAAGACATAGAATCAATATAAAAATTTTTTAAGTTAAATTTGGTATTAATATAAAATAACTTTAGAGTGTTATATCTAGTAAAATTTTTGAGATACATCAATTACTACTATTTAATTAAGTAAATAAAAATTATGGATATTTCAAAGATAGTTTTAATTTTTGGCATAAGTTTACTAATATATTTTGCTTTTCTGTTTTTAGGATTTTTTCTTAAGAATAAAAATTTAAAGGCACAGAATCTAAAAAAAGAAGAATAGATTATTAATGCAATGAAAATTTACTATTTTCTCAATATTTTTATATCTTTTTGAATATATTTCATGGAAATAAATTTTGATCCAAATGATAATAGGGGATATTTAAATTAAATAAGACAGTTGCTGTTATATGAAAAAATTTTATAAATTTCTAAAAAGTTTTTTATTTATATCACTTTGGCTTATTTTATCCTCATTTTTAACCCAATATTGGAATACCTTTCATTGGGAATATATTTACTTAAACTTCAGAATTATATTTGATAAAGAATTTTGGTTTGTTGTAGAAAAAATTCTTTTAGGATTTGATATTGGTTACTGGTTAGAAGAAGCACTAAAATTCCTAAGTTATGAAATACCTAAAGAATCATTTAAATATTTACCAATTTATTTCGTATTAAAGTCTATTTGGATAAAGAATTAATTTATATTTTTAATAGATTTTAATAAATTCCTTGAAATTCTTGAATAAAGTCGGTGAATTTATTTTTCTTAAAACAAATAAAGTTCCTTTATCACCTCTGCAGATTCTTAGCTTATTACTTAAATAAGTTATCTCTAACCAACCTAATTGTTCATTATTTATTTCTTTAATAGCCTTTATATTTTTTCTTCCAAATTTAGGTCCAATAACACCAGCATGTGTAAATTTGACCCCAATTTTTTTTTCATTTATGTAATTAAGTCTTATTAAAATACCAGTACCAATAATTGATTTTATTCCTCTAGGTTTAAGTAAATTAAGACCATTTAAATTTAAGGGATCAAGAATTTGAAGGTTATCAATAAAAGGAGAATATTTTAAAAAAGGACTATTAGAACTACTCCACCTAAGCTCCCAAACGCCTTGTAAATCATTTCCATCATTGCTAAAGGAAAAATTATTATCAATTTCAAGTTGTTCGGCAATAGTACGTATACTCTCTGAATTTGGAGATTTAACAAGTAAATTTAATAAATTATTTTCGGTTTCCATTTAATAAACGCTGGAGTACATAGCTAAGGATAAATACTTACCTCCATGTGCTATATTCTACCCAGAATATGTTGATTTGATGACAAAGAGCTATTGGCTAAAGAAAATTTCAATTCCAAATGCTGATTTATTTCTGGAATATATAAGGACTGTATTGCCTTGGATTAAATCTGTTGGAGGAGTAATAGTAAAAAGAGATTTAATACAGGAATCGACATCAAATGAATGGGATGGAGGGCAGCTTGGATTGGTAATTGAATTCGAATCAAAATTTGCTGCTAAAAAAGCATTTTATTCTGAAGTATTTCAAAAATATCTGCAGTCCAGAGATTTAATGGAATTAGTTACTATAAGTACTCTTTAAAAAATAAACCAATAGCTACCTCACGCAAATAACCTATAAGTATTTATTACTATTAAATAATTTATGTAATATTAATAACTTCATTAGCAATGGTATATTTTGCAAAATTTAATTGTAAAAGTAATCCCTTAATCAAATGAACTATTCAACAGAACAAGATGATTATTTGATGACAACTCCATATACAAAAAAAATTCAGCAAAAATTTGAAAAGGTTAAATCTTTCTTAGAGCAAAATGGATTTAATGCTTCATCAGAGAGCTTAATGCAAGATATAGTTAGTTCAGAAGAATATATTGCTAAAAATGGCTTATAAAATATCAAAATATATTCAGAAACCTTAAATAATAAAAACCACCTATTAGAAAAGGCAATAATATTCCAATAAATAAAAATATGGATTTCCTTGATTCGCCTTCTGATATGGGGTTGATTTTTGGTTCAATTGCGAAACCATTTTGTCTACCACCGCTTTCGGTTGTATAACCTTTTTTATCCATAAGAAAAATAATCTATGGAGATTATCTCATGTAAAAACTTATTTAAAAAAATTTTTTACATTTAGAATTAAACTAATTTTAAGATCTAATAATTGATTTCAATCTTAGATTTTAACTTGGCAGCTTTTTTTAAAAGACCTACGACTTCCTTACGACCAGTTGCAAACTCAGCCTTGTTAAGCAACTCACTATATTTTTTTGTGATTTCTCTATGGTTCATTTTTGGTTTATATTACATGAATTATAAAGTTACTAAAAATATTTTTTGTATAAAAGATATCAAAATAGAGTTTAAGTATCTTTACCTATTTAAACCAACCTTTTTTCTTTGGTTTAATCTCTTCTTTGATAACTTCTTTTTTTCTCCCAAATAATCCCTTTTTTTGGACTGTTAAATTCTCTTCAACAGGTTTAGATTTTCTGTTAAATAAGCCTTTTTTAGATTCTTTTCTAATTGGTTCTTTTGCTTTGGAAATATTTGTTTTTTTAGGATTTAATTTTGAATTTTTAGGTTTGCTATCTGCGAATAAAGTTTGATAAACAAAAAAACCAAAAACAGCAAAGAAGCCTAATGCCTGTACTAGAGCAGTTCCCAGATTATCAAACATTTAGGCCTCAACTTTGTATAGTGATTCTTTTTCTTTCGTATCTATACATTTTTTATCATCAGACAAGCATTCAATTTCTGCCTTCTTCTCAGTATGAGAACTGCAGCCACCTGCATTTGCTTTAGATATTGAAAATGAAAAAAGTATCCCTAAAATTAAGGCACAGGAGGTGTTAATAGGTTTCATAAGTTTTATTTTTATTATGGAAAAATATTTTTGCAATTGCGAAGATAATCTTCTCTTCTGCTAAATGTATCCCGTTTTTATCTATCTATTTGTAGTAATTTACTAAATCGATAATTAATATTGCTAGTAATGAAAAACCTAAAATGAAAGGTAAATAAGGATATTTATTTAAAATTTTGTTTAGTTGATTTTTAGATGTTTGTTTTTCCTTATTCTTCTCTCTAGGTGGTAAGCCTAATTCTTCCCTTCTCTTAGCTTCTCCCATAATTTTTTAATCTAAGTAAGACTATTTTATACACTTAGCAAATGTAGTGTATTGTTCTAGATTTAAATTATTAACGGTTAATTTAGTTTAAATTTTGGATATATTAAAAATACATAAAAAAATTACATGATAGAAGTAGTTTGGTCAGTAAATTTAATGATTGCAATTCTGATTATTGGTGTTGCCTGGGTTCTTTATTACATATTTACATATGATCAAAAATTTACTTCCTAGATAAATGTCAGATAAAGATCTAAGTAATTTTCTAAAAAAAATAGAGCAACTTAATCAAATTGCTGAGCTAATAAAAAATAATCCTAGTAAAAAGTTATCCCTTTCAAAATGCAAGAATCATGATGAAGTAATTAGATTAACCACTGAATGGGGTTTTGATATTGGTAAAAGGTGGGGCGAATATTAATTGATTTTATTACCAGCATTATTAAAATTGCCATCATCTTCAAATTAAATTCCTAAGATAAATTAGTATTTCTTGTATTGGAGTTATGAAAGAAATTGGAGAGATAAAGTCAAATATATATAAAATAGCTGCAGTTACAGATAGAGGGCAAAGATTAAATAAACTAATTTCTCCTTTGTATGAAGAAAAAGCTAATGAAATGGATGAATTGATTGATGCTCTTAAAGACTTTAGTTTTGAAATATCAGAAAAATCATTGTCTGGAGAGTGGGAATTGATTTTTTCTAATGTTGAATTATTTCGAAGTTCTCCTTTCTTCCTTGCTATTGAAAAGGCATTAAATGATAAATTTAAAAGTAATCTTTTTTTTAAATTACATCAATTGCAAGTAGGATCCTTTGGCATATCAACTATTGGGAGAATTGCTCAAAAGATTGATTTTGACAAAAAAGAATTTATATCTACTTTTGACACTACAATATTTGGGCTCACAACAATTCCTATCTTAGGTTGGTTCAAACTATTGCCTACTTTTGGTGGAAGAGTAATAACTCTTGCAAGTGATTTAGTTTTAAGAAATAATTTACTTGATATGAACTTACAAAAGACAAAAGTTTCCAAAGTTGATG
The DNA here is from genome assembly GCA_003278545.1 of Prochlorococcus sp. AG-355-N16. GTDB lineage: Bacteria > Cyanobacteriota > Cyanobacteriia > PCC-6307 > Cyanobiaceae > Prochlorococcus_A. The sequence continues at coordinate 9,539 of QCEF01000008.1, forward strand.
GGCTTAATAAGATTCCATTATTTAGTGAATTACTTATGGATAGATGGTATCCAGTTAAAGAGGTATGGAATAAGTTACCTTGGAATAAAGAATCGCCAAATTGCCAAGTTTCAATTATATATCTGGACGATGAAATGAGAATTATGCAGGATATGTATGGGTCTATTTTTATTTATATAAGACCTTCAATTTCCTTGTTGAATTCAAATACAATCTCTAATAATTAATTAAAACACTGAATAATATTTTTGTAATTTATATAATGAATCCATTAAAAATTTATTTTAAAGATTAATTAATAAAAACATCTCACATCTTAAATACAAATAGGTTATGTTCATAGTGAACATTTTTTTATTATACTTAAATCAAGAAAAAAATTCAGTTGTTAGAGGAATATTCCTAATAGGAAGTTGGGGCTTAGGTCTTGACAGATTCTACGAAGGAGATAAAAAAGGTGGTTTTTTATCAATTATTGGTTGGAGTATCACATTTTTTAGCTTTATCTTTTTTAAATGTTCAGGTTATGAATATGTTGAAGGTGTGAAAAATTATTCAGGTTATTCCCCTAACCCTTTAATAGTATTACCCATACTGGCAGGAGCATATGGTGGCTTTTTAATAATTAAGAAGGCATTTAGATTAGCAAAGCAATTTGAGAATGCTGAATAATACTAGCTGCAAGTAAATTCAAGATAATAATCCAGATCCTTTCAAATAAAATTTAAATAAAAGAATTACAAAAAGGTTTACTATTGCTAAGGCTACTAAACCATTTCTGTTTTTTACATCTAATTTCTTAACTAAATTAGAAAGATAAACTACCGGATTTTCTGGCTCTTTATTATCCAAATTTTTTAAATATTAATTTGACAAGAAAATATCACAGTTTCATTTGAAGAATCAAAATTGTAAAGATGAATATCTAAAAGGGAATAAATAATTTCTAACCCATAATTCCTGCATTTCTTAAAAACGCTTTGCCCATATTGCCAATTACAAAAAATAGAGACAAGTTAATTAAAAGGATTATTAATAATGCCAACATTTTATAGTTTGGATTAGTTGAAATGCCATCAAATCCATTATTAAGAAATCTTTTAAAAAGTGATTTGTCAATTTTTAGTTTTTGTTGCGCAGAATCAAGTTTTACTTTTTCCTCTGAAGAATCTTGATTACTTGCTTTCTCTAGAAATTCTGTAAATGCCTTAACATTTTCTTCTTTTTTATTCCCCTCATTAAGATCTTTATTGTCTTCGTTCAAATTGGGGGACGATTCGATTGAATTATTTTCCTCAGGATTAAGTTTTGAATCTTCCAAATTAGTAGTAAATGCTAGGAGTATATTACACCATAAAAAAAACCCACTCGATCAAGTGAAGAGAGGGTTAGCTAAGGTTAAAGTTCTTTTTTTAAATAATAATTTATTTTAATTAAATTTGCGGTTGTAACATAATGAAGTTTTAGTTTAGATTATATTCAAGGTGATTTTTTTCGTACACATGTTAGATGCGAATACTAAAAAAGCATGTAAAGATGATTCCTCAATAAGAGAAATTAAAATTAGAAATATAGAACATGCTATTGAACAAGCAGAATTGATGATAAAAGAATCAAAAATGAGCCAAGAAGAGTTAATCTTCTTAAAAAGAAAAATATCGGACTCAAGACAAGATTTAGAGTTACTTTATTTAATGAAAATTCAATGAATATAGATTTGTTAATCTTTAAAAGGATTTAATTTTTGCAAAGAAAATTAATTTGTATATTTGAAGACTTATAAAGTTTAAAGGGAATGTAATTATTTGTAAAAAGGTCCTAGTTATGTCTAAAAATAATCTATATATACCTTTAAAAATTGTTCCATACATTTTCATTTCAATTACTGCTATTGCAATAACAGCAGCGACATATGTAATTACTTAGTTCTATCTGCTATGTAAAGTTTTTAGATATTAAATAAATTAAAATATTTGTATTAACTAATAATATGAATAAAGTCAAAATAGCAATTTTTACAATATCAATAGTCATTTCTCTTATTGGAATTAAAAAATTAATTTATATAAATCAAGTTAAAGATTTAAAAAACAAAGAAGAATCATTTTTAAATAAATCTATAAGTGTTTTAAATGAATGCTTCGATCTAGAAAATAAAAACAAAAGAACTCTTAATAAATCAATTGAATTAATTGAGTATTGCTTAGAGGAATATGGATATAAAAACTGATTTCAAAACTTGAATGATGAATTTCCTTAATACTCCACTAATATGCAAATAAAAAATTTTCTAATCAATAATCTTGTTATGTTCCATAATTTTTTATTAATAATATTTTCCTAATTTTTTAAAAATGACTAAAGTGAAATGTTCTTATTTAGGAAATTTAAACTGTGAGGCTATTCATCTACAATCTGGAAGTCTTATTAGAACGGATGCACCACTAGATCACTGTGGCAAAGGTGAAAGTTTTTCCCCAACTGATTTATTAGCAACATCTCTAGGTACTTGCCTTTTAACCATTATGGCAATCAAAGCTAAACCGAAAGGATTTGATTTGAAAGGCATATATTTAAATATTGAAAAACTAATGACACAAAATAGCGAGAGGAAGATAAAAGAACTAATAATAGATATTTTTATACCAGAGAGCACCTCTAATGATACTATTGATTTTTTGAAAAAAGCTTCCAAAGAATGTCCAGTTACAAGAAATTTATCTCAAGAAATAGATATTAAAATTAATTGGCATTATAAATAAATCTCAAACATAGTAATTACAAAAACATAATGAAATACTTTATTGGAATAGTTATTCTTTTATTTGGAATATATATAATGACAGACTTGGCATTAAAGACTAGGTATACAAGAAAAAGACTTTCAAAAGGAAAAAAACAAAACTTATAAATTTTAATATTGCAGATTAAGCGAATAGATTTATTTTTGTACCAACAATTTAGGTATATTTTAGTTTTATTTTTTTACTATTTTTTGATCAATCAAACTAATCAAAGGGATAATAAAATTTACATTTATTCCAACAGTGCACCATGTATAAATAATAAGAAAAAATATTTTTATAAATAAATTAGAGGGCAAGGTGAAAAATATTTTGAAAAACCCTCCAATGAATAATATCAATATTAAAATTTGAAAAAGACCTTTAATTGTCCATTTAAGTCCATTTTTTTTAATGTTTATATAAAACCAGAAAAAAACAAAACTAGATAACAATAAATATATAAAATTTATGATCATCTTTTTGAGAGAATCTAATAAAATTGCCGTTATCAAGGCATGATGATAATTATCACTTTTTTATCTGCTAATTTTTTTTAAAAATCGAAAAGTTATACAAAAAACAATAAAAAAATTATTTTTTTTACTTTTTATCTTAAAAATATTTTCGATTTTAGTAAATCAACTCTTTTTTGATTCACTCCCAAATCACTTTCTCCAACTCTTGATTCTGATCTTATTGTTAAAATGTTTGATTCAGGTAGAAAGGATACTTCTAAGTCGTCTACATACTTCATCCATTTACTGGTAGCCTCAGCATGAAGATAATCGCCATCAATTTCTACAATCTCAGTTCTTGGAGTGCTTTCAATAAATGATTTAATCTCTTCAAAAGGTTTCTGAATATTGTTAACCTCCCATTCTTCTCGTACACAATGCGCAATCTCTACACAAGGTTTAAGTTCTACATGTGAGGCAAATGATGAAGAAGGGAATAAAAAGCTTGAACAAATTAAAATTGCTAAAAAAAGTATTTTCATTAACAGAAAAATTTAACAAGCCATAATCTAACGAATTAAATTACTAATTTGTTAATGACTTTTCTAATTATTTTGGAAGAAAGCATATATGTTTTTATATTCAGGATTTAATATGTATTTCTAATAAATCCCAAAAAAAAGATCCCTCAGAGAGAGATCTTTTTAAAATTGATTCATATCAAGTGTTACCTAGTTTCCACTGAAATAAATCAATTCCTCCTACACACAAAACTAATATCACACCTAAATTCAAAAATTGTAATGTCAAATAGACCTCTATCTTAACTGTCACATCGCAAAAAACACAAAGTACTCAACCATTTCGGTCGAGTACTTTTAAAATTATCAGAAAAAAATGTGTGAGGAGTTTCTGATGTATTAAATTTACTCCGTAGGTAATTTAAAAGGCTACAGTATAAATTACTAATTATTTAAATCTTTCAGAAAAATTGGGCGTTGATGAAAAGAATAATCAAAAACATAAAAAATTCATGAAAAGCATTCTCAAAAAAATCATTTTTATTGTTTCGGCAATTGCTCTTTTTTCAGTAATACTGGGTGTTGTCAAATATTCGCTATCTTATATTGAAAATAATCCCGAAAAATACTTACCTACACAAAAGCAAGACAAAAATTAAGTATAAATTCACTTCAAAAAATCTATAAAGTATTTTAAATATGTTCTACATAAAAAGCTTGAGTCATGAAAATCAAAAATACTTCGGTTCTTAATCAGAATAATAATCATTTAAGTCAATTTAAAAATAAGCATAAATATCAAATACTTGAAAATTACTGGAAGAAAAGAAAGAAAGAATGTGAAAAAAATCTTTCAAAATTTTGCTAACCGATAATTATGAATTTTATTTTTTCTTTTTTATTAGCATCTGTAATGTGGGTACAAGTTCCACAATGGGAAGCTGACTGGTCAAAATGTGCTGTAGATGTTCCCGACTCATCATGTCACTGGTACGTAGCTGCACCCGATAATACTTTTGGGGAAGGATTTAATTGGGAAAACGCTCCTTGGTTTGATGCTAATGGATTACAGGACGTAGCTAAGATTGAGAAAAAATCTGTAGTAGAAAAACTTCAAAATAACTAAAGTTTCTATTTCATCAATTAACTTTTAAAAGTATTTAAATCTGGTTGCTTAGAAGTTAACTTTTGATTAATTAAAAAATTTTTATGCGTTTCAAAGTAAGTCTCAAAAAAAATGGAAAGGAATTTGATGAAGTTGTTATAGCTAATAATAAAAAAGAGGCTATGGAAGTAGCTTTAAAAAACAATCCACAAGCTCAAGCATTAAACTCTGATTGGACATTTAAGATTTAATTATTTGCGAAGTTTAGGAATCAAGAGAGATGCCACACAAATAACACTAATTGCAGGTCCCGGCGACAAATTAAAGACTATAGAGAGAATAAAGCCCAGAAGTGAGATGCATAATCCAAATAATGAAGACCTCATCATTGCAATTCTTAAACTATGAGCCTTATTTAGCCCTAATAAAGTTGGCGTAGAAAGAAGAGCAATAACAAGAATTACTCCCACTGCTGACATTGAACTAACAATTACTAATGCCGTTGTAAAACTCAAAGCAAGATTTAATAAAGAAACGTTTATACCACTCGCGGATGCACCTTCTGGATCCAATCCCACATAAACAACCTTTTCATATCCAAAAGTCATCAAAAGTATAAATACTAAAAAAGCAATTATTGTTCTAAGTAAATCTCCAAAATTTGCTGTCAATAAATCGCCAAATAATACTGCCTCCAAATCGATCCTTATCCCGAGTAAAGGGATTATAAGGACTCCAAACCCAAGCATTCCAGCAAGAATAGTATTCATAACTGCTTCATAATTTTCACTTTTTCTATTAGTTAAACTTTCGGCAATTACTGAGCCCAGAAGACCACTTATAACACCACCAATTGAAGGGTGAATTCCAAGCGCTAATGCGAGAGCAAGTCCAGGCAACACACAATGAGAGATTAAATTAACTTGTAATAATCTCTTATGAGTGATTAATACAGTTCCCATAGCTGGGCATAAGATCCCAGAGAATATAGTTATTATTAATGGAACCAGCCACCAGTTGTTATTAATAAAAGACATTATTCGAATGATTCGGTATGATCAAAAATGCAGGACAAAAAAAGTTTTCGGAAACAATGATAACTAAGTCTGACATTACCAAAAGACAAGCTCAACTTCTTGAAGAACTTAATAAATGCGAAGATGAATTGAGTGGTCAAGAGTTGCATAGACAATTGATAGAAAGCGGAAAGGCTATGGGACTTACTACTGTTTACAGGAATCTTCAAGTTCTGATAAAGCATGGCTTAATACGTTCTAGACATCTCCCAACAGGAGAGGTTCTGTACACACCCGTAGATAGAGATATTCATCATTTGACCTGTGTTCAATGTGGTGAGACATCAAAAATGGAAGGATGTCCTGTAAAAGATATTCATACACCCAAAACAAATCCAAAAAAATTCCAATTGTTGTTTCATACCCTCGAATATTTCGGGCTTTGCCAAAACTGTTATCAAGCTCAGAATTAAAAAGGAACATTTTCTAATCACAGAAATTATTTTCTTTTATAGAGCTAATGTTTATTGCCTCTAATTTATCTTTTATTAGATCAGGACTACCAACTGCCAAAACACTTTTATCAAGAACTATTACTTGATCATAATTATTTAAAGACTCGCCCCAATCATGGCTACTTACGAGCAAAGAAAGTCCCGCATCCGCAAGTTGCCGAACTATTTTGAGAAAATCCTCTTTTGCAGGAGGGTCCAAAGCTGCACAAGGTTCATCTAAAAGAAATATTTTTGCCGGGGACATAAGAGTTTTTGCTAATAGAGCTCTTTGTTGCTGTCCTCCTGAAAGAGAATCGAGTCTTCTATTAGCCAAATTTGCAATGCCTACTCTTTGCATTGTCGCCTCTAATTCACAACATTTATTAATCCAAGAATTTGGATATGCTAGAAGAGTCTTAATTTGAAAGGGGTTATTACTTTTTGATTTTGAATACTTTATTTGACCAAGAGATACCAATTTCTCAACTGTAATGGGAAACTTCCAATTCATAGAACTTCTTTGAGGCATAAGTGCCACTAGATTTCTAGATCTATATAAATTTTCACCGTTAATTTTTATTTCGCCTTTATCTGGAGTATTTTGTCCTTGCAATATTCTCAAAAGAGTTGATTTACCTGCGCCGTTTGGGCCAACTAACGCTGTTAATGTTCCAGGTTTAATCTCAACCGATACTTTATTTAAAACTGGCTTACTTTTTTTTGTGTATGCAAAGGTTAGATTTTCAGCGACTAAAGTAGCCATTAATTAATCTTTTAAAAAGTCACTTTACAAGCTTACCAATAATACAAGCTGCGTATTATTTTCATAACATTTGATACCTTTGCTTGCTAGAAATAATGAAAATGATTATCATTTTTAAGTATTTAATAATTTTTTATGTCAATTTTTAAAAGACTTTTAACAAATAAAACAGGTTCAAGTAAGTCAATTATTAAAAATTCCGTAATCGCTGGAACGATTATATTTTCTGCTTTTGGGCAGGATGTAATGGCTAAAGGAAAGTCATATGTAGCAGTAGAACCACTAGTGTGTGATTTAGTTAAATCAATTGCATTATCATCTGACAAAGTTACATGCTTAGTAGATAGAAAACAGGATGTTCATGACTTAAAGATCAATCCAAGACAAGCTCAATTACTAAATAGCGCAGACAAAGTATTTACTCTTGGGAAAGAAATGACTCCAAGTATGAGAAATTGGGAAAATAAAAAGAACACTGTTGTTGTAGGTGTTAGTGCAATAGACGTAGATGATCATTCTGATCATGGAGGCCACGATGATCACTCAGAGCATGGAGGACATGATGATCATTCTGAACATTCAGCTAATGTAGATGATCATTCTGATCATGGAGATCATGATGATCATTCAGACCATGGAGGACATGAAGATCATGCTGAGGGTACTTTCGAATGGGCAGGTAAATTCCAACTCTCTAAGGGCTCTTACAAATGGTCATTTGAAAAAGTCGATGGCGAATATGCAGATCCTGCAATGAAAATGGTGATTCTAAAATCTGATGACATAGAGGGGTCTGAAGATTTAGCTAAAGAATTATTAGGATCTAAAGACTCAATAAGCAGAAAAAATAATGGTACTTTGATCGCAAGTAATAAAGCTTTTGTTCTTAACTTTGATCAAAGAAAAGAGAGTACTGTTTTTAACGTGGATATCAAGGAAGATGGTCAATATATATTCTTTACTGAACACATGCCTTTTGAGTTTGAAGCAACTCAACACTTTTTTAAAGACGTTTTAAATAGTGATGTAGAACCAATAGCACAAGTACCAGATGAAGGAGAGGGGCATCATCATCATGACCATGGAGGTCTAGATCCACATGTATGGCATGATCCACATAACATCATAAAAATGGGAGATCTTATAAGCAAAAGTTTAAAGAAAGATATTTCAGTTTTTAATAGAGGGGACAGAAAACTTATTAATGAAAGATTCGAAAAAGCTGATTCTCTCTTAGAAGACTTAGATAGTTGGATCGTCGAACAAGTAAGCTCTATTCCTGAGGAAAACAGAGTAATTGTCTCTAAACACAAAGCGATGGAATACTATGGTGATGCATTTGGTTTTGAAACCATTAGTTTACTTGACTTTCTTGGAGACTCCTCAAGTTTAAGGCCAGACAACATAAGTTCTACTTTAAAAATGTTAGATGAAGAGAATGTTCAGGCAATATTTCCTGAACAAATTCCAGCATCAAAGTTATTAAGGAACTTAAGTAGACAAAGTTCAGTTCCTTTAGCTTCTAATCAAATATTTGTTGATGGGTTGATGATGGATGGTAATACGGTTTCAGTAGCCGTTCACAACACTTGTACAATTGTTGATTCATTAGGTGGAAGCTGTAATAAAAACTCTGGCTCAAATCTTGAGTCTGAATGGTACAAACTTTCAGATTAAATTTTTCTAATAAAAACGGTTTTCATTTCTTATTTTTACTATTATTAAACTATTGTTTATTTAGTAAAAATCAGTAAATGAGCATCAAAGATAAGGTTCCAGTAACAATCCTAACTGGATTCTTAGGTTCAGGTAAGACTACTTTGCTTAATAGAATACTAAGTGAAGAGCACGGGAAAAGAATAGCCGTAATTGAGAATGAATACGGTGAAGTAGGTATAGATCAAGGTCTCGTAATTAATGCCGATGAAGAAGTGTTTGAGATGTCAAACGGGTGCATTTGTTGTACTGTTCGCGGTGATTTAATAAGAGTCCTTGGCAACCTCATGAAAAGAAGAGATAAGTTTGACTATGTTTTAGTAGAAACAACAGGATTAGCAGATCCAGGCCCAGTTGCTCAGACTTTTTTCATGGATGAAGAGATTAGTTCTGAATTTACTCTTGATGGAATTGTGACTTTAGTTGATGCTGCACATATTGATCAACAGCTAGGCAGGAGTGACGAAAGTTCAGAGCAAGTAGCATTTGCAGATGTTCTTGTCCTTAATAAAACTGATTTAGTTTCTGATGATGCACTAGATACTCTTGAATCGAGATTGAGAGATATGAACCGAATGACTCGAATTATTCGAGCCGAGAATGCCAAAGTACCCATTGAAACAGTCTTGAATCTAAGTGCATTTGATCTTGATCAGATCCTTAAACGCAGGCCAACATTCCTTGAACCAGAATATCCATTTGAATGGACAGGTGTTTACGATCTTGATCCAGGCAAATATGAATTAATACTAGAAGAAGGACCAGATCCAGAAATGTCCCTAGTAGCTCTTGTTAACCAAGGTGAGAATGAGGAAGAACTTAAAGATGGTGCTGAATCCTCCGTAAGACTTTATGCAGAAAAAGCTAATACTTTAGAGCCTGGAAATACTATTCAATATGGAGAACATATAAATCTCAGATTGGAGGATAAAGGAAATAAATCCTTCATCCTTAACATAGAAAAACCAACAAAAATAGGTTTGTTTACGCAGCACACTGCTGAAGAATTCAATATGAAAGTCATTAAAAGTGACGAAAATAAAGAGATTCCATTTAATACTGAAAGGTTCTGGCAAGCAGAGCATGAACATGATGATGAAGTTGGCTCAATTGCTATAGAGCGTTTTGGAGATGTTGACCCAGAAAAACTAAATACTTGGATGGGAAGACTTCTCTCAGAAAAAGGGGTGGATATATTCAGAACTAAAGGTTTCATAAGTTACTCAGGGAACCCAAGAAGAATAGTTTTCCAAGGAGTACACATGTTATTTACTGCACAACCTGACAAAGAATGGGGTAACGAACCTCGTAGAAATCAACTTGTTTTTATCGGTAGAAATCTAAATGAGAAAGAGATGCAAGAAGGCTTTGATAAATGCCTGATATAGAACCATTTAGCCCGAGAGGCATGTTCCATGAAGGATGGACAGCTGAAGTTAACGATTACGCCATTGCGTGTGGCTGGGCTCTTAAAGGTAAACAATTTATTGTTGGCGACGTGGCAGGAGGTCTTTTTGCATTCGAAGGAGATACTGGAAAAATTATTTGGAAAAAAGAAAATACACATTCTGGTGGTCTACTAGCAATGGCCATTCATCCAGAGGGTGAAATTTTGGCAACATCAGGTCAAGATGGAAATGTTCAAATTTGTAATTGTCACGAAGGTAAAGTAACTAAAACTCTTGATCTTGGTAAGGGTTGGGTAGAACACCTCAAGTGGTCTAATGACGGTCTATTTCTAGCCATAGCTTCCTCAAGAAAGGTATATGTTTTTAATGAAGTTGGTGAAGAGAAATGGATCTCAGAAGACCACCCAAGCACTGTAAGTGCAATAACATGGTCAAATAAAAATGAACTAGCTACTGCTTGCTACGGAAGAGTGACATTCTTTGACATAGTTAATAATAAAATGAATCAAAAACTCGAGTGGCAAGGATCATTGGTATCAATGGAATTAAGTCCTGATGGAGATATAGTTGCCTGTGGGAGTCAAGACAATTCAGTTCATTTTTGGAGAAGATCAACCGGAATGGATGCTGAAATGACAGGATACCCAGGTAAACCAAGTCATCTTTCTTTTGATGACAGCGGAAAATTATTAGCAACTAGTGGCAGTGAAAGAATTACAGTTTGGAGCTTTATAGGAAATGGTCCAGAAGGGACTATGCCAGGAGAGCTATGTCACCATACAGAACCCATTTCGAGCCTTGCCTTTTCAAATAAAGGTATGCTTGTAGCCTCAGGATCTAGAGATGGTTCTGTTGTCGCAAGTTTTTTAAAAAAAGACGGTAATGGTGACCCAGTTGGGGCTGCATTCGCCGGAGATTTAGTAGGGGCAATCTCCTGGAGACCTGATGATTGTGCACTTGCAGCAGTTAATGCAAAAGGTGTTGTAAATGTATGGAAATTTAAAGTTCGTACTAACCTTTTTTCAAAGGGATTTAAATAAATCAAAGGGATTTAAATAAAAAGTAGAGATTTATAAAATTACCAATAGTTAGCTTTTAAATGTCTTTCCATACAAATGACCTCACAGTCATTATCTATCCCTTTTGGGTGAATATCGCAATATGAGAGACATTGAAAATATTCGTCTATAGGATTAGATTTATCAATTTTACTTACTTCTTTCGAATGATTCATAAAAGATTTCCTCAATTATTTAAAATTAAGATAGACGAATTAAGTATCAAAAGAAATAAGCAAAACTTACTAAAAATATCTCAAAAAATTAGCGAGATTGATTACTACTTTCGGACATTTTTAATTAAAAAGCAATGCGTATAAAAACGGATTGTCTTTAGAGAAATATTTTCCTAATTTAATATTGTTGAGTTCTAGGAGGTCTTTCAAAATGATCGATAGCCTGCCTGAAATTTCGGAATAAACCGAACTAATTTAATTAACTGCTCCAATTATTTTTTATTAATGTCTAAGCTTCCTTCTTCTGCATCGTTTAGGTGCCCTTTAAGAAACAAGCTTAATTCTAGAGTTTTTGCCCCAGTTAAAGACAATTAGTTAATTTTGGTGAGCATTAGCTTAAAAGAAGTTATCAACAAGGATCCATGATTTAGGTGCGTTAATAACTTCAGTAAAAAATATAAGTAAGAGATAAAAGAGGGCTTTAATTAGCCCTCTTTTTTTAATAAGATGACTTTCTTCTATTTTTATAGATAATGATTAAAACAATAAAATTTAAAAATGGTTCGATATTATTGCCCATATTGCAATCCTAAATATCAATTTCAAAAACAATCCTTAAAAGGTAATTTGATTTGTGGATTATGCGGAGAGGATCTCGTAAAAAAACCATATATTAGGTTAAACCAGATAATCGCTTTAGTTGCTGCTTCATCATTACTTCTACCGTTGATTTATACTTTTATTTTTTTAATTAAAAATCAAATAAATCCTCCTAATAAAAATTATCAAGCAAATGGTACTTTAATGATAATTATCAAAGAACAAACTTCATAATACAATTAAAAAAATCTCAAGAGGTCAACCTCTACAAAGTGATTTATTTAAACAAGAATTTTTACTTTCAATATTTATTTGATCATCAATATTTTTTAATTTGTTTTTATAACTTATTACGTTAACTTTTTGCCCACAATGTTCTTTGCAACCACCATTAAATAAATTATGTGCATATAAACTGGAACTATTCGTAAGTAATAAAAGAAAAATTATTTTATAAATTTGATTAAAATAAGAATTCATTTTTTATTTTGATTTTCCAAGAATTAGTAAATAAATAATATCAGTTAATTCCAAGGAGTGTTTATTAGTCCCCAGATATCGAAGAAGAAAAATAAAACTGCAATAACAACAAGATCCCATGCTCTTTCCCTAAAAGCCCAAGGCGCAATAAAAACTTCCCCAAGTCCGTGAAGTGCCGCCCCTACTGGTAGATGATCAAGAACCAGCAAACTATGAGAGAGGATAAAAAGAAAGCTTGCGAAATATCTAAAAAAAACAAATTGCCAATTACTAGAACTCATGCTTTTTAGATTTTTAAGAAATATACTTCAATGATCAAAATAATGGTATAGATCGAGTCAAGAGATATTATTTTTGGTAGCTATAAATACGAATAAAGATATAAAGCTAAAGTAAAAGTTACTAAACGATGAAATATATGTTTTCAAGTTATCAGCCTAAAAATAGTTTTGATGAATACTTTAAGGACAATGTTAACTCTGCTAGAGAAATATTGATTCCACTTCTTTCATCTTTAGATAATATGGGACTTGAAGAATTAAACAGGAATCACTCTGCCGCAAAAAAATTATTACTCAGACATGGTGCAACTTTTAGATTAAACGATACTGGTTTAAAAGGTACTGAGAGAATATTACCTTTTGATCCACTTCCCAGAATAATTAGTAAAGATGATTGGGTAACGTTAGAAAAAGGCCTAAAACAAAGGCTTGAGGCAATAGATTTATTCCTAGATGATATTTATAATTCTCAGAAAATAATAAATGATGGAATAATTCCAAGAGAATTAATAGAGAGTTCAGAAGGTTGGAGACCTCAGATGATAGGTTTCAAACCTCCACTAAATAAATGGTGTCAAATTTCAGGACTTGATTTAATAAGGGACAGAAAAGGAGATTGGCATGTTTTAGAAGATAATTTAAGGTGCCCTTCTGGGGTTGCTTATTTTTTAGAAAATAGATTAGTTATGAAAAATATTTTTCCTAATCTTTTCTCAGGAAGAATAGTAAAACCAATTGATGAATATCCATCATATCTTTTAAAAACGCTTCAAGAACTTGCTGTTTGGACTGACACTCCCAAGATAGTTCTGCTAACTCCAGGAATTTTTAATAGTGCTTATTTTGAACATAGTTATCTAGCGCAAGAAATGGGCATCCAACTAGTTCAAGGTCATGACTTAGTTTGTAATGATGATTATGTATATTTAAAAACTACCTCTGGATTAAAAAGAGTAGATGTCATTTACAGGCGAATTGATGATGATTTCTTAGATCCTCTTAATTTCAGAAAAGATTCCTGCCTTGGTGTTAGCGGATTACTTGATGTTTTTAAGGCAGGTCATGTTGCTTTAGCAAATGCACCTGGGACTGGAATAGCAGATGACAAAATGATTTATTCTTTTGTTCCCAAAATGATTAAATATTATCTTGATGAAGATATTATTATAAAAAATGTAGAAACGTATATTTGTCATTATCAAAAGGATCGTGAATATGTTCTAGAAAATTTATCAAAACTTGTCGTTAAATCTGTCGCAGAAGCTGGGGGTTATGGAATGTTAATTGGCCCTCACTCAACAACGAGTGAGATAGAAGAATTCGCTAATAAAATTAAAAATAATCCTAGAAATTTCATAGCACAACCAACATTAGAATTATCTACTGTGCCATCGTTATGTGATGGAGAACTATATCCATGTCATGTTGATTTAAGACCATATATCTTAAGAGGAAAAGATTCATGGGTTAGCCCAGGCGGGCTAACGAGAGTAGCATTAAAAAAAGGATCATTAGTCGTTAATTCTTCTCAAGGTGGAGGATGCAAAGATACATGGGTTGTAGGTAAATAATATGCTTTTAAGTCGTGTAGCACAATCTCTTTATTGGATCAATCGTTATTTAGAACGTGCCGAAAACATATCTCGTTTCGTGGAAGTAAGCGAAGCAATGTCATTAGATTGTCCGCCAGGAAGTGCAGAACCTTGGCTCCCGTTAATTGACGCTTCAAGTGACAGAGAATCTTTTGATAAAAGATTCCCAGAGAAAAAACCTGATGATGTTATTAATTTTTTAATAAGAGATCGTTTAAATCCTAATAGCATAATTTCTTGCATTCAAATGGCAAGAGAAAATGCAAGACAAATCAGAGATGTCATGACCACAGAAATGTGGGAACAGATTAATATTTTATATTGGAATATGCAAGAAGGAGAGGCAATATGGAATAAACCAAGACAAGAACAATTAAGTGAAATAAGGAGGGAATGTCAGCTTTTTTATGGAATTACAGATGCGACTCTAAGCAAAGATCTTGCCTGGAGATTCAGCATTCTTGGTAGATTAATCGAAAGAGCTGACAAAACATCAAGAATTTTAGATGTTAAATATTATTTACTCCTACCCAGCCTAGATGAACTTGGAGGAGTTCTTGATGAGCTGCAATGGATTGCACTTTTACGTTCAGCTGGAGCTTATCAAATGTTTAGGAAAGCAGTGCAAAATTCTATAA
Organism: Prochlorococcus sp. AG-355-N16; assembly: GCA_003278545.1. GTDB lineage: Bacteria > Cyanobacteriota > Cyanobacteriia > PCC-6307 > Cyanobiaceae > Prochlorococcus_A. The sequence continues at coordinate 24,629 of QCEF01000008.1, forward strand.
AGCCTAATTCAGTTGCGAGATTTCTTTTACTTGATCCAATTTTCCCTAGATCAGTAAGATACTGTCTTGATGGGATAAGCAACACTCTTAAAACAATAGATACCTCTCCAAGTACTGAAAATCCTTCAGAATTAGAATGCATGAGAGGCTTGCTTAAAGCAAAGTGGAGTTACATCAGAATTGAAGATATAATCAATGATGGTTTACATGAGGCAATAGATTCATTGCAAATGGATTTAAATAAATTAAATGATCTCATTCAAGAAAAATATTTTATTAATTAATAAGTTTATTAATGAGAATTAAATACATTCACAAACTTGAATATAAATACGAAGACCCTGTTCAATTAGGCGAGCATAGATTATGTATAAAGCCAAGGTCAAATGGATTCCAAAAGCTAAAGAATTTTGAATTAAAAATAACCCCAGAACCAGAAATTATTTATCCATTACTTGCTGCCAGCGGAGAAGAGATTAATAGAATCAGATTCAATGGTTTAACAGATAATTTAATTATTGAATCAATCAGTGAAGTTGAAACTATTAAACATCCAAACATTATTGATGGAGTTAAAAATAGAGATTTAACATTACCTTTTTGTAGAAGTATTATTAACAGAGATTTGCAGGGAGCACTAGAGGGATGGATGCCTAATGGACAACACGACCCCTGTGCTGTAGAACTTGCCCAAGAAGCCTTAGCAGGAAGCATTAATAACGCATTATCATTTACCTACCAGTTAATAGAGATTATTCAAGATCGGGTTAAATATACCAAAAGACATACAGGTCCAGCATGGCCTGCCAGTAGAACACTTAGAGAACGTATAGGTTCATGCAGAGATTTAGCAATGCTGATGGTTGAAGCTTGCAGGTCAATAGGTATCCCAAGTAGGTTTGTAAGTGGTTATCATTTTGAAGATCCGCTACCCTCTGAGTTGGACTTACACGCTTGGGCTGAATTATATATTCCAGGTGCTGGTTGGAGAGGTTTTGATCCAAGCGGGAAAGGATTAATAGATGATAGATATTTAACATTGGTATCATCTTCAAAATCTAATTTAACCTCTGTAATTACAGGAAACTTTATAGGAAAAAATAATCTAGAAAATACTTTATCCTGGGAAATCAAACCTCTTGAGATTAAATAAAGACTAAATTTTTAATCTTTTAAATGACAAAAAATATAAATAAAAATATGTTTCTTTTTTAGTGTTAATTGATACGTTCTTAGATGAATATATCTGTTTTCATTTGTTTAATCTTTTAAGAAAATTGAACTCAAGTTTAGAAATTTCAGTTATCAAATCAAATAAATCAAAAATGTTTGAATTGATAAGTTATGAAAAATTTCGCGATACAAAAGATGTTAGATTTTTTGATATTAGTGTTAATGAATCAAATTATAGAGATCTAGTTATTCACAGTGGTCCTGCAGTTAGCCCTCCAAATGATGAAGATTTTAATAATTGGCAATTTTACATACATCACAATCAAGAAGATAATCTATTAGCTATCTCTGGGGGTAGAACATTTTTTCTTGTAAATTTTGGTTGGGATTATCCTTTTTATAAAGTTAGATTAGAATCTTGCGGATATATTTTAAGGATACCTAGGGGAACTTTTCATAGATCGGTATCTGACGAAAACGGTTCCATAGTTTTAAATCAAGCCATTAGAGATAAAGGCGGTACAGTTGAATCTGAATTCAAAGTTACCAATAGCAAAGATAATAAAAAACTTCTAGATTGTATAACTAATTTAGAGCCTAGATTTAAAATTCATAGTGTTAAATAATCTTAAAAAGGGATTCTAAATTTATTCATCGATTTAAAAAATTATCTAATTGTTATAAAATAATAATATTCGAAATTCTCTAGTATGAAATTTTTCAGATTTTTAAAATATCTTTTATGCATAACTTTTTCTTTCTTAGTTTTATCCTCTCCAGTTTTTGCTGGGGCAAATGTAGCTGTTAAGGGGGAGGGAGATGAAGTTCCAAGTTATGTAAGATCTAATATTACAGGATTTGATTTCCATGGAGAGGATCTTCATTTGTCATCTATAGCTGGAGCAGTTGCGAGAGATGCAGATTTTAGTGACGTTGATTTACATGGGACAACATTAACCCTATCTGATTTAAAAGGTTCTAATTTAAATGGAATAGACCTAACAGATACTCTTTCTGATCGAGTTAATTTCCAAAAAACAGATCTTAGAAATGCTGTTTTAATAAATATGATCGCATCAGGTAGCAGTTTTGCAGGAGCTCAAATAGAAGGAGCAGATTTTTCCTACGCTATTCTTGATAGCGAAGATCAAAGAAATCTTTGTGAAATTGCTGATGGGATCAACCCAACAACAGGCGTTTCAACAAGAGAAAGTCTTGAGTGTAGTTAGAACAAAAACTATAAGTAAACTTTTTTTCCATTATTAATTTTATAAATTCTTTCTTCCTCATCTTGAAAAATCATTTCACCATTTAATCTGGATTTCTTAAATTTTGAAAGCCTTGCTCTGTGAATATTAGATTTTCTATTAATATTATCTTCGTTATCATAACTCCCAATATAGATATTTATATTAGGGTTTGAAAAGGTTTTTTCTTCTTCTCTTAAAAAAATTCTCTCAATATTTGTTTGCGTGCTCTGATGTTTATTTTTAAATTTGTCTAATTTTAAGTTTTTTGGTTTTTTTGATTTAATTATTATGTAGACAAAAAAAATAACTCCTAAAATTAGAAAAACTAATAATAAATTCATTATCTATTTAATTTTTATTTTGATATCTACGCCTAAGTTACTTTTAGTAGTTAATATTTCTTTTTTTAATATTCCATAAGTAAAAATTCTAGATAAAGTTTTCAAAGATTTAAAGACTAAAAAAACAGTGAATAAAAAGAAAACAATGAGATTTTCTACAAGAATATTTTTATTTTTATTTTCTAAGTTGCTCATGTAATTATTAATTCAATTATATTTCACCATTATTTGCATATGGTCCAAAAAATTCACTAGCGTCTCTTCCCATTACTTTAGCAAGATTTAAACTTTTATCTATATCCCATTTAGATGCCATTCCATAAAGAATACCCGCAGCAAAAGAATCTCCACATCCATAAGAATCAACCTTTAATTTTTTGTTTTTAAGAGCCTTATATCTTCCTCCTGGGAATATTATGCCTCCCTTCTCTCCCTCGGTTTTAATAGTATATTTGGGTTTTAACGATAATTCAGAAAAAGAAAAAACTTCTCCGGGATCAAGATTACTGCCTATTAATCCATCTAAAAGAACATTTGAATTATTAATTGTATTTAATCCTACCCTTGGTGTTGTACACAGTATTGAGGCTGATCTAGCCATTTTAAAAATCTCTGAATCAGATGCAGTAATAAAAATTCCATCCATTTTTTTTAAAATGTTCCATTCTAAATTGTCATTATGAGTTGGAGCTAATCTTTCTCCAATAACTGTTATTGCTCTTTCACCTTGAGAGTCAATTAAACTAAATCCTCTTCTACTTGGTTTATCACGCCAAGCTACATGCAACTTAATTCCCATATCTGAGAGGATCTTGAAACACTTATCTCCATAATCATCATTACCTAATGACGTAAAAAAATGAATTTGGTTTAAAGTTAAATCAGAAAGTATTTTCGCGATAATAGATCCCCCACCAGCTGGATACTCAAGGGACTTTTCAGAATGAGAAATGACTCCAGATTTTGGTAATTGATCAACCTTTAAAAAATTTATCCACTCAACATGACCAACAACGGCAAAATTTAAATTTCCTTTTTTAAATTTATAGTCTTCAACTTTATTATTCTTTTCAACAACCATAAGCTCTTAAATACTATTATTAAAAGAAATATTTTTGACAAGTGAATTCATTTAACATTTTAAAAGATAATAAACAGATACTATCTTTTCTTTACCTTTTTCTATCAATTATGGGGGCTGTTCTGCCAATGTTGGCAAATTTCGAATTTGCTAGGGAATATGGAAACAGCTTTGATATAAATAACTTCATTTCTTTAGCGAATGCAAACCCTGCAGCTCAGTCAATTTCTAGAGACTTATTAGTAGGTGCAAGCGCTATTTTTATATGGATAGTAAATGAATCAAAAAAACTAAACATGAAGAATATGTGGGTTGTATACATTGGAACTTTTCTTATAGCCTTCGCATTCTCTGCACCTTTTTTCTTATTTCTAAGAGAGAGAAGAATTATTGAATTAGAAAAGATTAATTAAAATAATCTTTTAAATAGAATTGTAAATGCAATAAAGCAACAAAAAGAAATTGAAAGCCAGATTATTGAAGCATAACCAAATAGATCTAATACGCGTCCTGAAATAAATGGTCCAAAAAAATAACCCATAGCGAAACATTGTGATAGTAGAGCAAGTGCAAAACCTTTTTTATTTGAAGGAGCTATTCTGAAAACGACATCTGTTGATGTTGGAAGAAATGAAGCAGTACCTAAACTTACTAAAATCAATGCCAAAGAAATTAAATAAAACGCTGGAATATTTAAATAACTAGAAATAAATAATAAAAATGAAGCGAAAGAGAAATTTATTAAACTAAATTTCAAGCCAAATAATCTTTCTTTCTTAGATATCCAAGAACCGACAGGCCATTGTAAAAACAACAATAAAATTAACTGAATAGAAATTATAAGACTAATAATTTCTTTGCTTAATGCATTGCGAGATACTCCACCTTTAACAAGATCCAGAGGCAAAGTTACTTGTATCAAGGCTAAAGAGGTAGTTATCAATAAAATAGATAAAATTATTATTGTTGAATTTTTATTCCATTTCAATTGTCCCTGATTAATTGGATCTAATAATTTTTTTTGGAAATTTTCTAAGTTTCTTTTTATGGAAGAACTATTTCTAGATATTAAATACGTGATAACTAACATGCAAAATATATCATTTATAAATATTGATTTAGAATACAAAAAATTCGTCATATACCCCCCCAAGAATACCCCTAGAAATATTCCTAAAGCTTCCGAACTTCTAACAAGGGCATAAGCTTTACGTGTTTCGATAGGATGACAAAAATAGGGCACCCCAAACTCGGCAGCTGGCCAATATATTCCTGCAGCAGCCCCAACAAGTGATTGTCCAATTATGTACAAAAGAGTATCTCTTGAAAAAATGAGGCATAAGCTAGCGGCAATACTTAGTATTGAAGAAGTAATTATCGGAAATTGTATTTTTCCCGTTTTATTGAGATAATTACCTGTAAAGAGTCTTGTTACGGTTCCAATTATTGCCGAAATAGTAAATCCCAGGCCAATGTCTGTCGCCGATAATCCTAGGTTATTAAAAATAAGTGATGTTAAATAAATAACACCCCCTGCTCCAAATGCAGCGAAAAATCTTATCTTAGTTATTAACCTCAAATGATATGGAAATTGAATCCACCAATTTTTGCTAATTTGTAAACTATTTGGACTAATCACTAGTGAAATACATTTTTATAATTTTTTTTAGTTTTTGTGGTTTATTTTTTAATAATGGTTTAAAGGCTGCTGAAAAGATAAATATTAAGTTTGAAGAGATGGAAATCCCTCTTACTATAGAACAATTATCAAAATTAGAAAAATACAAAAATGATTCAACAGAATTAATAGATTGGTTAAAAAAAAATGGATTTATAAGAGTTCTTGAATTATCAAAATTTATAGAATTTCCAGTTTTCAAAGAAGAGGGATTAAATAGAGAAATATTAAGAAGTTGGATAGGGCGTAAAATTCTTACAGAATTGAGCAAAAGCATTAAAGTTCCAAATGACAATAATGGAACAGAAATATATAACACTATAGAAAATTTATTAAATCAAAAAAAAGAAGTTTCAACTTTAGACATCATAAAGGCACTACCATCAGAAGAAATTTCACTAGATATTGATAATCTAATTTTAATAATTTCATCTTGGAAAAATGAATTATCAATGCAACAAGAACTGTTGTCCAAATTAAATAAACTTGAAAGAACTAAACAAAATGCCTTTAAAAATTCTGAAAAAAAATCAACTAAAGATCTAATAAAAATTGATAAAAAAATTTATGCTCCTCACCGAGTGAAACCTTTTGAAATTGAAATATGGAAAAGCAATAAAACAAATGTTGATAAAGAATTAATAATATTTATGCCAGGACTTGGTGGCGAAATTAATAATTTCAAATGGATAGGTAACGAATTGGCTAGGAGAGGCTGGCCAATATTATTCATAGATCATAGAGGGAGTAATTTAGAATCATTAATAGAAGTACTCAATGGTAAGGAAACAATACCAGGAAGTGCAGACTTTTTCTTATATAGAATTAAAGATTTAGATGCTGTATTAAAAGCTCATGAAAATGGAGAATTTGGTTTACCTAATAATTCTTATATTTTAATGGGGCATTCACTTGGTGCTTTAATAGCACTTTTATATGAAGGCGAGAAACCTACTGATCGACTGGAGGAAAAATGTAATTCGGCATTAAAAGACTTTGCAGTAACAAATTTATCAAAATTACTTCAATGTCAGTTAAGCGAAATACCATTCCCTAAGAAAAATAATACTAATAAGGCCAGTGCCATAGTAGGTTTTAATTCATTTGGAAGTTTAGTATGGCCAAAAGAAAATAGTACAGGCATTAAAGCACCAACTCTTCTAATTGGTGGTACTTATGACCTTATTACACCGTTAATCAATGAACAATTTAGAGTTTTTTATGCTTTAGATAATCCATCAAATAGATTTCTAATTATTGAAGGAGCAAGTCATTTCTCTCCAATAAGAATTAACAAAAGCTATGAAGAAAATAATGACCTATTCAAAATAAGTGAATCTTTTATTGGTTCAGAGCCAATATTAGTTCAAGATTTATCTACTAAATTTATAGTTGAATTTTTAAAAAATATTAAAGACCAAAAGATCCCTAATGTAGTTAAAAACCAAAGAGATTTAGGACTTGATTTCCATTTTTTAGATCTTGAAACGATAAAAGAAATTTCCGAAAATTAGTACTCAATTCGTGGATCTAAATATGCGATTAAAATATCTACGAAGAGATTTAGAGAGACTATGAGCATAGAGGTAAAAATTACAATTCCTTGAACCAAGGTATAGTCTCTTTGAGAAATAGCTTCATGTAATCTTAAAGCTATACCTGGCCAGGAAAAAGTCACCTCGAACAACAGAGCACCCCCTGCTAAAGAGGCCATAGTCAAGCCAGAAATAGTGACAATTGGCAATAGAGCATTAGGCAATGCATGGTTTAAAAATATTTTTTTCCTCGATATTCCTCTACATATAGCAGCATTTACATAATCACTTTTTAATGTCTTTTCCAAATTTACTCTTAATGAGCGGCTGAATATACCACTTAATAAAAAGCCAAGTGTAATCGAAGGAAGTGCGAGATGATAAAGACTATCTTTCAAAGAAATAATATTATTTGAAAGAATACTATCTAAAACTAGAAAACCTGTAATTTGGGGTTGTTGCTGAAATATAGGAAATCTCCCTCCAATTGGGGAAATATTAAAAAATACAGAAAATAATAATTGCGCTAACATTGCACCCCAAAAAGGAGGGATCGCATATGTAGCAATTCCCAATATTCTCGTAATATAATCAGTCTTTTTCCCTCTATTTCTTAAGCCAATTAATCCCAATGGGAATCCTATTAGTATGGCACTTAGTATTGAAAAGAATCCAAGCTCAAGACTTGCAGGCAATGACTTTATAATAATATTAAGAACCGGCTCTTGGGTACTAAGAGATTGGCCAAAATCTAAATGCAATATATTTTTAATATATGAAAAATATTGATTTATTAAAGGTTCATTTAGCCCCAATTTATTTCTTAGAAATTCCCTAGAAACCTCATCTGCACCAGATCCAAGTATGGCATCGACAGGATCGCCGGGAGCAACTCTTAATAAAATAAAAACTAATGAAGAAATTATCCACAACATTATCGGTATTAATGAAATTTTTAATAAGGAATAATTTAGTATTTTATTTAAATTTCTACTCATTAATTAACTCAAGATCACTCAATGAAATTATTCCTGCGCCATTAAAAATAGGTTTTGATATTTTATTTTGTGACCATGCTTTTTGAGAGGAGATCCAAATAGGAATATAAGGTATTGAACTTGCTGCTATTTTTTCAATTTCAATAAGTTTTTCTAATCTTTTAATTCCACTTAATTTTTCACTCTCAAGAAATAAACTTTCCACTTTATTAGATCCCCAAAAACTACCGCTGTAAACTGATTCTCCTTTTTTACATATGCCATCAACTATTTCATTACAACTTAAAAGAGGGGTAAGATAAGCCTCTGGATCTGAATAGGCCCCAGTCCAATCGAGAAGAACTGCCGTATAAATTCCTAAACTTAGATTCTTATAAACTGTTGTAGATTCAACCCCATTGAGTTCAATATCAATACAATCTTTCAAAGAATTTTTAATTTCTTCTTGCCATGTCAGAGCAATAAGCTTGTCAGCTGGCACATTCGATCTATAAGTAAGGGGTATTTTTAGAATATTTCCATTGCAATAATTTTCTTTTTGCAATAACTTTCTCGCTTCTAAATAATCATATTTAGGCCACAGTTCTTGATTATCTTTTTTTAGTATCGGAGGAATAATTGATCTAGATGGCTTCCTTAATCCATAACTTACTTTCTCACTAATCAATTTTCTGTTAAGACTTTTTGCCAAAGCCAGTCTTAAATTAAGATTACTTAAGGGATAAGAAGTAGTTTTGAGGCTTATAAAACTTAATTCAGTGAAAGGGCTATTACCTTCATTAAACTGTTTATTTTTGCTTAAATCATTTAAACTTTTTCTCTGACTATCATCAATTGAATTTGATAAAAGCACGTCAATTTGTTTACTTTTTAAAGCCCCAAAAAGAGAGGATGAATTTGAATATCCCACAAAATTAACGCCGTTATTTAAGGGCTTTTCACCCCAATAATTCAAATATGGATCAATTGATTGAACTTCATTAGAAAAACTGGTCAGCACATACTTGCCAGTACCAACAAATTTTTCATTTAGAAACTTATCAGAATATTGTTTGTAAAATGTAGGAGATACTGGAGTTAAATTTACTGATGTGAGTAAACCATTTAAAGAACTTGATGGTTTATTCAAATTTATTATGACTGAATATTCACTTGGCGTTTCTATTGATTTAATCTTATTTCCTAAAATATAGTTCATCGTTCCAATTCTTTTAAATCTATCGAAGGTAAACTTCATAGCATTTGAGTTAAATGCAGTTCCATCGTGAAAGAAAACATTCTTTCTTAAATTGATAGTTATTTGAAGTCTATCCTTAGAAATAACTGGCATCCCGGAGGCTAATTCAGGTATTAATTCTCCGTTAGAATTTAATTCATATAATGTGTCTCCAAGAGAACTGATTAATTGAATTGCTTTAAGAGTATTTGCTCTAGCTGGATCTAAAGATTCAATTTTACCAGAACTTGCTACTATGATTTTTTTAGATATTCTTTTTGAGCCGCAGGAATTCTGTAAAAAAGAAATTAATATTATAAGTATTGATAAAACAATTTTATTTTTCATATTTCCTTAGTTCTTAATTATTCTGAAGAATTATTTGAGCAGAAAATTTGTAAGGTTATTTGACTAATTTCTAAAGCAAATGTTTTTTTAGAATTACAAGCAAAAGGCCACTCTCTCACCCAACAAATTTCTTTACCTCTATTTAAACCAATTACTTGAAAAGTCTTATTGCTATTTTTTATTTTTACACAAGCACCTTTATAAAGGTTTTCAGAAAAAATTAAATTATTATTTTTATTATTACTAACTAAAAGTTTTGAATTAATCATTAAGGTGCTAAAACCAAACACTTACTTCCTTCGGTTTACCAAGCTATAAGGAAATTTGCAAACTATTTTTTTAAATACAACTTAATTGACTTGCGATAATTTTGACTTCATTTAGCGAATTTATTTCATCTTTCGATCTCTCAAAATCTCCATTATTCACCTCATGAGTAATAACTACAATTTCAGCTTTGTCCTCACTAGCATCAAGTTGAACAATTGATTCGATTGATACATTATTCTTTCCAAAAATATCTCCAATCTTTCCTATGACCCCTGGGCTATCAAGACAAATAATTCTAAGGTAATTTTTTTTATTTATTTGTGAAGAACTAATTATATGGCAGTTTCTCCAGAAATCAAAAGATAATAATGGATCGATTGAATTATTATTTTTTCCTGAGGCGGCATGCAGATTTAATATATCTGATACTACTGATGCTGCAGTTGGGCCACTCCCTGCACCTGGACCATATAACATTATTTCTCCAAGAGGATCAGCCTCAATCAATAAGGCATTATTAACTCCCTTAACTGTTGACAAGGGATGAGATTTTGGAATCAAAGAAGGTCCTACCCAAATATTTAAAGCGAGTGAATCATTAGTATTAATTTGTCCCCTTTCGGAGAGCGCTAAAAGTTTTATTTCAAACCCTAATTTATTTGCATATTCGATATCCTTTAGATTAATTTTACTAATTCCCTCAGAATGAATCTCCTCTCTTTTAATTTTCCCTCCAAATGCAAGTTCACTAAGAATTGAAATCTTATCAGCTGCATCATGGCCCTCAACATCTGCAGTTGGATCAAATTCTGCATACCCAAGGCTTTGGGCCAATTTTAAGGACTCCTTGTAATCAGCTTTTTCATTTGTCATCTTTGAAAGAATAAAATTTGTTGTGCCATTTATTATCCCAACCATTTTTTTTATGCTGTTACTTTTTAGTGATCTTTTTAAGGGTTCAATTATAGGAATCCCCCCGCAAACTGCTGCCTCTGACAGTATATAAACTCCTTCTTTAGATGCAGTTTTGTATATTTCATCTCCATATCTTGCAATGACTGCTTTATTTGCTGTAACAACAGATTTACCTAATTTTAATGATTGCAGAATAATATCTTTCGCCAAATCAACCCCACCCATTACTTCAACAATTACATCTATAGAGGGGTCATTAATTAATTTAAATGGATCATCAGTTAATAAATTATTATCTAGCTCAATATCCCTTTTTTTATTAAGATCTTTAACTGCTATTTTTGCAATTTCTATTTCTTTTAGAATTGGATGTGAATCAACTTCAGAACTTAATATTTTATAAATCCCTGAACCTACAGTTCCAAAACCTACAATCCCAATTTTGCATTTTCTCATTTTTTATTTCTTTTGACTTTGAGTTTAATTTTATATTATTAGGCCTACAAGAATTCATTTGCTTGAGACTGCATTTTCAATAAAATGTTTAAAAAACCATTTGACCGAGAGGGAGTTAAGCTTGATTTTAAACCAGTATCTTCTATAAATTTCTTATCTATTTCAACAACTTCATTTGGTGTTAAATCATTTAAACCACTTATTAGAAAGGCCAATAAACCCTTTGTTATGAGAGCATCAGAATATCCTTCCCAAAATAATTTACCTGCTTTAATAGTTGCCTTAACAAAAACTTCTGAAACGCATCCCTTAACTTTATTTTCTTCAACAAGGATTTCTCTATCTGGTTTTTTTAATTTTTTGCCTAACCACAAAATATATTCATATTTTCTTTTTGGATCTTCTGATTTCTTCAACTTTTCTACTAATTTTGATAAATTATTGTATTTTTCCTGATTTTCCATTTTTTAAAACTATAAATTAATCACTTTATGAATTTTCTATTATACAAATATTTCTTTTTCTGTGATAAAACCCGATAAAGGAATATCCCACTCAGCTCTAGTTAATGGAACCGTACTTACACAATTAGAAGTTAATACTCCAATACATGGAACATTTTTCCAATCATTATCTCTCCTTAATTTATCAAAATAACCTCCTCCATAACCTAATCTCGTTAAATTTTTATCAACGGAAAGACATGGTACAAATATCATGCTTATCTGCGAATGAATTAATGGGGAAGAGTTATTTGGGCTTAGTATCCCCTCTAAGTCTTTGGTAAGAGGTTTTTCGTCCCATGGAAAAAATAACAACTCTTTTTTCCTTTCACATCTAGGCAAAGCTAAAGTAAATTTTTTCTTAAGACTTCTTATATCAATTTCATTTTTTAGAGGCCAATATATGGCTATATAACCAATATTTTTATATCCCTTAATAAATGAATCAATATATAATCTTACATTTTTTTCTACATTTTCTCTTTGATTAATAGAAATCCCATCTCTTAGTTTTCTAAACGTATCCCTCTCCAATTTCTTTTTTTCAAAGATCGTCATATTAAAATTTTCAGTTAAAGCCATCCTCATTTAGTTTTGTGAGTGCTATGGCCAATGCATCTGCTGAATCATCAGGTTTTGGAGGTTTGTCAAGATCTAAGTTGTACATTACAGCATCAAGAATATCTTTCTTAGATGCCTTTCCAGACCCAGCAATTGTTAATTTTATCTGAGCAGGTGAATACTCACTAACATCAATTTTTTTTGAGGCCAATACCATCATAATCACCCCTCTAGCCTGCACCACACTAATGGTAGTGCTTGACCTGTAAAAGAAAAATTTTTCTACTGCTGCTGCAGTTGGGTTCCAATGATTTATTAACTCATTAAGATCTTGGAATATCTCATAAAGTCTATCTTCTTCTTTTTTATCTTTACCTGTCTCAATAACACCGCAATCTAATAATATCTTTCTTTCATTTTCTATCTCAATTATTCCATAACCTACTCTAGCTAATCCAGGGTCAATCCCAATTATTCTCACTGTTATTAAGATTCAGCAGACAATTGAAATTTTGAAAGATTTTCTTTTTCATCTAAATCAAATACTTTACAAAAAGCTTGAATAACTCTTTCACCTGAATCAACTTGTTCTAAGGGATCTTTTCTAAGTCTATGTCTTAAAGAACAAGAAATAACCCTCGCTATGTCATCTTCTTGTACTTCAGTTCTGCCCTCAAATGCTGCAATTGCCCTTGCAGACCTATTTGTAACAATATCTCCACGTAAACCATCCACATCTAGTTCTCCGCAGATTGCAGAAATATTCAATCTTAAGTCATCGTCCATTTGAACAGAATTTAATATTTCTTGTGCTTTAATAACTTTTTGTTGAAGTTCATCCTGTTGTCTCTCAACACTCAATGAAAACTCATCAGGATTATCATCAAAAGAAGTTCTTTGATCAACTACTTGAACTCTTAATTCAGCATCTCTAACTGTCTTAACTTCAACGCTCATTCCAAACCTGTCCAATAGTTGAGGCCTTAATTCACCTTCTTCTGGATTTCCTGAACCAATAAGGACAAATCTCGCAGGATGTCGTACTGAAACCCCCTCCCTTTCAACTGTATTCCATCCGGAAGCTGCCGAATCTAAAAGTACATCAACTAAATGATCATCAAGTAAATTTACTTCATCAACGTATAGTAAACCCCTATTAGCTTTTGCTAATAGACCTGGTTCGAATGCCTTAACACCTTCGCTCAAAGCCTTCTCAATATCAATGGTTCCACAAAGCCTGTCTTCAGTAGCCCCTAATGGCAAGTCAACCATAGGTACTTGTTTTTGAATGCTCTCTAAATTTTCTCCTTGAGTAATTTTTTCCAAAACTTCTTTACTTTGTAAATCAGGATCGACTAGTGAACTATTATATGGATCGTCTTTAACAACATCGATTGCAGGCAACAAATCAGCTAAGGCTCTGATTGTAGTAGACTTTCCAGTCCCTCTATCACCCATTATCATCACCCCTCCAATTCTTGGATCAATAACATTTAACAAGAGAGCCAATTTCATTTCTTCTTGACCAATTACTGCTGTAAAGGGAAAAACTCTTCTTTTCTTTGTTGTAGGCACAGTTTTAGTTTTCTTAAATATTCAAATAATCAATAGATGCTACTTCAGAAAATGTTTTTAGTAAATATCCCTATCAAATTTAAACAAGAAGTTAATAGTAACTAATCAAATTTATACTTACTTATTTTTTTTTTGAATTTTTCAAAAACCAATTTATTTGATGGACTATTCCTCTTAAAACATTTATTTCATGCTTTGATGTATTTGCCCTCAAAATAAAATTCTTAAATTTACTGATTTTTGCCTTGGAGGTATGTTTTAAGAGATATCCAACTCGCAAAAGCATTTCCTCTATCTCCAGAAATGTATCATGTACTTCTTTCGACGATGCCAAGTTAAAAACTTTTAATTCATTATTTAAATTTTTATTAAAAGACTTATTTAATTCATACAAAACTATTGAAACAGCGTGAGAAAGATTTAATGAAGGATTTTTCTGAGAAGTTGGAATATTAAAAGTTTTATTTGCTAGAAGCAATTCACTGTTAGTTAAACCTCTATCTTCTCTCCCAAATATAATTGCTAAATTATTTATCTTCTTAAAGGATAAAGTCCAATCAAATATATCTTCAGAAGATAAAAAAAATGAATCTTTATTTACATCAATCCTCCCACAAGATGCTAAAACCAAATCACAATCAAAAATTGCTTTTTGTAGATCATCAAAAACCTTACAATGTTTAAGAAATTTTTGACCTTTAAGAGCCATTTTTTTTGCTTCTAGAGAAAATATGTCACATTTAGGAGAAACAATTCTTAATTCATCAACTTCAAAATTACTGCACAATCTAGCAACGCTGCCTACATTTAAAGGGCCACTTGGTTCAACTAAAATTACCTTTAAATTAGAAAAATTTTTCCCCAAAATCATTCAAGGCTATGAAGATATTTTAATAAATTGGACATATTTACAGGATCAATTTCAAAACTTGGCATAGGAGGAGTTAGGCCTCCAGTAACTTGTTTTATTATCTCTTTATCATTCAAACGTTGAGTTATTGAATGTAAGTCTGGGCCCACTAATCCTCTTGCTGTAATTCCATGACATCCAACACAATTTATCTTAAAAAGAGCATCTCCTTCCTCAGCAGAGCCATTAAGCTCAAGAGTTTCAATGATATATTTGTTATTTTCATGATGATTTCCTAAAAATATTGAAAAACAAATCAATAAAACTCCAAATACAACAAAAACAATTTTTAAGATTTCTCTCTTAAAATCTCTTTCTGCTGCAGTTGATGAAGATGTTGACACAAAAAATAGTCTCTATGTAACAATTGTGGATAAGAAATTTAAAAAAGGCAAAAAAATGATCGAGCCTCTTCTATGTGGAATTGTTTTAGGTTTAGTCCCAATAACTCTTCTTGGATTATTCGTAAGTGCATGGAATCAATACCGAAGAGGTTCAGGTATGCTGGACATTGATTAAAAATGTTAATCTTGACTGTCCATAATTTCGTACATCTATAGTTTCCCACAAAGTACTTTTTTTAATAAATAGATTTGGAGAATGTTCACAAATAACTGTTGAATCTTTTTTTAAAAGATTACAATTAAATATTTGATTTAAAACTAATTCATGGAAATCCACATTGTATGGAGGATCAAGATAAACAAAATCAAATTTTAAATTGTTTAAATCCATATTTCTAGATGATAAGTTTCTCTCATAATTAGGTTTTGTCCATTTCAAAACGTCTTTACAAATAACTTCGATATCATTTCTCCTATTCTCTGTATTCTCCAACGAGAGTAAATTATCTAGGCAAACTTTTGAGTTAATTTTGTTTTTTTCAATTGCAATTATTTTGCTCGCCCCGTGATTATAGGCTTCACAAGAAATGGCCCCTGTGCCACTAAACAAATCTAACCAGTTACTATTTTCAACTCTTTTATTCAATATATTAAATATGGCCTCTCTTACTCTCAAAGTAGTAGGTCTGGTAAAAGAATTATTTGGACTTTGGAGTTTTTTACCACCTATTAATCTTAAGTTAGTCTTCATTCCTGAGCATCTATTATTGAATATTACTCAGCCATCTTCTCAAAAGTTTTTCACCGGTTATACCAGATTTTTCCGGATGAAATTGACAGGCCAATAAATTATCATTCTCTATCATTGCAGTTAATTTTTCAGAGCCATAATCAACCTGAGCTGCAATAATATTTATGTCATCTGGGATTGCATGATAGGAATGTACAAAATAGACCCAATTATTTAATTCTTCAATCCCAAATAAAGTATTATTTTTTGTAGGTAAAAGTTGGCACCAACCCATGTGTGGGATTCTTTGGTTAACAATATTGGGTATTTTTTGTATTTTTCCTTTTAAAATTCCCAACCCTTGAACTTTTCCTTCATCACTAGATTCAAAAAGTAGTTGGAGACCTAAACATATCCCAAAAAAGGATTTCCCACTTTTAATCCAATTTTTCAAATCAGTTATCAAATCAGTATTTATGAGATTATTCATCGCTGGATCAAATGCTCCAACCCCAGGTAGTATTATCGCCTTACAAAGCTTAGAATCATTAAAGTTTTTAATTAATATAATTTCTTCTCCAAGACTTTCTAGAGATTTTGTTACAGAATGAATATTACCCATTCCATAGTCTATAAGTCCAATTTTATGCAAAGCTTTTAAATTATAAATGCTTAGTTAAAGTGCTCGAAAGAGTTGCTTTTGGCACAGCACCAACAACGGTATCAACCTTTTGACCTCCTTTAAAGATCATTAATGTAGGAATACTTCTAATACCGTATTGGCTGGCTACATTTGGATTCTCATCTGTGTTTAATTTAAAAACTTTAATTTTACCTTCAAAATCTTTTGAGATTTCTTCTACAACAGGTGCAACCATCCTACATGGACCACACCATGGTGCCCAGAAATCAACCAATACTGGTAGATCACTTTGCAGTACATCCTTGTCAAATGAAGAATCAGTTACGGCTGGAGCTGATGACATAATTTAAGTATTCCTTTTTGAAAATTTAGCAGGCAATTCTTTTAAGTGATGATTTCATTACAGATTAAATAATATAAGTAACAAAATATTTAAAAAAGCCCGATTAATCGGGCGATTTAGTGTGTGAGGAGTATGGGGTTTCCCCCATCATTTCATAATAACTCCTAATTAGAAAATTTTTCAAATTTAAAACTTAATTTACTAAGGATTTATAATTTTGCTCTAAGTGAAACTACTTACCCATCCCAAGCTGCTGAGCTTTTTGATAAACCTTACCTTCTGTGAGAAGCGATGGTGCGATAACTATTTCAACTTCTTGCATTTCTTTAATATTTTTTGCCCCAAGAGTACTCATTGAGGTTCTAATGGCTCCTATTAAGTTATGTGTCCCATCATCAAGTAAGGCAGGGCCCTTAATTATTCTTTCTAAAGATCCTGTCGAACCAACTTCAATTCTTGTGCCCCTTGGCAATACTGGACTTGGAGTAGCCATACCCCAGTGAAATCCTTTACCTGGAGCGTTTGAGGATTTAGCTATTGGGGATCCAATCATTACAGCATCTGCTCCACATGCTAAACATTTACAGATATCTCCGCCGGTAACAATTCCTCCATCACCAATAATAGGAATGTAACGACCACTTTCTTTGAAGTAATCATTTCTTGCCGCACTACAATCAGCAATTGCAGTTGCTTGAGGGATTCCAATTCCCAATACTCCTCTTGATGTACACGCCGCTCCAGGTCCTATCCCAACCATCAATCCTGCAACTCCAGCATCCATGAGAAGTTTCGCAACTTCGTAAGTAACGCAATTACCGGCTACAACTGGGACATTCATAGATTGACAGAGATCTTTAATATTTAAGGTTTCCTTACCTTTCATACCTAGATGTTCAGTAGAAACAACTGTTCCTTGAAGAAAAAATAAATCTATTTTAGAGTTATTAAGTGTTTCTTTAAACTTAATGGCAGCTTGAGGAGTCCCACTAAAAGCTGCTATACCTCCTCTTGCTTTCACCTCATTTATTCTTTGTACAATCAATCCCTCCTTGACCGGTTCACTGTATATTTTCTGCATTAATGGAACAAAATCATTCTTTCCGACTGATGCTATTTGGTTCAATATTTCATCAGGGTTTTCATATCGTGTTTGTATACCCTCCATATTAATAACACCTAGGGAACCTAATTTTGTGAGCTCTACAGCCGTATTGACATCGACAACACTATCCATGGCACTAGCGACGATCGGAACTTCTCTTTTGAAATCACCTATTGACCAAGAAGGATCAGTCAAATCGTAATCAAGTGTTCTATTACCAGGGACTAAAGCTATTTCATCGATGCCATAAGCTCGTCTGACTTTTTTATTTAAACCAAGTTCAATATTCACGGTAGTTTTCTTTTATTCTGATTAAATTAACAACTAAAGGGGTAATAAGCCAAGGTTTATTCAAAAACAACAGGTTTTATTTTGATTTGTGTGTAAATGTGAGTATTTGGGAATTAAATAAATCTTTTTTTTTATTCATTATGACAATCAGCGATTATTATTAAAAAAAGGATTTTTGTATGTCTGATATTTTAGATTCCGATAACTCTGGATTAAGCGAAGATAACGACCGAATTATTCAAACTGACCTAAGAAATGAGATGTCTCGTTCATACCTCGAGTATGCAATGAGCGTTATAGTTGGTCGTGCTCTGCCAGATGCAAGAGATGGATTAAAACCTGTTCACAGAAGAATTCTTTATGCAATGTATGAACTTGGCTTGACTAGCGGTAGACCATACAGAAAATGTGCAAGAGTTGTAGGAGAAGTACTTGGTAAATACCACCCTCATGGCGATACTGCTGTATATGATGCTTTGGTAAGGATGGCCCAGGATTTCTCTATGAGGATGCCACTCATAGATGGCCATGGAAACTTTGGTTCTGTTGATAACGACCCTCCAGCAGCAATGAGATATACAGAATCTCGTTTACAGTCTCTTACGGATGAAAGTTTATTAGAGGATATTGAATCTGAAACTGTAGATTTCGCCGATAATTTTGACGGTTCTCAGCAAGAGCCAACAGTTCTACCCGCTAGGATCCCTCAACTACTTCTAAATGGATCATCTGGAATAGCAGTAGGAATGGCAACTAATATTCCACCTCATAACTTAGGGGAATTAATTAATGGTCTTAAATCAATAATCAAAACCCCCTCAATTAAAGAGGGTGAACTTTTTGAAATAATTAAGGGTCCTGATTTCCCAACAGGTGGACAAATCTTAGGCAGAGAAGGTATCAGAGAAACATTCAAAACAGGAAGGGGGTCAATAACCATGAGAGGGGTTGCAAATATTGAGCAAATTAAATCCATTGGTAGAGCAGAGAAAGATGCAGTAATAATTACAGAGCTTCCATTTCAAACCAATAAAGCGGCATTGATAGAGAGAATTGCTGATTTGGTTAATGAAAAAAAATTAGAAGGTATTTCTGATATTAGAGATGAAAGTGATCGAGATGGTATGAGGATTGTTATTGAACTAAAAAGAGATGCCTACCCACAAGTAGTTCTAAATAATTTATTTAAGTTAACACCTCTACAAAATAACTTTAGTGCAAATATCCTAGCACTAGTAAAAGGAGAGCCCACAACACTATCACTTAGGAAAATGTTAGACGTCTTTCTAGATTTTAGGGTTGAGACGATAAGGCGAAGAACAACATTTTTATTAAAAAAGGCAGAAGAAAGAGATCATATTGTAAAAGGTCTTTTATTGGCCTTAGATGCTATGGATGAGATTATAAATCTAATAAGATCAGCGAAAGATTCAATATCAGCTCGAGAAAAATTACAAAACGACCATAAATTATCTTCCATACAGGCAGATGCAATTCTTCAAATGCAGTTAAGAAGATTAACAGCACTAGAAGCAGATAAAATCAAAGGAGAACATAATGAGTTAACCAAAAAAATAAATCTATTTCAGCAAATATTAAATAGTAAAGAAAGAATTTTTGAAATTATTCTTGAAGAACTTAATAAAATCGATGAAAGATTCTCTTCTCCTAGGAAAACAGAAATACTAGACTTAGGCGGCGGATTAAATGATATTGATCTCATAGCTAATGACAGATCCGTAGTTCTATTAACTGAAGCAGGTTATTTAAAAAGAATGCCTGTTAATGATTTTGAATCTACCAGTCGTGGTTCAAGGGGTAAAGCTGGCACAAAAACAAAAGAAGATGATGACGTAAAATTATTTATAAGCTGTAACGATCATGATACTCTTTTGCTTTTCAGTGATAGAGGAGTAGCTTATGCTCTCCCAGCATATAGGGTTCCTATGAGTAGCAGAACAGCAAAAGGGACTCCATCAGTTCAACTTTTACCAATTCCAAGAGAAGAAAAAATTACTTCACTAGTTGCTGTGGATTCTTTTGTTGACGATCGTTATTTATTAATGCTAACCAAAGCTGGCTTTATAAAAAGAACAGCACTTTCTGCTTTCTCAAAAATTCGCTCAAATGGACTAATAGCAATTAATCTTGAGGATGGAGATGCCTTAACTTGGGTAAGATTATCGAAAGAAGGTAATAGTGTTTTAATTGGTTCTAAAACAGGAATGGCGATTCATTTCAGACTAGATATCAATGAATTAAGACCACTTGGTAGAACAGCAAGAGGGGTTAAATCAATGAACTTAAGAGAAGGAGACAATCTAGTTTCTATGGATGTTTTAACATCTAATTTGGTTGATCAATTGGCTAAAATTGAGGATTTCACAGAAGACCTTGATGAAAATGTTGAGGAAAACTCTTCAGATGGTCCATGGGTATTAATAGCCAGTGCATTTGGACTAGGAAAGAGAGTACCTGTAGCTCAGTTTAGATTACAAAAAAGAGCAGGCATGGGTTTGAGAGCAATAAAATTTAGAATTAAAGATGATCAGCTAGTTTGTTTGAAGGTCCTTGGCGAGGGAGAAGAATTACTACTTGTGACCGAAAAAGGAGTAATAGTAAGAACAAATGCAGATAAAATCTCTCAGCAATCCAGGGCAGCTACAGGAGTAAAATTACAAAGATTAGATGACGGTGATCATTTATCTGAAGTGGTTTTGGTACCTCGTGAACAAATAGAGGAAAAAGACCAACCCAGCTCAGTTGAACAAAATTAAAAGCCTTATGGTTAGCTAAATAATATGGAAATACTTGATATTTTAATCTTAGGTTCAGGTCCTGCAGCCTTATGTTTAGCTTCAGAATTAGCCAAGCAGGATCTAAATATTAAGGGAATATCAACAAAATCTCCAAATGAAAAATGGGAGAATACATATGGCATCTGGGCATCTGAATTAGAAGAATTAGGATTAGAGTCCTTGTTATCACATAGATGGTGTAAAACAGTTAGTTTTTTTGGAGATGGGGAAAATAAAAAAGGGGATACTCCGACAAGACACAACTACGATTATGGTTTAATCAATCAAGAAGCCTTTCAAAATGAACTTTTAAAAAAATGTAAAGGGATTGAATGGTTGAATGAAACAGCAATAGACATTAAAGAAAAAAATAAACTATCTGAGGTAATTTGTTTTTCAGGCCTCAAAATAAATGCGAGATTAGTTATTGACGCAAGTGGTCATAATAGTAATTTTGTAAAAAGACCAGTTCAAAATGAAATCGCTCAACAAGCTGCTTACGGAATTGTAGGTAAATTTACATCACCACCTGTTAATAAAGAACAATTTGTTCTAATGGATTTTCGTCCAAATCATTTAAATAATGAAGAAAAGTTATCATCTCCTTCCTTTCTCTATGCAATGGATCTTGGCAACGAGACTTTTTTTGTTGAAGAAACTTCATTAGCTAGTTATCCTGCATTATCCCAAGAAAATCTTAAAAAAAGACTTTATAAAAGACTTAATAGTAAGGGTATTGAGGTAAGTGAAATTTTTCATGAAGAGAATTGCCTTTTCCCTATGAATTTACCTCTCCCGTTTAAAAAACAATTTGTACTTGGTTTCGGCGGGGCTGCAAGTATGGTTCATCCTGCATCAGGATATATGGTTGGATCTTTATTAAGAAGGGCTCCACTCCTTGCACAAAAATTAGCAATCTTCTTAAAAGAACCTCATCTAAGTTCACTTGAGTTAGCTTCAAAAGGTTGGGAAATCCTATGGCCTTACGAGTTAACACAAAGGCATAAACTTTACCAATATGGTCTAAGAAGATTGATGAGTTTTGACGAAAGTAGATTAAGAAGCTTTTTCTCAAATTTCTTTAGATTATCTACTAATGAATGGGTAGGTTTTCTTACTAATACACTTCCTCTTCCAAAACTAATTTACGTTATGAGTAAGATGTTTATAAATTCACCTCTAAAAGTAAAACTAGGAATGCTCAAGTTAAATTAGTATTTTTACTTTCGCCAATCATCAATATTAATATTTTGGAAGACTTTATCCTCTTCCTCAATATCTTCAAGAAATTTTAAATCAATATTAGATTGATTTTTAATCATTTCAACCAATTTCCAGAACCTAGATAAGTGTCTTTCTATTCTCTCTTTTGCGAGTTCAGTTGTGGTTCCAGCTCTAAGAATAAAACTCCAATCAGAAGACTCAGAAAGAAGTAGTTCTCTTGCAGCTTGCTTGAAGAGTCGTAGAGATAATTCATTATTAAAATTTTCCAAGCACAAATCTACAAATGTTGAGCCTGCCTTTGTGATCTCAGGAACGATCCATGCATTTGCATCATTAATCCAGTAATTATGGTAACCACCTTGCCCCCAACTTGATGCCGATGGATCACAAATCTGAAGATTTGGTTTTTGCACTAAGAATTCTTTTAAGTTTGTAAGCTTAATTAAATATTTACTAGAGTTCTTTAGTATATTTTCAATAAAAAAAGGTCCCTCATACCACCAATGACCAAATAACTCTGCATCAAATGGAGCCATCAATAAGGGCTTAAAGGAAGAGGATAAGGTCAATTTTTCTAGTTGTTTGGATCTCGCTAGAAGATAGGCATCAGCATGTTCTACCGCCTTATCTTTGGCTTCATTTTCAAGGTAAAACTCTTTTTCCCCTAATGAAATGTTTTCATCTGTAATCTTATGAAACTTTAAACCCAAAGGTCTTTTTGATGAAATACCCTTCTTTTGGAGCTTTGAGAGAGGTAATTCCCACCCCAAATCTTTATGAAATTCCCTATATACTTTTTCGCCTGGGAACCCATCCTTAGCAGACCATACTGGCAAAGTTGACTCGCTATCTCTCCCGAAAAATGCCACTCCTTTTTTCGAGCATATTGGAGCATATACTCCATACCTAGGCCTTGGTGTGGAGTTTAGAATCCCGTGCCCGTCTAAGATTGTATATCTAATTCCAGAATTAAATAGTACTTCATCTAAACCCTCATAATATGCGCATTCAGGTAACCAAATACCTAAAGGCTTTGATTCAAATATATTTTCATGGCTCCTGATGGCTGTATTAATTTGTCCTTTTACAGTTTCAGGATTCTCCCTTAAAATTGGAAGATATCCGTGAGTAGCAGCACAAGTAAGAATATCCAAATTTCCAGAGTTATTTAAAACCTTAAACTTCTCAATTAAATTTCCAGAGCAATTTTGCCAGTATAAGTATTTATCATTAAGATTTTTCTTTAAAAATGCAGAGGCATTTTTTTCTTCTTTTGGCAGTTCGTTCAGGAAATCATTCCTTGTTTTAATCCAGCTTGGGAAAGTTTCTTGAATTTGTTTATTATTTAGAAGTGATAATAATGTTGGAGACAAACTAATAGTAAGTTTTGTATTTTCTGGATTTTCATTTTTGGAAGATTCTATTGATTGAAGTAGTGGTATATAACATTCCAGAATCGCCTGAAATAACCAATCCTCTTCTAAGGAGTT
>QCEF01000009.1 GCA_003278545.1 Prochlorococcus sp. AG-355-N16
AAGTACAAACGACTTAACAAAGCAAGGCTTGATGAGATCGGTATCACAGGCTATTGAGATGTTAGACATATCAGACAACAAAAAAAGAGAGGTTTTTAACGGTTTAAATAAACATAGAGACTATAGTTTATCCAAGAAAAAATGGATAAATGAAGTCCCATCTATTCATGAGATAAGTGAAAAACTATTAGTTAGCACAAAGTCTTTAAAAAAGAATAATAAAATAATAACTAGAAAAGGAAGTTACTCAAGAAATCTGCAAGAAGTAACTATAGCTTCTAGCGACGGAACCTATGTCTCAGATATTAGGTTGCATCAAACAGTTGGACTCAACGTAATTGCTAGTGATGCCCAATACAGATCTAGTGGAAGTAGAAGATTTGGATCATCAGGAATGCCTAATGAACTCAGATTATGGGATCACGAAAAAGCAGCTAATGATGTGTTTGAAAGTTCAATGAATATGTTGTATGCAGATTATGTTGATGCTGGACAAATGCCTGTTGTTTTAGCTAATAAGTTTGGTGGCGTTATATTCCACGAAGCCTGCGGTCATTTACTTGAAACTACTCAAATAGAGAGAGGAACAACACCATTTGAGAATAAATTGAATCAAAAAATCGCACATGAATCTGTAACAGCTATAGATGAAGGGATATCAGAAGGATCCTTTGGTTCATTATCAGTAGATGATGAAGGTATGGAACCAGAAAAATCAGTACTTATAAAAAATGGAATTTTAAAAAAATTTATTTCAGACAGGGCAGGTGAATTAAGAACTGGCCATAAAAGAACAGGAAGTGGAAGAAGACAAAATTATTCTTTTGCTGCAGCCTCAAGAATGAGAAATACTTATATAGCTAAAGGTGAGCACTCTAAAGAGGATTTAATCAATAGTATTAGTGATGGTCTTTACTGCAAATCAATGGGTGGTGGCAGTGTAGGTGCTACAGGGCAATTTAATTTTGCGGTAGAAGAAGGATATCTTATTAAAAACGGAAAATTAACTAGTCCAGTAAAGGGAGCAACTTTGATTGGTGAGGCTAAAGAAGTTATGCCAAAAATATCAATGTGCGGAAATGACCTCGAATTAGCTCCTGGATTCTGTGGATCTATTAGTGGAAGTGTCAACGTAACTGTTGGCCAACCTCATATTAAGGTTGATTCAATCACTGTTGGCGGAAGATAGGATATGAATTCAAGAGAAATTACAGCTCAAATCTCCAAAGCTGCAGATTTCCTAAATCTTAAAAAATGGGATTATGGTGCAAGCTTTTCTAATGATTATTCTGTGCAAGTAGATAAAGGTGAGGCTAAGCAACTAAAGGCATCACAAAAACAAATTTTAACTTTAAGAGTTTGGAACGAATCTAATTTAGTTGGTATTACAACAACAAGTGATATAAGTGAATCTGGTATTAAAAAGGCTCTAAATCAAGCTAATAATGCATCTGATTTTGGCAACAAGAATGAAAGAACAGAATTCTCTCCACTAGCAAAACATCCTATTGAAGTTAAAGAGGCAAAAAAAAGAAATCCTGTGGGAATAAAAAAATTACTTACGATTTTAAGAGAAGCAGAAGTAAAACTAATAGAAAGCCATGAATCCATAAAATCTGTTCCATATAATGGTCTATCTGAAAGTTTTTATGAAAGAATTTATGCAAACAGTGATGGTGCCTTTCGGAGTTATACCAAAAGTCAAGCTGCACTTTATTTATATGCAAGAGCAGAAGAGAAAAATAAGAAACCTCGTAGCTCAGGTTCTGTAAAACTCGGATACGGAGTTGAAGATATAGATATAGAGTCTTGTATTAAAGACGCTTCTAATAAAACAATTTCTCATTTAAATTATTCATCTATTAAAACTGATAAATATTTAATTTGTTTTTCCCCAGAGTCTTTTTTAACGATCATTAATGCCTTTAGTTCAATGTTTAATGCCAGAAGCATCTTAGATGGAGTCAGCCTATCTAATAAAAATTCTATTGGAGAGAAGCTGTCTACAGAAGCACTTAATATTTATGATGATGGTCTTCACGAAAAGAATATTTCTTCATCACCATTTGATGGAGAAGGAACTCCTACCAAAAGACTATGTTTAATTAACAAAGGGAGAATTGAGAATTTTATACATTCTGAATCAACTGCAAGAATATTTAAAACAATCCCTACAGGACACGCTGGACTAGGATCAAAAGTCTCAGTATCTCCTGATTGGATAGTAGTTGAGAAATCAGAGGAAAACACTGATCTAGAAATATCATTAGATCACTCTACTTATGAGGGAGAATTTGTTTATATTGAAGAATTAAATGCAATCCATGCAGGTGTTAGAGCAAGTCAAGGTTCATTCTCTCTTCCATTTGACGGATGGCTCTATAAAAACGGCAAAAAAGTCTCAATAGAGTCTGCCACTGTAGCAGGGGATATCAAATATCTTTTGAAAAATATAGTAAATATTGAATCAAGACAGGAGGTTACAACAAGTGGAATTTCTCCACATATATGGGTATATGAATTATCAATAACTGGTGACGCGTGAGAATTATATTCTGGGGAACTCCTGAATATTCAATTGCGAGCCTAGATATTTTTATTAAATCTAAGCACGAGGTAATTGCAGTAGTCAGCCAACCGGATAAGAAAAGATCTAGGGGAAATAAATTAATATCATCTCCTGTTAAAAGCTTTGCCGAGAAAGAATCTTTAAAAATTTATACTCCAGCAAAAATCAGGGACAATACACATTTTATAAATGAACTTAAATCACTTTCATGTGATTTATTTATTGTTATAGCTTACGGGAAAATTTTACCCAAAGAGATATTGGAAATCCCAAAATTTGGTTGTTGGAACGCACATGCTTCATTACTTCCAAGATGGCGTGGTGCTGCTCCAATCCAATGGTCCCTAATAAAAGGCGATGAATTTACTGGTGTAGGAATTATGAAAATGAATGAGGGACTAGATACTGGGGAATTATTATTGGAAGAAAAAATTAAAATCGAAAATGAAGATAATTTAAATACTCTATCAGAAAAACTTAGTATTTTATCTGCAAAATTATTTTTAAATGCTTCATCTTTAATAGAAGAAAATATTAAAAAAAATACAAATTCTAAATTAACAAAACAAAATACCCTTGGAAGAGAAATTACTTATGCAAGAATGATTGAAAAATCAGACTTTAAAATTGATTGGAGTAATGAGGCAATTAAAATTTCTCAAAAAATAAAAGCATTATACCCACGAGCAAATACAACTTATAGAGGTAAGAACCTTAAAATACTTAAAATCAAAGTTTTGACTAGTGATGAAATTAAAAATGAAAAATACCTTTTCCTGAGCAATTATTCAAGACCAGGTATTATTCTTGCTGTAATAGAAAATGAAGGAATAATAATTTCAACTACAACTGATCCGATTATCTTGTTAGAAGCAAAACTTGAAGGCAAAAACATTTCTAGCAAAAAGCAATTGATTCAACAGTTAAAACCATCAGCAGGTGAATATCTCTCAGATTAAGTTTTAGATTCTTTTTTGAGAATCCCCAAATGAAAGCAAAAAGAATTAAAAAATAAAAATAATAGTCTGGAAGAATAGATTCTTTAATTAACGTATTTAGTAAAAGTTTAATCCCAACTATTAAAATTGCTACGTAACCGGCTGTTTCTAATCTAGAAAATATATCCAGAAGTTTTAGAAAAATCCCCGATGTAAATCTTAAGGCTAATACTCCAATCACTGCTCCAAAGATAATTAATATGTATTGATCACTTATAGCTACTGCAGTAGTGATACTGTCTATGGAAAATGCAAAATCAGTAATTGAAAGAAGGGCTACAACCCTTAAAAACCTAAAATTATTTTTATTATTTTCTGTCCCATTTTCAGCGTTTTCTATATCTGAATTTAAAAATACATTAGAAAAGAATAAATATATTAAATAAAAACCAGCAAAAACTCTAATAAGAATAAACTTAAGAAGAACATTAGATAATATGATGAGGATAATTCTAAATAATAAAGATATTGTTATACCAATATTTAAGGCTCTTGACCTTAATTCTGAACTATCGAGGGATTTAGTAAGAGAAGCCAGTGCTACAGCATTATCTGCCGATAATAATAATTCTAGAGCAATTAATATCGGTAAAAGTGTAAAGATTTCGTACCAACTGTCTACCTGATCTAGTGTGGGTATAAAAGAATTTATTGCAGCTGAATCCATCAAATATTATTCACATTCAGTATAAAATCTAATATAATGTATCGGATATTTGTAATCAAGATTGATAGCTATAAATGAGTTTAAATACTTTAGTTAATTATATTTCGAACTTACAAATTACTACTGAATTAATAAAAAGAATTTCAAAAAATAATGAATTAAATATTATTGGTTCAAGTAGATATGCAAAATCAATAATTTTAGATAGTATCGCAAAAAAAGAGGAAAAAAATATATTATTAATTTGTCCTAATGTAGAAATTGCCTACAAATGGATTGGTTATTTTGAAAGTATAAATGATAAAGCAGTTTTATATTATCCTCCAACAGAACATCTCCCATACACATCAGTTAATAAATCCAAAGAGATTGAATTTAGTCAGCTTACTGTTTTATCCAAATTAATAAAAAAAGAGAAAAATGAACTTAATATTGTTATATCAACTGAGAGATCACTACAACCTCATCTAATAAATAAAAACCTATTAATTGAAAACAAGTTAGATTTGCAAAAAGGGTTTCAAATCGAGATTGAAGAATTAGCAAATAAACTTACTTTACTGGGTTATACGAAGGATAACGCAACTTCAACAGAAGGATTCTGGAGTAGGAGAGGAGAAATAATTGATATTTATCCTGTCAATAATGAGTTTCCTATAAGATTAGAATTTTTTGATAATGTAATTGAGAAAATAAGAGAATATGATCCCCATACACAGAAAACATTAGAAAGTATCAATAATATTGAAATAATACAGGCTGGATTTGATTTACTTATAAAAGATAAGTTAAATAATTTATCTAAGAACAATCTTTTTAATTCAGAAGATATAAATAAAAATAATCTTGATCGTTATTTAGGAATAGTTGAAGAAGAACCCTCAAACATAATAGATTTTATAAATAAGGAAACAATTCTTGTAATTGATGAATTAGAAGATTGTAAAAAATTCGCAAATAATTGGTATCTAGATTCAGAAAGTAATTTTGATAATTGTAAGTATGAATTAAATGAGAACCTCAAAAATAATGACATTAATTTAGAGGCCAAATCTAATTTGCATTTAAAGTTTGACGAAATATTAAATTCATTAGGAAATTTTAATTTAATAAAATTTTATGAACTTGAATCTAAATTCAATATTGATAATAGGTTTTTGTTAAATGATAAAAGATTAAATTCATACTCTAAAAATATAGGAAAATTATCCAATGATATAAATAAAAATATAAAAAATAATGAAAAAGTATGGATATTATCAGCACAGCCATTGAGAACTAGGACTTTACTTTTTGAACACGAATGTAATACAAACTTCTTAAAAAATCCTAATGATATTGGTGAAGCATTTAAGTCAATTAATAATTCAACTCCTTTAATTATAAAAAATAAGAACAATTATGAAATCGAGGGTTTTTATCTTCCGATATGGAAAATTGTCCTCATAACAGATAAAGAGTTATTTTCACAACAATCTCTTTTTAATAATGTATTTATAAGAAGAAAAAAGAGAAGTGTCAATTCAAATATAAATGTGAACAAGATTATTCCAGGTGATTTTATAGTTCATAAAAATCATGGAATAGGAAAATTTTTAAAAATAGAAAAAATAAATATAACTGGAGATTCAAGAGATTATTTAGTCATTCAGTATCAAGATGGGAAGATAAGTGTTGCCGCTGATCAACTTGGTAGTGTTAACAGATATCGATCAAGCGGAAATATAAAGCCAAAAATTAATAAATTAGGAGGGACCGAATGGGAAAGAATTAAGGATAAAAATAAGAAACAAATAAAAAAAATTGCTGTCGATATATTAAAACTTTATGCAAAAAGAGAAAAATTAAAAGGTTATATATATCCAGAAGATGGTCCTTGGCAAGATGAATTAGAGGAATCATTCCCTTATCAACCAACACCTGATCAAATTACTGCTGTAGAAGAAATAAAATCTGATATGGAAAGCGATAAGCCAATGGACAGGCTAGTTTGTGGAGATGTAGGATTTGGCAAAACAGAAGTAGCTGTTCGAGCTATTTTTAAGGCTATTACATCAGGTAAACAAGTAATATTACTAGCACCCACAACAATACTTGCTCAGCAACATTGGAGAACAATAAATAATAGATTTTCACCTTACCCAATAAAAGTTTCATTACTAAATAGATTCAAAACCATTAATGAGAGAAAGGAAATCTATGCAGGTTTAAAAAATAATAAAATTGATTTAGTTGTAGCAACGCACCAAATTTTAGGAAAAGAGATTGAAATTAAAAACTTAGGACTACTAGTTATTGATGAAGAACAAAGATTTGGAGTAAGACAAAAGGAGAAAATTAAAAAAATCAAAACCAACATTGACGTTTTAACTCTATCGGCAACTCCAATTCCAAGAACTCTTTATATGAGCTTATCTGGACTGAGACAAATGAGCTTATTAAATACTCCTCCTCCATCAAGAAGATCAATAAAAACATATTTATCTGAAATAGATATGGATGTTATAAGAACTGCAATTAATCAAGAACTTGATAGGGGAGGGCAAATATTTTATGTTCTTCCAAGAATTTCTGATATCGATCAAGCTGTAAACAAATTAAAAAATATGTTTCCCAGCTTAAAATTTATTATTGCTCATGGGCAAATGAACGAAACAGAGCTTGAAAATGCAATGATTGCTTTTAATAATGGAGAAGTAGATCTAATGTTATGCACAACGATAATTGAAAGTGGATTAGACATACCTAAAGTAAATACAATTATTATTGAAGATTCTCACAAATTTGGACTTTCGCAACTTTATCAACTTAGAGGGAGAGTTGGTAGAAGCGGTGTACAAGCACATGCTTGGTTATTTTATCCAAATATAAATAAAATTAATGAGGCTGCGAAACAAAGATTGAAAGCAATTAAAGACTTTTCAGAACTAGGAAGTGGATACCAACTTGCAATGAAAGACATGGAAATAAGAGGTGTTGGTAGTTTACTAGGAGAAGAACAAAGTGGAAAGGTTAATGCTATTGGATATGATTTATATATAGAAATGCTCCATGAGGCTATTTCAGAAATCAGTGGGCAAGAAATACCTGAAGTTAACGACACTCAAATTGATCTACCAATAAATGCATTCATACCTGCAACATGGATACTAAACAGAGAAGAGAAGCTTGATGCTTACAAATCTGCTACTGAATGTTCAAATAATGATGAATTAACTGAATTAGCTACAGACTGGGTGAATAGATATGGAGACTTACCTAAACCTGTTGAGTCCTTAATTATGATAATGAGACTAAAATTACTAGCTAAAAAATGTGGTTTTAATAAGATCAAGCTCAAAAAGCCAAACATCTTGATAGAGACAAAATTAAAAAATTCTACTTTTAAAATTCTTAAAAATTCTTTGGCAAGTAGTGTTCAAAATAAATTTCATTTTAATGAAGGCGAACAATTATCAATCATCACTATAAGGGGTTTAGGAGCAACTGAAATTCAAAATCAAATTGATCAACTAATGTTTTGGTTCGGGTCTTTTGAAAGAGAAATAAAGAATTTTGATAAAGAACTTATTAAAAGAGAATAAATTATTAAATAATTATTTAAAATCCGCGAATCAGTTTGATTTCGGTTAGGTTTATAAAAATTTATTTATTTTATGGGTGAATATATAGACGTCGGAATACAAACTTCGATTTTACCCTTATCAATTATTCTCTCATCTATTGTACTAGGCATATTTGCATTATTTGGAGAAGAAACAGAAAATGATGATGATGACTCTGATTCAGGAAGTGGTGGCCTAATGCAACCTATTTGAAATTATCTATAAACAATTTGTTTTGACTTTCTCTTATAGACTTTAAATAACCTATTAAATGAACCTACAATTAAAATAAGAGCAGTAAAAGAAGATACAAAAATAAAAATCACCAAAAATATCTCATAGAGATATGAAAAAAGGTCAATTAATAATAAAAAAGATTTATTAAATGTCGAGGGTAGATTTTGTACCAGCAAATTTTTATTAGGAATTAAATAGTTTATATAAACTAATAAAACACTCAAAATAAACAAAAAGAAAGATTCAGTAAATAGTCTTCTTTTAGATTTTCTTCTTAAATTTAATTTTTTTTTAAAAATATATTTATCATTTTTAATATTCAAATTTGGGATCTTTAAATCTGCCATAAATCAAAGCTCAAAGAAAAAATTTGAATAACTCTGAAAGAAATTAACCTATAGTATCGTGTTTGTATTTAAGATGCTAATTGCTCTTTATTCAGGTTTTATTAGTTCTTTTTTTTCTATATTTTCAAAAGGACTATAAAAATAAATAATAGAAGAAGAGAATAGAATTAAAGAGCAAATTGCAATAAACGGTGGAATAAAGAAATTGAAAAATTTAACTTTTTTAATTAACCCAAATCTTAATTTTTTAGGCATGTAAGTATGTATATCAGTTTTTTTAATTCTTACTTTTGGAGATTCATTTAACTGATCAAAACAATTTATGGTATCTGAAAGCAATGAATTACCAATCTTTAAAACTAAAGGCTTTACATTTGGTTTAGAACTCTTGAGAACAATATTATGTATGTGGAGATTATCGGCTTTTATATCGATTAATTTAGACTCATATATTGGAATTTCGTTTTTGATTAAAAGATTTGAATAAATATAAAAAGCATTCATAATAGGGCCTAAATGTTCAATTTTTCCTTCAATAAGTGGTTTATCAACTATGGTTAATTTCCATTGAGAAATTATAGATATTTGATCTTCATTTTCATTATTGGAATAATCGGGCAATCCGATTATTTCGAGACTCGCTGAAGATTGATGAAATAAGAATTTATTTTGAATCATATTAAAAATCGTATAAAAAATCCTTCAATTTTTGATAACCCTGATTTGAAATGCAAAAAGATAAAATAAGCAAAGATTTTATGATAATCTCTTCATTTTCAGCTTGATTTAAAAGCTTTTTCACCCTTATACTATCCATATTAAATCTCTCCTTAATCAACTCAATAAATCTCTTATTAAAATCATTCCAAATAATTGAATTGTCTTCAATATCTTCTTTAGATTTCAGTATCTCTCTAACATAAGGATATAAATATTTAGACATTTCAACTGTAATTTTAATTAAGGCATCGAATTCTTTAAGTTTAATATTGTTAGTAACATAAGATTTTCTCAATGGATTATTGTTCCTTAATTTCCAAATAGTTACTTTATTTGGTAAAACATTATTTAGATTAAGTCTATTTGATAAGGCGTAAAGGGATTGGATACCATTTAAGTCAATAGTTTCTAGTATTAATAATAGTAAATCAAGCTTCTCTATAGATTTTCTTGAAACTTGATTTCCTCTAGTTAAAACTGTAATTGTTCTTTATTAAAATATGTACCAATTATAACAGGATTATTAATCCATTTTTTGAAATAAAAATGAATATAACTTATCTAGTTCTTCAATAGTTAGCATTCCATAACTCCATAATAATATTGGTAATGGAGTGTTATTTTTTAATGATAATTTTATACCAAGTTCAATAGTAGATTCATCTAAACCTAATACATTAAATAAATAACTTATCATTTCTCTGGATACATAATTATTCATGAATTCTATTTAATTTTTGCGTAAATGAGAGATTTAGTCATTTGATTTAGGACTAATTTTCTCGTAAAAAGAAATTTATTTAAAAGTAAAAATGAAAATTTTCTAATTGGAAATAAAAAAACGTTTCTATTAGCAAAAATTGATATCAATGAGTCAGTTATAAAAATAGTGAAGATAATATCTAAAATCCTGCTTGAAAAATACTTAAATTTAAATAATATCAATTGCATTTTAGTAATAGCAGTATTTTTATTAAAAAGATCATAAATAGTATTAACATCTCTCCAACAAGTATTTAGACCCTGACCACCAACCGGATGAAATGTATGAAATGCATCTCCTACAAAAACTAATTTTTTAAAATTTAGAACTGGTAAATTTAAGGATAATGAAACAGGAAAAATATTAAATTCGCCAATTATTTGGTCCAACTTAAATTCATCTGGCAAGATTGTTGATAAATTATCCATTAAAAAATTCTTGTCAGAATTCAATCTTTCAATTGCCTTTAATGTACTAGAAGTCCAAATTACTTGATATAAGTTTTTTTCTAATGGTAATAATGCAAGTGGGCCTTCTTTTCTAAAAATTTCATACGCACGCTTTTCACAATGACCTCTAAGAGAAACTTTAAAAGTTAAACAAGACTGACTATAAGATTTTTTTATGTCGACAAAATCTAAGGATTTTTTATCAAGTGAATTTGCTCCTGTTGAAAAGAATTGATAATCAAATAATATTTTTTTACGTAACAATCTCTGTGGTGTCATAAAAAAAATATTTTCATTATTGTCAATCTCTTGAAAAAATACTTTCATGAGATCCGAATGTTTAACTACCCAGCCAATATTCTCAGCAGAACTTAGATCATCATCTAAGTCAGAAGTTGATAAATTGGTAATAGCAGAAGTTACGCTATCTGAAATTGAAAGAGTATCAAAGCCAAATAAAAATGGTTCTAATTTTTTCCACAGTCTGAATTTAGATAAGATTTTTCTTGTTGAGTGAGTAATTGCATATGTTTTATCTTTATCAATTAATCTATCTTTTGTTAATAAATCAGTTAAAAAAATATTGCAATTGAATTTTGAAAGCGCAATTGAAAGTAATAAACCTGTGGGACCTGATCCAACAATTTTGAAATTGAATTTATTTTTCATCAAATTTTATAAACATCAACTATCCATTTAAATAAATATAGCAAATTTCCTCAAATGCTGGTCTTAATAAATAGGGGTACTCACCAACCCATAAGTTAATTTCAGGAAGCCAAGCATCGGTCAAATAAAAATCTCTATCAAAATTACGGTTATCAGATGTTATTAAACATCTAATACTCGAACCCACTCTAATTTGACTGTGCTTATTTTCCATAGGAAAACTTAATTTTTCCAAATAACCATCTTCATCCTCTAATTCAAGTACTAACCAAGTCCTCTTGTTTTCTATAACTTCTAATCGACCTTGCCTATTAGATTGTTCTCGTGAACTTTCAATCTTTTCTGTTTTATAGATATCTGATATGTAGCCATCAAATATAGAAAAAAATTTATATTTTCTTAATTGCAAATTTTTTCTACTTGATTCAAGAATTGGCCCCCAGATGATATACAAAAAGAAACCAACACATAGGAATAACCAAAAATTATTAGTTTGATCTCCAGTCGAACTAATAATTAATGAGATAAATCCACCAATTGAAGAGACTATTACTCTTTGAAGTATTTTTCTGGGATTACCCAACGCATACTTAAATTGACTTCCTGTACCGACAGCAGGAATAAGTTTTGAAATTTGACTTGAATTAATTGGAATTAACATTTTAAAAAATCAATTTTTCAAGTCCGTAAACTAAAGTTTCATAATTACCAATTTTTTTAATAGCCTGTAAAACTCCTGGCATATAAGCCTTTCTATCAATAGTGTCATGCTTAATTGTGTAAGTTTCACCAGGAGATCCCATAATTACTAACTGATGAGCGAGTAATCCTGGTAATCGTACAGAATGTATATTAATTCCTGAATCTCTAAGCCCACCCCGTACACCTTTCAATGACTCAGACTCTTCTACTAACTTCTGATTAAATTTCTTTGGATATTCTTCAATCATTTCTGCAGTTTTTATACAAGTCCCGCTAGGAGAATCAGCTTTTTTATTATGATGCATCTCTATTAATTCAATATTGTCATAAAACCTTGCAGCTACCGATGCCGCCTGCTGAAGAAGAACCATACCCACTGAAAAATTAGGAATTATTGCACAACCAACTGATGCTTTCTGAGCAAAAACAGACAAATCTTGTATTTGCGAAGGGCTTAGACCTGTAGTTCCTACTACTGGTGATACACCATATGCAATAGCTGATCTGGTATTTTCATATACAGAATCAGGATGAGTAAAATCAACCAGCACAGGTTTGATTTTTTCATTTCTAAAATTTTGACTAACGGAACATAAAGTCCCTTCAAAATCATTTGAAACAATAACATCACAATTTTTTACCTTCAATAATTCAGAAATATTTGAGCCATTGTTCTTTTCGTTTATGTCGATTGCCGCGACAAGTTCACAATCTGTAGAATTTAATACAGTATTAACAACTTCGCTACCCATTCTGCCTAAAGCACCGGAAACAAGTACTGGTATAGGTTTTTTAGAATTTTCAATCATTTTTTTTTAAAATTTTTTTTTAAAGGATGTTACACGCTATTTATATTGCACACAATAACGTCCTTTCATTCGTAGGCTGGTAGAAATACTTAAAGAAAATCAATGTTTACGCAGGTCCGCTCAGCAAACCGCAGAGTATCTCCTGTTGAGGATAACAAACACAAAGTTGTAATAAAAGCAGTTTATGTTGTCCTTGAGCCACAATACCAAAATTCCTTAACGGAAGCTGCAAAGTCAATAAATAAAATGAATGGGCCAATAGGTATAGACCTTAGCGGCTATCTTATCGAAGAACTTAGAAACGATAGTAATTTTGAAGATTTCAAAGAAGATATTTCTAATGCAGATATATTCGTAGCTTCTCTAATTTTCATTGAAGACCTTGCTCAAAAAGTGGTTGATGCAGTATCTCCATATAAAGACAAACTTAAAGCATCAATAGTTTTCCCCTCCATGCCAGAGGTAATGAGATTAAATAAGTTGGGTTCATTTAGTATGGCCCAACTTGGTCAATCTAAAAGTATTATTGGAGATTTAATAAAAAAGAAAAAAGAATCTGATGGAGCAAGTTTCCAAGATTCTATGTTGAAGTTATTAAATACACTACCTTCAATACTTAAATATCTACCAGTAGAAAAAGCTCAAGATGCTAGAACATTTATTCTGAGTTTTCAGTACTGGCTTGGTGGTACCAATGAAAACTTAAAAAACTTCTTGTTAATGATTTCTGAAAAGTACGCTGTTTCAGAAATCATAAAAGATGAAATAGAAGTATTCAAAATTCAAGACCCAGAAACATTCCCAGATTTAGGAATTTGGCATCCTCTTGCTCCTTGCATGTTTGAAAGTCTTAAAGAATATCAAAATTGGGAAAATAATAGGAAAGATATTAATCTTAAAGATGACAAAACTCCAACAATAGGTTTAGTGCTTCAAAGGAGTCATATCGTTACGGGAGATGATGCTCATTACGTTGCTGTTATACAAGAATTGGAATACAGAGGTGCGAGAGTACTACCTATTTTCTGTGGAGGTCTAGATTTTTCTAAACCAGTTAATGAATTTTATTATGATTCCATAAATAAGGATCAACCCATAGTAGACGGAGTTGTATCTCTAACAGGATTTGCTCTAGTTGGTGGGCCAGCAAGACAGGATCATCCTAAAGCTATTGAAGCCCTAAAAAGGTTAAACAGACCCTATATGGTTGCCCTTCCATTAGTCTTCCAAACCACACAAGAATGGGAAGATAGTGATCTAGGATTACACCCTGTTCAGGTAGCACTTCAAATCGCGATTCCAGAGCTTGACGGTGCTATTGAACCTATTATTCTCTCAGGTCGTGATGATGCTACAGGTAAGGCGCATACACTCCAAGATCGAGTTGATGTTATAGCTGAAAGAGCCATAAAATGGTCAACATTAAGAGTCAAACAAAGAAAGGACAAAAAATTAGCCATCACAGTATTTAGTTTTCCACCAGACAAAGGAAATGTTGGTACTGCAGCATATTTAAATGTTTTCGGTTCAATTTATAGAGTACTCCTTGAAATGAAATCTAAAGGATATCAAATAGATGAACTTCCACGTAATTCAAAAGAATTAATGGAAAAAGTAATTAATAACCCTGAAGCAATGGACGGCTCTCCAGAGTTAAATATTGCTCATAAAATGTCAGTAAAAGAATACGAAGAGTTCACACCATATTCACAAAGACTTGAAGAGAATTGGGGTAAACCTCCTGGAAACCTGAATAGTGACGGACAAAATTTACTTATTTATGGAAAACATTTTGGAAATGTTTTTATAGGAGTCCAACCTACATTCGGTTATGAAGGTGATCCCATGAGGTTGCTTTATTCAAGAAGTGCCAGTCCTCATCATGGTTTTGCCGCTTATTACACTTATGTAGAAAAAATCTGGGGAGCAGATGCTGTTCTTCATTTTGGAACTCACGGATCACTTGAATTTATGCCTGGTAAACAGATGGGCATGAGTGAAACATGCTATCCAGATTCTCTCATTGGATCATTACCTAATTTGTATTACTATGCTGCTAATAATCCCTCTGAAGCAACAATTGCGAAGAGAAGAGGATATGCTTCAACTATTAGTTATCTGACTCCTCCAGCAGAAAATGCAGGACTCTACAAAGGACTTAAAGAACTAAGTGAACTTATTGGTTCTTATCAACAATTAAGAGAAAATAGTAGGGGTATTCAAATTGTTAATGCAATAGTTGAGACTTCTAAACAATGTAATCTTGACAAAGATGTTGAGCTCCCTTCAAAAGATGTAGAAGAACTCTCAATTGATGAAAGAGATTTATTTGTTGGTAATATCTATAAACAGTTGATGGAAATTGAAAGTAGATTATTACCTTGCGGTCTTCATACTATTGGAGAAGCCCCAACAGCAGAAGAAGCTGTTGCAACTCTCGTAAATATTGCATCATTAGAGAGAGAGCAAGAGGGATTACGATCTCTTCCTGGATTGCTAGCTGAATCCATAGGCCTAACTATTGAACAAGTTTATGATGGTAATAATAAAGGTGAACTCAAATTTGTAGAGCTAAATGAAAAAATCATAAAGACAGCAAGAGAGTCTATTTTTGCGATGGTCAACTCTTTAAAAATTGTTGATGGCAGAGTTTATTTAGAAAAATCACTTCTTTCCAAATTGTTTGACTTTCTTAAAGTTTTTGGTTTGAATTTTCCTACCCCTTGGCTAAGGGTCTGTAACTTAAATGGATTTAATGAAGTTAACCAAAAGGAATTAAATAAATTATTTGATTACTTACTTTTCTGCTTGGAACAGGTCTGTGCTGATAAAGAAATGGATAGCCTCATTAAAGCATTAGATGGGAATTATGTGATACCTGGACCAGGTGGAGACCCTATAAGAAATCCAGGTGTTTTACCCAGTGGTAAAAATATCCATGCACTTGATCCACAATCAATCCCTACTACAGCAGCTGTAGCTGCTGCAAAATC
Organism: Prochlorococcus sp. AG-355-N16; assembly: GCA_003278545.1. Classification (GTDB taxonomy): domain Bacteria; phylum Cyanobacteriota; class Cyanobacteriia; order PCC-6307; family Cyanobiaceae; genus Prochlorococcus_A. The sequence goes on from QCEF01000009.1 coordinate 15,529, forward strand.
TGTTGTTGACAAATTAATTGAGAGACAAAAGGAAGAGCAAGGGACCTGGCCTGAAACAATTGCATGTGTTTTATGGGGTACTGATAACATCAAAACTTATGGAGAATCACTTGCTCAAATCTTATGGTTTGTTGGTGTAAAACCAAAACCAGATTCTGTTGGAAGAATCAACAAATTAGAATTAATCCCTTTAGAAGAATTAGGTAGGCCAAGAATAGATGTAGTAGTTAACTGCTCAGGAGTTTTTAGAGATCTATTTATAAATCAGATGGCATTAATAGATCAAGCAGTCAAATTAGCAGCTGAGGCTGATGAACCATTGGAATCTAATTTTGTAAGGAAACATTCACTAGAACAAGCAGAAAAAGAAGGTACCTCTATCAGAGACGCTTCAGCGAGAGTATTCTCTAACGCAAGTGGAAGTTACAGTTCAAATGTTAATTTAGCCGTAGAAAATTCAACATGGGAGGAAGAAAATGAATTACAAGAAATGTATTTATCTCGCAAAACATATGCTTTTAATGCTGATAATCCAGGTGAGATGAATCAAAAAAGAGAGGTATTTGAGTCAGTAATGAAAACAGCAGATGTTACATTTCAAAACCTTGATTCCTCAGAGATTTCATTAACAGATGTAAGTCATTATTTTGATTCAGATCCAACAAAATTGATTAAGACACTGAGAGATGACGGAAAAGAACCAAGTAGCTATATAGCAGACACTACTACTTCTAATGCTCAAGTCAGAACACTTGGAGAAACCATCAGATTAGACTCAAGGACAAAACTTTTAAATCCTAAGTGGTATGAAGGTATGCTCAAATCTGGTTATGAAGGTGTTAGGGAACTTTCTAACAGACTTAATTACACTCTTGGTTGGAGTGCGACAAGTGGTCAAGTAGATAATTTTGTATATGAAGAAACTAATGAAACATTTATAAATGACGAAGAGATGAGGAAAAGATTAATGGATCTTAATCCCAATAGTTTCAGAAGAATTGTTGGGACTTTGCTAGAAGTCAATGGTAGGGGATATTGGGAAACTTCAGATGAGAATATAGAACAGTTGAAAGAACTATACCAAGAATTAGAGGATAAAATCGAAGGAGTTAAAGAATAATAAATTTATTATTTTCTGTAAATCCTATCAGCTACTTTCAGGATTTGATAATTTAGTTTGACGTTGTGAACCCTTACAATGTCAATATTAAATTGAGAACAAATACAACTTATTGCAAGTGTTCCTATATCCCTTTCTTTTGGATTTTTCTCATTCAAAATTTCTCCTATAAATCTCTTCCTAGATGCACCTATCAAAATTGGCAAATTCCATTTTTTAAATACATCTAAGTTTCTCAAGATTTCCAAATTATGAATGATATCCTTTGAAAAACCAATTCCAGGATCCACTATTATATTTCTTTCAGATATATTTTTTTCTAAAGCATTCTTTATTAAATTATCAAGCGAGCACTTAACATCACTCAATACATTCTGGTAATTAGAGAGTTGATTCATATTTTGACTATTACCACGACTATGAGTTATGACAAATGGGCAATTAAATTTTGATACAACATCCAAAATTTTTATATCTCTTCTTCCTCCAGTGACATCATTTATCCAGTTAGCACCATTTAAAAGAGCTTCATGAGCCACTTTAGAATTAAAAGTATCAATAGAAATTAAAACATCTGGAAATTCAGATTTTATTAATTTTAGATATGGGATCAATCTTTTTATTTCTATATTAGATCCAACTTCTATAGCCCCAGGTCTCGTACTTTGAGCACCAAGATCAATAACATCAACACCATTGCTCAAGAAATCGTTTACTTGATCTAAAACTTTTTTTGAAGAGTTTAATTCCCCACCATCACTAAATGAATCAGGAGTTAAATTAATAACTCCCATAATTGAAGTTTTTTGGCCCCAGCCTTTTGGCCATGGATTTTTCTTATTGATAATTTGCAATTCTCGCGAAACTATTCGGATCTAATGAAGCCCCTCCAACTAACACCCCATCTATATCACTCATTGACATGATTTCGTCAATATTATTAGGTTTAACAGATCCTCCATATTGAATAATTACATCATCAAAACCTATTAATTTTCGAATCAAAGAACATATCTTATTAGCGTCTTCTGCCTCACATGTTTTACCAGTGCCAATAGCCCATATTGGTTCATATGCAACAATTAAATTATATGGATCTGTATTTTCTAATCCTTGTTCAACCTGTCTAGTAATAACTCTATCAGCTTCTCCTCTCTCTCTTTGCTCTAATGTTTCCCCTACACAAACTATTGGAGTAAGTCCACTAGATTGAGCAAAAACTGCTCTTTTATTAATTTGCTCATCACTTTCACTAAAATATTTCCTTGGTTCACTATGTCCAACTATTGCATATGAGACACCATGTTCAAGAAGCATTTTTGGAGATATTTCTGCAGTAAATGCTCCTTGATCTTCCCAATGAATATTTTGACTAGAAATATCTAAATATTCAAAATCAGAATGATCAGAAAAGGTTGAAATAGCTGTAAAAGGTGGAGCAATAACAACTTTACGATCGTCTTTAATGTTTTTTATTAAAGGAATAAACTCCTCTAAATAGGATTTAGCTTCAGCACAAGTCATGTGCATTTTCCAATTACCAGCAATTACAGATTTTCTCAAAATACTATCTCCAAGAAAAATATATTAATACAAAGTGAGTTGAATAAGCTAACTATTCAAAAATTAATTCATTTTTTAGAAATATTACTTTATCTCCCTTGTTTAACTTCCTTCCTCTCCTAGTCTCTATTGAACCATTAACCTGAACATAACCGGATTTAATAAAAATTTTTGCTTCTCCACCAGAAGATACCAAATTTTTCCATTTTAAGAATTGATCCAATTTCATTGTTTTTTATACCCAAAGATATTGATAAAGTAGGATAAATAATTAAATATATAATATCTTGAGACTAATACCACCAGTCAGACCATATTCAAATAGGTTTATCAAGGGGTTTATATGCATGCTTATTTACGTAGCTTGTTGGCCTTTATTAGCTTATTTAGCTGGAAACTTAATCCCAGCAATTGGGTCAGGGGATCTCTCAAAAGTATCTAGCATAATAATTAAGTCTTTATTTGTATTTTTAGTTCAGAAAACTGCTCAATTTGGACAGGATGTATACATAGCAAAACCATCCTTAGAAATTAGTGAAGTGATGAGAGGAAATTTATTTAGCAGAATTCAAAAAATAAAGATGAATTCTGTTGAAAATATTTCAGCCGGGGACATCACATATAGACTTACAGAAGATGCAGACAGGGTAAGCGAAGTTATTTATAAAACAGCTCAAGATACTATTCCATGCGCTTTACAGCTGTTAGCGGTAATAATCTACATGTTTTATTTAGACTGGTCACTAACATTATCAACATTCGTTTTAGCACCATTGATTATTCTTTCAGTTAACAGTTTTGGAAGAAGAGTTTTAATAGCATCTGAAAAAAGTCAAGAATCAACAAGTAATTTAGCAGGTTTAATAGGTGAATCTATAAATGGAATGTCCACGATCAGAGCTTTTGCTGCAGAAAATTGGATTGAGAAAAGATTTTTTAAAAGATTAAGCACTAATAAAAAAGCAAAATATAAAACGTTAAAACTCCTTGCATTTCAACATCCAGTTGTAGGATTTGTTGAAGCATTTGGAATATTAGCAATATTAGGATTAGGAGCTGTAAGAATCAATGTAGGTCTTCTAACAAGCGAAGAATTTAGTAGTTTTTTTGCAGCAATATTAATGCTTATTGATCCAATAAGTCATGTAAGTACAAATTTTAATGACTATAAACAGGCAGAAGCCTCAATAAATAGGTTGAAAAACATAAATCAAGAACCTGTCGAAGATGATAAAGAAAATTTAAGAAGGATATCCAATTTTGAAGGCAAAATAAGTTTCAAGAAAGTAAATTTCGCATATAAAAATGATAATCAAGTACTTAAAAATATCAATTTAGAAATTAAAAGAGGAGAAGTAACAGCATTTGTTGGAGCTTCTGGAGCTGGTAAAAGTACAATGTTAGCTTTGATATTAAAGTTTATAACTCCAAATAATGGAGACATTTTTATAGATGATAAAAATCTCAAAATGTTAAATACAAAAGATATTAGAAAAAAAATTGCATTAGTACAACAACAGCCTTTTTTGTTTTCAGGAACTATTTTTGATGTAATAAGAATGGGCAGAAATTTCACCAAAGAAGAAGTTATAGAATCAGCAAGAAAAGCAAACGCTCACAACTTCATTCAAAAGCTTCCCGAGAAATATGAAACTGAGATTACTGAAAGAGGAGCAAATTTCTCAGGTGGTCAAATCCAGAGGATAGCGATTGCAAGAGCAATACTCGGGAACCCCTCAATTCTTCTTTTAGATGAGGCCACAAGTGCATTAGATGCAGAATCAGAATCTGAAGTTCAAAAAGGGCTTAATAGAGCTATGAAAGATAGAACAGTTATTGTAATTGCTCATAGATTAGCCACTACTCAAGAGGCCAATAAAATAGTTGTTTTTGATAAAGGTGAAATTATTGAAGTTGGGAATCACATTGATTTAATAAATAAAACTGGAATTTATAAAGAATTATGTGAAAAACAATTAATTAAAAAATTATAGATCTATTTTATTTATTAAAAAAGAAAATCCATGAGCGAAAACACAAATGATTCTGCAAATCCAGTTTTAACCTTTGAAGGGAAAAAATATTTAATAAATGAACTTTCTAATGAAATAAAAGAATCTATAAAAGTTTTACAAATAGCTGAGACACAACTTAAGATGCATCAAGACACTCTCAACTTACTTTCAATTAGCAGAAACACTTTAGTTGATCAATTAAGAAAAAAACTAAAAAACCTAGAGTAAAATTTTAATAATTATGGATTTCTTGTAGAGAAAAAGCATCAATCTTTTTAGTTTGTAAAGCTTTGATTGCTTTTATTGCTGCCTTTGCTCCAGGAATAGTTGTAAAAGTTGGTATATTATATTCAAGTGCAGCACGTCTTAAATAAGCATCATCATGAAGAGCCTGTGAGCCGATTGGAGTATTAATTATTAATTGAACAAGTCCCGAACGAATTAGGTCCTCAATATTAGGTCTACCTTCATGAACTTTTAGAACTTCTTCAACTTGAATGCCTAAATTTAATAAAAATGCAGCTGTACCTTTAGTTGCGATTAATTTAAATCCTAAAATCAAAAGTTCTCTAGCAATATCCTCAAGATTTTTTTTATCTAAATCATTAGTAGACAAAAAAGCAACTCCTTCTGAAGGAACACCATTACCTGCTGCCAATTCCGACTTGGCATAAGCAATTCCAAAATCTTTAGCTAAACCCATTACTTCTCCAGTAGATCTCATTTCAGGGCCAAGTAATGTATCAGACCCAGGAAACCTTTTAAAAGGTAAAACGGCCTCTTTTACTGCCTGATATTTTGGAGAAAATTCTTCTGTGAAATTAAGATCTTCTAATGTAAAACCTTGCATTAACTGAGTAGCTAATTTTGCAACTGGTTTACCTATGGCTTTTGAAACAAATGGAACTGTCCTGGATGCTCTTGGATTTGCTTCGAGAATAAATAATTTATTTTCATTTATATTTGTATTTATTACTTCAAATTGCAAGTTAATTAAACCAATAACATTTAATCTTTGTGCAATTAATTTAGTCCAGCTCCTTACATTTTCTAATGTGGATGTTGAAAGAGAAATGGATGGTAAGCAACAAGCTGAATCTCCTGAATGAATTCCTGCAGGTTCAACATGCTCCATTAGGCCAGCAATTACAACTGAACCCTCTGAATCGCATAAAGCATCAACATCTATCTCAATTGCATTATTCAAATATTGATCAAGAAGGATTGGATGATCAGGTGATACCTTAACTGCTTCAGAAATATATGTCGATAATTCATTCTCATCTTTAACAATTTCCATTGCTCTTCCACCTAAAACATAGGAAGGTCTAACAACCAAGGGGAATCCTATATTTTTTGCTACTATTTCTGCTTCATTTTGATTACGTGCAATACCGTTTAAAGGTTGTCTAATACTTAATTCTTCAAGAATTTTTGTAAATTCCTCTCTATCTTCTGCTAAATCGATAGATATTGGAGAAGTCCCAAGAATTTTTGATCCAGTTTTGATCCCATCATTAGATTTAAGCCATTCAAATAAAGGTAATGATAATTTCAGTGGAGTTTGACCTCCAAATTGAACAATCAAACCATAAGGATTTTCAGCTTCTATTATGTTGAGCACATCCTCCAAAGTTACAGGCTCAAAATATAAAATATCGCTAGTATCATAATCCGTTGATACAGTTTCAGGATTACTATTAACCATTATTGTTTTATAGCCATTTGTAGAAGCTTGATATGATGCATGACAACAACAGTAATCAAATTCTATTCCCTGTCCAATTCTGTTTGGACCTCCTCCTAAAATCATAATTTTTTTTGATTTACTCTTTTCTGAAATCTCGCTATCAAAAATTTGAGAATTTAAATCAATGAAAGATTCTTCGTAAGTTGAATAATGATAGGGAGTTGAGGATGAGAATTCTGCTGAACAAGTATCAACAGTTTTATAAATTGGAATTATATTAAGTTTTTTTCTATATCTTCTTACTTCAAAAAAATCAGAATTAGTTAACTTTGCAATCTGTTGATCTGAAAAGCCTAATTGTTTAGCATGTAACATCAAATCCCTATCTAGAGTATAAAGTTCCTTATCTTTCAAAAAATCATTTTCAAAATTAAAGATGTTACGTAATTTTTCGATAAACCATAAATCTATATTTGTAACTTCTTGAATATAATTATTAGTTTTCCCAAGCTGCATAGCTTTTTTAATAAGGAGAATTCTTTCAGAAGTAGGGTTTCTTAAACTATTTTTAATTTGACTCTCATTTTTAAATTCATCTTGTGCATCACATTCCCATCCAAAAACACCTACTTCTAATGACCTTAATGCTTTCTGAAATGATTCTTCAAAAGAACGACCTATTGCCATTGACTCACCAACAGATTTCATAGCAGTGCTTAAAGTATTAGATGAGCCTTTAAACTTTTCAAAAGCAAATCTTGGGATCTTAGTAACTACATAATCAATTGATGGCTCAAAACATGCAGGTGTTTTTTTTGTAATGTCATTAATAATCTCATCAAGTGTATAGCCAACAGATAATAAAGCTGCAATTTTAGCTATGGGGAATCCAGTTGCTTTACTTGCCAAAGCAGAGGATCTACTGACACGAGGATTCATTTCTATAACAATAACTTCTCCATTAGATGGATTTATTGCAAATTGAATATTACTCCCTCCTGTTTCAACTCCCACCTCTCTAATAATCTTCAATGACAAATCCCGCAACCTTTGATACTCCTTGTCTGTTAAGGTCTGTGCAGGAGCTACAGTAATCGAATCTCCAGTGTGGACACCCATTGGGTCTAAATTTTCAATACTGCAAACTATTACCACATTGTCAGCAGTATCTCTCATTACCTCCAGTTCAAACTCCTTCCATCCAATGAGTGATTTTTCAATTAATATTTGATTACTTGGACTTTCCTCTAAACCTGATTTACACAACTCAACAAATTCTTCAAGGTTAAAAGCAATTCCACCCCCTACTCCACCTAAAGTAAAAGCAGGTCTTATTATTAGAGGATAAGAACTAATTTTTTTTGATACCTCAATAGCTTCATCTAAGTTAGATGCAATACCTGATGGACAAACATTTACATTTATTTTCTCCATCGATTCTTTAAATAATTTCCTATCCTCAGCTTTATTAATAGCTCTTAAATCAGCTCCAATTAATTCAATATTATTTTGTTTTAAAAAATCTGACTCTGATAATTTAACCGCAAGATTCAACGCGGTTTGACCTCCCATAGTGGGAAGAATAGCATCAGGTTTTTCTCTTATAATGATCTGAGAAACTATTTCAGGAGTCAATGGTTCAATATATGTTTTGCTTGCGATATCAGGATCAGTCATTATTGATGCTGGATTTGAATTTATCAAGACAATTTCATAACCAGCATTTCTTAATGCTTTGCAAGCTTGAGTACCAGAGTAATCAAATTCGCATGCTTGCCCTATAACAATCGGTCCCGAACCTAGAATAAGAATTTTTTTAAGATCACCTCTTTGAGGCATAATTTAAACGTTCATTTATCTCATGCTACTTATAAATCATCAGATGTTAATCAAGTTACTTGAAAAGCAACATTTGTTTCTATAGTATTGAAAGAAATTAATTTTTTATGAGCGAACTTCAGCGACTTAAAAGTTTGTTGCCTCCAGAGAATGAAAGTTGGGTATTTGTTGAAGCTGCTGCGGCTATAGATCCACCTTTAATAACTCTTGAGGAAATTGGTCGTGACGAAGTAGAAATTCAAATAGATTTAGATGAATGGGATAACTTTGCTATTGACCATAGAAATTTATTATTTTGGCACGAGGTTGGAAAAATCCAAAATGACACAATTCCCAGAGATGGATGGGAAATGGCAGCTCTTGCCATAGGACTTGGAGGCGCCATAGGAGAGTTGTGGGTACAAGATGGGTTACTTTTATTACTTGCTCTTGGATTATCAAGTTTTGCAGGATATAGATTATATTTAAAAAATAATTCTGAGAAAAAGCTTCAAGATGCTATTTATGCAGATGAAAGAGCTATAGATCTTGCTTGTAGATTTGGATACAGCATTCCAAATGCTTATAAAAGTCTTGGAGGAGCATTAAAGGAGTTAATAGAGAAGACAAGAAAAAAGAAAAAAAGAAGTTTCTTTGAAGATAGATTAGATGCCTTAAGAAAAAGTGCAGAAAAAGCAAGATCAGAATTATCTCAACAAGAAGGCTCAGAAAAATCAGTTTCAAGTGAAAATGTTTATGGACAATAAAAGTTTGGTTTTAATAGCAGCCCAAGCATGTGATGAAAAAAAGGCAAGAGATATAAAACTTATAAAAATTGACAAGGTATCATTTATAAGTGAATGGATTTTGATTGCAGAAGGATTATCTGATGTACAGGTTAGATCTATAACTAACTCTGTAGAGGTAGAGCTTAGAGAAAAGGCTAAAGTTGAACCTATACGAAAAGAAGGGATTAACGAAGCGAAATGGGCTTTACTCGATTATGGTGATTTGATTGTAAATATTTTTCAACCAGAAATAAGAAAATATTATGACCTTGAATCATTCTGGAGTAATGGAGATAATCTTTTATTTCCATAATTTTATTTTATGAATCAATCTAAATGTCCTGTCCCTAGAGAGCAGCAACCCACAAATGAATTCATAGAATTGTCAAAATCTAAAATTTTTTCTTGGCCAAAAACAAAAAAGTCACTAATTCTTATATTGATAAAGTTCTGGATAGGAGCTTTTGTTCTATTTCTTGTTATTTCTTCAGGTAGTGTATATTTCAAAACATCCCTTTTAAAATATATTCTATTAAGTTTTTTTAGCAGCTTATCAATACCTCTTTTAATTTCAATAAGATTATATCTAGGTTGGAATCATATATTTCATAGATTAATATCTGAAAAAGTCGAATACGAGGAGTCCGGTTGGTATGACGGTCAGGTATGGGAAAAGCCATTAGTTTTGAAAGAAAAAGAATCACTTATTGCCTCAATCGAGGTAAAACCTATTTTAAAAAATTTAATTCAAATATTTTCTATTATTTCAGTCTTAGCTTTGTCTGGTATTTTGCTCTTTCAATATAACAATTTCTAAATGAGTTCTAATTTCAAAAACCTCTACACTTCAAACAATCCTCCCTTACAAGCAATCTTAATGAGAGGATCAAATATTGAGTCGATCCACAAGATTCATGCTGTCATTACTGATAAAAAAGGAAGGGTTTTAATGTGCGCAGGAAATCCAGAATATAAAAGTTTCATAAGGTCAGCACTAAAACCTTTTCAAGCAATACCTTTCGTTAGTAGTGGAGCTTCATCAAAATTCAATAATGAATCAAAATCAATTGCTTTAGCATGCGGGTCACATAGTGGATCAAAACTTCACTCAAGGGAAGCATTCAAAATTTTATGGGAATATGACATTGATATTGATAATCTTAAATGCCCAAAATTAAATACAAGTCCATTAGAACATAATTGCTCGGGTAAACATGCTGCTTTTTTAGCTACATGCAAAAAAATGAATTGGCCATTAGATAGTTACTTAAAAGGGGATCATCCTCTTCAAATAGAAATATTCAGAATTGTTTCTGATTTACTTAAAATCCCGGCATCTGAAATAAACGCAGAACGTGATGATTGTGGTGCACCCACTCTTTATTTAAAACTGTTAGAAATGTCGAGGTTATATTCTCTTCTGAGCAGTTCCGAAAATGCTGAATTAGAACAAATTAGTAGAGCTATGATAATAAACCCAATAATGATAAGTGATAACAATAAATTTGATACAGAAATAATTAAAGCTTCTCATGGTAACGTTATAGGTAAAGGTGGAGCAGAAGGAATACAGTGTCTTTGTAAAGTAAATGAAGGTATAGGTTTAGCTTTAAAAGTAGAAGACGGTTCAAAAAGAGCAAAGCATGCTGTTAGTCTTCATTTACTAAAACAGTTAGAGTGGATATCTGACTTAAGAATTCAAGACATCGAAGAAAAGGTTTTTAATTTTTCTGCAGGAGTGCGACTTGAAGTTAAAGGTAAAGTAAAATTCCAAGAATCCTAAAAAACAGGAAAAATAACCCTTTCAGATGTATGCTATGTATATGCCGCGGGGTAGAGCAGTCTGGTAGCTCGTCGGGCTCATAACCCGAAGGTCGGAAGTTCAAATCTCCCCCCCGCCACCATCTAGAAGCAGCTTCACAGCTGCTTTTTTAGTATTTGCAGTAGTTACAGCATATAAAAATAAAAATTATAAAGTTTTAACTGAAAAAAGTTTATTAAAAATTATTTGAGATCTTTTTGAATAGAAAATTTCAAATCAACTCTAACTAATAATCCAGTAATGATAAAAAGTATTCCAATGTATGAATTCAAAGATAGGTCCAAATTATTAAATTAATTTATAACTAAATTTTAACTCACAAATCATATCTATTAAATACGTCAATAAAAAAGAATTTAAAAAAAATCTGAATTTTGAACATTTACATCTTTAATAAGTTATTTAATAAAGTAAAGTAAGATTTATCTAATTTAGAAAATTATATGCAGAATTTGCTACAGCGTGATTTAGGTTCAAGCATGTTATCAATAGCTGTAATATTAGGTTGGTTAGGTCTGTTTTTTGTATTTTTGAGAGTATTAACAATTTCAATAAAGAGAATCCTCGAAGCTGTTTTCAAAAAATCTTAATTATTGAAATAAATCAATAATTCTGAATTAATCGCATAAATCCTTTATCACTAAGTATAATAACCTAAAAATGTCAATTTTAGATAAGGTTAAGATAGGAAATTCTGTTCAAGTTAACCTAGAACTATCTAAGGATAGACTTAACAAAGAAACTATTGATGCAATTAATGTTTCTTCATTGGGTAAGGTAAGTGATTTCAGAATAACTGATGGCAAAGGTATTGGAGTTGTCTTGCAATTATCTAATGGACAAGAGCAATGGTTTTTTGAGGATGAAATTGATCTTCTCGACGAAAATGGTAATTTAATAAAGAAAAATTCTGATATACAAGAGAATAGTAATTTTATATTTGATTTTTTAAGAGGATTAAATTATGAAAATAAAAATAACGTAAGCGAGTTACTTAACCCAATTAACTTTTTTATCTGGTTGGTTGTATCGTTTAAAGATATTTTTTGATTGGTTAAAAAATTTTCTAAAATAAAATTAATCTAACAATTTATTTAAATATTAAATTTCAGTAATTAAAAATTTAAATGGTACAAAATATTATCGATGTAAAAAATTTATCTAAGTCATTTGATATCTCTTCCAAAGAACCAGGCTTAAAAGGAACAATTAAACATTTTTTTAAAAGACAAACAAAAAGTTTAAAAGTTATAAAAGATATAAGTTTTGAAATTAAAGAAGGAGAAATAGTAGGTTTTCTAGGTGCTAATGGAGCTGGGAAAACAACCATATTAAAAATGCTTTGTGGCTTAATTTATCCAAGTGAAGGTTCGATTTTGGTTTCAGGCTATTTACCTTTCAGGAGAAAAGAAAATTTCCTAAAGAATATCACCTTAATAATGGGACAAAAGCAACAGCTTATATGGGATCTTCCACCAATTGAATCATTCTATTTGAATGCATCAATATATGACTTAGATAAGTTCGAAGCTAAAAAGAGAATAAAAAAATTATCGGAAATGCTTGAAATTGATGAAGAGCTTTATATACCTGTTAGAAAACTTTCACTAGGGCAGCGTATGAAATCAGAATTACTAGCAGCTTTGATACATGAACCAAATATTCTATTTTTAGACGAGCCTACACTTGGATTAGATATTAATGCACAGAGAAATTTAAGAAAATTCCTTCAAAAATATAATAAGGAAACTAATGCAACGATATGCTTAACAAGTCATTACATGAAAGATATTACATCGCTTTGCAAGAGAGTTATATGTGTCCACGAAGGGGCGATATCATATGATGGAAAACTTGACCTGTTGTTAAAAAAACTTTCTCCTGTTAAAGAAATATTAATAGTTTGTCGATCAGAAGAGGATGCAATTAAATTAGAGAATTCGGGTTTTACTGTTAAAAATAAAATAAAGAATGAAATTACTATAAAAATTGAAAACAAATCTATTACCTCTTCACTAAAAACTATCCTAAATAATTTTGATATTGAAGACCTTTTTATAAATGAACCACCTATTGATGAAGTTATTGGGAAGGTATTAATCAAAAAAGATTATGATATCTAATTTAATTAACCGTAAAATATTCACTTTATTAAAAGTCCAATATTCAAACATGTTGGAGTATAGGGTAGAAATTGCATTATGGGCAATTTCAGGGATTATTCCTTTTTTTATGTTAAACATTTGGACAAATAATAATCTAAATGAATCCATAAACATTAGTGATACATTGCTTTCTAGGTATTTCTTATGTGCTTTTTTTGTAAGACAGTTTTCTGTAGTTTGGGTTGTATTTAGTTTTGAAGAAGATTCTCTTATGGGGAAGGTATCTCCGTATTTAATTCAACCTTTAAATCCATTTTTCAGATATTTTGCACAACATCTTGCAGAACAAATAACAAGATTTCCTTTCGCACTAATAATCGCATTTTTCTTTTTTATTTTTAATCCAGAAAGCATATGGATACCGAATTTAGGTATTTTACTTTTATCGATAGTATCTACTTTCTTATCCTTCTTGATTCAATTTTTAATTCAGTCAATAGTTGCATGTCTATGTTTCTGGACAGAGAAAGCGTCATCGATAGAAAGATTGTTATTTATTCCAACTTTATTTCTCTCAGGTCTATTAGCACCAGTAGTTTCATTTCCCGCATATGTTAAATCTTGGATTTATTTGACTCCTTTTCCATATCTAATTGATTTCCCTGCAAACCTACTTTCAGGTAATGAAACAAATATTAGTGGAGGGTTAATTATGCAAATTCTATGGATTCTTATACTTTTCCCATTATTTAAGAAAATCTGGTCTGAAGGAACAAAAAAATATACCGCAATGGGGTCATGAATTTAAGAAAATATCTAAAAGTTTATAAAAAATTCTTACATACTTCTTTAGCTTCTGAATTGGAGTATAAGACAAACATATTAGTTGATTTGATTACTGCAATTTTAAGTTTAGTAGGAAGTATTTTTCTATTATCTATTTTCTTTCAAAATAATGGATATATTGGAGGGTGGAAATTTGAACAGGCACTAATAATCCAAGCTATTTATACAATTTTGAATGGGATAACAAATACATGGTTCAATCCTAATCTTACAGAAATAGTTAAACATATAAGAGAAGGAACATTAGACTTCGTACTTTTAAAACCTATTGATAGTCAATTTTTTATTTCATTAAAAAAAATAAATCCATCTGGATTTTTAGAAATAATGCTTGGATTTTTATTGTTGTTCTTCTGCATAAGAATAAATCAAATCAATTTAAATTTAAGTTTTCTGACTCTATCCTTTATTACTATAAGTTGCTCGATTTGTATTTTATATAGCTTATGGTTTTTTATCTCCACTACTACTATTTGGTTTGTTAAGACTTGGAATGCAATAGAAGTATTAAGATCATTCCTTTATATTGGAAGATTTCCTCTAAGTTCATTTTCATTCACTTTAAGAATCTTTTTTAGTGTTTTTATTCCTATTGCTTTTATAACTACAATTCCTTCTGAAGTTTTTCTAGGACTATCTGTATTTTGGAAAATATTGCTTGAAATTATTGTAGCGACAATATTTCTTATTAATTCAAGAAAGTTCTGGTTATTTGCATTAAAATTCTATTCATCAGCCTCTAGTTAAGTATTATTTGATAACCTCGCTGCAAAATTCCCAAATTCGTTGTTTACTTTTCAGATTAGAAAGCCTTGATAATTTTTTAAAATGAGGTTTAGATTTTTCAACAGTTAAAAGCCTACAATTGTATTCGATTGCATGATTTCTAGAAATAATTCCTAATTTAAGTGAAACATCACAAAGGATAATTATAAAAGTTAGAAAAAAAACTATACGGAAAAATTGTAAAAATGATTTTGAATAATTTTCTTTTTCAGTTTTTATTTCAAACTTCATTACTCAACTATATGCTGAGGGCACTTAACTGCAGCAATAGCAACAGCCGCAACTTTAAAATTTTCTGACTTCTCAATAACCTTTTTAACCTCTAATGGGCCAAATTTATTACTTGCATCACTATAGGAAAGAAGTAAAGATTTATAGTTATCATGTCCTAGATTTCTATACTCACAGAAATTATCTCCAACATAATTCAAAAGAGTTAGTAAAGTTAATTCAATCATTAAAAAACTTTTTACTAGTGAAGTTCTTACGAATAATACTGTGCAGGACATTTTTAACAAGTAAAATTGCCCAAAACATTTGAAATAATAAAATTAAATTTTCATTGATAAACTTTAAAGTTTCAAAATTATTTCATAATTTATTAATTCACATATAAGAAAATAGTTAAAACACTATCTGTAGTGTAGGTTGGTGGAATAAATTGCACTACAGATAGGGGGTTGCATTTTTTAAGGATTTGGTTTAAAAATAAAGTTCCCCATCACCCGGCCACACTTATGTGAGGCCTTTTTTTTTAGTTTTTAAAAATAAGTTTTTTTTAAAGTTATCACTTTATAAAAAGAGTTATTCATTAACCCCTTTTTTAATGAATAATAATAATGAATTTATCTAGTTAACTAATTAACCTGCTTTAGACTTTTTCACTACAAATTTATTGAAATTCTCAATTATTTTTATAAAAAACTTTTTATGGATTTAGCCAATAAGCTAATACCAACCAAAATACAAACTGTTATAAAAGTTTTCTTAATTAGAACATTCCCATTTAATTTTGACATGTGAGCCCCGAAATATCCTCCTGTAAAGGAACCAATTATTAACACTATCAATAAATTTGAAGGAACCGATCCTATTCTTGCCAAAAAGACTGCTCCAACAAAATTCCAAAAAATCCCAACCGTAAAGAATGTCATACTTATAGCGCGAAGAAAATCCATTTGAAAAGTTTTTATTAAAAGTATTGTTACAAGCAATCCAGTTCCTGAAGAAATAGAACCATTTAATATTCCTATAAGAAAAATAAAAATAAAAAATCTAATTTTATGAGCAAAATTAACCTCTTTACAGCCAGATGATAAACCTAAATCAGGTTTAAGGAATGAATAGAAAGCTAATAATATGGATATTATTCCTAATATTAAGTACAAATATTTTTCTGTTATATATTCAACTATAGATGCCCCTAAAATTACTCCTGGTAATCCAAAAATTAAAATTTGCCAAGCAACACTTATATCATTACCTAAAGATTTGTAATTTCTTAAGGAACCTCCTATTCCCAATGCTACTGTTGCTAATTTATGACTAGCCAGAGCCTGATAATAAGGAACTCCAAATAAAATCAATGCTGGCAATTGTAATAATCCTGCTCCTCCTCCAGAAATAGCTGAGAAAGTATTAGAAAAAAACGATATCAAAAAAATATATATACTTTTAAATAAAGAATGATCAAAATTTCCTAATAATATTGTTATTAAATAAAGCATTAACTATAAATTGTCTTTTTATTGATTAGTGCAAATGATTCTTTTCATAAGAAGCATATGACTTAAAAAGTCTCATCTTATCCTTTTCAATCATACTTAAAAAAAAACTGTTATTATCAGAAAAAATATCAAGAATTTTATGCATAGACAAGATGCAATTTACCTTGATCAGTTTTGTCCCAAGATAAGTAATAAAAATTGGAGAGAGTCACTTAACAAACTTACTAATTATAAGTGTATTTATTGCGGTAAACCCTCAGAATCACTTGATCACCTTCACCCCATGTCAAAAGGGGGGATTAGCAGTACAAGTAATTGTGTGCCATGTTGTTTGTCATGCAACGGCAAGAAATCAGATTCAGAAGTTCTTAGTTGGTACAGAAAACAAAATTTTTATGATCCTCGAAGAGCTATGGCGATACGAGCATGGTTTAATGACGATTTGAAACTTGCATCAGTTCTTTTGACCTACTTAAATTAAAAATGAAATGATAAATTGATTGAGATTCGAAATAATATATGGTTCAATAGGTTCTTCCCATTCTGATAAATGAATTTTTATTTAAATTAATCTTTTTATCTCTGAATTTATTTTATTGCTCCTGAAAAGCGAAATATTAGAGTAGTCATCTTTCCACATTATTGGTGAATCTAAAACTTTTCTCTCTGGCGACTTTACCGAAAAAATTAATCCAAATACAATAATAATAGTAATCAAAATGATTGACATTACTAATTTGTCTGAAATATTGTTCATTAACCTAATCTATCTAGAAAAATTTTTGTCAGGAGTGGTTTTTTCATAAATTTCAAGAAAATATGATTTAAAAAAATCGACTCCATCCTTTCCAACCAATCCAATTGACCGTCCACAATCATTTACTACTTGCAATGAAATTTGATTAGCCAAGTCACTTTTCTCAATCCATTTTTTCTGTGGATTATAAGAAAAAGAAATAATGTTTTCAGTTTTTACAATCGCTGATTTCATTGCTTCATCTTTAGAAAAACCATTTTGAATACCGGTGCAAAACTTCCTGGAGAAATTATTAGAGATCCTATTTTGCAGCAAACTCACACTAGGATCTGACGTATCAAAAGCTAAACCTATTGAAGGTTTTAATAAATAAACTATAAAAAAAAGAAAACCAATAATAAATTTTAACAATAGCTATTTATCAACCACTTTAAATAATACATTAGTTTTTTCTAAATGTCTTTTCAATTAAATCTGATAATTATTAACAGCAAATTAAATTTCAATTTATTAAAAATTAAAAGTATTGCGATAAGTTCAGCAATAATAGTCAGAGGTTTATTTGACTACTTATATGTACGAATCATTGATGACATTGCTATTTTTTCCTGACTGGACAAATGGG
This sequence comes from Prochlorococcus sp. AG-355-N16, assembly GCA_003278545.1. Classification (GTDB taxonomy): domain Bacteria; phylum Cyanobacteriota; class Cyanobacteriia; order PCC-6307; family Cyanobiaceae; genus Prochlorococcus_A. Next base: position 33,191 of record QCEF01000009.1, read on the forward strand.
CTACCTTCAGACTTTTTAATCCTTCATTTTTTCGTAGGAGCTGTAATTTTCCCTTTTAACATGATTCATGCTAAAGCAAGAAAAATTGACAGTAAGAACCCACAGGAAGCAGCTAGTGGATATAAAAATTCAGACAATACTACATTTTTTGGATATGAAGAAATCAATTAGATTTCCATAAATTATTTTAAGGAATTACTTAATTGATGATAATTTTCCTAAATACAGCTTTAGATCTTAAAATTTTAAGTCCCAGTGAACCTATAGGAATATTAATTATTTTTTTAGGATTAATATTTACTGGTATGATTTTCTATATTATTTATGCAGTGAGTACTAATAAAGAATCACTAGAAGATAAAAAAATAAGAACCAAAAAAGAGTACTTGCAAAAAGAGAAAATAGGAAAATTATTCCCTAAGAAAAAATAAATTTAATTGTTTTATTACTATAAAGGTATTTATTTATATTATTAATGATCAAATCAGTAGGATCCAAAAACATAAGTTTTAGCTCTTTTAAATCAAACATTTTCTAAAACCTAATAATAACAATTAATTTTTTTTTACGAGGAGTTTAAATTGTTAATAGCACTACAAAATTATTTTCATATCATGCAAAAAATGTTAAAAATGGAAAAAATGATCAAAAATCTTGGAGAATTCAGCTCAATATCTATTCCTTGCTAGTGGAGTAAATAATGGGGAAGGCTTTTGGAAGGTGGGAATAAAAAATTGCGATGAAAATATCCTTGAGGATAAAAATCTTTTAGATTGCCATAGAAAAGAATTAATAGGTAATGAATCAGCAAAAGATATTCTTTTAGCTATTAATTTAAACTTGAATAATTTATTAAATGAACTAAGAAACAAAAATTATTTAATTGGAAGTCCTTCAATGGGAATTTCATTTGATCTACCTTTAGAAATCTTGGAAAATATTTTTGATTTTTGGTTAGACATTTATAAAAATCAAGAAGCCTGGGAAGCTTGTTTAGGTCTTCTTAAAGTTAGAAAAAGGATTCCTCTAACAAACCTAATCGAAAGCAAGATTTTAAAGGGTAACTCTAAAAAATGGGCTATAAAAATTGAATATTTACATTCTTATGTTCCTTCTTCACTTAGAATTGGCAAATTAAATGATCCCATGTGGTAATAATTTTATCTTTTTAATACTCAAAATATTTACTTCGTTAGATATTTAAGTAAAAATAAAATAACTATTAATTAAAAAATGAATAAACCATATTCTTTTAATATTGATCAAATGAACGGAATTGTAGAGGATACATACGCCAAGATAATAAATGAATGTGAAAATTTAAAGAAAAATACTAATTGTCCAAATGAGCAAGTAGTAGCACTTTTAAGCGTGATTGCCTCAAATTACGCTATTACAACAGATAAAAACGAAAATTAAGATGATAAGTTATTTTACTTGGGACGAATTTGATAAGAGCGTAGAACAAATAGCTAACAAATGTAGGTTTAAGGATTTTTCTGGAATATATGGAGTTCCTCGAGGTGGATTATGTCTCGCTGTAGCACTTAGCCACAAATTAAAAATTGAATTAATTTCAGAACCAATAAAAAATTCGCTAATAGTAGATGATGTTTATGAAACTGGTCTTACATTAACGACCTTCAAGGATATTGAAGGAGCAATGTTTTTTGTATTATTTAGTAAAATCAAACCTAAATGGTGGAATACAGTATTTATATCTAAAAAAAACCAATGGATAGTTTTTCCTTGGGAAAATACTTTGAATTCAAAAAGTGATCGTGAAGAGTACATCAAAAAAAGAGGTTTAAGTTGAGTAAGAAACTATATTTGGCAAATCCATATGGATTTTCAAAACAAACTAAAACACTTTTAAATGAATTTATTGAAATCTTCAATGATTTAAATGTAGAAGTATTTGAACCTTTTGAGAGAGCAAATAAATTAACCCAAAAAGGAAGTCAATGGGCATATGAAGTTGCAAGCAGTAATTTCAATGATTTAAAAGATTGTGATTGTATTTTTGCGATTGTTAATGGAAATCCTCCAGATGAAGGGGTAATGATTGAATTGGGTATCGCAATTGCTTTAAAAAAGGAAATCTTTTTATTCAGAGATGATTTTAGAAATTGTTCTGATAGCGATCAATACCCATTAAATCTAATGTTATTTCTTGGCCTGCCAAAAGATAATTGGGAAAAATATTATTTTGAATCGTTACATGATATAAAAAGTAATAAAAAAAGATTTATGGAGTGGGCTAAAAATTAGCCAAAAAAAAATAAACACTCAAGAAGAAGCTTTATATTTAAATAAATCTGTTAAGGTGCTAGAATAAGATTTATTTAGAAAATTTTGACACAAGTTACAGTTGGAGAGAACGAGGGGATTGAGTCTGCCCTTAGAAGATTTAAGCGACAAGTATCTAAGTCGGGAATCTTTGCAGATTTAAAAAGACTTAGACATCACGAAACTCCTATTGAAAAATATAAAAGAAAGTTGCAACAGAGAAGAAAAGCAAGAAGAAGGTAATCTCCTACCCCTCATAAAGTTTTGGAGATACTTAGTATTTATAATTTTCTTAGAAAAGGTAAAAAAAAATTTTTAACTACTTAAGCTTTTTAAGCTTCTTAACAAGATTTATTCCAACTCCTGATACTGCAAGAAGATCTTTTTCATCAGCAGCAATAACTGCTTTAGTGGTTTTAAATCCAGCCTCATACAAAGCTTTTGCGCTTTTTGCTCCAACACCTGGAAGTGTAGTCAAAGTTTCAATATTTTTCTTAGAATTAACCGCTTTGGTTTTCGTTTTCGTTTTTGTTTTTGCAGACTTTGCTGCTTTTTTTTCTTTCTTTAAAGGAGTTTCAGAAGATACTGCACTTTTAAATAAAATTGATTTTAGTTTGCTGAGAAATTTAGAAATCATTTCAAAAGTTATAAGTAATAAAACTAGCTCATCAATTTAATATATTATCAAATTCCAGAGGAATTAATAACAAGATAATAGTTAATTAAATAGAAATAATTTATTTACAATTATATAAAGACACATATTTAATATTTATGCAAGCTTACAAATCATTCTACGCTATTCAAAATTATTTTTAAACCCAAAAAAGAAAAAATATATTTTCAAAATTTAAAGGTATTTAATAATAGTAAAGTTAAAATCTTATTAAAGAACAGATTATAAAAATGAAGCTTATTTTTATAAGTGGACCTTCTGGAAGTGGGAAAACAACTCTATCAAATCAAATAATAAAAAAAAATAAAAATGGTATTGTGTTAAGTACCGACAATTACTATAAGACAGGGTTAATAAGTAAATTACTACCAAAATTTGTAGAAGGTTTTTTTGATAGAAGTATTAGTTTTAATAACAAACTATTCAAAAAAGATTTTGATTTTATTTATAAGAATGGAATTTCAATCTATGATCGTTATTATAATTTCGAAAAGAAAACAATACAAAATATCTTAAAGGAAACAAATAATATTAGTTTTTTAATAGTTGAGGGTATATTTGCTAAAGAATGCTCTAACACTTTAAATTATAAGGATTATATTTTTTTAGAAATAAAAACTAAAAAAAATGAATGCATGAAAAGAGTTGTCCAAAGAGATATAAAAGAAAGGGGAAAGGATAAAAAACAAGCTGAGAGTGATTTTTTAAAATCATGGAGAATTTATCACGAAAAATTCAAAACTAATAGCATAAAAAATGATACAAATAAATTCATTATTGAAAAAAACACTGACATAGATCACATTCTGAAAAAATTATTTTATTAAGCCTTTAATTTTTTTCTCTAATATTAAAGCACTTAAAATCGAGCCTTCAATTCTGCCAAATCCCTCACCTTCAAACCAGTCTCCGCAAAATCCAATTCTATATTTTCTACTAAATTGCAAAGATAATGGTACGGCAATGCCAGAAGGTTGAGAAGCTCGCCATTTCATAATAGATATCTTTTCATCAAAAGTTAATTTATTTACTAAAGAATTATTTTCAAACAAATTATTAAAATTTGCAATTATTTTTTGTTTAAAAACATCTTCATCTTTTGCACTTATATAAGAATTAATTAACTCTACGTTTTTTGAATGTACGACAATTCCTAATTTATTATTATCTTGCAGCTGAAAAATAATTCTTTCAAATCTGTATTTATTTTGTAAATTATTTTTTAAATAAAAATATCTTTGTTGTTTAGAATAAAAATCTTTATAACTATAATTCTCATTGGTATAAATTAGAAATGTCAATCTAGGAATAAATGTTTGTTCTTCTAAAAAATTTAAAAGAAAATCTATTTTTTTATCATTATTGATAGGAATAGCTTTTCTTAATGGAATTTGATTTACCTTTAATATTTTTAAAGACCTCTTATGTAACAACAAATTGGTTGAACAAATTAGATATTTAGACTTGAATTTGTCGCCATTTTTTGATGTTAATAACCATTCCTTATCGTTAAACTTCATATCAACTATTAAAGTTTCAAAGAAAAAATCAATTTTCTCTTTTAAATTATTTGACTCAATTATCTTTTTTGATAATTCACTCATGGAATCAAAAGATAGATAATTAACCCCACTAGAAAATTCAGATTTTTTTATACTTTCTAAATTAGAATCTTCATTTAGAAAAAATATTTCTGAATCGTCAATTTTTATATATTTATTTTCCAATAATTCATCAATATATTTTTTTAATAGAAGATTATTTTTACTATTAGATATATTAAAATTTGGAGAACCATGGTTTATCTTCCATCCTTTATATCTTTTGCTTATTCTTGTACTTGATCTCCCTCCAAGTCCACGACCAATTTCAATTAATCCAACTTTTTTTGTAATATTATTTTTCAGATACTGCGAAGCGAAAACACATGCAGATATACCTCCACCTATTATTAATAAGTCATATGTAAAATCACTTTTCATTGGTTTATTATTTACAGTAATCATCTTTTTTTTCTAAAAAACTATAAACAGTATCAAGTTTCTCTGATGATGAAAAATCAGATTCAATTACAGGAGTTATATTATTATTTTTATAAAAACTAACTAAATCGCGTGTGAAATCAAAAAAATTATTTAAGGCATATAAACATTTTTCTGATATGTATACTTCTTTCCAAGGACGGAATTTAAACCGCGTTATAAATTGTTTAGAAGGAATAAATAAACTTCCAAATAGATTTAATTTTTCATCTTTTGCTATTTTCTTGAGATAAGTCAACTCATTCTGAAGAACTTTAATATCTGTGCCATATTGAAACCAAATTGAATTTATTAATCCAGTCGAAACTTTTCTTTCGAACCTTTCTCTTTCTGAAGAAATATTATAATATTTCTTCAAATATGGATTATAAGCTATACCTAATTTAACTTTTAAATTTTTTTCTTTTTTTAAAAAACCTAATGCATCAATTGAATCAAAGTTTTTTTTCTTATTTGATCCTGACACAAGGAGAATTTCATAATTTCTATTAGAGTAAGAATTTTTAATAAAATCTAAAAAATCCTGATATGATTTAACTTTATTTTTTGAGTATTGATGATAAAGACTGTAGTGATAGGTAACATTAAATTCATGGAAATTTTTAGATATATAATTGATGGTGTAGTTGAAAAATTCCTTCTTAATTAGACCTTTACATGGAATATTGATATTTTTTATATTATTTAATTTGCAGAAATTAAGTTTATTTTCTAACTGAGTAATATTTTTAAATGACAATTCAAATCTAATATTATTGTCCATTTTTTTGTATTTAAATTTCACACTCAAACATATTAACGAAAACACGCATCTGCTACGATTCTTATTTTTGAAGTCTTCTTTCTATTCTTTCGCTTTAAAACATAACTAGGAGAAATCTCCATTGCAGCTCTTAAAGAAATTTTATCTTCAGTAGTTTTTGAAATAACATCTTTAAAACATTTCCAATTTTCTGGTATTACTAAACCTGGCCATGATAAATAAAGGCCTATAAATATGCCGCAAAATAGGAAAAAAAATAATTTCATATCAAAAATATTTATTTTATTTTTTTAATATAAATATAAATAAGTATCAAGTATGTAGGTAAATAATTAATTATTTCCCTTTTTTTAGGAATTGATTTATCCAATAAAGATTTTCATGAACTCGAGAGGTTAGAATATCAAAAAAGATTTATTTAAGAATATGGCAAGCCAGAATTATCTAATTGCAATAGCTTTAATAGAGCAAAACCTTCTTAGAGCGATGCCTCTTGGAGGTAAAGAAATTAAAGATAATTTAGAGGAATCAGAAAATTTAAAGAAACTTGGAGAAGAAGTAATTTTAAATCTTCTTATGAGGGTTTTTCAAAGAAGTGATGAAGGTGCTTTAAAAAGGGCTTCTGAAGAAAAAGGTTTGTTGCTGGTTCATATGCATCCTAAAAGAATGCAGAAAGAGCTTCCATTCATTAAATCTGAATGGATAAGAGACGGAGACACACAACAATTTTTAAAATACCTTGGCAATCTCTCCAAAGAAGTATGGACTGCATCTTTTGTAAAATACAAAGGGATTGAATTTACTTCAATCTCAAAAAATGAAGAAATCTAAAATAAAGTTTTATATGTTTTTTTTTATAGGATTTCTTTCTTTAAAGTATTATTTTCCTTATAAACTCTAAAACACTTTTTACCATTACCAAAATCTATTGCAGAATATTCAATATTATTTTTGACGTGCAAGGCACAATTACCCTCAATACAAATACAAGATTTAATAATTTCTCTATTTATAACATCATTAACATAAGGTTCCCTCTCTTTTTCTTCATCAAAATGCGGACAAGCAATACCTTCAACTATTCCTAAGCAATCAATTATGGTTAATTCTTCAGCATAAGAATCAGTTATACCTTTATCAAACCAACAAATAGCCCCAGCACTTACACCACTCATTACAATTCCTTTTTCATAAGCATTTTGCAAAATTTCATATAAATTCCATTCTTTCCAGACAGCTAACATACTTTTTGTATTTCCTCCGCCAACGTAAATGATGTCTTGGGCAAAAACTTTATCTTCTAAGTCTTCTGTTCTAGAGAAAAAATCAATATGACTTGTTACACAATCAAGTTTAGAGAATGCTCTATAAAAATTCAGTTTGTACAAACTACTATCACCAGATGCTGTTGGAATAAAGCAAATTTTTGGTCTTTTTTTATTAATTAATGAAATTATATATTTTTCAATTTCAAGAGAGCCTAAAGAACGGCCAAACCCTCCTCCACCAATTGCGACTATATTTTTACTATGCATACTAAATATAAGATTTGTTTATGAATTTAAGACAAATTACCATTAAAGATCAACTGGAATTAAAGAAGGTTTATTTTGATTCGATTCAATCTTTAGATGAAAAAATTTATAGTCAAGAGCAAAAAAGGGCCTGGTCAAGCCAAGCCTGGAATAATTCAAATTTTGATAAGTCTATAACTAAAGGGAAAGGATGGCTTCTAAGTACACAAGGAATAATTATTGCTTTTGCCATAAGATATCCCATCGATAGAATTGCGTTATTTTACTGTAAAGGTAAATTCCAAAGAAAAGGTTACGGCTCTAAGTTACTTCATAAATTAGAAGATGAAGCTAAAAAAGAAGGTTTAGATTTTCTTTCAACTGAAGCAAGCTTAATAAGTTATGAATTATTTCTTAAAAATGAATGGAAAATTATACGTAAAGAAAAAGTAATTATAAATAATATTTTTTTTGAAAGATATAAAATGACTAAAACTATAAAAGTTAATTAATTAATAGTGTCTAGCAAAAGCAAGGGGTTAATTTTAATTCAAAGAGTTCTAATTTGGACGTTATACTTTTTTTCAGGATTTATACTTTATTCAAAGAAAGGCATTTTACCTTCTACGTTAATTACTTTTTCAAGAATTATTTATCCAATATCTGTTTTCTGGTTGCAAATAAGAATTAAAAAAAGAACAAATTTCCTGCCTATTGACTCAAAAATGACAACTTCGCAATTATGGTTCAACTTATTACCCGTTATTGCATCTCTATTAACTGTAATTTTTTCATTAACTAATGGAATTTTATATATTCTAGAAAAATTAATTAATTCTTAAATTAAATAAATTAATTATTTCC
>QCEF01000010.1 GCA_003278545.1 Prochlorococcus sp. AG-355-N16
GGTTTCTTTGTTGGTTTAAGTTTCCCTGAAGTTGGAGCTGGTTCTTTTGACATAGGTATGGGAACAACAGCTAACTTCAAGGATGGCGATACTGAGTATTACACCTACGAAGCATCATATGCTTACCCATTAAACGATGGCATGACAATCACTCCTGGTATTTATATCGTAGAGGGTGCAACTGACGTTACTGGCTTTGCTGTTAAGACTTCATTTAGTTTCTAATTAATTTAATTATTAATTAAAGCTACACACTTAAAAAGACCTGCCTAATGGCAGGTCTTTTTTCATGAAAGATTATTTAATAGTGCTAATTATTTTTAAGGTATATATTTAGGTGAAACTTATTCATCAAAATATTTAAGTTTGGTAAGCTTGAAAAGAACATGTTTAGTATTAATTAAATGTCTCCAATATTTAAGTGCTTGCTTTGTAGAAAAGATATTGAAAGATCTAAAAAGACTTTTTGGGTTAAAAAAGGTCATCTCTTATGTTCGACTTGTCTGGACAACATGGATTCAGATAAAAAAACCGGAGATAATGAAAATTTTGGAAAGTTTAGAAGTATTTGTATTAATTAAAGTAGACTAAACTTTATCTTATCCTGCTCAATAAACCGTTATTTATTATGAGAAGCATAAACCATTCATGGAGAGTTAACCGTTTGTTCTTTGAGAAATTAACCGATAATCCATAAGAATTTGATTAAAATTTTTAGAAAAAAAAACTTGAGGAATGAAGAAATTAAAAATAATTTCTTATTACTCAAGGATTATTTAAATGATTGTAATCTAATGAAATTAAAGTAGGTAGATTAATAGCTTATATTATAAGCCATTTTATCTAGGTTAAAATCTTAGAACCAACCAGGTATGATTTGGCCAGTAGTAACGTAGGCTCCCACTGCTGCAACGAAACCTAACATTGCTGCCCATCCATTAAAACGTTCTGCTTCAGGTGTCATGATTTTTAAAAAGTAAGATATGTGAATTATTGTAACAGTATTTATGAAGGTTTGTAAAGTAAATTTTTAAAATTTTTAGAAAATAGCTTTAGTTTTCAAAAAAGTTTAGATAACGTAACAATAATGAGACATAAATGTATTGTTAATATTATTTCTTTGCTTGGTGATCCCTGAAGGAGCTTGTTTCCAATATTTCATCATTTGTAAAGGCAGGTATGACATCAAATTAAGTTATGACCTTCTTTAAATTATTAACGATATAAAAAAAATTTTTATCTTCAGAGTTTTGTAGATGAAGTTCCAGTTATTAAAGAAGTATTAATAAATTGGTTAATGTTTGATAATTTAAAAAATTCAAATTATTAATTTTGTTGAGATCTACAATTCTTTGATTTTTTTGGAAATTATTATAAAAAGTATTTTCTCTTAATTAAAGAGTTAAACATTTGTTTTAAATCTTGCTAATTAAAAAAAGGTACTCAACTAAATAAAAATGTGGGTCGCCTGAGATTCGAACTCAGGACCAGCCGGTTAAAAGCCGGATGCTCTACCGCTGAGCTAGCGACCCATTTTGTAAATTTGAGTACATATGGAATTATCCCTTTTAAAGGTAAAAAAAACAACTTTTTATCTAAAGTTGAACAATAGAAAAACAATTCTTAACTTATGAAATAAAAAATTAAAATTTCTCTCTAAAATTACAGTTAAAAGTTAAAATGATTTAATCAATAATAAGATTTTTAAAATGCTTAGAACAATTGTAGTTTTTGCACCCATTATCGCCGCTTTAGCTTGGGTTATATTCAATATACAAAAACCAGCAAGAGAGCAATTCAATAGGGACTTTTTGGGCAAGGATTAACCCAATTTGTTAGATAAAGAAGTAATAGTTATTGGTGCTGGTCTCGCAGGATCTGAAGCTGCATGGCAAATAGCAAATTCTGGTGTACCAGTCAAACTAGTTGAAATGAGGCCTATCAAATCAACTCCAGCTCATCATACGGGTGAATTTGGTGAATTAGTTTGTAGTAATAGTTTTGGAGCTTTAAGTCCTGATAGAGCTTCAGGTTTATTGCAGAAAGAACTAAGACTTTTTAAATCATTAATAGTTCAAACAGCAGACAAATTTGCTGTACCAGCTGGTGGTGCTTTGGCTGTTGATAGATCTAAATTTAGTATCGCTTTATCTGATACTTTATCTAATCATCCTTTAATTGAAATTAAGAGATTTGAACAATTGGATCTCCCAAGCAAAGAAAATATAACGATCCTCGCGACTGGTCCATTAACTTCTGATGAATTGTCCTATAAAATTCAAGCTTTTACGGGAATTGATTCTTGTCATTTTTTTGATGCCGCTAGTCCAATTATTTATGGAGATACTATTGACCAAGAAATTGTATTTAAAGCTAGTAGATACGACAAGGGAGATCCGGCATATCTAAATTGTCCTATGGATAAAAATGATTATGTCCATTTCAGAAATGAACTTATAGAAGGAGAACAAGCTAATTTAAAAGACTTTGAGAAAGAGTCAGCTAATTTCTTTGAAGCTTGCTTACCAATTGAAGAAATTGCTAGAAGAGGAGTTGATACTATGAGATACGGACCATTAAAATCTATTGGGTTGTGGAATCCAAAATGGGGAGATTTATTTGATAGGGAAAATAGATTGAAAAAGAGACCTCATGCAGTTGTCCAATTAAGGAAAGAAGATTTAGAAGGGAAATTGCTAAATATGGTAGGTTTTCAAACTAACCTCAAATGGTCCGAGCAAAAAAGAATATTTAGGATGATTCCTGGTTTAGAAAAGGCTGAGTTTGTACGTTTTGGAGTAATGCATAGAAATACGTTTTTAGAATCTCCAAAATTACTTTTACCGACATTGCAATTTATGAAAAGAGAAAATCTTTTTGCTGCGGGTCAAATAACTGGTACTGAAGGTTATGCAGCAGCAGCAGCAGGGGGCTTGCTTGCAGGAATAAACGCATCCTTATTAGCTAAGGGTAAAAAACCAGTAAGTTTTCCTGATGAATCAATGATTGGTTCTCTAGTGAATTTTATCAGTAATAAAAATCAAATATTGTCTAAACAGAAAAAGAATAAATTCCAACCAATGCCTGCTTCATTTGGTTTAGTTCCAGAACTTACTAAAAGAATAAAAGATAAAAGATTAAGGTATAAAGCCTATCAAGAAAGATCTACATTAGTCTTGAATGACTTTAAAAATACACTAGATTCTTATTTTGAAAAAGACCACTTACTTAGCAAAATTTACTAAGATTAATTATCAAAGATCCAAAAATGGAATTAAATAAGGAAAACTTCGATGCAATTATTATTGGCTCAGGAATTGGGGGCTTAGTAACTGCTTCACAATTGGCGGCGAAAGGAGCTCAAGTATTAGTTCTTGAAAAATATATTATTCCAGGCGGGAGTGGAGGCTCTTTTAAAAGGAAAGGCTATACTTTTGATGTTGGCGCTTCAATGATATTTGGTTTTGGGGAGAAAGGTTATACCAATTTATTAACTCGTGCTTTGAAAGATGTAAATGAAAAATGTGAAACCATTCCCGATCCTGTTCAACTGGAATATCACTTACCACATAACTTTACTATTTCTGTAGATAGAAATTATGAGCAATTTATAAGCAAATTATCAGCTAGTTTCCCAAAGGAAAAAAAGGGTATCAAGAAATTCTATGATACTTGTGCAAGTGTATTTAGATGCTTAGATTCAATGCCTCTTTTATCAATAGAGGATCCATATTATCTTTTTAAAGTTTTCTTTAAATCTCCATTATCCTGTTTAGGGTTGGCTAGATGGTTGCCAGCAAATGCGGGAGATGTTGCGAGAAAGTTTATAAAAGATCCTGAACTTTTAAAATTTATCGATATCGAATGTTTTTGTTGGTCTGTAATGCCAGCTCTAAAAACCCCTATGATTAATGCGGGAATGGTATTTACAGATAGGCATGCTGGTGGGATAAATTATCCAAAAGGGGGAGTTGGAACGATAGCAGAGAAGTTTGTTTCTGGTATTGAAAAATTAGGAGGAAAAGTTAGATATAAAGCCAATGTGACTGAAATCCTCTTAAAGGATGAGAAAGCGGTAGGAGTTAAGCTCTCAAATGGGGAAGAGATATACTCAAACATTATTGTATCCAACTCCACTAGATGGGATACATTTGGATTAAAAGGTAATACTAAAGGATTAATTTCTAGCAAAAACGTCCCAAAAAGTGAATATAAGTGGTCAGAGACTTATAAACCCTCACCTTCTTTTGTTTCGATTCACCTTGGAGTAGAAAAAAATTTAATATCTGATAATTTTAATTGTCATCATATAATTGTTGAAAATTGGGATGAATTAGAAAGCGAAAAGGGAGTTATTTTTGTTTCTATACCTACTTTGCTTGACTCGTCTTTGGCTCCAGAAGGCAAACATATCGTACATGCATTTACTCCTTCATCGATGAATGAATGGGAAGGCCTATCAAGGAAAGAATATTTGCAAAAGAAAGAAAAATATTTTTCTTTTCTTGTTGAAAAAATATCAACTATTCTTCCTAATCTTGAACAAAATATTGATCACAAAGAAATTGGTACTCCCAAAACTCATAAAAAGTTTCTTGGAAGATATGAAGGTAGTTATGGGCCAATTCCCAGTAAAAAGTTGCTTGGACTTTTGCCAATGCCTTTCAATACTACAAAAATTCAAAACCTTTATTGTGTAGGGGATTCATGCTTCCCTGGACAAGGCCTAAATGCAGTTGCTTTTAGTGGATACGCATGCGCTCACAAAATAGGTGCAAAGTTAAACATTAACAGTTTCAAATTGCCCAATTAAAAGGATCCTGATGAAATGATAGAAAAATTTAAAACTCTTTTTTTTGTGAAAAGTTCGTTAATTTCTCTTTATTTAGCGCTTACAATACCTTTACCAATCATTTCAATTGAAAAATTAAAAATTCCCTCTATTATAATTTTTGCTCTAGGACTTTATTTGATAATCAATATCACTAGTGATTATGTAGAAACTTGCAGTAATAAAATTTCATATAAAAGTAGCTTTATTTCTAAATTCTTAGGAAAAAAAAATTGGGAGATTTCTTGGAAAGATATTAAATTAATCAAATCTTTGCCAACAAGTCAGGGTAGTAAAGTTTATTACTTTAATACTTTTCAAGGTGATAATTTTCTTGTCCCACAAAGAGTGGAAAAATTTGAAAAATTTTTATTAATTGTTTCCAGTAATACTGGGATTGTTATTAATGAAATATCTTACATATCACCACTATGGACATATAAATTACTGACATTAATATCAGTTTTAATGATTATTGGTGAACTTTTTGCTTTTATAAATTAAATATTATCAATACTGAATCTATAACCTTGTTGTCTAACAGTGGTTATTCCCCCACCTTCTCCCAATCCAGCCTGTTCTAATTTTCTCCTCAAAGTTAAAACCTGAGTATCTACAGACCTAGGACCACCACTGAAGGGCGGCCAAGCCATCCTTAAGAGCTCTTGACGACTTCTTACCATTCCAGGAGGCATTAGAAGAGCGCAAAGCAGTGCAAACTCCCTAGGGCTTAATTCTACGGGCTTCTCGCTTAGAGTAACTTGTCTTAAAAGAAGATGAACCTCTAAAGGTCCAACCTCAACTTTTTCTTGTAATCCTATCCTTCCCCTTTTTAGGAGTGTTCTGCATCGTGCTGCGAGCTCTTCAAGTCCAAAAGGTTTCCTGAGAACATCATCTGCCCCTTCATCTAATAGATTTACTAATGCTTCAACACCTGATCTTGCCGTTAAAACTATTACTGAAGACCCCAGTTGTTGAGCTAGTCTCATTGCGGTATTCTGCTCGAGGATTTCTGCGCTAACTAATAAGTCAGGTGATTGTTCTCTGCATAAGTCAATAGCTTCTGCAGCTGTACCTACTGCTGCAGCTAAATGGCCATCTTGGCGAAGCCTTTGCACAAGTACTGTTCTAAGTGTGGGGTGAGGTTCAACAACTAGAACTCTTGAGGGGGTTTGAGAGCTCGTAGGCAATTGTGAACTGCCAGGAGTTGAAGCTAAGATTTGCTCAGTTGATTGCATTCTTAATTACTGTTTGGCCAGGCAATTTTTGATCGTTCTTAATAAGGTATAACAAATGCAAAATAAAAATCAGAATTTATCGAATTATGACATCATTTGAAAACCCCAAAGCAATTCGTCACTTTCAGTCAATTTGCGATAGTTGCCAGGACTTAGTTACTCGTTTTCATACGCCATCTGATCTTAAATTATATAGTGATGGTTATCTCCAAGCATTGAGGAATTGCAGTAGTTTAGAGCAAAAGGATCAAGAGAAATTAGAAAGATTAATTGAAAGATGGATTTTAGATCCGTCAAGTTTTATTGATCCAGATGGAGATGGAAATAAAGGTTTTTTTGATAAAAAAAGGATTTAAAATATTAATTTTTATTAACCAATAAAGTATTTATACTCACTAATTGTTTTAAGACGCTAATTCAATTTCTATTTTTTCTTTAAGAGATCCAGAGTTGTACATCTCAATAAGAATATCTGATCCACCAAGAAATTCTCCTTTTAAGTAAACTTGGGGAATTGTTGGCCAATCAGAATATTCTTTGATACCTTCTCTAATAGCGAAATCACTTAAAACATCGAACGACTCATATTGTACTCCTAAAGAATTTAGTATTTGAACTACATTATTGGAGAAACCGCATTGAGGCATTAATTTTGTCCCTTTCATGAAAACTATCACTGGATTAGATTCAATCAGTTTTTGTATTTTATCTTTTGTTTGGTTGTCCATAATTTAATTTGGAGTTTCTGTTTTTAATGCCAGTGCATGGATAGCCTCTGAAGCTAATTCTTCTTTCAAAGCCGAATATACTAACTGGTGTTGTTTAACTAATGATAATCCATTGAATTCAGATGCGATTACAGTTACTTGCAAATGATCATTTCCCTTAAGGTTTTCAACAAAAACTTGGGAACTTGGGATTTTTTTAGTGATTAATTTAATAACTTCTGTTTTTGTAATCATAGTAAATTTTAATTAACCTTTGTATTTTGTCTCAACAAATCCTAGTTGGATCAATCTTTCATAAGCTTCTTTACCTTCAGGGCTATTAGGTGACATTATTCTAATTGTTTCAATAAGAAGGGGTACTGCAACCTCAGGCTTTTCAGTTTTTATATATAAAGAAGCTAATCTCTCATTTGATTCTGCCAAAATTTGTAATGTTTGCTTTCCTTTCCTTTGCATTTCATTTGGGATTCTCGCATCAATTCCTTTGAAGGATGAATTTAGATCAGAATAAAAAGACGCGAGTTGCTTTGCTAATTTTCTAGCATCTAAATAAAAATCCTTAGCTTTTTCAAAATCCCCATTTTTAATATATTTATCACCTTCTTTTAAAAAATATTCAACGTTTAAGATGGAAAGCTTTTTACTCTCATTTGAGAGTACTCTGAAGTCTTTTGGATTCTTTATTTCTGCATGAGCTTCATTTTTGTAAGTAACATTTCCAAAAAATATAAATAAAATTGGGATTAATTTTAAGAATTTCATTTTCTTTTTCAATTATTAAAACACATAGTAACTTATTGCATATTCATCTACCTATATTTTTTAATGCTTTTTCTTCCTCTAGAGTCATTTTTTCATTTAGAAATTTATTAAAGTCCTTGATAGTAAAGTTTGAGTAATTATTAATTGGTATTGGTTTTCCAAAGGATAAACAAAATTCGCCCCTAAAGTTCGGAGGTATTTTGCTATAAGCTATTCCAATTGGAATAATAATAATAGAGGTTGTTTTTTTGCTGGCTAATTTAGCTAATCTATATAGCCCTTCTTTTAGAACTAATTTTTTTCCATATCTATTAATCTTTCCTTCAGGGAAAACAACTAGCTGTTCTCCTTTTTCTATAAGATCAATTGCATATCTTAAAGCTGAGAGAGATGGCGATAATTGATTTATTGAAAAACATCCAAGTCTTTTTAAAAACCAACCTTGTATTCCTCTCATTTCGGATTTAGTAACCATAAATCTACAATCCTTTTTTGTTACCCTTCTACCTATCGCCATTGTGAGTATTAAGCCGTCCCATCTTGATCTGTGGGTTGGAGCTAGAATGATAGAGGAATTTATGGGAATCGAAAAACCATTTTTTAATATTTTCTTTTTTCTAAAAAAGAATCTCAAAACAACGTCCTGAGTAACGAACATTGCAATAAACCCCAATACAGGGTTTATTTTATGCCAAATATCTAATGAATTCTTCTTCAAGTTCTATTTACTATATATTAATAATTTAAGTGGTTGCCTTTTTTTATTAGCTATTATTGGGCGGTTACTAGATTGTCTAGAAACTAAGATTTTCAAAATTATGGCTACTTTAGGAGTAAACATTGATCATATTGCAAATGTAAGGCAAGCAAGGAAAACTGTCGAGCCTGACCCTGTGCAATTTGCTTTTTTAGCTGAATTAGGAGGCGCAGATTCCATAACGGTGCATCTCAGAGAAGATAGAAGACATATACAAGATAGGGACGTATTCCTTCTGAAAGAGACTATAAAAACAAAACTCAATTTAGAGATGGCTGCTACAGAAGAAATGTTAGAAATTGCCAAAAAAATCCTCCCCGATTACGTAACGCTTGTACCTGAGAAAAGAGAGGAAGTTACTACTGAAGGTGGGTTGGATTTAAAAAGTAATGTGCAATACCTTAAGAAGGCTGTTGGGAATTTAAAGGATTCAAATATAGAAGTAAGCGCATTTATTGATCCTCTTGGTGAACAGATAAATTATTCCAAAGAAATAGGCTTTGATTTTATAGAATTACATACAGGAAAATATGCTGAACTATCGGGATCTGAACAATATAAAGAGCTCCAAAGGATTATAGAGTCTACACATTTAGCAAATGACCTTGGATTAGTTGTTAATGCTGGTCATGGCTTGAACTACAATAATGTTAAAAAAATTGCATCAATTAACAATATGAACGAGTTGAACATAGGTCATAGTATTGTTGCAAGGGCTTTAGCGATAGGATTAGAAAAGTCTGTACGTGAAATGAAGTCTCTTATCACATCAAATTAAATTTCAAAATGACAACATACTTTTTCGTTGCGGCAAGTGAAAAGTTTTTAACAGTTGAAGAACCACTTGATGAAATTTTGAAAGAGAGGATGAGGAACTATAAAGAAAATAATAAAGAAATAGATTTTTGGCTCTTAAAAAATCCATCATTTTTACAAACCACCCAATTTGCTGATCTAAAAGCAAAAATCCCATCTATCCCAGCAGTTGTTTTATCGACTGATAAAAAATTTATAACTTTCTTAAAGCTTCGTTTAGAGTTTGTTGCTGTGGGGGAATTCGAATGTCCTAATGCAGAAATAATTGATCCATTTAAAGTTGAGTAATATAACCATCTAGTAAATTGCTCAATCTTTATAAGTCAAATAAAATTGAAGTAATTAGTGCGCTCCTAGCAGAGGAAATAAAAATATGTCCTCCGCCTATAAATGAGAAATTAGAAATAGTAGTCCCCAATTACTTTTTGGGGAATTGGTTACGTGAACAAATAACTATTAAAAACAAAATAAGTGCACTTTATGAATTTAAGACAATATCAACGTATACCGAATCTTTATTGACAAATTTTTTCCCTGCAATTGATATGAGCGCATGGAATTTTGATTCAATTAAATGGAGCATTATTGATTCCTTGGAAGAATTAAATAGCTTTAAAGAATCATTTCCGCTTAGAAATTGGATTAATAAATATTTGGATAATAAAAAGACAATTGATAGAGATATATATAATTTAACAAAAAAGATCACGAATAATTTTATTGATTATCTGATTTTTAGACCTGAAATGATTGCTCAATGGAATAGATATGAAATTAATTCATCTAATCTATTTAAGAATTTAAACTCAGATCAATTTTGGCAACCTATTTTATATAAATTATTAGAGGAAAAGATATCTGAAAAGCCATCATGTTTATACATGATTGAAGTAATAAAGAATTTAAGAAAAATTAAAAAAATTCAATTTCAATTACCAAATCAAATTTATATTTTTTCAGATAATAACTTATCTAAACTACATATTAATTTTTATTCAGAACTTTCGAAATTTATTGAGGTAAATTTGTATTTATTATCTCCTGGAGAAGATTTATGGAATAGAATAAATTGTCTTGAAGGTAATTTGGAATTTGATGATAATGAAAGTAAATTGAATTTGTATAATACAAATATAGAGAAAATATTTGGTAAATTTGGAGCAAATTTTCAGAAATTAATTGATGAAAATATTTATACAGAAGGTATAAATTTAAAAAATAATCTTATTTATCTGGATCCAACAACTAATTTTCATAATAAGAAAGATATTCCTCTTCTCAATCAAATACAAAAAAGACTAATTGATAATAATAGCGTTGATTTTATTGTAAGTGAAAGGGATGATTCAATATTACTTTGTGAGCATTTTAATCAGAATAGTCAATTTGAATATTTAAGAAATAAAATTATAGAAATAATAAATTCTTGCGAGAATATTAAATATAGTGATATTGCTGTTTTATCTCCACAAACTAATTTAATTAAACCTTATCTAAGGTTCATCTTTAATAATGAATTAATTAATGGTGAAAAGATACCTTATTTTTTTATTGATGAGGATAATTATGACTCTTTAGGCATTTATGAATTTCTAATTGACATCACTGAAATAGCAAGTGAAAAAATTACACTTGAAAAAATAGATTATATTCTTTCGAAAAAAGTAACTCAGAACATTTTTGATTTCAATATTATTGAGAAGGATGAAATTATTTTCTTACTTACCCAAGCCGGTTTCCATTGGGGATTAGATGATAAAGAAAGATTAGGTGAAGAGAAAAATACTCTAGATTGGTGTATAAATAGAATTACTTTAGGCTTAATTTATGACAAAGAAGTAAATTTAAAAACTTTTAATTTAAAACCATTTAGCTATAAAAATATAAGTTTGGATTTGAATAAATGGGTAAAAATATTAATCTATTTAAAAAAATATATTAATTTGATAAGGGGATCTTTTTCTTACTCGAATTGGGTTGAAAAGATAAAGTTTATATTAAAAAGTATTGCTGATTTTAATGATAATTTCAATTTAGAAATAAGTGAAATAAATAGAATTCTTGATAATCACGCAATACCTTTAATACCTGATGATCTTATCTTGTTAAAAGTTTTTAGAGAAATATTAATTTCTTACATAAATAAAGTTAAATATCAAATCAAATCACGAGTCAACAAGATCCTAGTAAGTGATATTGAGAATTCAAGGCATATTCCACATAAGTTTATCTTCCTAATAGACATGAATAGTGTTAATTATCCAAAATTACCAAAGAGTGAAAACATTAATTTATTAAAAAACAAATATCATTTGGGTGATCCATCTGTTTTTGAAAGAGAGAAATATGCATTTCTGGAGTTGTTAATTGCTTGCAGAGATAAATTTATAGTTTCTTGGGTAAAAAATGATAAAGACAATAAAAAATTAGATGTTTCTTTTCCTATAAAAGAGTTAATTTCTTTTTTTGATAGTTTCTTAAACCAAAACCAAAGAGAACTAATAATTAAAGATTCTGAATTAAATAAAAATGAAATAATTGATCTTGATAAATCTAAGATTGTTAAAAGTAATTATTCTTTAATAGAAGATATAAATTGGAATGAAAAAAAATCTGATATTAAAAATTACAAATTATCAGAATTGATTTATTGGTTCAAGACTCCACAAAAATATTGGCTTAATAAAAACAATATTTCTCCGAAGGAAATATTTATTCATCATCCAGACGAGGAGTATTTAAGCAATCTGCAAAAGTCGCAACTAATTACAAAAATAATCCAGCAAGTAGAGATTGATAATCATAATATTATTGATGATTTAAATGAATTAAATATTAATGATCAATTGGCTGAAAATGGTATTATTATGGCCAAAAATAGTATTTTTACAAAAGAAAAAGAAATCAAAGACTTATTAAGCAGTCTATCTGCAAGTTTGAGTCAACATAATAAGATTAATAAAATCTATGTTAAGTTAAATGCGAATAAAGAAGAATATTTAATCTCTGATGACACCGTAATTGAATTAATTAATGGGAAGTTAAGTTTAAGTCGTTTGACTGAGGCTTGGATAAAATTACTTTTTATTTCTTCTTTAAAGAGAAATATAAAAAGGACTAAAGTAATTTTTAGAACAGAAAATAATTATAAATCGAAAATTATTCAATCACCTGGAGTAACTGAATCAAATCTAATTTTGGAGGAGTACATAAATATTTTTAAAAATTATTCTGAAAATTGTTTACCTCTTCCTCCAGAAAGTGCTTATAAATATGTAGAAGCAAAAATAAAATCAAAAAATGAAAAAAAAGCTTTTAAAGATAAATGGATTGGTAATAAAAATTTTTCTAAAGGAGAAAGAGATAATATCGAAATGAAAATGTGTTTTGGTAATGAAAAAGAACCAGATTTCTTTCTTGGAAATAATAATTTTGATCAATTATCATACAGATTATATGGTCCTCTAATTAAAGCATTAAAGAAATAAAAAATGTCTAAATTTCAGCTAAAAAATTTTTTTAAAACTGCTTATGATCTAATGCTTGTTTTTTTACAGTTCTTGATTATTATTCTTCATTTTTTTCAATGGGAATTTCTTCTACAAAAACAAATAATTCAAAAAAGTCCTTTTTCTTATTTCCTGGGTATTTTAATTATCATAATCGCTTTCATAATAATGTTAGTTTCAATTAAAGACTTAGGTAGAAATTTATCCCCTTTCCCAAGACCTATAAAGAATAGCAATCTAGTTACTTCTGGTATTTATCGATTTACGCGTCATCCTATGTACTATTCTTTAATATTTATTTCCATTGGAGTTTTTATAATAAAATTATCTATTTATTATTTATTTTTGACAATAAGTTTAGCTTTAATAATTAAACTTAAGATTGCCCTGGAAGAGAAATATTTAATGAATAAATTTAAGAATTACTTACTTTATAAAAATGAGGTCAAAGTTTAATTTAATAAAGAAATGGATATTAATCAAATTAAATTAGATAATAAGTTTAAATTAGTAGAGGCAAGTGCAGGAACTGGTAAAAGTTTTACTTTGGCTCATATAGTTTTAAGAAATGTTTTGGAGAAAAAAGTTAAACCAGATGAGATACTCTTGCTAAGTTTTACAAAAAATACTTGTTCTGAATTAAGAGATAAAATACTTTCGAGATTTCATAATTTAAAATTATATTTGCAAAGTCATAATAAAAGTAAGATAGATAATACTCTTATTGATTGGTATCTAAATTTTAAGGATAAAGACAAATCTAAAGAAAAAATAATTTCCGAAATTGATAATTTTATAAATCAATTCTATAAGTTAAAAGTAACTACCTTCCATGCTTTTTGTAATAATATTATTGATGAATATAGTATTGGAATAGGTGTAACTCAAGATCCATATATTGAGAATAATATTGATACTTTGTATAAAGATGTAATAGATAATTTATGGATTGATGATTTTCTGAATCTTAATCATGAGCTTATTTCAGCAGTCAACAAAAAAAAAATAAGTTCTAGATTTGGAAGTATGATCAATAAGTCATTTTTTGTAGAAATTTTAAAAAATATAGATCAAGAAAATATCTGTAAATTTCAAATAAATAATAAATATAAGATTATTGATTTAAATAATTATTTTAATAAATATTTTTATTTAAATTGGAACGAGTTTTGTTTTGAATGGAATAAGAATGGTAAGGAATTATTTTTACAACTCATAGAGTTGGGAAAATTAATTAAGGAGAGTGGTGGGAAAAGTCAAATATATGCTGCAAACCCAAGAAATGATAAGTTTAATCAAATAAATTCTTGGATTGAAGAGATTAACAAAAGGCTTAATTCTAAAAATGTTATTGATTTTGTATATGACATTTCTAAGGATGATCTTTTATCTAAATATTTTTACATTGAAAATATATCTAAAGAAATTAATAAACATAATCTAAAATTAGATTTTACTAAATTTGATTT
Organism: Prochlorococcus sp. AG-355-N16; assembly: GCA_003278545.1. GTDB lineage: Bacteria > Cyanobacteriota > Cyanobacteriia > PCC-6307 > Cyanobiaceae > Prochlorococcus_A. Next base: position 14,111 of record QCEF01000010.1, read on the forward strand.
ATTACAAGATAAAATTTATAAAATAAAAGAAGGTTTCTTTACTGAATTTGTAAGAATATTTACCCAATTAGCTTATATAAAATTAATCGAATTAAAGAAAAGTTTTTCTATTTTCAACTTCAATGATCTTATAAAGACTGTAGAAAATTCATTTTTAGATTCGGAAATTAGTAATAGTAATACTCTATCTAAAATTCAAAAAAGATTTAAATGTGTTTTAGTTGATGAGTTCCAAGATACAGATATTACTCAGTGGAATTTAATAAAAAAGTTTTTTAATACAAAAAATCATTTTTTACTTTGCGTAGGTGATCCAAAACAAGCGATTTACAAATTTAGAGGTGGAGATATCGAAACTTACTTAGATGCAAGATCTAATGCAATCGAAGTTTTTAGTCTTACAGATAACTATAGATCCTCAAAAAAGTTAATCCATGTTCTTAATAAACTTTATAAGAATGGACTTAAACAATCAAAACTAAACTATAGTAAATTAACCTCAAGAATTAATGAAAATATTAATCCTGAATTTAAATTTAAGGATGTATTTGAAATTGTAGAATTTTCAAAAAAAGAGACTGATATAGAGGATCTTGTAACTCATTACATAGTTAACTTTATTTTAAATAATAAAGAAATTGATATTAATAAAATTACGATTCTTACATTAAATAATTCGCAATGCTTAGATTTAAAAAAAAAATTAAGTCAGTTTAACCTCCCATGCAAAATTCAAAATAAACAAAATATTTTTGATACAGAAGCAAGTTCTCTAATATTTTTATTCATTGAATGTTTATTAAATCCAAGTTCTTTAAAAAATATAACTTTGCTTGCTACTTCAAAGTTTGTCGAAATAAAATTAAAAGATTTACTTGATATTGGAATTAGTAATAATTTAGAAATTTTAATTAATAAATGCATTACTTGGTCCGAAGAACTAAAAGAAAAAGGTTTTTTAAACATTGTTAATGAACTACTTATAAATTACAAGTCATCCTCGATTATTCAAGATTCAGATTTAATTTCAAATTTATTTCAACTTTCAGAAATTGTTGAAATAGAATTAACAAATAATGAATTTGATCTCAATATAGTCTTCAACTGGTATAAAAATCAATTAGATCATATTTTAAGAATTTCTACTGGAGAAGATTTTTTAACGAAAGATTATAATCTTCAAAATGGAATAAATCTTTCTACCATTCATAGTAGTAAGGGCCTCGAATTTGAAATAGTCCTATGTCCATATCTCTCAATTATTTCAAATAAGTCATATAAAATTAAAGGACCTCTTTGGAAATCAAATATTGATGGAAATATATACATTAATATTTCTAATAATTATGAGAAGGTTGAAAAATTTAAATTAATAGAAGAAGAAGATTTATTTAAAGAGAGTGAGAGGTTAATTTATGTAGCACTTACAAGGAGCAAATATAAACTTATTGTTTTTAATGATTTAGAGGATACAAATAATATTTTAAATAATGATTTACTTAATAATTTGGAAAATATCAATATGTATAAGTCTTCTTTTGAAGTCAGGATAGAAAAAGAGAAAATAAAAGCAATTTTTTCTAAGTTCCAAACCAACCGATTGAATAATAATCTTTGGAAAATCGATAACTTTAATAAAAAAATATCTAATGTATTTAATTCTGATCAATTTATTTCTTATTCAAGTTATTCTTCTTGGATACGTAAAGATAAAAATATTGATGCATTCATTAATCAATATAAGGATTATGAAGATAATATATCAATTATCAAAGATTCTGATTTTAAGAATTCAAAGAATTATCCTAATTATTTTTCTTATCCAAATCCCTTAAGTGAATTTCCAAAAGGAAATATTGCTGGGACTTGCCTGCACAAAATAATAGAACGATTTGAATTTAGAAACGATAATAATCAAGAGTTAATTGATTTAATTATTGAGGAATTGAACTTTCATCAAATCGATACTTCTTTAGCTTTTAAAGTAAAAGATGCGATTTTAAGAATCATAAATATATCTTTAGGAAGTGAATTACAAAATAAGAAACTAGTTGATATACCAAATGAATACTTAATTAAGGAACTCAAATATGATTTAACCCTATCTTATGAAGGTAGAAATATTAATTCTAATGATATATCAAATTGCTTTTTTTTAGATCAGGAATATGAATTTGGTGAAGGATATGCAAATAAAATAAATGATCTTCAAATTATGAATAAAGGCTTTCATTCAGGATGTATTGATTGCGTTTTCCCTGTAGGAAATAAATTAGAAGATAGTAAATGGTGGGTAATTGATTGGAAAAGTAATTTGATTTCTGGTAGTGATAATAGTGATTGTTTACCAAGAAACTATAACTATGAAAACATGAGAAATGAAATGATTAAACATCATTATCCATTGCAATCTCATCTTTATTTATTAGCTTTGCATAGATTATTAAAGTGGCGACTTAAAAATTATCAACCACATAAACATCTAGGAGGATATATTTATTTGTTTTTAAAGGGATTACCAGATTTTGAATTATTTGAAAAATCAAAGTCTGAAGATATATCTCCAGGTGTTTTTATAAGCAAAGCACCTTTAAAAAGAATTAATTATTTAGATAACCTTTTTTAGAATGACTAAAACTTCTACAGATATTGAAAAGTTCCAATACGATCATATATTTAATTTAATCTTAAGTATTTTCAAATTTAGTGAAGAAAAATATGGAAATTTCGTAAAAGATGTAATAAGAATTTTATTAGAGTTTGAAAAAAATGGAGAAACTATTATTGATGTTGATAATAGTTTAATAATCTTTGAATTATTAGAAGATGGCTGGCCCAATAAACATATAGATGTTCTAAAAAAAATAGGTTTGATTGGTTCACTTCATTCCCCTTTCGTATTAGTAAATAGAAAATTATCCTTATCAAAATGGTCAAAAAAGATAGAAAGAGTTATTAATTCATTTCTAAAAAAAATAGATACCCATAATTTAATGAACTCAATAATTTGCAAAGATGATAATAAAATTAATCAAATTAAGAATATATTTAAATATTCAAACTTAGTTTTTCTTCAAGGAGGACCAGGTACGGGTAAAACTACTTTAATAATAAAGTTAATAATAGAACTCCTTCAAATTGATAAATTTTTAAATATTGGTTTATCTGCTCCAACTGGTAAAGCTACAGCTCGTTTAAAAGAAGCTCTTAATGATAAAAAAAATATTTCCTTTAGGAAATTTCTAGACCAAATAGAATTTCAAACTTTACATAGATGGATTTTAAATTCTCAAAATAAATCTCTTAATTTGAAATTTAAACTAAAAGAGCTTGATATTTTCATAATTGATGAAATGTCAATGGTTAATATCGATTTGATTGAATCAGTTTTAAATTTGCTAGCAAAGGACTGTAAAATTATTTTAGTTGGAGATAAAAAACAATTGTCTCCAGTAAATAACTGTTCTGTATGGAATTATTTGTTTGAATATTGCGATAATAGTTCAATTAAATCTTGTGTAGTAAATTTAGAAAAAACTTATAGAAATATCGGAGACATAGCATTAATTAGTAGTTTAGTATTTAATAATGATTTTTCTTTACTTAATCAAAAGATAAAAGAATTAGAAAAAGATAATAATTCAAAAGAAATTACTATTTCAAAGAGTAGAGAAAAAGATATTCCAAAAGATCTATTATTTTCGATTACTAGTCATCTAAAACGGTTAAATATTGCAACTTCAAATTTAAGTAAAAAAAAATATATATTTGATGAGAGAATTGATAATTTATTGCTTAATGAAAAAGATTTAGTAGATAAGATATTTCTGGATTTACAAAGTCACTTGATTTTATGCGAAAAAAATTCCGGAATATGGAGTGTTGAATATTTGAATGAAATTGTTTTTGGTCAAAAAAAACCTTATAACCTTAAAATTCTTAAAGAGGGTGTTCCTATCATGTGTACAAAAAATAATAATGAACTTGGATTGTCAAATGGGGATATCGGAGTACTTATAGGTTTAAAAAATAAAAGAAAATATCTTTTTAGAAAATTTAATGATAATAACGAAGAAATTGTCGTGTTAATTGATCCATCTAATTTAGAAAATGTTGTACCAGCAATAGCCATTACTATTCATAAATCTCAAGGAAGTGAATCTGAAAAAGTAAATATTTTGTGGTCCCAAAATTATATGAGAGATCAATATGCTGTAAAAGAAAAAAAAGATAATCAAAATATCTTTTGCAGAGATAATTTTGAAAGAAGGTTATTTTATACTGCTGTTACAAGAGCGAAAAAATCTTTAAATATATATTATTTAAATTAAATTTTATTTTTGAGAAATTAGTAATATCTTAACCCCAAGATGTTAGATTGATAATTCGGCTCTGTAAGGCTAATCAACAATTTAAGTCAATTTAGATATTTGTTGAATGCCTAATCAGAAGATTATTAGGCATTTAAAATGGCTTTAAAAAAAGATAGTAACTCTCTTAGTAGTGAGCAGGAAAAGTCTCAGAATGAAGATTCTTCCCTACTAGAGTTGAAGAATTTAGATAACAAAAAAGAAATTGAATCTCAACTATTGGAAGTATCGAAAGGAGATGATAATGAGAATGGATTTCTCGATTTTGGGTTTAATCAATCGATCTTAAACTCGTTAATAAATAAAGGATATAAAAATCCAACTCCCATCCAAAAAGCTGCAATTCCCGAACTAATGTTAGGCAGGGATTTACTAGGCCAAGCACAAACAGGAACAGGAAAGACTGCAGCTTTCGCATTACCAATAATAGAAAAACTTACAGATAATAAAGAATTAAATGCCAAGGTTTTAGTTATGACTCCTACAAGAGAATTAGCAACTCAAGTGGCAGAATCTTTTAAAAGTTATAGTTCTGAATCTAGTAATTTTAAGACGGTTGCAATATATGGTGGTACCGACTATCGAAATCAAATTTCTGCATTAAAAAGAAAAGTTGACGTAGTAGTTGGGACTCCAGGCCGAATAATGGATCATATAAGGCAGGGGACTTTTAAAATTAAAGATATAAATTGTCTTGTTTTAGATGAGGCAGATGAAATGTTAAATATGGGTTTTCTTGAAGATATTGAATGGATAATAGATCAACTTCCGGAAAATAAGCAGATGGTATTGTTTTCAGCAACAATGCCTAGTGAGATAAGAAATATAGCAAAAAAATATCTAAATGATCCTGCCGAAATATTAATCAAAAGTGTCAAAAAAGAAACTCAATTAATTTCGCAAAAATTTCTATATGTACAAAGGCATCATAAGTTAGATGCTTTAAAAAGAATACTAGAACTTAATAACGAGGGAGTTATTATTTTTGTTAGGACAAAACTACTTACTACTTCAATAGCTGAAGCTTTAGAGAATTCAGGACATACTGTGGCAGTACTTAATGGAGATATACCTCAAAATCAAAGAGAAAATACTGTAGATAGATTGAAAAAAGGATTTATAAATATCCTTGTTGCAACTGATGTCGCAGCTAGAGGATTAGATGTTGAGAGGATAAAACTTGTTGTTAATTACGATTTTCCTTTTGACAAGGAAACATATACTCATAGAATTGGAAGAACTGGCAGGGCAGGCAGATCAGGAGAAGCAATTTTATTTGTTAATCAAAGAGAAAAACATTTTCTAAGAAACTTAGAAAACTCAACAAGAACCAAGATTGAAGAAATAAATATACCAAGTAATAAAATAATAAATGAAAAAAGGATGGAAAAACTTATAGATAATGTTAATGAGAGTTCTTTAGCTAAAGATGAAAATGAAGAAAATAAAGCTTTGATTATTGATGTACTAGATAATTTAAAAGAAAAATACTCTATGGATGATTCAAATATTGCAATGGCGGCGATTAATTTAGTAATAGGTAATAAATCATTTTTTGTTAATGACGATGATTCTTGGATTAATAAACAAAATAATACTGATCGAAATAGATCAAATAGAAATAGTAATAATCGTATGAGAAATTCAAATAGAAGAAATAATTATCAAAATGATTCTTTTGAAACCTATAAATTTAACTTTGGTAAATTTGATGGAGTTAGAGTTGCAAATATTATATCCTCAATCTGTAATTCAACTAATATAAATGGTAGATCCATAGGTAAGATACAGATTTTTAATGATTATAGTTTGGTAGATTTACCCAGAGATCTGCATAGAGAAACTAAAATTAAATTAAAAAAAATTAAAGTCAGAAACTAGTGATAGAGAATGAAAGCTAGCAAATATAATTTCTTTATTTTTGTGAATCTGATAATACTATTCAACTCCTTTAATAGTTATTATTTAGCTCAAACGAAACAAAATTCAATCATAAAATTATTTTGTCTTCAGAGTGTCAAAGAGGAGATGATGAAAGCAGAAATGGTATATAGTGAAGAAATTGCGAATGAAACTTGTGATTGTTACTACGATGAATTTATGCAAACTGCAAGTCATCAAGATGCAAAAACAAAATGTAAATTAGAAACTAAAGAAAATTTAAATCATAATAAAAAAATTTAATTATTATTTATATGAGGTCTAAGAACAATCAAAATCCAATAATCAGACTTTATTTAAATCTTATTGAGGAAAGGAGGTTACTATTTTTTGCTTTTCTTAGTTCCATAATTAATAAAATATTAGATTTAGCTCCACCTGTAATAATTGGCCTTGCAGTGGATATCGTTGTTAAGGAACAGAATTCATGGATTGCTGGTTTTGGAATAAAAGAAGTTCCAGCACAATTGATTTTTCTTGCATTTGCTTCAGGAATAGTTTGGTCTGGTGAATCCTCCTTTGAATATTTATATTCGATTTTATGGAGAAATTTGGCTCAGCTATCGCAACATAAATTAAGAATAAAAGCTTATGAGCATATCCAGGAATTAGATATGGATTTTTTTGAAAATGATAATACTGGAAGGCTATTATCTATTTTGAATGATGATATAAATCAACTCGAGAGATTTCTAGACCAAGGGGCTAATCAGATTATTCAGTTATTTATAACTGTCTTAATAATTGGGGGCACTATGATTTTTGTCGCTCCAAAAATCGCTTTATTTGCTTTCTTTCCTATTCCAATTATATTTTTAGGATCAATAAAATTTCAAAGGAAGCTTGCTCCAAAATACAGAGATGTTAGAAATAAAGCTGGACTGTTGGCATCAAGGCTTAATAATAATTTAAGTGGAATTTTAACCATAAAAAGTTTTACTAAAGAAAAATGGGAACTAAATAGATTAAATAAAGAAAGTCTCGATTATCAAAGAAGTAATAAGGCTGCGATAAAATTATCTTCTGCTTTTATCCCTCTTATAAGATTTGCAATTTTATTTGCTTTTATAGCGATTCTACTAATTGGAGGTTTCCAAACTTGGAATAAGACACTTGATGTAGGTACTTATAGTTTTTTAGTGTTTATTACACAAAGACTATTATGGCCTTTAACTACCTTGGGGCATGTTTTGGATGATTTTCAGAGATCTATGGCTTCAATAGATAGAGTAATTGATCTCATAGATACGCCTATTAAAATAAAAGATGGAAAAATAAAAATTGAACCTAAAGATATCAAAGGAGAAATTATTTTTTATGATGTAAACTTTAATTATCCTGGACGAGATTTAACTTTAAAAAACATAAATTTCAAAATTGAAAATAACTCAACATTAGGAATTGTTGGTTTAACAGGTTCTGGGAAAAGTACCATAATAAAACTACTACTTAGAATTTATGATAGTAATAATGGGTCAATAACCTTGGATGGGGTTTCTATTAAAGAAATAAATTTGAGGGATTTAAGAAAGTGTATCTCTTTAGTAAGTCAAGAAACTTATTTGTTTCATGGCAGTGTACAAGAAAATATTGCTTATGGCTCAATCAACCCAAGTCTTAAAGATATTATTAAAGCTTCAAAGATTGCTGAAGCTCACAACTTTATTGAACAATTACCAGATGGTTATAAAACTATAGTGGGGGAAAGGGGCCAAAGGCTCTCAGGCGGGCAACGTCAAAGAATTGCCTTGGCGAGAGCTGTTTTAAAAAATGCTCCAATATTGATATTAGATGAAGCTACAGCTTCAGTTGATAATGAAACAGAGGCTTTAATTCAAAAATCGTTATCTAAAATCACAAAAGAAAGAACAACTATAGTAATAGCTCATAGATTAAGCACTATAAAAAATGCGGATAATATTGTAGTTATTGATAAAGGTAAAATAGTTGAAAGCGGAAAACATGAAAAACTATTAGATCAGAACAAAATATATGCTGATTTGTGGAATGTTCAAGTAGGAATCTAGTATTAATTTCTAAACTATATTAAGAAGTTAAATGATTTAATTACGTTACTAAACATACCGTCAACTTTATTCCACCTTTCTTCATTTGTTCCTATAGCGAAAGTGTAAAGTGTTCCTCTATCAATTACTACAGTAGCTAATTCATGTCTTGCTTGATCATTTAAATTTAATTCATACTCTAAATCATAGAAAATATGATTTGATGCTTCCCTCTTATTGGCATTTATAAGTTTTACCTCTCTACCTGAACCTTCTGGAGCAATGACTTTATCAATTAATGTTTGACCTACTTCACTTGGGCTTCCTAATTGCTCTAATTGAACCTCTTTATTGACATCAGAAATAACTAAACTTAAGGTTTCATTACTATTTATTAAATCATGATAAATAATTTCAGGTCCTCCATCGACTTTTACTCTAGTCCATCCTGTTGGATACAAAAAGGCATATCTACCATCTGGACTTTGAAAAGTTTCTAATCCCGCATTTAGTCCGCCACTACAAGCACTCAGTGTTAGGCACAAAAAAATCAAAAATAAATGTTTGAAAGGGTTAAATTTAATATTTTTCATTTTGTTTTAAATTACTAACTAAAAACATAATAAGACATTAAAAGCAAACAATTATGGCAATTCGGAATTTTGCGTCTAAATTATCTCTAGAAATAGTTTAATTTTGATTACTTATACCAAACCACTTTCAAAATTAATCGGTCATTTTGAGAAATTCCCAGGAATTGGTCCAAGAACAGCGCAACGATTAGCCCTGTTTATTTTAAAACAACCTGAAAGTACAATAAGAGATTTTTCAAAGGCTCTGTTAGAAGCACATTGTAATGTTGGTCGTTGCAAAAAATGTTTCAATTTGACTTCAGAAGATGAATGTGAAATTTGTAAAAATACTGAAAGAAATCAAAAACTAATATGTGTAGTAGCAGAAACTAAAGATTTGCTTGCTTTGGAGCGCGCCAGAGAATTTAAAGGTGTTTACCATGTTATTGGTGGTTTAATATCTCCAATGGATTCTGTTGGCCCCGAGCTCTTAGAAATAAGAAGCTTGGTAGAAAGAGTTAGTAAGTCTGAAATAGATGAGATCATATTGGCATTGACCCCCAGTGTTGAGGGAGATACAACAAGTCTTTATATTGGGAAATTGTTAGCCCCTTTTACTAAAGTTACGAGAATTGCATATGGCCTCCCAATGGGCAGTGAACTTGAATATGTGGATGAAGTCACACTTGCAAGGGCATTAGAAGGAAGAACAAAACTAAATTAGACAATGAGAAACAATAATCTAATCAAGAAAGAAAAAATCTTAAGACTTCCCTCTTGGATTAAATTTCCTATTAGTAAAGCTTCAGAGTTCGAAAAAATACAAACTCTCATCAAAAAATCAAATATTCATACTATTTGTGAAGAAGCAAGATGTCCAAATAGAGCAGAATGTTATGCCTCAGGAACAGCCACCTTCTTACTTGGTGGATCGATATGTTCTCGTTCATGTTCTTTTTGTCAGGTAAATAAAGGTAGACCTAGTTCTATCAATATTGATGAAAGTACTCAAGTCGCTGAAGCAGTGAGAGTACTAAATTTGAAATATGTTGTTTTGACATCTGTAGCTAGAGACGATCTCCCTGATCATGGAGCAAATTTATTTATAACTACAATTGATGAGATTAGAAAAATTGATTCAACAATTAAAATAGAGGTTTTAACTCCCGATTTATGGGGTGGGGGCAAAAATTTTAACGAAACTAATAACCTTCAGACTGAGAGATTGAAGATGATTTTAGAAAAAGATCCAATATGCTTTAATCATAATCTTGAAACTGTTGAAAGACTGCAAAAAGAAGTTAGGAGGGGTGCAAATTACAAAAAATCTCTAAGTTTACTAGAAAAGTCAAAAAATATTGCTCCTCATATTCAAACTAAATCAGGCATTATGTTAGGTCTTGGGGAAACATTGGATGAAATAAAAAATACAATTTATGATCTTAAAAAAATAGATTGTGATCAAATTACAATTGGCCAATATTTAAGGCCCTCATTCAATCATTTATCAGTTAAGAAATATTGGGATCCATCAGAGTTTGCATATTTATATCGCTTCTCTAAGGAATTAGGATTCAAAAAAGTATCTTCTGGCCCTTTAGTTAGAAGTAGTTATCATGCGGGTTAACTTTCTTTAATTAAAGAGAGTTTCTTTTCAAGTTTTTTCAATATGGAAATACATTCTCCGTTCATAAGTGTACCTGCACCTCCCCAAACCAATCTTAATAAAAGATCTACTGGGCTAGAACCAACTTCTTTTACAATTTTGAATCCTATTAACTTAAAATATCTTACAAGTTTTTTACTATATCCTTCACTATCAAAAATAGCTAAAAGTCTTGCTTTGTTGCTTGATTTTTTTTCAATTGCCCAAGCCATAGTTGTTGCCCATATTAATTCCGAAACAAAAGCAGGAGCCTTACTAAGGATTCTTAATGTATCAAGCTGAATGCCTTTTTTATTTAAATAAGTCCAACCTTTCATTTCGGCCCAAATTTTAATGATGTTATCTTTCTGTTCTGCTATAACGATTCTAAAGAAACATAATCCGAGAGTTTCTCTAACTTGAATTTTAATTAATAATCCAATGTGACTTGCTAATTTTTCTAATTCTTCAACCTTCATGATTTTGAAAATTAGTACTTATGGATTTTATCTTTTGCCACTTTTAATCTGTCAATCTGTTTTTGCCTTTCTTCAAACCTTTTCCTATCATCATCACTGAATTGATCTATGCAGAAATGACATTGGATACCCTTTCTATATTCTTTTCTTTCTTGATCTTGAAGTGAAACTGGCATTCCACATGCATGACAAATCGAGTAGGAGCCTTTTTCTAATTCTTGATCTAAAGCAACTCTTTTATCAAAAACATAACATTCACCTTCAAATAAATTTTTTTCTTTTGGTATATCATCAAGGTATTGAAGGATGCCCCCTTTTAGATGATATATATTTTTATAACCTTTCTTTTTCAGCAAAGTAGTAGCTTTTTCACATCTTATTCCTCCGGTACAAAACATTGCTATATTTGTAGACTCTTTATTCTCTAGATGGGTATCTAAATGATCATCTACCCACTTGGGGAATTCGCTAAAGTTTTTTGTATTTGGGTTTATAGAGTTCTGAAATGTACCTATAGAAACCTCATAATGATTTCTAGTATCAATGACTATTGTATTTTGATTTTTAATTAAATTATTCCAATCATCTGAGTCAATATAGGTCCCATTATCTTCTGAAGGATTTATTTTAGGGACACCCATCGTAACTATTTCTTTCTTGATTTTTATTTTTAATTTTTTGAAGACTTTGTTTTTTGAAAAATTTACTTTAATATTCAAATTTCTATTATCTGCATATTTATTAATTAAATTGATAACAATATCTATTACATTTTTCTCAGCACAAATAGTTCCATTAATACCCTCACTAGCAAAAATAAATAATCCTGAAAGATCGTTTTCATTTTCGATTTCTAATAATTTATTTTTTAGATCAAGAATTAAGTTTTCTTGAAATGGGAAGAAAGAGTAAAGAGAAACTATCTTATAATTTTTGCCTTTCATAGAGAAGATAATGTTTTTTCACAAGTTTCAAAATCTTTGTTAAATGATACTCCAACCTCTTTAAGAAGTTTTCTGTCTGATTGGAAAGATGGATTTGAAGTTGTGAGTAACTCATCTCCATAAAAAATTGAATTTGCCCCACATTGAAAACATAATATTTGGGCTTCTTTTGAAAGCTTTTCTCTCCCTGCACTTAGTCTTATTTTACTTTTAGGCATAAGAATTCTTGCTGTAGCTATCATCCTTATCATTTCAATAGAATCAATATCTTGATTATCTTCTAAACCAGTACCTTCAATAGCTACTAATGAATTTATAGGAACACTTTCAGGGTGTGGATTCATGTTTGAAAGAACTTCCAAAAGAGATGCTCTATCGCCATTAGTTTCACCTAAGCCTATTATTCCTCCACAACAAACATTTATTCCTGCATTTCTTACTCTTTTGATAGTGTCTAGTCTGTCTTGATAAGTTCTAGTCGTAATAATATTTTTATAATACTCAGGACTAGTATCAAGATTGTGGTTATACGCGGTCAAGCCTGCATCAGCGAGTCTGGAAGCTTGTTCTTCTGTAAGCATCCCTGCAGTAACGCATGCTTCCATCCCTAAATCTCTTACACCGCTAACCATCTCCAACATTGCATTAAAAGATTTCCCATCTCTAATTTCTCTCCAAGCCCAACCCATACAAAACCTATCTGCACCCTCATTTTTTGCTACTTGAGCTCTTGCTAAAACCTCTTCAACTTGAAACTGTGGATGACTTTTGATTTCGCTAGCACTATAAATTGATTGGCTACAGTACGAACAATTTTCCTCGCATCCACCGGTTTTTACGCTGAACAATGATGCTAATTGAATATCGTATTTGTTGAATTTCCTGTGAACGGTTTGTGATTCCCACATCAAATCAATAAGAGGCATATTAAGTATTTTCAAAATCTCCGCTTTATTCCAATCGAACCTAATTTCTTTTAATAACTGATTATTAGAATTAGTCATTTTTACTAGGAAATATATTGAGAATCTTCAAAAGATTCATTCGGTAATGATTCTATACCGCCGAAACGTCTATTTCTTGATTGGTAATCAATTATTGCTTTAAGAAATTCATGCTCATTAAACTCTGGCCAAAGTACATCAGATATATAAATTTCTGAATATGCTAATTGCCATAATAAAAAATTACTTATCCTTTTTTCCCCACTTGTTCTTATTAGTAATTCTGGATCCTTAATTCCTCTTGTTAATAACTCTGAATTAAATAATTCTTCATTAATTTCACTTGGTTTTATTTCTCCAGAAGAAGTTTTTAATGCTAGTTCTTTTGCAACTTTTACTATTTCTTGTCTGCCTCCGTAATTAACACAAACATTGAATAAAAATTTATTGTTGTTTTTAGTAAGTGATTCTGAACTAGATATTATTTCTCTTAAATTTTTTGGGAAAGGAGTTAAATCTCCAATAAATTTTATTTTTGTTGATTCTTCATTTATCTCTTTAATTTCGTTTTTTAAAACTTCGCTAAAAAGATTTATAAGAAAATCAACTTCTTTAGTTGGTCTTGTCCAATTTTCAGTTGAAAAAGCATAAACAGTAATTACTTTACAACCTAAATTTTTTGCAACTTTGAGAATTTTTTTTAATACACTCACGCCCTGTTTATGTCCAAATGATCGGGGTAAGCCTTTTCTAGTAGCCCATCTCCCATTGCCGTCCATAATTATTGCTATATGCTTGGGCAATTTTTGCTTATCTATTTTCATTAATAAGTCATTAATTTTATCGTCTATTACTTTTTCTAAACTCATTAGTTAATCCTTTTTGTTAATAAAAATTTCTGATTTTTCTGACTCTTCTTTATTAATATCACTGATGATATTATCACTTGATTCTATCTTTTGGGATGAAATATTTTTACTTAAAGTTGCTTTATTTGCTCCTATAGAGTTTTGATTTCCAATCAATTTTGCAAGAAGTTCTTGTAACCTGCTGCTGGTAATTGGCCTTTCAAGTTTGCCTTGGTTTGCTAATGATAACGTACCTGTTTCTTCAGAAACAACAATACAAATACATCTATCAAATCTTTCTGTAATACCTAATGCGGCTAAATGTCTTGTGCCATATCTACTTATTCCTTGTCTTGAGAGGGGCAGTATTACGCCAGCAGAAATTATTTTATTTCCTTTCACAAGAACTGCTCCATCATGTAAAGGCGTATCTGTAGCAAAAAGATTTATTAAAAGGTCAGTTGATAATTGTGCCTGAATATTGGTACCTGAATATAAAAAATCTTCAGGTCTTAAATCACTCCCCAAATCTACAACGATTAAAGCACCTCTTCTATTTTGAGAGAGTTTACCGGCAGTATCAACTAACTGAGTAATGGTAGTTGAAGTTGCTCTAAATTCCTTTGGTGGATTTCCTAATAATACAGCTAGTCTCCCAGTGCCTAGTAATTCCATTAATCTTCTCAACTCTCCTTGCCAAAGGATCGCTAATGAGAGAGAGCAAGCAAGGACTACAGCATCAATTAATTTTGATGTTAGCGGTAAGTATGCATATCTTTGAATAAACCATGCCGATGATACTAAAAATAAATATCCTCTCAGAAGCCATAATGTCCGTTGTTCTTTTACTCTAGAGAATAATAATAGTCCGAAACCAACAGCAAATAAGACATCTAATAAAAGCTTTAAATTTATAATCCCCCAGAAATTCACACTAAAAACAAAATTAATTTAAATGTACCTAATTTTGTTTGATAAAGCGATCAGGTAATACGTCATATTTTAAAAGATCCAATGGGCTTTCTCTTTTTTGAATAATATCTGCCTCTCCATCTTTAACTAAGAGAGCAGCAGGTCTTGGAATTCTGTTGTAGTTAGAACTCATTGAATTATTATATGCACCAGTACCAAAAACACATATAAGATCTCCCGTTTTACATTCTGCTAGTTCAATTTCTTTAAACAATACATCTCCCGATTCGCAGTGCTTACCTGCAATAGTATATTTATTTTTGGAATTGGTATTAAATGGATTACTTACTAAACATGCAGAATAATTTGATTGATATGTAATTGGTCTTGGATTATCACTCATACCACCATCAACAGATAAATATGTTCTGATACCAGGAATTTCTTTAAAAGCACCAATTTTGTAAATGGTTATTCCTGCTGTAGATACAATAGATCTACCAGGTTCGCACATTAATGTGGGAAAATCTAAGTTATTTCTTTTACAAGCTTCAACAACGGAAGAAGAAA
The DNA here is from genome assembly GCA_003278545.1 of Prochlorococcus sp. AG-355-N16. Lineage (GTDB taxonomy): Bacteria > Cyanobacteriota > Cyanobacteriia > PCC-6307 > Cyanobiaceae > Prochlorococcus_A. The sequence continues at coordinate 29,342 of QCEF01000010.1, forward strand.
TTGTTTTTACCCATTCATCAATTGAAGGGGGATCATCACTTTCTGTATACCTGATACCTAAACCCCCGCCAACATTTAGTTCCTCAATATTATGACCAAATTTTTTGGCGTCTAAGATAACCTTTACCATTATTTCTCCCAGATCCTTATGAGGGTCTAGTTCAAAAATCTGTGAACCAATATGAGCATGTATACCTTTTAATTTTACGTGCTTTGTTTTGCTGATTCTGCTAAATAGAGTATTTAAATATTCTATTCCGAAACCAAATTTGCTATCAAATGATCCAGTTCTAATATATTCATGTGTATGGCATTCTATCCCAGGAGTAAAGCGAATCATTATTTCTAAATCATTATTAAATGAATTTGAGATCTCTTCTAATCTTTCTAAGTCGTAATCATTATCTACAATTACTTTAATATTATTTCTAACTGCGAATTCTAATTCTTTGTCTGATTTGTTGTTACCATGAAAAACAATTTTTTCATTTGGAACCCCACCTTTAATAGCAGTTAATAGTTCTCCTTCTGAAACAGCATCAAGTCCTAAACCCTCCGAGGAGACAAGACTACTCATGAAAATGGAACTGTTTGCCTTAGAAGCATATATGGGTAAGGATTTTCCTGGGTAATATTTTTCTAACGCTTTTTTGTACGCTTTACAAGAATTTCTTAAAGTGATTTCATCCAAGATATAAAGAGGAGAATCATATTTTTTAACTAGTTCTTCAATAGAACATCCACCAACTGACAATTTCCCATCACTTTCAATGGATGTGGTAATGGGCATAATATTTCTGTTAGGACTTTCCAAGTCAATTTTTTGTTTTAAAAAAGATTGTTTTTCTTGCATGGGAGAACTTCAAATAAAGCTTTGCCAAAACTGTCATATTTTATAATGACTTAAGATTTGAACTTTCTAGATATAAATACATAATAAATGATATCTATTAAACAAATAAATAATAAAGATATTGATTTATGTTATGAACTAGATTCAAATACGATTTCTTTATGGAGTAAAGAACAATGGGCTAACGAATTCAAAAAAGATGGCACAAAAATCTTTGGGTTATTAATTCAAAATTTAGTCATTGGTATATGTGTTTTTCAAGTTGTTCTTGATGAAGCTCAAATAAATTATTTTGTTGTAAATAAAAAATTTAGAAAAAAGGGATTTGGATCTTATCTTATGAGCTATTTAATAAAGAAATGTGAAAAATTAAATTTAAAGAAATTACTATTAGAGGTTTCTCAGAGCAATGTTACTGCTGAAAGATTTTATAGTCGCTTTGATTTTTCTACTGTCGGTATAAGAAAAAATTATTATAAAGATGGTTCACATGCTCTTTTAAAAGAAAAAAAATTAACAACAAAATAATGTAAAAATTTAAATGTGCGGATAACCAGAATCCTTGAAATTACTATAATTTCTTGCTATATCACTAAAAAAGTTCAATTTAATTTGAGAAATTATACTTTTGGGTATTCACAAAAGCTCATTCTGAACACAAAATTGACATATTACTGGTAGGTTATTAGTAGGAATTAAACCTTCAAATGTTTGAAAGATTTACAGAAAAGGCTATAAAAGTCATTATGCTTGCACAAGAGGAAGCTAGAAGACTTGGTCATAATTTTGTTGGAACAGAACAAATCCTTTTGGGGTTAATTGGAGAAGGAACTGGGGTCGCAGCGAAAGTACTTAAATCACTTGGAGTTAATTTAAAAGATTCAAGGATAGAGGTGGAAAAGATAATAGGCAGAGGTTCAGGGTTTGTAGCTGTAGAAATACCTTTTACTCCCAGGGCTAAAAGAGTTTTAGAACTATCTTTAGAGGAGGCTCGTCAACTTGGCCACAATTACATTGGTACAGAACATTTATTGTTGGGTTTAATAAGAGAAGGTGAAGGCGTGGCTGCGAGAGTCCTTGAAAATCTTAATATTGATCTTACAAAAGTTAGAACTCAAGTTATTAGGATGCTTGGTGAAACCGCCGAAGTTGGTACAGGGGCAAGCACAACTAAGGGTAACTTAAAAACTGCTACTCTTGATGAATTCGGAACAAACTTAACAAAATTAGCAAGTGAATCAAAATTAGATCCAGTCGTTGGACGCCATTCAGAAATAGATCGTGTAGTTCAAATATTAGGTAGGAGGACAAAAAATAATCCTGTTCTTATTGGGGAGCCAGGTGTAGGTAAAACAGCTATTGCAGAAGGTTTAGCTCAAAGAATACAAACTGGGAACATTCCAGATATACTTGAAGATAAAAGAGTTTTGACTCTTGATATAGGTCTTTTGGTAGCAGGAACAAAATATAGAGGTGAATTTGAAGAAAGGTTAAAAAAAATAATGGAAGAAATTAAATCAGCAGGTAACGTCATTCTTGTTATAGATGAAGTGCATACTTTAATTGGTGCTGGAGCTGCTGAAGGAGCTATAGATGCAGCAAATATACTTAAGCCAGCATTAGCTAGAGGGGAACTCCAATGTATTGGTGCAACAACTCTAGATGAATATAGAAAACATATTGAAAGAGATGCTGCTTTAGAAAGAAGATTCCAGCCTGTAATGGTAGGGGAGCCATCTATTGAAGATACAATCGAAATTTTAAAAGGTCTTAGAGAACGTTACGAACAACATCATCGTCTAAAAATTACTGATGATGCGCTAGAGGCCGCCGCTCACTTAGGTGATCGTTACATATCTGACAGATTTTTACCTGATAAGGCTATTGACCTCATCGACGAGGCCGGAAGTAGAGTACGTTTAATAAACTCTAAACTTCCGCTTGAAGCAAAACAAATAGATAGAGAACTAAGACAAGTCCAAAAACAGAAGGAAGAATCTGTAAGAGACCAAAATTTCGATCAAGCTGGCCAATTACGAGAAAAAGAGATGGAATTGTCTGCAAGAATTAAAGAGGTTTTGGACAATAAAAAAGAATCTACCGCTGCAGATCAATCTGATGCCGATAATTCTGTTAAAAATGATTCAAAACTTTCACAAAGTCCACTTGTTAGTGAAGAGGATGTAGCTCATATTGTGGCTTCATGGACAGGTGTTCCTGTTCAAAAATTAACAGAAACTGAATCAGTCAAGCTTCTTAATATGGAGGAAACACTTCACCAAAGGCTAATTGGACAAGATGAAGCTGTAAAGGCTGTCTCAAGAGCCATAAGAAGAGCAAGAGTTGGATTAAAAAATCCTAATAGACCCATAGCAAGTTTTATCTTTTCTGGACCTACTGGTGTTGGTAAAACAGAATTGACTAAATCATTGGCTTCGTATTTCTTCGGTAGTGAAGAAGCAATGATTAGATTAGATATGTCAGAATTTATGGAAAGACATACAGTTAGTAAACTTATAGGTTCACCTCCTGGTTATGTTGGTTTTAATGAAGGTGGTCAGCTTACTGAAGCTGTTAGAAGACGTCCTTATACCGTAGTTTTATTTGATGAAGTTGAAAAAGCGCATCCAGATGTTTTCAACTTATTACTGCAACTACTTGAAGACGGAAGATTAACGGACTCCAAAGGTAGAACTGTAGATTTTAAAAATACATTGTTAATTATGACCTCTAATATCGGTTCAAAAGTAATCGAGAAAGGTGGTGGCGGACTAGGATTCGAATTCTCAGGTGATTCAGTTGAAGATAGCCAATATAACAGAATTAAATCACTAGTTAATGAAGAACTTAAGCAATACTTTAGGCCTGAATTTTTAAATAGGCTTGATGAAATAATTGTATTCAGACAATTAACTAAAAATGAAGTTAAAGAAATTGCTGAAATTATGTTGCAAGAAGTTTTTGTACGACTAAAGGATAAAGGTATTAAATTAAATGTCACCGATGCTTTCAAAGAAAGACTTGTTGAAGAAGGATACAATCCTTCATATGGAGCGAGACCTTTGAGAAGGGCAGTTATGCGTTTACTAGAAGATAGTTTGGCTGAAGAAGTTCTTTCTGGGAGAATAAAAGATGGAGATAATGCTTTAGTTGATATAGATGATAATAAAAAAGTTACAATAAATATTTCTTCTGAAGAATCTTCTCAAGAGTTAGCAGGTGCTAATTTCTAATAATTAAAGTAAATATGCAGTCTATCTCTCCAGAAACTATATACAGGGGAAATTCTGCTTGGGAAAAATCTTTACCTCAAATTACTAAATTAACTAAAAGCCCACTAATTCTAGGTAGAGGGATTCAAACCAATAATTTGAGAAATAATATTTTTAATGATTTAAAAAATCAAAAACTTAATGTAAATTCTGCTAATTTACAATTTGATTGTTGTTACGAAGATATTTCAAGAGTTAAGAACATTATTTCTAGTAATAATAATGATTGTGTTATCGCAGCTGGAGGTGGCAAAGTTCTAGACTCTGGAAAATATATAGCCGAGTCTCTTAATATCCCTTGTATTACAGTTCCCCTTAGTGCCTCTACATGTGCTGGTTGGACAGCCTTATCGAATATTTATACAAAGGATGGACAATTTATAAAAGATGTTGCATTGGGATCTTGTCCAAAAATACTAGTTTTTGATCATAAATTTATTCAAACAGCACCATCAAGAACACTTGCAAGTGGAATAGCAGATGCCTTGGCAAAATGGTACGAATCCTCAATAACAAGTTCAAAAATAGATGACGGTCTTGTTCAACAAGCAATTCAGATATCAAGAGTTTTAAGAGATCAACTATTAATAGATGGAGGAAAAGCATTTAAGGGTCAATTTGAAAATAATCCATCTTGGCAAAATACTGTAGAGGCATGTGGACTTACAGCAGGATTAGTTGGCGGTATTGGTGGAGAAAAATGTAGGACTGCAGCAGCACATGCTATTCATAATGCAATTACTCAGATAATCACTCCTAATAAATTCTTACATGGTGAGATTGTTGGGGTTGGATTATTATTGCAATTAAGACTAGAAGAAATGAAAAATAATAATAAATTAGCTGATCAATCAATTAAACAATTACTTGTACTTATGAAAGAATTGAATTTGCCAACTACTATCGGACAACTTGGAATAAATGTTTTTGAAAATAATAATTTAGAGAAAATTGCTGATTTTACTTGTCGAGATAAATCTGAGATTCACTTTTTGCCTTTTGAAATTAATAAACCAGAAATAATAGAGGTTATTTCAAATTTTGAACAACAAAAAATTAAAGTATAAATATTTTTGACTAAAAATAATTTTGAACAATTAAGTGATTTAAATGCAGAATTTTTCGAAAGTGTCAAATTGTCACTATTAGATCCTTTAGGTCTTTATTTGGCAAATGATGTTAAGTGGATAAAACTCAACCAAAATTGGAACTCCTTAAAATTCCCTGTAGTTATTGGAGGAAAAGGTCAACCTATACTTCTTCTACATGGCTTTGATAGTAGTTTTTTAGAATTCAGAAGAATATATAAATCACTAAAAAGAAATTTTCAAGTTATCGTTCCTGATCTTCTGGGTTTTGGTTTTAGTCCCAGGTGCGCAACAAATGAATACAATTCCTCGAAAATAATTTCGCATTTAATTGATCTCCTTAAGACATTAAAAATAACAAAGAATCTAAAAATTATAGGTGCCTCTATGGGAGGCTCAACAGCTTTAAACCTTGCTTATGAAATTCCTGATTCTATTGATAAAATTATCCTTCTGTCCCCCGCCGGATTGTTTGGAGAACCTAAGATTATCCCTTTTCCTCTTAACCAAATTGGCGCCTCATTTCTTGGATTGCCTCAGGTTAGAAAAAGTCTTTGTAGGCAAGCATTTGCTTTTCCAGATGAATGCGTTGGTAAGATGGAAGAACAAATTGCTTCAATTCATTTAGGTTGTAAAGGATGGAGGAATTCACTTGCATCATTTGCAAAAAGTGGTGGGTTTGCAGGAACTCAAAAATATATCCAAAATATACCAATTAAAACATTATGTGGAGAAAATGATCGAATTCTTGGAAAAAAAGAGCTTAAAAAAATAGGAAATATTGAAAAATTAAATTTTGTAGGTTTACAAAATTGTGGTCATCTTCCACATATAGATCTTCCATCATTATCTAGTAAAATTATCCAAGATTATTTTTTGGGATAAAAGATTTCTTTATTAATTTAGATACTTGAGAATTATAAAAATATAATACAAAACAGATGGAGTAAAGATGTAACTGTCAATTCTGTCAAGAATCCCTCCATGTCCAGGTAAAAAAGTTCCGGAATCTTTTATTTTTGCATCTCTCTTCATCATAGATTCAATTAAATCTCCAACTAATGCCATAAGAGAAATTGAAATTCCATAAATTATTCCAACAATTAATGGATTTTCCCAATTCATTAAAAATGCGAAAAATATTGCTAGTAAAATTGAACAGGATATTCCTCCCATTAAACCTTCTATAGTTTTGCTCGGAGATATTGGAGATAGAGATGTTTTACCAAATGACTTCCCAATGAAATAAGAACCAATATCACTTGTTACAATTAAAAAACAAGAAGTTAAAGTTAAATAAAGACCTGTAGTATTTGATAAGTTCTCAAGCGACATAAAACCCTGATTCGAACCTATTATCACTGAATCTAATCCCCTTAACTTTATCCAGTAACTAGGTAAAAAACCTAAATAGAATAATCCAAAAATAGATGCTGCAATATCTGAAATTGTCCCAGGTTTTGGTTGCAAAAGTAACCAAGTACATATCCCAACTGAACAGATTGGCAAAATTGAATTTGAAATTTCTCCTTCAAGCACACCAATGGTCTCAAGATAAGTAGAAACTATGATGATAAAGGACGAAAATAATGTGGTTTTTGTAGCTGGTCTTATTCCTTTAAATTCTGCCATTCTGAAAAATTCTAATAATGCTAGATATGTAAGCAACGCAGTTGCAAATGTGAAAAACCATCCCCCCAACAAAACAACAATTAAACCAAAAATTCCTATAATTAATCCGCTTTTTAATCTCATTTGAAATTGCTATGTTTCTAAGACCTTTATATTAAAATTTACCAGATCTTTGTTGCATAAACTTTGATTTTTTATCCAATTAAACCTATCCGTGTCCACTTTTTCTCCAGGAACTAATAGCGGTATCCCAGGAGGATAAGGGCAAATAATATCTCCAGATATTTTATTTAATGATTGTGAGAAAGGAATACTCCGACTCTTACTTCTCCAAGCAATTCCAATTTCGATTTGGGGTGATTGAACTAATTTAAAAGGCGATCTGAGCACTTCTATACTTTTTGATTTTTTGGAATTTAATAGTAATTTTTTCCATAATTTTTCAAATAAATTAAGAAAATCTTTTTGATTCCCAAATCCTAAGCAAAAAGTGAGAGTCATCATTTCTGGTAATTCGGCAATAAGTCCATTTCTATAAAAAAAATTATCAGCAGTAAAACCATCAATCCCAGCCTTAGAAGTATTTACTACAATTTTTAAGGGGTCTTGAGTTTCTATGAGAGGAATATTTTTTTGAATTAATTTTTTATAAATACTTTTTGCCTCTAAAATTCTTTTTTGATATTTTGATAAACTTTTTTTGTTAAGCCAGTCCCTAATAGACTCTTCACAAGAAGAAAGTAATAACGAACTTGGACTGGTAGTTTGCAGCAAATTAATACTTTTGATTAAATTATCTTCATTTATTAGATTCCCTTTGTACCAAAGTACCGCCGTTTGAGTTAATCCATTGAGTGACTTATGCAATGAATTAACCACTAAATCAGCGTTTGATGATAAGGCCGGTTTTGGTAAATTAAGATTTTCACAAAAAAGGAAATATGAACCATGGGCTTCATCAACTAAAACAGGTAAATTTTTTTGATGACAACAATCTATTAAAGGCTCTAAATCTCCGGCATAACCATGATAAGACGGATTTACAAGAATAACCCCTGCAATTTTATTCTCATCAAAATTTAATTTTTTAAATACATTTTCCAACCAAATTTTTGTAATTGATTTGTAATGACCTGTTATGGTTGAAAATTCTAAGTCAAAAAATATTGGATTTATATTTTGCATCGCACAGATTTTTATGACACTTATATGAACATTTCTAGGCATTAGGATATTTTCGCCTGGATTTGCCATTGCAATTACTGCTGATTGTATTAATCCGGAAGCTCCATTAACTCCAAAAAAACATCCTTTAGCCCCAAATTTGTCAGAGAATTCTCTTTGAGATTTAGCAATTAATCCGCTTTGGGATAGTGGGGAGCCTATTTCTGGTAGTTCGGGCAAGTCCCAATACCCAGGTGGATTTTTTAATAACTTCACTAGTTTCTTTGGTAAAGCTTCCCCTCTGTTATGAGCGGGAAAGAATAAAGACTTTAAAAACTTTTTAGTTAGAAAAGATGAAATGCTCATAAAGTATTATTGACATATATAGAATGGTCTACATGGTAATCTTTTTTGATATTTTTTAACTTTAATGAAAAAATCTTTTTCGGAATATTCAGCGAAAGAAGACTTTCTTTGGTTGATTTTAAGACCATGGATTTTTATCCCAAGAGTTTTATATATCCTTTTAACTTTTATTTTTCTTTTTTTAAGAATACTTTTTCAAGGTAACAGTAAAAATAAAAATGTACAAAAAAATCTCTCGAAATATCTTTTTGATGTAATAACGGATTTAGGCCCTTGTTTTATTAAATTAGGCCAAGCACTCTCAACTAGACCAGATCTTGTTAGACAAGATTGGCTTACTGAACTTACAAACTTACAAGATAATCTCCCAGCATTTGAACACAAAATTGCTTTAAAAATCATTGAAGAGGAACTTGGATCCCCTGCTAATAAATTATTTGAAGAGTTTCCAGATAGTCCTATAGCTTCAGCAAGCTTAGGTCAAGTTTATAAAGCAAAATTAAATAATTCTTATCTAGCTGTGAAGGTACAGCGGCCAAATTTACACTTTCTTATAAGAAGGGATGTTGTAATCTTAAGGTTTTTAGGAACTTTTTTATCCCCACTCTTACCATTAAATATAGGTGTTGGAATTGGAGAGATAATAGATGAATTCGGTAAGGCACTTTTTGATGAAATTGACTATCAAAAAGAGGCCGAAAATGCTTTGAGGTTTGCAAATTTATTCAAAGAAAATCCAAATATTTTTATTCCTAAATTAGAAAAACAGTTTTCTTCCAAAAGGGTAATCACAACTTCTTGGATTGATGGAGTTAAATTAAGAGATCGATTTTTACTAGAGGAAAATAACTTAATACCTGCTTCGTTTATAAAAACATGTGTCATCAGTGGACTACAGCAATTATTTGAATTTGGATATTTTCATGCAGACCCACATCCAGGAAATATGTTTGCTCTCAAAGGAGGAAATGCAGATTGTGGGAACTTAGCTTATGTTGATTTTGGAATGATGGATACTATTACAAATTCAGATAGACTTACTCTTATTAAGGCAATTGTTCACATAATAAACGAAGAATATTATCTTCTCGCAAAAGATTTCCAGAAATTAGGTTTTTTAACGAAAGAACAAGATCTTCAAAAACTTGTTGAACCATTGAAAGAAGTTCTAGGAGGATCTTTTGGCGCTGAAGTTGGTAGTTTTAATCTTAAAAATGTAACTGACAAATTCTCAAAACTCATGTATTCCTACCCTTTTAGAGTTCCCAGTAGGTTTGCTTTAATAATAAGAGCCGTTGTTAGTCAAGAGGGTTTAGCACTAAGGTTAGATCCTGAATTTAAAATTCTAAAAATAGCTTATCCATATATTGCAAAAAAACTACTGACCGATAATTCTGAAGAGATTTTAGACATACTTTTAGAAGTCGTTTTTGATAAAAAAGGTCAAATCCAAATAGAAAAAGTTGAAAGTTTACTAAACATTTTATTTAAAGATTCAAAGAATATTAATTCAGATCTCATACCAGTTGCTAACGCAGGATTGAAATTATTTGTCAGTAAAAAAGGATCTGAAGTTAGGAAGAATCTTCTTTTAAGTCTTATAAAAGATGAAAAACTAGAATTTACTGATGCAAAAAAACTCTTAGCTTTAATTAGAGATACTTTTAGCCCTCTAAATATTGCAAAAAGTGCAGTGCAAAATATTATTTCTACAGTTTAGTTTATATTTAATTTGAAAAACTTACTTATCATTTTAATCCGATTAGATTTGTATGTAATGTTTTAAAATTGAGACTTAAAAAGTATTATTTATTTTTGGAAGATTAAATGAATATTTTGAAAAATCTCTTTTTAATTAACAAAAAATCTGAAAAAAATAAAGACTTTAGTTTTGGATTGGTTGACGAATATATAGAAATTGCAAAGTTAGTAAAAGAAGCAAGAATACAAAAAAATCTCACAGTTAAAGAATTGTCTTACATTTCAAAAATTCCCGAACGCATAATAAACTCTATTGAAAATAATAATAAAAATATTAGGCCAGAGTATCCTTTTATAAGATCTATATTAATTAAATTGGAGGAATGCTTAGTATTAAAAAAAAATACATTATTAAAATTAGCAGTTAAAGAAAGAAAAATTTTAAAGAAAGAGGAAAATGATTTTTTGTTCAGGAAATTCGATCTTATCAATACATGGCAAGGAAGTATTTTGTATTTTTTTATATTAGTTTTAACTATATTTATATTAAAGAGATACTTTATTTTAAATGTAAATATTATTGAGATTCAAAATATTGAAAATCAAATGATTGATAAATAATTTTTAATAAATTCTACTTTAGAGTTCTCCCAAAATTATTTCCTAGCTCACTAAACATCCTTATATTACCTTCTATTTCTTCTAAAGAACGATTTAACTTCCATTTCCAGTTATTTTTTATAGTACCAGGTTTGTTTAACCTACTTGAATCGTCTAGAGATAATAGATCTTGTAATGGAGCGATAAAGAGATTAGCATTAGTTTTCATGCCAATTTCTATTAAATCCCAAGAAGGATTTTCTGAAAATTTATACTCATCTTTTAATCTTTTTTGGGATTCATAATCTAAATATTTCCACCATGAAACAGAAGTAGAGTTGTCGTGAGTACCTGTATAAACAACCCAATTTTCTCCTTCAATATTCTTAGGTAAATAAGGATTGTCTTGATTGCCATCAAAAGCGAATTGTAATATTTTCATTCCAGGCAGTTCAAAGTTTTTCCTTAATTTCTCTACATCTTGTGTTATTACTCCCAAATCCTCGGCAATAATTGGTAGATAGTTACCCCCAAGATCCTTTTTTACTTTGTTTAAGAGTGTTTTACCGGGAGAATTTATCCATTTCCCAAAGATTGCTGTTTTAGAACTGCCATTAACTCTCC
>QCEF01000011.1 GCA_003278545.1 Prochlorococcus sp. AG-355-N16
GAAGACATTAAATCAAAAATAACAATAAGATATGAGCTTAAAAAATTTACCCTTTACCAAAAGATCAAATCAAGCAAAAAATACGGAGCAAATCAAATATTCTTTTAAAGAAAGTTTTAAAAGAGAAAAAATATCTCTTTTGGATGATTCGTTATTAATCAAAAATTATAATGATTCTCTCAAATCACCCCAATCTAGGAGATTTTACAAAACATTAGAGAATGAAAACTATCATGACACAATAATGGTCCAAAATATTTTACCTCTAGATAAACTTTCTATTTAAAATTATTTTATTAAAAACTATTTTTAAATATTTCTTAAATATATCTTAAATCCATACTTGTTTTTCGAATGTTAGGTTATTCTCGACGTTCATCCAATTTATTTGGACGCATTACATGAGAATAGGGAACGGGATTCTCATTAACTGCATAAGATCATGAATGAGCTCTCTCAAATAAGAGAAAAAATCACAAGAGCCAGGAGGCCCAAATCTTTGCAACTAAAAATGGAGAAGTAACTCGATATAGACAATCAGTATTTGAAGAAAGAATCAAGCAAGCACAAAAAGAAATAAAATTGAGTAACTCAAAAGATTAAATTTCTTTTTTGTCTAAATCTATTTTGTATCAGCTACATTCTTGGAGAAATCACAATAAGCCATTAATTCTGAATCTCAATCTATCTACTTTAATAGTTCTACTGCTACGACAAGATTTCCTAATAATCCGTTCAAAATATTTAGTTGTTCTTTGCTACCAAATGCTATTAATACCTGACCTGGCTGAAGTATGAAATTACCGCCAGGATTAGTAAATAGCTTTTCATTTTCTTTAATGGCTAATATTTTTGCTCCACTTTTTTTACCTATTCCAAGTTCAGAAAGTGATCTTTTCTCTGCTGTTTCAAAAAGACTAATATCATTACTTAATTCAAATTCTTCAATTTCACATTCACTTCCTGCAAGCAGATCAAGAAAGTCAATAGCGATAGGTCTTAAAGCCATTGATGCCATTGCTCTTCCTGCTGCAATATAAGGACTTACAACTATACTTGCCCCAGCTAATCTCAACTTACTTGCGGCCTCTTCAGTTCCAGCTCTTGCAATTACTCTTATAGAACTTCTTATCCCTTTAGCACTTAAAACGACATATAAATTTGCAGCATCGTTAGGTAAGGTGACGACCAAACTTTTGCATTTTTCTAATCCTGCTAGTTTTAAAGTCTCATCTAGAGTGGCGTCGGCGCAAAGAACTTCTAAACCATTTTCTTCAGCAATCTTTTTTCTATCTTCATCGCTCTCAACCACAATAATAGGAATATTTTGCGTTTTTATTTGGTTAGAAATTTCCTGACCTACCCTCCCATATCCGCACAAAATTACATGATTTTCCATTTTTCTAAGAAGTCTTTTAAAACGTAATTCGTTTACTCTTTGAAAATAGCCGGATTCGAATAATCTAACAGCTTTTTGAAAGGTAAATTGAATAAAGATCAATCCGCCAACGATTACTAAAACAGTAACGATCCTGCCTTCAGGACTTAAAGGTTGAACTTCTCCAAAACCAATAGTGGTTATTGTGATCAGAACCATCCATAAGCAATCACTCCATTCCCATCCTTCTGTTATTCGATAGCCAATTGCACCTAAAAAAAACAGAAAGAATAAAGAATAAATAAGACCAAACCAAGGCCTTAAATAGTCTTTAATAAAATAGAACTCAAATAATCTAAGCTTCATATTCCTTATTATCGTTAACTATTCAAAAATTTCAAAAAAATTTTCTATTATGTTCCTAAAACTATTTATTTGTTTAAGTGAAATATATATTAAGCAGGATAATAATATTTATTTTCGTGGCTCTATGCATTAAACAAATGATTACTGTCTCAGGTCTTATTTAATGCTTTATTAAAAATTAATTCAAGGTTTTACTTGTACCGATTCAATTAGAAAATCAGAAGCTGCTTTTAACCAATCAGCGACTGTAAGACGAAGGTCAGGTTGAGAATATACAAGCGCGACAATAATTCCAACTAAGATTATCTTTACCATGGCATTTCAAATATTCTTATGAATTAAAGCACACCTATTTAGTAAAAAGAACCTAAAATTTATAAAAAATAGATTTATTAAAATTTTTCTAATTGATTAAACAAGTATTCCACTCTTCTTAGATTAACGCCTAAATCTGATTGCCCTAATCTTGCTGCAGATCTTATCTGAATAATTCCTTTTGATCTATCTACATAACTTCTTACATCTAGCTTTAAAATTTCAAGATCGTCAGGAAATCTAAAAATCAAGCTTCTACAAACACCTCTCCAATAATTCCTTCCACTTTCAATAACTTCTGTCCGAGGTAACCCTTCTGCCAAAGAAACAAGTTGAATAAACTTCTGATCAACATTTATTAGTTTCTTTTCTATTAAGACACTGTTTAATGGATTGGTTATTGGAGCAAGACCTTGAATGGAGGAAACCATATTTTTTTTGAGCGATGTAGATGTTCTAACCGATTTCACATACAAAGTGAGAGAAAAAAAGTAAAGAATTTTCCCATAAATTTAATCTCTTTATAAAGATTTCTTATTTTGTGATCAAAATTCTAAAATTTGAGATTTTTTATTGTTTTTTTTGATAGAGATGGTTGCCTACTTTGTTCACTATTTAGTTTCCTAACCAATAAAAAAATCCCACAAACAAAAAAATTTCAACAATAATTCCAATCTTTATTAAACTCATTTTTTATCCCCTTTTTTCTTGTGGGTGCCCTCTATGTATGGCACAAGGATATTTAATAACCATTTTTTAAATGAACTTAACGGTTTCATAATCTATTTACTTGCCTTTTCTCCACATACTCCTCCCTTTAATGAGATCCTCTACATTTGGCCAAGCTGCTATTAATTCTTTAAGTGCCTTTCTATTAGGAGTATAGAAAACACATGACAATGCACTTATTACATAAAGTATGAACCATAACTTACTTTCTAAATAAGCTAAAAACAAAGAGAAAAGAAAACTTCCAATAAAGAAAAAGAAAAATGACCTATTTAGTATTTCTAATGGAGTTCTTTTAAGTCTGTAAAATTTAATCTTTTTACTATCTCCTTCAGTATCTTTCTGAAATTTACTTTCGTACGAATTAATTATTTCTTCTTCTAGAACTTTTTCATACTCTAAATTATCAATTGGATCACTACTATCCTTTTTATTTATCATTGGTATCTATACAGTACAAATATGGTAACTAATTTAGGGTATTTTAAAAAGTATCGAATTTTATCTGTTAAATGGAGCTATACGAACAGATCATGGTTTTGAAAATACTTCAAGATTGTCTTATTTATAAAAGATAAATTAGAAAAAAAATTCTTTTTCATTTTCCCAAGTCTTTCGGTCATCTAAAAAAATAACTTCTATAAACTTCATAGCATTAATTAAATTGGGAGGCAATATCTAAATCTACAGTTAAAATAGTTTAGAGATTCTAATAATAATCTATATGCAAAGGTATTTGATTTCCTACGAATTTACTGATGGCGAGGATCAAGAAGAAGGCGCAGAAATGCTAATTAATTGGTACGAATCAGGTGGCCCCCAAAACAGACCTGAAAACTATGAGGTTCATTCTTGGATTTTTATGGTTCAAAATGGGATTGGACATTCTGTAGTGAGTGCAGATTCTCTTGAGACAATATGGAAGCAATGGCATCCCTGGAGAAGGTTAATGGATATAAGTATTCAGCCTTGTATGGATCTTGATGAGACCGTCGGATTATTCAAAAAACAAAAAATGAATACACGGATAGTATAAAAGTATTTCTGACTTCCAAATATAAATTTCTTTTTAGTAGCACCCAATACTACATACATATTTCACTGCGTTAAAAAGGGTTAGATTAATTTTCCATGATGAATGATTCTTATCACATTTACTTCAAAGGAGAAATTCTTTTCAAGAATTTAAGTAAAGATGAATTTGAATTTGTTTGGGGAAAACTTTATACATCTTATATAAATGCCCTAAATAAAGATCTTACCTATGAATTAATTAGCGAAAAAAATATTATGGAGCCGGCCTTTAACCTTGAGCCATCTTACTAAATCAAGATCTAAATCCTAGATTATGAATAAAACAAGAAAAGCCGTCTCTCTTTTATTTTGAGATAATCTTTTTCTTCTTTGCTTATATCCAAAGCAATTTTATTTGCCTCAATTTCGACGTACGAACTATATGTTTCAAAGATCTCATCTTTTTTAAATAGGGCGACAATACCAATATCTGTTATGAACCAAATAAAATGATCAGTTTCTCCAATCGGCTCTTCTTTTAAAGAATCAATAATCAAATCACAAGTTGAATCCATTTAATTAATCTGAGAGGGGTCTTAATTGCCCCCATTGCAATACCTTACGGCCTCAGAATTGGTGCCACCATCTTCAATTATTTCTGCAACACATTTATTAAAAAGTTTAGATTCCTTTTTTACTGAACAGAAGCCAAAAGCGATTGCAGCTAAAGCTATTGCCGATACGAAATTAGAACCTAGTTGTATAAAACCATAGGCAAACATAATGTTTTTCTTTCCAGAACATTTTTTTGAATCCTTTTTTTCTTCTGTCATTTTAAATATTTAACTCATACAAACCTATTTGATTAATCTTGCGTTTGGGAAGTCTTGCCATAGAGAAAACCGAATTAAACAATTTTTAATCAGCTATGACAAAAATTAAAAATTTCAAGTTTAGATTGATTTTTCTTCATTTTATTTTTCAATTTGATACATCATGAAGAAAAAACTTTTTTAATTTTTTATCAACATGAGCTTCTGGTATAGATATTTTATTTTATTTAAAAAGTAATGATCCCACTGTTATAACAAGAGATTATGATACTTTTTAAACTATATTTTATTTTTTTTGATGAAGTATTAATACTTAAAAAAATTTCCAGAAAAGCTTGTTTTGGGAATGCTCCCGAAGAGTTATCCACTTTTTAAGCGTTTTTCAACAGGGTTTTCCACAATATGTTGATTAAATTTGAATTTCTATGTGCAAAATAAAATATTATCTTCTTTTAAGAAAAAACTATCCACATTTTTTTTTGGGGATCACTATGATCGTAATTGTATTTTGAATAATTCTAAGTACAAATCCTATGAATCTAAATGAGACAAAAAAAGATTTAAATCTCGAAAACAAAAAAGAGTTGGGAAAATCTAAGCTTAAAGTTCTTACTAATGAAAATGATTTTTTAGTTAAAAACCTTAAAAAGGCTGGATAATCTACTAGAGCTTATAAATAATTAAATAACAAATTTTCTAAACTTTCTTTCTAAAACTAAATAATTCTTTCTTGAATGTTCATAAGAAAGTTTAAGTTTATCAAATATAAAATTTCTATTAAAAATACAAGTTAATAATCCTGATACCGAACATATAAAAAAAATCCTAGTTATATTATCAAAATCTCAGTAAGAGATCAGATTAGCAATATAAACGGGAAATTTAAAATTTTTAAATTTTTTTAAACCTCTAGTTTTTCCTATACTTGTTTTTCGTTTCTATAAAATATGAATATCCAAGAACTTAAAGTCAACTACAAAAAGCTTTTAAACAAAGCTGCCAAAGCAAACGGTCGTAAAGAAACTGTTTCTTACTTAAATCGTGCTGCTAAAATTAAATCAAAAATCTATTCAAACACTAAATTAAATTGTTTTAGATGTAACGGAACAGGTTTTCTAAGAATCTCTTTAGATGAGACTAAGACATGTCTATCTTGCTATGGGAAGGGTTTTTTAATTAAAGAAATTCAGCAGGTTTAAAAAATTTGATTGTTCATGAAAGATCTCATTCAAGCTCATAAAAAATTAATTAAAACAGTAAAAGAACAAATGGGATTTTCTGATTATGGGATGTACTGGTTGGCTTTCCTGGAAGGGGGTTTAACTATATGGTTACTGGATAGAATATTTTTCCACTGGTTGAAGTTTTAATTTATATTTATGTCAAAAAATTCTGCAGGTATTAAATAAATTAATTTATCGAAACCATTTAAAAAGTTGTAGCATAGTAAAAAAACCAATATGCAACTACTGGGATTAATTCTTCTTCTAGCGAGTAGCTGGTACTTATGGAAATTAACATCAAACTTTCTTGATGAACCAACAAAAAAAGAGCTGACTAATAGTTTTAATAACCTCAAAAATAAATTCACTGAGGGCAAACAAAACTTTTCTAAAGCAAAAATAAGCGAAGCTTGGGAAAAGTACAAAGAAGAAGGTGGTGCTTTATCTAATAAAGAAAAAAGCTAGTGGACTTTTTTATTATTACAGGTCTTACAAAAGATATTTCAAGAATTGATCTAATTGGTATTTTGTTTGGTCATTTAATTTTTGGTGTTGCATTGACACAGCTTTTAGATTGGACGTGGTTAAAGAACCTTATGAGTGAAGAAGATAAAAGAAGAATGCTTAAAAGTTATACATGGAAAGACTTATTAGTAGATGGAGCTATTGTTACGGTAGTTCTAGGGATAATTTTTTTGATAATTAGCATTTTTCTATAAATGAACGTAACTTACATACTTTTAGTTTTTTTAATGATATCAATTGCGATTTTCACTCAAATAATCAATTCCTCCGATAAATCAAAATAAATGACTGAAGTGACTAGTAACTCCTCAACTGGATGGTACTTAATCGCTTTGGTAAGTACTTTATCTTTTTTAGCATTAATTTACTTCGGCCAAAAAAGATAGAGTAAAGTTTTAAAGACTATTTAAATTCATAAAAAAACTCTGCAACTTCATGAGGTGCAGAGCTTTTAAT
This sequence comes from Prochlorococcus sp. AG-355-N16, assembly GCA_003278545.1. Lineage (GTDB taxonomy): Bacteria > Cyanobacteriota > Cyanobacteriia > PCC-6307 > Cyanobiaceae > Prochlorococcus_A. The sequence goes on from QCEF01000011.1 coordinate 6,840, forward strand.
TATTAAGTAACTGATTTATATAAATCTGTTGATTATGAAACCTTTTTTCTTAATCAAAGAAAAAGAGACCGATGAATGTGATGAAGATACTGAATTCACGGCCCCTTTGATAACCGCATTTTTCGGTAGATACGACAATGAATCACCTCCTTTACTAATGTTTTTTTTAAGATAACTAAAAGAATGAAACAAGGAAAGAAATTCGTTAAAAATTTAAAAGTTTTTTAACAAATTAACGATATAAATCTCTTAAAAATAAAAATATAGTTTTACCAAGGCAAAACTTCTCCATTAGCATGCCAAAACGTACCTGAGTTATTTTCATTTAAAGAATCTATACGTTTTAAAAGGCCATTTGCTGATTCTTCAGGACTAATTCCATTTCTTGTAAAGCCAGTCATTCTTGTACTCACTAACCCAGGATGCAAAATAGCAACATAAATATCTTCTCTTGATAAATCTATAGAAAGTGATTTTGCTGCCATGGACAAAGCGACTTTGGACATTCTGTAACCATAAGAACTTCCAGATGTATTATCTTCAATAGATCCCATTCTACTTGTGATAAAAGCAACTTTAGAAGATCTTTTTAAAAAATGTTTAAGTGATTGAGTCATATATATTGGGCTCAATGCATTGACTTCAAATTGCCGCAAAATACTTTTTTTATCTAAGTTGTCGAAAGAATTAAATTCATAAATTCCTGCATTATGAATTAAGCAATCTAAATTAACTCCAGATAGTTTTTTACACAAATTTGTTATCGACTCATCAGAAGAAATTTCTATATTCTCTTCAATTCTCACTCCTAAATCTCTAAGTTCTTTTGAGGCTTTCCTACATGTCGCAATTACATTATCTCCCCTCTTATGAATTTGCCTACATAGTTCCAATCCAATACCCCTATTCGATCCTGTAATTAGATAAGTAGACATCTCTAAACTAAAAAATAAAAAATTAACCTAAATCCAAATATAAAAGAAAACGAACTAGAAATAGAAAAAATTTATAAAATTCCTAATTAGATTTTTTAAGGTTATGATGAGTTATGAAATTTAAAAGATTTTATAAAAGAAAGCAAAGATATTATTATCATCAGAATTTAATGCATGGAAAGTTTTAATCAAGAATTCTTACAAGAGCTTATTAGGTTAACGTGGAGAAATCCTGCTTTCATGGCCATAGCTATTGCTTTAGTTTGGCTTATCCCACAATTATTTATCAGAAAAATAATGGCAAAAAAATATGAAAGAAGAAAAATAGAAATTCAGAAAAATAAAATTCAGAAGCTTTACCCAACTAATACACCTAAATAAGATTTTTATTTATAAGATGATCTAATAAATCAAAAAAAAATACTTTTTGCATCTAAGTAAAATATGACCTACAAAATAATTAGAATTGATGGGAAAGACGACGAATTAACAGCTCAAAGTTTTGATAAGTATTCAGATGCTTACGATTTGTTAGAGGAACTATATGGAGATTTATGTTGTTCAGATGCTGATTATGGAGACATAACCTATTACGATATTGTGGAAAATAATTTAAAAAATATTAATGGAGAATAAAAAATGGGCTCCCTCCCAAGAAGAAAATTTAGGGGTAATAACGAGTGTATATGAATCCATTAAAGAAGAACTTTCAGAACTTCAAAAAATAACTGGATGTCCCGATTCATTTATTTATGATTTCACAGGCAAGATTCAGAATGAATGGCATCCTGAATCTTGCCACTCCATAGTTAGAAATAATAAAAAGAAAAATTAGAAAATATTAAATCTTCAACACGAATTTATAAAATTTCTCTAATATAATTTGAATTTAAAAATACTCAATCATGATTATTAGAATACTAGGTATCGTACTTATCCTTGGTACGATTGCATATTATGGTTTAGTTATAACTGGTCAAAGCAACCTTTAGTTTTTTAACTTTTAAAAATTTCTCATGAAATGGCCTCCTACTTTGTGTTGGACAGCACCAAAAACTATTAATGGTAATAGGCATTTTCAAGTTAAAGCTTATGGTGGGAAAAATGAAAATAGATGGGTTGATATTTTTCCTACCAAAAATAAAAAAGATATTAAAAGGATCTCATGGGCAAAACTAAAATCAGAATGGACTACTGGATGGTTAAGACTCCCAAAAGATAAAGATTAATTTGTCTATGTAAACAAATATTATTAACCAGAAAATTGTAAAAAATAATACCTAACTCAAAAAAAATAACTTCTAAAATTTTTTTTAAATTGCTGTTTAATATGAAGTCAGAACCGAAGAAAAAACTCCCTAATAAAAAAGTTATAAGTTCAGCAAAATTTGAGGCTAAAGAACAATTTACAAAATCTGCATTAGAAAATTTAAAAACAGAAAATGAAAGACTTGTTAATTCTCTAAAAAAATCTGGGGAGATTAAAGAATCAAAAAGAAAATAGACTTACAGTATTTAAAATTTTTTATTATTATATAAATTTATAGATGGAGAAATGATTGAAAAAATCTCTCTAGCAAATTCTCATTTACCTCAACTTATTGGGTTCGTGCTGATGTCAATTGGTTACACATTAGGCAATAAATTCTACCTTCCGGAAATCAACCAAAAATAATAATTTCTAGTTATTAAAGAAATCTTAAATAAATAACATTGAAAATATACTTTTTATAAAATCTTTCAATATTTTCTGCTTTGAAGTAAAAACATGAAAGCTAATTTTGTAATTCAATTAAACTAGTCTTAGGATATAGCTGACACATAAATGTAACAGTAAAGTCCTTAAAAATGTGAAATCCAAAGAAAAAGTAAGAATTCATACTAATTTTTTTAAAATATGTTACATTCTTTAATAATTCAAGTTAAGGTTTCCTCTGTCAATAAAGCAGAAATCAGGAAATGTTTGATGTATACAAATGTCATTTACTATTTGGCTTACCAATTGATCACATATAAATCTAAAAATGGATGCACTCACTAGTTTTATAGTTGTTATTATCGCAATTACAATCCAATTCTCTTTATACGCAATCAAAAGGTTGCAGGAACCTTTAGAACCAAATTATTTAATAAATAAAAATTCGAAAAAAATAAAAAACTATATGGGTAAATTCTGGAAAAATGCCGAAATAACAAATGGAAGATTAGCTATGATTGGTTTTTTAGCTTTGATTATAAACTACGGTTTTTTTGGGTGGATAATACCTGGTTTTATTTAAACTATCAATACATTTAAGTCTTAAAGAAAAAAATAAATCACTCGTTCAAAACAAACTCTCCTTTTAAAAAAAAAATTTTTATTATAAGTAAAAAAAACAATTGAGTAATTCTGATTTTGATAAAAATGGATTGGACAGCTATGGAATACATTGGCTTCAATATGCTGCGTTTGTTGTCTCTGGTTTTGCTATATTTACAACCTGGGCATTTTTTTATGATGAAAGGTTCCACAACTTTGTAATGAATATTTTCAGGATTATTAACTGCAGTGGGTTCAACTGTAATGGAGCATTTTAAAATTCTATGGCTAATCCAGATCAAAAAACAATATTAATTGATAGTGCTTATGAGGAAATAAAAAACATTTGTATAAATCTTCAAAAAGATACTGATGCTTCGAATTCAGAACTTAAAAATTTACTAAAACTAATTATGAATGAATGGGAAGAAAAAGAAGAACAAAAAACTGGTTTTGGATTCAGGTAAAATTAGTCACTATCCAATAAGAGACTTAGACATAAAATCATCTAGATATAAAGAGGTTTTTTACTTAAAAAATTTTATATTTTTAATTTCATATTTTTTAGAAAGAAATTAAAAAGGAATGAATCTTAAATAGAAGATTCATTCCAGATTTAGCATTAGTATTGTCTAGATTTAAATTTTATAATTTAACTCCTCTGGTGGACTGTCAATCATTAGATCCCTCCTATTCAACAAGTTAAACCTACGCCTTACATATTAAGAAAGTAAATCAGTAAAAATGCTGATTTACTATTTTCTAAAATGTTTGAATTAAAGATGCCAATTCTGGTGCATCTAATAAAAGTGCAAAAAATGTAAGCACAACTAATAAAAATATGGAAAAGTAAAATTGAATCATGCTTAAAAATTACTTAAAAAGAATTTTTTAAGTTGTATAAAATAATGCTTTGTTTACATAATTAAATATCTCTAACTAGAGAAGTTTTTTTAGAGAATAATTAAGATGCTTCCGGAGAAAATATCGTCCTATTTTTTTGCCAATACTCACAACCTTTAAGTAAATGATCACCCTGTGGTATGCGTTTTTCGTATTTTGGACAGATTAAGATAGTAGCAAAAGTTTCTGTAGTGCTGTAGCGAAAGTGATTGCAAGTAATACAAATCTTTGTTCGTTTTCGTTTTAGGGTAGATTCTTTAAGATATTCCCATTTTGACGGATTTACCTTGATCATGATTACTGGAATTTATTAGTAACAATTTGCCAACCTCCTGAAATTAATTCATTCCATGTTTCACAAGCACACTCAATAGAATGAAGTCTTGAATTTTTAATTTGGGCTGGTTCACCTAACTCATTTGCATAGAAAAGGTGAGTATATACTTTTAAGTTATTAGATTCAGATTTCTTATAACTCTCAAAAAAAATTAATAAACCACTTTTTTTGTTAAACAACCAGCCAGTTGGGGGGTCAATAAGGCTGCCACTATAAAAATAAGTCCGAACATTGGCGACTCCTAAAGTCATGAAGATAATACAGTTGTACTATTAATATAAATGTACTACTTTTGGATGTCAAGTAATCCTCCAAGTAATTATTTAAATACTAAAATTACTTTCTCAGAAATAATCAGCGGTAAACTTCTTATTTGGTAATAGTGTATACAAGTAACATCTTGAAAAGGAAAATAACATTAAAGAGTATATCCAAAAGAATGCAATGTATCGAAATCCCTTCTATTTAGGATGGAATAAAGGTTGGTCTTTTTTATTTTTTTTAGAGGGCGGCATTGCAAAAATTGAAGCAAAAGGATTTGGCATATCTATTACAACAAAAGTTGAAAAGGGAGAATCACCCTTAGAATCTGCGGATAGATTAGTCTCGAAAGAGCAAAGGATTAGAAAGTCAAGATATTATTCTTGGGTTAGATCTATTAATGAAAAAACAATAAATTAAGCAATCCTTCAATTACTAAAGTAATTTATTGACAATCAATTTAAAATAGATATTAATTATTTATTTTTCGTGTCTAAGAAATTTTATGAATGGTGGAAAAACCATAGAAAAGTTGTAACCTATGGAGCTTTTATAATCTTGTTTGGTTTTTATTTATCTCCTGCGCTCAAAGAAGCAAAATACAAAAACCAATGTATTAAGTACTCTACTAAAGGAGCTTTAACTAAATTTAATAAGGACAATATAGGAGAAACTTTACTAGCGGAAACAGGTTTGAACATCGATGAACTAGCAAAGATTGAAGGTTATAAGAATTGCATTAATTAAAAGTTCGCAAAAAATACGTTGAGTTTTGTAATGATTAAAGGCATGTTTAAACTTATTTTATTAATATTATTATTTGGATTTATATCAATAAGTCCAAAAACAAGATATTTGGTTGGCACAACTCTAAAAGAAATTTCTTCATTTCTTTTATGGACTGTTGAATATGAAGATAGAGAAAAATGGATCATAGATAAACCAAGTTGGATACCTAGTCAAAAACTTAAGCCATCGTATTAAATGAAGACTTATTTAGAAGAACGAATTGAATGGTATGACGATAATTATAGAAATGGTAATGCTTTAATCTCTGATAAGCAGTTCGACCAACTTGAAAAAAATTTATTAAGAACAAACCCTAATTGTGATTACTTTAAAAAGAAAAATAAACTAGTTTTACCTTCATTAGAAAAGGATTCAATAGATGAATTTTTGAAAGGATTATTAGCAGATACCAGATTATTAATTGAGCCGAAAATAGATGGTTGTGCTGTTGCTTTGCAATATAGGGATGGAACCTTGGAGAAAGCAATCTCAAGAAAAGGGACAGACGTTACTAGTAAACTTATTAGAGTCCAAGACATTCCCAATAATCTCCCTTTACGAGGAGTTCTTCAAGTTAGAGGTGAATTATATGCACCCAACCAAAGTCCAAATATCTCCCAGAGAATCGCTTCTGGATTTCTAAGAGCTAAAGAAGGATTTTCTGAAAGTCTTAGCTTCTGCGCATTTCAAATACTTAATTCAACACTTAACCAATATGAGTCCAAAAAGAGTCTTTCAAAGCTTGGCTTCACGATCCCTCAGGATATTTCATGCAACTTTACGAGCCAAGTTGAAGTATTTAGAAAACAATGGCTAGAAGGGGATCTTTTTAATAAATATCCAACAGATGGAATAGTAGTAAAAATAAATTCTAGAAAATTACAATTGATTAGAGAAAAATCAAATTTAGTTTATCCTTATTGGCAAGTGGCAATAAAACGTTAATGGAATTAATACACCAGATTTTTCCTACTTGGCATATTTACTTGGATATGTTTTTGGTTGGCTTTACAACTTACGGTTTTCTGAGAATTAAGAAAAAAATAAAAACTAAATAAAGTTTTTAAATCATCCGTGGTTCTTAAGCATGGATTTAAGTTGTTCGGTATCTAATTGTTCAAGATAATTTCTCATTGCCAACCAAGATCTTCTGCTTTCTAACTTTCCACTTTGTTTAAATAGATTTGCGGAAACTTGATCTATCAATTCTTTATGAGTCATATTTATATTCTTCATCAAGTTCAATGACAACACCATTAAAAAATTCTGCTAATAATTTTGATGGATCTTGCATAGAAATCTTTCTATCTACTTTTGATAATTTCTTTTTGATTGGATTTAAGTTAGTCATACAGATTCAGGTAATTCAAGTTCTTCAAAAGTCCAACCTTCTAATTGAAGGTCATGCCATTTATCCCAAGCATTATCCAAATACATTTGAGTGGATGATTTAATTGCCATTGGCTCACCAAGATCATTTGCATAATATGTATGAGCAAAAATTCTCATACTATTTCTTGGAGATTTTTTATTCCTTATAAATAAAATTAATCTGCTGCGGTCTGGGCTAAGCAACCAACCACTTGGGGACTCATTACGATAACCGTAAGAAAAATTAGTCCAAACATTAGCTCCTCCTAAAGTCATTACTTAATAATACATGTGTACTACTAATATAAATACATTAGAAATGGATCGTCAAGTATTTTGGGAAATAAATTATTTACACTGATAGAGAGTAAAAACAGCTCAGTTATTCCAAAAAATAAAATACCCACCAAAAGCCTGTTTTAGCACGCATTTTGATAGGTAAAACCGGATCCCCGTCAGTTCTCTGCTGCATCGACCTGGAAATGCCAGAAGAGGATTCAAAGTGGGCTTTCGTTTCCGATTACAAGATCGGTTTACTACCGCATCACGACAGTCTCCTCATGTCGAAAGAGAGTCAGATCAGAGCACATAAAGAAGAACTTAACCAAAGATCCAGTAATCCAACTCTAACTTATTTTTTTATACATTTGGAGATGGCCAAACGTCTCTTACCATAGTTAATAAAATTTGAGCTTCATCATATCTTTCTGAATGCGTTTTACCATTTAATAAAAATGTGATGTGAGCCATTTTTCTTCCCAGAATTTCGCGAGATTTGCCATAACAATGAATATTAGAACCCTTAATTTCAGATAGCATTTTAATTCTGGTTTCCATTGAGATTGGGAAATTCTTTCTTAACCCCAGTAGATTTATCATAATTGCACCTTCACAGTTCATTTTAATTTCAGGTGGCATTATCCCAGAAGAAATACAAACATATTGATCAAACTGACTTGAAGTGCAAGCTTCAATAGAGAAATGAGCTGAGTTATGTGTTCTAGGAGCTATTTCATTAATTAAAAGACCATCATCTCCAAAGAAGAATTCAATAGCTAAAACTCCAACGTAATTAAGTTCATTGACTATTGAAGAGAAAATATTTATTGCAAATAAGTTCAAATCATATTCATTTATTCCAGGTGCAAGAACCCAATCACAAACATGGTTTGATTGGAACGTCTCAACTATTGGAAAGAATCTTATCTTACCGGTTCTATCTCTCGAACCAACAAGAGCCAGTTCTTTTTCATACTCTATCCATTCTTCTATTAACCATTCATTAGAACTATTCTCTGTTAAAAAAGAATCTAAATCTTCTTTTGTCTTTATTTTTCTGTTCCCTTTGCCGTCATATCCACCTTTATTTGATTTTGCCATTAAAGGAAAAGTCCAATTATTGATTTCCTCAACCGAGAGATTTTTAAAATCTTCAATACTTATCCATTTTGGGCAGGGAATATTCATTCTGTCTATTAATTTTTTTTGAGAAAACCTATCTACTAATGGCTTAATTGCATTAAGGCTTGGAACAAAAATATCGTTGTTGTCAATTAAATTTAATTTATCAATTTTTATCCATTCATTTTCAAAAATTATTTTTTCACACTCATTAATTAATGATTTATTACCTCTTATCTTTAAAGGATCAGCTTCTATGACATGATCTGCTTTTAAACCAGCAGGATCATCACAAGATTTTGTTTGCACACATACTTCTAGATCTCTTTTTTTTGCTGCCTCGGTTAACATCAAAGCCAGTTGACCACCTCCAATTATTCCTAGGGAATAATTTTTCTTAGTATCTTTTATATTTTTTTTAAAACTCATAGCATGATTTTATTACCATTTCTAATTCTTAACAACTGAATTTTTAAGGATCTAGAGCTTAGATTTTGCTAATATATAAAGTATTTAATACCAAATATTTATAAATTTTAACTAGGGAATCAATTGTGAATAAGAGAAAAATATTAGTCCCATTAGGTGATAAGTCATACGAAGTAACTCTAGAAGCGGGGATACTGAATAATATCAGCGAAGAACTTTTAAAAATTGGAATAACAAAGACTAGAAAAATACTTGTGATTTCAAATGAAGAAATATCAAATTTGTATGGAGAAAAATTTTTAAATAATTTAAAAAATAATAAATTTCAGGCCAAAATGTTCCTTATCAAGGCTGGAGAATCATATAAAAACTTAAAAACCTTAAGTGAAATATATGATGTAGCATTTGAATTTGGCTTAGATAGAAATTCAATAATTATTGCCCTTGGAGGAGGTATTGTTGGAGATGTAAGTGGTTTTGCAGCTGCGACTTGGCTGAGAGGTATCGAATATATTCAGATTCCAACAACATTATTATCAATGGTTGATTCATCTGTGGGAGGAAAAACAGGAGTAAATCATCCAAAAGGTAAGAATTTAATTGGAGCTTTCAATCAACCTAAAGCAGTTTTTATTGATCCTGAAACTTTAAAAAGTTTGCCCAAAAGAGAATTTAGTGCAGGCATGGCCGAAGTAATAAAATACGGAGTAATAAGAGATAAAGAACTTTTCGAATACTTAGAAATTGAAAAAACCAAGAATGAACTTATAAATCTCAAGAATGATTATCTAATTAAAATAATTAGTAGTTCAATCAAAACAAAGTCTCATATTGTTTCTCAAGACGAACATGAAAATGGTGTTAGAGCAATATTGAATTATGGTCATTCTTTTGGTCACGTTATTGAAAATTTATGTGGATACGGCGAGTTTCTACATGGTGAGGCGATATCAATTGGTATGAATATTGCGGGGAAAATAGCAATTGAGAAAGGGTTATGGTCTAAAGAAGAATTAGAGAGACAGCGAATTCTTTTAGAGAGTTATGATCTTCCTACCAAGATCCCCAAAATAAATAAAGAAGACGTTCTAACAATACTTATGGGCGATAAAAAAGTTCGTGATGGCAAAATGAGATTTGTATTACCGAAAAAAATTGGTGCTGTTGATATATATGATGACGTAGAAGATTCATTATTTTTAAAGTTATTTTCTTAACGTAAACAGGTTGAATTTATATTCATTTTCTTCTCATTAAACTTTTTAAAAACAAACCACTTAAAATCACCTAAACAAACAGGATCTACGAGTCTAAGTAATGCCTCTCTTCTTAAAAGAGCATTTGATAAATTCTCCTTAAATTCTTTCTGAATCCCATAAAGTTTCTCTGCCAATCCAAGGGCCAACAAAGCCTCGCCTTGTTTAGTTATTCCAACAGTATCAAATCCAAGAGTCTCAGCATCATTAATTAAAGTTTCTATGCACACATGAGATGTTAAATCGCAATTCCCAGGAGAATCTAGGACATTATTATTCATTTTTTGATTTTCATATGAAACTATCGTCCCATCAGAATTTTTAGAGGAGTAGTATTTTTTAGCTTCCTTAGCGTAATCAATTATCAATAAAATACCATTGTTAATTTTTCCATAAATAGCTTCTAACCAATTTGAGTTATCTACATGCCATTCTGTCGTCCATCCTTCAAGAGCATCTTCAGGCGGAATAGTTATTCCCAACTCACTTTTAGCAAGTTCAAAACTTTTTTCCAATTCACATGTAATTGGCATTTTATCAAAAAATAATTTATGAGATTTTTTGTCTATAGAAACTGCTTGTCGAATTAGTTTTCCCTTTGAGAAGGTTATTCTTTCTACTGGCAAAGCATCCAAAACTTCATTTGCTAGAACTATTCCATTTATATTATTTTCCTCTACTTCATCCAAACCTTTCCATAAAATATCAATACCTAAGTTCAAAAATTCCTCCAATTTATTTTTTTGTTTTTCTACCATCCCTTCATTAGGTTCAATAATTACAAAAGAAATACCTTCTAAAAAATTCTTGCTGTTTTCTAAAAAGTATTTAATTAATCCACTCATAAAGCTTCCATCTCCAGCTCCAAATTCAGTTACAGATAATGTCTCATTAAATAAAAAACTACTTTTGAACTGAATCAACCAATCTTCTATTTGTTTTCCAACTAAAAAAGCAAAATCATCAGATAAAGATGGTGATGTGACAAAATCTCCTCGAACGCCTAACTCAGCTTTACCGCTGCCGTAATAACCATTAATAGGATCATTTAATGCAAAATTCATAAAGTCATAAAAACTTATAGTCCCACCCATTTTTATTATTTTTTTTATTAACCAATCTGGATTATTCGCGGGTAAGCTATTCATCGGCGAAAATATAAAGAGACAAAACTTATTTATGCCTTCAAAGATTAACTATTTATTAGGAATATTTCTATCTATATTAGTTTTAATTTCACATAAACCCGTTTTCGCTATAAATAATCCAAATCTCTTACCAGAAGAAAAAACACCAGTTATTGATTTAGCTAAAACATTAAGCCCTAATCAGAAAAAATCTTTAGAGGAAAAGCTCAACAATCTAGAAATTGAAAGTGGGTGGAAAATTAAATATTTATCTCAGTTTGAAAGTTCTCCTGGTAGTGCAATAAAGGACTATTGGGATTTAGATGAGACAAGTTTGTTGATAGTTGCGGATCCTAGAGGGGGAAATTTGCTGAACTTTAACGTAGGAGAGGCTTATTTTAATTTTATGCCAAGGTTATTTTGGGTTGAACTTCAAACAAGATTTGGCAACCAATACTATGTTAAAGATCATGGTGAGGATGGTGCAGTATTAGATGCAATTGATTCAGTAAAGATTTGCCTCGAAAGAGGAGGATGCCAAGTTGTCCCTGGCCTACCCAAAGAGCAATATATATGGACTTTATGTACATCGATTCTTGGAGGTTTAGTAGCAGGTTTCGCATCTGCCCCAAGAAAAGAAGGTCAAGTCATATCAATTGGATTTTTAGCTCTTCTTTCTCCTTTATGGGGAATGTTATTTGGAATTTTTGGTTTGGCACCAATAATATCCAGAACAAATGATTTATTACCTTTATTTAAAAATGGTTTAGCTTTTACAGCTGCAGGAATTGCGGGTTATATCTTATCTCAAACATTATTTTCAAGATATGAAAAGCCCAAAAATACTTAAAATATGATCAGAGATATTTAATCCTAAAAAAATTTATCTTCTTCACGAATTACACCAGACTCTGAATACCATCGATGAGAAACAAGCCTTAATTCCTTATTTTCAAACTCAATCCATGAAAAGTTAATTAGCAATTTTCCATCTTCATCAGTTTTATATCTTGGTACCACCGCAGTGTTGAAATAAATCGTTCCTTTGCTATCAATTTTAAACATCTCTCTTAAACCAAGATTTCTTTTAAGCCGGTTGTGCATATGACCAAAAATTACAAGATCAACTTTTCTTCTCTTTTGTATTTGAGAAATAGCAGCAGACAAATCTCTATCTCCCCAATCTAAAGAGGGTAATTTCCAGTCTTTCCCACAAATGCTTTTAGGTTCTGAACCTAAACCTGAGGGACCAGCATGAGACATAATTATTAGAGGTATTTCTTCAACAGTCTCTTCTGAACATTTGATAATTTTATTTATTGAATCTTGTTCGGTTATAGGTCCATAAACACCTTTAACTTCTTTTGAAAGATAATAACCTCCGCCAGAACTACATGGTCTAGCAGACAATAAATTTATTTGATTATTAAAAACTTTCAAATCCCATGCACAATATTTTTCACCAAGAACACGTATCTGCTTTGAGAGAGTTTCGCCTGTAGAATCTTTTCCTCTATCATGATTTCCTAAAATCACAAAAGTAGGAATTTTGATCTCATTGATTTTTTTAATTATTTTGACACTACCATCAGAAATATCACCAACAAATAAAACAATATTTGGTTTGATAATCGATAAAACTTTCAAGTCTAATTCAGACCATTGACCATGACAGTCACCAACAATAGCAATTTTTAAATTTGTCAGAATTTTTTCTGTTTAAAGGCATATAATCTATTTAGAGATATTCTAAATCCTGACCAGTATAACTTCTACTGCAAAACAGAAATCAGTTCAAAACGAAGAGGATTTGATTTCTGAAATAAAGGAGCGTTGCAAAAAAGCTAATGCAATTATTCTTGCGCACTATTATCAAGCACCAGAGATTCAGGAAATTGCAGATTTTATTGGAGATTCATTAGATCTTTCTAGGAAAGCTGCAAATAATGACGCAGATATAATAATTTTTTGCGGTGTGCACTTTATGGCCGAAACTGCAAAAATACTTAGCCCTAATAAAACAGTCCTATTACCAGATATTGACGCAGGATGCTCATTAGCAGACGATTGTCCTTCAGATAAATTTCAAAAATTCAGAGAAGAAAATCCAGATCACTATGTCGTAAGTTATATAAATTGCACTGCAGAAGTAAAAGCTCAAAGTGATCTGATATGTACAAGCAGTAATGCAGTCTCATTAATTAAAAAGATACCTGAAGATAAAAAGATAATATTTGCGCCAGATCAGAACCTTGGGAGATGGGTACAGAAAAATTCAGGAAGAGATCTTAAATTATGGCCTGGCAGCTGCATTGTTCATGAATCATTTAGTGAAGAAGCACTTCTAAAATTAAAATATCAAAATCCAGGATCAAAAGTAATTGCTCATCCTGAATGTAGTCAAAATTTACTAATTCTCTCAGACTTTATTGGATCAACAAGTAAGCTGCTTGATTTCGTAAGTAAAGATCCATCTAAGACTTACATGGTACTAACTGAACCTGGAATAATTCATCAAATGAAAAAGAAAGAACCTAATAAAATTTTTATTGAAGTACCAGATGTAGAAGGTTGTAAATGTAACGAGTGTCCATATATGAAATTAAATACTTTAGAAAAAATTCTTGATTGTTTGAAAAATAATTCCCCGTCTATCGAACTAGACCCAGAAATAATAAGAAGAGCCTATGTGCCAATAAAGAGAATGCTAGATATGAGTAATTAATTTAATGAAAATACTTTATCTTCCTTATTAATTTTTAGGAATGCATTAAGGTTTGTGGTGTCGGGCTTAAATTCGCTTATCTGATTCTTTCTATTAATTATATTTATTAGCTCTTTTTCACCAGCTCTATATTGTTTATCTTTTCTAGTTCCTATCTCTCTTTGAAGTATAGGGTTTATATTCATTCTTACTTCTATGTCTGGAATAATTCCAGATTTGTTTATATCAGTGCCTTTCGGAGTTAAATACTTAGCGACTGTAACAGTTAGACCTGATCCATCAACTAATGTTCTCATAGATTGAACTAGACCTTTACCAAATGTTTTCTTCCCAACTAATTTTCCTCTTTTATTATCTTTTATTGCACCAGAAACTATTTCACTAGCACTAGCAGAACCCTCATTAACTAAGACAACTAAGGGCTTTTTTGTTAGAGCTTGACCATTTCCTTTTTTTGTTTCTTTTAAACCATCTTTACTTACTGTACTTACTATTACTCCTTTGTTAATGAAGTGCCTTGAGATATCAATGCTTGATTCTAATAAACCTCCAGGATTACTTCTTAAGTCAAGAACATATCCTGCGACTTTTTTTGTTTCTAAATCCTTAATAGCATCTCTAGTTTCTTTGGATGCATTTGCATTAAATTGTTTAATTCTTACATAGCCAATTGATAAGCCATTTTTGGTTTGATTGACTTTACTTGATACAGATTTTATTTCAATTTTTTCTCTTGATAAAGTCTTAAAAAAGGATTGAGAACCTCTAAGAATTTCAAGCTTTACTTTAGTACCTCTTTGTCCTCTTATTAATTTCACGGCATCCTCAATATTCATACCTTCAGTAGAAATATCATCTATGGATAATATTTTATCTCTAGCTTTAATTCCAGCATCAAATGCAGGGGTGCCCTCTATGGGAGAAATAATTATTAAATCATCAGATTCTTTATCTTTAACTATTTGGATACCAACTCCAGTTAATTCGCCAGAGGTATCAATTCTCATTTGATTAAATTCCTTAGGCTCTAAAAATCTTGTATAAGAATCATCTAAATTAGAAAGCATATCTCTAATCGCATCATATGCTTCATTGCTGTCTGAATATGTTTTTGATAAAACTTCTTTTCTTAGATTAATCCAATTGGACTTTTGAAATTTGCCGTTTGAATCAAGAAAATCTCTATATACAATTTGCCAAACATGATCAATTACTTCTTTATAACTATTATTTAAAACTGTTGCCTCTGCAAAATTATTTAAAAATAACCCAGAAAAGGATGTCGCAAACAGAAATATATATTTTTTTTTAAGCAATTTTCTTAATCTTTAAATAATTCGATATTTTTTATTATAAAAAGAATTTATTTATAATTCAAAAATTTGACAAATCCTTAAGGATCAATCCACTTCCCATCATCCTTAATAAGTTGGATTAAAGCATTAACACCCTCATCTTCAGGTACTCTTTTTATCTCTTCTTTTCTTCTATATAAGGCAATAGTTCCTTTACCTTTTCCAACATAACCATAATCAGCATCTGCCATTTCTCCTGGCCCATTAACAATACATCCCATTATTGCTATATCTAGACCCGTCAAATGTGAGGTAGCGTTCCTAACTTTATCTACAACTTCTTCTAGATTGAAAAGTGTTCTACCACAACTGGGGCAACTGATGTATTCAACCATTGTTTTTCTTAATCCTAAAGATTGCAAAATTGAATAGCACACTGGTATTTCCTTTTCTGGAGCTTCTGTTAAGGAAACCCTGATGGTATCTCCTAATCCCTCTGCTAAAAGTGTTCCAATTCCAGCAGTACTTTTAATCCTTCCATAATCACCATCACCAGCTTCGGTCACTCCTAAATGTAAGGGATAGTTATATCCTTCTGAGTCAAGCCTATCTGCAATCATTCTGTAAGCTGCCATCATGACCGGAGCCCTAGAAGCTTTCATAGAAATAATTATGTTATGAAAATCAAGCTCATCACAAATTTTGACGAACTCCATCGCAGATTCTGTCATTCCTAATGGCGTATCTCCATAAGTAAAAAGCATCCTTTCAGATAGAGACCCATGATTAACTCCAATCCTTAGAGCTTTGTTTTCAGCCTTTAAAACTTCAACTAAAGGGGTAAATCTTTTAAGTATTGTTTGCTTAATAGTTTCAAATTCCTCATCTGTATATTCAGTTCTTGTAGGGTCTGATTTTTCAAAAACAAACAATCCAGGATTAATTCTTACTTTATCAACATGTTTTGCAACTTCCATTGCAATTTTCATACCATTATGGTGAACATCAGCCACCAAGGGGGTATTGATATTATTTTCTAGTAATTTTGCCTTTATATCTCCTACTGCTTTGGCATGTGCTAAGGAAGGGACAGTTAACCTTACTATTTCACAACCCACGTCATGAAGTCGTTTGATAGCTAAGTAAGCATTTTCGACATCCATAGTATCTTCATTTATCATCGATTGAACTCTTACTGGATAATCACTTCCAATAGCTATATCACCCACCATTACTGTTCTAGTTATCCTTCTCTCAATATGAGTTGAATATCTTTTGGAGAGACTATTAACCTCTTTAGATTGAGTTAATGACATTAAAATTCTTGATATTCAAAAAGGATTTCACTAAATTATACGGCATATAGTTTACCACTTACATTCTCTAGGTCTTTCAAAGTTAGATGATAAGGTTTATTGATTTCTTTTGAAGGAAATCTCAACAAATAAGATGGATGAAAAATTACCATAATTTCTCTCCCATCTTTTTTAATCCATTGACCTCTTAAATTACTTATAGGATCTTTAACTTCTAAAATAGCTCTCATAGCAGTTGAACCAGTAAGTAATACAAATTTTGGATCGACTAACTTTATTTGCTGTAATAACCAAGGTTTATGAATATTAATTTCTCTAGCAGTGGGTTTTCTATTATTTGGTGGACGACATTTAATTACATTACAAAAATAAACATCCTTTTTATAATCAATTCCAGCTTGTATTAATAATTCGTTTAATAACTTACCAGATTTACCTACATAAGGTTTTCCTTCTAAATCTTCCTGGGCTCCAGGTGCCTCACCAATTACTAACAAATCTGCAAATACACTTCCTCTCCCAATTACTAACCTTTTCACCGAAAATAAAAACTTTAAATATTTTTATCTTAAGAACTCAAAACATGAAAATAAAATAGATTAAGAAAATGAACTAAATTAAACCATAGTGTGATAGTTTTATTTATTCTTAATTTATGCATTTGTCATTATTAAAAGTCATATTTGAAAAGTCATAAGTCAATGAGTCAAGTTAATTTATCTGATCGGGCACTTTCAATTGAGCCTTCTCTTACATTGCAGATAAGTGCTAAAGCAAATCAATTATCTGCAGAAGGAGTAGATATTTGCAATTTAAGTGCAGGTGAACCTGATTTTGATGCCCCAAAAGAAGTTATAGAGGCTACAAGTAAAGCTATATATGATGGATTTACAAAGTACGGGCCCGCAGCGGGGAATTTAGATCTCCGAAAAGCAATTGCAAATAAACTTCAAATTCAAAACGATTTAAATTATGAATTTGAAAATGTAATGGTCACAAATGGTGCTAAGCAAGCAATATATAATCTTTTCCAAGTATTGTTAAATACTGGAGACGAAGTTATTATTCCTTCTCCATATTGGTTAAGTTATCCCCAGATGGTTAGATTGGCGGGTGGGGAGCCAATTTTTACAAATTCTTCTGCAGAAGATGGATTCAAAATAAATATAGAAGATTTGAAATCTAGAATCTCTTCAAAAACTAAATTTATAATTATCAATTCTCCTAATAACCCTACTGGAAGAGTTATGTCAAAGGAAGAATTATTACAAATTGCCGATTTAGCTAGAGAAAATCCAAATATCAATATTCTTTCTGATGAGATTTACGAACTAATCCTTAAAAAAGAATTTAAACACTACAGTTTATCTTCATTAGCAAATGACTTAAAAAATAAAATTTTTATAATAAATGGGTTTGCGAAAGGATGGGCTATGACTGGCTGGAGGATAGGTTATTTAGTAGGTCCCAAAGATGTAATCAAAGCATCCTCAGCATTACAAAGTCAAAGTACAAGTAATGTTTGCTCTTTTGTTCAAAAAGGTGCTTTAGAGGCTTTAAAAATTAATAATGAGTTTTTCTCAATGATAAATAGCCATTATGATCAAAGAAGAAGACTTCTCTATGAGGGCCTTAATAATATAAATGGGATTTATATTGAAGAGCCTAATGGAGCATTTTACGCATTTCCAAAATTACCCAACTCCTCAATTACTTCTGTTGATTTCTGCAATAAAGCTCTTCAAGATTACGGATTAGTTGTTGTACCTGGAAAAGCTTTTGGAGCTGATCAATGTATAAGAATATCTTGTGCAGCTTCAGAAATTAAAATAAAAGATGGACTTCAGAGGCTTGAAAAAACAATCTCTAAATACTATTAATATAACTAAGTTATGTTTAATTTAAAGAATTTACTAATCAGTTCATCTCTATTATTTTCTGTTTTTTCATCACCTGTATTTTCAAATCCCAAAGTTTTAAAAGTTGGAGCAATACCTGATCAAAACCAAGATGTTTTGGACAAAAGATTTAATTTATTTTCAAAAGAATTATCCAAAAAACTTAATGTAGAAGTTAAATATATTCCTGTTATTAATTATGTTGCAGCAGTAACTGGATTTAGAACTAAAGATTTAGATTTAGTTTGGTTTGGAGGTTTATCAGGAGTTCAAGCAAGATTACAAACACCTAATTCAATTGTCATAGCTCAAAGAGATATCGATAAGGAATTTAAAAGTGTTTTTATAGTAAACAAAAATTTAGAACTTAAACCAATTTCAAACATTAAAGGACTTAAAAAACTTAAGAATTTAAGATTTACTTTTGGTTCTGAAAACTCAACTTCTGGAAGATTAATGCCAGAATATTTTTTAAATCAAGCAGGGGTAAAAATTAAACATTTTAAAGGGGAAAAAGCAGGGTTTAGTGGGAGTCATGATGCCACTATAGTTTTAGTTAATAGTGGGGCATTTGATGCTGGAGCTTTAAATAAACAGGTTTGGGAAAACAATCTTAAAAATAATCCCAAAAGAACAAGTAATGTAGAATTATTCTGGATCACACCAGAATATGTTGACTACCATTGGGTAGCTCAAGGTGATCTTGAAAATAGATTCGGGGAAGGGTTTATAAAAGAACTTAAATCAGTAATTCTAAATTTAGATATAAAGCAAAAATCACATAAACAGATATTAGATATGTTCAATGCAAAAAGATTTATAAAGGCAGAATCAAAACAATATAAAAATATAGAGGAAATCGGGAGGAAATTAAATAAAATTAGATGAATAATACTGTCTTAGAATTAGAAAATATATCTTATAAATACAAAAATGATCTAATCCTAAATAAAATAAATTTAAAAATAAATTCTGGGGAAAAAATTGCACTTTTAGGTAAAAGCGGTTCAGGAAAAACTACACTTATATCAGTACTTAATGGCACTATAAAGCCAACTCAAGGGGAGGTTAAATTATTCAATGAAAGTTTCGAGGAATTAGATAGAAAGCAGAAAAGTAAAATAACAACAATATGGCAAGATTTAAGATTAATAGAAGATCTCTCTGCAGAACAAAATGTTAATTGTGGACTACTAGCGGAAAACAATTTTTATTTCGCTTTTAAAAATTTACTAAATATAAGTTCTTTTAAAAAGGCGCATAAATATATGAAATTATGTAGACTTCATAACTCTATTTACGATAAAAAAATCAGAAAACTATCTGGGGGGCAAAAACAAAGGGTGGCTATAGCTAGATCATTAATTCAAGAATCAAACATATTACTTGCAGATGAGCCTTTTAATAATCTAGATCCCAAATTGATAACAACAATTAAAAACCTTCTGCTAGAAAATGTAGATAAAAATAAAACAAAAAAATCCCCAAAGACGGCATTAGTTGCATTACATAGATTAGATTTGCTGAACGATTTCGATAAAGTTATTGGAATAAGGGATGGTAAAATTTTTTTCAATATCAAAAGAAATAACTTAAAGAAGATTCATTTAGAGAAAATATATTAATTAGTTGAACAAATTAAAATTAAACTATACCTCATTATCTTTTCTTCCAATTTTGGTATGCATACCTCTAGGGTATCAATTAATAAACAATATTCATTTTGGAGGATTTAAATTATTCCAAGAATTCTTAATTTCTGCATTTAATCCCAAGATCGATAATGAAATTATTATTACCGTAATTAAGAGATTAAATGAAACTTTTTTAATTGGTTTTTTTAGTTGGTTAGTAAGTATTATTTTTGGAGCAATTTTTGGAATAATTTCCTCAAATATTTTTTATAAAATCTTTAATATTCCAAATTTTTTCTACCGCATAGTAAGGTTTTTTCTAACAATAATTAGATCTATACACGAAGTGGTTTGGGGAATACTATTAATGCAAATATATGGAATAAATTTTTCGATAGGAATAATAGCTATATGTATACCTTATATTGCTGTAAATTCAAAAGTTTTTGCTGAGCAACTAGAAACTATTGACTACAAAAGTTTTGAATCTATAAATCAAATAAATGCACCTAAATTTTCTTCTTTACTAACTTTAATATGGAATCCAATAATAAATACATTTAAAAACTTTGGTTTATATCGATTAGAGTGTTCAATAAGAAGTACGGTGATTCTTGGACTTTTTGGGATTGGAGGAATAGGTACCAGTATTTTTTTATCTTTCCAAACTTTGAATTTTAGAGAGTTATGGACTTATTTATGGTCCTTAGCAATTTTGATAATTCTTCCTGGATTAATATTCAAAAAAATAAAATTTAACACTACGAATAAAATCCTATCTATTTTTTTTATTTCAGTTTTTTTCATAACAATTTTATTTTCTTTTTCATATTTTCTTTATTTTATTTTTAACAATAATTTTGAAAATTTTAATTCCGTTAGTTCTCTATTTAAATCAAGCTCAGATTTAGGATTATTTGATTTCTTAAAACTTATATTAGAAACAATAATTTTAAGTCTTTTATCAACAGGAATCGCAATTAGTTTACCTCCATTAGTAATAGGAATTTTTAACAACAATAATTCTAAAATTTTTATAAAAATTTTTGCATTTTTATTACGTTTAATACCTACCCCTGTAATACTTCTAACTCTATTAACTTTTAATAATCCTTCTGTATCTTTAGCAGCTTTAACATTAGGTCTCCACAACGCTGGTATTACTAGCAAATTACTTTTTACAAATCTAGATAGCCAAGACAAGAGAAATTATATTGCAATGAAATCCCTAGGAATCTCAAAAAAGACTAGTTGGCTATTAGGTTTATTTTCTCAACAAGCAAAAAGTTACTTAGCATATTGCGCTTATAGATCTGACATTATTATTAGAGAAACTGCAATTGTTGGGGTTATTGGAAGTGTTGGTCTAGGTTGGCAATTGCAAGAATCACTAAGTTCCTTCGCATGGCAAGAAGTTACCTTAGTTTTGATAGCTTATAGCTCCATCGCAATAGTTGGCGAATTAATAAATGGTAAAATCAAAAATAGTTTAACTTGATTTGTAAGAATAATTTGTTAAATCAAGTAATTATTTTTTTCCGGTTATAGTGATTAGTTTACCAAAACAGCTAGTTGTAATTGGAGATAGCTCAGTTTATGGATGGGGAGATAATGAGGGTGGTGGATGGTGTGAGAGGCTTAGAAAAGATTGGTGCAATAACCACAATGGGCCAGTTATTTATCAACTTGGCGTTAGGGGAGATGGGATAGAAAAAGTTTCATCTAGATGGGAAAAAGAATGGTCTTCTAGAGGAGAAACGAGAAGAAATAAACCTAAAGCAATACTACTAAATGTAGGTCTTAACGACACAGCAGCAATTGGTCAGAAAAATGGAAGACATCAATTAGATATAAATGGATTTGAATATGGATTAGAGAGGCTAATTAATGAAATGAACTCTCAAACAAATGTATTTGTTATTGGTCTTACACCAGTTGACGAAAGCAAAATGCCGTTCGCAGGATGTCTATGGTACTCAAATGATTTTTGTAATTCTTATGAAAGGAGAATGGAGGAAGTATGCCTCAATCAGAATGTCCCATTTCTTCCTACTTTTAGAGAAATGTACTCTGATAAAAGGAGTAAAAATTGGATTACGCATGATGGAATTCATCTAAATTCCGAAGGTCATTTCTGGCTTTTCCAAAGACTTAAAAGCTGGGAGATTCTTTCAAAATGGAAGGAATCCTAGGTCTTTCCAAATATTATTAATTTAAAAAATATGAATATAAAATAAGAGCAAAGATAGCAAAAACAGAAGCAATACTTGTCTGAATAGCATTTACCAATTCATTACTTAATTTATATTTGTTTTGAAATTTAGCACCAATAATACTTTCAAAAAGTGTTGCCAAGAATCCAGAAACTACGACAACTATAAAATGATATTTTGTAGAAATAATTGATAGACGAAGCATTATAAAAGCCATAAATATTGATCCCAAAAAACTAGCTAATGTTCCTTCTATACTTATTCCACCTTCAGTTCCTCTATCCACCTTTTTAAGTGAAGTAATTAAGTATGTGTCTTTACCAAATCTTTTCCCAATTTCGCTACCAAAAGTATCCGCCAACTTTGCAGCAAAACTTGCAGCAAAACCTACTTTAAAAATCACTATGTTGGCAGCATTAAATTTGGTCATAATGGCAAGAAATAATCCTGTAGCTGCAGAGCCCCATACATTCTCAGGACCTCTTCTCCCGCCTCTTTTTTCAGCAATTCCTTGTGCTTTTTTAAATTTAAAACCTATTTTGGTAACGAGAGATCCAAATATTAAATAAATTACAACTGACATCCATCCCCGCCATGACAAACAACCCCACAAAATTGTTCCTAGAATACCTGCACTTATCCAACCACTTTTCGTCATCAAAGGAATCCTGCAAAATATATAAATCAAAATAAAATTAATGCAAAAACCTATAAAAAATTGATTTCTAATTAAATCCATATTTATCTAATTCTTTAATTTCAAATCAATTCTCCACTGATTTAAAATTGATGATGCGTTAATACTAGCCGTTGAAGTTCTCAAGATAGTGTCGGAAAGCTTAACAAAGGTAATATTATTTTTTTTAAAAAAATCAATTTCTTTAGCGGACCAACCTCCTTCAGGACCAATTACATTCCAAAAAATACCTCCTTTTTTGTTTCCAAATTCTTGTTGTTTTCTTAACCATTGATTTAAGTCATATATTGTTTCTTCTCTAGTTATAGAAATTGAAACTCTTTCTTGATTATCTCTACTTTTTAGCCATTCAATAATATCAATTCCATTTAAAATAGATGGTTTCCATAATCTCTCACTTTGCTCAACAGCTTCATTGATAATTGAATTCCATCTCAAAATTTTTCTAGAAAAATTTAAATTTTTGTTTACCTGTCTTTCTGAAAATAATGGCTGTATATAATCAATTCCTATTTCAGTACACATTTTTAAAATATCCTCAAAACCACTTTTTGGTATAACAACAGCTATTCCTAATAAGTGAATTTCTTGTTCTTGAAATAAATAAGGTTTTTTTGATTTAATTATTTCTAAGCAATCATTTTTAACTTTTATAGCTTTCCATAATGAACCCTCTCCGTTAGCTATAAATATTTTTTTACCATTTTTTATCCTCATTACTTTATTTAAATAATGAGACTCCTCTTTAGAAAGTTCTAAATTATTGTTCTTAATATTTTCAATTCTTTCATGGGAAATAATTAATCTTGTTAAGTCTTCCATCTAAAACACTTAATCTTTGAAAACTAAATCTTCATGTTCTTCAACTGACCAATCATTATTTTCACCCCCAATAATTAACTCTTCAATTTTTACATAATTATTTGATATCTCATTCAAAGAATTAATTAATATATCTATTGAAATGGAGTCTGAAGTTCCAAAATCAACCCAACATCTTCCCCAAAGATTTTGATATTCCATAATTCCTAAATTATGCATTAAGGCTGGAAGAGATGCATTTTTTTGGTCATTATCGTAGGACATCCAACTTAGATCGGAACCCTCTTCATGTGTTTGCAAATTTTCTGAATTAAATCCACCTAGCCTTCCTAAAACGTACCAACTATCCAAAACACCATCTAAATAATTTTTTTCGTCTTGAGTTGGTGATGCTGAAAACCTGATCCATATCCAACAATTAAAAGGATCAACTTCCCTAAAAATAATATTCATATTGACTTAAAACTTTTTAGATCTATAGCTATTATAAGTAAGTTATTACTAGATTAAAATTCATACCTATAACTTAATTAATAATGCTTGACTTAAAAGAAATATCTTATCAACCCCAAACTAGTGAAAGAAAAATAATAGACAATTTAAATTTAAAAGTTCATGAAAATGAAATAATTTTAATTTGCGGCAATAGTGGTTCTGGGAAAACAACACTACTCGAAATAATAAGCGGATTAACAACTCCACAAAAAGGAAAAATTACTTGGAAGAATAAAATTTTATCTTCTAGAAAAAGAAGATGGTTTTGTGGAGTAGTATTCCAATTTCCTGAAAGATACTTTATAGGTACAACCATTGGGAAAGAATTAAAAATAGGCCATAAATCTTTAAGAGAAAAAAATATAGAGATAGTTTTAAATAAAGTTGGTTTGAAAAAAATTAATCTGACCCAACCACCAGAACAACTAAGTGGCGGACAACAAAGGCGATTAGCTGTAGCAGTTCAACTACTTAGAAACCCCTCAATTCTTTTACTTGATGAACCAACTGCTGGATTAGACTATTCAATGAGAAATGATGTAAAGAATTTAATTCTTGATTTAAAAAATAAAAATACAATTATTATTGTTACTCATGAACCTGCCTTATTTGAGGGGATTCCTTCTAGGATATTATTCTTGGAAAAAGGGAAAATCAAAAATTTTATGAAAGAAAATCATGCAGGATAGGATAGTTCGAGCAACTGCAGCAAATGGAGGAATAAGATTAGTTGCGGTCTTAACAACAGAATCTTCTTTAGAAGCAAAAAAAAGACACGGTCTTTCTTATTTAACCACCTGTATCTTAGGGAGAGCATTTAGTGCTTCACTACTTTTGGCAAGCTCGATGAAGGTAATGCATGGGAGAGTTACTTTAAGAGTTAGATCTGACGGACCTTTAAAAGGATTACTAGTGGATGCAGGTAGAGACGGAAAAGTTAGGGGTTATGTAGGGAATCCTAATTTAGAATTAGACCTAGTCAAAAAAGGCAATAATAAATATTCTTTTGATTTTACAAACGCATTAGGTAGAGGATATCTAAATGTAATAAGAGATAGTGGATTTGGAGAACCCTTTACAAGCACTGTTGAATTAGTAAATGGAAATATTGCTGAAGACTTAGCTTCATATTTATATCATTCAGAGCAAACTCCCTCTGCTGTATTTATTGGCGAAAAAATTCAAAATAAAAGTTTTATTTGTAGTGGTGGCTTATTAGCTCAAGTTCTACCTAAAAAAGATACTGACCCACTACTAATCTCACTACTCGAAGAAAGATGTAAAGAAATTAATTCTTTCAGTGAAGACCTATTTAAGTCAAAAGATAATCTTCTTTCGTTAATTAGAAATATATTTCCCGATATTGACGATAAATCAATCTCTGAAAAAGCACGTTCCCAAGAAGTGAGTTTTAAATGCAAGTGTTCCAAACAAAGAAGTTTAAATGCGATGAAAATGCTAGATAAGAGCGAGTTAGATGACATCCTCAAGAAAGATGGCAAAGCAGAGTTGGTTTGTGAATTTTGTAAAAATAAATATCTTATAAATTATGAAGAAATTAAATCGATGATAGAAAATCAATCATAAAAAAATTACGCCTAGCCATAAAATAACCATGGCCGGAATACTTTGAATTTTTTGTATTGATAAAGAGTTGTTTGATACTTCCTGAATGAAAGAATTATTTTCAAGCAATCCACCAAATATTAATCCGATCGATAGAAAGGTAACACTCCAACCCAAAGAACCTATAAATCTTTTCCCTGATTTAATTTGAGTATAGGTAAGTATTAATGTTGAGATGGATAGTAAAAGTCTAATATTAGAGTCTGGACTGATAAATAACAAAATTAAAAATAATAGCCCAACTGATATTTTTATTGAAAGATTATCAAATGAGGGGGTAGTAATTTTTGGCAGACTATACTGACTTGAATTGTTGGAGTTATTATTTAAATTTTTTATCTTAGAAAGAAGTGGGAAATTATTATTGGTAAATTGATTAATTTGTTTTTCTTTTTTTGAGGCACTCACAGCTTCATAGCTAACATTTCCTGATTGCCTGGCTTTCAAACTCCCCATAAGTAATTGATCAAAGGAAGATTCTATTTTCGCTTTTAAAATTAAATCTTCACCAGCCTCTTTAACTTTAATATCTCTAGCTTTCTGAATATCCTCAAAAGCAGCACCTTCTTTTACACCTAAAATTTCATAAGGTGATTTTTCGTTATTATTTTTATTACTGTTTGGATCCAAATTTTTTTACCAATACTAACAGATTAACTAATTTTATAATCCATTAAGACTTTATAAAACAATTGGTTCGACTCCACTAACAACAGGCGCAACTTTGTTTAAATTTAATTGATTATTGTCTTCAACAAATTGATTTAGATTCCACTCATTTTTGAAAAGAATAACTGGCCTATTCCAACAATCTTTAACTATTTTACAGTTGAATATTCTGCCTAGTTTTTCAATGGCTGGCCATCCATCAGAAATCCATCTAGCCAATTGATATGGCATTGCTTCAAGATTTGCATCTACACCATATTCACTTTTTAATCTGTGAGTTACTACCTCCAACTGCAATTGACCAACGGCTGCAAGTATAGGGTCTCTTTTACTCTCATCAAAGTCATAAAGAATCTGAACGGCACCTTCTTCTCGAAGTTCATTAACACCCTTTCTAAAGTTTTTAAATGCTGAGGGATTTGGATTTCTTAGCCAGCTGAATATTTCAGGACTAAAGGATGGTATGCCCTCATATTCCAGATGAGCTCCAGTATAAAGAGTATCTCCAATAGAAAACATCCCTGGATTATTTAAACCAATAACATCTCCAGGATAGGCATCATCGACTACTTCTCTATCTTGCCCAAATATTTTTTGTGGTCTTGATAATCTGATTGTTTTCCCAGTTCTGGAATGTTTAACTGACATATCCTTTTCAAATTTGCCACTACAAACTCTTATAAAAGCAACCCTATCTCTGTGCTTTGGATCCATATTTGCCTGAAGCTTAAAAACAAACCCACTAAATTCATCGCTTGCAGGTTCAATATCCCCTTTATTACTATTTCTTGAAGTAGGTTTTTGTGCCATTTTTAAAAAACTATCTAAAAATGGCCTTACACCAAAATTAGTCATAGCAGATCCAAAGAAAACTGGGGTTAAAGAGCCATTAAAAACTTTTTCTTTTTCAAATTCAGATCCTGCCTCATCAAGAACCTCCAATTCTTCAAGTGAGTTTTCAAGTAAATCTCTCTCTACATATTTTGATAGCTCTTTATCTTCAAGACTTAATCTTTTCTCATTCGATTGTTTCCCTCTCACTGCTTTATCAAATAAAATCACCTCTCTTGAAAATCTATCAATAACCCCTCTAAATTCCTCGCCACTTCCAATTGGCCAGTTTATAGGTAGAGTATTTAATCCAAGTTCTGATTCAATTTCATCAAGTAAAGAAAATGGCTCTCTTCCTGGTCTATCCATTTTATTTATGAAAGTAAATATTGGAATTTTTCGCATCTTGCAAACTTCAAACAATTTTCTAGTTTGAGGTTCTAGTCCTTTAGCAGCATCTTCCAACATAACTGCATTATCAGCAGCAGCTAATGTTCTATAAGTATCTTCGGAGAAATCTTGGTGTCCTGGTGTATCTAATAGATTAATTACTGATCTTTCATATTCAAATTGCAATACAGTTGATGTAATAGAAATACCTCTTTGTTTCTCAAGTTCCATCCAGTCTGAGGTGGCTTTTCTCTGATTACCCCTAGCTTTTACAGCTCCTGCCTGTTGAATGGCACCTCCATACAAAAGAAGCTTCTCGGTAAGAGTAGTTTTCCCAGCATCTGGATGTGAAATAATAGCAAAATTTCTTCTTTTATTTACCGCATCCAGTATTTCTTTATTATTTAGAATTTTTGTACCTAAGCTCATTTATTTAATATGGGAGCCTTTCACTTAGTTTTTAAATATTACCATAGACTATTAAATAATTTTCACCTTCTTCAAACACATCTAAAGAGGATAGATCATTCTCTAAGGTGAAATTTTTTAACTCTTTAAAAGTATAAGAAGCTCTTAAAGATGCATAATAATCATTAGTTAAAATCTCATTATATTTAGTTGAACATTGTGCTTTGAGTTCTAATGCAGTCTTTTCATCTAATGGCCTTTTTAAGTCCTTGTGAAAATTTACAGTGATATTACTAGACAAACTTCTTATTGTGTTGAAGAAGTCTTCAAGATTGGTAATGTGATGAATCAAACTGTTGCTTACAAGTAAACTAATTTTTTTTTTAAGTAAAAAATTTTTTGATTTAATGTCTTTGATGTCAGAACAAATGTAGCGTAAATTTTTTAATTTTTTTTGATTATTAGAAATACTTTTATTATATTCTGCTCTCAAAATCATCTCTTTAGAACCATCTATTCCTATGACTGCAGTATTAGGCC
This sequence comes from Prochlorococcus sp. AG-355-N16, assembly GCA_003278545.1. Taxonomy (GTDB): domain Bacteria; phylum Cyanobacteriota; class Cyanobacteriia; order PCC-6307; family Cyanobiaceae; genus Prochlorococcus_A. The sequence goes on from QCEF01000011.1 coordinate 35,507, forward strand.
ATTTTATTGCTAACTTCTCAGAAATATTTCCTGGGCCGCATCCTAAATCAACTATTAAATCTTTTTCACCTAAAGAAATATTTTTTTTCAAAAGATATTGATTTATTTGATTAATTAGATTAACTTCCCCTTCTGAAAAATCAGCTTCGTCATAAGAAATGACCTGCTCTTTTTCTTCCATTAATTCAGGTTCGGGGACTCTTTCCATATCCTTTCTTGAGACAAAGATTTCATATTAAACATAATTCTACACAAACCGTTAAATAGTGGTAAGAATAGTTGCAGACGCCACAGGTAGAGTTATTCTTCCAGTACGGGTTATTTACATACGTTTTTTTATCGTGACTGTTGCACCAAATAAAGCTTCTTCAGAGAGCAATTCCAATGATCTTAAAAAAGATGATTTTCCAAAAACTGCCCCAGCTGCTTATCCAGTTTTTTTCAGATCTTATAGTAGAAAAACTTCATCTGGCAAAAGGGAGAACTGGAGCGAAGTAGGCGAAAGGAATTTAACGGGATTAAAAGAATTAGGAAAACTTTCTGAGGAAGAATTAATCCTAATGAGAGAGATGCAAAGTAACCAAAAAGCTCAACCTTCAGGAAGATGGTTATGGATAGGCGGAACCCCTTGGATTAATAAGAACCAAAATTTCTCAGGAGCATACAACTGTACCTCAACAAACTTAATTGATTGGGAAGCCTTCGCATTGATGATGGACTTAGCAATGATGGGATGTGGAACAGGTGCAATAATTGAGCCTCATTTTATAAATAATCTACCTACGGTAATTAACAAAATAAATATCAAATCAGTCAGTGAGGTGGGGATAACTCCTAAAGATCAAAGAGAGGAAAAGTCATCATTAGAAATTAAAGGAAAAGATCTTCATATCAAAGTTGGAGATAGCAGAAGAGGATGGGTAGATAGCTATAAATATCTTCTTGAGGCATCAAGTAACGAGAATCTTGAAAGAGAAATTGATGTTTATATTGATTTGGAAGATATTAGGCCTGCTGGAGAATCATTAAAAGGTTTTGGTGGTATGGCAAATCCTATCAAATTGAAAGATCTTTACTCTAGAGTCGCATCACTTCTTGGAAAGGCAATTGGTAGGAAATTAAGTACCGTAGAATGTTGTTTATTAATTGATGAAGCTGCAGTAACTATAGTTGCTGGGAATATAAGAAGAAGTGCTGGAATGAGACAATTTGCTTCAGATGATAAGGAAGCCGCATCAGCAAAAGAAAATTTATGGAGTCAAGATGAGAATGGTAATTGGAGAATAGATCCTGAAAAAGATGCCCTCAGAATGGCCAATCATACTAGGGTTTACCATACAAAACCCACTTACCAAACTGTTTTGGATGCCGTAACAAAACAATTTCATTCAGGTGAGGGAGCCATTCAATTTGCTCCAGAAGCAATAGCAAGGTCAAATGCAGATATTCTCAAAGATGATGAATTGAGAAAGGAATTTATTGAAATCTACTCAGAACAAGGCAAGGATGAAGCTAGAAATTGGATAAATAGTAGTTATGGCCCTTTTTCAGAAGAAGAGTTAGACCACAGGATGAGTCGATATGGACTTAACCCTTGTGGGGAGATCTTGGGAAATGATTTCCATTGCAATTTGGCTGAAGTTCATTTAAATCAGATTGATCCAGGGAATTTTGAAGAGCAAAAAAAAGCTTTTAAAGCAGCCGCTCTTTCTGTAGCATGCTTACTTAATCATGAATTTGAAGTTGAGCGTTACAGAAAAAGTAGGGAATATGATCCTATTGTAGGAGTTAGTTTCACAGGATTATTTGATTTTTGTGTCCATGCCTTTGGGACGCCATGGTTGAAATGGTGGGAAGCAGGAAGGCCCAATAGCGAAGAAGGGAAGGCCTTCAAAGAAAAAGAAGCTAAATTCTTAGATTCTTGGAGAAAAATAGTAAAAGAAACTGTATGGGAGTATTGTGATAAGCATAATCTAAGGAGACCAAATAGATGCACAACAGTTCAGCCAGCTGGAACTAAAAGTCTTCTTACTGGAGCAGCTCCAGGATGGCATCCTCCAAAGGCTCAAAGATTCATAAGAAGAATAACTTTCAGGAAAAATGACCCAATCGCTTTAGCTTGCATGGATTATGGTTACTCAGTTGTTCCATCTCAATCTGATAAAGATGAAAATGGTTGCTTGCTCGATAATCCATTTGATCCAAGATGTACAGAATGGTTAGTTGAAATCCCTACAGAAGTTAGTTGGGCAAATATAGACGGCGCAGACCAAATAGATATCAATAATTTCTCAGCATTAGCTCAATTTGATTTTTACATGCAAGTGCAGAAATTTTACACAGAGCATAATACCTCTGCAACCGTAGAATTTAGAGAAAATGAAATCGAGGATTTAGCTAAGGCTATTCATAATGCAATAGAAAATAATGAGGGATATATTTCAGCAGCATTGCTAGCTAGATTTAGTGCTAACGCTACTTTCCCGAGATTACCCTTTGAACCAATAAGTAAAGAGGAATATATATCATTGCAGAATAAAGTAATAGAAAGGAAAGTCAATAACGATTTCTTTGACGCTCTTAATAAATATGATGTTGGAGAACTATCAGAAGCAGGACCAGCAGGTTGTGATTCAGATAAATGCCTTCTCCCTCTGGCTAAACCGAAAGATTAAATTTTAAATTTTTTGTAACTAATAAGTATTAATTAGTTTTTAAAAATTTAATTTATGGCTACCTCTTTATTAGGGACATAAATTATTGATGACTTTAAGCCTAAATATCGGGAACTTATTTAATGATTCCTCAACTCATGCCTTAGTGGACGAGCTAAGAAAAAGAACATCAGAAGAGGATATCTTAGATTTTGAGGAAAAATTTAACTCCAGAAACGAAAAAAATCTACACATTTACATATGTAGATTTCTAAAAAATAGATCAATATCCAGAGGGCTAGCCTCTAGATGGTTAATGACCATAATTGAAAGCAAAGAATCAAAAATTGATGCTTTGCAAAAATTAAATAATTAGGTCAGCCCTGATAGTTTCCATAGAGCAATTCCAAAAATTGAGAACCCCATAATAAAAGTAAAAGCCAAAGCATTTACCAATTGAACTTTATCATTCATCTTGTTTGCGAATGGTAATAATTGGGCAAATAATGGAGTCTCTTCAACTATTGCGGATTTTTTTACTGTAGGTTTTTTGCTTCTAGAAAACATAAAACAAATTTTATAATCTTAAGAATTTTACATTTAAAAGTTCATTAAATAAAAAATACTTCTCAAAAACGAACAAAATGTAACCTGCAAGAAACTACATAAAGAAAAACATAAATTTCTTTATTAAGAGCCAATTTCATTATTGAAGTATTAAGTTTATTTATTAAAGGCCTAGACAAATAATTTTCTTGAATGTTATTATAAAATTGTAGCAACCACTACCAAAACGTTCAACTTGCGTATAGCAAGCCGCAAATCGACTTAAGCCATGGAACGGGGACTTAAGCGAAACCGGAGCTTAAAAAATGACTCTAATTTACAGAGGCCAAAAGTACGTCCAAAACAAAGCAGCAGCTAAAAAGCAGCACATCGAACTAACTTATAGAGGAAAAGCTTACACAAGCTAGTTCATTTATCCAATAAATAAAAAAACCACTTTTAGTGGTTTTTTTTTGTCCAAACTTAATCTAAAAAATCACTTAATACTTCTAACAAGTATTAAAATAATATGATTTAATTTCATTTATATATTTGATAACTATGACAGATCAGAAACCTTTATTTAAAGCACCTTATGACATAAAAGATGTAAGTACTCTTTTCGCCATAGTTGCCTTTGTTTTAATTATCGCTGCCATAGTTGGAAATAACTTATTTGGTTTATTTCAACAAAATGTCAACTTCGGATGATTTATTGGTAGCTTTTCTTGGTGAATCAATTTTAGTTTTTTTAATTTAGATTTTTACTTTAAAATAAGTAAAGCGATGATTTTTCAAAAGAAGGGTTATTTCAGTGGCAACCGGTCTTACAGCGAGATATATTTTTAGAGCTGGCTCAGCTGGTGCTTTTGGGACGATTCAAAGAGGTAATAGTTATATACCTTTTGCTCCAGCCAATTCAGACTACAGTTCATTTCTAGGTAGATTTGGTAACTTTATTGATGAGGGGGGATTTGATAATTCGCAAACTTACTCATATCTTGGCATAGAAGATTACTTAACAGATAATTATAATGAATATATTTTTTTTGGTACTGATGATTCAAATATCAAAGCTGTTTTAAAAATTGAAAATAATTCCTATAACGTAATTACTACAGATAACGATTTTAATGAAATAATAAATAAAATTGGATTCACTGAAGATGGAATTACCAGGATAAGTGGTGAACAATCTTCAATCATTGCAGGTTCAATTCAGACAGATTTTATACCAAGACCTATAAATTTTGATTCAATCGCTATCAACGATTGGGTACTAAGTGGAAATGATAAGTATTTTAGTATTAAGTTTACAACTGAAATTAACTATGAAGGTTCAATAACATCTAAATTTATAAATTCTGACAACAAAATAATTTCCGCTGTTTTATCTTCAGTTAACTCATCATCCAAGCAAGCAACCTATAAATTTACTGCAACTGAAGATATCAAGCTCGAAACATTGAGGCTCCTAGATCTTAATACTACTTCAAATAATTATTTCTTTAATCCAAACGATAATACGAAAATCTTAGATGATGGAGATGCAGTTTTCGCAACATCGGGGACTACTTCAATAGGAGAGGCTTTAAGCATCACAGAATCTACAGCTGATCCTGATGGGACTGGTACTTTATCTTATATTTGGCAATCATCTTCTGATGAATCTACGTGGACTCAAATTGGAACTGATTCAACTTATACACTTACTACTTCAGAAGAAGGTAAAAAAGTAAGGGCAATTATTTCTTATACAGATAGACAAGGGTTCTCAGAATCTATTAATACTTCTTCTGTAGAAATACCAATAGCAGATAATGGTGATGCT
>QCEF01000012.1 GCA_003278545.1 Prochlorococcus sp. AG-355-N16
CTGGCGATGTCATAGGCGCGGTGAGAAAGGGAGTTTCAGATGGTAAAAAGAATCTTGTCAGAGTTCCTTTAACCCCAAATAATTCAATACCGACTTTATCTTTAGGTCGAGATGGTGCTGCTAATGTACTAATTAGACCAGCTGCCCCAGGTACAGGTGTAATTGCCGGTGGTTCAATAAGAACTGTTTTAGAATTAGCCGGTATAAAAAATGTCTTAGCAAAAAGATTGGGTAGTAAAACACCTTTGAATAATGCAAGAGCTGCTATGGTAGCTCTTTCTCAATTAAGAACACACAAATCTGCCTCAAGGGAGAGAGGCATCTCACTTGAACAGCTTTATTCTTGAAAATTATGACTTCAACATTAAATACACTTAAATCAAACTCTGGCTCGAGAAAGAAGAAATTAAGAAAGGGTAGAGGTATTGCAGCCGGTCAGGGTGCTTCATGTGGTTTTGGAATGAGAGGGCAAAAGTCACGTTCTGGAAGACCCACACGTCCAGGTTTCGAAGGTGGTCAAATGCCTTTATATAGAAGAGTTCCAAAATTAAAGCACTTTGAAATAATTAATCAAAAGAACTTTTCTATAATTAATTTAGAGAAATTAAATGATTTTAAAGATAACGATACTGTTAACCTAGACTCATTAGTTAAGAAAGGATTGATCTTCAAGCCTAAGTTTCCTTTAAAAATACTTGGTAACGGAAAACTTAATATAAAATTAAAAGTCCAAGCCCATGCATTTACAAAAGTTGCAAAACAAAAAATTGAGGACGCAGGTGGATCCTGCGAGCTTATAAATAATAAATAAATTTACTAAAAATTTAGGTAAGCTCCAAAATGTTTGTCAACAAAAGTAGAAATCCTAGCGCTTCTGAAATTCTTTCCCAATTATTTTTAAATAAGGAGCTAAGAAGTAGAGTTTTAACTACTTTAGGACTTCTCCTTTTAGTAAGACTTGGCATATACATCCCTATGCCTGGTATAGATAGGGTTGCTTTTAAAAGTTTTATAGATCAAGGAGGGCAATTAATTGGCTTTTTAGATATTTTTACTGGAGGAGGAATTTCAACCTTAGGAATATTCGCTTTAGGCATACTCCCCTTTATCAACGCATCAATTATTATTCAGCTTCTCACAGCTTCATTGCCTGTGCTTGAAGATTTACAAAAAAATGAGGGAGAGGCGGGAAGAAGAAAAATTGCTCAAATAACTAGATATGTTTCATTAGGATGGGGTTTTTTGCAAAGCATAATTTTTTCCTTAATTCTCAGACAATATGCTATTCAGGGGATAAGTGAAACTACATTTGTCTTGCAAACTTCCATTGCCTTAGTTACTGGCTCAATGTTAGTAATGTGGTTTAGTGAAATTATTACAGAGAAAGGGATAGGTCAAGGCGCTTCACTTGTAATTTTTTTGAATATTGTTTCGTCTTTACCTAAGGCTCTAAGTTCAACTATTGAAAAAGCTCAAACTGGCGATAGAGGAGATGTTTTAGGTATAGCAGTTTTACTTGGAGTATTTTTATTGACAATTGTTGGGATCATTTTTGTCCAAGAGGGAGCAAGACGCATTCCTATTGTTAGTGCAAAAAGGCAGATAGGAAATTCAACGCTACTTCCTACAAGGCAAAGTTATTTACCCTTGAAATTAAATGCAGGAGGAGTAATGCCAATCATATTTGCATCTGCCTTAATATTTTTACCTATAACTATTGCAAATGTTACAGGCAATCCAGTCTTAATCAAGTTAGCCAGTAGTTTAAATCCCGGATCTGCTAATCCATGGCCATATGCTCTTACATTCTTCTCCTTAATTTTGGGGTTCTCATATTTTTATGCATCTCTTACTATTAATCCAGTTGATGTAGCTTCAAATTTAAAGAAAGGAGGTGTAGCGATACCAGGAGTTAGACCAGGAACTAATACAGCAAACTACCTATCAGGTATACAAAATAGGTTGACTTTATTGGGAGGATTATTTCTGGGTTCAGTCGCTATAATCCCCGCTGCAGTAGAAAGGGCTACAAATGTTCAAACCTTTCAAGGTTTAGGAGCAACTTCGTTACTTATTCTTGTGGGTGTTGCTATAGATACTGCTAAGCAAATTCAAACTTATGTTATTTCACAAAGGTATGAGGGACTAATTAATAATTAATGAAGAAACATTTACTATTTTTAGGAGCTCCTGGAGCAGGGAAAGGGACTCAAGCTGAATTGCTAAGTCAAACTAATTCTTATTTGCACCTTTCTACTGGTGAATTATTAAGAAAAGAAATCGAAATGAATACGACCCTTGGTATACAGGTAAAAGATATTATGAATCGAGGGGAGCTTGTTAGTGATGAACTTGTATTAAAAATAGTGAGACAAAATTTAGTTAAGGATAATAAAGGTTGGATTTTAGATGGTTATCCAAGGAATTTATCTCAAGCAAATTCATTGAATGAAGTCTTAAATGAAATTAATCAACCTTTAGAAGTAGTTTTTTATTTAGATATTCCAGAAGAAGTGCTAATTAAGCGTTTGCTTTTAAGAGGGAGAAAAGACGATACAGAAGAGACAATTAGAACAAGAGTTGATATTTATAAAAAAACTACAGAACCATTGATTCAATATTTTAAAGATCTCTCATTGTTAGAATATATTGATGCTAATAGAGATTTTAAAAACGTTTCCTCTGATATCAAGCAAAAAATGGCTTGATCATGATGTAGAATATAGTATTAACGTTTAATTTGTTAAACCCCCATGAAGGTCAGATCTTCAGTTAAAAAAATTAGTCCTGACGATCAGATCGTGAGGAGAAGAGGTAAAATCTATGTTATCAACAAGAAAAGACCTCGTAATAAACAACGTCAGGGTTAAATTTCAACCCTCAAATTCAAACCTTTAATTATTCAAAACACGTGGCCAGGATTGCAGGAATTGACATACCTCGCGAAAAGCGAGTTGAAATTGCACTAACATACGTATATGGAATTGGTTTAACGAGATCAAAGCTAATTCTTGCTAATACGGGTGTAAACCCAGATACTCGCGTCAAAGACCTTTCAGATTCTGATGTTCAAAAACTAAGAGGTGCTACAGAAGAATTTACTTTAGAAGGAGATTTGAGAAGAAAAGAGGGAATGGCTTTAAAACGTCTACAAGACATAGGGTGTGTAAGAGGAAGAAGACATAGAATGAGTCTTCCAGTAAGAGGTCAAAGAACTAGAACCAATGCAAGAACAAGACGTGGTTCTAGGAAAACAGTTGCTGGAAGGAAAAAATAAATAACTAAATCTATTTACAAATTTAAGTATTAAATTCAAACATCATGGCAGCTACAGTAAAAAAAACAGGTTCCAAGAAATCTAAACGTAATGTACCCAATGGTGTGGTACATATTCAAAGCACTTTTAATAATACTATCGTCTCAATTACTGACACCTCTGGCCATGTAATTTCTTGGTCTTCTGCAGGCGCAAGTGGATTTAAAGGTGCTCGGAAAGGTACGCCATTTGCTGCTCAAACAGCTGCTGAAGCTGCAGCTAGAAGAGCACTTGATCAAGGTATGAGGCAAATAGAAGTATTAGTTAGAGGTCCTGGCGCAGGTAGGGAAACGGCCATAAGAGCTTTACAAGTGGCCGGATTAGAAATAACTCTAATAAGAGATGTCACTCCATTACCTCATAATGGATGTAGAAGACCTAAACGGAGACGCGTTTAGGTCTTAACCATTCTCAACCCCCCCCCCACAAAAAAAAACTCTTAACCTCATTATTTTCCGTGTTGCAATACCAGATTGACAGAATCGACCATCAAGTAGCAGATGATCGCTCCCAAACAGGAACTTTTTTAATTGGCCCTCTTGAAAGGGGACAAGCTACAACTTTGGGTAACTCCCTAAGAAGAGTCCTTATGGGAGGACTTGAAGGGAGTGCAGTTACTGCTGTAAGAATAGCGGGAATTAATCATGAATATGCCACTATTCCTGGAGTTAGAGAAGACGTTTTAGATATTCTTCTTAATTGCAAGCAACTATCAATAAATAGTTCTAATCCAGAGCTCGAAATCGGCAGGTTAGTAGCGAGTGGTCCAATGGAAGTGAAAGCTAATGATATCCAATTCTCCTCTCAAGTTGAAATTGTTGATGGCGAAAAACCGATCGCTACTATTCAGGAGGGTCATAACTTAGAGTTGGAAATCCATGTTGAAAGAGGTGTTGGCTATAGACCCGTCGACCGTAAGAGTGAAGAGACAACTGCTATTGATTTACTTCAAATAGATGCTGTATTTATGCCAGTGAAGAGAGTCAATTTTACAATTGATGAAACTGCTGTAGCAGAAGGCGGAACGGGAAGAGAACGATTAAAAATGGAAGTCGTAACAGATGGGTCAACAAGTCCTGACGATGCTATTGCTGAAGCTGCAAATCAGTTAATAGAACTTTTTCAACCTCTTGCAACTGTTACAATGGTTGAGGAAATTCCTGAAGAACCTGAACCATCTCCTGAAGCTCAAATTCCTCTAGAGGAACTAAACTTGTCCGTCAGAGCATATAATTGTTTGAAAAGGGCGCAAGTTAACTCGGTTTCGGATTTAATGGGCTTCAGTTATGAAGATCTTCTTGAAATTAAGAACTTTGGCTCTAAATCTGCAGATGAGGTTATTGAGGCTCTTGAACGCATCGGCATTTCTATTCCACAAAGCAGAACATCTGTTTAACAATTTTAAAGATTATGAGACACCAACTTAGAATTCCATTATTAAGTAAACCTGCTGACCAGAGGAAAGCACTTCTAAGAGGTTTAACTACTCAATTAATTAGGGAAGGTAGAGTAACTACAACAAAAGCTCGTGCTAAAGCTTTAAGAAATGAAGCCGAAAGAATGATTTCACTCGCCAAAGAGGGAAGTTTGGCTTCTAGGAGAAGGGCTATTGGATATATTTATGATAAAAAATTAGTTCATTCATTATTTGAAAAAGCAGAGGAAAGATATGGAGACAGAAATGGTGGTTATACACGCATAGTAAGAACTGTATCTAGAAAAGGTGATAACGCTCAGATGGCCATAATCGAGCTTGTTTAAGTTAGTCCAATTAAAGGTGCTTTTACTAAAAAATAACTTTTGAAAAGGGTAGCTTTACTAGTCCAATATGATGGAACTAATTATTCAGGTTGGCAAAAACAAAAAAATGCAACTACTGTTCAAGAAATTTTAGAAAGAGCTCTCTTAAAGATTACGAATCATTCAGTAAAGACTTTTGCAGCAGGTAGGACTGATGCTGGGGTTCATGCATCAGGTCAAGTAGTACACTTTGATGTTGATTGTGTTGTTCCAGGAAATAGTTATTCTGATGTCTTAAATAGTCTTTTACCTTCATCAATTAGGATCTTAGAATCAGTTGAGGTAAAAGATAGTTGGCATGCATGCTATTCAGCTATTTATAGACATTATCGATACGTAATTAATAACAGTAAATTCCCAAACTTGTTTATCAATAATTGGTCATGGCATAGATATCAAAAAGTATTAGATGAAGTTTTAATGTTAAATGCATCTAAGAAAATGATAGGAGAACATGATTTTTTTGCTTTTCAGAAAAGTGGTAGTAATAGAATAAACTCAATTACAAAAATAAAAAATATTGATATTAAAAGAGTAGAAGATTTGATTTTTGTTGATATTAAAGCTACTGGTTTTCTATATGGAATGGTCCGCTTAATTATTGGTCAACTAGTTTTAGTTGGAGAAAACAAAATATCGCCAGAAATTCTTACAGATAGATGGTTAAACAAAAAGAAAAATGATGTAAAAGAATCTGCTCCAGCTAAGGGGTTATGTTTTGTAAATGCTGTTTATGAAGAAAATGTTTTTAAAAAGATTAATAACAATGATTTTTTCCCTATATTTTTAATTAAGGGTTTTTCTTAAGTAAGGTTTAATTAAGAGAATTTTTTGTGTAAATCATTCAAAACTGTTGTTTAATATTCCTTCAATAAGGTAGAATTTAAGACTAATTTAAATTTTTTTCAGAAATTTGGTAAATGAATAAAACAATTACTCCATCTTTAGAAACAATTGAAAGAAATTGGTTTTTAGTTGACGCACAAGATAAGACGCTTGGTAGACTTGCTACAGAAATTGCAACTGTATTAAGAGGTAAGAATAAACCAACATTTACACCTCATCTAGATACTGGAGATTTTGTCATTGTTGTAAATGCCGAGAAAGTTGAGGTAACAGGTAAAAAAGCATCACAAAAACTATACAGGAGACATTCTGGAAGACCAGGAGGAATGAAAATTGAAAAATTTGAGTCTTTACAAGAAAGAATTCCTGAAAGAATCATCGAGCAAGCTGTTAAGGGCATGTTGCCTCATAATTCTTTAGGAAGACAGCAATTTAAAAAACTAAAAGTTTATAAAGGTGCTGATCATCCTCATGCTGCTCAGAATCCTGTATTATTAAATAGTTAATCTACTAAAATGAATAGTCAAATAAAAAACAAAGCTGTGTATTGGGGAACTGGAAGAAGAAAAACTTCAGTAGCTAGAGTTCGCTTGATTCCAGGAAATGGACTAATAAAAATTAATGGTCGTGCTGGAGATGATTACTTAAACTTTAATCCCCTACACTTAAATTCAATAAAAGCACCTTTGCAAACATTAGGCCTTGAAAATTCTTATGATATTCTGGTAAATGTTTTTGGTGGTGGATTGACTGGTCAAGCAGATGCTATAAAGCAAGGTGCAGCTCGAGCACTTTGCGAATTATCTCCTGATAATAGGAAACCGCTAAAAACGGAAGGCCATCTCAGTAGAGATCCTAGAGCTAAGGAAAGAAGAAAATATGGTCTTAAAAAGGCAAGAAAAGCTCCTCAATTCTCTAAACGTTAAAGGAATTTAAATTATGCCAAAATCAGAAATTCACCCAAAATGGTATCCAGATGCAAAAGTTATTTGTAATGGAGAAGTTGTAATGACTACTGGCTCCACTCAGCCTGAATTACATGTTGATGTTTGGAGTGGAAATCATCCCTTCTTCACCGGAACACAAAAGATTCTTGATACAGAAGGTAGGGTTGATAGGTTTATGAAAAAATATGGAATGGGTTCAGCTAATTCAGCCACATCAAAAGATCAAAAAGAAGAAAAAGATTCTAAAAAATAGAATTTTCAAAACTAAGCACAATTTCAATTGGAATACTCAACATTAATTGCAAGGTTGAAAACTGCTTCAGAAAGTTTTGAAAATTTGGAAGTGCAACTTGCAGATCCTGACATAGCTAATGATCCAAAAAAATTAGAATCCATAGCAAGAGAAAGGTCAAAATTAGAACCTTTGGTGACTGATTTTAATAAGTTGCTTGATACTGATAAAGAAATCGAAGATTCAAAAAATCTACTAAAAGAGAATAGAAATGATAAAGAAATGGAGTCTTTGATAAATGAGGAGTTAATAACTCTAGAGGAATCTAAGAGTGAACTGATTCAAAAAACTACAATCGCCTTATTACCAAAAGACCCAAGAGATGAAAGAAGTGTAATGTTAGAAATCAGAGCCGGTGCTGGAGGTAACGAGGCTTGTATCTGGGCGGGCGATTTAGCAAGAATGTATGAAAGATATGGACAAAAAATTGGATGGTCTGTAAAACCTGTTAGTGCTTCCGAGTCAGATATGGGTGGATTTAAGGAGTTAGTAATCTCCGTTAAGGGAGACTCTGTATATAGTCAACTGAAATTTGAGGCTGGTGTACATAGAGTCCAAAGAGTTCCATCTACTGAATCTCAAGGTAGAGTTCACACCTCTACTGCCACAGTTGCCGTTATGCCTGAGGCTGATCCTGTTGAGGTTAAAATTGATCCAACAGATCTAGAGGTTGGAACAGCAAGATCAGGAGGTGCAGGGGGACAAAATGTTAATAAGGTAGAGACAGCTATTGATCTTCTCCACAAGCCTACAGGAATAAGAGTTTTTTGTACTCAAGAGAGATCACAATTGCAAAATCGCGAACGAGCAATGGAAATTTTAAGAGCTAAATTGTATGAAATTCAATTAAAAGAAGCTAATGCAAAAGAGAGATCACAAAGACTTTCCCAGGTGGGAACAGGTGATAGAAGTGAAAAAATCAGAACTTATAATTTTAAAGATAACAGGACAACTGATCATAGATTAGGTTCCAATTTTTCTCTTGAGCCAATTCTTGCTGGTCAATTAGAAGAAGTGATTAATGCGTGCATAGCGCAAGAACAAAAAAGAATGATGGAAGATTTTAATAAAGAAGTAAATTAAATTTTTTATTAAATTGCAACTCCTATTACGTATTTACTCCATTCTTTGTGCTTTCCAGAGTCAATTTGTCTTGTAGCTTCAAAATTTAGATTACTTAATGGACGATAAGGCCTTCTTTTTAAGGGCATATTCGCCTCTTCGGGCGTTCGATTACCTTTTTGTACGTTACATCTGAGACATGCTGTAGTAACATTTTCCCAGTTATCTGTTCCACCTCTGCTTCTCGGTAAAACATGATCTATTGATAGGTCACTACCCCTGTAGTTACAGTATTGGCAAGAATTATTATCTCTCAGAAGAATATTTTTTCTTGTTAAAGAAACCTCTCTAAAAGGAACTTTGACATAGTAGCGAAGTCTTATAACTGTCGGCAACTTTTTCCCGCTATGAATTGAATATGTTTTATCTTCCTCTAAGCTTTCTGCTTTACCTTTGATCATCAAAATAACTGCTCTTCGCCAGGAAGTAATGTTTAAAGGTTCATAAGATGCATTTAAAACTAGAGTCTGGCCCATGCCAAAATACAATTTACATGTCATGCTAACTGTATATTTCAATAAGCGCATATATTTGTGCAAAGTTAATGCAAAATAGGCAAACAAATCAGGTATTTAATTTTGACAAATTTCCAAATTTTGAAAAAGATATAGATCTAAAACAAAGAGCATGGATTGAAGTTAAAGGTAAAGCAATAGAAACAAACGTTAGACAGTTAAGATCAAAATTAAGTAAAAATTGTCAATTTATGGCAGTCGTTAAAGCTGATGGATATGGACATGATGCCAAATTAGTATCAGAGTATGCTATTAAAGGTGGAGCATCTCAATTAGGTGTTGCCACATTAAATGAAGGCATTAAGCTTCGTACTTCTGGAATTAAAAAACCAATACTTATCCTCGGAAATCTTTATACAAAAAGGGATCTTAGCATATGTTTTAAAAATGATCTCATGCCAACTATCAGTAGTATAAGAGAATGTTTAATTTGCAATAACATTGGTAAGCAATTTGGATTGAAATTTCTCTTACACCTTAAAGTTGATACGGGAATGTCAAGATTAGGATTTGAATACAATAAATTTGTGCAGCAATTTGAAAAAATAAAATCTTTTGAGAATATTTCTGTTGAGGGAATATATAGTCATTTATCATATGCAGATGAAGCTAACGCATTAGATCCTAAAAGTATTACACAATTACAACGACTTAAGTTTAATGAATTATTAAAGCAAATTAATCTTGATCGAAATAATGAAATTAAGATTCATTTGGCTAATTCAGCGGGAATGCTTATTAACAAAGATTTTCATTTTCACTTGGTCCGTGTTGGGCTTTCTATGTATGGATACAGTCCTTTAGACAAAATAGATAAAAATTTATCACTTGAACCAGCTTTATTTTTGAAGGTCAAAGTAGCTTTTATTAGAACTATTGATCCAGGTGTTGGTGTAAGTTATGGAGGCAAATTTGTAAGTCATAGAAAAACTAATTTAGCTGTATTAAGTATTGGATACGCTGATGGAGTACCAAGAAATCTTTCAGGAAAGATAAACGTTATTCATAATGATAAACTTTATCCCCAAGTTGGAGCCATAACTATGGATCAAATGATGGTGGACATAACAGGTTCAAATGAAATTAAAGTTGGTAGTACCATGGTATTACTAGGATCTGATGGAGAAAAAACAATTTCTCCTCTTGAATGGGCAAGAAAATCTAATACTATACCCTGGGAAATTCTTTGTTCTTTTAAAAATAGATTACCGAGAGTTCAAGTTGATTAGACATTTCGATTAAATAAAAAATTTTGAATGTTTGCAAAAAAATTGATAATGTATAAGAACTGGAGAGGTGGCTGAGTGGTTGAAAGCGGCTCCCTGCTAAGGAGTTACAGGAGGTAACTTTTGTCGAGGGTTCGAATCCCTCCCTCTCCGTGATTTATTTAGAAAATTTTTAATTAATATTTGTTCTAAAACAAGTCAAGATTAATATCTTTAAGGTCATAAATAGAATTTAAAATCACGTCAGCGCCTGCATCTCTAAGATTTGTTTCGTATGAATTACGTTCTTTTAATCGAGAATTTAAATGTAAATGAGGGGGAGCTATTCCGATACTTATGAATTTCTGAGATGGTATTTCCTTCCTAGCGTTTATAACTGTATTTATATCTGCAATAGTATCTCCTACATATGCAATGGGAATATTTGATTCGCCAAGTTTATTTCCAATAAGCTTTTTTGATAAGTTTATAAAACCTTTAGGATCAGGCTTGTCAGGGGCATCTCCCATAGATATTAATGGTGGTGATTTTAGTCCAAGTCTTTTTTCTAAAACAAATTTTGCAGAAGCAGACTCTGCACCACTAACAAAACCCCAGATTATTCCATTATCTTGAATTAAATCAAAAAACTTTTTATCAACTAATAACTCCTCATTTGTTATGTAACCAGACCAGTATTTACTATCTTTATTTGGATCTCCACCAAAGTAAAACTCTTCAAAACATTTTACTATCTCTTCTCTTGAAGGAATTTTAAGGTTTAAGTTTTCTTTTTTTATAAATCTTTTTATAAGTTCTAAACTTAAATCCCAGTCATTATTCCAGATACCTTCATTTTTTGCATTATCAATATCTACATAACTTGGTTCCCATCCGGAAAATTTGAAAACTGTTTTTTTTAATGAAAGTCTGTAACTATTTTCTACGCTGCGGATTACCCCATCAATGTCAAACAAAATTAAACCAATATTTTTCAATTAATTTTCTTACGTTGCTATTATAAAAGATTAGTATTCTACTAAAGAAAAAGCAAAGAAAAAACATTCTATTTATAAAATTATGGATTATCTAAACTTAATTTTGTAAATATCCTCTGGGAGTGAGAAATATTTCGTCAACTAGGGTTGTTTGAGAATTGCCAATAATAATGATTGATAACATATCAATCTCTTTAAAAGGAATGGTGTTTAAAGTAAAAAATTTTTTGGTTTGATTTTTTCTCCCTACTTGTCTAGCTATTAAAACTGGAGTATCACCATGCCTAGATTGTAAACATATATCTATTACACTTTTTAACTGCCAATTTCTTCCAATGGATTGAGGATTAAATAAAGCTATTACAAAGTCACCAACAAGAGCTCCTTCAATTCTTTTTTCTATTAAAGACCATGGAGTTAATTTATCGCTTAAGCTTACTGAACAAAAGTCATTCATTAGTGGTGCTCCACTAATAGCAGCAGCTAATTGAACACTACTTATACCTGGATGCACTTCAAAGTAAGGTCTATATTCTTTTTTGATTTTTTGAAGTAATTCTAAAAGTAAACCTGCCATTCCATAAAATCCAGATTCACCTGAAGAAATTAAAGCCACTTTTATTCCTTCCTCAGCTAGTTTAATTGCTTTACTGCATCTCGCTTTTTCTTCAGTAAGTTTACTTTCAATTAAAACCTGATCATTCCTTTTTAAGGGTTTTATTAAATCTAAATACATTTTGTATCCAATCCAAACAGTACATCTAGAAAGTGCTTTTCTTGCATTATTAGTTAGGAAGGAGATATCACCAGGCCCACTTCCAATAATATGGATTTCACCATGGGTTGGATTATATTGATTTTTTGATTCTGCTACAGCGATAGTTACTGCCCCAGATTGATTTTTAAAAATTCTTTTTTCTTCTAATAATTTTGATTCTTCTCCTGCTGCAAGTAAGCAAGACGCTTCTGCTACGGAAGGGGTGCCAATTTCATTTTGCACAACATTTGATGGATTTGGAACAATTATTTTTGAAAGATCTTCTTTACTAAAAAACTTTATAGGCAAGTTTTTTTCTTTAGCAAGTTCTAAAATTCCTTTCTCATTTTTTTTAATATCTATAGTTGAAAATCCCGCGATTGATTGGTGAGATAAATTTCCTGACTCAAAAAAATTATTTAAAGAATTTGTTATTAATTCTTTGCTTGTATTTCTTTCACATCCAATACCAACCCATAATACAGGCGGGTGCCAAGTTATTTCATGATTTTTGAATATACTTACATAAAATGTTGAATCTGGTTTTTCAGTTGCTTTTTTATCAATTGTATTAATAATTTCAGCTGATTCTGAAGTTTTCCATAAGTTATTACCAGATAATTGTTTGCAAAATATTTCTTCATTCTTAGCTTGTTTAATTACTAGTTTTGACCAATCGTTTATTTTGCCAGATCTTTGCCAACCCCATTGATTCCCAAATGCATCAAGATTTAAGAGGCTTTGATCATTGGAATTATTAGTTTCTATAATTTCGCCCCCAAGTAAATTAGCAATTTGATATGCAATATTTTGTGTATTTGACTGATGTAAGCCAATTAAAGGAACTATCTTGGAACATTTGTTATCTATAACTATTACGCCTGGATCTTGATCCTTAGAGGTTAAAAATGAATTTATTATGCGTATTGATGCAGCAATTGAGCCTATAAAAATTATTAAATCTATCTCCGGCCATTTTTTTAGTAATATTTCTCTAGGTTTTTGTATTTGAATAAGTTCATTTTCCTTTCCATCATCTTTTGTAGAGCCTGCAATATATATGTCTTTGACAAATTCGGTTTTTTTAAGCCTTTTTAAAATTTCTTTTGAATTATTAGATAGACCTATCGCAATGCCTTTCAAATTAGAAACTATTGATAGTAACTTTGAAATTATATACTGTCGCTGGATTTAAAAATTTTCTTTGAAATATAAAAAAAAATTTAAGAAATTTACATAAATTTTGAGTAAAAATACTCATAATTTAGTCATAGACTAGAATTTAACAAAATATTCATATAGTAACAATCATTAGAACATTTGTTACGTTAATGCATAACGAAAGAATCTTTGCCTTATTATTTTTGAAACGAATATCTAAAGTTTCGATGGATTAGTTTTCTTGAACATTATCATTAAAAATAGGTTCAAGATCCGATCAATCGGCTTTAATGTCAATTATTTTCGAGGTGCTAGATGACCATCAGCCCACCAGAAAGTGGAGAAAAAAACAAAAAAGTTTTGGAAGATCCTGTCAAGGCCGATCCAAGACCTATTGATTTTGCCAAATTAGATAAGCCAGGTTTCTGGTCAAGTAAATTATCTAAAGGCCCAAAAACTACAACTTGGATCTGGAATTTGCATGCTGATGCACATGATTTCGATGTGCATACAGGCGATGCTGAAGAAGCAACAAGAAAAATCTTTTCAGCTCATTTTGGACATCTTGCAGTCATTTTTATATGGATGAGTGCTGCATTTTTCCATGGAGCAAGATTTTCTAATTACTCAGGTTGGTTAGCCGATCCAACTCATGTCAAACCTGGAGCTCAGCAAGTTTGGGCAATCGTTGGTCAAGAAATGCTTAATGCTGACCTTGGTGCTAACTACAACGGTATTCAAATTAGTTCAGGAATATTCCACATGTGGCGAGCATGGGGTATTACTAATGAGAGTGAACTGATGGCTTTAGCAATAGGTGCTGTAGTAATGGCTGCACTTATGCTTCATGCTGGAATTTTTCATTATCATAAAGCAGCGCCAAAAATGGAGTGGTTCCAAGATATTGAGTCTATGCTTAACCACCACATAGCTGGTTTAGTTGGACTAGGATCTTTAGCATGGGCCGGTCATTGCATTCATATCGGAGCGCCTACTGCAGCTCTATTAGATGCAATTGATGCAGGTTCTCCTTTGGTTATTAATGGAAAAGAAATAGCAACTATTGCGGATATGCCTATGCCGCATCAACTCTGCGATCCACAAATTATCGGCCAGATATTTCCCGGATTAGCAAGTGGTACAGGTAATTTCTTTAGTTTAAATTGGTTAGCTTTCTCAGACTTCCTTACTTTCAAAGGTGGACTTAACCCTGTGACAGGAAGCTTGTGGATGACTGATGTTTCACATCATCATTTAGCTTTTGGTGTAATAGCAATAATCGGTGGTCATATGTACAGAACCAATTACGGTATTGGTCATAGTATGAAAGAAATATTAGATTCACAACAAGGAGATCCAATATTATTCCCTGCGCCTAAAGGTCATCAAGGTCTTTTTGAGTTCATGGCAGAAAGTAGACATGCTCAGCTTTCAGTAAACCTAGCGATGCTTGGATCTATAAGCATACTTGTATCTCATCACATGTATGCGATGCCTCCATATCCTTATATAGCTACTGACTACATGACAGTACTTGGATTATTTACCCATCACATGTGGATAGGTGGATTATTTATAGTTGGAGCAGGTGCGCATGCTGGAATTGCAATGGTTAGAGATTACGATCCAGCAAAACATATTGATAATGTATTAGACAGAATTCTTAAGGCAAGAGATGCTCTAATCAGTCACTTGAACTGGGTATGTATGTGGTTAGGATTCCATAGTTTTGGACTCTATATCCACAACGATACTATGAGAGCTTTGGGTAGACCTCAAGATATGTTTAGTGATTCTGCAATCCAACTTCAGCCAATCTTTGCTCAATGGGTACAGAGTATTCAAGCTTCTGCTGTTGGAACTTCTCTTCTAGCAGGAACTGCAGAAGCTTTGCCTCACAAAGCTTTAAGTGAAGTTTTTAATGGAAGTTTAGTAGAAGTTGGTGGAAAGGTAGCTATAGCGCCAATTCCATTAGGTACAGCTGATTTAATGATTCATCATATTCATGCTTTCCAGATCCATGTAACTGTTTTGATACTTCTCAAAGGAGTACTTTATGCAAGAAGTTCAAGGTTGATCCCTGATAAAGCTTCTTTAGGATTTAGATTCCCTTGTGATGGACCTGGAAGAGGTGGTACATGTCAAGTTTCTTCATGGGATCACGTTTTCTTGGCTCTCTTCTGGATGTATAACTGTCTATCAATAGTTATTTTCCACTTCTCTTGGAAAATGCAGAGTGATGTTTGGGGACTCACTGGTGGTAATTTCGCACAAAGTTCAATTACTATCAATGGCTGGTTAAGAGATTTCCTCTGGGCTCAAGCTTCTCAAGTATTAACAAGCTATGGTCAATCAATAAGCATGTACGGTTTGATGTTCTTAGGAGCTCACTTCATATGGGCGTTTAGTTTAATGTTCCTCTTCAGCGGAAGAGGATATTGGCAAGAATTGTTCGAATCAATTGTTTGGGCACACAATAAACTAAAAGTTGCACCAACCATTCAACCTCGAGCTCTATCTATTACTCAGGGACGTGCTGTAGGTGTTACACATTTCCTTGTAGGTGGTATTGCTACCACATGGGCTTTCTTCCATGCTCGCCTTTTTGGGCTGGGCTAATAACCTGAACTTCACCTTTTTAATTCAATGGCAACAAAATTTCCATCATTTAACCAGGGTCTAGCTCAGGACCCCACAACCCGACGAATATGGTACGGAATAGCTACCGCTCATGACTTTGAAAGTCATGATGGTATGACCGAAGAAAAACTTTATCAGAAGCTATTCTCTACACATTTTGGACATTTAGCAATAATCGCTCTCTGGGTAGCTGGTAACTTATTTCATATTGCTTGGCAGGGTAACTTTGAGCAATTTGTACTTGACCCAACTCATGTCCGCCCTATAGCTCATGCTATTTGGGATCCTCATTTTGGATCTGGCATCACAGAAGCAATGACACAAGCTGGAGCAAGTGGTCCAGTAAACATCGCTTATTCAGGTCTCTACCATTGGTGGTACACAATTGGCATGAGAACTAACGAGCAACTTTTCCAAGCATCAATATTTATGAGTATTCTTGCTTGTTGGACTTTATTTGCAGGTTGGCTACACTTACAACCAAAATTCAGACCTTCTCTGGCCTGGTTTAAAAATGCAGAGTCAAGATTAAATCATCACTTAGCTGTTTTATTTGGTTTTAGTAGTATCGCTTGGACAGGTCATTTAGTTCATGTTGCAATACCTGAATCAAGAGGTCAGCATGTAGGTTGGGATAACTGGTTAACAGTACTTCCACACCCTGCAGGATTAGCTCCTTTCTTTACTTTAAACTGGGGAGCATATGCACAAAATCCTGATTCTCTAGATCAAGTATTTGGAACAGCTGAAGGAGCTGGAACAGCAATCTTTACTTTCTTAGGAGGTCTTCATCCCCAAAGTGAAGCATTATGGCTTACTGATATTGCCCATCACCATATTGCAATTGGAACAGTTTTTGTAATTGCTGGCCATATGTATAGAAATACTTTTGGAATAGGGCATAGCCTCAAAGAAATTACAGAAGCTCATAATACTAGACACCCAAATGATCCTCATAAAGGTAGTTTCGGAATTAATCATGATGGTATCTACGAAACTGTAAATAACTCATTGCATTTCCAACTTGGACTAGCATTAGCATCACTTGGAGTAGCAACTTCTCTTGTGGCGCAGCATATGGGAGCACTTCCTTCTTATGCTTTTATCGCTAGGGACTACACTACACAATCTGCTTTATATAGTCATCATCAGTACATAGCCATGTTTTTGATGGTTGGTGCTTTTGCACATGGAGCTATTTTCTTCGTGAGAGATTACGATCCTGAATTAAACAAAGATAATGTATTAGCGAGAGTTCTTGGAACAAAGGAAGCTTTAATAAGTCACCTTAGTTGGGTAACAATGTTGCTTGGATTCCATACTCTTGGAATTTATGTCCATAACGATGTTGTTGTAGCTTTTGGTAATCCTGAAAAACAAATTTTAATTGAGCCAGTATTTGCTCAATTTGTTCAAGCAGCTCAAGGCAAGATGATGTACGGCTTCAATGCTCTACTATCTGACCCTACAAGTTCAGCAAGTCTTGCTGCTAATTCTTTACCAGGTAATCATTACTGGATGGATCTTATAAATAGACAAGATGCATTAAGTGCATTCTTACCTATAGGTCCTGCAGATTTCTTAGTTCATCATGCTATAGCTTTAGGTCTTCATACAACTGCCTTAATCCTTATCAAAGGCGCACTTGATGCTAGAGGAACTAAATTAATTCCTGATAAGAAAGATTTAGGTTATGCATTCCCTTGTGATGGACCTGGACGTGGAGGTACTTGTGATAGTTCATCATGGGACGCTATGTATTTAGCAATGTTCTGGGCATTAAATTTACTAGCATGGGTAACTTTCTACTGGCATTGGAAACACCTAGCAATATGGCAGGGTAATGTAGCACAATTTAATGAATCAGGAACTTATCTAATGGGTTGGTTCAGAGATTATCTCTGGTTAAACTCTGCTCAACTTATTAATGGATACAATCCATTTGGAGTAAATTCATTATCTCCTTGGGCTTGGATGTTCCTATTCGGTCATTTAGTTTGGGCTACTGGTTTCATGTTCTTAATATCATGGCGTGGTTACTGGCAAGAATTAATTGAAACATTAGTTTGGGCACATCAGCGTACTCCAATTGCTAACCTTGTTGGCTGGAGAGATAAGCCAGTCGCACTTTCAATTGTTCAAGCTAGATTAGTTGGTTTAGCACATTTCACCATTGGTAACATTCTTACATTCGGTGCATTTGTTATTGCATCAACTTCTGGTAAGTTTGGCTAAATTTTCCTTTAAATATCTTAAATCACCACAGATGTGGTGATTTTTTTTGTTTAATTTTAATGTTGTAAATTAAGTTAAAATTATATAAATATATCAAATATAAATGTCAGATATAAAACAATTAATTTCTATTATCATCCCTGTTTTCAATGAAAGTGAGAGTATTGGTTTTTTATTGGATGAAGTTATAAATGTAATGTCATTACATAAATTTAATTTTGAATTGATTGTTGTAAATGATGGTTCTAAAGACAATACTCAACAAGTATTAAAACAATTAACTCTCAAAATTAAAGAATTGAAAGTAATTTCCCTTCGCAAAAATTATGGGCAAACCGCAGCAATGTCAGCTGGCTTTGATAACTCTAAAGGCGATATTGTCATTACTTTGGATGGTGATTTACAGAATGATCCAAATGATATTCCGATATTAATTTCAGAAATTAATAATGGCTACGATTTGATTTGTGGATGGAGGTTTGATAGAAAAGATAAATTAATTAATAGAAAGATACCATCAAAAATAGCGAATAAATTAATAGCTCGCGTAACAGGTTTGAAGTTGCATGACTACGGATGTTCATTAAAAGCTTTTAAGAAAGAAATAATTGATGATATTAAATTGTATGGAGAACTTCACAGGTTTTTGCCCGTCTTAGCAAATATTGAAGGTGCAAGAATCAAAGAAATTAAAGTTAATCATAGAAGCAGGCAATATGGATCTAGCAAATATGGAATAGATAGAACTTTTAGAGTTTTAATGGATTTACTAACTGTTTGGTTTATGACTAAATTTTTAACAAGACCAATGTATGGATTTGGTTTTGTTGGAATCATAAGTTTTTTGATTAGTCTTGTAATGAGTTCCTATTTGATAGTTTTAAAAATAATGGGTGAGGATATTGGAAATCGTCCTTTGTTTATGTTTGCATTAATATTGGGAATTACTGGGGTTCAATTATTTAGCTTTGGATTATTGAGCGAACTTTTAATTAGAACGTATCATGAAAGTCAAGGTCGTCCAATTTATAGAATAAGGTCAATAAGTAGTGCCAATCAAAATTAAATTTTTTATTTGAATTTTCTTATTAATAAAGCTGAAAGTTTAACCACTTCAGGAGACATATCTCTTAAGCCTTTTCGTAAAATTGATAATGTTGATTTATCAGATAAATCTTCCGCAATTTTTAATGCTTTTAATTTGTCTTCTGTATTTCCCTGAAAAAGACTAAACATTTTATTTCTTTGAGAATTTTTATAAAATAATGAGTACTTTTTTGCTTCGTGATTGTATAAAAAACTTTTTTTATTAGATAGAAATTTATTATTATTTTTTCTATTTTTTTTTAATTTAACAGAATTCAATTTGTATTTATTTAATAACTTTCTTAAGCATCTTTTTTTTAAAACTAGAACTAATATTCCTACAACAATAAAAATTAAAATTGCGAAAAAATTTATCATGTAAAAAGTTAATAATTTTTATATCATCCAGTAATAAAATTAACACTATTTAGCAGATAGATACTAGAGTGTTTAAAGATGTTTAAAGAATTATGCCATCTGATTTACCAAGTCTCTTACCCTCAATTTTTGTTCCATTAATTGGTATAGCAATGCCTGCTGTTTTTATTGTATTGATTGGAAGATTTATTACAGCAACTGAATAAATTATTAAACACTAAACTATTAAAAAAATGAGCGACTTTCAAAAATCATTCTCAGAATCAACAAGTTCAATTAAATTTGATGAGAAATACATAGATAATTCTGTACAACCAAATGATATTGGTGTTGCAGAACAATGGGCAGTAAAAACAGTTTCTGATCCATGTGTTGGTAATTTAGCTACCCCAGTTAATAGTGGCTATTTTACAAAAGCTTTTATAAATAATTTGCCTTTTTATAGAGATGGTATTTCCCCTAATTTTAGAGGCTTAGAAACTGGAGCAGCTTTTGGATATCTCCTATACGGTCCTTTCACTATGACTGGCCCACTAAGAAATTCTGAATTTGCTCTAACTGCTGGACTTCTTGCGGCTATTGGAGCTGTTCATATTTTGACAGCACTTTTAGTTCTTTATAATGCACCTGGTAAAGCACCTAATGTTCAACCTCCAGATGCAACAGTTAATAATCCGCCAAAGGACTTATTTACAAGAGCTGGTTGGGCTGATTTTACAAGTGGATTTTGGTTAGGAGGCTGCGGAGGAGCTGTTTTTGCTTGGCTACTTGTTGGGACATTACACTTAGATACCATAATGCCAATTATTAAAAATATTTGGACTGCTGGGTAATTTCAAAATAAAAGAATAATTACTATTTAAAATTTAATTTTAAATTAAAAGTTGAGCTCTACTTACTAACGTATTGTTCTGTCCCATCTATAATTTCTAACCACTCTTCCTGCAGAAATAAGCTTGGATTTATAATGAGATGAGATTTTGTCATTAGACTGTTTTAGGGTATCTAGTCCTATTCCATTTCTACCAAAATCCTTTCCAGAGCTATGGTAATATAATCCGTCTCCTTTGTAGATTCCAATATGATCACATTTTTCTATATTCCCAAAAAATAAAAGATCGCCAGGTCTTAGATCTGCATAAGACTCTTTGAAATGAAAAAGATGTTTACAAAAACTTTTTATTTGATAAGAGTCTCGAGGTATATGAATACGATGCTTTAAAAAAGCAGTCTGAATTAAACCGGAACAATCAAAATTGGGTCCTAATGTGCCTCCCCAAAGGTATTCATTAGTTAACTCAGCTTGATCCTTGATCCATTTTAAAATTGAGGTAATTTTATCTTTTATAAGGAAGTTTTCATTTTTTAAACTTTCAGTTTTATTTAATTCGTATTTTTCAATAATCAATCCATCTAAATTTATCCAACAGATGTAACCATCTTCATATAGTTGAACTAGTATTCTTGAAAATTTATGGTTGTTTTGATAAATATTTGGATAAATAAGCCTAAAAATTCTATTTTTAAATATTTCAGTAACTAATTTATTTTCTGTTTCATTTTGATATCCAGAAATATTAACTTTTAATTTCCACCAAATAGTTTTTGAAAAATTAGTTTGTTTAAATAGTGAGATAGGATTTTTATAACTTTCCATACAATGTCCTTTTACTATTTAAGTAAAGAGATGGGTCTAGCCCTAAATGATATTTTAGGGAGAGTATGTACTCATAATAAAGATTTTTCAAGAGAAGATATTGCTATAACTTGGATTAATTATAAAAGTGAAAATAACAGTGTATTTAAAGGCTTTGGAACTGGTATTAATAATAAAAAAATGGTTTACCCTGCCAGCATAGTCAAGTTGGTTTATGGCCTTGCTGCATTTTATTGGATTAAAAAAGGCAGTTTATTATTCTCAGATGAACTTAATGATGCTGTAAGGAAAATGTTGTCTTTCTCAAGTAATAATGCAACGAGCTTCTTAATTGATTTACTTACAGGAACAACAAGTGGACCTTGTATTGAAGGGGAATTATGGGAAAATTGGAAATATCAAAGAAGTATAATAAATGATTGGCTCCATGATTTACATTGGGAGGAATTGAGCGGTATAAATTGCTGTCAGAAGACCTGGGATGATGGACCATATGGTCGTGAAAAAGAATTTTATGGGCATAATAATAAAAATAGAAACGCTATGAATTCTGATTCAGCTGCAAGGGTTTTGGAGGAAATTATGATTCATATTGATTATCAAAAAAATGACTTAAATTTACGAAGTTTTTTAAAAAGAAATTTAAATAAAGTTGTTCTTAAAAACGATTCTCTTAATCAAATAGATGGTTTTTTGGGAGAAGGATTACCAGAAAGCATTAATCTTTGGAGTAAAGCAGGCTTAATGTCTGAAGTTAGACATGATTCAGCTTGGTGGACTAATGAACAATCTTTACACACTTTATTAGTTGTTTTTTGTAACGGAGAAAAATATTCTAAAGATACTTCCTTTTTACCATTAATAGCCAAAGAAGTTTATGAATTTAATAAGAGTTCTAATGTATAAGACTAAAGTAAATCGTCTAAGTAATTAGAATCTAATTCATTAGTATATGCTTCATAAGGTAACATCATTACCTCATTAATATTTAAATCATTCAAAATCCATTCTCTATATTCTGCTAACAAACTTTTTCTATCTTCATTATCTAATTCATAAATACGCAATGCTGTATCTTTAAAGTTTTCTTTAATTAAATTTTCAATTTCTTTCTTCCTCATTTTATGTTAATTCTCCTTCAATAATCACTCTTCTTATTGTTGACAATGCAATTCCTGTTTGTGATCTGATTGATCGATATGAATATCCCTCATTACGTAATCTGATCACTAAAGATTCTTTTAAAGGACTTATTTTGGGCCTTCCTCCCAGATTATTTCCAGATAATTTTCTGCGTAATAGTTGTTCTTTTTTTCTTTCTCCTAAACTTTTGTCTTCTAAATTATCTAATTCATATAAAATCTTAAAAATTAAAGAATTTGCTTTAGAGGATTCATTATCAGCAAAAAAACCAGTCAAAGTTCGCAATTTAATATCCTTGTTAATTAGTTTATTTATTGTCTGCAAACATTCTTTTTTATTTTTGAACGCTCTATCAAGCTGAGTTATTATTAATTGATCGCCTTCAGATAAGCATTTTATAGCTTGATTGAGTTGGGGTTTGATTTTTTCATCTAAACTTATAAATTCGGAGAAAACTAAACTGCAACCCTCTTCCTTTAAAATTTTTATTTGCTCTTCTAAATATTCATATTCCTTATGAATAGCTCTAGCATAACCTATTGTTTTAGAGTTTTTATATTTTTCAGATAGTAAAAGACGTTTTCTTTTAAATTTAAAAGTCAATGTTTTATTACATATATTTTTAACTGTATCAATAAATAAATAAAAAAACACTTATTAGTACAAATAATAGCAAGTTTAATTAACTTTTTATTAACTTTAGATATTGTTAATGTGTTCTAATATCTGTATTAAAAATAACATTCTATATTCTGTTTTATGTTTAGTTGATGTAACAAAAATATAGTGTAACTATATATTTGAATAAGAATCTTTCTAATTGTCGATGGATTAATTAAATTCATTTATTTTTTTAACCTCTATTGACTAGTCTTCATTTTTGAAATTATTAATAGTTAATTCAAAATGTTTTTAGTAAAATAAAAACACAAGCTAGAAAAAATTAATTTGACAAATAAATCCAATAGTTTAATTTCAAAACCTGATTGGTTAAGAGTAAAAGCTCCGCAAGTTGAGAGAATTGGGAATACTGCAAATTTGTTAAATGATTTAAATCTCAATACTGTATGTCAAGAGGCAAGTTGTCCAAATATTGGTGAATGTTTTGGAAGTGGCACTGCCACTTTCCTTATAATGGGTCCTGGCTGTACTAGGGCATGTCCATATTGCGATATTGATTTTGATAGATCTAAAAGAGAATTAGATTCAACAGAACCATATCGTTTAGCCGAAGCTGTTTATAGAATGCAACTTAAACATGTTGTAATCACATCAGTTAATAGAGACGATCTTGAGGATGGTGGCGCATCTCAATTTTTTGAATGTGTTTATCAAGTAAGAAAAAAATCGCCTGAAACTACTATTGAGCTTTTAATACCTGATCTTTGTGGCAACTGGAAAGCGCTTGAAAAAGTTCTTGATTCAAATCCAAACGTTTTAAACCATAATATTGAGACTGTGTCTTCGCTATATAAAAAAGTAAGACCTCAGGGTAAATATGAGAGAACTCTTGAGTTGCTTAAAAGAACCAGAGAATATTCTCCCAAAGTTTATACAAAGTCAGGTTTTATGCTTGGTTTAGGGGAAAAAGATGAGGAGGTCTTAAGTCTTCTTAAGGATTTAAAAAGTAACTTCGTTGATATTGTTACTATTGGTCAATATTTATCTCCTGGCTCAAATCATTTACCTGTTCAAAGATTTGTGAGTCCCTCAAAATTTAATTATTTTAAAGTTTTTGGGGAAAAAGATTTGGACTTTATGCAAGTAGTTAGTTCTCCATTAACTCGTAGCAGTTACCATGCTGAAGAAATTCAAAAACTTATGAAAAAGTATCCAAGATAGTCATTTTTATTTATTTGATTCTATCCACTCATTTAATTTCCATTCAACTAGATCATTTTTAATCATGGGATCATCTTTAATTATTTTTAATGCATTTTTATAATTATTCATCTCAAGAATGAGTAATCCGCCGTCACCTGGCCTTTTTAACTCATCTACTAAAAAACCACTTTTTATATTAATTCCCTCTTTTTTTAATTTTTTTATCCAATCAATATGTTCGTTGATTGTTTTTTGTTTTAAATCATGATTAATTAAGTATTTTTTTTTTATGATTTCAGTTTTTATAAAGAAAGGCATTTACATTTTCTTTATGCCAAGCATTTCTTCTTCGCTTGGGGGAACTATTAATTTGAAAGTACTCTTAAAATGAAACCAATTTTCAATTATTTTGGCTGCCTTTAAGCTATTTGTTTTTGCTTTATATTCCCTAATAATTTCCAATAAAATATCTTCCTGCTTTGATGAAGTTATTTTATGAATGCTTACTATTTCCTTATTAACTTTATTATTTAAATCATCATTCTCATCGAGTATGAAAGCTATTCCACCAGTCATACCCGCACCAATATTCCTTCCTGTGGAACCTAATATAACTACTTTCCCACCAGTCATGTATTCACAACAATGATCTCCTGCTCCCTCTGTTACTGCTATGGCACCACTATTTCTTACTGCAAATCTTTCTCCCGATTTTCCTAAAGCAAATAATTTTCCACCTGTTGCTCCATAAAGGCAAGTATTTCCTAGGATAACTTGTTCGGATGAGATTTTATCTATTTTTGGTGGAATTATTGTGAGTATTCCTCCATTCATTCCTTTACAAACATAATCATTAGCTTCTCCAATTAATTGAATATTCATTCCCTTTAATAAAAAGGCACCAAAGCTTTGTCCCGCATATCCTTTGAAATTTAAGTTAAGTTCTCCATTGAAGCCGGTGTTTCCATGAAGTTCTGCGATTTCGCCTGATATTTTCGCACAAACACTTCTATCTGTATTTTTTATCTCAATTTCTTTAGTCAATTTTTCGTGACTTTTAATTGAATCTATAAATTCAGTATCAGACAAAAACTTATCCTCTAATACAGAACCATTACTATGAGCATTGTTTGAATGTTTTAACCATGATCTATCAGTGGTTATCTGTTTATTATTTATTAAAGAAGAGAGATCGATATTAGAAGTTTTTGGAAGACCGATATTTCTTGTAGAAAGAAATTCTTGATTGCCAATCAGTTCTTCCATATTAGAAACTCCAATACTACTCATTATCTGTCTTACTTCTTCAGCAATATATAAGAAAAAATTGACAACATTTTCTGGAATACCTTTAAATCTTTTTCTTAACTCTTCTTTTTGAGTAGCAACTCCAACAGGACACTTGTTTGTATGACAAACTCGAGCCATTATGCATCCTTCAGCAATCATCGCTACAGAACCGAAACCGTATTCTTCAGCACCTAGTAAAGCTGCAATAACTACATCCCAGCCTGTTTTAAGACCTCCATCTGTTCTCAAAATTACTCTTTCGCGTAAGTTATTCTCTAATAGAGATTTATGAACCTCAGCAACACCTAATTCCCATGGTAAACCTGCATGTTTAATAGAACTTAGGGGCGAAGCACCTGTACCTCCGTCATGGCCTGAAATTTGAATTACATCTGCATTAGCTTTGCTTACACCAGCAGCAATAGTTCCTATACCAATTTCAGAAACAAGTTTAACGCTCACTTTCGCTTTTGGATGGACTTGGTGTAAGTCATGGATAAGTTGAGCTAAATCTTCAATTGAATAAATATCATGATGCGGGGGAGGAGATATTAGAGCTACTCCAGGTTTGCTATTTCTTAGTTTTGCGATGTAAGAATCAACTTTTGGACCAGGCAATTGTCCCCCTTCTCCAGGTTTTGCACCTTGAGCCATTTTAATTTCGAGTTGTTTACCACTTCTTAGATATTCAGGTGTGACTCCAAATCTACCTGATGCTATTTGTTTAATAGCTGAACACGCGGTGTCTCCATTTTCTAGACCTTTAATAAATGGTAATGTCGCTGATTGAGTATTTTCATCGATATCATTTAAAACATTAAAACGAGCTGGATCTTCTCCCCCTTCTCCACTATTACTTTTGCCACCAATTCTGTTCATAGCAACTGCTAACACTTCATGCGCTTCTCTCGATAAAGCACCCAAACTCATTCCTCCAGTACAGAACCTTTTGCAAATTGATTCAACACTTTCAACTTCCTCTAATGGAATGCTTTTTCTTTGTGAATTAATTGTTAGCAAATCTCTAAGTGATGTTGTTGGTCTATTACTAATAAGTTTTTTGTAAGTTTCAAAATGATCGTATCCAGGCCCATGTTTTACCGCCGAATGTAAAACTTTGGACATCTCCGGGTTATTGGAATGATACTCTCCATTATTTCTAAATTGTACAAATCCTAAAAATTCTAACTTCTTTAAATCGATCTCTGGATAGGCTTTCGTATGTATTGAAAGTGTTTCATTAGTTAATTCTTTTAATGTTATGCCAGCGATACGACTTGTTGTACCATCAAAAGCAATTTTTATTAAGTCAGATCCAAGGCCTACAGCTTCAAAAATTTGTGCACCATGGTAACTAGATAAAAGTGAGATGCCAATTTTTGAGAGAATTTTTCTTAGACCATCTTCTAGAGCTTTTTTAATATTTTCTTGAACATCAACTATTGATAATGGATTTATTTTTTTGCTATCAATGAGTTTTTGTGTTTTTGGATGTTTTAACCAATGTCTACCTGCTTCGAAAGTCAACCAAGGGCAAACTGCGCTTGCACCATAACCAATCAAACAAGCCAAGTGATGTGTGCTCCAACATTGACCTGTTTCAATAATTAGAGAAGCTTTTAGCCTGATTTCTTTTTTTAGAAGATAATGATGAATTGACCCAACAGCAAGTAAAGGAGGAATTAAAGTCTTTTTAGGATTAATTCCTTTATCAGAAATGATAATTAAAGAGCACCCTTCTTTTATAGACAGCTCACTCTGTTTACAGATTAGTTTTAATTGGTTCTCTAAGCCTTGAACACCTTCCTCTATATCATACAAACTTGAAATTGTCTGAGATTTAATTTTCGATTTTTTGATGGAAATGAGTTCTTCCTCATTTAGAATTGGACTTTGTAAATGAATATAAGGTTTAGCATCTTTAATTTCAAATGGTGTACATCTTTCTCCTAGATGCATCTCTAAACTCATGACAAGTTTTTCTCTCAGAGGGTCAATAGGAGGATTAGTAACTTGCGCAAATCTTTGCTTAAAGTAGTCGTATAAAATATGTGGCTTAGATGAAAGAACTGCTAATGGGATGTCATCGCCCATGCAATAAGTAGGCTCTTTAGCTAATGAAGCCATTGAATCTAAGATAAGGTCATTATCTTCCGCTGAAAACCCGTATGCAGTTTGTTGTTGCAACAACTCAAGGTCTTTGAGTTTGCAGTCTTTAACCCATTCATTATTTTCAATTTTTATAGTTCTATTACTGAGAAGATTTTTATAATCATGCCTTTGAGCTGCCTCAGATTTTACTTCCCAATTTCTTAGGATTCTATGCTGATGAAAATCTACTGCCAACATTTGTCCCGGTCCTAATCGACCTTTTTCTATTACTCTTTCTTCTTCAAGATCTACTACTCCTGTTTCAGAACCCATTATTACAAAACCATCATTTGTGATTGAATATCTTGCTGGTCTTAGGCCATTTCTATCAAGGGTTGCTCCGACAAAATTTCCATCAGCAAATACAAGGAGTGCTGGACCATCCCAAGCTTCTTGTAGGCTTGCAGAATATTCATAAAAAGCTTTTATATAATCTCTCTCCTCAAGTTCTGGTTGATCTCTAAATGCTTCAGGAACAAGTTTTAATAATGAGTCAGTAATGGGCTGACCTGAACGAATATTTATTTCAAGGGTTGCATCAAGATTTGATGAATCACTTTTGTTTACATCTACAATGGGCTTAATTTCATTAGATAACTCTCCCCAAAAATCATCTATATGTGTTTCTGAAGCTTTAGCCCAATTAATATTGCCTAGGAGAGTATTTATTTCGCCATTATGACCCAAAAATCTCATGGGCTGAGCTAGTGGCCATTTTGGAAGTGTATTAGTACTAAATCTACGATGATAAACAGAAAATGAAACTTTAAAACTTTCTTCTTTTAGATCTTGATAAAACTCGGATAATATTTCAGAGCGAACCATACCCTTATAAACAACTGTTTGAGAACTTAGTGAGGCAAAATAAAATTCACAATCTCCAACATCGTTTTTGAAAGTTTCTCTTATTTTTTTCTCAATTCTTTTCCTTAATTGAAATAAAAGCCTTTCAACATCCTTATGATCTTTTTTATCTATATATAAAATCCACTGACAGATGAATGGAGCATTTGCTTTAGCTAAAGGACCTAAGATTTCATTATTAACAGGTACTGTTCTCCAAGATGTTTTGTTGACTTTTAATTTTTCTGCTTCTCCATCACATATTAATTTACATATTTCAATTTTTTCTTTTTTATTAGGCATAAAAACCATGCCTAAACCTCTATTAAATTCTTGAGTATTTTTTAGATTAATTTTCTCTTCTAGATATCCCCAAGGAATTGAACATAAAATGCCTGCTCCATCTCCTGAGTCACTATCTCCTCCACAACCTCCTCTATGCTCCATGCAGTTGAGGCCCTTTAGAGATTGTTTAAGGATCCAGTTGCTTTCTATACCTTCCACATTTGCTACGAAACCAACTCCACACGCATCTTTCTCCCCAATTATTCCATTTGGGGAATAACTATCTTGATATGGGCCAACGATTCTTTTGATACTCTCTCCCATAGATTATTTAATTCTATTTTAGTTATTTATGTATTTCTATTATAAAAATAAATATGAAAATAAATCTAAAGATAATGAATATTTACCAAATAATTTTAATTTGACAAAATTTAAAAAAAAATATAATTAAAAACTTTTAGTAAGTGCTCTTAAAAGGTTATGATGGTTAAAAGTTTATTTTTATCTAAGTTTAATAGATGCCCACCATCTCACAATTAGTAGGTTCAGAAAGAAAACGTCTGACAAAGAAAACAAAATCTCCTGCATTAAAAGCTTGCCCCGAGAGAAGAGGAGTATGTACAAGAGTCTATACATCAACACCAAAGAAACCTAATTCAGCTTTGAGAAAAGTTGCTAGGGTTAGATTAACTTCTGGTTTCGAAGTAACTGCTTATATTCCTGGGATTGGACATAATTTGCAAGAACATTCTGTAGTACTGCTTAGGGGTGGAAGAGTAAAGGATTTGCCAGGAGTTAGATATCATATAATAAGAGGAACATTAGATACGGCTGGAGTCAAAGATAGACGTCAATCCAGATCTAAGTATGGAGCAAAAGCTCCAAAAGGTTAACTTGTAAACATCACTTTTTTTAAACATGTCACGTCGTAATGCAGCAGTAAAAAGACCAGTCCTTCCTGATCCTCAATTTAATAGTCGTCTTGCTTCAATGATGATTTCTCGATTGATGAAGCATGGTAAAAAATCTACTGCTCAAAGGATATTGTCTGATGCGTTTTCTTTAATAAGCGAGAGAACAGGAGGGAATGCAGTGGAATTATTCGAAACAGCTGTAAAAAATGCTACTCCTCTCGTTGAGGTACGAGCTAGAAGAGTTGGTGGTGCAACATATCAAGTACCTATGGAAGTTCGCCAAGAGAGGGGTACGGCTATGGCATTAAGATGGCTTGTTACATTTTCACGTGCAAGAAATGGCAAAAGTATGTCCCAAAAACTTGCTGGCGAGTTGATGGATGCAGCGAATGAAACAGGTAGTTCCGTTAAAAAAAGAGAAGATACTCATAAAATGGCAGAAGCTAATAAAGCTTTTGCACATTACAGATATTAATTTCATCAAAAGGTACTTAAGTAGTTTATTATTATTAAAGTTTGCTTTAAGAGTGAACTACACTTATCAAAAATTATTTTATTTGGAGCTTTAAAATTGGCACGCGACTTTCCCCTAGAACGAGTAAGGAATATAGGTATAGCCGCTCATATTGATGCAGGTAAGACGACCACAACCGAGAGAATTTTGTTTTATTCAGGCGTAGTTCATAAGATAGGAGAGGTGCATGATGGTGCTGCTGTAACAGATTGGATGGCTCAAGAAAGAGAAAGAGGAATAACTATTACTGCTGCTGCAATATCTACTAGTTGGCAAGATCATAGAATTAATATTATTGATACTCCTGGACACGTTGACTTTACTATTGAAGTTGAAAGATCAATGCGTGTGTTGGATGGAGTTATAGCCGTATTTTGTGCAGTTGGTGGAGTTCAGCCTCAATCTGAAACTGTTTGGCGTCAAGCAGATAGATACTCTGTTCCAAGAATGGTTTTTGTTAATAAAATGGATAGAACTGGTGCGGATTTTCTAAAAGTTAATAAGCAAATTAAAGATCGACTAAAGGCAAATGCACTTCCAATCCAGTTACCAATTGGGGCTGAAGGTGATCTCACAGGCATTATTGATTTAGTAGCCAATAAAGCATATCTTTACAAGAACGATTTAGGTACTGATATTGAAGAGGGACCAATTCCATCTGACATGGAGGAGGAAGCTGCTGAGTGGAGACTTAAGTTAATGGAGAGTGTCGCAGAAAATGATGAAGAGCTAATAGAAATATTTCTTGAAACAGGAGAATTATCTGAAGAACAACTTAAAAAAGGTATCAGAGAAGGGGTTTTAAAACATGGATTGGTTCCCGTATTATGCGGTTCAGCTTTTAAGAATAAAGGTGTCCAACTTGTTTTAGACGCTGTAGTTGATTACTTGCCAGCTCCAGTTGATGTGAAACCAATACAAGGTGTTTTGCCAAGTGGCAAAGAAGATGTTAGACCTTCAGATGATAATGCTCCTTTCAGTGCATTAGCATTCAAAGTTATGTCAGATCCCTATGGGAAATTAACTTTCGTAAGAATGTATTCAGGTGTTCTTTCGAAGGGAAGTTATGTAATGAATTCTACTAAGGATGCAAAAGAGAGAATTTCTAGATTAGTGATTCTTAAGGCTGATGAAAGAGAGGAGGTCGATGAATTGAGAGCAGGGGATTTAGGAGCTGTATTAGGTCTTAAGAACACAACAACTGGCGACACTTTATGTAACACAGAAGATCCAATAGTTTTGGAAACATTGTTTATCCCTGAACCAGTTATCTCAGTAGCTGTTGAGCCAAAAACTAAAGGTGATATGGAAAAATTATCAAAAGCTTTAACTGCTTTGTCTGAAGAGGATCCAACCTTTAGGGTAAGTACAGATCCTGAGACAAATCAAACTGTTATTGCAGGTATGGGTGAATTGCACTTAGAAATCCTTGTCGACAGAATGTTAAGGGAATTTAAAGTTGAAGCAAATATAGGAGCTCCACAGGTTTCATATAGAGAAACTATTAGGTCTAGTTCCAAAGGTGAAGGTAAGTATGCAAGACAGACTGGAGGTAAAGGTCAATATGGTCATGTAATCATTGAAATGGAACCTGCTGAAGTTGGTAAAGGTTTTGAATTTGTAAACAAAATTGTTGGTGGATCTGTACCAAAAGAGTATATTGGGCCTGCATCTAATGGAATGAAAGAAACATGTGAATCTGGTGTTCTTGCCGGTTATCCACTCATTGATGTAAAAGTAACACTAGTCGATGGTTCATTCCACGATGTAGACTCATCTGAAATGGCCTTCAAAATTGCAGGTTCCATGGCTTTTAAAGACGGGGTTAAAAAATGCAATCCTGTCCTTTTAGAGCCTATGATGAAAGTTGAGGTCGAAAGTCCTGACGACTTTCTTGGATCTGTAATTGGTGATCTCTCTTCCAGAAGAGGTCAAGTAGAAGGACAATCTGTTGATGATGGATTGTCTAAGGTGCAGGCCAAAGTGCCCTTAGCCGAAATGTTCGGTTATGCCACTCAACTCCGATCAATGACTCAAGGTCGGGGTATATTTTCAATGGAGTTCGCAAATTATGAGGAAGTTCCTCGTAATGTTGCTGAAGCTATCATTTCCAAGAATCAGGGCAACTCCTGATCTCTAAACTAAACACTCTTAAACCCTCGATTCTTTAATTCAAAATGGCTCGCGAGAAGTTCGAAAGAAACAAACCACATGTCAACATAGGTACTATTGGCCATGTTGATCATGGGAAAACAACACTAACAGCTGCTATTACAAATGTATTAGCTAAAAAAGGTCAAGCTCAAGCTCAAGACTATGGAGACATTGATGGTGCTCCTGAAGAAAGAGAGCG
The DNA here is from genome assembly GCA_003278545.1 of Prochlorococcus sp. AG-355-N16. Classification (GTDB taxonomy): domain Bacteria; phylum Cyanobacteriota; class Cyanobacteriia; order PCC-6307; family Cyanobiaceae; genus Prochlorococcus_A. The sequence goes on from QCEF01000012.1 coordinate 32,276, forward strand.
TGGGATTACCATTAATACAGCTCATGTTGAATATGAAACTGAAGGCAGACATTATGCTCATGTCGATTGCCCAGGACATGCTGATTATGTGAAAAACATGATCACAGGAGCCGCCCAGATGGATGGAGCAATTCTAGTTTGCGCAGCTACAGATGGTCCTATGGCTCAAACAAAAGAGCATATCCTTTTAGCTAAACAGGTTGGAGTTCCTGCTCTTGTTGTTGCTCTAAATAAATGCGATATGGTCGATGATGAAGAAATTATTGAACTTGTCGAAATGGAAATCAGGGAACTTTTAGATAGTTATGACTTCCCCGGAGATGACATTCCTATTGTTCAAGTTTCAGGTTTAAAAGCTCTCGAAGGTGATTCTACTTGGGAATCAAAGATTGAAGAATTAATGAAAGCAGTTGACGCTAGCATTCCTGAACCAGAAAGAGAAGTTGATAAACCATTCTTGATGGCAGTTGAAGATGTTTTCTCGATTACTGGTAGAGGAACTGTTGCTACTGGAAGAATTGAGAGAGGTAAAGTTAAGGTTGGAGAAGAGGTAGAAATAGTTGGAATAAGAGATACAAGATTAACAACTGTTACTGGAGTTGAAATGTTCCGAAAACTTCTTGACGAAGGAATGGCTGGTGACAATGTTGGTTTACTTTTAAGGGGTGTCCAGAAAGAAGATATTGAGAGAGGAATGGTTCTTGTGAAGAAAGGATCTATTACTCCTCATACCAAATTTGAAGGAGAAGTTTATGTTCTCAAAAAAGAAGAGGGCGGAAGACATACACCTTTCTTTGCAGGATATAGACCCCAGTTCTACATCAGAACAACTGATGTGACAGGTCAAATAACAGCATTTACCTCAGATGATGGCTCTAATGTTGAAATGGTGATGCCAGGAGACAGAATTAAGATGACTGGAGAACTAATTTGTCCAGTAGCTATTGAACAAGGTATGCGATTCGCCATCCGTGAGGGCGGACGTACAATCGGTGCTGGAGTTGTTTCTAAAATACTCAAATAATAAATTTGAATTTTAAAAATTTAACCTCAATCATCTAATATAGGTTTATGGATAAGGGTCATTTTAATCAATGACCCTTTATTAGAAGTTATTTGACACTATGACTGCATCAATTGCACAACAAAAAATAAGAATAAGGCTCAAAGCATTTGATAGAAGAATGCTTGATTTATCTTGCGAAAAAATCATCCAAACTGCTGATACTACTTCTGCCTCAGCTATAGGTCCAATACCTTTACCTACAAAAAGGAAGATTTATTGTGTCCTAAGATCACCACATGTGGATAAAGATTCTAGAGAGCATTTCGAAACAAGAACACATAGAAGAATAATAGATATTTACAGTCCTTCTGCAAAAACTATTGATGCTTTAATGAAATTAGATCTCCCTAGTGGTGTAGATATAGAAGTTAAACTTTAATAAATCCCGAAACTGCCCTAAATTGTTTAGTATAAAAAAAATGAAATGAGGTTTAAATGGGAGAACTCTCAGTAAGGGAATTACCTTTATTTCCTTTGCCAGAGGTAGTCCTTTTTCCTCAAGAAGTATTGCCTTTACATATTTTTGAATCGAGATATAGGATTATGCTCCAATCTGTTCTTGAAAGTGACTCTATGTTTGGAGTGATTAAGTGGGATCCAACTACTAAAAGTATGGCTAATGTTGGATGTTGCGCACAAATTATAAAACATCAAACTGCGGAGGATGGGAGAAGTAATATTATTACTCTTGGCCAACAAAGATTTCAAGTCTTAGAAATTACTCGTTCGACGCCATTTTGTTCTGCGATGGTTAGTTGGATAAGTGATGATAATATTGATGACTTTAAAAAATTAGATTCTCTAAAAGATTCAGTAAAAGAAGCTCTTAGTGATGTTATTAATTTAACGAGTAAATTGACTAATACAAAAAAAAATCTACCTGATAAATTACCTGATAACCCAATGGAATTATCATTTTGGATAGGAGCTCATTTGGGCGGTCCTGTTGCAGAAGAACAACAAAGACTTCTTGAAGAGAGAAATACTTTTACCCGTTTGCAAAGAGAATATGAAATGCTTGATCATACAAGAAAACAACTTGCAGCAAGAACAGCATTGAAAGAGAGTTTTCCTGATATAAAAGAAAATTAAATGTTTGAATTATTATTCCCTTTTTTTTTAATATTTTTATTGTTTCTAGTCCTAGCAATAATATGGAGAAAAAATGCTAGAAAATATATTTCTTCCGGTACAGTAGCCTCTGCATATGATGCTTGGACCCAAGACAAATTACTTGAGAGATTATGGGGAGAACATATACATTTGGGTTTTTATCCCTCAGGCCAAAAAAATATTGATTTTAGAAAGGCTAAAGTTCAGTTTGTGCATGAATTAGTCAAATGGAGTGGTTTAGATAAATTACCGCAGGGATCAAGAATTCTTGATGTGGGTTGTGGAATAGGGGGGAGTTCTAGGATCCTTGCAGAATACTATGGGTTTAATGTCACTGGCATTACAATTAGTCAGGCTCAAGTTAAAAGAGCAAGAGAACTTACTCCTGGTGGGCTAAATTGCAACTTCCAAGTTATGGATGCTTTGGATTTAAAATTTGAAGATGGATCATTTGATGCTGTCTGGAGTGTTGAGGCTGGTGCACACATGAATGATAAAACTAGGTTTGCAGATGAAATGCTGAGAACTCTAAGACCTGGAGGGGTTTTCGCGTTGGCTGATTGGAACTCAAGAGACCTCGGGGCATACCCCCCATCATTTTTTGAAAAGTTAGTTCTCAAACAATTACTTGAACAATGGGTACATCCTAATTTTATTAGCATTAACGAATTTAGTGACATTCTTATAACTAACGAAAATAGTTCAGGAAGAGTTATTTCTGAAAATTGGAATTACTACACAAATCCCTCATGGTACGACTCCATTATTGAAGGCATTAGAAGACCCTTTGTAATTTTGTCACTTGGCCCATTTGCGATAGTCAAGTCGATTAGAGAGATTCCAACAATACTTCTCATGAATTGGGCATTTAGAAAAGGTCTAATGGAGTTTGGAGTTTATAAGTGTAGAGGGTAAATTAATCTAGTTCAACATTTTCAGAAAAATAATTTCCAAAGTCTACAAAATTCTTGCAAAGTGGATTTAACTTATTTTTTAAATCAAGAAAATTTTTAATGTTATTTTGATCATTAATTTCTAAATCAACATAAATTATATATTCACCTAATTCTCTTTTTGA
>QCEF01000013.1 GCA_003278545.1 Prochlorococcus sp. AG-355-N16
AAAGGAATTTCTAGTTCAATTGAGAAAGAGGATTAATAACGATTGCAATTATTAATTAGAATGAGCTAACTTCCTTTCTGATAAAGGACGGACTTTTAGGGAATCTTTTAAGGAGGACTTTCCATATTCTCTCTCAAGAATGTCGATAACTGTTTTGCCAAATTCGTCTTCTGGATTATCAAAAGCTTCTAAGCAAACCTGGCCAAGTTTTTCCCCTAGTTTGCCTGGATTCCAAAGAAGTTTTCTAGCTGTCCAGGGCATCATGCTCATTGGATTATAATTTGGCTTCAGAATTTTATGTTCCAAGGCGTACTTCTCAAGAAGAGTGTGAGGTTGCAAACCTATAAAGAATATAGCTGGATCAACTAAGCCTTTACCAAAGATATTTTCTAATTCTCTATGGTAAGCAATTGTTTGTCTTATAGTGCTGGGCGTTTCATCAAAAACATTAAATGAATAATTGACTGAAACATGATTCTTGAAACCTGATTTGACTAGCATTCTGCAATTATTTAATACAGTTTTAAGGTCATACGCTAATCTCATTTTTCTAACAAGTTCTTGAGATCCCGAGGTGATACCTATTTCAAAATAGCTCATACCTGTATCAACCATAAGCTGAGCGAGCTCAGCATCAATATTATCTGCTCTAATGTATGCAGCCCAATTTATATCGTCCCAGCCTTGGTCCTTAATTGCTCGCAAAAGTGTTTTTGCATCTTCAATATGTTTTTTAGCTGGAATAAACTGTGCATCTGTAAACCAAAATCCTCTTACTCCAAGATCATATAATTGCTTCATTTCTTTGATTACTTCCTTAACAGGATTAACGCGAACTTGCTTTCCCTCAACAACTGTGTATACACAGAAACAACAATTATGAGGACAACCTCTTTTTGTTTGTACCCCTACGTAATAATCGCCACCTTCTATATACCAATCGAATTCAGGCCATATTGATTTAATATATTTATAGTTGCAGGCAGTTTTAATAGTTCCTGAAGGTTGTTCATGTATTAATTTGTTGCGAGGTTTTTGTCCAGCAATGTAACATCTTTCTTCCTCTATTGAATCTCCTCTAATGATTTTTTCTATGAGATTTTCTCCCTCTCCAACTGAAATAACAGTTCCTTTAGGGAGTAGATTTCCCAATTGTTCATAGAAGACACTAACAGCTCCACCTCCTAAAATTACTTTTACATTTTTATTGTATTTTTGTGCTCTTTTTAGTCCCATCTTCACTAAAGAAGTATTTTTATATATTTCTCCATAATGAGATGCAATTAATTTTAATCCTCCCCATGAACCTCTTATTTTTTTAAGTATATTTTTCGAGTAGAAAACTTCAAAAGAGTTTTGTAGGGGATTTCCACTTCTACCATCAACAGGTGCATAAATTTGTATATCTCTCCAAGAAAAAATGATAAGGTGTGGTCTAAATTGATCAATTTTTCTCGCTAAATATTTGGAAACTTTAGTAGATGGAATTATTGCTAGATCAATGAATTGCTGCTCTAAACATGGAAAACATTTATGAATATGGTCTGCTAAATAAATAGGTCCTATTGGAAATATTGGATTACACGGCAGTCTTACAGTTAGTATTTTCCCATACTGCTTTCTTTGGTAATTTTTTTTATTTAATTTTTCAAATTTCAAATTAAAATTCATGTCATGAAATTTAATGAATTTATTTACTTTAAGAATCTAACTACTTTATTACTTATTTGGAGAAATTAAAAATCCTAAGAAAATACTCGCGAAAATTTTACTTAATTCAGATATCAGAAATCATATAGATCCAGCATACTTTAAGAAGTTTTAATCCATCAACCCATCTAGATATATTTGGTGTTCCAGATTTTCTAGCGTAATATCTAACAGGATAATTTAATATTTTTATGTTGTTGTTCGCAGCTTCAAATATTATTGTAAAGTCTCCAAATGGGTCAGATTTGGAATCCCAACTTCCATTTTGTTTCATAAGTTTAAAGAATTTTCTTGAAAAAACTTTTGTTCCACAGAGTGAATCTGATACAGGCTTATTTATGAGAATTGATAGAAAAATTGCGAAGAGCCTATTTCCTATATAATTTGCCCATCTCATCGCATCTTTTTCCATTGGAAAAGTTGTGCGGGCGCAATTAATTAGGATATTTTTATTTTTGGTTGATTCCATAATTGCTGCAATACTGTCATCAATATCTACAGTAAAATCACTATCAATTATGGCAAGGGTTTCACCTGAAGAAATATTAAACCCTTCCACGACTGCATTTTTCTTCCCTTTAGAAGTTTGTTTTAAAAGAGAGATATTGAAGAAATTTGAGAAATTTTCTTTTAATTCTTTCAAAATCTCATATGTATTATCATTGCTATTACCTTCTACAAATATAATTTCTAATTTATTGGGTATATTTTTGAATTTATTTAAAGCATTAATTAAAAGTTCTTTATTACCAGCTTCATTTCTTGCAGGAATTACTATTGATATTAAATGTTCAGAAATATTTTCACTATATTTATAAAAAACTATTTCGAGTTCATAAGCGAGTTGTTTTATGATTGGTATCTTCCGAAAAATATTTTTAATAGATTGTGGAATTATTTTAGTGGACATAGGAGTTAGTTTTTTTGCTTTCCATCTAATTGATCTGTAGTTATAAATTTCGGCTAGAGATTCGATATCGCATAAAGTTATTCTTGCTTTGCTAGTAGTTTCTCTAAAAATTCTTGAATCTAATCTCAGCCATCTAGTGATTGGCTCCCATGTATTACCACGGACTTTAATAGAAATAAATTCGTTATTGTCTTTGAATAATTGATGAAGTTCTTTATTAGTTAAATTCCAACTATTAAAAGATCTCATTATTAAAGATTACAAACGAAAGTTCATTATATATTGATTATTTACTTTTTTAATATTAATTTCCATGGATTTAAAACATCATTTTCGTATATCACTTCAAAAGAATCATCATTATGTTTTATTGTTTTAAGGTCAGTTGTCCATGCTAATTCAGATTTTTTTAACTGATTAATATTTTCTAATCCCCCACCTAATTTAGGAGTTGATAAAGAAATCCTTATGATTTTTGATTGCGATCGAGAATTGTTGATTCCTTTTTTATCAACCATGATCGTTTGATTTTTTACTAAATCAAGGGATGAAACATATTCCATTTTCTCTCTTAATTCTCTAGATCTATCAGTGAATAAACCTGATTGTAAAATAAATGAAGTGAACAAGTAAGGCCCAATTATTAGAGTTATTAATATTTCTTTGAACGAATTTTCATGTTTTATTAATGACCAAGATAAGCTGAAAGATAATAATCCAAGAATAATAAACGTATTTTCCCTGGTATTAAAGTTAAGTGAATCTTTAAAGAAAAAATAATATGTGAAAGTTAGAGCAAATATAAATAATGGAATTATTTTTGAAGTCATAAATATAAAAAATCGACTGTATTTATAAGAATTGAATAAATACTTTATTCCTACAAAAGTATTTAATGAAAAAATAGATGAAATTTGTAGAGTATAGTAGGGTGTTTTTGTAGAGAAAATGCTAAGGGTCGCTATTAAAATTAATGGGAAAAAAGCGAGTATATATTTATTCTCTTTATTTTGAAAAATATTGTATGTTGTGCCAATAATTGCGAAAAAACTCCATGGCAGAAATGTTACTGGTACATTCCAGAAATAATAATATATAGGATTTGTAAAAGTATTTTTACTTGATAGAAAGTTAAACTTTTCAACTAAGTAAAAAATAATATTTTTGTCCAAATAAGGGTTGAGAGAAAAAGTCCAGATTAAAAAAGGAATAAATCCAATTAGTATTCCTAACCAAAAAAATTTTATGAATAAAAAATTTTTTTTTAAAAAAATATATGGTAGGAGTGATAATAACGGTACAAAAACTAAAAAAGTTTTCATCATAAAAGCTAAACCAATCCAAATTCCAAAAAGCAAAATATAGTATTTGTTATTTTTACTTTTTATTTTGACTAAAGCTAATATTCCAATAGTTACTAAACATGAATAAATAATATCTTGAGTGGCTAAGTGTGAGTAGTCAAACCACAGATACGTAGTAGCAAGGATTAGTGGAGATATAATTGCATATTTTTTATTAAATAATTCTTCATGTAATTTATAAGTTGTAAATAGCATCAATATTGAAGCAACAGTTGTTGGTAGATATGCAGCAAAAATATTTCTTCCAAATAAGTCTTGTGACTTTGCTATTAAAAACTGTAATCCTATTGTTCTATCTAAAACATATTCATCCCACCAAAGTGGAATTGTCCAGTTACCCTTCTCTAATATCCATCTAGCTTGTAGTGCATAAAAACCTTCATCAAACGCAATATAACTTCTTTTGCCAAAATAAAATATAAGAGGAATAAAAACAAATAATTTAAAAAAATATCTATATTTTAAAATTTTATTGATCATTTTAATTGGCTTTGTAAGTGCCGATAATTGGAATTGAACCAATGACTTACTGTTTACGAGACAGTTGCTCTACCCCTGAGCTATACCGGCAAAATTAAATATTGAATTTTTCATATAGACTTAATTTTATAATTGAAAGAATTTATGTCAAAAATAGATCCTGAATTGAAAAAGAAATTATTAAAGGAATCCCAAGCTCCTTTCAAGGGATTAAGAAGAATATTGTGGGTAGCTTTTAGCGGTTCTGCATTTTTGGGACTTTTAATAATGCTTTCCAAAATTGCAAGTGGAAATGAATTACAGCTAAATAACCTTCTCATACAGTTTGGTGCTTGTGTAATATTTCCTACTTTATTAATCTTTGACAGAAATAAAGATTAATAAGCTAGAGGTTTAATTATTGTGATAAGGTCCTTTTTTGGGTGACAAACTTGAATGCTTTGATTACATCTCCTTCGATCCATGAAGAGAATTTATCGCAGCCAACTCCACATTCAAATCCTGTATTTACTTCTTTTACATCATCTTTAGCTCTTTTTAGAGAGTCTAAATTACCCTCAAATATTACTTTCTCTGATCTAATAACTCTCAGAGAACAATTCCTTTGTAATTTGCCAGTTTGTATATAGCAGCCTGCAATAGCTCCTTTACCAACTGCGAAAGTTGCTCTAACTTCAGCTTGCCCTAATGATTCTTCGACAAGATCGGGTTCAAGTAGCCCTTCCATGGCCAACTGAATATCTTCTAAGAGTTTATAAATTACTTCATATTCTCTTATATCAACGTCATTAGCGTCAGCTGCTCTCTTCGCACCAGAAGCCAATGAGGTGTTAAACCCAATGATTACTGACCCCGATGCAGCAGCAAGATCGATATCTGTCTCAGTTATTTCTCCGGGCGCAGAAAGTAGGACTCTGACTTGAACTTCATTTTTTGGTAATTGTTCTAGTGATCCTAATATCGCTTCAACACTACCTTGAACATCAGCCTTAAGAATTAAGTTTAATTCTTTAAGTTCTCCATCATTTGCTTGAGTTGATAAGGATGATAAGCTGACTCTTCTAGAGGCCATTTGTTGAGCTAATTTTGTGGCTCTAGCATCTGTTGCCCTTTCTCCGACAATGGATCGAGCAGTTTTCTCGTCAGGGTAGACTTCGAATTCATCCCCTGCAGTGGGAACCTCACTGAATCCCAGCGCTTCAACTGGGAATGATGGCCCTGCTTCTTTGATTCTAGTACCATGTTCATCAACCATTGCTCTAATTTTTCCAAGGACTGAACCCGCAGCTAAAACATCTCCAGATTTCAAGGTTCCATTTTGTACTAACAAAGTAGCCACAGGTCCTTTTGCTTTGTCTAGGTGGGCTTCAATAACAGTACCTTTTGCAAATCTTTCAGGGTTAGCTTGTAGATCTTCTACCTCTGAAACCAATAAGATCATTTCGAGTAATTTATCAATGTTTTGTTTTTTGATAGCACTTACTGGAACCATCACTGTATCGCCTCCCCAATCTTCAGCAATTAAATCTTTTTCTGATAGTTCCTGCTTTACTCTGTCTGGAGAAGCCCCTTCTTTGTCAATTTTATTTATTGCAACAACTATTGGTACCTTTGCTGCCCTTGCATGACTGATGGCTTCAAGTGTTTGAGGTCTGCAACCATCATCTGCAGCAACTACAAGAACTGCTACATCTGTAACCTTTGTACCCCTTGCTCTCATTGCAGTAAAGGCTTCATGACCAGGGGTATCAAGAAAAGTTAATTTTTTCTTTTGAGATTCATGTTCAAATTCAACTTGATAGGCTCCTATGTGTTGAGTGATGCCCCCTGCTTCCCCCGAAGCTACTCTTGATTCTCTAATGGAATCTAAAAGACTTGTTTTGCCATGATCTACATGACCCATAACTGTAATAACAGGCGGTCTTCTTATTAGATTATCAATATCATCAGATTCAATCATATCAACTGTTTTCTCAGCAGCTTCTTGGATATCATCTTGTAAAACAGGCACCCCAAATTCTTCTGCTACTGTTTCGATAGTTGCTAAGTCAAGTGATTGAGTAACAGTTGCCGTTATGCCTTTGAAGAAAAGAGATTTTATTATTTCAGAACTTTCAAGGCTTAATTTATCTGCTAATTCTTGAACAGTTAAATTATCTTCAGGAACTATTATCATTTCAGGTCTTACTTGTTTGGCCTCTTTGGCGGCCTTTAATTCCATTGCTCTCCTTTTCTGCCTTTGTCTTGTGGTTTCTTTTTTCTTCTTTTTAAATTGTTTGATAGATTTTTGAGATTTAGTTTCTTCAGACTTTTCTTTCTTAGGACGCGCCAGACTTGCTGATAAAATTGAAATTTTCTCGCCTGAATATCCACTGGTTTCAGATGTTAATGAATCATCATTTTCACCAATAATATGAACTTTCTGCCTTTGTTTTTGAGGATTTTTACTTCTTAATGCTTCAAGTTTTGCGCTATCGTCCCAGTCTGTCTTTCCAGGTTTCTTTGAACTATTAGAAAATGTTCTATGGGGTGGTTTTTTTGAATTAGGGGCAGTATTTGGCCGGGCATTTGGATTTGGAGCTTTTGCCCTCTGTTTCGTTGTCTCAATATTTTGTTTTTCGTTATTCTTTAAAACTTTTTTATCACCATCAGATTTGTTGGTTTTTTGAAGTTGCAAGAGTTCATTAGGTGATACTGGCTTTCTAATTCCAGGTGTCTTTTGACCATTAAATTTGGAGCCAGATCTATTGGGCATGCCAGGCCTGTTGGATGGACCAGACCTACTTGTGTTGGCTTGTCTATTGAAAGATCCAGGCCTGCCTTGATCTGATGATTTGTTTCTTAAACCAGGCCTATTGGGCATGCCAGGTCTGTTGGGAGGACCAGACCTACTTGAATTGGCTTGTCTATTAAAAGATCCAGGTCTGCCTTGATCTGATGGTTTGTTTCTTAACCCAGGCCTATTGGGCATGCCAGGTCTATTAGGCGTGCCAGATCTGTTGGGAAGAGTTTGTTTAAAAGAAATGTTTTGCTTATTATTATTATTATTTTGCTTATTAGGATTTATTTTTGGATCATCTCTTCTTATTGGAGCTCCTACTAGTTCAGGGGTTTTGATTCTATTAATAAAATTTTTTGTTTGAGGTTTGTTCGTATTTTGATCAGGTTTATTTGATAGTCGTCTTTTATCCCCTGCACTTGAGATGTTCTGGGAAGATTCATTAGATTTAATATTATTGTTTATATTTTTAGGCTTTGCAATTAACTGAATAGGTGGTTTTGCCTGACTTTTGATAGGTGGGGTTGTGTTATTTTCGAAAGTTTTTTTATCAAGGTTCAGATTTTGTGAAGTTTTACTATTTATATTTTGGTTTGTAAGATTTGCTTGAGATTTTGAACTGTTGGTAATTGTGGGTTTATTGAGATTTGTAGGTTTATTTGAAATTATTTTTTGACTCTCAGGTTTATTAAGAGGTTTAATCAACAATGGCTTTTTGTTTGAATTTTCTTTAAGCGGTGTCCCTTTCATAGAAGAGATAACTGAAGATTCATTTTCTTTGTTTTGTTTATAATTATCTTTTTTAATTGAAGGCTTCTTAATAGAGAGAATTTTTTTATCTGAATTTTTTTTATAAATAAGATTTTTTATTTTTTTTGCTTCTTCTGCACTTATTGAACTGCTGTGGCTTTTTACCGAAATTGAAAGTTTTTGAGCGGCATCCAATATATCTTTATTTTCCAGATTTAAGTCTCTGGAAAGTTCATAAATTCTGATTTTATCGCTGATAGTCATTTAATCTGATTTGTACTCTTTTGGAAATTAAAGAGGATTTAATTTAATTATATTCCCTTTTTGGGATAGTCATTGTAGCTTGTAATTTCTTTTTCAAAAATATCAATAAATTCAGGTTCTAAAGATGTTTTTAAAGCTTTTTGAAGCTTTTTTTTGATTTTGGAATCTAAGTAACATTTTTTTGACTTGCAAATGTAGGCTGATCGCCCCATACCGTTTTGGAACATAATACCTTGTTTGTAATCTTTAGTAATCTTTATAAGATGTTTCCTTTCATATGTTTTTCTACATGAAATGCATACACGCAAAATAGGGGTTTGTCGTATCACCGTTTTCTCTCCTCTTTGGCGGATATTTCACCATCTGGAACAGTCTCTAATTGATCGCTATCTGAGAAGTTCTCTTCTTCATATATTTCTTGTCCATATTCATCATCATCTTCAGGAAGGGGATAAAGCTCTCTTAATCTTGCATCTTCCGCAGCACGCTCAGCTTGTTCTGCTTCTAATCTAAGCTCAGCTTCTCGTTGGAGATTCTCTTCATCTTCCCTTTGAATGATTAATTCAGAGACTGCAGCATCTTCTGCTTCCTGATCGTATTCATGTGAGTTTTTAACATCAATTTTCCAACCAGTTAATCTTGCCGCAAGTCTTACATTTTGTCCTTCTCTACCTATTGCGAGACTTAATTGATCGGGAGGAACTAGTACATGCGCGTGTTGACCTTCTGGGTCAACAAGTCTCACGAGATCGACTTTTGCTGGACTTAAAGAGTTTAAAATATACTGTATTGGGTCAGATGACCATTTAATAACATCAATTTTTTCTCCTCTTAATTCATTTACAACTTGTTGGATTCTTGCCCCTCTCGCTCCAATACACGCACCTACTGCGTCTACTTCTTGTTCAACGCTATCAACAGCTACTTTTGTTCTTGGCCCAACAGCTCTGGAGGGAGGATTCGCTTCTCTTGAAACAGCAACAATTTTTACTGTACCTTCTTGAATTTCCGGTACTTCATTTTCAAATAAATAAACAACTAATCCAGCATTTGCTCTACTTACAAAAAGTTGTGGACCTTTTCTGGCTATTTCGCTAACTTCTTTCAAGAATACTTTGAAAGTTGCATTAGCTCTATAATTATCATTTGGTAATTGATCTCTTTTAGGAAGTTCGGCCTCTACTTCAGGTCTACCAATACCTGAACTAACTCCCATTATTACTGATTGTCTTTCAAATCTTATGACTCTTGCAGTTAAAACGGGATCTTCCAAATCTGCAAATTCTTCTTGGATCATTTTTCTTTGTTGATCTCTTAATTTTTGAGCTAAAACTTGCTTTGTCGTTGAAGCCGCCATTCGTCCAAAATCTTCTTTTTCTGGTGTAACGTCTAATACAACTGTGTCACCTATTTGAGCATCATCAGCTACTTGTTTAACTTCTACTAAGGATATTTGATGATCTTCACTTTCAACTTCTTCTACAATTATTTTACTTGATAAGATCCTATAACCTTCTTCATCTAAATCTAGTCCAACATCAAAATTGCTAAAGTATTCTTCATCAAATGGATCTTCGTTAACTCCAATGTAAAAAGTTCTTCTATATTTTTCGTATCCCTTTAACAAAGCTTCGCGTAAGGCTGCTTCAACTACATTAGGAGGTAACTTTTTTTCCTCACTAATGTCTTCAATAAGATTGTTTAAACCTGGGAGAATAACTAATGCCATCTATGATGGGAAAATTGAATAATGGTTAAAAATAATTAATCTTTTAAGGTACAAAGACTAATTTTTAATACTTCATCGAAAGGGATTTTCTTTATTCTACCTTTAATGTTAATGGCTAAATAATCATTAGACTTTTCATAAAGTAAACCATCCAAGAATTTTATTTTTGAATTCTTCTGGTTTAACTCAACATTAACTGGAAAACCCTTAAAAGTTGTGAAGTCTCTTTCTGAGGTTAATTCATCACTGACCCCTTGACTACTAATTTCTAACACATATGAACAATTTAAAAGATTTGATTTTTCTATTTCGTCAGATGCTGGGGTATTAAATAGCGCACAATCATCTAAGGAAATGTCATCCCCATTAGTTTTTCTTATAATTATTTCAATAACAATAGGATTTTGATTAGTTTGTATATTTAAACCGCAGATTTCTAAATCCCGCTCATTAGCAGCTTTTTCTAATAAAGCTTCTAGTTTACTTTTGTTTTCTTTATTCAAATTTATTTATAAATTTACTTAAAATTTATTTTCACATATTAAGAAGTTTTTTCTATAGAAAAATTTAAAAATTTGCATTTTATGGATGTAAACAAAAAAACAACAATAATCTCTTTCTTCAATTAGATTTATTTTATAAACTCAAAAACTATTAATGAAATGAAGTACCTCAAGATTAAATTTAATAATTTAATCCAAATATTCATTATTATTTGTTTTTGCATACTCAATTTCTTTCAAGATGCTGAAGTTTTAGCTTTACCTTCTTTTGAAGATCATAATTTCGTATCGTCCGCAGTTAAAAATATTGGCCCTGCAGTTGTAAAAATTGATACTGAGCGCTTGGTAGAGAGGCAAAAATTTGATCCTACTTTAATTGACCCTTTATTAAGGGATTTACTTGGCGAGCAAGGTATTACTCCTGAAAGGGAGAGAGGGCAAGGTTCTGGGGTTATCATTAATGAGAATGGTTTGGTTCTAACAAACGCTCATGTCGTAGAAAGAGTCGATGATGTTTCAGTTACTTTGGCAGATGGATCTATTTGTGATGGTGAAGTTTTGGGCACGGATACAGTAACTGATCTTGCTTTAGTAAAAATTGATGCAGATGCTTATTCTGGGTTTGCTCCACTTGGAAATTCTGAAGATCTTGAAGTTGGAGATTGGGCAATAGCACTTGGTACTCCCTATGGTCTTGAGAAAACAGTTACCTTAGGGATTGTAAGCAGCCTGCATAGAGATATTAATAGTTTAGGATTTTCAGATAAAAGGCTAGATCTTATTCAGACTGATGCGGCAATAAACCCAGGAAATTCTGGAGGGCCACTCATAAATTCTAATGGTGAGGTAATTGGAATAAATACATTAGTAAGAAGCGGCCCTGGAGCTGGTTTAGGTTTTGCAATTCCCATCAATCTAGCTAAAAGTGTTTCTGATCAGCTATTTAAAAATGGGGAAGTTATTCATCCATACTTAGGGGTACAATTAATTTCTTTAAATCCTAGAATTGCTAAAGAACATAATCGAGATCCCAATTCGTTAGTTCAATTACCTGAAAGAAATGGAGCTCTAATTCAATCGGTAATACCTAATAGCCCCGCTGAAAAGGCTGGTTTAAGAAGAGGGGATTTAGTAATAGCAGCCGAAAATATCTCTATAAAAGAGCCTAAAACTTTACTAGATGAAGTAGAAAAAGCTCAGATAGGAAAAGTATTTCTTTTAAACATTTTGAGAAATAATAAAGAGATACAGATAAATATCAAACCAGAACCTCTGCCAGGTTTGACATAAAGCACCCATTGAAATTTAATAATCTATAACAATTAGAGAAAAAGATTTTGGATTCACAAACTCAAATGAAACAAGTAGTTGCTGATGCAGCAATAAAGGAAGTAAAAAGTGACATGATTCTTGGATTAGGTTCTGGATCTACAGCTGCGTTAATGATAAAAAGCCTTGCGGATGAAATGCGTTCTGGGAAACTCCAAAATATAAGAGGTGTTGCAACTTCTTTTCAATCAGAAGTTTTAGCGCTTGAACTGGACATCCCACTTATTGATCTAGCTTCTGTATCTCAGATTGATCTAGCTATTGATGGAGCAGATGAAGTTGATCCAAGATTTCAATTAATAAAAGGAGGAGGAGCATGCCATGTTAGAGAAAAGTTAGTGGCATCTAAAGCTAATCAGTTGTTGATTGTTGTTGATGAAACTAAACTCGTACAAAATCTAAATCAATCTTTTCCTTTACCTGTAGAAGTTCTTCCAAATGCTTGGAAGCAAGTTCAGGAAGTCATTTCAGAAATGAATGGCAGTTCTTCTTTAAGAATGGCTATCAAAAAAGCTGGCCCAGTTGTTACTGACCAAGGTAACCTCATCCTAGATGTATTATTTAATGATGGTATTAAGAATCCAAAAGACATTGAAATGAAGATTAATAATATTCCAGGAGTATTAGAAAATGGATTATTCGTTGATCTTACAGACAAAGTATTAGTTGGTAAAATTGAAGATAACATTCCGATTGTTTACTCACCCTCAAGAGCTAGCTAATCTTCAAATCTTATTTCTACAGAGTTAGCGTGGCTATGTAAGCCTTCACTTTTAGCAAGATTAATAATGTCAAGGCTATTAACTTTTAAACTTTCTTCATTAAATTCTATTATTGAAGTATTTTTCATAAAAGTTTCAACCCCTAAAGAACCGCTAAATCTAGAATTTCCTGACGTAGGTAAAGTATGATTTGGTCCAGCAAGATAATCTCCAACAGCTTCTGGTGTCCATTTTCCTAAAAATATCGCTCCTGCATTCTCTATACTTGCAAGAATTTTTTTTGAATCAATGGTAAGGATTTCTAGGTGTTCGGGGGCAAAGTTATTGCTTAGTTCAACACATGATTCGTAATTCTCGCAAATCACAATTAAACCCCAATTTTTTATTGATTGCATGCATATTTCTTTTCTTGGATGATCATCTATTTTTTTATAAAGTTCTTCCAAAACTTCTTTTGCCTGGTTCTTTGATGTAGTTAAAAGTATTGATGAAGCTAAAGGATCATGTTCTGCTTGCGCTAGTAGATCAGATGCTATATGAGTGCTCTGAGCTGTTTCATCTGCAATGATTAATATTTCACTTGGACCAGCTAAAGAATCAATCCCAGTAGAGCCATAAATGAGTTTTTTCGCAGTTGTAACATATATATTCCCTGGACCTGAAATAACATCGACTTTATTGATTTGATTTGTACCAAATGCTAAAGCACCAATTGCTTGAGCTCCTCCAATTCTAAATACTTTATTGATCCCTGATAAGTGAGCTGCAGCTAAAACAGTTTTGTTTATTTCCCCTTCTTTATTCCCAGGAGATACCATTATAATTTCTTCTACTCCTGCTACTTTTGCAGGTATAGCATTCATCAATACTGTACTTGGATAAGCAGCTCTACCTCCAGGAATATAAATACCTGCATTTTTAACTGGCCTCCATCTTCTTTGGACGATATCACCATATTCACCTTTTATAGTAAAAGACTGAGGAATTTCTTTTTCATGGAATTTTTGAATTCTTTCATGAGCTACCACAAGTGAGTGCTTCAAATTGTTATCGATTTCATCCCATGCATTTTTTATTTGATCCGCACTCACTTGCATAGGGTTAGGGTCGAAACCATCAAATTTTTTTGTATATTTTTCTACCGCTATATCTCCAGAAATTTTCACCTCTTGAATAATTTCTTCAACAATTCTATTTATTTTATTATTGTTTTCTGAATTTGTTCGAGTAGAAATTCTTTTTAATTCTTCAATAGCTTCTTTTTTATTATTTATGATCTTCATTTGCTTAATTTTTTCAAATAGAGAGGCTCAAAACCCAATTTAATATCTTCTAAATTATATATGATTGATTAGTAGTCAATCTATTTGTTATGATAAGATTCTTCTATTTATGCACCCTCTGTGGCCAATAACAAATCAGCAAAAAAGAGAATACAAATTGCCGAAAGAAATCGTTTGATAAATAAGTCATATAAATCTACCGTTAGGACTTTAACAAAAAAAACATTAGAGAACTGCGAAAAATATAAAAAAAACCCTAACGAGGATAATAAAAATTTAGTGAAAACAAGTCTTAATAAAGCTTTTAGCTTAATTGATAAAGCAGTTAAAAAAAATGTTCTTCACAAGAACAACGGTGCTAATAAAAAATCGAAAATCAATAATTTTGTAAAAACTACTCTTACCACTAAGTAAAAAGACAGATCATAATTATGAGCGATATAGAACTCATAGACTCGCACTGTCATTTAATATTTGAAAGTTTTGAGAACGATCTTGAAGATGTTGTTTTAAGATTGCGTTCAAGAGGTGTAAAAAAATTAGTTCATGCTTGTTGTGAATTAACAGAAATTCCAAAGTTGAAAAAAATATCCCATGAATTTAATGAAATTTACTATTCAGTTGGTTTGCATCCGTTAGAAGCAAAAAAATGGGAACAAAGTTCAAAATCTCTTCTAAGAAAATCAGCTCTAGAAGATAGACGAGTTGTAGCCATTGGGGAATTAGGGTTGGATTTTTTTAAAAATGAAAATAAAACTCAGCAGATTGAAGCACTTATTCCGCAAATGGAATTAGCTTATGAACTTCAATTACCTGTAATTATCCATTGCAGAGATGCTGCAAATGAAATGATTCAAATATGTAGCGATCTCTCTAAAAAAGGAAAATGTCCTGATGGTGTACTTCATTGTTGGACAGGAACACCAAAAGAAATGAAGCATTTCTTGGATTTTGGATTTTACATCAGTTTTAGTGGTATAGTCACATTCCCAAAAGCATATGAAATTCATGAGTGTGCCAAAATAGTCCCAAATGATAAATACTTAATTGAAACTGATTCACCATTTTTAGCTCCTGTCCCGCATAGGGGTAAAAGAAATGAACCTGCGTTTGTTGAAAATGTTGCCAATTTTATGGCGGATTTAAGATCTACTGAATTAACTACAATTGCTAGAGAGTCATATAAGAATGCTGAAGATTTGTTTAAATTTGACTTGTTAAGTAGACGTAGAAGCTGTTAGGATTAGGAATTACTGGAAATTTTTCTTAATTTTTTGACTTTAAACAAACACAGTTATCATTTATCAGCATTAAACAAAATTTAATTCTTTTTATCTGATTGTTTTTTTTGTTGAAATCGAGATTTATTTGTTGATCTCATTTTACTTGAAAAGTTAAAAGACTAAATTATTGAGTAAATTAAAAGTAAATAGTAAATCCCACAAAATCGCAGGTTTTCTTGGATGAGCAGTAGCGCTTTACAGGTAGCAAAAACAGCTACTTATCTACCAGATTTAGTTGAAGTACAAAGAGCAAGCTTTAAATGGTTTTTGGAAAAGGGTTTAATAGAAGAATTACAAAATTTTTCCCCCATTTCCGATTACACAGGTAAATTAGAATTACACTTCATCGGTGAAGAGTACAGATTAAAAAGACCTAGACATGATGTTGAGGAAGCCAAAAGAAGAGATGCTACATTTGCATCCCAGATGTATGTAATTTGTAGGTTAATTAATAAAGAGACTGGGGAAATTAAAGAACAAGAAGTATTTATTGGCGAACTACCGTTAATGACTGAAAGAGGAACTTTCATTATTAATGGAGCAGAAAGAGTTATTGTTAATCAAATTGTTCGAAGCCCTGGAGTATATTTCAAAGATGAACTAGATAAAAATGGTCGAAGAACTTACAATGCTAGCGTTATCCCTAACAGAGGAGCATGGTTAAAATTCGAGACTGACAAAAATAATTTACTTTATGTGAGAGTTGATAAAACTAGAAAAATTAATGCTCATGTTCTTATGAGGGCGATGGGTCTTTCAGATAATGATGTGGTGGATAAACTTAGGCATCCCGAGTTTTATCAAAGCTCAATTGAGTCAGCTAATGACGAGGGTATTAATTCAGAAGATCAGGCATTACTTGAGCTATACAAGAAGCTACGTCCTGGTGAACCACCCTCCGTTTCTGGCGGACAACAGCTATTACACAGTAGATTCTTTGATCCCAAAAGATATGATTTAGGCCGAGTTGGTAGATATAAAATAAATAAAAAATTGAGACTTACCGTCCCAGACGATGTGAGAACACTTACTCATGAAGATGTTCTTTCTACCATTGATTATTTAATTAATCTTGAATTGGATATTGGAGGCGTTAGTTTGGATGATATCGACCATCTTGGTAATCGAAGGGTTAGATCTGTAGGAGAACTTCTTCAAAATCAAGTTCGGGTTGGACTTAATCGTTTAGAAAGAATTATTAAAGAAAGAATGACTGTAGGAGAAACAGATTCTTTAACTCCCGCTCAACTAGTCAATCCCAAACCTTTGGTTGCTGCCATAAAGGAATTTTTTGGCTCCAGTCAATTAAGTCAGTTCATGGATCAAACTAATCCTCTTGCTGAATTAACACATAAGAGAAGAATATCAGCATTAGGTCCAGGGGGGTTAACTCGAGAAAGAGCAGGCTTTGCTGTAAGAGATATTCACCCCTCTCATTATGGAAGATTATGTCCTATCGAGACTCCTGAAGGTCCAAATGCAGGACTTATAAATTCTTTAGCTACCCACGCAAGAGTTAATGAATATGGTTTTATAGAAACACCTTTTTGGGAAGTAAATAACGGTAAAGTTAATAAAAAAGGTAATCCGGTTTATCTTTCTGCTGATTTAGAAGATGAGTGTAGGGTGGCTCCAGGCGACGTCGCGACTGACAAGGAAGGCAATATAATCGCAAATCTAATACCTGTAAGATATAGACAGGATTTTGAAAAAGTCCCTCCTCATCAAGTTGATTACGTTCAGCTTTCTCCGGTGCAGGTTATTTCAGTTGCTACCTCACTTATTCCTTTCTTGGAACATGATGATGCTAATAGAGC
Organism: Prochlorococcus sp. AG-355-N16; assembly: GCA_003278545.1. Taxonomy (GTDB): domain Bacteria; phylum Cyanobacteriota; class Cyanobacteriia; order PCC-6307; family Cyanobiaceae; genus Prochlorococcus_A. Next base: position 16,924 of record QCEF01000013.1, read on the forward strand.
TCTCATGGGATCAAATATGCAACGCCAAGCCGTTCCGTTGCTAAGGCCAGAACGTCCTTTAGTTGGTACAGGTTTAGAATCTCAAGTTGCTAGAGATTCTGGAATGGTTCCCATCACAAAAGTTAATGGGACTGTAACTTATGTAGATGCTAATGAGATTGTCGTTAAAGATGAGCATGGTGATGAACATTTTCATTATCTTCAGAAATATCAAAGATCAAATCAAGATACCTGCCTCAACCAAAGACCTATAGTGAAAATTGGAGATAAAGTTATATCTGGACAGGTTTTAGCAGATGGCTCCGCATGCGAAGGAGGCGAAATAGCCCTTGGCCAAAATGTGTTAATTGCTTACATGCCATGGGAGGGATACAACTATGAAGACGCCATACTTGTGAGCGAGAGGATGGTAACTGATGATTTATATACCTCAGTACATATCGAAAAATATGAAATTGAAGCAAGACAAACCAAGCTAGGCCCTGAAGAAATCACAAGAGAGATTCCTAATATCTCGGAAGAAAGCTTGAATAATCTTGATGAGATGGGAATTATTAGGATTGGTGCTTTCGTTGAGAGTGGAGATATTCTTGTAGGCAAAGTGACTCCAAAAGGTGAATCAGACCAACCACCTGAAGAAAAACTGTTAAGAGCTATTTTTGGTGAAAAGGCTCGAGATGTCAGAGATAATTCCCTCAGGGTACCTAAAACTGAAAAGGGAAGGGTTTTGGATGTTCGAATTTATACTAGAGAACAAGGCGATGAATTACCTCCAGGAGCCAATATGGTTGTTAGGGTTTATGTGGCCCAGAGAAGGAAAATTCAAGTCGGTGACAAAATGGCAGGGAGGCATGGAAATAAAGGAATTATTAGCAGAATCCTACCAAGAGAAGATATGCCTTATTTACCTGATGGAACCCCTGTGGACATAGTTCTTAATCCTTTGGGAGTTCCCAGTAGGATGAATGTAGGTCAAGTTTTTGAATTATTGATGGGCTGGGCAGCCTCCAACTTAAATTGCCGGGTTAAAGTTGTTCCATTTGATGAAATGTATGGAGCTGAAAAATCACATCAAACTGTTCAAGCATTTTTAGAGGAAGCTTCCAAACAGCCAGGTAAAGCATGGGTTTACAATCCTGAAGATCCTGGAAAGTTATTACTTAAAGATGGTAGAACAGGTGAACCCTTTGATCAGCCAGTTGCGGTCGGATACTCGCACTTCCTCAAATTAGTCCATTTGGTGGATGATAAAATTCATGCAAGATCTACTGGTCCTTACTCTTTGGTTACACAGCAACCCTTGGGCGGTAAAGCTCAGCAAGGTGGACAAAGGCTTGGAGAAATGGAAGTATGGGCTCTTGAAGCTTATGGAGCCGCTTATACTCTTCAAGAATTGTTAACAGTTAAATCTGATGATATGCAAGGAAGAAATGAAGCGCTTAATGCGATCGTAAAAGGTAAACCGATCCCAAGGCCTGGTACTCCTGAGTCATTTAAAGTTCTTATGAGGGAATTACAATCATTAGGATTGGATGTAGGGGTTTATACAGACGAAGGAAAAGAGGTAGATTTAATGCAAGATATCAATCCGAGAAGAAATACTCCTTCAAGGCCGACTTACGAATCACTTGGAACCTCTGAATATGAGGAAGATTAAATACTCTATTAACACCTTTTAATTTAAATTCTCCAAAAATGACAAACAGCAACTTAAGAACTGAAAATCACTTTGATTACGTCAAAATTTCGATAGCTTCTCCACAAAGAATAATGGATTGGGGTCAAAGGACATTGCCCAATGGACAAGTAGTTGGTGAAGTTACGAAACCTGAAACTATCAATTACAGGACACTTAAACCAGAAATGGATGGATTATTTTGTGAAAAGATTTTTGGGCCATCTAAAGATTGGGAATGCCATTGTGGAAAGTACAAAAGGGTAAGACATCGCGGCATAGTTTGTGAGAGATGTGGGGTTGAAGTAACTGAAAGTAGAGTCAGAAGACATAGGATGGGTTACATAAAACTCGCTGCGCCAGTTTCCCATGTTTGGTATTTAAAAGGAATCCCTAGTTACGTTGCAATACTTTTGGATATTCCGCTTAGGGATGTAGAACAAATAGTTTATTTCAATTGTTATGTCGTTTTAGATCCAGGTGATCATCAAGAACTTAAATATAAGCAATTACTCACTGAGGATGAGTGGCTGGAAATTGAAGATGAAATTTATGCGGAAGATTCAAATATAGAAAATGAACCTTTTGTGGGAATTGGTGCTGAGGCACTGAAGCAATTACTTGAGGACCTTGATTTAAATCAGGTTGCCGAAGAGCTTAGAGAAGAAATTACTAATAGCAAAGGGCAAAAGAGGGCAAAGCTTATAAAAAGGATAAGAGTTATTGATAATTTCATTGCAACTAATGCAAAACCAGAATGGATGGTTTTAGATGCAATACCAGTTATACCTCCTGATCTTAGACCTATGGTTCAGCTTGATGGAGGAAGATTTGCAACTTCAGATTTAAATGACTTATATAGAAGAGTCATAAATAGAAATAATAGATTAGCTAGGCTTCAAGAAATTTTAGCTCCTGAAATTATAGTAAGAAATGAAAAAAGAATGCTTCAGGAGGCAGTCGATGCCCTTATAGATAATGGAAGAAGAGGTAGGACTGTTGTTGGAGCAAATAATAGAGCTCTTAAGTCCCTTAGTGACATAATTGAAGGAAAACAAGGAAGATTTAGGCAGAATCTTCTTGGAAAGCGTGTTGACTATTCAGGAAGATCTGTAATAGTTGTGGGTCCTAAACTAAAAATGCATCAGTGTGGTCTCCCAAAAGAAATGGCGATAGAGCTCTTTCAGCCTTTTGTAATCCATAGATTGATACGACAAAATATTGTGAATAATATTAAAGCTGCAAAAAAATTAATACAAAAAGCTGATGACGAAGTTATGCAGGTACTTCAGGAAGTTATCGAAGGTCATCCAATTCTCTTAAATAGAGCCCCTACACTGCATCGTTTAGGAATTCAAGCTTTTGAACCAAAATTGGTTGGAGGTAGAGCAATACAACTTCATCCTTTAGTTTGTCCTGCATTCAATGCTGACTTCGATGGAGATCAAATGGCAGTTCATGTTCCTTTAGCTTTAGAGGCACAAACTGAAGCACGCATGCTCATGTTGGCTAGTAATAATATTTTGTCTCCTGCTACTGGGGAACCAATTGTGACTCCATCACAAGATATGGTTTTAGGATCTTATTATCTGACGGCTTTGCAACCGAATTATCAAAAACCAGAATTCGGAGATAATAAGACTACTTTTGCTTCATTGGAAGATGTCATATTTGCTTTTGAAGATAAAAGACTCAACCTGCATGAATGGGTTTGGGTTAGATTTAATGGAGAAGTTGAAGATGAAGATGAAATGCGTAGTCCACTAAAAACTCAAGAGCTAGAAGATGGCTCAAGATTAGAAATCTGGAATTTAAGAAGGGACAGATTTGACTCTGATAATAATTTAATAAGTAGATTTGTGCTGACAACTGTTGGGAGAGTCGTTATGAACTACACCATCATAGATTCTGTATCTAAAACGTAATCTTTAAAAAACTATTTTTCATTTATTTAAAAATCATGACTTCATCTAAACCTAAAAAAACATCCAGAGTACGTAAAACTACTAAAAACTCAAAAAAGAATAATCCAGTTTCAATGCCTGCTCTCGCAAAAACGCCACCATCATTTAAAAATAAGGTAGTTGATAAGAAAGCCTTAAAAAATTTAGTCTCTTGGGCTTATAAAACTCATGGAACAGCCATAACTGCAGCCATGGCAGATAATCTAAAGGATTTAGGATTTAAATACGCTACACAAGCTGCGGTATCTATCTCAGTTGATGACTTAAAAGTGCCTGAAGCTAAACAAGATTTAATAGGACAAGCTGAAGAGCAAATATCTGCTACAGAAGAATGCTATAGACTTGGTGAAATTACCGAAGTTGAAAGGCACACAAAAGTTATAGATACCTGGACTGAAACTAATGAAAGATTGGTTGATGCTGTAAAGAATAATTTTAATCAAAATGATCCACTAAATTCCGTTTGGATGATGGCTAATTCAGGAGCAAGGGGTAATATGTCTCAGGTAAGACAACTTGTTGGTATGAGGGGATTAATGGCTAATCCTCAAGGAGAAATCATTGACCTGCCAATAAGAACTAATTTTAGAGAAGGACTCACTGTTACTGAATATGTAATTTCTTCTTATGGAGCAAGAAAAGGTTTGGTGGATACTGCCCTAAGAACTGCAGATTCTGGTTATTTGACTCGAAGATTAGTTGATGTTGCTCAGGATGTAATTGTAAGAGAAGAAGATTGTGGAACAGAACGATCAATAGTTGTTGAAGCTGAAGATGGTAAATTTGGAGCAAGGCTTCTTGGTAGGCTTACCGCTGAAGATATTTTTGATGCTGAAGAAAACCTTGTTGTTCCTCAAAACACTGCTATAGATCCTGCATTATCAGGCGAAATTGAGAAAGCATCTATTAGTGAAGTAAAAATAAGATCTCCATTAACATGTGAAGCTAACAGATCCGTTTGTAGGAGGTGCTACGGATGGGCGTTGGCTCATAATCATTTAGTTGATTTAGGTGAGGCAGTTGGAATTATTGCTGCTCAATCGATTGGCGAGCCAGGAACTCAATTGACAATGAGAACTTTCCATACTGGAGGTGTATCAACTGCAGAAAGTGGAGTTGTTAGATCAAAAATTTCTGGTAAAGTTGAATTTAGTTCAAAAGCAAAGGTTAGGGGTTATAGAACTCCACATGGCGTAGAAGCTAAACAAGCAGAAGTTGATTTCATACTCAAGATAGTTCCTATAGGAAATAATTCTGGCAAAGCTCAAAAAATTGAAGTTTCTAGTGGATCGCTTTTATTTGTAGATGACGGTGAAGAAATTAGTTCTGATATAACTGTTGCTCAGATTACTGCTGGAGCCGTGAAAAAGAGTGTTGAAAAAGCAACCAAAGATGTTATCTGTGATTTAGCTGGTCAAGTTAGGTACGACAAGGTTATTCAACCAAAGGAGGTAACAGATAGGCAGGGTAATATTACCTTAAAAGCTCAAAGATTGGGCAGATTGTGGGTTTTAGCTGGAGATGTTTATAACTTGCCACCAAATGCAAGACCGGTTGTATCACCTGGGAAATCTGTAGATGAAGGGACAGTGTTGGCAGAAGCAAATCAATCAAGTGAGTTTGGCGGACAAATTCGATTAAGAGAATCAATAGGAGATTCAAGAGAAGTTCAGATTGTCACTACTTCAATGTCTTTAACTGATTTTAAGTTAATTGAAGAATCTACTCACTCAGGTCAAATATATAATTTGGAATCTAGTGATGGTACATCTTATCGTTTAAACATTTCCCCAGGAAGTAAAATTAGTAATGGTGAGGTAATAGCAGATTTAACGGATGAAAGGTTCCGTACAAAAACTGGCGGTCTAGTAAAATATGCACCGGGATTAAGCGTCAAAAAAGCGAGATCATCTAAAAATGGTTTTGAAGTAAGTCAAGGTGGGACATTACTCTGGATTCCACAAGAGACACATGAAATCAATAAGGATATTTCCCTTCTAATGATTGAAGATATGAAATGGATTGAAGCTGGAACAGAAGTTGTAAAAGATATTTTTAGTCAAACATCAGGCATTGTTACAGTTACGCAAAAAAATGATATCCTTCGTGAAATAACTGTACGAAATGGAACTTTTCATGAGTGTGATGATGATGAAGTTTTGAATAGATTCACAGAAGAAGGAAATCTTGTAAATCCAGGCGAAAAGATTTTAGATGGTGTTGATAATAAAGAAATCCTATTTGTTCAAAAATTAGAAACACCTAAATGTCGAGGATTGTTATTAAGAACTGTTGAAGAATTTAGTATTCCTGACCAGGCTCAATTACCACAACTATTACATGTTAAGCAGGAAAAAGGTCCACATTTAGGCTTAAAAGCTATCCAAAGGCTTACTTATAAAGACGGTGAATTGATAAAATCAGTTGAAGGGGTTGAACTACTTAGAACACATTTAAGTATTGAAAGCTTTGATGCTACTCCTCAAATGACTATTGACGTCGAGTCGATTGAAGATAAAAATGATTCATCAATCAATAGATTAAATTTAGTAATATTGGAGTCTATTCTTGTAAGACGAGATACTATATCTGACTCCAGTCATGGCTCAACACATACAGAACTTCAAGTTAATAATAACCAAGTAGTAAAAGCAGGAGATGTAATAGCTACTACTCAAATTCTTTGCAAAGAGAAGGGATTGGTTCAATTACCGAATGTTGATGATGATGAGCCAATAAGAAGGTTAATTGTTGAAAGAAAAGAAGATAAAATAAAAATAAAAATTAGTGGCAAAGCAGTAGTTAAAGTTGGTGATCGTGTAGTTGATGGTGATCCTATTAGTGATTGTGTAAAATCAACTTCTTGTGGAGAAGTAGAAGAGATTTCTAATACTTCAGTAACCTTAAGACTTGGCAGGCCTTATATGGTTTCTCCTGATTCAGTCTTGCATGTTAAAGACGGAGACTTAGTTCTTAGGGGAGATGGTTTAGCTTTACTTGTTTTTGAAAGGCAGAAAACTGGAGATATCGTGCAAGGATTACCTCGTATTGAAGAGTTATTAGAAGCTAGGAGACCCAGAGATTCAGCAATTCTATGTAAAAAATCTGGAATTGTTCAGCTTAAACAAGGTAATGATGAAGAATCAGTTTCTTTATCAGTTATTGAAAAAGATGATTTAGTTAATGAATATCAAATATTAATTGGAAAAAATATAATGGTTAGTGATGGACAAGAAGTTAAAGGTGGAGAATCTTTAACTGATGGTCCAATTAATCCACATGAACTATTAGATTGCTATTTCAATGATTTAAAAGATCAAAAACCTCTGTTAGATGCAGCTCGAGAATCTATATCAAAACTACAAAGAAGTTTGGTAGGTGAGGTACAAAATGTTTATAAGTCGCAGGGTGTAGCAATCGATGATAAGCATATTGAAGTCATTGTAAGACAGATGACGAGTAAAGTCCGTATAGAAGATGCTGGTGATACTACTCTTTTGCCTGGTGAACTAATAGAGTTGAGGCAAGTAGAAGATACAAATCAAGCAATGGCAATTACAGGAGGAGCTCCAGCAGAATTTACTCCTGTTTTGTTGGGCATTACTAAAGCCTCTCTCAATACAGATAGCTTTATTTCAGCAGCATCGTTCCAAGAAACAACAAGGGTTCTTACAGAAGCTGCGATTGAAGGTAAATCTGATTGGTTAAGAGGATTAAAAGAAAATGTTATCATCGGTAGATTAATACCTGCAGGTACAGGTTTTAGCGGTTTTGTGGAGGAATTATCCTCAGAAGCTGGTCCTCATCCCGATATTCTTGCAGAAGAATCTGGTGGCTATAGAAGAGCACAGGACTTAAGGCCAGATTATACAGTTGATATGCCACAATCACCTGCCGTAAGCTCTACTGCAATACTTGATGATCCTAGTGATGAAGATTTGGAGACAACGAGAAATCGACATGGAATTGATCCTACTTCGAGTAATTTTGCGGCATTCGCAAGGCCTAATGCTGAAAATCAATTTTCTGAAGATCAATTACCAGATCCTGCAGCATTGGAAGGATTGCAGGAAGAAGGCCTTCTATCTGATGAATAAATATTATCTATTATTGTTTTTAGTGATTAGAATGAATTTTTAAATTTGGTAGTGATGATTAAGCCAGAGATTGTACCCAAAAGAAAATTACCTCGTTATGGATTCCATTTTTATAATGAAAGACTTAATGGAAGAATGGCCATGATTGGTTTTATTGCCCTTATTCTTACAGAATTCTTTTTAAAACACGGTTTGCTGTTATGGTGAAAATAGTTTTAAGATAAAGACTATTAAATTTGAAAAATCTTCTTGGAAGTAGTGTTAAAGATTTAGAAAATGTAGCTATGGATTATGGCCAAGCTGCTTTTCGGGGTCGCCAAATCTACAATTGGATTTATAACTATAGAAATAAGAAGAAAAATATTGATCAAATAGAGGTTTTACCTTTAGATTTTAGAAAAAAGTTAAAGGATGATGGTTTCAAAGTAAGTGAATTAAGTATTCAAGAAAGAAATTTAGCTAACGATGGCACACTAAAGTTGTTACTGACTACAAATGATAATGAAAATATTGAGTGCGTTGGTATACCAACTGAAAAAAGACTAACTGCTTGTCTCTCTAGTCAGGTTGGTTGCCCAATGGATTGCAAATTTTGTGCAACTGGCAAGGAAGGTTTGAAGAGATCTTTAAAAGCAAGTGAAATTTTAGATCAAATTTTATTTCTCGAAAATGAAATGAATAGAAAAGTGACCAATATTGTTTTCATGGGTATGGGTGAGCCCTTATTGAATATTGATGACTTGCTCGTGTCAATTAGATCTATAAATGAGGATTTACAAATTAGCCAGAGAAAGATAACTGTAAGCACTGTAGCTATTCCAAAAATGATAAATAAATTATCAGCAAAGTCTTTCGAAATATTAGGTAATTGTCAATTTACATTAGCAATAAGCTTACATGCTTCAAACCAAAAAATAAGAGAAACGATAATACCAAGTGCAAAAAACTACAAGATCGAAAATATCATTGAAGACTGTAAGCAATACGTAAAAGATACTGGTCGGAGGGTAAGTTTTGAATATTTAATGCTAAATGGGGTTAATGACAAATTAGAACATGCTAATGAATTAAGTAATTTGCTGAAAGGGTTTCAATGCCACGTAAATTTAATACAATACAACCAAATTGATGAGGTTGAATTTCAAAGAACTTCTCTAAAAAATCTTCAATCATTTCAATCTAGACTGTCTCGTAGTGGCATCGCTGTTAGTTTGCGAAAAAGTAGAGGTCTAGACAAAAATGCGGCATGTGGTCAGCTAAGACAAAATACAAAAGTTAAATAATATTATCCATTAAAAATTTTTTAAAAGTTTCTTAAACAGGTTATTATTGTGATAATTGATCTTAAATCTTTGGGTTTTATTAGAACAAAAATTTTACCTTTCGCTATTGTCTCACTTTTTGGGATTGCCTTCTTTGCAGTTAGTGCAAGAATTTGGTTGCCAGGAGATATGATGTCTCCTGCCCCCATAAATTAATATTTTTAGTTTTTAAAATGACAAAAAATAAGGATCCTAATAAAGAAAGCTTAGTTGATATAGCTGTTGATCCAGAAGTTTTAGCGAGAGAATTAGCCTTAGAAATTGAAATAGATCCTTTAGAACAAATTGATGAAGATTCTTTTTCAAAAGGTTTAAACATAACTCAAGAGTGTAATGAAGCATTAAAAATGCTCAAAGGTAATAGAGAAGAAAGAATACAGGGTTTAAGAATATTTTGTGAATATAGAGATTCAAGATCTTTTCCTCTTTTGTTACCATTACTTGACCAACCTTGTCCTGTTGAAAGAATGAGTGTTGTATATGCTTTAGGCCGTAATCCATGTCCTACCGCGGTCGAGAAACTTGTCAGTCTTTTGGAGACTGACGATAATGCTTATGTCAGAAGAGCAACTGCATGGAGCTTGGCTAATTATGATAATCAAATTGTTTTGAAGCCATTAATAAATGCTTTGAAGAACGATGTAGCCGCAGTAAGGTTATGGTCATCTAGTTCTTTAGCTGAAATCGGGAATGTTTCTCTGGAAAATGCTCAATTGGCAGCAGAACAACTTTTAATTAGTTTAAAAATAGATAATGAACCAGGTGTAAGAAGTAATTGCATCTGGTCATTGTGTAGATTGTACGAAAGATTAAACAATACACTTCAAGAAAGTTTCGTTGATGAATGTACCAAGATAGCTCTTTTCGATAAAGAACCTTCTGTTATGGAAGAAGCAAAAACTGCCTTGGATTCAATGGGGATGCAAGGTTTTTATAACTAAATTTCTTAATTTTTTTTTAAGAACAGTAGATAACTAATTAATTTATCAGATATTCAATATAAAAATTAAAATTAATTAACTTGTACCAACTGAAACAAAATATTTTCGTTATTCTATATAAAGTAAAAGTACTCAGTACTTGAATTTAATGCCTCAAAAAACATTGAGATTCAAAATTCATCAAGACGGAAGAGTTGAAGAGACTGTTGAGGGATTTACTGGTAAATCATGCAATGAAGCCACAAAAAATCTCGAAGACGCTCTCGGCAAAGTAACAGTTAAAAATAAAACTTCTGATGCTTTCATCTCTAATCAAAGTGAAAACTTAACACAATTAAATAACGAATCTAATGTCACATTTTAGTACAATTAAAACTCAGCTCAAAGAAGTAGAGCCATTAATTAAGGCTTTAAATCATTTTGGGTACAGTATTAATCAAGAAGAAAAGTTTGTAAAAGGATATAAGGGGCGATTCACAGCCGTTGATATAAGTATGAATTTACCTGGTGATACCAAAGTTGGTTTTAAATGGGATAATAATTCTAATGCATATGAATTAGTTACTGATCTTGATCTATGGAAATTTGAAATTCCAGTAGAAAGATTTATCTCCAAAGTTACACAAATGTATGCTTACCAAACAATAATTACTAAAACGCAAGAAGATGGATATCAAATCGTAGAGCAACAAAATAAAAATGATGGTTCTATTGAATTGGTCTTAACCAAGTGGGAAAACTAATGTCAAGATATGGATTTTACGGATCCATTTCATAATACAGAAGAAAATATTAAGATAACAGGCTACGAGCTCGTTTTAGGTGGTCAGTTAGCTGAAAAAGCTGTATGGGTTGATGAAGCAAAGTGTATTGGTTGTCAGTACTGTGTACACGTCGCTTCGAACACTTTCACTGTTGATGAATTTCATGGTAGAAGTCGAGCTATTAGGCAAGATGGAGATAGTTCTGATGTCATACAAGAAGCAATAGATACATGTCCTGTTGATTGTATTCATTGGGTCAAATTTGAAGAATTAGATGATTTAGAGAATAGTCTCGATAGGGATATGTTTCAAACATTTGGAAAGCCACCGAGAATGAATAAGCACTAATATCAAAAGATGCAATATCGTAGATTTGGTAGAACCAATCTGAAGATTCCTGTTTTATCTTTAGGTGGTATGAGATTTCAAAAAAGTTGGGATCAATTAGATTTTTCTGAGGT
>QCEF01000014.1 GCA_003278545.1 Prochlorococcus sp. AG-355-N16
AAAAAATGGTGCGGATATTCTACAAAAATTTTTTAATTTCAGAAAATAAATGAACCTTTAGGGTATAGCCTGGAAATTTTTTCCTTTTGCAAATATTTCTTTTTTTTGATGTCGTTTTCATATCTGCTCAACATCATCAGATAGTTAGTAACTCCAAAAATTATTAAAAACATAATAAATCTTAATCCTGCCTCGAAGTTCATATAAGTATTAAGCTTTATTCTAATCTGACAATTACTAATTAAAAATCAATCGGTATTTATATCTAATTAAAACGTCTACTAAAAATTTTTTTTGATTTTACTGTATAAAAAATACATAACAAAAATAATATTAAAATTGCACTAAAGCTTCCGATTGGGTTTGGAATATTTTGTGTAAAAGGCCCTGCTAAAAAAGAAGGTGTATTTTCTTTGAATTCTATTAATCCATTATTTAATAAAAACCAAATACCCACAAGTCCTCCATGAATTCCTATGCAATTCCATAAAGAACCTTTATTTCTAATTTTTACTAAAGATAGAAATATCCCAAGTAAAATAAATCCCAAACGTAATCCTACTATGTTCCAAAAGATCTCATTTGATAAATTATGAACGAAGCTAAAAACTATAGCTTGTAAAGCTATTGATATTTTTGTACCATATTCAAATTTTAATTCTTCTAGTAACCAGCCTCTAAAAATTATTTCCTCTGCGAATCCAACACCTAATCCCAGTAAAATTGAATTTAATAATATTATTGGCGAGAATTCACCTGTCCAAGAAATATAATTTTTTTGCAATAGTGGAACCAGAATTAGAATTATTAAAACTAAAGCAAATAAAATACCTTGAGAAAAATTGAAAAAGTTTTTCAAGAATTTGTCTTTTGTTATCCCAAGAATTATCCAAGCACTTGATTTATTTCGTTTGATATAAAACCAATATGGGAGTAAAAAGATAAAAAGTATGAAAGTAATAATAGTACCAATTAAGGATAAATTATCTTTTTCAAAATTAAATAATAAAAGTGGCTGAGATAAAGCCCAGCCTATTCCATAAAGAATAGGAATAAAAAATATAGTGGATAAAAATCTTGGTCTTAAAAGAAAAAAGCTTCTAATTAGTATCATTACATTTTTCATTTTAGTTTGAATATTAATCAACCCCAGCCGTTGCCTTTTATTATTCTAACTACTTGTTCAAAAAGTTTTAGCTTTTTCTTTTTACTATAATTTATGTTTTTTGAAAGATTAGATAAATCTTTATAAAATTGCCGAGTTATTTTATCTTCTTTATCACTAGGCCATAGTAAGTCTGAGCCCTCTTCATATTCTTCTTTATATCTTTCTTTATTCAAATTTTTTTTATATCGTAATAATTTAAATTTTACTTATTGCAAATGCTTAAAAGTGATGTTTATTAAATTTGTATATTATTTTAAAATTTATGCTGATTAATCTTCCAACTTTAGTTTTTACATTATTATCTCCATTCCTTATTTTTGCAGTAATAGTATCGGTTTACTTATTTCATTAGGAAGTATTTACCAATAAACTTAATTAATTTAAGGGTGTATTATGCCTACTTTTTCTAATGCAAATGATAAAACTGCAATTACGGCCATTAGTGTTAAGATCTTGTTCTTTTTGATGAAATCCATAACGCATATGAATAATCTATTTATTAAGTTTTTATATAAAATAATAAATAATTAAAATTATTATAACAATTACAATGGAACCCATATATATAGGAGATTTACTTCCCTCAATAGCTTCTTATAAAAAGGTAATTGAAAAATATGATAAAGGTAGAAAAGAAGGGGAATTTTATGAAGAACCTATTGGAGCAGATTTTAATTAACCTGATTGGTAAATATGCTTACTACAAAAATAACTTTTGCCTTGGCAGATTGGATTAGAGAGTGGCGTAAGTGCCGGGATAAGAATCCTTCTATTGATGAGTGTGTAAAATTTGTACAGTGGAAATTAGAAGATTATAAACTTTCTGATAGTGATAAAAGAATAATTGAATCTATTTTGCTCTATGAATCTGAATAAATAAGGGATTATAGAATTTAATTTTTATATTTATCTATAAAAAACAAAGGATCATTAAAATCCTCTTACAAATTAAGAAAAAAGTAAATCAGCATATTTACGGATTTACTGAAAATATAAAAAGGAGTAATTTATAATTGTTGAGTTCGGAGGCAATCTAAATGATTGATAGACCGCCTGAAATTTAGCAAATTCCACAATATAGGAAGCGTATTCCTGAGAATGGGATTATTCGAAAATTAAAGTTCAATCAATTAGTCTGATAAGACTTCGCTTTATAATTACTAGCGACAATAGGGACTGGAATTATCGAGAGATATCCCCGAATCCACGTATTCTAGGTTTATGAGTAAATAGACTTTAAAATATGTAATCTTATATCCTGTAAGAAGGAAATCAAATATTAAAAAGGACTGTATAAGCAGTCCTTTTTTGTTTAACAAATTTTTTCTAAAATAGACTTCTTTTTGGATAATATGGATTAATAAAGTGATTAAAAATATTTCAAAATGAAAGATCAAGTCTTGTTTCCAAAAATTGAAGTACGTGAAAATGGTTTTTTACAAGTAAGTGATATTCATACTATTTATTGGGAAAGATCTGGTAATCCAAATGGCAAAAAAATTCTTGTTATTCATGGAGGTCCAGGAGGAGGAAGTCAACCAAGATATAGAAGATACTTTGACCCAGATAAATTCGATATTATTCAATTTGACCAAAGAGGATGCGGTTCTTCAACTCCTTTCTCCGAATTAAAAGAAAATACGACCAATCATTTAGTTGATGATATTGAGAAATTAAGGATTCTTTTGAAAATAGATACTTGGCATTTGTTTGGTGGATCTTGGGGCTCAACTCTTTCACTTATATATGCGATTAAAAATCCCTCAAGAGTTATCAGCTTAACTTTGCGAGGAATATTTTTATGTAGAAAGTTTGAAATGTTATGGTTCTATCAATATGGTGCAAGTGAGATATTCCCCGATGAATTTGAAGAATATATTTCTGTAATACCAAAAGAAGAAAGAAATGATTTAATAAGTTCTTTTTATAAATATCTGACATCTTCAGATGCGAATCTCAGATCAAAAGCAGCAGCAGCTTGGACAAATTGGGAACTCTCAACAAGTCATTTAATAAATAAAAAATTTGATTTCGATAAGTCTGAAGTTAATTCTTTTTCAGATGCCTTTGCAAGGATCGAGTGTCATTATTTTATTAATAATATTTTCTTAGAAGATGATTTTATTTTGAAAAATATAAAAACAATAGAATCGATTCCAACAAAAATAATTCAAGGGAGGTATGACGTTGTATGTCCTGTTAGGAGTGCTTGGGATCTAAATAAGAAATTAAAAAATTCTGAATTAATTATTGTTAATGATGCTGGTCATTCAATGAGTGAAAAAGGTATAAGTATCGAATTAATAAAAGCTGTAAAAGGTATTGAAAATCTCTAATTAAGAAAATATGGTTTTAAAAATTAAAGGCCATTATCTTCAATATTTTGTGCAATACTCCTAAGAAGTTCGACTATATCAGAATCTTCGCATTGAGTATCTTCTTTGAGCAAAATGCACTCGTCTCGAATACTTACATTAGTACTCCACCATATACCTGAACTATTAGTATCATCCCACTCAAATCTATTTGACATTACTTATTAATACTGATTTCGACCTCTTCATTAACTTTAGTTGAATCTTTTAATTCTTCTTTAGGTTCTTCTGGCCAGGCAACATCAAATCTTGCAAATTCTTCTGTAGCAAAACCTTCAGGATGACGAGTACAAATTTTCTTTCTCCTTACAAAAATATGATCAACTCTTTTTTCTTCATCTGGAGTAACTATCCTTTCTAATTCTATTACTTCTGTAAAAGGAGTTGACTTTAGCTCTTTAGTAGGTTTTGGCATGTTCTTTGCTTGATAAATCTACCTTAAAGCCTAGATAACTAGACTGTGGATTTTTTAAATGGATTTACCAAAATCATTACCTGATTATTTAATTATGAAGGATTTAATCCTATATGAAAAATAAAATAATCAATTAAATTTATATCTCTAAATTTAATTCAAATTGGATTTGTTTGTTGTGATTACTTTTTTTAGGTCTTTTATTGATTACTGTTTTTTTCCTTGAGCCATGCTTTAAATATATTTTTTTTGATATATCCCAGTAGCCTTTTTTTTGTGTGATTTCTTGGATTTTTCCCCTAGCTTCTCTAGATGTTTTAGAAATATCAACTATTGGTTTAATGTATTCTAATTTTGAGTATTCTTCATTATTAAATTTGCTTAGTAACCAAGGCTCATGAATAAAAGTGTCAGTTACTTTTTTTAATTCTGGTACCCATTTTTTTATAAATTTACCCTTAGGGTCATGATCTTTTCCCTGCTTAATAGGATTGTAAATTCTATTGGTATTTATAGAGGTTGTTCCAGACTGCATTTGACATTGATTCCAATGTATTCCAGGCTCATAATCTATAAACTTTTTTGCTAATTCTGACCCTGAATCTTGCCAAGGTAACCACAAATTATAACTTGCAAAAGACATGAGCATTGCGCGCATTCTAAAGTTAATCCATCCATTAAAGTTTAATGAACGCATACAAGCATCTATAAAAGGAAAACCAGTATTGCCTTGACTCCATAAAACAAGTAATTCAGTTTTATTAGTTCTAATATTTTGAAAATAAGGGTGGAAATCTTGGAATTCTAATTCTGGTTCGCTTTCAAGTTTCTGAATAAAATGACAATGCCAAGTTAATCTACTCTTTAACATTCTTGAATTATTATTTTTATATAAATTTGCTTGATAAAAAATCTCTCTCAATGAAAGACATCCCCAACTAATGTAAGGAGATAATCTTGAGCAGCTATCAAAAGATTTTTCTGGGCTTGAAATATCTTTTGAATATGAATTTAATTTTTCTTTAAAAAAATATTCCATCCTTTCAAGGCCTTTTTCCCTTCCTCCTTTTAATCTTCCTTTACATTCGTCTTTTTTAAAAGAAAATATTTTTTCGTCGGGTATTTCCCCAGCATCAAAATCAATTGGATTAATTTTTAATGGGCCTTTAATTAATACCCTGGATGTATTTTTTGCCCATTTCTTTGACCAGTCATCCCTATTTATATTTCCTCTAAATACAGAAAACTGTAAATATTCTTTCCAAATTATTTTTTTATTTGAAGCCCATAATTTAACTTCTTGATCTCTTTTATAAGTGAGCCAATCTCCAGTTTCTTGATGGCTATATATACCCATTATATTAAATTTGGAACTAATTTCTTCAAAGATATCAATTACATTTCCTGTTCTTATTACTAGTGGTTGACCTTTCTCTTTAAGTGAATTTCTTAAATCTAATACACTTTCCTTACAAAATTTCCATTGCCTTTTTGAATGCGTTTTTTGCTTCCATAACTCAATTTCAAATATATATATGGGTAAGATGTCATTATTTTTTAAAGATTCATAGAGTGCTTCATTATCATCTATTCTTAGATCCTTTTTGAACCATAAAATATTTATATCCTTCATTAATTTTTTTTGTTTTATACTAAAAAACAAAATTTTAATTTGTATATGAATTTAATAAATAACTAATTATTTTCAAATAATTTCAGAAAATCTTTATTTTTCATTTCAGGAAAACTTTTATCTTTAATTGAAATTATAACTTTTGAATAATATCTATATTTAGTTTGGTAATTACACATTAATAAGATAATTCTCCAATTTTTAAAATAAAATCTTCTTATTAATTCATCAAATTTTTTTTATCAGTTTTCTCTAGTTGCTTTTTATTAGATAAATATTTTTTTTCAATCCATTCAAATATATCTTTCATTTTTCCATTAATTTTTCTATTTTTTATCCATTTATTTATGTATAGTTCATCTCCCTCTTCTAATACAAAGCACTTTTCTGGCTAAGATTGACGTCTTTTGATGTATAAAATAATATCAATTTTTAAGAAAAATTTACTCAATGCATACTTCGAAAACTAATGCATTGCTTTTGACATATTTGATATTTATAAGTATTTAAAATAATGCATTATATATGTGCAAATTTACTCTGTTATTGATCATTATTTTCTGCGTTTGCGTTTAATTAATCACATCTTGATTTTTCCTAATCAGCTATAAATAATTAAAGATTAAATTACTATGACACAATATCTTTATGTTGATTTTATTTTGAGTTTTTTTGGGGTTTGTTTATATATTTTAGGTTTAAAAAAAGTTTTATTTAATGACCCCAAAAAATTATCAGGATTAAAATAAAATGGATAAAAAAAATAATGCCACTTGATATTGGAATTTAACAAATTTCCATTTTCAAGTCTTGAGGATTAATACCAGCAAAAAATCCCAATGATTCTAAAGAGATCTTATTGCGAAGTAAAATGGGAATTTTTTGAAAAAAACTCATAATTTGACTAATTTTAAAATAAATAACTTCTTAGGTATTAAAATTTAAGAAAGAAAAATTTTTCAACTTTTCGAGAAATATCTATGTCAATTACAAAACAACTTTGGGAGGATAATTATGAGATTGCTTTACTAAGTTTAAATACAAAATTTGTTCAAGGGTTAAAGAATGGAAGTCTCCCTAAAAATATATTTCAAGAGTATTTAGCTCAAGATTATTTCTTTTTAGAAACTTTTGCTAAAGCATATGGTCTTGCAGTTTCTAAATCAAAAGATAAGTACTCAATAAGGAAGTTGAGTGAACTTTTAATGGGCGTTTCAGAGGAGTTAATACTTCATGAAACTTATGCAAAAGAATGGGATATTGATTTGTCTAATAACTCTATAAAAAAAGCTACAAAAAATTATACAGATTTCCTCGATGATACTTCCAAGAGACTTAGCTCCGTTGAAATAATGTTTGCAATGACTCCATGTATGCGACTTTATTCTTGGATAGGAAAAAGTTTGTATAAGGAGAACTTTGACATTAAATATAAAGAATGGATAATTACTTACTCTGATGAGAGCTTTGAAAATTTAGCAAATTCACTCGAAAATCTTATTGAGATCAATAACGAAACATTTGATATTAATCAAGCAAAATATTTATACAAAAGAGCAATGGAACTAGAGTTAGATTTTTTTAATGCATATTCAGACTTCTAATTTTAATTAGAATTTATTTATAGTACTTTCAAAGACGAATTAATAAATCATGTATTCAAAAATTGCACTTTCAATAGGGGGTAGTGACTCCGGGGGTGGAGCAGGTATACAGGCTGATTTGAGAACTTTCATGGCCCTTAAAGTACATGGATGTTCTGTTATTACATGTATTACTGCACAAAATAGTATAGAGGTTAAATGCGTTCAACCAGTAGAGAAGAATACTTTATTAAATCAGTTAGATACTTTATTTGTTGATTTTGGTATTGATGCCTTAAAAACTGGAATGTTATTAAATGAAAGAATAATTAGTGATACTGCTTCAAAATTAAATACATATACAATAACCAAAATTATTGACCCAGTAATGGTTACAAGAACTGGTTCTAAATTACTGGAAGATTCAGCGATAAATGCTTATAAAAAACTTTTATTACCAATTGCTGATTTGGTAACTCCAAATATTTATGAAGCAAATCTACTTTCTAGTTTAGAAATAAGGAGTAAAGAAGATATCGAAAATTCAGCAAGAAAAATTATTGGTCTTGGAGCTAAAGCGGTACTTATAAAAGGTGGCGGTTTAAAAGATATGAAAGGGAAGGATTTTTTCCTTGACTTAAATGGTAGAAAAGAGTGGCTATTTAATAATTTTATAAATACAAAAAATACCCACGGTAGCGGCTGTACTTTGAGTGCTGCTATTTGTGGTTACAAGGCTTTAGGTTTTGATCTATTTGATTCCATAAAAAAAGCGAAATTATTTGTTGAGAAATCTTTAGAAAATTCTTACAAAATAGGATCTGGCCCTGGTCCCTTAGGCCATCATTAATTATTTATAGAAGAGGAGTTAGAACCACCATTTTCTGTATGGCTTTTTTAAAAATAAGATTTCTTCAGTCTCCCATCCTCCCTCCAGCCACTCAAGATGCTCAAGTAATAAAGACTCACTTTCCCTTTTGCTTAATTGCCCAATTCTATTAGCAATACCATCGAACCTTACTTTCATCAATTCCTCAATCTTGATGTTATTCATAGGTTAAATAATAAATTTTTTCTACTCTTACTTGTATACATTTTCTTGTCAACGATTTAATTTTATTTGTTTACTAGCAGTTCTTAAATATGTATTAAATACAACTTTTTGAAATAGATAGTAATTAAGACTTATTCACATAGATTTAATTAAAGACTAATTTATATAAAAATGCTCAAACTATGAATAAAGAAGAAAAAGCAAAGCAAAAAACTATTTTAAATGTAGGCTATTGTGAAACGACCTCTGAATGGCTGAATAGAATCATTACTGAACTGGCAGATGAAAATAAAAATTTTGTAGATTTGTCAGTTATTTGTGCTTAATTTTTTAGAAAATATAGTTTATTTTGATTTATTTTCTATTTACTTTTAAGTATAAGAGAAATTTAAAAGATATTTTTGCGATGTGAATCCTAATAAAAAAAACATAGAAATAATTAAACAATTCAATTTATCTCCTCATCCTGAGGGTGGATGGTTTAGAGAGGTAGTAAGGAGTGAGAATTCTCTAATAAGGGAAGATGGACAAAGTAGAAACTTTATTACGGGAATTTATTATCTTTTGGAGAGAGATGCAAAAAGTGCTTGGCACAGAGTAAAAAATGCTGATGAAATTTGGATTTATTTAAGGGGCGATCCTCTTAATTTATGGTGCCTAGATAATGACAATAAGTTAATAAGAAATTTAATTTTAGATTCTAATAATCCAGTAGAAATGATCCAATCTGGATATTGGCAAGCTGCAAAAAGTACAGGCGAATTTACTTTAGTGAGTTGTTGTGTTGGCCCGGGCTTTGATTTTAAGGATTTTGAATTACTCAGAAATACAAATCATATTTCTAGATTGGATAAAGCAATTAATGATCTTATTTAAGACATTTTTTCGTTTATATTTTTGAAATTATCCTTTAGATTTATAGGCCAACTTAATTAAACAAGATTTAATGAATCAAAATTCTGTCAAAACAATTGGTATTAATGATGAATCAAGAAAAGATTCACACCTAGTATATGTAAATCAGGCTGATGGATTAAAAGGCATCCTTAATAAGGATTTTGATGAATGGTCTAATTTTGATAGTTGGGAAAGTATTTCAGCTCAGCAATGGATTTTTTCTAGGGCTTTGGAGGTTTTCAGAGGTATGAAAATTGATGTTAAATGCGATTGTTGTGAACATAATGATTTAATCCCAAATGATTTTGAGAGCATTAAAAACGAAAAATGCCTTGGTAAAAAAAGTGCTTATATGATCGAAAAAGTTGTAGATGAAATTGTATTAGCTAAGGCAAGAAGAGAAAGTGATGGTACATATTCTGCATAAGATTCATTAATACCTATGGAGTGAATAATTTTTTACTCACCAGTGAAAATTGTCGGAAGAACCAATCGTTAAATTTCTAGTGGAAATCTTATGAAATTTAAAGTGTACTGAATCACTGAAGTCCTTTTCATCTGAGTAATTCACAAGATCTACTGGGTCGATGTTTTCATCGAACCATGCATCATATTCAATATGGTTTGGTTCAGCAAAATAACTCATATCCAATTAATAGCTTTCAAAAAACATATAAACGGTACATGCGATACCAAATTAAGATTCTTAATTTTTAGATAATCTATATTTTTAACTTGTTCATAAAGATTAGTTGCTAAAAAGATAGGAGAAATATCTATAAACTCATGTCTCTCGATACAACCATGGTTTCTATCCATCCCCACTTCACAATCAAGGATGGGAAGATGGACCAGTGCATAGCTCTTTTAGAAGAAATTTTGGCACTGACAAAAGCTAATGAACCTGACTGCCTTTTTTTTAATATCACTACATGCGGGTCAGATAAGGCTTATGTAAGAGAGGCATATAAAGATGGTGCCGCCGCTTTATTTCATCTCAAAAATATGGGACATATGATTCCCAAGCTTTTTGAAGTGTCAGATATTACTGTGCAGGTCCAAGGCCCTGCAAAGGAGATTGAATCCTTGAAGGAAATACTGCCAGATGCTGATTTCTATGAAGCAATATCTGGATTCTGATTTAGATTGTATATATTGCGGGTAACTTTATTATCAGCTCAAATATTATTTTTATGGCATCAACTTTTTATATTGTTCATCATGAATTTAAAGCAGGAAAAGCTGAAAAATGGTGGGAAACAGCTTATAAGGCAATGTCACCAGGTGGTGGATGGGATGATGCGGTAGCAGCTAATAAAGAAAAAGGATTTTTTAACCATTCTGCAAATGCCGTAACTAAAACTGGTCCTGTATATTGTTTTTGGGAAGTAAAAGAGGGTATTTCAGCTGAGGAGTTTCAGGAGTTTATAGACGGTCCCTCTGGTCCAGGTTTCGGACAAGATGCATTGATGAATATCTGTAAACCAATTGACACATTATTAATGAATGGACAAACACCTTATCCACCAGTGTTTTCTTGATAATTGACAGTCGATCTACAATAGTTACCAATTAGTTCCTTTTTATTATGTCTCTTGAAACTACTGTTTTCACCTTTAAAATTTCAAATACATTTGAGGAGTGGGTGAAAATGTTTGATAGTCCAGAGATAGATGCATTTCATAAAACGGTAGGTCTTACTCCTTTATATCGTGGCAAAAGTTTAATTGATCCCAATGAAGTGATTGTTATTCATCAAGCTGAAGAAGGTGTGGCTAAGCATGTTTTTTCAGATCCTGAAACCATTAAGAATATAGAATCTGGAGGGCATATTTATAGCACAACGAAAATCACAAGTTGGGTTTCTGAGTAGTCTAATCACTAACTATTTAAATCTATACAAATAATTCGAAACAGGAGTTTCATATAATATCTTATAAACAAAATTAGGATATAGCTGAGTTTAAGGATAAGAGTATTAACTAATTAATTCGACTAAATTATTAATAAGAATCTGAGTGCTAAAGGTAACCATAGACATAGAAGAAACATTAGTAAAATAGTAATAGCATGGATATTTGGAATGTAATGCTCTTTTAAAATTTGTGTTTTCATAATTTATCTCGCCTTCTTAAGTTTGATTTCTCTTCTGATAAGCAATGCTATAACTACAACGCACATGTTCATTAGAAATACGTCTAATGGCATTTAATAAAAAAGTCTCTACTTAATTAATAGCAAAATTTTTGATCTATGAATTAAGAAATGTTTACTAATATTTATTAGCTTAATAAAACGAATTAAAAATTAAATTTTTGCTTAAATATCTCAGAACTTTTAACTATTAAATGGTGTACCTCTTCTTATTTTTGTAGCCAACTTTATAAAAGGTAAGTTTGGAATTAAAACTGAAGAGAAAAAAGATAATGTAGTTAAAGAAGAGCCTGTTAAAATTATTGAGCAAAAAAATACCTAGTTAATGAAGGAAAAGCAGAAACTTTAAAGGAACTTTCAAATAATCTGGATAATATTGAACAGAAGGCTGATAAGTTTTATGAAAGGTAAAGAAGAGAAAAAAGAATAAGAAAAAGAAAAAAAAGGAATAACTAAATTGAAATCCTATCAAGCATCAATATATCTTGAACTTGGATTGTATCTCTCTTCCCTTCATCTTCTGGATCTTTATAAGATTCAATTTCAGCTCGAATTTTTCTCTTGTAAACTCCCTTAATATATTCAATTTCTCTACTCTCTTTATTCAAGATTGAGAATGGTGATCTTTTTATGTTCATAACTTTATCCTAATAAATTTTAATTAGCTCCAGTTCTTATCAGATTCAACAAAGCTATCCAATGTTTGCTGATTCCTGATTTCTTCCTCAAGAAGTTCCTCTTCTGATCTTTCTTCAATCTCAGATTTATGATCTTCTTTTAGAGTGGATTTTGTAGACATTTGCTCATGACGACTACACCTATGTTCTAACTAGTCAGGCAAGCTATCCGACTAAAAAATATGTACGGTTTGAGGAACTCCAATATACGGATAAAGGATCAACAATTGAATATGAATATGGGTAAAATATAAATTTTTTTTATCAATTTTTGCCTTTAAGAATCATCAATAAAGGTAGACCAATAAGCATCAGACTCCCATCAATTAATAAAAAAGTATTCAGATTCATTTATCCATTTCTCCAGGGGTATCCCAATTTAAGGAAATTCCTTTTTTAATTGGTTGTTTTTTCATATCATCCATCTCTTTTGTGATTTTGTTGTAGTAGGCAAACTCTTCTGGATCGTCAGAACCAAGACCATAATTCATGGTAGCTGCAAGATAAATTCGGTGCATACGGTATGAAGATAGTGGCATTACTAAAGACAAACTATGTTAAATATATTTGAATTTTAGTAGAAATGCTGATCTACGAGATCTCAGTAATATTAACTAATTGCTCAAGTGCCCTCGTCGGGACTTGAACCCGAGACCTCTCCCTTACCAAGGGAATCAAAAGTATTTCAAAACTATTGGTATAACTGAAGTTTAGGGGTAAATATTACTAAGCGTTAACTAATTAGTGCGATAACTAGTGCGAAGAGAATAATCCCCTCAAGGGAAGGGCTAGTTTCTAGTTGTATAAATAGTTCTACCCTAATCTTTAATTACATTCAGACGAACATAAAATGTTAATTAAGATTAGGGTAAGCTAAGCTATAACCCCTGTTAGAACTGAATTTATTCTACAAATCTATAATATTTAATGCTATAAATACAATAGTTAAACCTACTTTATGTCTGTTTTTGAGCAAGAGCTTGATGCAAGGATAGGCAAACCAAGTAGTAATGACTAAAAGAGCAACTAAACAAGAAACCGAATTAAGAGTTGCACATGCTGCTGAATTAGTTGCTGAAGGACAAGCCTATTCATCTATTACTTCCTTTGTTGCCGCAAAATATGGAATCTCAAGAAGAAGAGCCAGGCAGATCACTTCTAATGCTTATCTTTTGCTGAAAGATGATATTGAGGAAGGGGACTTAAATCGCCCTGAAATGACAGTGAAATTAGTATGTACTCTAGAAACTGCTATGCATAAAGCAATGCAAGAAAAACAATATTCTGCAGTTGCAAGTAATGCAAAAGTCCTTATGAAATTAATAGGTTTAGAAGCAAAAACACAAATTAGATAATTACTTTTTATTAAAAATATAACTTTCAAAAATTCCTTTCTTTTTGTTTTTTTTCTTTTAAACAATTCATAACTTGCTTATAACTTTAAAATGTGATTCTAATTATGCATTCAATTCTTCTAAAGCAAAGCAGTGGCCTTGGATGCAATTTTTTATAGTATGCAAAAAGTAAACTAATCATTTTTTTAAATTAAAAAAATATTTTATTTTTTCTTATTCGTATCTTATTTAATTCTTAAAGAAGAGTTCATTAAATCTTTTAAACTGAAATTAGCTTCTATATTCTCCTCACACGAAATAGAGAAGCTTTTTCTTTTTGAAATAAATTTGGTATGACTTATTTTGCAGAGCCAAATTACATAGAATATGACCTGTGGTTTGATTCAAATATTAATTCAGTTGATTTAATTAACTATTCAGATGAAAATGAATTTTGTAATTTTACGCATAAAAAATTCCATAAGATATCAAGTTTAAATTTAGTTATTGGTTCCTCAAAATATAAACAAATGATGATTTTTTCTTTTTTTTAATTTCCTTGCAGAGTTAATGCATTTCTTTATTGTTTTATCTCTCTGATTCTGGCATAGCAAAAGTAAATTTTTTGATATAAATTTTTAAGGCATTAAGCACTAAAGTTTTATTATCAAAGAGCTAAATCGCAATAATTTCCAGCACTCATATTTACTGAATTTTGTGAAGTAATTCTTTCTAAGTTTTTATTTAAATTATTAGCTTGATTAGAAGCTGAATAAAATCCAACTGTTAAAAAAACAAGTGTTATAGAAGTTACTATTGTACTGAACTGGATAACTCCATCTGCCAGAATAGTTGGAGTTTTTAGAGATAAAATAGCTTTTTTTCTCTTTGCTTTTGATTTTGCCATAATCTTAACTTTTACTTAAATTTTTCTTAAGTTAATTTTAATAATAAGCAAAAAAATTAATTTGTCAGTTAGTAAATTTACTCATTTTGATAAGTCGTTCGAATCGAGAAATCTTAATATTTTCAACTAATAAATTATATTGATTTGTTTATTTATCAATAAGAAGGCCCGCTTAATTTATCAAGTAATTCATATTTATCTCTTTTTCATACCAATCATTTAAATCTTTTTCACTTATTGTTTTGAATAAAAATAACGATATCTTCTCCAGGTAATCAGCAATATAAATTCTTGAAATTGGATTAAAACAAATAAAAACAACAAAAATTGAACCTAACAAAAGTATTGTTTTTAATAAGCGTCCCCTCAAATTTCCCTCAAATTTTCTAGTTAAGCAGCATCTAGATTTAATTCTTCTTGTTCAAAATTTTCTTTATTTTCCTTAATTTCTTTATTAGCCCATTCTAATAATCTTACAGATAATATTAAATCTCCCTCTAACCATGCTCTAATAGCCATTGCTCTTCGAGGGTCATAAAAATTTTTCTTTCTGTACCAAGAAAAAACATTCTCGTCTGATTTGTTTCCATTGCATGAAAGACAAGCTGGAACGCAATTTTCTGTTATGTTTAATCCTCCTTGACTTCGTGGCAATATATGATCAATAGATTCTGAAGGTTTTCCGCAATATATGCATCTTTTGCTCGTAAATGTATGAATAGACTTTCTCCAAAATCTTAATTTGAGCTTAGGGCATAAATCCTCTAAAAACACTGCATCATCAATATGCATTAAGATTATTCTATTATCTATATTTATGTCATATGAAATTTAAAAATAATTTAAGAAAACGTTATTTTTAAGAAATTAAATTATTTTCAAAAACCAATCACAAAATAATTAATTTCAAATAAATTTTTAATTAATTTTCTCATCACTTTTTCTACTTTTTAGTTTGAGCTTTTCCTCTTCAGAATTTGGTTATGGGATTAACAATATACATTTAACTTTATAACTCACCTTTTCTTTATGTGGAGTCTAGTTATTTAGTTGAATATAATAAGCTAAGAATTTCAAAAAAAATGTCTGATAAAAAGAAAGATACAAAAAAAGATTTTAAAAAGAATAAAGCTATGCTTGCTTACGGAGTGATACAACTAGGATCAGCAGTTGTATCAGCTGTTGCCTTAGTAGCTATTGCACTAAGCTTTTGCTCATTAAAAAAAGAATCAAAGTTCTTTAATGAATGTGTTGAAGAAATGAAAGCGACTGGTTCGCCAACAGCTGATGCGGTTCGTTTCTGTACTGGTGGTTAGCATTAGGTAAATTAAGTGTTCCGATATTTTTTATAAATAATATTTAATTTGTCTTAGTTCATATTAACCATAAATTAATTTTTTCTTATTTTCCCCTTAGTAAAACTAATAAATAAACTAACTAAAATTTAAGTGGTTATAAATTTAGGAAAATTTTATGAGTGGAGATTATGAGACATTAGAAATCAATCAACCTAAGATTTCTTATTTTAAAAAGAGATCAGAAGATAATACTTTATGGCTAGAGGAAATGATTAAAGAGATTGAAAAGATTGAAGATACGAATAACAATATATCTGATGCTGCTTAATCTACGATGGTTCGTGATTAATGATATTTATTGAGTAATCGATTATAAATTACCAACAATAATATTATTCCACCTATACCAATAATTGCATGGTATGGGTCATAATGATTCTGCCAAAGCTCCTTTAAAAATTCCATTAATTTAGTCTTTGGGTCGAGTTAATATCAAGCGTTTCATTTATTTGTTTTATTGGAAGAATTACCTAAGGAAAAAATATTAGAAGAATTAGCAAATTTATTAGATGGATTTAAAATCCTTTATATAACTTTAAATAATAAATAATTTCTGATAAATCATTAATTTTTTGAATCTTTTCTTGGTTAAATTCATTTATTAATTTATTTAGTATTTCAATATCTTTTGAAAAAAACATTAAATTACATTCCGCTTTAAGTCCTGAGATAGATCCTGCATATGAGTCTTCTATAACCCATGATTTCCTTGGATCTACATCCAATATTTTTAATGCTCTCAAATAAGGATCAGGCGAAGGCTTGCCATCAGAAATGAATTTATCATCTCCAAGAACCTTTGTATTGAATAAATTTAACCAGGGATTTGCAGAGCTTTTTATTTTAAAACTTTCACTACTACTACTTGTTACTAGTGCAATAGGTAATTTTGTATTTATACAAAATTTGATTAATTCTATTGCTCCTTTAAAAGGTTTTGCTTTAGTAAGTACTTTATCTACTTTTAACTTTTGAGTAATGAGTAATTCTTCTATTATGATTTCTTCATTTATCCATTTGAAAACTTTTTTTGCGCAATCTATTCTTCTTCTTCCTTTTAATTCTAGTAATTTATCGTTTGATAAATAGTAATTATATTCTTTTGCGGTTTCATACCAGGCATTAGCTAATAATGGTTCTGTATCTAGTAATACCCCATCTAAATCAAAAAGAATTGCTTCTGGTAATTCCATCTTTATAGAAATATTTTTTTATTTGCTTTTAAAATTTGGAATATCTTTTTAAAGATAGCTTATTAAAAGGAGATAATTGCCCCTTATTTTAGATAGACTTTCAATCCTATTTAATTTAGCTGCCAGTAGTAAGCGTTTCATTTAAAAACTATATGTGACTTTATTGCATTTTTTCCTTCGATATATTTTCTGCATTTCTTTTTGTTCTGATAAATAATCTTCTTTTGCTTGTTCATTAATTGGATCATATTTGGCTTTAAATTCTTCTTTGATAGCTTGAGCATTTTGTCTTCTTTCTTCTGCCATGAAATCAAAATCACCATCACTATAATTTCCACTTTTTAAGATAGTTTCAAACAAATAACATTCACTAGATAAATCAATATCAAATTCTTTTATTAAGAAATATTCATTACATAAGCTTTCTATTTCATAAGGACTATCAAAAAGATCCTCCCATTTTGTTTCTATTGCATAAATTTTGGTAATTTTATCATTAGCAAATTCTTTGCTTTGTTTTGCAAATGATATTTTTTGCTGATAATCATTTTTTGATTTATTTATTGCAAATTTAAGGTCTTCGCATAATCTTGCTTTATCGTTTCCAAAACCAAATATAAGTGGGAAAACAATAAATAAAGCTAAGCGTTTCATTTAATCGTTGACTTTTTGGTCTAATAATTCTTTTAATTCCTTTGGTAAGTTTAAAAAAGAATCTCTTAAACTTTTATTCTTTTCTCCTATATGCAGTATCCACTCTCTAAATTCTTCTGCTATTGCATAACTGTCTTCATATCTTTCTAGATTATCCATAACAGAAATTCTATTAGTAGCCCAACAAGTTGCAATATCAATTCTTTTTTTGTTTAGTATTTACTGCCAAAACTCATCTAATACATCAAACACTCTGTTGAGATAATCGTTTGCTCCTATACATTCCCATTTTCCCTTTTCCCCAATCGCGCATTTGTAGTGAAGTTCTCTCTTGAGTTGCATTAGTTTGTTGGTCATAGCAACCTTGTCTAGTCTTCCGTTCATAGTAACTCCTCCGCTTCCGTCAATATTTGATTCTTTAAAAAAACAAGCGCGTCTAGTTTTTCTTCTTTTTCATCATAATTTTCAAATTTCATTTCCGCAATTTCAACAATTGCTTTATCAACCTTTTTAAGCTGTTTCTTAATAACTCTCTTTTTAACCTGTTTTTTTATTATCCTTTTTGGAATTTTGGTTGATTCCATTGGAATTACCTTTTTTCTTTATATTCTCTTTATTTTCTTCAAAATGCGAGTCCCTAACTTTAAATTCTGATTAAAATCTCTAAATAATATCGTTAAGAATATAGTTACCGCTCTTTCAATTTAATTTAATTTAATCAATCATTGGGTTTTTCATTCTTTCTGATCAATTGGTCTAAAGTTTTTTGATCTGAGACGACAATAAAATCATCAAAATGGATAGATTGATCGGGGTATTCAATTCCAATTTGTTTTCCCGAGTGTCTATAAACACCTATTCTTACATTAGTACCAGTGTATTTTCCTTTCCAGTCAGATGTTATACCTTTGTAATCAAATATTAATTTCTTATCTTTGAAGACTTTTACAAAACCATCATCATCCTTTGTATTATAGATTCCAATTTTATACGTGCTCCATTCACCTAATTGAGTCACACTAAATGTTTTGTTCGGTGTGAGTTTAAAATTATTTTTTATTTTTTTTTCACCTCTAGTTTTTTCATTACGCACAAACCAATTTGAATCATTTTTTTTATATTTTATATCAATGCGATGCTTAATATTATCTTCTTTATTCCTTCTATTGAAACCAGTACCGGCAGTATTACCTGCTATTTTTAATGTTTTTCCAGTGTCATCAAAACTTATTCTTACAAGAGGATGCGTTCTCATATATACATGTCGATTTTTAAATTCAAAAAACGTTACTCTGCCATCTGTATGTTTAAAATCTTTAGGAAGTCTTGTTTTAAAACCAATCCATATTTCTTTATTTAAAGTGCTTCTTTGCTTTGTCTCAAATATTGCTCTTTCTGTTTCTTTTCCTGAACCTTCTTTAAGAGGATCATTATTCCATCCATGTTTCACTGTAACTTCAAGATACTTATTGCCATCAAGATCTTTTTTAATTCTAAATGGTTTTAAACCTGCTCCCTTATCGTAGATTCGAAATATTTGGTTGAATGATTTTTCTGTACCCCCACCAGAAGGAGAATTTGAGGATGAAGGGTTAGGGTTGGCAACTTTTAATTTTCCTTCTTCTTGATTTTCAAAGTCTTCAGAAAAATTCCAAGGAGATTTTGTTTTTTTATCTACAGAATCTGGAATAGGTACCTTTTCCCATGAGTATGAATTACCAGTGGTAAAAGACATCAATACTAGAAAAATGTATAATAATTTTTTCACAAAAAGAGAGGGTTTTATCTCTCCAATTTTATATCGACTTTCAATCACCGTATCTAGTCTATTGGCCATAACAAATACATTTACTCCCTTTCCAGTTTGAACATTTTTTCTTTTTGCATTTCTTTTTCTTTTTCTTATCAGCCATCCCAAAAACGTTTACTAGTATTTAAATCTTTTTTTAATTCTCTAATTTTTTATGTCATAAATCCTTTCAGCATTTAAGTAAGCAATCTTTTT
>QCEF01000015.1 GCA_003278545.1 Prochlorococcus sp. AG-355-N16
TTACTTCTTGCAGTACAAAAGATGAATTATCCATTACCCAAGAAGAATTATCCATTACAAAAGATGAAATTTCTATTACGAAAGGTAAATCATCCATTAATGATGAAAAAAATTTATTTTATGTAAGTAAAGAAACGGCTGTTCGTCTTTGTGGAGGGAAATCCAGAATAATTGAAAGTGAAAATGAAGAAATCATCAAAATAGAAGTCAAAGATTTTTCAAGTGCTGATGAAGAAAAATTTGTTCAATTTACTCTCGTTGAGACAGATAGAAAAGGGGGTAAATATAGACTTGTTAATTGTTATCCAAATAAAGATCCTAAAAAATCGGTAATTAAAACAATTAAGACTAATTACAAGTTAAATTAGTCTTAGGTCAACTAGATCAAATGAGTATATTTAAATTTCTACTTGTAATTCCTTTAATAACTTTAATAATTGTTTTTCAAACCTCTTTGCAAAATAGATATCTAATGGCTTCTGAAATTAGAGATGGAGAGACAATTTTTAGAAATGTTTGTGCAGGCTGCCATGTAAGAGGTGGATCAGTCGTTCTTAAAGGATCCAAATCATTAAAACTTTCCGACCTTGAAAAAAGAGGAATAGCTGATGTAAATTCAATAAAAATAATTGCTAATGATGGGATTGGTTTTATGAAAGGTTATAAAAATAAATTGAAGGATGGAGAGGATAAGGTTCTTGCAAAATGGATTATTCAAAATGCAGAAAAGGGTTGGAATAAATGAAAAGCGTACTTCTAGCATCGTTTTTATTCCTATTAGCTGAATTTTCTTTTGCTGAGGAATTAACTAATTACACAATTACATCTGATTCTCAAATAAATACTTTAGAAGGTGATTTGGAGGCTAAGGGAAATGTAGTTATTAAAAGCAATAGTGGTAATTTTGAGGCTTATTCTGAAAAGCTTTCTTTTGACAAGGATGATAAATCCCTAAAACTTATTGGTAATGTATATGTTAAAAATTTAGAGTCTGAAGGAATTGCAATTGAAGAAACATCTGGAGATGAATTGACAATATTTACTGATAGAGGAATTTTTGAATTCAAATCTCAAAATAAAAATAGAGTAAAAACAAAAATTAAATTCTAAATAAAGGCTTGCTTTTGAAATAAAAAAAAATTTATATTTTTTTTGTAAGGAAATTTTAAATGGATTTTAAATATAAGTTAAACTAAATTTCCTAGAAGACATAGTAGAAGTAATTTTTATTATGCATCCAAGCAAAGTAATCAAACATCCAATAATCAATGACACTTATTACGATCCAGATGTTGATAAGCTTTATCAATATGTAAAAATTGGTGACTTTCCGCCAGAATGGGTAGTGACAAATGTAGATGAAGATGACGATTATTATTACGCTACGATGGGATATTAATTTAAATAGTTATTATTAGATTCAATATGTTTGCTTCTTTAATATGTTTGTGTGAGGAAAATTAAAGAAGCATTTTTAAACTAAATAATCAGGTTTAAGAACAAATTAAAAAGCTAATAAGATCAAATAAAAAAATAAGGACATTATGTAAAGCAATTATGAAATAATTACATCAAATAAATTTGATTATATAAAATAAAATTGTTGGAACTTTAAATGGCTATTAAAGATCATAAAAGTTTGCAAGACTCAAAAATTCTTCTTGTAGAGGATGACAAGAGTATTAGGCTGACAGTCAGTGAGACGTTGAATAGCGAAGGTTTTAAAGTATTAAGTTTCAAAGATGGTTTAAGTGCTTTAGATTTTATTACTAATGATTCTAAAAATGATGTTGACCTGATAATTCTCGATTTAATGTTGCCAGGATTAAATGGATTAGAGTTATGTAGAAAAATAAGAAGTGAGGAAAATTATACACCCATACTAATTTTGAGTGCTAAAGATAATGAGTCAGATAGGGTTCTTGGTTTAGAGGTTGGTGCGGATGATTATTTAACAAAACCTTTTGGTTTAAATGAATTAATTGCTAGATCAAGAGCCTTAATAAGAAGATATCAACGTAATAAAAAAAATATAGAAAAATCACAAACTGTCATCGAGTTTAATCATATAAAAATGTTCTTGGAAGAATGCAGGGTAACTTCTTTTGATAAAGAAATAACATTATCTCCAAAAGAATTTAAATTATTAGAGTTATTTATGAAACATCCAAAAAGAGTATGGTCAAGAGATTTAATACTTGAAAAAATTTGGGAAATTGACTTTATTGGTGATACTAAAACTGTAGATGTTCATGTTAGGTGGCTCAGAGAGAAATTAGAAGAAGATCCTTCAGCTCCAAAGTTTCTTAAAACTGTAAGAGGTTTTGGATATAAGTTTGGATGAAAATGAAAACACTACAAGAAGTATTATTTTTTTTACATCAGAAGTGGAAAATAAAAGTCAAGCATTTTTCTCAATCAAAAGAAAAAAAATTTGAAGTTGATAAAAATAAGTATAAAAAAACTATTGATTTCCCATTTGATAAAATTAGACCTCAAGAAGTGTTGTCTTGGTTAGATTATTCATCGCAAGGGTGGATAATCTTATCATCTGATCTAACAATAAAATTTATCAATCAGAAAGCTTTATCTCTTATTAGGGTTATCAAATATAAAGATGTTGTTGGAAAAGCAATAAATGATATTAATGAGCTTGAAGTACTTAGTAATAAAATTCTATATTTAAGAAAAAAAGATTTCCCATTCAACCTTGATTTCACAATTGCGGGAGTACCCATTTCGGTAAATATTGTTAGAGGAAGGAAAAAGAATTATTTAATATTATTGGAAAGTAAATTATCAATTGAATCGATAAAAAAACGACAAAATCAATTAATTAATGATGTTTCTCATGAACTGAAAACTCCTCTTACATCACTTATCTTAATTGGGGAAAGACTTGAATCAGTAGTATCAAAAAAGGATAGGTATCTTGTTAAAAGACTTAAGAAAGAGTCAAAAAGATTAAGAAAAATGGCCGAAGAGACTTTAGAGCTTTCTAAGCTAGAAAGTAGCGAAGATTTTAATAAAAACAAAAAAATATCTATTTCAGATTTGATTATGGAATCTTGGCAAACACTAAAACCGCTTGCAGAAAAAAAGGATATAAAAATAAATTTATTTTCTCCAACAAAATATTATATATCTGGGGATATTGAAAATTTAAAAAGAGCATTTATAAATATTTTAGATAACGCTATTCGTTATTCCCCAACAAAAGAGGGCATACAAATTGAAATTTTTAAGAGAGATAGCTCTGTTGTTATAAGAGTTAGAGATAAAGGTATTGGATTAGAAGAAGATGAATCAAATGACATTTTTTCTCGTTTTTATCGTGGGGATCCATCAAGGACTAAATTTAAGAAAAGTGGAAGTGGCTTAGGTCTTTCAATTACAAAAAAAATAATTAATAACAATAAAGGTTTTATAAAGGCATTTAATCATAAAGATGGTGGAGCGATTATTGAAACTATCTTTCCGTGTCTTAATACAGATTCATAGGGAAAATTTAAAAAATATTAGGACATGATTTTTCTGCGATAAAGTTTTTTAAATTTAAAACCCCATCTCTCGTAAAAAGAATGCTTCCTTCTTTGGAGTCATCTGCCCAATAAGAATCTCTTTTACCAATAGCTAGCCAAAGCCTATCAGGTAATGTTGGCATGTACATACTCTCGAAAGCAGAGGTTCCAATGTCATTTTCTTCTTTCATATCTTTGCATGCTTCAATCATTAGTTCAGGACGATTTAAATAATACCTAACACCCTGCCAATAATATTTTGTTTCAGCTTTGACTGGGGCGATGAAGAATATAATAAATAGAAGGTATTTCATGAATGAATTTTATTTAATTATAAGAATTGCCAAAAAAAAACCACCTTTTACAAAAGGTGGCTTTTTTTAGTTTTACTAGATTTTTCCAATATTTAGGAAAAGAGTTTCTCCAGTTGATTTCTTTCCAGTCCCATCATTGTCAGTTGAAATCCATGCTTGACCGTCGCTTGTTATTGCTAAACCTTCAACCTTCTCGAGGATAAAACCACCAGTAGATTTCATAACTGGTTTTAGATCAGTAACTAACTCTTTTTCAACTAAAGGATAAAGTCTTGGAGGAATATTAGATTGAAGACCTTCGAAAATAACATCATCTAAATCAATCTTATATATAGCTTTCAATTTTGCTTTCTTACCATAGAAACTATCTCTTTCGATTACATATAACGCCCCGTCATGGTAAGTTAATTCTGAAATTCCAACACCGCCTTTTTTGATCCTATCTAATTGATAATTTACGGCCCCCCACTGTTTAGTTTTTAAATTATAGGAAAGGATCTTAGTAGTATTGAAAGTATCATCACCCCAAGGCTTCTGTTGAGCAATATAAAGAATATCTCCGTTTCTTGTTATGCCTTCAAAACCAGGGTTTTCAGCATAATTAAGATAGGAAGCTGGTGGAGTTATCTTCTCTAGAATTTCACCATCTGAGCTTACATGGTAGATTGCAGGAGGATGTTCATCTAGCTTTTTCTTGATTCCTTCAGTAGAAATGTAGAATCCACCATTACCATCAGTAGTAATACCCTCTTGATCCATAAATAATGCAGTCTTACCATCTAGCTTTATATCTATAGCTCTTTCTAATAGTGCTGGCGAAGAGGAAGGATCAATAACGTAAATTCTTGGCTGAGTTTTAAAAGTTCCATCATTTACAGCATAAATCTTACCGTCATCTCCAGCCACCATTCCGCTTATCGCACCCCAAGATACAAAGTCAAGGCCATTTTCATTTGTTAAATGTGGGTATGAAGCAGGAGCATCTTGTAGTTGATAAATAGTTACATGAGAAGATAAACCAGGTTCTTTTTTGTTGTAGTCTTTTTCATTCGCTGATGCGATTAGACCTCTATCAGGAATAGCAACAAATCCTTCTGGTCCTATGCCTGATGGAAGTAATTGAGTAAGCAAAGGTTGATTTAGCTCTGTGATATCGTAAACAGCTACTATCCCAGCTCGTTCAGCACCAACAAATAAATAGGGCGTTCCATTAATTTTTGAATATGTAACTGACTCAGGCTCTACTCCCTTTTTACCTGCTCTTCCATCTTGGAAATGACCTATTTGTGCAATTGCTCTTTCTAGTCTATTTGCATCTTCATAAACTACTGTTCCATCTTTTTTAAAAATAGTCCAGGATCTTGAACCACCTCTTTTAGCTTGTTTTGGATCAATATGCTTGTAATCGCCTTCATTTGCTGTTGCAAAATGATCATTATCAATCCATGTTAGACCGTCTGGCTCTCTTCTTACATTTTTTAGTTTTTTCTTAAATTTATGTGCTCCATCTTTCTTTGTATCCATTCCTGCCATCTGTTTAACAATACCAGCAGTAAAATGAGATATTACATTCCCATCTTTATCAATTACTGCAAGATGATTATTTTCTTGAAGAGAAACTACAGTCTCACCAAGATCATTAATAGCAACAAATTCGGGCTCGGGATCGCTAGGAGCTATTTCAGATAAGCCTGTTAAATCTACTTTTTTTATTGATTTACATTGTATTTTTCCTCTTTTGTTTAACTTTACAAGAGAAACATAACCTGGAGGATTAATTTGTTTACCTTCCTCATCTAATTGAGGGATAAATCCATCTTTATATTCTTCATCCCTCTCATTTTCTATAGCGACAGCTAGAAATGTTCCGTCTGGTGAAACAAAAACGCTATCAGGCTGCCCACCTAAATCACATTCTTTTACTGCTTTTCTTGTTTCTAAATTGTATTGAACTATTGCTCCTGAAGGATTTGTATAACTTTCAGATGTATTTGAACCTATATAAGCATTGTTTCCAAGCGCTGCAATTCCAGTTGGTTCTGCTTCAAGCTCTACAATCCCAAGAGCTTTTGGTTTCGCAGGATCAGAAATGTCAACTAAACCAACTACTCCTAAATCACTATCTGTATACATCAATGTCTTTCCATCTTCTGATGCTGTAACTACTTCAGATGATGTTTTGGTTGTAGATTTTGATCCTTTTGGTAAATTATCACTTACATTAAAAGAGGAAATTCTGTTGAAGTTTTTTTCATTTGCCCAATATTTTGTATTCCAATTTGCAAATCCGCTACTTGTAGAGGAGGCGACAATTGCAAGTAATGCTGAAAAACTTGCAGCAGCTAATGTTTTTTTCATTTAGTGCATAAGGAATTACATATTCATGCTCCCTTTAAAAAGTTAAGAAAAAAAAATAGATTTATTAAGAACAATTTAAGGTTTATAAAAAGTTAAGCAAAAAAAAAGGACCTCCAATTAGGAGGTCCTTTTAATGTGGTTAATTTCGTTAGAACTTGAAACCAATTTCTGCACCGATACCAGTAGTATCATCTCCACCATTGGCTCCTTCAACTATAAATGCAAAAGGAGTAAAACTCATACCATCGTTGAATTTGTAGGTATAAGAAAGATCATAGGCGTATAATTCCTCTTCTCCATCGGTTATTGCACCGTTGGTACCCATACCTATTGTGATTTCACCAGGGCCAAGATCAGAACTTAGTCCAACTGCAAATTGAGTTGTATCATTTCCTGTATCTGGGTCACCAAATTCGTATCCACCACTAATTGTTGGAAAACCATCAGGAGAATAAGAAGCATTTATACCCCAGTAGGTTGCTACATCTACATCAGCGTAAGCGAGAGCAAGACCATAATTGTCTCCACTATAAGCAACGTTTAGAGCATAGATATCTTCACCTTCTGCCGTGAACATACCTTTATCAGCTTTTTCTCCATCATCAGCTGAAATACCAAGTCCAAATGAAAACCCATTATCCATATCATAACCAGCACTAATTGTCTGATCACCACCAACAGCAATAGAATTTCCTGTTCCACAATCACTCAAAGAGTCAACAGTGTTTCCATAACTACAAGCTCCAGTAAATTGCTTACTTGCATCTAATGAATCACCAACAGTTATAGACCAGTCTCCAACTGGGAAAGTGTAGTTTAAGTCAGAAACTTTAAGTTCATCTCCAGAACCTTTACCAAAATCTGTAACTGCGAGGAAACTGTCTGTATCAGGTGTATTTCCTGTTTCAATTTCCACGTTTAAGTTGTCTTCACCAGTAAAACTTGTGTTTAGGTCGACTTCCCAGAAATATGCAGCCATAACAGCTTCATCGGTTACACCATCAGTACCACCAATCTGGAATTTAGCTTTTCCTTTCATAGTTGTTGTTTCGCTGAAAGAACCAGCTTCAATGCCGTTAACACGTGCTTCGAGGCCATCAACTCTTCCTTTCATAATTGCCAACTCTGAACCAAGCTCGTCACTTAATCTATCTATTTGAGCTCCGTTCATTAAGCCTTCACCACCTGCAATTAAGTTGTTTAATTCAGCAGCAGCTTCTAAACGAGTAACTGAGTCACCATTGAATCTTGGACTATTTGTTAGATCCTTTAATGAATCGTAAGTCCAATCTCCTGGAAATAAAGTATCTGATTTGAAATCACCTAAAGATACTAATTTACTAGAATTTGAAAATTTACCAAGATCAGAAGTATTGATCTCAGCTGCATTTACTGCGAAACCTGATGCCAAAGAAATGATGGCAGGAGCAGCAATTAATTTTTGAAAAAGTTTCATGAACCTCAACACGTAAAAATGGATAAATATCCAGATCTATAAGAACGAATAAAGGTTAAGAAACGGGTAAGAAATAAAGTCAAAAAGCAAAATTTAAAAAGAACTTAAACTTCCCTTAAATTAAATAAAAAAATGACTATTTAATTCGAGATTTTTTTAATAAAAGTTAAAAACTATACTATGTTTATTTCAAAATATTTTTAAAACAAAACGAAAAAAAGTCAATTTAATATTTAGTTTAAGAAGGGGTTAAGAACTAATTAACCACAGGATAAAATTTTAATTAATAAGTATTTGTGTATAATTTCGGTGCTATATATATGTAGTCTTTCATTAAATCATGACATCCATGAACATAGCTAAGAAAGCTTTGGTTCTCACTTCTGCAGTAGCCATTGCTGCTGGTACAAGTGTTCCTGGCACAAATGTTTCTGCTAAAACAAGATTAAGTGGTGCTGGAGCATCATTTCCTGCCAAAATTTACACTCGTTGGTTCAAAGATTTAGCCTCTTCAGGCGGACCAAGAGTAAACTACCAGGCTGTTGGTTCAGGCTCTGGAAGAAAAGCTTTTATTGATCAAACTGTAAACTTCGGTGCTTCTGATGATCCTATGAAGGCTAAAGATATAGCGAAGGTAACAAGAGGATTAGTTCAGATTCCTATGGTTGGAGGAACTATTGCATTTGGTTATAACTATGATTGTGATTTGAAACTTACCCAAGAACAAGCTGTTCAAGTTGCTATGGGTATGATTAAGAATTGGAAAGAAGTTGGTTGTAAGCCTGGTAAATTAACTTGGGCCCATCGTTCTGACGGATCAGGTACAACTAAAGCTTTTACAAACTCCATGGAAGCTTTTTCACCAACTTGGACTTTAGGAACTGGTAAATCAGTTAAGTGGCCTTCAGGTGTTGGTGCTAAAGGTAATTCAGGTGTGGCAGGTGTTATTCAAAATACTCCAGGCGCAATTGGTTATGTTAACCAGTCCTACATTAAGGGAAATGTTAAAGCTGCTGCACTTCAGAATCTTTCTGGTGAGTTTCTAAAACCATCTGTAGAAGCAGGAGCTAAGGCCCTTAATGGTATTACTTTAGATGAAAATCTCGCTGGTAAAAATCCTAATCCAACAGCAAAAGGAGCATATCCTATAGCTTCATTGACATGGATACTTGCCTATGAAGAAGGTAATGGTAGAAACACTAAAGCTATCAAACAAGCCTTTAATACATTATTAAGTGATGAGTATCAAGATAAAGCTCCATCACTTGGATTTGTTCCTTTGAAAGGCGATATTCTTGAGAAATCAAGAGCTGCTGTAAAAAGAATCGGTAAATAAACCGTAAGACAAATATTTAAAAGGGGGAATTTATTTCCTCCTTTTTTTATGCAAACAAATATTTTGATAAACCTAATATTAAAGAAAAAAGAATGAGTATGTATGTTGGAACTATTTTTAAAAAAGATAATACTGTGGAGATTAAAACTATAAAAATAGAGCTAATTAAAAAGAATTTTGATGAAAAACTATCTTCAATTAAATTAAATCCAGAGAAAATAACTGCTCCAGGAATTGTATTGATCACTCCTTCGATAAAGTAATTAATCGATTTAATTCTATTTTTTATAAAGCCTTTTCCAAAAACAAAAATCAATAAAAAACTTGGTAAAAAAATTGCAAAAGTTGATATAAATGAATACTTTAAAGCTTCATTTATTCCTCCGACCGAAAACCCTGCTTTGTATCCAATAAAACTTGTAATTAATAAGACAGGCCCAGGTGTTATCTGGCCAATCATTATTCCATCTATAAATTCATTATTTGTTAACCATCCTTGCGAGACAACATAATCACTCATAAGAGGAATGATTACTAATCCACCTCCAAAAATAAAAAGTCCCGATTTAAAGAAGAAAAAAAACAGATTAAGGTAATCTACTAAAAACTTTGAGTTTATAGACTCTCTTAAAAAATTATAAAACTTTGATACATCTAAAAAGACCGAGCTAATCAAAAATGAGGTTGTTGAAAATATAGATAAAGGGACCAAGCTATAAAAAATATTTTTGAATTTCTTTAAAAATATATTTATCAATCCTGCAATACTAAGAATTGTTATGAGTGGAAATTGAATACTATTATATTTGGCAAATATAAGTAGAAATAATATTGAGCTAGAGAATAATATTCGATCAAACTTTAATCTTTTTTTTAATAGAACTAAAGAGAATGAAAAAATTATTCCTGCAATAATAGGAGGATTGAAATAAATTAAATCTGTTAAGAATTTTGATCCTGATCCAATTTGCCAAAAAAAACTAAGAGCTAATACCGAAACGAATCCTGGGATAATGAAACTTATACCGGATACCAATCCACCAAGATATCCATTAATTTTAAGACCTATATATATTGCTAATTGAGTAGATATTGGACCTGGAAGTATTTGACATAATCCAATACCTTTTTCAAAAGATTGAGTTGAAATCAATTTTTTATTATTTATAAGTTCATCTTCGAATAAGGAAATATGAGCATACGGTCCTCCAAAACTTAAAATACCAATTTTTAGGAAAATTTTTGCAAGTTCAATTAAGGATATTTTTGCCATTTAAATATTCTAATTTCAAAAAATTAGTTTTTATGGTGATGATAAGCTTTGTTTGATTGATGGTAATTTAAGACTCGAAATCCAAGATAATAATATTAAAAGTGATGAAAAATAAAGACAATATTGAAGACCAACACTTGCATTTCTCCCAATCATAAATAATAAGCCTGAGAGTAATGTTCCAATTAGTCTTCCAGCAGCATTTGCCATGTAATAGAAGCCAACATTTAAACTGACTTTTTCATTATCAGAGTAGGCCAAAATCATATAAGAATGTGTAGAGGAATTCATTGCAAAAACAAATCCAAAAATAGTGAGTCCTAAAATTATTGCTATCGATGGAGAACTTTCTCTCCATAATGCGATTCCTATCAAAGATGGTATGACCATTAATACGGCACTCCAAAATTGAATAGCTTTACGATCTGGACTTTCTTTTTGTCCCCACATCTTTCTAATTGCTGGAGCAGAAGCCTGAACAATTCCATAACCTATTACCCAGGCCCCAAGAAATAATCCTATTTCCATGTAGTCCCAACCAAATGCCATATCAAGGAATACTGGAAGAGCTACAACAAACCAAACATCTCTTGCTCCAAAAAGAAAGAATCTTGCTGCTGAAAGAATATTTATTGCATTTGATTTTGAAAAAAGATCATTAAAAGCTGGTTTGGTTTTCATCTTGCCAATTTCTCCAGGTAAAATTAATGTCAATAAAAAGGCTAAGCAGAGTCCAAAACCCATAATTCCTACAGCATTATTGAATCCAAATAACTTATATAAAAGTCCACCCAAGAAAAAACCAACTCCCTTAAGAGCATTTTTAGATCCAGTTAAAATAGCAACCCATTTAAAAAGTTGTTTTTGGCCAGTATCATTGTCGTTATTTGTCTCTGGGACTACTGTCTTAACAGCACTTTTAGCACTCATTTTGTTTAAATCTTTTGCTATTCCACTAACTGCTTGAGCAACCATAACGTATGCGACACTAAAAATTACCGGCCAATCTTCCTTAACTGGAATAAGCATAAAAAGAGCGATGATTTGCAGGATAGTCCCAATCCATAAAGTAAGCCTTAATCCATATCTTGCTCCTATCCAGCCACCATAAAGATTAGTAATTATTCCAAAAAACTCATAAAAAAGGAAAAGTAAAGCAATTTGTAGAGTTGTGTAACCTAGCTCATGAAAGTGACCAACAACTAATAATCTTAATGCGCCGTCAGTAAGCGTGAACGCCCAATAGTTTGCTGTAACAACACTATATTGTTGAATATTAGATAACTTCATAAAGACATAAATCAAATCTCTTTTTTGATTACATATTCAGTAAGATCTGCAAGTCTGCAGCTGTAACCCCACTCGTTGTCATACCAAGCGTATATCTTTAATAAATTTGAATTAACAACCATCGTTGATAAACTATCAACGATTGAACTTCTAGGGTCATTTACATAATCTGCAGAAACTAAAGGTCTTTCTTCGTAGCCAAGAATTCCTTTTAAATAAGTTTCTGAAGCTTCCTTAAGTGCCAAATTTACTTGTTCAACTGTCACTTCATTATTTAATTCAAAAACTGCATCAGTTAAGGAACCATTAAGTAGAGGAACTCTTACTGCATGGCCATTTAATTTTCCTTTTAATTCTGGAAAGATCTCAGCGATAGCTTTAGCAGATCCAGTAGTAGTAGGTATTAAACTTTGCATACATCCTCTTGCTCTCCTCAAATCGCTTTTATAAAAATCTACAGGAACTTGAGTGTTCGTGACATCGTGAATAGTTGTAATAGCGCCATGTTTAATTGAGAAATTTTCATTAATTACCTTTACTATCGGAGCTAAACAATTTGTAGTGCAGGATGCTGCAGTTACTAATTTATGTTTGGAAGGGTCATAAAGACTTTGATTTATGCCATAAACAACATTAAGTGATTCAGCTTCTGCAACAATTCCTTTGACTGGACAAGCTACTATCACTCTTTTCATCCCTAGAGAATCAAAATAGGGATTTAGTTTGTCTGGCTTTTTATTCTTTCCTGTACATTCCAAAATAATATCTACAGAAGATTTTTCCCAAGGAACATCAAGGTAATTTTTAAAAGATGTGTAGGTTAATTTCTTTCTATCAATTATTATTTCTTCTTCTTTAACCTTTATATCTTTCCCCCATCTACCATGGACTGAATCGAATTCGAGTAGATGTGCAGCGGCATTCGAATCTCCTGCTATCTCATTAATGTGAGTTATTTCTATATCAGCTCTATCCCATAATGCTTTGAAAACTAATCTGCCAATTCTTCCAAAACCATTAATTCCAATTTTCATCACTTTGAAATCTCCTATTAAAATTATACATCAAAATATTTTGATGTATCAAGATGTTTTTATTAATGAAATCTTTTTTATTTAAGCTATATTTAGGAGAATTTAATTACTTTAAAATTGTTAAAAGAGAGTAGCAAAGTAAAAAAAGAAAATATATCTAAGTTGATGATTTCATTTTCTGATCCTTTTAGGCTAGAAATAATTGACCTAATGATGGATGGAGAAGTTTGTGTTTGCGATATTATGAAATTAACTAATTTATCTCAATCAAGAATCTCATATCACATAAAAATTTTGAAGGAAGCTGGTCTTATCTCAGATAGGCAAGAAGGTAGATGGGTGTATTACAGCCTAAATAAAGAATCTCTCTTTTTGATCAAGGATTGGATAACTTCTTTGACTGATTATTCCTCAAATAGAAAACGTTGCTGTGAATAAATTATATTTTTGATTTTATTAATTAACTTCTGATTCCCTGTCATAAGTCATTCCTGATTGTTCCATCCATTCAGCTTTAGTTTTGCAATTTTGTTTGTGATTAAAGATGTGAAAACCTTCAATAATAATCATTATGGATAGAAGCAAAACAGGAATAAAATATACAGGGGAAGATATTACTTCTTTATATTTGATTTGAGCAATGAATTCCCTGTATTTAAACATCCCCTCAGTTTATATTCCATAAATATTATTCACCTATGGTTAAGTAAAGTTAAAGAAAAAATTTTTTAAGATGTTAAGTTTAAGGATGTTAACTTTTCATGACTTTCATATACCTTTAACCCCTCTTAAAGTCTTTTCCAATATTTAGTAGTAAATTTATAGAAATATTCTTTTTTTAATGGAAGAGAAATTAACTCTTTTCAAGAATCGTAAAAGATTCGGTATCGAAAAAAATATAGATT
Organism: Prochlorococcus sp. AG-355-N16; assembly: GCA_003278545.1. Taxonomy (GTDB): domain Bacteria; phylum Cyanobacteriota; class Cyanobacteriia; order PCC-6307; family Cyanobiaceae; genus Prochlorococcus_A. The sequence continues at coordinate 13,488 of QCEF01000015.1, forward strand.
TAATCTTTAAAAATACAACCCTAACCTTGTCTAGTCTGGTTGGAATAGTACTTTTTGGAATTATTTTAGTAGTCTTTTTTCAGTCATTTGAATCATTTTCAAGATATGGCTTGAAGTTTCTTGTGACATCTGAATGGAATCCAGTAAAAGATGAATATGGAGCATTTACAGCAATATATGGGACATTAGTTACTTCTCTTCTTTCATTATTGATTACTATCCCTTTAGGTGTTGGAACTGCGATATTTATTACAGAGGATTTTGTTCCGAAATTTGTCAGAGAAATAGTAGGTTCATTTGTTGAATTACTAGCAGCTATACCATCTGTCGTATTGGGATTATGGGCGATATTTGTTATGGAACCTTTCTTTAGAGAGTTTTTTGTTTTTTTACATAAATTCTTTGGTTGGATTCCTTTATTTAGTTCGGAGCCTGCAGGTCGGAATTCACTTTTGGCGATAATAATTTTAGTGGTAATGCTTTTACCAATAGTGACCTCGATAGCTAGAGATAGTCTCAATCAAGTTCCCAAAAAGCTTAGGAATGCTTCCTATGGAATTGGTGCAAGTAGATGGAAAACTATATTTTCGGTAATTTTGCCTGCTGCATTATCAGGAATTATGGCAGGAGTTCTATTGGCGTTAGGCAGGGCAATGGGTGAAACCATGGCTGTAACGATGATTATTGGAAATTCTAATGCATTTAGTTGGTCACTATTATCTCCTGGATATACCATCTCTTCTATGCTTGCAAACCAGTTTGGTGAAGCCGATGGAAGTCAGGTCTCATCACTTTTTTATGCGGCTTTTGTACTAATGATCCTATCTTTAGTGGTTAATATCTTTGCTCAATGGCTAGTTAAGAAATTTAGTCTCAAATATTAGATGATTATGAATTCTCTTTATTACCAGAAAAAACTATCACGAAATGTAGGAGATAAATTTTTTACTTCTTTATCAGTTTTTTGTGCACTCATTGCAATTCTTCCTTTGATTTTTGTGGTTACATATATTCTTATTAAAGGGGGAGCTCAAATCACACCAGAATTATTTACTTTAGAACCAAATCCTCCTGGAGATGATTTAGATGCAGGAGGTATTAATCCTGCATTAATTGGGACACTAGTAATTACAACTATTGCTTCAATTATTTCCATACCAGTAGGTGTTGGCGGTGGCATATATCTAGCTGAATATTCAAACGGAGGACCTTTTTCAAAATTTATTAGATTCGGAGTTAATGTTTTAGCTGGTGTTCCTTCAATAATTGCCGGTGTATTTATTTATGCCTTAATCGTTTCAACAAAGATCTTATTTGGAAGTATGTACAGTGGCTTGGCCGGAGGTATGGCTCTTTCAATATTGATGTTGCCTACAGTTATAAAAACTACTGATGAAGGTTTAAAGTTAGTACCAAATGAATTAAGGTATGCTTCTCTAGGCATAGGAGCAAGTATGTATACAACAATATTAAAAATAACTTTACCCACAGCATTTAGATCTATTGCTACTGGGGTTGTGCTTGGAATCGCAAGGGCTGCAGGTGAAACAGCACCTTTGATATTTACTGCTTTATTTTCTTACTACTACATAGTAGGTTTTGAAGATTTGTTTTACGAGATGGGCTCATTAGCTGTCTTGATATATAATTTTGCCCTTGAACCTTATGATGCACAGAATAAACTAGCCTGGGCGGCTTCCTTTATTCTTGTCATATCAATACTAACAGTTAATATCTTTTCAAGGATATTGGCCGCTTTTACTGAGAAAACTAAGAGGGTATGAAATGATTAAAAACACTAAAAAGTCGCAAAAGGAAAACATTTTATCTCTTGAGGATGTTTCTATTAGTTATGGCACTTTTGAAGCGGTAAAAAATGTTTTTTTAAATTTTAAAGCAGGAGATATAACTTCACTCATTGGCCCTTCGGGTTGTGGTAAATCAACCGTTCTTAGAGCTTTGAATAGAATGAACGATTTAATCCCTAATTGTTCGTTAAAAGGGACAGTCCTGTTTGATGGAACTAATATTTACGACAAAAGAGTAGATCCAGTTGAAGTTAGAAGAAGAATCGGAATGGTTTTTCAGCAGCCTAATCCTTTTCCAAAATCTATCTACGAAAATATTGCATTCGGAGCAAGAATCAATGGCTTTACTGGAGATATGGATGAATTAGTGGAAAGTTCCTTGAGAAAAGCTGCTGTATGGAGTGAATGTAAGGATAAATTAAATGATAGTGGTTACTCTTTATCTGGCGGACAACAACAGAGATTATGTATCGCTAGAACTATTGCAATTGAACCTGAAATAATTCTAATGGATGAGCCATGCTCAGCTTTGGATCCTATATCTACCTTGAAAATAGAAGAGACGATGCATGAACTAAAGAAGAATTACACAATAATTATCGTTACTCATAATATGCAACAGGCATTAAGAGTTAGTGATATGACTGCATTTTTTAATGCTATTGAATATGAAGATGGTGATGGAGGGAAAGTCGGCTATCTTGCCGAATTTGATTCGACAAAGAAAATTTTTAACTCTCCAAAAGAAAAAACTACTCAGGAATACATATCTGGTAAATTTGGTTGAGGTTAAATTTTTACCTTTAAAAGAATGATTTTTAGCTTTAAGCCAGAAAGGGGTAGACAAACAGTATAAATACCTATATAGTTATTTCGAATTAGTAAATCTATCTTTGAAAAACTACCCTTTTCTACCTTTCTTGATTTTTGCAGGGGCTCTCATAACAACTGCAACAATAGGATTACCTGTATTTACTTCTTAATTTAAAAGTTTTTTGTAGAGGGTAATCTTATGATTTCAATAATAAATAAAGAATTAATTGGAAGTCCTCATAAAACCTTAATAAAGGGAAAATTATTTGACTTTATAAAAAAAAGAGAGAATATGAATCTGTGTGGGAGTGAAAAATCTGTATTAAAACCATTTTCAAAAGTGGTTAATTTCTAATTTATTTATCATGGATAAAACTAAAGAACAGTTAGAAAAATTAAGAGAAGTAGCAGAGGCCTCTCTTACAAAAACGGATGAACTTCAAAAAGTTCTTGCTCAGATTGAAGCTTTAATGTCTAGAGAAGAATCAAAAGCATTATCAAAGAAGAAATAATTAATTAAAAAATAATTTTAGGTTTTGTACTTTTAATTACACCTCTACAATTTCATTGTAGTTATCAATTAGGTATGCAGAACCCGTTCCAAAGTTTTCTGTTAGGTCTCGAGGTCTTACCTTCTTTAAGTAAAAGACCTCTTTAATTTGTTTGTTTTTATTATATTTTTATATACTGCTTATTTAGTTTATTACTTTATAGATTTCTTTCAGGCAGACATTTACGTCGAAAGATTCAGTTTTTACGACTTCTAATCCTGTTTTTTTTGTAACCTCAACAGTGGCATTACATTCGTCTTGTTTAAGAGCCATGTAACTTGGCTTTTTATCTTCTATGTCTAATTCAACG
>QCEF01000016.1 GCA_003278545.1 Prochlorococcus sp. AG-355-N16
TGAATAATCACCTGCAGCATAGCCATCAATGTCATCACCTAATTGGGTCCAAGAATTATTTGAATATTGAAAAATGCTGGTATGTCCACTTTCATCGCCATTTGCATCATTTCCATAAGCACCAATAGCAACAATTGTCCCATCATCTGAAAGGCTTACCGACCAGCCTGAATCATCACCTGCAGCTTCTCCATCAATGGGAGAATCTAATATGGTCCAAGAATCATTTGAAAATTGATAAATGCTAACACTACCACTGTCAGTACCAGCGTCATCATCTCCATAAGCGCCAATAGCAACAATGGTTCCATCAGCAGAAAGTGTTACATCATAGCCAAAAAAATCAGATGCAGCGTCTCCATAAATGTCATTACCTAATTGGGTCCAAGAATTATTTGAATATTGAAAAATGCTGGTATGTCCACTTCCATCGCCATTTCCATCATTTCCATGAGCACCAATAGCAACGATTGTCCCGTCTTCCGAAAGGCTTACTGAAGAACCAAAATTATCAAACGCATAATCTCCATCAATGGGAGAATCTAATATGGTCCAAGAATCATTTGAAAATTGATAAATGCTAACACTACCACTATCAGTACCAGCGTAATCATCTCCCTCAGCGCCAATTGCAAGAATTGTTCCATCAGCAGAAAGACTTACAGAATTGCCAAAATAATCATATTCATCGTCTCCATCAATGTCATCACCTAATTGGGTCCAGGATCCATTTGTATATTTGTAGATTCTTACATGTCCACTGTCAGAACCATTCTTATCATTTCCAAAAGCCCCAATAGCAACAATTGTTCCATCATCTGATAGGCTTACAGACCATCCAGAATAATCACCAGCAGATTCCCCTGCGATTGTTGTTCCTAGTTGAGACCAAACCATTTTATTTAGAAGTTTTTATTTCCTATTCCTTAAATATATTTTCTAATAAGAAAAATTCAATTAATTAACTGAAAATAAAATGAAGGTTGACTATATAGATTTTGATTTATTCCTTAAAAATATAGAGAAAAATAGAGCACCAAATTTAGAGCTAATCAGTTCTAATTAGAAACTAGCTCTATTTCTAGCTCTATTTGTATATTTGAGACACTCTAGAAATAAAAAAGCAAGGGCTTGGATCCCTTGCTATTAAATGGTCGGGGCGACAGGATTCGAACCTGCGACCTAGTGCTCCCAAAGCACCCAGTCAAAATAAGCTATAACTAGGATTTCTAGTCATAACCTGAGTAGTAGCAATATAGTATTGTTTCCTATTGTTCGCAAATGTTCACTAGAGGTTGACTTTTTCCCACGTTTTTCCCACAATAGATATATCAAATGACCTAGTGCTCATGCCACTAAAGACACAGACTAACGATTGGGTAAAGGCTGCTAGACAAGCAATGAGAGCAGAAATGCACTCTGGGGCTGCGTGGTATATATCGGAAAGTAGAGGAAGCGTTAAGTTAGAAGTTTTACATGAAGGTAAAAAGCAATCAAGAATATTGGAATATGAGTGGGATAAAAAAGGCTTATTCAATGCAGCCCGAAGAATAATAGAAATATATAAAAACTTTTACTCAGATACAGGTAAGTATTCATTAGCTAAGTCTTGCGAAATAGTTAATACTGCTAGCTCTAAGTCAGATATAAATTTAGACGAAACAATAAAAGACTTTAGAATTTTTCTTCCTACTGTTTCTAATAAGACATGGGAAAAATCTTATAAGCCTGTACTAAATAAAACTAAAGAGCTATTAATTTCTAAGAAAAAACCTGTAGATGGAGAAGACTTAATGCTTAAGGCACTTGCCCAATGGGAGCATGGTACCAGATCAAGACAAATCGCAAGACGAGCATTACAAAAGTTTTTAGAGTATGCAGTTATAAGGGGCAAATTATCTAATATTTATGCTCCTGTAAAAATTGTCGAAACTCTTAAAAAGAAAAGAATAGGCTATGCCCTAACAGATAATCAAATATTGCAGTTGATAGCATCTGAATCGGACAAAAAATGGCAGTTTGCATATCAACTTTTATCAACTTTTGGCCTTCGTCCAGAGGAATTAAGATATTTAGTTGTTAAAGATGGAGAACTATGGACTATGTATGAAAAGTCTATGGGCGGTATTAAAGGAGAAACAACAGAACCTAGAAAATTATCTCCCTTATATGTAAAAGACGGGCAAGGTTATATTGATTGGAAATTACTGGAACGTATAAAAAATAATGAGGAGTTACCTCCATTAGGAAAAGAAGGTAAAGCAGGGGAAGCATTAGGAACAAGATTAAGACGAAACAAAACTTGGCTTAAATTTAAAAAACAAGCAGAAAAGTTAAAAGAAGAACTTGTGCCCTATGCGTTTCGTCATCGGTTCGCCAAGACCGCCCACGCAAGATCAGTTGAACTAGGTCTAAGTATTAGAGAGATTAGTTTTGTTATGGGTCATACTCCAGAAGTGCATCAACAAAGTTATGCAAGATTTATTCCTGATGGAGTAAGTGACAAGTTTGCAAAACAGTTAGCAGCATGACAAGTTCTTTAGAAAAAAAAGTTAAAAATTATGATGACGCATATCGTGCAGGCCGTGCATTGATTACAGATAAGGAGTTTGACAAGTTAGAAAATAATTTAATGCGAATTAATCCAAATTCTGATTATTTTTCTAATAAAAAATCATTGCCTCTGCCATCACTTTCAAAAGACAGAATCGAAGAATTTATTGAAGATTTATTGCCTAATACGAGATTAGTGATTGAGCCTAAGATTGATGGTGCAGCCATTGCTATTCAATATATTGATGGTCAATTATCTAAAGCGATTAGTCGTAAGGGCACAGATCTCACAGCAAAGATTGCAGCAATTCCAGATGTTCCATCTAAGATCAATGTAAAAGGACTATTTCAAGTTAGAGGGGAACTATATGCACCAGCAGAGTATGACAGGCCAACTTATTCACAGCGACAGGCTTCGGGTTATATGCGGAGTCGTGATAGTAAAAGCGATCATCTTAGCTTTTGTAGTTTCCAGATAATCAATGGCAGATTAAATCAATTTGAATCATTAAAGTATTTAAAAAAATTAGGTTTTTCTGTACCAGCTACAAAGCAATGCAACTTTACAAATGAAGTTAATTTGTACAGGAAATTATGGTCTGAAGGTAAGTTGTTTGCAGACTATCCAACAGACGGAATAGTCGTTAAGATTAATAGCCGAAAATTGCAGTCAATAAGGGAAAAGTCCTATGGGGTCTATCCTTATTGGCAGATGGCGATTAAGTATTAATTACTACTTAGAAGAAACCTTAATCGTATTTTAATAAAATCCTAAAATAATTTATCTATTCTAAAGTTCCCACTAATATCACTATGGAATTTTTAATTTATAGTTTATTATTGTTGTTTTTGTTTTTCGGAGTAATTATTAATTTAAAATTAACTAATGAGAAAAAAGTTCTATATATAAAAAAGAGATCAAAAGAACTTAGGGCTAGGCTAGAAAAATATATTGAAAGTCGAATATATTGAAAGTCGAAGGTACTTTATTTGTCTACAAGTAAGCGTCATCTTTAGGGTCGAAAGTTGTTTAGCGTCAACTTTGCATATAGTAGACAGTTAACTTTTCAAATGTACGCAATCCGATCTCCATTTTATGATTGCAGGCAAAAACTCTTTAAGTGATTTTCGACCGACAGGGTGCATTTCTAAATATTTTCTACCTTTATCATCTACCCATAAATAATTGTTGAGATAACCCCTTTTGATGAGGTTATAAAGTGTCGATCTGGTGGAGTAACCAAGCTCACGAGAAGCCTCAGAAATTGTAAGTTTTACATTAACTGGTTTCAAATTTACAGCCATTTTCGAGATTAATGAGAAAGTAAGTGACAACTAAGTAAATGCGGTATAATATGCCTTTTTTTTGCCTTAAATCGCCTTAAATTTGCTTATTGAGAACTGTAAGTGTCTACTATATGTGGATGATATCCCTAGGAAAAATTTGGGGTTCGAAATTACCCACACACACACAGAAAAAAAGAACCTAAATACCATATATAGGGTGTCAAAATATGGCAGATAAATCCTTGTTGAGAATGGGTTATTAGAGGCAGAAAAGTCGTTCTACTATGCCCGAACTATGGAAGAAAGCTAGAGAAAGAAAACACCCATAACTTAACTGCCTCTAAAAATTATGTTGCTACAGCGTCTTTAACTAGGCTGAATGATTCGCCATGACGAACAGCAATATCAATCGTTGCTAAAGCTCGAACTCCTACAGTTCCCTTCGCAAAATCAGAATAAATGTCAGTTTCAATTTCTATTCCAGACCATTGACCTATTAACAAGTCAGAGAATCTTCCATAGATTGCTGCACTTAGGTTGCTGCCGCTGCCCTTGCTCAAGTTTGAAGGAACATTTGTGCTGACTAACATTCTGCGACCTGCAAACCTTTGCTCTCCTAGTGGTAAATCGTAAGGATTTAAATGATAAATTCCATCACTATTTTTCAACTGTGAAAGTGCAGATTCAACTTTAGGATTTATTAAATAACAGCTAGTGCCATCATCAGCATTTGCAGCCGCTACATTTTTCTTAAGTGTTAGCAAATTGTCGAGACTCAAAGCAGCTCCGTTCGTGGCTAAAGCTAAAACTGTTGTGCCTGATTGAGAAAGGATGCCTGTAGGCTGCGAGCTGCTTCCTGTGCCTGCGATTGCAGCAGCGTCAATTCCAGAGCCTATTAATTCCAAGAAATCGCTTCTTATTAGTTGCTCGATTTGCGGAGTACTTTGCAACTGCATAAGCCTTGAAAACTTGCTGTAAACTCCGATTGACTTTGGAGTCATTGAGACAGTTCCAAAACTTCCAACAGACTCGCTAATTGAGTCGGCATCATCTGCCCCGAACCATTCTGCTGTTGAAGATGTTGCCCTTTTTGGGATGCTCACGTTACCTTGCAAATTCGTGATCATGGTCGCCCCTGCTTCCATAACCGCAGAATATGGTCTTAGTGCATCAATAAACTGATCTTCCAAAATATCTGTAGCAACGATATTACCGCCTGCAGAACCACTAGAAGTGACAAAAGTTCTTTTTGACCAAGATTGATTTGGTACTAAAATTCCTGTAGCTGTTCTTTGGCCATGTTTTCTGCAAAGTTCTTGGCCTACTTCTCTTTCTCTGCCTGCTTGTGACCAATCTCCAGTTGCTTGAGCTTTGATTGCGTTTACCAGGGAAAACTGATCTGCTTCCCTGGTGTACTCATCCCAACCATTGTTAATAGTAGAAATTGCTTGTGTGTTAGTTGAATCCATTTGTTTAGTAGGAATAGTGTTTTGAATTTCAGAGTGTGCTCTTGAGACACCTATTGTTGGGTCACTTGCGACCGAAACAAACGAAGCCTCTAAAGGCTCCCACCTTGTCGCATAAAATTGGCCGTCTCGTTCTTCCATTTCGTGGACGGCATATCCGATCGAGACATTTCTAATTATTTTTTGACGAACATCAGCCTCTATTTCTTTAGCTTTGGCAGAGTTACCAAAACGCATATCTACTTTTAGTTTTTTATCAACTAAATAGGCTCGTTCTATAACTCCAACTTGCTCAGAAACATTGTGGCTCCAAAGTATTGGTGCATTGTCATTAAATCTCTTTAAGTCGATTGCCTTTGGAGTATGTTCTAAGATTTCTTCTCCAAATCCTCGTTTTACAGGATATTCAGAGGAGACACTCATTGTTAGGATGTCGTCCTTAATTTCCTCGTCTTCGATACTTAAGAAACGAAAATAAGGTTTAGTCTCTGTAGTGGCCATGCAAATCCTCTAATGTTTCTCGGAGGTATCTCCGATATTGTGCAGATTGCAAAGCATCCTCTGACTTGTGCCGTTTAGATGCCTCGTTCTCTGGTCTATGCGATCTACGCATAATGTTTATGTAACTTATACAATTCTGAGTTAAAAAACTGTCTATTAGTTAATATTTAATTGGTGTAATTAGCGTCTTATCTGTATTTGTTTTTATATTGTGTCTATTAACATTAAATGCCTTATAAAAAGCCTTAAATTGCACTAATAGCAGCCTAATTGCCTCTAATTAATTATTACAATTTCTTAACATAATCTTATTTGCTAAATAATAATTAATGAGGTTTGTGAGGTTTGTGCAGTTAGTTAGTTCAAATGAGGTTTGTGTACCATGCAGTTAGTGAGGTTTGTGCGGTTAGATATATAACTGCCCTCACTAACCTCACAAAACACACGACCTCACAGACCTCAAAGAGGTTTAATTTTAAAGGTCAAAACTGAGCCTCTAGATTCTGGATTTGATGACTTGTTTTGTATTAAAAATCCTTTCTTAGCTAGTGCCTGTAAAATTCTTACTCCTGATCGAGTGACTATATTCAACTCGTTTTGTATCTCAGTAGCAGTAACCTCCCTACCATTAGCAGATTGGACATACTCAAAAACTTCAGCCTGATTATCAGTTAATTTTTCTAATTTTTTATTAAATTCTTCTTTTTTTAGTTCTTCAGCAACACTTCCCTCCAACATCCATCCAGAAGTTTCTTGACTCATTAAAAGTTGTACATCTTCTGCCCTGCCCATTGTTCTCATCAATATTCTTTTGTCTTGCCTGTCCTCCTCCCTTTTAAACCAACTTAAGGAAATAATTTGACTAACCGCAGCAGTTAACGCAGTAGAACCTCTAGAGGCCAGTACTGGACTATCTTCTTTGGTCTTTCCTGAGTGATGGATAATTATAGAAGTGCATTGATAAGGTGCTAAGACTTCCTGTAAATCTGCCAACGGATGAGCTATATCCTCAGAAGATTCTTTTAAACCTAGAGGAGCAACTAACTTAGCAAAACTATCAAAGAGAAATAATGCTCCCTTATTGTTTCTAGCTATTTCAGCAATTCTTTCTAAACCTTCTTGCGTTAGGTGTAGAGGGTTATTTGCTGCAAATAGTTCTACGATCGGCTCAATAGGTTTATATTTTGTAGCGGCTACTTTTTCAGCCAATCCAAATCTATGAAGTAAAGGCATCCAACGACTTGTTGTCATGTCAGTTCCGACAATAATTACAGGAGGACATTTACCAATTAGTTTTTGTCCTAAGAACTCGTCATTACCTCTAGACCAAGTTGCTATTAAATCAATAATTAATGTAGTTTTTCCGCATTTTGGGAGTGATATCAGCAAGTTAGCATCAGCACTCATAATGATTCCTTCCCATGCCCAAGTTTCTTCTGGACAATCTATTATTTGATTGCATTTATAACTTTCAACAGCTCCTTCCATAAGCCTTCTGCCCTGCCAAATCTTTTGACGAATTTCTGAGTCTGTAAGTTTTAAACCTTTTCTCTGACAAAAATCTCTCATGTGAATGATTCTGTCTAGAGGTTTAATCGTGCAGTCTGGTTGAAATAATTTAAAAACTTCTATTTCTAGAGTGTCTAACTTACTTTCAATAGAGTCAGGAACTAGAACATCTTTATGTAATAGCTTTAATGTCTTTGCCTGATCTTCTGGAGGTAGGTCATAGTCAAGATGCTTCATTGTCATTCGATTTCTCCCAAATGTGCCCAACAAAAATTGTCGGCTTCGTTTTTTAAGTTGTTAATTTCTTTATGTCTTTGATCTATTAGCTCTATGTAGTCGCTGTACCTTTTATCATTTCGCTGCATATCTAACATTATTTGCCTAATTTCTTTCCCTTCCTCTACTGACCTTTCGATTAACTTTTTATATTCTCTAAGTTCCTCTAAAGTGCATTGCTGAAAATTACACCCAAGAGCTGCTTTACTAACTTTTAGATAATCTTCAAACGCATTAACAGCAATCCTAAAAAGTTCGTCTTTTTTATCTTTTTGCTCCTTATATATATGAGGAGAATAATTAAAACTTTTTTCTAGTGGTCGGTGCGGTTTAAATACATGAGCCCTTCCAGAGTGACCAGCATCAGTTTTAACTAATGCCCACTCAATTCCGTTAACAACTAAAACTTCTCCAACTTTTAAATGTGAGGGAGGTGCAAAACTACTTCCGCAATGGCAGAACATAACATTGTCATCCCATCTGCAATCGGAGTCCTTATTTCGTCCACATACTGGACAAGGGTTCTTTCTTGATGAATACTGCATGACTTCACATCCCTCTATTGAAATAGGCCTCTAGCTTTTCAAGCCTTTTACTTATTTGGGAAGTTCTTACCTTTGCAGCATCTTCTAGTTTTTCAATAACCTTTTGTTGGCTATCAATAACCTTTTGGAGTTGCGTATTTTTAACAAAAATTGCCTGTTGTAACTGTGCTAATACTGTCGTATGTACGCATACATCTTCCACTAGAGCAGCCATTGCTTCATCAGGATTATTTTGAAAAAAATTACAATAATCTTCTATTAATTTCTTCGAGTCTGCCTTTATTTGATCGGCAGTTATTATAGAAATATTAGAAAACTCTTGATTGCCGTCAGGGGTTTTTTTATTGGTCATTATCTAGGCTCCTTACTAATTCTTCTCTATAAACATCCGTAATATATTTTTCAATAGATATTTCAGCTAACCCTTCACACTCACTAAGTTCTAGACCAGTAACGCAATGTATAGCTAGCTCATACTTAACAAGCCATCTTTGGAATAGATGGTAATAAGGATGCCCTGTGTTCATCATTAAAAAGTCAGAAGGTAAATCCTGAGTATTTAGCGATAAACTAAGCAACTTATCTGCAGCTCCAATTTGTTCAAGGCTAAGTTCTTCAGAGTTAAAATTTGTCACTTTTTAACCTCCTTTTGATTAGCAAAATCTGAGGCTTTTGGAGCTTCTACTGGAATACCTTGCCTGTATCTTTTAAGGGCTTCTTTAGCAGCAAAATAACAAGTATTGGAATCGTATTTGCAGGTTATCTGCAAACAATGTTGTGCTTGAAAAAGAAGTTCTTTTCTATGTTTTTTTCTATTTAAATCCCACGCTTGATACTGCATCCATTCGATTAATCCATAAGCATTAAAAACTAATATCTCAAATAGATAATCGTCTATATTCATCCAGTTTTCGTATTCATCATGTGAAAACATTTAAGCCACCCCCATTTCAGCGAAGGTTTCTATATCAGCAGCAGCTTTTTCCGCAGCTTCAAAGTTTTTCTTACTTTGATCTTCTTGCCATTGTTGTATTGCAGGGATATCCCATAAAATGCGACTTTTTGGCTTGCCTGATGAATAAACCCAATGCACTCCAACTAAAAATTCTCCATTGGCCTTCTTTTCCATAAGAAAAGTTCTGCCAACTCCTAGAAGTTGTTGTGCTTGTTCAGTAAAAACCCTTTCTTTAACAGGCGGGGACGTATTTAGGCGGATTGATCTTCGCTGTAGATCTGTATTGCTTTTTAAGCTCATTGCTTAGCGTTTTATTTCCCTTCAGCTCTTGATATGCCAAATAAACAGTATCGTTCTCCATGTTTCCTTCCCAGTTAATACTAGCTTCACCATTATTTGTGAAAGCAAGTAAGTCCAATGCACAACCATAAGAGTCATGCCTAGTCATGTTAGAGGCGGTAACTTTTTTACCTTTTATATATGGAGGTCTGTTATTTGCCATAAAAGAAACTTACTTAGGATAAAAACACCGACTCTACTTCACGTTTTTTCGAGTCACTTAGGAAGACAGACTAGAAACGAGGTGCTGTTTTGTTCTACTGCATCCGTCTGTTATCTCTTATGATTACACGGATTTGGGCTTTTTCAACATAAAAAATATTATTGGTGGGAAAACTTGCAAAGTTAAAATAATCGCTAATACAAAGTACGTTTCTTTTCCCACATTTTTCCCACGAGCAATATTAGCAATCCTTGTAATCCCAATCGGGGCGACAGGATTCGAACCTGCGACCTAGTGCTCCCAAAGCACCCAGTACGCAATTTGCGACAGTACCCACAAGAAACAAGTGAGGCTATAGCTTATGAGTTGGTAATACTAGGATTTAGTTGAGTCTCAAAATGCAGCAAAGTATTGCAAAGATATGCATTTAATCGCTAAGTAATCGCTAACTTAGAACCTAGTGTTTTCCACCCAAAATATTTTCATTAAATAATATCGCTGATAAAAGATTCATATCCATTGCTTGTTAAATAATCACTAATTTGTTCTTTACTTTGATAGTTTGCATATCTTATGTTTCCATCAGAATGCATCAGAGCTCTTAAGTAGGCAGTTCCATCATTTGTTTTCCAATAAACTTCATGGATACCATCAGAATCATAATCTCCTGAATGTTTGGCGATGAGGTTATCAATTTTTAAATCATTCTGGAATCTACGCTGACTATCATGCGGCCCAAATTGTTCCACCTCTCCAGAAGTAACTAGTGGATCAATATAAATTCCTACAACTCTAGTTGTCCCTCCTTGACCATGATCAGAATAATCAACGTATCCATTTTTAGAATCTATTTCAGCAGTTACCCATCTTTTAGAAGATTTATTGGTAAAGATAGCTTCAAAAATACCATCTCCATTTACGTCTAACATTCCCTGATATTTATAAGAAGAAGGGGTGTCATCAAAATTATCTCCAGCATGCAAATTTCCATCAAAATCTTTAACTGAATCAAGGGTTGTTTCTTTACCTATTTCAAATGGAGAAATAATATAAACTGGTGCTAAACCACTTGTACTGGCAAAACCTTTTGTATCTGCAACAAATTGAGAATTGATTCTGGCAATCTTCTGGTAATGTTTTTTTGAATCATAATAATCACTAGTACTTAAAGTTTGGTCTGTAAACTTAAGATATTCCACGTTTTTAATCTGATATTTAGTATTCCAATCACTACTATCAAGCAAATCTTGAATTGAAAAATAGTTTTCAAAAACGTAACCACTAGGGGTAATTACTTTTGTTATTGAATAGTTAGAACTATCTCCTTCAACTATTAAAGTATCTAATCCATCCTGTCCATCTATCCAGTCAGACCCACCATTTCCATAGTATGTATCATGACCATTTCCCATATAAATTCTCGTATCATTCTTAACTGTTCCGATGATTGTATTGTTGCTATTTAGAAAAAAAGATTCAATATCATTGGATTCAACAAATTCTCTAACGGTAAGATCGAAACCATCAATGTCGATTCTGCCTTGATAATATCTTCTATTACTGTAGTTTTTATAAACAAATAATTTATAATTTTTGATTTTGGAATCATAAGGAATAAGACCATAATTAAAACTTGAGAAGTCCCCTTCAATTTTTTCTATTAAACGTAAGTCGTATCCTTTTATTTCGACATCTACAGTGGCAATAATGTCTGTTGATGAATAACCTAAATTGAGGTTGTCTAAATCATATTCTGCTTGATCAAGAAGATTAATCCCTAGATCAAATAAGCTTTCTGAAATATGCCCATCTTTAGGATTTAATGTAGACGCATTAATAATGACATCATTTCTTTCATTTCCATCATTAATAACTGAATCTAAAATAGACATTAGTTTTAATGAAGAAATAAAAGATTTAAGTTCTCAAAATTATAATCGATCTTAAAAATTTAAATTATTATTTAACTATAGAATTCTAAAACTTAAGTCGAAAAGTAATTCATTTTAATTTTTATAAAGTAGTTAGGCATTTAAGATTTAAATGCTTTTAATTAAGATCAAGAGAATTAATATTTTAGGAATAAGTTTTTGAAATTATTAATGAGATTTTTAAATATTCAGCTAAATCATTTTGCAAAGTATTGCAAGGTATAGCAGATAATCGCTATTTAATCGCTAAGTCTCATTTTTCTTATAGTAGGCAATAAAAAAGAGAGTCTGGGAAACTCTCTTGTATGACTTGGTTTTTAAATGGTCGGGGCGACAGGATTCGAACCTGCGACCTAGTGCTCCCAAAGCACCCGCGCTACCAAGCTGCGCCACGCCCCGCTCATAAGATCTTAGTTCATAACAGTCATCTATAAAAGACTAAATTCGTAAATTTTTTATAAAAAATCACTTTTGAAGCTAGATAATGACTTTTGTCGCTTTTTTGTCGCTAATTTATGTCGCTTGATTTCAATGTTTTAAAGTACTTAATCATTTTCCTCTAAAAGCTTTCTTTGAAGTTTTTTAAATTACGACATATCTATAATATAAATTGAATTCCAAAAGGATATTCATCTGAATTGTTTTCGAGACTTAGAAGTATGAAAAAATTAGAAGATTTGATTCTCACTTATAAGGATTTTCCAAAAAAAGGTATTGATTTTAAAGACGTTCTAGAAATTCTTCAATATCCAGATATTTTTCAGGACCTTATTTTAAAAATGTGTTCAAATCAACTTTTAAAAAATGCCGATGCAATAATTTCCATAGATGCGAGAGGATTTATTTTTGGTTCTGCAGTTGCTCTAGAATCATCTAAACCTATGATCGTTGCACGAAAACCGGGAAAGCTACCAGGGCATATATTAACAAGAGAGTATGATTTGGAATATGGAAAAAATTCTCTTTCAATACAAAGTAATGCCCTGAAAAGATTCAATTCTTTTGTAATAGTAGATGACTTGTTAGCTACAGGAGGAACTGTTAATTGTGTTTCTAGCTTGCTTCAAGCTCAAAATAAGAAGATTTTAAGTCTGATAACCGTTGTTGAATTAAAGGAATTGAGAGGTAGAGCAAAATTAGATTTTCCAGTTCAATCAGTGATTTCACTTTAAATAATTAAGACGATATGATTTTAAAAGAGATCCCGGAGTAAAATTTGTGTTTATCGATTAAAAAACTGAAATTTTAAGTTGATAAGCTTAAAAAATTGAAAGTTAAGTTTAAAATGTTTAAATGATTCCTACTGATCCTGCTGTAAAACCGACTGCAAGAAAAAAGACAAATTCTAATAAATCTCTAGGTAAAGAATTCACAATAAAATTGATTTGAGTCATTTGACCTTGTGCTCCTCAGGTATAAATTTAAAAAAATATAACTAATTATTTTTTTTATTGAGGGAAATTAAAGTATTTTTTTCTTTTTTCTAAAGATTTCAAGAAAGTAAAACTTTAAAATAAAATAATCTTTAAAATCCTAATAAAAACTTCTATCCAAATTAATTTACTGCTCAAATTCTTTTTAAATGCTATATTTTTTTTATTGAATTAAAAACTATTAGGATTTATGGATTATAAAAAGAAATCCTTAAATAAATTAAATCGAAAAGAAAGTTACGAGGAAATTGATACAAGGTTGGCTTCTGGATGGTACGTTGATTCAGTTGATAATAAAAAAAAGAAAAAATATAAAACAGAGAAAGTTTCTTTTAAAATATCTAAAAAACTAAACTCTTAAAAATTCTTTTTTAAAACTCATATTTTGATTTAATAAAAATCTTTTATCAGATTAAACTTATTAGAAAATTTTTATTTTTTAAAAACCAAGATTTAAAATTTATCCTAAATTAGTATTTAAAGTAAATTTTCCATTTATCAAGATATTGATTTGAATTTTTAAAATATTTTTCATAATTTTTCCATTTTTCAATTGATGATTTATAAAGTGGTTGGACAACTTGTGAAGAAGAAGGAGTATTTATTTTCCCTCTTTTATGAGCAGTATTCCTATAGTTTTTTATATTCTCATTCCAACTAACATCCAAAAAATCTAAAATTTTGGAAATTTGTTTATCAAAATCTTCTATCAAATCTTCGTATTTAGAAGTAATATAATTTATTTTTAATTTTTCTTTATAGTCTAACCAAAAACTCATTGTCAAATCATAAATTTTCGCAGCTGATTCTATACTTCGGAAGTTAGACATTGCATTGTTAGGTTCAAAGGATTGCTGGAAGCATGATAAGACAGTATCGTATGGGTTCCTATGGGTAAAAATTATTTTTGAGTTTGGGAATAATAAATTTATAAGGGGTAAGCAAACAGTTTGAAATGGGAATTTATCAATCAATATTTTTGTGTTTTTTTTATCACAACTATTTTTTAGGATTTCCAAATAGTGATTTCGTAAAAACGCCAATTCTTTCGAATTAAGTTTATGTAGTTCATCAAGAGAATATTTGAATTTTGATTTTATAACTTGCTCTACAGAATTAATTAAGGGCTTTTCTTCAATAACATCAACCTCTGGGTGACTTCTTAAAATAGTATCAAGAAGGGTTGTGCCTGATCTTGGAAATCCTATTAAAAAAACAGGCGAAAATTCATTTTTATTTATTGACTGGCTTTTTAAAGGATTTTTATTATCTAAATTTCTTCTGTAAACCTTAATATAATCTTGAAAAATATTTGGATTAAAATATTCATACTTTAAATTAAGTTGGCTTTTCTCAAAGCATTTGAACGCATCATCGAAATTTTTAACTTTATCTTCAATAAAAGCTTTATAGGACCAGAAAAGAATATTTGTATGATGATCAGTATTTTTTATCCATTCGGGAGAAACTTGGTCAATTAATTTTTTTGCAGTTTTGTAATCTTTTTCTCTAAAACAAATTCTTGCTTTAAACATCAATATTTCATTAATAATAAATTTATTACCCTCCAAAGTTCCTATCAAATCTTTTAATTTATTTAAGCTATTTGTCTTTTCATAAAGTCTAAAAAGATTTCTGTATGCATAATTATATTTTCCATTAATTTTTATTGCATTAAGAAATAATTCTTCTGCCTCTGATAACTTGTCAAGATCGATTTTAATTGAGCCCAAATTGACAAAAGCTAACTCAAATTTTGGATTTAGATTTATAGCTTTTTCAGTAAATTTTTCTGCTTCATTAAGATTACCCTGCTTTGATAAAAGAGAAGCAAGATTATTGTAAGCAAGAGAAAAATTGGGTTTTAGTTTAATAGCTTTTCGGTAACAGATTTCTGCATCTTTGTTTTTATTTTTTTTCGTAAGTATATTCCCGAGATTATTAAGTGCAATAGGTGAATTTGGATTTATTTTTAGCGCTTTTCTTAAAAATTCTTCCCCTTCATGAATTTTTCCCAGTTCATTTAAAATTGCACCTAAATTAATTAACGCAAAATCAAATTTTGGATTAATTTCAAGAGCATCTCTTAAGAATATTTCTGATTGCTCGGGATTTTCTAGATCTTTTAAGACGCAGGCTAAATTAACTAATGTATTGATATCCTTTGGATTTATTTCTAAACTCTTTCGTAATAAGATTTCTGCTTTTTCAAGATTACTTTCACCTACATATATGCTTGCTAAGTTGGAATATGCCTTTAAGAACTTAGGATTTAATTCAATTGTTTTATTTAGAATCCTTTTAGCAATATCATTTTTGCCTTTGATGACGAAGATATTAGCTAAGTTGGTATATGCATCAAAACTTTTTGGAAATTTTTTGATTGATTCATTAAATAAAAATATTGCTTTATCAAACTGTTTTGATTGAGAGTAAATGCTACCTAGATTATTAAATAATCTAGGATCGTAAACTTTATTTTGAATTAAAAAATTATATATTTCTATGGCTTCTTTAATTTTTCCACTGGAATGTAATAAAAATGCTTCAGAGATTAATTTATCTTTTTGCAAAGCATTAGGATTGATTTTTTTTTCTTTTAACTTTTTAGTAGATCTATCGTTATTCCCAAATCCTTTCATTGCCTTGTATTTTGGTTAATTAATTACCCTATACAATTAAAACTAACTTTGAATTCCTAAAAATGTTGCATTAATAATCATAATCCTTATGAAAATCAACAATAAAACAAAAAGTTTTCTTTTAAAAAGGACACTAATAATACCGTCACATTTTAATTTGAGTTATGGAAGCCTTTTATATAGTTCGCTTCGAATTCCTTTCATACCAGTAACTCTTAGCTTCTTGATGCCATACTTTTATTTAAATAGAAAGAAAAATTTAGAAATTTAAAAAAACCGTATCGGTTGATACTTGAAATTACAATAATTTTTACATTAATATAAAGTGTCCTTTAAATTTCGTGTGAGGAAATTTATGAAGCTTTTTAAGAGCTTACTCGTGGCTCCTGCAACATTAGGCTTACTTGCGCCTATGTCTGCATCTGCCAATGAAGTCACAATTAACGATTTCAACGCTGCAGAAGAAATTGCAGTAACAAACAGCCGTATT
>QCEF01000017.1 GCA_003278545.1 Prochlorococcus sp. AG-355-N16
ACAGCATATTTAAGAGCATTAATGCATGTAGATGGGAACATTCAATATGCAAATTATCAAAGTGAAGATCAAATGACTAATTATTTAACTACTAATGGATATGAATCAAACGTTTCTGAAATCATTTCTTAAATAAAGCTAGAGATTAATTTTCCTAATTAAAGCAATTTATTTATAAGCATTTGAGATAAATAATTACCATTGTCTAAATACTCACAGAGCGCGGGTGCTGTAGGCAATATCTAGCTTGCAGGTTCGAATCAATCTAATCCAATTCATACTAGCGAGTTTCCCAAACTCTCTTTTTTTATTACCTAGCATAAGAGATATAAGACTAAGCGATCAAATAGCGATTATCTGCAAGGTCTTAGATGACAATACTGCTTTAGTAGCTAATTATTTATTTATTGTGTTAATATTTTAAAAATTTTTTTTAAGATGAATCTTATTGAGGACGAGGGGAAAGTAGGTTTATATCAAGATGGGAATTGGGTTTATGTTGAATACCAAGGTAAGAAAATAAAATTAACTCTTCCATGGAATTTCAATTCAAACGGGATCGATCGTGGATGGAAAGCAGTATCAGCTGATTTTCTGCCAAACCCATCACATATTGCGAGAGACTATCCTTATGAAGATATTTTGCTTCTTTGGGAAAATGGAGGAGATGATTGGCAAGCATTAACATTTTCTACATCAACTGGATACATAACAGGACTTGTTGCTACGGATCAAGATTATTACACGAATCAAGAGCTAAATGATTTACATAATTCCACTTCAGCAGCATGGTATAAGGCCGTAGCAGATCAGACATATTTTTCAACAACAGGATTTTATTCTAATGACCCTTTATTTATGACTCAAAGCGAGGTTCACTCATTATTAGATTTGATATTTGGTGATATATATACTGGAATAGCAAGAGAAAGTTCTAGAACATATGAACAAAATCAAACTTATGAACTAGGCGGAATAAAAGATTTTGATGGCAATCCGCATGCAAACCCTGGAACAATTTCAGATTTAGCAAAGCAATCTTATAAATATCAAGGAATGGTAGATGTGAATAAAAATGGTGAGTCAGAAGCAATTTTCACAAACAAACTCACAGGAAGATGGGTAACAGCTTCTATTAGTTCTTCAGGGGAAATTGATTATACAGATAATGGCAAAGGCGGATCGACACGAATTGTTGGGATTTATATTGACCCATTAGTAACTTCTGGTGATGTCGTTCAATTTAGTGATCATGATAGTCAATATAGATTTCAAAATGATTTAAAAATTGATAACCTGCTCGTAAAAACCTCTGGTGATTATGACAGTGATGGAGTCCAAGAGGTGTACTGGAAAACAGCTGATGACAGTGCATATTTGAGATCATTGATGCATGCAGATGGGAATATTAGATATGCAAACTATCAGAGTGAAGATCAGATGAAAGAATATCTAACTGCTCAAGGACATGAAAGCGTTATTGCCGAAATTATTTAGATTTTGAACATTAACCTGTCCTCTTAATTAAGCACCTAGAGGGGATCTTCGAAGATTGTAGATCCCCCTACAGATCCCTTTTGGCTTATAAGACTGACAGACAATAAAAAAGCGAGTTAGGAGGTTTGACACTATAACTTAGATTTTAAATAGTCGGGGCGACAGGATTCGAACCTGCGACCTAGTGCTCCCAAAGCACGCATTACGCAATTTGCGACAGTACCCACAAGAAACAAAAGATGCTATAGCTTATGAGTTGGTATAAATAGAATTAAAATGAGTCTCAAAATGCAGCAAAGAATTACAAAGATATTCATTTAATCGCTAAATAATCGCTAACTTACAACCTGATGCTTTTAATCAAAATATTTCCTAAATAATATCGCCGTAATTAGTGATAAAGGCAGCAAAGTTATGCAAGGGTATGGGTGAATCTACTAGTATTACTTGGATTTAATTGAGTCGGAGCGACAGAACTCGAACCTGCAATCTTAGGTGCAGCATCTTCTTTTATATAAAAATTTCTCTAATAACTGAATTAAATCCATTACTATTCAAATAATCAATCATCTGAGCTTCAGATTGATAGTTTGCATATTGAATATTTCCATCAGCATGCATTAAAGCTCTCAAGTAAGCAGTTCCATCAGATGTCTTCCAATAGACCTCCTGAAAACCATCACTATCATAATCACCTGCGGTTTTAACTAAGAGATTATCTATTTTTAAATCGTTTTGGAATCGATATTGGCTATCGTGATCACTAAATTGAACAACTTCGCCTGATGTGACTAAAGGGTCAATATATATTCCCACTATCCTTGTAACACCACCTTTCCCATGATCTGAATAATCTATTTCGCCGGAAGTATCATTTACATATGCAGTCACCCAACGTCCACTTTTCTTATTTGTGTAAATAGCTTCTGAAACTCCATCTTTATTAACATCTAATTTTCCCTGATATTTATAAGAACTTCTAATCTCATCAGAAACGCTCCCACTATTGGCGTGAAAGTTTCCATCATAATCTCTAATAGATGTTAGATGATATGTATTTCCTACAATTTGATTTGAAGGCAAAACTTCGTCTGAAGAACTGTTGATATCATTGAATGAATCTTCAAGTGATATTGCCGATATTTTTATTTGATCAATGGCATTTTTTGCAGTATTTACATAAATATCGCCCATATAAGGCTTTAATTGATCCCAGCTGATATTACCTAAATATCCAGGGAAAGAGGATAAAGTACGAAGGAAATAATTCGCGGAATAGCCTGCACCTCCAAAATAAATTTCGTCAATTCCACCCTTAGTATCTATAGCATTTAAAACAAAGATCCCAGAATCACCATAAGAATTTTCTATTGCGATCAGATGTTTATTGTCTAAGGTAGCGACGTATCCATTGGCGTAAGAGGCTTGCAAAGTTAAAGTATCATAACCAGCATTTGGCGCTTCATAAACTAAGGCAACTGTCCCACTTTTTATAGTGTAAGAATCATTACCACTACCACCAATTAAATATTGATCATATGAGCTGTAGCTATTTATGAGAGTATCGTTACCACCTAATCCCCAAAGTATTTGGCCTCCAGAAGATGAAAGATTGTCAGAATTATTTGTTCCAAATTTTTCACTAAATCCTAAGTTTGCAAAATAGGAATTGCTTAAGGAAATATTCGAAGAAATTTGTACAGAAGGTGTTTGAATAGATTCGCTAAATCCATCATCATCTGTATAGGAAATTATCGCTCTTATATATTTGTTAGCATCATCATTTTGAAGTTTATAAGAAGATTTGGTACTAGCATTTTCAAAATAAGAATTATTATTAGAGATTTGCCATTGATAGGAAATTTTCCCTGTTCCATCTGGATCTTGAGAATCTCTTTTAATAGATAAATAATTTCCTGGATCTTTTGTTCCAACTATTGAAAAGCTTGCGTCTCCATCATCATTAATTATCTTTACTGAATAAGTACTGACTTCTTCATTAAATCCTTGATTATCGGTATAAGAAACCACAGCTCGAATTGATTTTTTATCATCAGAGGCAATTATAGTATAAGTGGAGTTGGTTCCAACTTCATTCCAAGTTAAATTGTCTGATGATGTCTGCCAGCTCCATGTTAATCTTTATAAGTTATGACTTATGAATATCAGCAATATATTTGATTTATAGTTCAAAAACCTTAATAATAATCATTGAAGATTTAATTAAAAATTAAACTTTATAATAGGATTTATACCATTTTATAAATTTCTCTACACCTTCTTCAAGGCTCGTTTTTGGTTTGAAATTAATAAATTCTTCTAAATTACTTGTATCAGCGTAAGTTACTTTTGCATCTCCAGGTTGCATTGGTAAATATTCCTTGATAGCTTTAATACCTAATTTATTTTCAATTTCATCTATAAATTCCATTAGTTTGACAGGATTAGAATTGCCAATATTAAAAATCCTATGAGGAGCCCAACTTTTTGATGGATCAGGATTTTCAAAAGAAAATTTTTTATTTTTCTTAGGGACTTTATTCAATAAAAGATTAAGACTCTCAACAATATCGTCAATATAAGTAAAGTCCCTCATCATATTTCCATTATTAAAAACTTTTATAGGTTTTTTTTCTATTATTGCTTTAGTAAAAAGGGAAATAGCCATATCTGGTCTAACCCATGGACCATATACAGTAAAAAATCTCAATCCAGTAGCAGCTAGCCCATAAATATGACTATACGAATGGGCGACTAATTCATTAGCTCTCTTAGTGGCAGCATATAGACTTAATGGGTGATTAACTTCATCGGATTCAGAAAAGGGCATTTTTTTATTTCCTCCATAAACTGAGCTACTACTTGCATAAATTAAATGTTTAGTAGGATTATTTATACATGCTTCAAGAATATTATTAAAACCTACAATATTGGATTGGATATATGCACTAGGATTTTCTAATGAATATCTAACTCCAGCTTGAGCAGCCAAATTAATAACGAATTCTGGTTTATATTTATTAAATATTTTAAATATAGTATTTTCATCTTCAAGGCTACATTTTTTGAACTGGAATAATTCGGATTTAACTTTATTGAAATTTTCTAATTGAGTTAATCTATCTCTCTTTAAATTTAAATCGTAATAATTATTTAAGTTATCAATGCCAATTACTCTTTTACCTGATCTAAGTAATTTGAGACAAAAATGGAAGCCAATAAAACCAGCACAACCGGTTACTAAATACATTTAATATTTAAACTGATAACTTTTTCATTTTAATATGTATATCTAATCCTTTTAAATATTTAATAAGATTCTTCTAAAAATTTCATTTCTTAATACAAAAGTTTATTTTTGAAGATTTTAATTATAAGAAAGATTTATATTATAAAAGTCATGAATATAAAAGTTAGCTTACTCTTTTGAATTTTTGGTTTCCAGGTTTAATAAATTCTTTTAATTGGAATGATGGCTTTTTAAACCATTAAATTCAAAAATGAATTATTTATTAATTGGATAAATAAAATCTATTGTTTATATTCTATATCCAAATTTTCAAATAAAAATAGGAAATAATATTTGGCTTTTAATTTTAACAAATCCTTTTATTAGATGTCTGCTAAAAATTACTTTCAAAATGATAACTTTTTAAAAATATCCTACTAAAGATGTTTAAAATTCTTAAAGTTTGAAAGTTTATTTAATTTTAATCATTATGCAAGATAATTATGAAAAAACTAGATAAAAAAATGTTTGAAGAACTTACTGATTTATCAGTAAGAATGGGTAAAAATTTGGATATTATTCAAGCTAATGGAGGGAATACTTCAATAAAGTCTGATGGATATTTATATGTAAAAGGTTCAGGCAAAAAATTAGCCAATGCAAAACTAGAAAATATATTTGCAAAAGTTTTAATTGAAAATTCAAAAAATGAAAATAGTTTATCTTCTTTAAATCAAAAATTAAACGAAAGTGACTATACAAAAATTAAACCATCTATAGAAGTATCTCTTCATAAATTAATCAGCTCAAAAATTGTTTTACATTCACATCCTATTGATATAATTGCTCAAACTATATCTGAAAATGGGAAAAAAAACCTAGAAAATGTTTTAAGAGATATTAATTGGACTTGGATAGATTATTTCAAACCGGGCAAGGATCTTGCAAAAGAGATTGAGATTCAAAGGCAAAAAAAAATCTCTAATATATATATCTTAAAAAATCATGGCCTAATCATTGGAGCTGAAACTCCTAAAGATGCAGAAGTTCTTCAAAACAAAATTTTAAATTTAACTAAATTAAATAAAAGAGAATTTGAATTTAAGAAAACCGATACACTTAGACATTTATCTACAAAATTGCCCTTTAAAACTTACCTTCCAAAAAATGAAATAATACATAGCTTAGCTATTGATAATTGGAGTTATAAACTTTCTCAAAAAAATCCTCATTGTCCTGATCATGCAGTTCTATGCGGAATAAGAGCAAATATAATTGACCTCAGTAAACAAAAATTATCTGATATAAATCCTAAATTACCTTATCTAATTATTAAAGATATAGGAGTAATTTTTTCTGAAAATAATGATACTCTAGAAGCTATGCTAAGATCACAAGCTGAGATATTCTTAAGGTTACCTGAGAATAAAAAAGTGCAGCTATTATCAAAGAAACAATGCGAAGAATTAATTAATTGGGATGCAGAAAAATTCAGAAAAAAAATGATTCAATAAAATGAAAATTATTATTCCCATGTCAGGATTTGGTGAAAGATTCAGAAGGGTTGGATATAAATTGCCAAAACCTCTTATTAAAGTTGACAAGCTTACTATGATCGAACATGTAGTAAAAATGTTTTCGAAAGATGATGAATTTATTTTTATATGTAATAAAGATCACTTAAAAGTTAAGCATTGGAAAATGAGAGAAATTTTATTGAATGCTGCTCCAAAATGCAAAATTATAGAAATTGAACCTCATAAAAAAGGGCCCGCTCATGCGGTTTTAAAGGCAAAGCATCTTATTAATCCATATGAAAAAGTAATTGTCAATTATTGCGATTTTAGTTGCTATTGGGATTATGAAAATTTCAAAAAAACCATATCAAATAATTATTGCTCAGGTTCTATTCCTGCATACAAAGGCTTTCATCCTCATAGCTTAGGCACCACTAACTATGCTTATATAAAAGAGGAGAATAATATACTATTAGATATTAAAGAAAAAGAGCCTTTTACAAATGAGAGAATGAAAGAGTATGCATCTAGTGGTACTTATTATTTCTCGAGTGGATCTTTACTAATCGATAGCTTAGAGAAATTAGTAAAAAGAGAAGAGTTAAGTTTAAATGGAGAGTTCTATATAAGTCTTGCATACAAAATTTTATTGGAACAAAAGAAAAATGTTTACATACATCCAATACAACATTTTATGCAATGGGGAACTCCTCAAGATTTACAAGAATATCAATTATGGTCAAATACATTTAATTCTCTAATAAATAATGATACTTATAAAGACTTAAATAATAAGAATTATGGTACTCTCATATTACCGATGGCAGGACTTGGAAGAAGATTCTCCCAAAGCGGGTATAAAAAGACAAAACCACTTATAGAAGTTTCAGGTAAACCGATGCTAATTCAAGCAGTTAATGATTTACCAAAATTCAAGAATCATGTTTTCGTTTTAAGAAGAGATATGCCTGAAATTGAAGAAACTCTTCAATTGATCAAAATTAATTATCCAGAAGCACTTTTAAAGATTATTCCTGGAGCAAATAAAGGGCAAGCTATAAGCGTTCTAGATGGTATAACAAGCATTGAACAAAGCAATAGAGATTTAATAGATTACAATCCCTTAACTGTTTCAGCTTGTGATAATGGGGTTTTATTCAATGAAAAAGATTTTCAAGAATTATTATTTAATGATGATTCGGATATTATAGTTTGGGGATATGAGGGATACCCTAACTCTGCAAGAAATCCAGAAATGTATGGTTGGATAGATCCTGATGAAAATGGAATAATAAAATCTGTTTCTGTCAAAAAATCGATAGATTCTGATTACAGTAAACCTATAATAATTGGGACATTTACATTCAAAAAAATTGATCAATTAAAATTAGTAATCAAAAAATTATTAGAATCAGAATTTACAATAAACGGGGAATATTATCTTGATGAATGTATTAATATTGCAATCAACATGGGATTAAGATGTAAATATTTCAAGGTTGATAATTTTATCTGTTGGGGCACTCCTAATGATCTAAAGACATTCGAATATTGGCAATCATGTTTTCACAAATGGCATTTACACAAATACAACATTGAACTTGATTATGATATCCCAAAAAGTAAATATAAATTTTTAGAAAATAATTTTAAAAATTAATATTGCAAAATAAATTTATAAATCAATTTAAAAAGTTTGTAATTGTTGGTTTAGTCTCAACTTTTATGAATTACATAGCATTTAGAGTTTTATACTATATTTCAAATTTAATTATATTTTCTTCTGCGATAGGTTATTTGATCGGATTATCTAATTCTTATTTTTTTGGACTTAAATGGGTTTTTAAAACAAAAAGTAAAAACTTTAAAAAAACAATTATAAAATTTTTGATAGTTTACTTCATAGGTGGCATATTTAATTCTCTAACAATATACTTACTTAAGAGATTCAATATAGATTATTCTATATTATGGATATTAGGAAATGGCATAGCATTAATGAACAATTTCCTTGGTTCAAAATTTATAGTTTTCAAGAATAATTAAATAATGAAATTTTCTCTTGTAATACCTTGTTATAACGAAGGCAAAAATATCCCTTTATTAATAGAAAGACTCAAAGTTATATTTACTTCTAATGATATGGAAATAATATTAGTTAACAATGGATCAACTGATAATACCCAAAATATAATGAAGAATTGTTTAAGCGATTCTGCAAACATAAAAGTTCTAAATATAGAAATTAATAAAGGTTATGGATATGGCATTTTAGAAGGCCTAAAAATTAGCCAAGGCAAAATTTTAGGTTGGACTCACGCAGATCTTCAAACTGATCCTGCAGATTCATTAAAAGCATTAAGATTATTTGATAACTTTGAGAAAGATAAATTATTTGTAAAAGGATTAAGAAAAGGGCGGTCTTATTCTGATCAATTTTTTACTTTTTTTATGTCTATTTTCGAATTTTTTATTTTAGGAAAACTTATGTGGGATATTAATGCTCAACCTTCTTTATTTAATAGAGAACTTTTTGAAAATTGGATAGATCCTCCTGAAGACTTTTCTCTCGATCTTTATGCTTACTATAAAGCTAAAAAATTAAACTATAAAATTAAAAGATTTTCTGTAAACTTTCCCCCTAGAAAATACGGTGAATCTAAATGGAATTTTAGTTTAAGCTCTAAATTAAAATTTATAAAAAGAACAATTCTATTTAGCTTCAATCTTAAAAAGAAAATTTTAAAATGATTTATATAAAACATAGGGTAAATAAATTAAAAGAAATTAAGGATTTGAGCACCGAATATGGTGCAGAAATAGATCTAAGAAGTTATGGAAAAAGATTAATATTGAATCATGAACCATTTCAAGATGGGGTTCTATTTAAATCATGGTTAGAAGAATATAATCATAAATTTCTTATCTTAAATGTAAAAGAAGAAGGTTTAGAGAGTAAATGTATAGATTTATTAGAGATTTTCAAAATTAAAAACTATTTTTTCTTAGATCAATCTTTTCCAATGCTAATTAAAACTTGTATCAATGGAAATAAGAAAACTGCATTACGTTTTTCTTCTTACGAATCTATTGAAACAGTTTTTAAATTCAAGGGTTTTGTGGATTGGATATGGATTGACTATTATAAAAGATATCCCTTGAATAAAGAAATATTCAATAAATTAAAGGAATATAATTTTAAAATTTGTCTTGTTTCACCTGAGCTTCAAGGTTATCCTTTTGAAGAGATAGAGTTAGCTCAACAATCAATAAAAAAATTTATAAATAAAATTGATGCAGTTTGCACCAAAGATATAGAAAAATGGAAGCAAATTTTATGAAAAACAAACTATGATTTTTTCATTTATTAATTTAAAAAAAATAACTGATTCTTATGGAGTCAAAGAACATAAAAGAATTGAGCAATTATTTAGACATCCGCTTTTTTTTATAGGCTTAACAATAAAAATATTTCTTATTGTTGCAATCACTCCGCATATTCATCATATATGGTTCTTACCTTTTTTATCTCAACCACTAGATGGGAATTTATTAGATCCTTGGACGCAATTTATTGATAAAGGAGGAGATGCTTTATCTTTCCCTTATGGAATTGTCATGTTTGGTTCTTACAAATTTTTAACTTTAATTGGAAATTTTATTGATAACTTAATAAGTACAAATTTTTTCGCAAAATTTGGATTTAGATTAAGTTCTCTAATTTTTGATTTTGGAACTCTCTATGGAATTGCATTTATAGCAAAGAAATATTCTATAAAAATTTTATTACTCGTATATTGGTGTTCTCCAATAATGATTTACATATTATATTGGCACGGCCAATTAGATATATTGCCAGTTTTTCTATTGATAATATGCATAGCTCTTATGCATATAGAAAAACCAATTGGTTCTGGGGTATTTATGGCATTAGCAATATTAGCTAAGTCAAGTATGTTGATAGCATTACCTTTTATAATTATTTACTACTTAAGAAACAAAAGGATAACTAATCAAATATCACTCAATTTAATTCCATTAGGATTTATTTTATTAATTAACCTTATTTTTTATTTTAATAGCTCTGGTTTTAATAAAATGGTAATTAATTCGCCAGAGTCTAATAAATTATTTTTTCTAAATATAAATTATGGAGATGGATTAAGTTTATTTTTATTACCTACTATTTTCCTAATTTTACTGTATTTATTCTGGAGAATGGAAAGAATAAATTTAGATCTACTTTGTATATCAATTGGTATTGGATTCTTTTCGATTCTAATTTTATTGCCGCCTTCTCCTGGTTGGTTTCTATGGATAGTTCCATTTCTTACTTTTTATCAAATCAAAGCTGAAGGAGATTATTTTTTTAGTTCGATTCCTTTTTACTGTTTTTTTCTCATTTATAATTTTTTATATGCTTCTGGAGCTAATGTAAATTTCTTTGACATTAATTTTCATGATCCTCTGATTGAAAAATTTTATTTTGAAAACAACTTTTTAAAATCCTTAATATTTACAAGTCTTCAGGCTTCTGGATTAATAGTCTGTTTAAAAATGTATCAATTTGGTATTTGGCGCAATAATTATTACTCTGGCATTAGAGGTAAATTATCAATAGGATTTACAGGAAACCAAAACATAATTATCAATTCAATTATCAACTCACTCTCGAAAATCTTAGTAAATGAAAGAATTATAAATTTATCGACTGAAAATTACAAAAAATGGGATCCTAAATTAACTTTAAAATCTAAATTAAATTTAAAAAATGAAAAAGTATTTAATTTAATTAATTTCTCAAAAGATTTTTTTAATATTATAAACAAGCGCAACATACATCAAAATTCAATTAACTTAAATTCTAAAAATAATTTAAGTAATAAAAAATACCTAAACAGTAATATTATTTTTTTAAGTGGTTTTCAAAGTTTAGACATTAAAAGAATTAGAGATAGAGCAAATTTAAAGATTAATTTAAATATATTAAATTCAGATTTTGAATCCAGATCAAAAGTAAATAAAAAAATGAGAGAAAGTAACTATCTTATAAATAAAAAATATGATTTGATTTTTGGTCTTATTAAGAATGAAACAAAATCAAATATTAAAACCAATTCATTAAATGGAACATATTTCCAAGAACTATTTGTTACGATGGCAAATGGATTTTTTCATGAATCACTTGTTAGGAATTTGATTGCTCTTAGTAGTTTAAAAGTTGATGTCGAACAATCTTCTAATTTAGAAAAAGTTAATCTTACTATTAACGGAGATATTTCTAGTGAAGATATTATGGTAATTTCAAAGAATATGATTGTTAATAGCGAGGATTTATTATTCTTTGGATCAAAATGGTCAGAAGGTATGTTAGGTATAATTCAATTAATAATTATAATTCACATCGCAGATATACTGCACCAAAGATCTACTTAAAATGCTAAAAATATTAAATAAGAACAAAAAAATCATTAAACCAAAAGCCGTTTTATTTGATACCGATAATACTTTATACGAATATGAACCTGCTAATAAAAAAGCTACAAAAGCCGTTGGAGATAAATTAAATAATTTATTAGGGATAACAGAGCAAGAATTTTTAAAAAAATACATACAATCTAAAAATGAAATAAAGGCACAACTAGGTAAAACGGCTAGTAGTCATAGTAGATTATTATATTTCCAAAGATTATTGGAATTACTTGGGCTAAAGGCACAATTACTTATTGCTCTTGACTTAGAACAAACCTTTTGGAGAACATTCCTAGATAATGCACCCTTGTTTAATGGTGTGAGAGATATTTTCTTTGAGCTAAAAAAAAGGGAAATTCCTATTGGAATAGTAACAGATTTAACTTCGCACATACAATTAAGAAAATTAACCTACTTTGGTTTGGAAGATATTTTTGATGCTGTTGTAACTTCTGAAGAAGTTGGAGCAGATAAACCGAATGAGAAAGTTTTTAAACTTGCCCTTAAAAAATTAAATTTAGAAAACGAAGAAAATATATGGATGGTAGGAGATAATCCCGATGCAGATATTATTGGAGGAAAGAAAATAAACGCCATAACATTCCAGAAGTTACATAAAGGTATATCCCAAGGAATTAATGAACAAGAACCAGATGTAATATTCGATAATTTTATTCAACTGAATCATTACATACAAAAATTATTTAAAAAAAAAGATGAATAAAATTCTTAGTAGATTTAGTAAAAAAAGTATTTATATTGCAAAGCCTACAAAAATTTTCTGGATATTATCAATAATCACATTTTTCATTTGGTTTAAATTAGGGCCTCTAGCTTGGCGTAATGTTGATGATTATGGACCAGTAGAACAATTATTTTCTAATAAGATCACATTTTTTACTCAAATCAAATATCTTCCTTATTGGTTCTGGGGCTCTTATCCACCTATTTGGCATTTTTGGTCTTTACCATCATATATTTTTAAAGATATTAGTATAGATTTAACAAGATATATTCTACTATTTCAGGGCTTTATCTCAGTAATAATTTCATCTCTATTAGTATCAACAATATGCCAAATATTGATAATTGATACCTTAGCAAAAAAAGATTTTTTTAAAATTAATAATTTAAGAATAATTAGTGACTCATTATCAATATCAATAGTTGCTTCGAACCCACAAATAATGATTCATTCTAAAACTTATATGCCCTATCACCTAGGTTACTTATCATCTATTTTTATTTTATTAATAGGAATAAA
>QCEF01000018.1 GCA_003278545.1 Prochlorococcus sp. AG-355-N16
AAAATTGAAAATAATGATTTATTACTCCATACGTCGGAGCTGTCTCTGGAGACATAAAAAGGCAAATCTCCTATTAGCTTAATATTTCTTGATTTTGCAAAGTTTTTAATAACGCTCCATTGCTCATCAAGATGCCACTGTATTAATTTTTTAATAAGTATCTCTTCACTTTTTTTCTTAATCCAAGATTTTAAGAACTTGTTATTTTTTATTTTAAATTCTTGAGGCCATTCCCACCAAGGCAACATATTAAATTCCTCTCTGATAACAACAAATGTTGCATAATCTTCCACCCAAGAATGCCTACTGACCCATTTGTTAAAATTAATTTTTCTTTCTTCAGATTGTGAACTCCAACCTTCCAAAAGGAGGATACCTATTTTTTTTGTTAAGTCATTCGCAAAATCAAAATCAAAATTATCTTTATTCTGATTTGTTGGACCTAGATTTTCTTTATTTGAAATGAAGATAAAACCTTTTTCGATTAAATCATCTATATCCAAAAACCATGGGTTTAGTGCAAAACTAGATGGGGAACTATATGGAGAACCAGTAGAGTCAGTTGGTGTAAGAGGTAAAAATTGCCAGTATTCAATTCCATACTTATGAAGTTTTTTTATCCACTCTTTAGCTCCTCTCCCAAAAGTTCCACATATTCTTCCACCCGGAATACATGTTGGATGCATTAGTACGCCTAATGATTTTCTTGGAATAATTGACTCTACAGGCATGTTTTCAATATATTTTGATTCTTTAAACTTAACGTGTTTTTAATTCTCTAAATTCAACCTTATACAAATTTTTTTTAATTGACAAATATCATTGCTGGTTTTTAAGCCTTGATAAATATAAATCCAAATTTTAAATCAACAATTTTTTGCTTAATTGAGGTGACTTTTGAAAATATCTAGTTATTATCTTTTGCGAAATTCACATAAACGACTACGATAAGAATATAGTTTTATGGTGCAAATTTCGTGACAAGTTTTATCACGGCAATGCAGAGTAAAGAATCGAACTTTAATCTAACCAATAGTAGATTAAGGTTAGTTAGTGGGACAACAAATCCTAAATTAGCTGAAGAAATTGCATCATATTTAGGGATTAAAAATGTACCTTTAATATCTAAAAGATTTGCAGATGGAGAACTTTATGTTCAGATTCAGCAATCTATTAGAGGTTGTGATGTATTCCTCATTCAACCTACATGCGCTCCTGTAAACGATAGCTTAATGGAGCTCATGATCATGGTTGACGCATGCAAGAGAGCTTCTGCGAGACAAATAACGGCTGTAATTCCCTATTTCGGATATGCAAGGGCAGATAGGAAAACCTCAGGAAGAGAGTCTATAACCGCAAAATTGACTGCTAACTTATTAGAGAAATCAGGAGTTGATAGAGTTTTAGCAATGGACTTACACTCAGCTCAAATACAAGGCTACTTTGATATACCATGTGATCATATTTACGGTTCACCAGTATTAATTGATTATCTAGAAACTTTAGATTTAGAAGAAATAGTTGTAGTCTCTCCTGATGTAGGCGGCGTGGCGAGAGCAAGAGCATTCGCGAAATTAATGAAGGATGCGCCTTTGGCTATTATTGATAAAAGGAGATCTGCGCATAACATCGCTGAAAGTCTAACGGTTATCGGTGAAGTTAAAGGTAAAACGGCTATTCTTATAGACGACATGATAGATACGGGAGGTACAATTTGTTCTGGAGCAAATTTACTAAAACAAGAAGGAGCTAATAGAATATTTGCATGTGCCTCACATGCTGTATTTTCTCCCCCTTCATATGAAAGATTAAGTACTAAGGATCTTTTCGAACAAGTTATTGTGACTAACAGCATACCAGTTATACATAAAGATAATTTTCCACAGTTAAAAGTTCTTTCCGTCGCAAATATGTTGGGGGAAGCCATTTGGAGAATCCACGAAGAAAGTTCTGTTAGTTCTATGTTTAGATGAAAGAAATTGTTTTTAAATCCCTTGTAATTTCTTGAGTCTTTCAGTTTCAATCTTAAATTCTTTTTCGATCTTTTCAGGAACATTATCTGGACATACTTGAAGAGCTGATTGAACTAATTGCAGAGATGCAATAAATTGTAATTGTTTTAAATCAACTTTTTGTTCTTTCTTCTTCTCTATAATTTTCCCTCCATGTTTTTGTGATACTACTGATGCAAACGTTGATGAGGCAACGCTTAATGTTTTTGGGAAATCCAAATCAAATCCTTTTCTTGTCGCATTGCATAGAAATGAAACACCCATCCCATGATATAAATCTAAATCATTTTTATTGGCAGGTGATTTTTTAACATTTGCATTCACTTTATTAAATTCATTATTTGTATCAAATAAAAAAGATGAAAAAATTAGAGATATTGCAAAAATTTTAGATATTTTTAAACTCATATTTGATTTATTTTTAATTCTTATTGTTAAAGATAACATTTTCATTTTAAAAATAAATCTGCCCACAGAATTTATTTAATAATTTTAATTTCGTGATGGTTCTCTACTATTTTAAGCATATCTTTTTCCCATGAATATATAACCCTAAATCTATAATTATCAGAATCTACAAGTCTTGTGTGTTCAAGAATATACCAATCATTGTAAGACGATTCAAAAATCATTTCGTGTTCGTCCACTTGCTTAATATTTGAAATACCTTCATCATTACTTAAGTAAAATTTTTCCCTTTTAAGTTGATGGCCTTTTAAAAATGCATGTAATTCTCCTCGTTCTTTATACTGGGGATTTTCGTCAAAGAAATTATATTTTTTTTCTGGATACCAAGTAAATTTATAATGCGACTCCCATTCGGATTTACTCTCGAGAGCTTGGATATTTATATTCATGGTTAAATTATAAGTTTTTTGTGCTTCGTCGAGAAAGTACGTTCTATTAGATTTCCACAATCCAATATTCCTAGAAAACCACCTTTTTAAATTACTATTTAAATTGATTTCAGGAGGGTTTTCACCAAAATGTAAATTTTTCTTTGGATTAATAGCAACCATTTATAAAAAAGTCTTATTTATTTAATAGCCTATCTGTAAAATAAAAAAAAATATCTTAAGGTGTTTATAAGGATTAACAGCTTTTCAACACTTCTGAGGAATTCATTTGAATGATAAAAAAGAGCTAAAATTAATACTTATAGCAGCTAGAAATCAACTTTCTAGTAATGACATTAAGTCCCTAATAGCTTATTTAGAATCAGATGATTGTGAATTTGAGATATCTCTTCAGATCTCTGAACCCACAGAGCAACCAGAATTACTTGAATTACATAGATTAGTCGCTATTCCTGCTCTTATAAAGGTTTCCCCAGCTCCAAAGCAAATATTTGCAGGAAGTAATATATTCTCTCAATTACAAAAATGGTTGCCAAGGTGGTCACAGGAAGGCCTAACAAAAAATCTTGGGATTAATTTGCAGCCATCCAAAATTGATTCAATAAGAACTCAAAAAGAATTTCTATTGGAAGACGAACTTCTTGTTTTAAGACAAGAAAATGAGACACTAACAAAAAGAATAGAATCTCAGGAAAGATTATTAAGAATGGTCGCGCATGAATTAAGAACACCTTTAACTGCGGCTACTTTGGCTGTTCAAAGTCAAAAACTTGGACAAATAGATATTTCAAAATTACAAGAGGTAATTAAAAGACGTCTTGAAGAGATTGAACTCTTATCTCAGGATCTTTTGGAGGTTGGAACAACTAAATGGGAAGCGTTATTTAATCCTCAGAAAATTGATTTAGGTAATATTAGTGCTGAAGTAATACTCGAATTAGAAAAATTTTGGAGATTAAGGAATATTAAAATTGATACTGATATTCCATCTGATCTGCCAAGTGTATTTGCAGATCAAAGAAGAATGAGGCAAGTATTTTTAAATTTAATTGAGAATGCTATTAAATTTTCTAAAGAATCTGGATCTATAAAAATCACTATGATTCATAAGACAAATCAATGGGTAGAAATAACAATTTGTGACAAAGGTGCAGGGATTCCTTTGAGTGAACAAAAAAGAATTTTTCTTGATAGGGTTAGGCTTCCTCAGACTTCTGAAGGAACTTCAGGATTTGGCATAGGGTTATCAGTATGTAGAAGAATAGTACAAGTCCATGGAGGAAGAATATGGGTCGTATCTGAAGTTGGTGAGGGTTCCTGCTTCCATTTCACAGTTCCTGTGTGGCAAGGACAAAACAAAGAGCAACAATACTTGACGAAAGGCTAGCCTTACTCTTAGTTTTTAATAAGCTGTTATGCTAATTTCCTGGCCCCATCGTCTAGAGGCCTAGGACACCTCCCTTTCACGGAGGCGACAGGGGTTCGAATCCCCTTGGGGCTATTAATTTAAATTTATAACGATCTTTTTGATAATTTTGCTTGCGTATCTACGGCAATTAAATTTTCTGAAAGATCCTTTTTCAGTCTTTTCTCTATCATTCCTATTGGCATCCACTGACAACCTTGAACAGTAAGATCATAAATTAATGAGTTTGTTGAAGTATTTTTAATATTTTGAATTTTCCAACTACCCTCAAACTTTCTAAAATCTCCTTTTATTAAATTAAATTTTAAAAGGCCAAGCTCCTTATCTTCAAATAAATCTATAGTTACTTCAGCCGAAAACTTCATGCCAAGGAAATCCTGAGCCCCAACTTGTTTAAGGTGGACATTATTTCCCTTCTGAAATATTTTTTTGCTCGATAAAAGATTTGGTATGTAGAGATTTAGCCGATCATAGTCTGTTAAAACACTCCACAAAGAATCAAAACTTGCAGAAGTTGTAAGTTGAGCTGCCAGTCGTCTTGTCCCGCCGGAAAACTTCTCCATCGTCTGCTCAATTGTCCTGTAATCATTGTTCTTAGAATGATCTTCTGATTCTTGAGGATTATCCATAAATGAATTTTTTAATTAGATAAAAAATTATTTCTGTGTAACTATACTGATAAAAACAACAAATACTGAAAAATTAAAATAATTTCTTTTATTTATCCCGATCTCAAAACGTAACCATTTTTGTAAAATCACTACAAATTAAACTACAAATTGATAATCTTTTATAAAAGAAATCTAAAAAATGTATTCACAAGCAAAAGTAATCGCAGGCGGATTAGCTCATATACCAGTAGTAATAGCTGTTTTTTATTTTATACTCACAACTTTTAATAAAAGAGCTTTAAAATTTGTTGAAGAATCAAAAACAAAAAAACCTGAGACAAAAGCTGTGGAACCTAAAAAAGTCGCTGTTTCGAAAACAGAAGCTCCAAAAACAGAAGCTCCAAAAATAGTTAAGAAAAAACATGCAGACGTTCCAGTCAATATTTACCGTCCTAAAACACCATATGAGGGAACAGTTATTGAAAACTATAGTCTTCTCAAAGAAGGAGCAATTGGTAGAGTTAATCACATAACTTTCGACCTTAAAGATAGTGATCCATTTTTAAATTATGTAGAAGGTCAAAGTATTGGTATCATGCCAGCTGGTGAGGATGCTAATGGAAAACCTCATAAATTAAGACTATACTCAATAGCTAGCACTAGACACGGTGATGACTTTAATGGAAATACAGTTTCTCTTTGTGTAAGACAGCTTCAGTATGAAAAAGACGGTGAAACCATTAATGGTGTCTGCTCTACTTACTTATGTGATATTAAGCCTGGAGATAAAGTAAAAATAACAGGTCCTGTTGGTAAAGAAATGCTTCTCCCTGATGAAGAGGACGCAAACATTGTTATGTTAGCCACTGGAACTGGAATAGCACCAATGAGGGCTTATT
This sequence comes from Prochlorococcus sp. AG-355-N16, assembly GCA_003278545.1. Classification (GTDB taxonomy): domain Bacteria; phylum Cyanobacteriota; class Cyanobacteriia; order PCC-6307; family Cyanobiaceae; genus Prochlorococcus_A. The sequence continues at coordinate 5,806 of QCEF01000018.1, forward strand.
TAAGGAGAATGTTCGAACCAACTGAAAAAGAAAAAAATAAATGGAATTTCAAGGGTAAAGCTTGGTTATTTATGGGTGCTCCAAAATCAGCTAATTTGTTATACGAAGAAGATCTTCAAAGATACATTGCTGAGAATCCAGATAATTTTAAATATACAAAAGCTATTAGTCGCGAGCAGCAAAATACAAAAGGCGGAAGAATGTATATTCAAGACAGAGTTTTAGAGTCAGCCAATGAACTTTTCAATATGATTGAAGATGAAAAGACACATATATATCTTTGTGGATTAAAGGGTATGGAACCTGGAATAGATGAAGCAATGACTAAGGCAGCAGAAGAAAAAGGACTAAACTGGTCAGAATTAAGACCTCAACTAAAAAAAGCAGGAAGATGGCACGTAGAAACTTACTAAATCTTTGATATTTAGATTTAAGTTTCACGTACTAAATACTTTTTGGTTTAGACACAATATGTAGCTAATATTTGAAAAAAAGAGGATTTTAAATAAAGAATACTAAAAATATGCCTTCAACTTTAAGTAATCCTCTAAGATTAGGTTTACGACAGGAAAGAGTCATATCTCCACAATGTTTAGTAATTTTTGGCGCTAGTGGAGACCTTACTCATAGAAAATTAATACCAGCCTTATTTGAACTCTTTTTGCAAAGAAGAATTCCTAGTGAATTTGGAATTGTTGGATGTGCTAGAAGACCTTGGACTGATAATGAGTTTAGAGAAAAGATGAAAGTAAAGTTATTAAATCAAATATCTGGTAAAGAAATGGAGTGGGAACAATTTTCTAATTATCTTTTCTATGAACCAGTTGACCTACAACAAAGTGATCATGTCGTAAGGCTTTCTAAAAGATTAAATGAAATTGATAAAACACAAGCTACTCATGGGAATAGAACATTTTATTTATCAGTATCTCCGAATTTCTATGCAAGTGGATGTAAAGCTCTTAAAGCGTCTGGCCTTTTAGATGACCCTAAGAAAAGTCGTTTAGTAATTGAAAAACCTTTTGGAAGAGATTATTCAAGTGCAAAAAAATTGAATAAGATCGTTCAAAGTTGCGCTGAAGAAAGTCAGATTTATAGGATTGATCATTATTTAGGTAAAGAGACAGTTCAGAATATTCTTGTTTTGAGGTTTGCTAACACTATTTTTGAACCAATCTGGAATAGGAATTATATATCAAGTGTTCAAATTACTTCATCTGAAACAGTTGGTGTTGAAGATAGAGCAGGTTATTACGAAAGCTCTGGTGCTTTACGGGATATGCTTCAAAATCATATGACTCAAATGCTTGCAGTTACGGCAATGGAACCTCCTGGAAAATTTGAACCAGAAGCAATAAGAAATGAAAAAGCTAAGGTTCTTCAAGCTTCAAAACTTGCTGACGAAAATGAACCGTGGAATTGTTGCATAAGAGGTCAATATGGAGAGGGAGGGAATATTTCTAATCGACTTAAAGGCTATAGGCAGGAAGATGGTGTTAATATTAACAGCACAACAGAAACTTATATTGCGACAAAAGTTTTCGTGGATAACTGGCGTTGGCAAGGGGTTCCTTTTTATTTGAGAACAGGTAAAAGGCTACCTAAAAGACTTGGAGAAATAGTCTTGACTTTTAAAGACGTTCCTGTTCATTTATTTGAATCAACAATAATAAATCCTGCCCCAAACCAACTTGTCCTTAGAATTCAGCCAAATGAAGGTGCTACTTTCAAATTTGAGGTAAAATCTCCTGGTTCTGGAATGAAATCAAGACCTGTTGAGATGGAATTTTCTTATGATGAATCATTTGGAGAACCCTCAGATGAAGGCTATGTAAGATTATTAGCTGATGCAATGCTTTCTGACCCAACATTATTTACTCGAAGTGATGAGGTAGAGGCAGCCTGGAAACTTTATACGCCATTAATAGAATTGATGGATAATTCTCCTTGGAAGTTACCTATTTATAATTATGAATCTATGACATGGGGACCTCCTGAGTCAGATAAATTAATTTCAAAAGATAATATTTTCTGGCGTAGACCCTAAAAATGAAACCTCAACTAACACTCCAAACCCCTTTAGAGCTTCCTTACCAGGAAATTTCTAATTACCTTAATAAATTATGGATTTCAGAAGATAAAGATAATAGTGGAGCTAATACTTTCACATTAATGATCTGGCAGCCTGCTTGGCTAGAACAATGTTTGGTTCAAAAAGGATTAGTAAATGGACCAATTACTGGAAATTTAAGTCCAGAGATAGTTGAGGTTGCTAAAAAGTTTATATTAGATCAAGGACTTCCTATCACTACTTCACTCAATAGTGAAGAATTATTGAATTTGTTGAAGGAAAATTTATCTAATAAAGACTTTGAAGATTTTAGAGGACAATTTTTTGAATCAACGATAAGTACATTGAATCCAAGAAGATTAATAACTCTAGCGCCAACATTAAATAAAAATTCAGACATTAAAACTTTTGTATCCGCTTACTGTCCATTAAGTGATACCCCAGCTATGCAACCTATTTGTGGGGATTTAGTTGTTATTAGGGGGGGCTCGGCCTCAATATCTAATAAAGGACTAAAAATAATTGATGAATTATCTATTAATGAATTACCTTCATGGTTGTGGTGGAATGGAAGCTTGGATGAGTCGCCTGAAATCTTCGAATATTTCACTGATTATGGTCTAAGGTTAATAATTGATACTGCTCTTGGATCGCCTCAGAGATGTTTAAAAGTTTTAGATCAATTAAATAATTCAAATAAAGCTATTAATGATTTGAATTGGGTGAGATTGAAAAATTGGAGGGAATCATTGGCAATGATTTTTGATCCGCCCTCGAGGAGACAAATTTTAGATCATATTACTGATATTGACATTGATATCGCAGGAGATCATATAATTCAAGCGTTGTTTTTGATTTCATGGATTAGCGATAAACTTGATTGGTCTTTTCTAGGAGTTGAAAGGAATACAGAATCAACAAAAATTGAATTTGAGAGAATTAATGGCGAAATAATTTCAACATCAATTAATCCCTTATCTTTGGGAAATCCAAGTATTCATTTAGGACAAGTTATTGGATTGAGGCTGATTTCAAAAATTAGTGAGGTTCAAAAAAATAACACTTGTGTAATACTTGGCTGTGAATCAGTGGAATGTATGAGACTTGAAGCAGGGGGAATGGCTAATATGGAATTAATAGAACAAGTTGTTCCAAATTCTTTTTCTACATCAGAGTACGATGTCAGTAAATTATTGGGAAGTAGTAGAGGTAATACTAGCCCTCTTTTTGAAAATTCTATTAAAATAGCTCTTCAAATATTTGATGGTTTGAATAACTAATAGATGCCTTGTGTAATATCTTCTCCTTCATCTGATAGTGGGAAAACTACATTATCTCTTTTGCTTTCTTGTTGGGCGTTCTCAAAAGGTATAAAAATACAAACTTTCAAGGTTGGCCCAGATTATCTTGATCAACAACAACTTAGTTCAATTGGCCAACCTATTTGCAGGAATTTAGATATTTTTTTAAGTGGTGAGGAATGGGTTCAAGAAAGTTTTTTTAAACATTCTACGAAATATGAATTCTCGTTAATTGAAGGAGCAATGGGTCTGTTTGATGGACTAGGGTCAACAACCTATTCCAGCACAGCAAATATCTCTAAACTTCTCAATGCTCCAATAATTTTTATTGTTAATGCTAGAGGTCAAGTAGCTTCTCTTTTGGCGACTATTCGAGGTTTTAGAGATTTCGATAGTGAGTTGTCAATAGCAGGAATTATATTTAACAACGTTAATTCAGATAGACATAAAAAATTAATCAAAGAAGTTTTTAAAAATGAAGATATCGAAATTCTTGGTTTTTTACCATCTGATTCAAAAATAACTTTAAACAAAGCTAATTTAGGTTTGATATCTCCAATGGAAAATGAAAAAGAAATTGATGTTGAATATTTTGCAAATTTCGCCGAAAGAAACCTTGATGTATTTTCTCTAATTAAATTCCTGAAATCCCCTCAAAAGAAAAGATTTAATTCTGCCAATTTTAAAGATTTTAAAATTGACAAAAGTAAACCTATCGCAATTGCAGAAGATAAAATCTTTCATTTTCAATACCCTGAAACTAAGGAGTTTTTGAGTGAAATAGGCATTCCATTAATTTCATGGAGTATTTATGATGATGAAGAAATACCTAAAGAGGCTTCTTCTTTAATTATTCCTGGGGGATTCCCTGAAAAATATGCTGATCATATAAGTAACTCCACAAAAAGCTTAAATTCGTTAAGGAAATTCCGCAAAAATGGATTTATATATGCTGAGTGCGGAGGGATGATGATTTTAGGAGACTTCATAAAAGATGAAAATGGTAATAATCATAAAATGAGTGGTATCCTTCCTTTTAGATCAAAAAAAAGTAAACTTTCAGTAGGTTATAGATACATTGAGGGTTTAAAAGATACTCCGATCATTAAACAAAATCAATTAGTTAGGGGACATGAATTTCATTATTGGGAAATTGAAAATAATTTTTCTGAACTTGATTTTGGAAAGGCTGATCATCATAAGAAACTTTCTTCCCCATGGAAAATTAAATCTTGGGAAACTGAATACAAAAATGAAGGCTTTTTTGATGAAAAATTACATGCAAGTTGGATTCACTTACATTTGCCAAGTTCTCTAGAAGTCGCAAAAAACTTTTTAGATGCCACCCAAATTACTTTTTCAAAGTATTGTTAATTTATTACCAAATCAAATATTTTGAGGGGAGAACCTAAAAAAAACATTCCAGGTAAAGTGATTAATGGTCCTAAAAAACTCCCCACCATGACCTCAATTTTTGTATGGCCTAGGGTTTCTTTTAATAGTAATTCAGATTGAGGGTCTAGTTTTTTTGATAGTTTGTTAATTTCTGCAGCTTGAATCCCGGCTGATTTTCGAACACCACTTGCGTCATACATAACTATTAGTGCTACAGCAACTGATAATGCGAATATTGAGCTATCAAATCCTAATTCATAACCTATACCAGATGTAGCGCCGGTTATTAAGGCGGAATGACTTGAGGGCATTCC
>QCEF01000019.1 GCA_003278545.1 Prochlorococcus sp. AG-355-N16
CAAGAAGTTTATTGGAAAACAGCTGATGGCACTGCATATCTAAGATCGTTAATGCATGATGATGGCAATATTAGATATGCAAATTATCAAAGTGAAGAGCAAATGAGTAATTATTTAACCAGTAATGGATATGAATCTGTTATTAGCGATATTACTTAAGTAAGATGTGGTGCTCATAGAGCACCAGGTCTATGGCGGGCGACAAACGGGCGAGGATGTGTATATCTATGATAGTCTTTGTATAACTTAGGTGCAATCCTGAGACTCATTTTAAATACTAGCTTTTGACTCATAAGTCATACCAATACTAGTGTTATGAGGTTACTGTCTCAAATTGGAGGGCGGGTGCTTTGTGAGCACTAGGTCGCAGGTTCGAATCCTGTCGCCCCGACTCTTAAAAACCAAGTCATACTAGAGAGTTACCCCGACTCTCTTTTTTATTGTTTGTTGTCTCATACCCCCAAAGGGGAGCTGGAGGTAAGGATATTGCTAATAAAGTTCCTTATTCAGAAAAGCAGGTAATAAGAGTAGTAAGAAACCTATTTAAACAAGGCAAGCTAACAAGAATTAAGAAACAGATTTCTTCTGGTAGACCCACATATTTCTATGGGCACTCGACTTAATGGACATGGTTGTGTGGCGTCAATTCTATAAATTTAATGAATAAGGTATTCATTGCCCTTCTAAATAATTGACCATATCAACGGCTAGTTGATTACAGGGATCTAATTTTAGTGATATTTTCATGTTTTTTAATGCTTGTTCATTGAGTTTTAAATATTCATATGACATACCTCTAAAAAAATATAAATATGAGTCTTTAGGATCTAATTCAATAGCCTTTGAGTAATCAATAATTGATTCTACATACATTCCCAAATATGTTTTTGCTTTTGCCCTTAGATCATATGCCTCGATTAATCTGTGTTTGTTTACAGGTAAATAGCTCAAAGAAATTGCCTTATTAAAATGTTCTAACGCAATCAAATAGGCTTCACATTCCATAAAAATATTTCCTAATTCAACAAATTCATTAAATTGAAAAAGTCTATTCACTTTTTTCAAAGGTATAAATTAAACCACTAATCAAAACTATTCCAATTATTGATTGAATTGAATTAGCGAAAATGAAAACCTCTAATAGAAAACCAATTATAAAGAAAACTATAAAAGTTATAAATAATTTTAAAACCATACTTTTTGTACTTATCTCCTATCACTAATCCACTCATTGATACTAAATTCCTCGTTTTTAACTTCTCTTGTCATCTTATTAAGTTTATCCATACACCAATAGCAATATTTGACTATATTTTTTAAATTCCATTCATCTCCTTTGTGAAGAACTGCTCTTTCACTAAAGTTCCGACAGTAATCAAGATTTCTCTCAAAGTGATCATCCTTTCCATATTTTATTTCTCTAGTTTCTATTAATTCCCTCCAAAATTCTTCCATTGATGCTTTCATATCTTTATTATTCTTTCTCCTTCTTTCAATCATTGCATCAACTAAATTATGTTTTTCATTAGTTATTTTTTCCTTAGAATCAACGGTTGTTGAGGATGATAATAAAATTATCCCTATTCCAATTGAGAGAAAGCTCTTTAGCATTTTTACCAACTTCGATAATGATCAAGAAATAGAATTTCAGAATCCAAAAAGCCATCTGATCTCGACATCCAATCACCAAATTCCTCTCTTAGAGATTTTCTTTGCTCAGGAGATAAATCTTTCCAAATTTCTTTTAAATGCTTCTTCGAATTTAAAATAGTAAGATTTATTCTGGCACGCTCTCCATACATCATTTATGCTCCTCCTTTATTTACATTGTCAATACTTATTTCCTTTGGAGAAAATAGATACATCGAATTAGATAGTTTTTCAATACTCGCTTGAAGGGCATAAATTCCCCCACAAATGAACTCAAATTCCTGAGTATTTTCAGCATCATTTGGTTCCATTTTTTTAAAATTAGTAATAATTGAACTCCCATTATTCAATTGATCAATGACTTCATATTTCTGTTCATTTTCTGAAATATCTAAAATTACGATATCTTTAGTTTTTTTATTTGAATTAATTTCTGCAGCAGGCTCAGTTTTCTCAATCTCTTCATTTTCAAATGTTGGAATTTTCGTCGATATTGAGGATACAACCTTTACAAGATCTTTTTTTATATCAACTAGTTGCGAATCAAATTGTTGCTCAGCCTTATCTAGTTCTAGTTGTGTAGATTCAATATTTTCATAGGTAAAACTTAATTTATCTAAAATATTTTCAAACTGATCAATACTCTCTAAAGAGTTTAATTCTGATTGTTTATCTTTATTTACTAAGTCACGAAAATCGTCTTTTATACGCCTTAATTTTGTTATTTCCTCTCTAAGAATATAGTAAGGATCTCCCTCGTTTTTAATGGCTTCAGAATGAATTTCATCGATAGAGCTTTTTGCATTCAAAATCGCTTTCTCAAGGATTGCATTATATTTCTGCAAGTCATTCCATTTGAAGAATAAATTCCTTAAAAATGAAGATCTGTCGGAGTGGGAAGCACTCACAATCTTATTTAATTCATTAAATTCAAATTCATTGAAATTAACTTTTACTTGCTTAGTCCTTTTAGATTCTGGGGGGAAAGAGTCTGTCACGATAAAAATAAACCAGGGGGACTGAGAGTCCTTCTATAAATTTATTTAAACAAAGAAGCAAATGACAGTCAATACTTGGATAAATTACAGATTTTAAATTATAAAGAAAAAATAAAGATTGATTGAAATTCTTGAAAGGACTATTAAATTCTTTACAGACCTTTTAAGGACTATTAGACCTTAAAACTTTTATTTACTTTATTACCATGACTCAAATTGAAGCAGCAATGCCTGTCACAAAAACAAATAGCTTTATCCTTACCATTAATGGTTGCGGTGGAGAGCATACTATGGGAACAATAAAAAATGAAATAGCAAAATATTGGCAATGCGAAGGAGAGGAATTCTTTGAAGAATATATGTTCTCTTGGGATAAAGATGAAATTGCAAATCAGTATGGCATACCAGAAAAATATCAATTAAGAGATTGGAATGAATTAGATGATTTGTGTCATTTAAATGGTCCAGAATTTATAGAAGATATTACTTATTTTGAACTTATCGATATTGATACTCAGGAAAGTCTTTCAGAAATATTAATTAAAGAGGAGATGCTGGAAATTGAAGATGAACCAGAGGTTTCTCAAGATCTTGAAAAAGATGTATCAGTTCTTTATGGACAACAATTTAACAAAGGATCTTTTAGTTTTGGCCCCATCGAAAGTGATCAGCCATTTGATCCTTCAAAACTAAGAATAATGTGTTCTTGTTGGGATGATATACAAATCATTACTGCAATTGAATACCAAGGTGAAACTTATTACGTTGAGGAAGAAAGCAGAGGAAAGTCTCAAACTATTTACTTTGCTTAACTTACAAAAATTTGTTTTTCCCATCAAATAATTTCTTAAAAAATTTTTCTAAAGGATTTTTATCATGCGAGTAAAAGTAAGTCTCTACATAGCTGGTAAAGTTCATGACGAAATTGTATCCGCAATTAGTTATGAAGAGGCAAAAAAAACTGCACTTGCAAGGAATCCTTTTGGAAGAGTAATAAAGGTTTCATCTGTAATTTAATCGATTCATATGGATCTTCAAAACTTCTAGGTAGAATAAAAATTATAAGTCTCTCTTTAAATAAGAAAAATTTAAAAATTCAAAGTTAAAAAAATTGAATTTATTTCTTTACTTATTTATCAAATTTAACTAACAACAAATTTATTCAAATGACAAATTTAAGTAAAAATTCTGAAGAACTTTCTTCAAACAAAGAGAAAATTCGCATCATTCAAGGAAATGATAGTGAACTCCCAATAAATAAAGGTGATTTTTGCTGGTCGGGATTGAAGTCATTCACTGATGAAAGATCTACTATTCGCAAAACACTTTTCATTAGAAAAAATATAGACAAAACAAGAGATCTTTGCGTTTTTGACTCGGAATTTGATTCTTATAGAGAAGGAGACAAGATGTATTTATTCAAAGTGATTAGTAAACCTAAAGTTCTTATTAATGCTCCAACTAATGTTCATCTAATGTCTAGTAGTAAAGACAAATTAGAAGCAATATCTCTTGTTGAGGGAATGGAATCATGAATAGAAAAATTGAACAGTTCGGGGTCGCAAATCTATATCCTGATAATCAACCACCAATAATTTCATTCTTTAAAAGAGTAGCCATAGAAGTAGAACTTGATAATGGCGACGATTTTACTTTTACACCATTTTTTGGTGATTTCAAAGGGACTGATGATATTTTTGGTTACCTAAAAAAATATGTCGAAGAAAAAAAATTAGAAAAGTTGGATATCCGGCTTGATTCTCAAAGAGTATGTATATACGAAATAAATCCTGAGACACTAGAACTTGGTGAGTTTATTGAGGGAGAAGGAAGTGATGTTGAATATTATGTTTGGAACAACGAAACAAAAAATTTTGATGAGGTAGATTCAAACTCCCTAACTGATGAAGATGAATATGATGATGATTATGATGATGATTATGATGATGATGATTAAAAAATAACCATGATCTTGTAATACTTTCTAAGACTAATAAAATAACTAGTATCCAGATCATTAATAGATTGATTACTTCCTATTCACCTGCTCTGTTGTGGGAATAGTATTAGTAAAGTCTGGAACATTAATCCAAATGCCAATTAAAAAAACGATGCTAATTACAATGTTCATAATTAAATTCTCCAACAATAAGTAGCTAATTAACCCTTATTTTATATCGACTGGCGATCAAATAAATACCATATAAAATCGTTCCGAATATATTGATTGCCGACAAATCGCAGAGCTACTCTTGAATCTCTTTTATAAATATATTGAGGTAAAAATATTTTTTGATAAAATAAATTAGATCTATTTATTGAATTGGCTACTGAGGTATCAGGTATTATAAGTTCCGATCAAACTTGGTCTGGCAATATTACCGTTACTGGAAGCATTAAAGTTACGAATGGCGCAACATTAACAATAAGTGCCGGTACCCAAATAACAGTTCAATCTGGTGGAGACTATAAAATATGGATAGATTCTACTGGTTTCTTAGTAGCCGATACAAATGCTAATGATATATCCATAAGCTCCGATGGGAGTGGTACTGATGATTGGAAAGGGATTGAATTTACCGACAACACCAGCAGTAATTCGTCAAGTGGTTCATCTTTAAAAGGTGTAACGATTTCAAATGCAACTTACGGCGTAAATGTGGAAGGCCAAGGGATACTAATTGATGACTGTGTTTTTGAAAATAATGGGAAATCAATTTATTTGACTAATACTGATAGTGTAAAAATAACAAATTCAACTTTTAAAGATACGAACGGATGTATTGATACACCTTATCAAGGAGGCGGAGCATTTAATAATGTTGAAATAAGTAATAATAATTTCCTTGGAGGTGGTACTGCAGCTGCTATCTGGCCAAATCAAAGAAATGTAGATAATTTAACTATTACGAATAATCTTGTTGCTGATAGTCATTCTTTAGGTTTTAAAGTTGGCGGAGGAGGATACGGAAGTCATATAGGAGATGTAGAAATATCCAATAATGAAATTAAATCTACCAGCGGAATTAGTATTGATGCTTATAGCTGGGTTAACGATAATACTCCTGGTCTAAAAATAAATAAAAACTATATTTCAGGAACAGGAACAGGAATAGGTTTTGGGCATGCAGATAATTTTTCTGCAAATAATATCCAAATTAATGAAAATCACTTTATTAATAATGGCACCTCACTTTATTACGGAAATGATCAGAATTTTGGAACAGGCCCACATTTTTCTCTTACAGGAAATGTTTTTGATTCTGTCGGGATAGGAACTGATTTAAACGGTCTTGCCGTAACTGCGAGTTCCAATTCATTCACAAATACAACAAATTACGTAATCAAAAATGTTAATACTAATACTACTTTTTTAAATAACAATATTACTGGTTTTTCTGGGACATCAGTTTTTCATACCAGAGATACGACCAATCTTGGAACTGCAATATCATTTGGAACGAATTTTTTTGATTCAACTTCTAAATCTGCTGATTTAGCAGATGATGGCGCAGAGAATTTTGAATATCAAACTATTGAAGTCAGTGGCTATGCAGGTTCTGAATATTCTATTTCACTTCCTGTAGATGTTCCAACTAATGCTGCTCCAACATTAACAGGTAGTAAAAAATCTTTTTCCGCCGGAATAGAAAACACAAATTATTTAATTACCAAAACAGATCTTTTAACAGGTTATAGTGATGCAGAATTTGATACGTTATCAATATCAAACTTAACCTTTAGTTCAGGCTCTTCATCTCAATCTGGAAATAACTATACCTACACCCCTACTTCAAATACAACAGGTTCAATAACCTTTACCTATTCAATAAGTGATGGCGAGGGAGGTACTATAAGTTCTTCAAATTCTTTTACTTTACAAGCCTCTGATGACGGTGAAGCAGTTTTTGAAATATCTGGAACCACTGAAGTAGGACAAGCATTAAGAATTACAGAATCAACAGCTGATCCTGATGGAACTGGTACATTATCTTATGTTTGGGAGTCATATTCTGATGAATCTGGGTGGACTCAAATTGGAACTAATTCAACTTATACACTTACTACTTCTGAAGAAGGTAAAAAAGTAAGAGCAATTATTTCTTATACAGATGATCAAGGATTCTCAGAATCGGTTGCTGCTACAGGCGTTGATATAAAAACAGATGACGGTGATGCAGTTTTTGAAATATCCGGAACCACTGAAGTAGGACAAGCATTAAGCATTACAGAATCAACAGCAGATCCTGATGGGACTGGTACTTTATCTTATATTTGGCAATCATCTTCTGATGAATCTACGTGGACTCAAATTGGAACTGATTCAACTTATACACACATAGATATTAAAAAAAGAAAATTATCTCTTTACTAATGTCGCTCCCTA
>QCEF01000020.1 GCA_003278545.1 Prochlorococcus sp. AG-355-N16
TGGTTTCAAAAAGAAAATAAAAGGAAATTTAGAAATACAATTTATTTTTTCTTGAGGCCATCTGATAGAAAAACTGATCTCCTAAAAATTAATCTAGCAATCCCCAAAACTTTTAAATCTACTTTAAAAAAAGAAAAAATTAGTTTTTGTAAAGTAAAAATAGGCGGTTTTGAGAGTAGAACAAAATGCTTAGAAGAAATCCCAGCTGATATCGAAATTAATGCTGGTGAATCAGGCTTACGTTCGTTAGATATTTACCCCTATAGCCCAATCCCTTCTAATAAAGACAGTTATGCAATTGTCTTAAAAGTCTTTAATCCCAAAAAATCAGGTTTGTATCAATTTCATTCATATGGTCAACCAAAAGGACAATCATCTTCAAGTTATTTAGGAAGCTGGACTATTGTGATCGATTAAATGATAAATTAAATAAAGATAATTAAACAAATGACTAAAAGAACTTTTGGCGGAACTTCTAGAAAAAGAAAACGTGTATCAGGTTTTAGAGTAAGAATGCGTTCACATACAGGTAGAAGAGTTATTAAAAGTAGAAGACAAAAAGGTAGAGAAAGAATAGCAGTATAATTTTAAATTAAATGGCCTTACCTAAGGATATGCGTTTAAAAGGTCACAGGACTTTTAATTACATTCACAAAAATGCAATAACATATCATGGGAAATTAATGACATTTAAAGTTGCAAGATCAAATCCAGCAATACTCTTAACCCATAAATTTAAAAATACCTCAACTAATTTTAGGGTTGCAATCGCTATCAGCAAAAAAGTTTCAAAAAAAGCTGTAGAAAGAAATAAATTAAGAAGAATTCTGCAAGAGTGGTTATTAACAAACATTCAAAAAATTAATAACCACAAACCTTATTGGTTACTTGTTAACCTTAAATTTGGGGATTTCTACAATGATAAAAGTAGACTTTTGGAGGAATTTCAAAACTTAATGTTCAAATCTCGTCTAATCAAATGATTAACATGAATGAAGAAACCTTTTATGAAGGTGGTCCTGCTAAAAGTGATTTAATAATAAATCTATTAGCAGGGATAACTATACTTGGCTTGCCATTTACCTTCGCCGCAATAGTTAGAGCATTGTGGTTGAGATATAAAATTACAAACAAAAGAATTACAATTGAGGGTGGCTGGTTTGGCAAGAACAAAACACAAGTCTCATTAAGTAACATTGAAGAAATCAGATCTATTCCAAGGGGATTTGGTTCATATGGTGACATGGTTCTTATCCTTAACGATGGATCAAAGGTTGAAATGAAATCATTACCTTTATTCAGAGAGAAGCAAAAATTTATTGAAGAAAATATAAATAAAAGATCACAAATACCACATCTCAACGAGGTAGAAGGATTTGCTACTAAATCCTAAATAAATTAATTACAAAAATCTTATTTTCCTGTAAAATAAAATGTCTAATAAAACTACATTCTTTTTAATATCGTGATAGGGTTCATTTCTGAAAAACTACTTATCCCGATTCTAGATTTTTTCTACGGTTTAGTCCCTAGCTATGGTTTAGCGATTGTTGCATTGACAGTCGTCATTAGAATTGCACTTTTCCCTCTAAGCGCTGGTTCCATTAGAAGTGCAAGGAGAATGAAGATTGCCCAACCAGTAATGCAAAAAAGACAAGCAGAAATAAAATCTAAGTTTTCAGGTGATCCAAAGAAACAGCAAGAAGAACTTGGAAAATTAATGAATGAATTTGGCAGCCCCCTCGCAGGTTGCCTACCCTTGATTGTCCAAATGCCCGTGTTATTTGCATTGTTTGCAACCCTAAGAGGCTCTCCATTCGCTGATGTACCCTACAACATAAATCTCAAGGTCGTCCCACAGGATCAAGTAGCAGCAATTGATCCAAAACCTTATAAATCACCACGTCACTCTATATTCATTACAGAAAAATCACATTTTCCTGTGATAGCCACTATCCCTAGTGGAACAAAATTAGGAACAGAAGAATCAATAAAAGTAAATTTACAAACAACAAATGGCAATAGCTATTCGGAAGTTTTATCTAAATACGACAACGGATCTAAATTCCTTCCCACTTGGACGGTTTCTAAAGGATCCGAAAATCTTAAAGTTTCCCAAGACGGTACAGTAACAGCAATTAAACCTGGTGATGCAACAATCGAGGCGAAAATCCCTGGTCTAGCTGCTAAAAGTGGTTTCTTATTTATTAAAGCTCTTGGTCAAGTTGGTTTTTATGTAGATGGGGCAATTAATTGGGATATTGCTGCATTAGTAGGTGCCTTTGGATTAACCTTACTTCTCTCTCAAGTTCTATCAAGCCAGGGGATGCCTGCGAATCCACAGCAATCAACAGCAAATAAAATTACACCAGTCATGATTACTGGAATGTTTCTGTTTTTCCCATTACCTGCTGGAGTCTTGCTTTACATGGTTGTTGCAAATATTTTCCAGGCATTTCAGACTTTTCTGCTTAATAAGGAAGCTCTCCCTGAGAATCTTCAGAAAATTTTGGATCAACAATTATTAGCAAAAAATGAAATAATAACAACTCCAGCTTCAACCATCTCAGATAAAAGATTACCTTTCGAACCTAACAGTAAAAAATAGTCTTAATCTTAAATAATGAATTCTTGGTGTAGAAATTTAGAATTACTTATAAAATCAAGAACCTCATTAATTTGGATCAGGAGTAAAGAAGAGGAAAGATTAGAAAAATTAGTTAATTTTTCTTGTGAAAGACTAAATATAAAAAGATTCGTATGCTGGGATTGTGTTAGCGGTATAAAAGGTTTAATAAATGAAGAAGGTAAATTTTCTAATAATCCGTTAGGGGTACTTACTTGGCTAAAAGAACTAAATTCTGAAGTTCCAACTGTTTTATTAGTTAAAGATTTTCATAAATTTTATGATGATCCATCTATCAATAGAACTATTAAAGAACTATCCTCAGCACTTAAAAAAACTAGTCATAATTTAATTATTAGTTCTCATTTATTTCCATCATCAGAAGAGTTGGATGAATTAATGGCAATTGTAAATTTACCTTTACCTGATCAAAGAGAATTGAAAAATCTAATAAAACAAATTGCAATCAATACCAATTCAAATCTAGAGGAACAAGACTTAAACGAACTTTCTATAGCTTCAAGTGGACTTACCGAGATAAAAGTAAAGCAAGTCACAGCAAAGGCCCTTGCTCAAAGAGGGAAAATAAGTAAAGAAGATATTAAAGATATTCTTGAAGAGAAAAAACAAGTAATCGCCAGAAGTGAAATTTTAGAATTTTTTGATACCAAATCAAGTCAAGATGATATTGGGGGTTTAAATGTTTTAAAAGTTTGGCTTAATCAAAGATACAGGGCCTTTTCTAAAGAAGCTAGAGACTATGGATTACCTATTCCAAAGGGAGTGTTACTCGTTGGAGCTCAAGGAACAGGTAAATCACTAACCGCAAAATCAATTTCTAAGAGTTGGTCGATGCCGCTGCTTAGGTTAGATGTTGGAAGACTATTTTCTAGCCTTGTTGGGTCAAGCGAGGCAAGAACAAGAGAAGCAATATTAAGAGCTGAGGCCATGTCTCCTTGCATCCTTTGGATCGATGAAATTGACAAGGGCTTCGGTGGCGATGCTAGGAGTGATGGAGGAACGAGTCAAAGGGTTTTGGCAAGTTTGCTAACTTGGATGGCTGAAAAGGAATCCGCCGTATTTGTGATAGCTACCGCTAATGCCATAGATAAGCTTCCTGCTGAATTATTAAGAAAAGGTAGATTTGATGAGATATTTTTTCTTGATTTACCAAATTCTGAAGAAAGATTAAGTATTCTGGATTTGCATTTAAAAAAAAGAAGACCAAGTTATAGTTTTCCTCTCTCCACTATCATTGATAGAACAGATGGATTCTCAGGTGCAGAACTTGAACAAGTAGTGATAGAGGGAATGCATATTTCATTCTCTGAAAATAGAGAACTTATGGAGAAAGATTTAATAAAGGCAGTTTCTGAATTAGTTCCCTTATCTAGAACAGCTAAGGAGCAAATCAATTTACTAAAAGAATGGTCAACTACTGGTCGTGCTCGATCCGCATCATAGCTAAAAAATATTATCTAAAAATACTCCGTAAGTTAGGAATCATTAATTTAGTTAATTTTTAGTCAAAAATCCCTAATATTGAATTTAGATTAACTATTTTAATTAAGGTATAAAAAAAAATAGTGTTAGATCAAAAATTAATAAGAGAAAATCCAACTTCAGTTGAAGAAAGTTTATCCCTGAGAGGAAAAGTTTTTAATATTTCCTATATACAAGAATTAACGCTGCAAAAAAAAGAAATTGATATAGCAATATCCAGTCTCCAATCTGAGAGTAAAAAATTAAGTAAATTGATCGGTCAAGAAATCAGCAAATCTAAAAACAATGATTCTCCAGAAGTAAATAATTTAAAAATAAAAGGAAATGAATACAGAACAAAAATTTCAGAATTTGAAGAAAAAAAAAGAACCTTAGATAAAAATATACATAATGAAATTTGTAATTTACCAAATTTACCTAGCAAAGATGCTCCTATTGGAAAAGATGAAAGTCATAATGTCCAAGTAAAAACTTGGGGAGATCCGTTAGTATCAGGAAATCTTAAATCTCACTGGGAAATAGGCGAAAGTCATAATCTTTTTGACTCTGTCAAATCAACTAAAATATCAAAAAGTCGTTTTATTACACTTATTGGTAATGGGGCCAGATTAGAGAGAGCATTAATAAATTTTATGCTCGACATGCACACTAGCAATGGATATTTAGAGTTAATGCCTCCGGCTTTAGTGAATTCAGAAAGTCTTACCGGATCTGGTCAATTACCTAAATTTTCAAATGAAAGTTTTAAGTGTTCTAATGACGACTTGTGGCTTTCTCCCACTGCTGAAGTTCCACTAACTGCTTTTCATAGAAATGATATTATTGATTCCAAGCAATTACCCCTCAAGTATGTTGCATATAGCCCATGTTTTAGGAGAGAAGCCGGAAGTTATGGAAGGGATACTAAAGGTTTAATAAGACTTCATCAATTTAATAAAGTTGAACTATATTGGTTTTGTGATCCAAGTAAATCTATTGAAGCTCATAAAAATATCACTTTAGATGCAGAAAGTATTTTAAAAAAGCTCAATCTACCCTACAGATTAGTTGATATTTGTACTGGAGACTTAGGTTTTTCTTCAAGCAGAACTTTTGATCTTGAAGTCTGGCTACCAAGTAGTAAATGTTATAGGGAAATTTCAAGTTGTAGCAACTGTTTAGACTTTCAAGCACGCAGATCATCAATAAGAGCAAAAATTGATAAAAAAAATACATATCTGCACACCTTAAATGGTAGTGGGCTTGCAATTGGAAGAACTATGGCTGCTATTCTTGAAAATGGCCAACAAAATGATGGGAGCGTAAAAATTCCAGATGCTCTAGTTCCATATTTTGGATCAAATATTTTAAAAACTGCTTAATATAATTAAATGAACGTTTTAACCTCAATTACAGTTCTGGGATTTCTCATTTTTTTTCATGAGATGGGACATTTTCTTGCAGCAATTTCCCAAGGTATCTATGTTGATGGATTTTCAATTGGTTTTGGACCATCAATAATCCAGAAAAGATATAAAAACATAACCTATTCACTTAGAGCTTTTCCGTTAGGAGGATTTGTTTCCTTCCCTGATGAAGAAATAAATAATATTGACCCTAAAGATCCAAATCTTTTAAAAAATAGGCCAGTTATTCAAAGAGTAATTGTTATATCCGCTGGGGTAGTTGCTAATTTAATCCTTGCCTATACTATCTTGATTTTAAACGTAACTACTATTGGAATTCCATTTGATCCCGAGCCTGGTATTTTAGTTTTGGCTACTCAGCCCGAGAAGGCTGCTTCTCTTGCTGGATTACAAGCAGGGGATAAAATCTTAAAAATTGAAAGCAATACTTTAGGAGTTGGCGATCAAGCAGTTTCTGCTTTAGTAAAAGAGATTCAAAATTCATCAGAGAAACCAATTACGATAACAATTGATAGAGATGGAGTCCTGAAAGATTTAACTTTGGTCCCAAAAAACATTGATGGGAAGGGTACAATAGGAGCTCAATTACAACCTAATATAAAAAAAGAGACTAAAAAGACAAAAAACATATTCGAACTTTTTAAATACACTAATAATGAATTTTCATCTCTTTTGGTAAAAACAATACAAGGTTA
>QCEF01000021.1 GCA_003278545.1 Prochlorococcus sp. AG-355-N16
TAAGCCTTTCTGCTGATGGAACAATTATTGCTATTGGTGCTGACTATAGTGACGATAATGGTACTAACAGCGGCCATGTCAGAACCTTTACTACTCAAATCAGAGATGGAGTTGAGGTGGCACAAGTTAACTCTTCTTATTCTGCAGATTCCAATGGATTTTCCAGTGTAGATGGTTCTGCTCCAGTTACCATTACTGCCTATACCATTGGCCAGGAAACAACTCTTGATTCTATAAAAGATTATGATGGCTTCCTACATGCTGGAGATAATTTAGCTGCAACTGCATCATCTTATAAATATCAAGGAATGTTAGATGTAAATGGGGACGGTGTCTTTGCAGCCATCTTCACTAATAAATCATCTAAAAGATGGGTAACAGCAAAGATTGATTCCAATACAGGTCAAATTGATTTTGATGATAATGGTAAAGGAGGTGGGACCAGAGTTGTTGGAATCTACGCAGATCCATTAATCGCAGAAGGTGAAAAATATGGAGGATTTTTATCTAATGGAACAACTCCAGCTCCTGCAAATTTTGGAGTTTCTGACGCAGATAGATATGTGGTAGTTAACGGACAAAGAATTGATCGTTTAGCCCTTAATAGTCAGGTAAGGTTCCAGAATGATCTAGAAATAGATAATTTAGTGGCTAAACATTCTGGAGATTATGATTCTGACGGCGTGCATGAGGTTTATTGGAAAACAGCTGATGGCAGTGCTTATCTAAGATCATTGATGCATTCAGATGGCAATATTAGATATGCAAATTATCAAAGTGAAGCTCAAATGAGGGAATATTTAACTTCTAATGGTGATTCATCTGTAATAAGCGATATTGTTTGAAATAGAGCTAGGTGTAGAGCTAGGAACTAATTAGTTCTAATTAAAAGCAATAATAAGATTCAAAATTCTGTCTCAATTCAGTTGCTATATAAGGACCTTTCCAAAGCTATTACTGAAGTCTTATGTATTTCTCAAAAGTTAGCACTAGTGCTTTGGGAGCACTAGGTCGCAGGTTCGAATCCTGTCGCCCCGATCAGTTATACCAACGGATTAGAAATAATATAGCTTGTCTCATTTTGCGAAAGGGGAGCTAGAGGGGGAGCTAGGAAACAGTTGTTGCGATCGTGGATTACTTTTCTAGTGCCTTTTAAAAAGGATTACTTAGATTACTTTTAGCTGGACAATCTGCATTAATAAATTTAGTTCTCATTCTTTTCGCAAAGTCATACCAACTTTCATCACTTTTAGCCCAATAATCTAAAGGTTCTTCATTAGCATTAGCTATCCAAGCAATATTCCATAAGGCTTTACATTGATCCTTAACTGTTGCATCTTCGGAATTATATCTATCTATATATTTCTTTATCCTATCAAGATTTAATTGAGCCCTACCTCTTTCTGCTTCAGTAGCGTAAAAGGGTACAAACTCAGCATTAACAGCAGTAGGTAACGCAACAACAGCTAATAAAGGTATTAAAAATCTACGCATAAAAATTACTCCATATATAGAGTAATTAAAAGGTATTATTTTTCTATGAAATATAAAATTTTTAAATTAATACTCAATATTATTTTCGTAGTCTTTTGGAATAACATTGGATATGACTTTCTTCTATTAGGACTAGATCAACTTCAGATAACTCAATATTTCACTAATATCTCTCTTTATATTGCCTTTCTATTGATACTTAGATTTGTCCCTCCCGTTTGGTTTACTTATGAACTTTGGTTTCGATTAAGAAAAAATAATTAATTTGCTTCTATATCAATAATTCGTTTACCTTCCAAAGCATTAATTCTTTCTTCTTGAAATTCAATAGCTTCTTTCATTTATCTATTCAAATGCAAGAAGTAAGCGTTTCATTTGTTTTAGCAATATGTAAGTAATACATTTACTTTTTTCATAAGCGCGAAGAAGTCACCGTCAGGATAAACCTCTTGTAATCCCTCAAGATGCATTTTCAATAAAAGATCATATTCTTTAACTTTCATAGACATTCCATCAATGTCCCCCATTGCAAAAAAACCCGTTGCATTATCCATCAACTTTTCCATTCTTGGCCATTGTTCTCTTGCTACGCTAGCCTGAATACTTTCAGCGTTAACAGCATTTGGTAAAACAAGAGCAGCAAGTAGTGGAAGCAGTATTCGTTGCATTTTCATAATTATTATTACTAGTATTAGTAATTATATTGATCGACTGAGTTGGCATAGCCTGACTTAGTACATTGAAAGGTCATTGGCATTCTCATTCCAAAAGCATTTAGACCGCTAACAACGATTTCGCGACCGTAGACACTTTCTATTTTTGGTTTTCTTGCTATTTGATTTTTTGCATCTCTTTTACATTTTCTAAGAAGTTTTGCTTCATCGCTAAAAGCACCTTCTTTTTTTGAAGCGGAATTAACGAATATTCCTGCTCCAATAACTAGAAAAATTAATGCAACAACAGCATAAGCCCTTTGTTGTTTTACTTTCTTGGAAATTTCTACCATAAAAAAAGGAACTAATTGCTCCTTATTTTAGATCTACTGTCAATTGCTTTTTGGTTTGACAACTACGAGAAGGCACTAGGTTGTAACAGGGGGAGCTAGAGGGGGAGCTAAGTGACGATCTCATGCTATTTCATGCGATCGCAAGGCATGATTTTGAGACTCAAATACGTTCCAGTAACAAAGAAAAGTCTAGTTATAATCTATATTCTTATATTTTTCTCAAAGTTACATACAAGTGCTTTGGGAGCACTAGGTCGCAGGTTCGAATCCTGTCGCCCCGACCATTTAAAAACCAAGTCATACTAGCGAGTCTCCCAACTCGCTTTTTTATTTCTCATTTGTCTTAAAATCTCTGCGGGCGAGGAATGGGCGAGAATTTGTATATCTTTGGATAACTTTGGAGGTTAGCTCGCCCGCCTAAAAATGACCAGCCAGTTAAATTATTGATGGAATTTGATAACTACATTAATCAACTTACAGTGAGAAATATATATTACTTGGCTTTATTCGGTAAGAATATCATTTGATAAGATAAAAAAAAATCACCTTGATATGGGAATCATTTCTTCAAAATTTCAATCAGGAAGAGTGGTTGATGCTTTAGGGAATGGAGCATATATATATGCTGATAATGATTCAACATCAGAATATGCAGGATTTGGATTTACAGCAGGTTTTGATATAACTTACGATGGAATATTTTATAAAGAATGGGGGAGATTATATTTTGATTCAAATTCAAATGGAATATATGAAGGTACTCATATCTATACTTCTGAAGCATCAGGAATAAATGATAGTACTATTGGCTTTGGAGGTGAAGGAATTGATGAGCATTACGGTTATTGGTACAGTCTTGAATATACAAAAGATAGAGGAAATGATGTTGAAATTGCGACATGGAACAGAAGTGTCGATAGTTGGGTAGGCGATTTTGAGGGGATTGATGGCTTAGGAAGATTTGAAATCATAAGTGATATCACTTTTGATACATCTAATGAAGATGATTTACTTGTAGGTTCTACTAATGACGATGCTATCTATGGATTAGATGGGAATGATACTTTTGTTGGAAGACTTGGTAATGACATTTTGAATGGAGATAACGGAAATGACAGTTTATATGGAGATTCGGGGAATGATATTATTAAAGGTGGAACTGGTAACGATAATATTTATGGAGGTGCAGGAAATGATACAGCAATCTTTAATTACAGCTATTCAGATTACTCAATAGTTTATACAACTAGTTCAACTGATACTAGCAATGCTTTAACTTTTAAGATAACTAACAATGCTGAGGGAACAGATACTTTAACTGGTATTGAATTAGCGCAATTTGCAGATAAAACAATTGGTATTGATTATTCAAATCCAATATCTGGATACAATTATTTATTAACTAACATCAAAGATTATGGGGGGACATTACATGGAGGAAGTGAATCTGAACAAGAAATAAATTACTATTATCAAGGTTCATTAGATGTAGCAGGAGACGGGACAATTGAGGATATCTATACCAACAAAATAAGTAAAAGATGGGCAACTGTGAGAAGAGATTCAAGTACTAATAATGTAGATTGGAACGATCATGGTAAAGGCGGAGGGACAAGAAT
>QCEF01000022.1 GCA_003278545.1 Prochlorococcus sp. AG-355-N16
AAGTAGAAAAACTATCAACTTGTGAATCCAAATTAATAAATGAGATTAAAAATTTAAATTACTTAGAAAATAATGAACATAAAGACATTCTGAATCAGAAAAAAATTGTGCCAACTAATAGATTTTCTCATAACAAAATAAGTTCATTCATGATTAATTGGAGTAACAAATTTGTAGTTATAGCTTTACTAACAATTTCAGCCATAGCTTTATCAAAACAGGCGTGGGCATAATTAGCTAAATTAACTTCATTGAAAGAGATGTAGTTTTGAGAACTAAACAAGAATATTTAATTAGATATAAAGATGGAAATCTTTATTGTGAAATTGCTGATATTTGGATTGATCCAAGCAAGCCAGTAAAAAAGGCTTTAATAACTCATGCTCATTTTGATCACTTTACATTTGGCTGTGAAGAATATATTTCTACTAAGGAAACTGCGATTCTTCTTAAAGAAAGAGTTGGAGATAATATTAAAATTAAGACTTTTGAATATGGAGAAGAATTTAAGATAAATGGCATTATTATTTCTTTTCATCCATCCGGTCACATTCTTGGATCTAGTCAAATAAGGTTTATTTTTGCTGAAGAAAAATGGCTAATTTCAGGTGACTTTAAGCTTCAAAAAGATGAGACTTGCAAACAATATGAAATAGTAAAAACTGATTATTTAATAAGTGAATGTACTTTTGGTTTGCCAATATTTAAATGGGATGAATCAAATAAAATAGCAAATGATATTTCAAAATGGATAACTAATTCACCAGAAAAAACTTCTTTACTTTTCTGCTATTCACTTGGAAAAGCTCAGAGATTGTTAAACGAAATTAATCAAACAAATTTTAAAGGCAATATTTATTCCCATGGCAGTATTCATAAAATTAACAATAGTTATAGGGAACTTGGAATTGATCTTAAAGATACTATAAAAATTGAAAATAAAAAAAAGATAGATGAACTTAAGGGCAGTCTAATATTATTACCGCCATCTTTAAGTAAGGGCTCTTATCTAAAAAATTTCAAAAATATTCAAACAGCTTTCGCGAGTGGATGGATGTCAATAAGAGCTCTAAGAAAAAGATCGGGATATGACAAAGGGTTCGCAATATCTGATCATGCAGATTGGGATGGAATTCTGGAAGTAGTAAAAAAGTCCGAAGCAAAAAATGTATTTTTTCATCATGGAGAGAGTGAAGCCTTAAGTAAATATTTAGTTGAAAAGGAATCAATAAATGTTCTTTTCTTCGGTAAATAAATATGAGCTTAAAAAAGTTTTCAGAATTATTTGTAGATTTAGATTCAAGTAATAGTACAAATAATAAAATTGAAGTTTTAAAGAATTATTTTTTATCTAATGATCCAATAGATAATTCATGGGCAATATATTTACTTACTGGGAAAAGTAATAAGAGATTTATTAGTGGAAGATATTTAAAAAATCTTTTTTCTCAAATATACGAATATCCTATATGGCTAATTGATACATGCTATTTAAAAGTTGGTGATTCTGCTGAAGTAATAACGTTATTACTTAAAAATAAAAGTACTTCCAGAAAAAAGAGATTATCAAATATAAGTCTCAATGAATTACTAGGCAAAACAATACCTAATTTATCAAAACTTAATGAGGAGGAAAAAAATTTTCAAATTAAAAATATTTGGGAAAGATTACCTGAAGATTACCATTTAATTTTCAATAAAATTCTTACAGGCACTTTTAGAGTAGGAGTCTCTATAGGATTAATTACAAAATCAATATCAAAACTAATTAATATTGATGAAGAAATTATTTCTCATAGGTTGATGGGTAATTTCAAGCCTTCAATTGATTCATATGAATTTTTAATTAATAAGAACATCAATCTTGAAGAATTAAATTCCAAACCATTTCCATTTCTTCTAGCGAATACTATTGAAGATAAAATCTTCAAACATTCAATAAATGATTTTCAATTTGAATGGAAATACGACGGTATAAGGATGCAATTAATTAAAAGGTCAGGCAATGTTTCGTTATGGACAAGAGGACAAGAATTAGTAAATGAATCTTTTCCAGAATTAGTAGAGAAAATGTCCCTTATAAAAGATGATTTTGTTCTTGATGGGGAATTATTAGTTTGGAATTTTAAAGAACAAATTGCCTTTGATTTTTCTTTACTTCAAAAAAGAATAAATAGAAAGTCTCCTACTAGATCAATCCAAATAAAATATCCAATTATTTTTATTGCTTATGATCTTTTAGAGATTAATGGAAGAGATATAAGAGACATTAAACTAGAAAATAGAAGAATTGAGTTAGAAAAATATTTTTCAAAATGGCAAAATAAAACTGAGAATAATATCTCTGATATTTTTAAAATATGTGATTTAATCTTTCCTAAAGATTGGCCTGATGCTTTAACTTATAAAGAAAAATCTCGAGAAAATAATACTGAAGGATTAATAATTAAAAAAAAGACTTCTATATACTCCTCTGGTAGAAAAAAAGGTATTTGGTGGAAATATAAAGTTGATCCTATGCAACTGGATGCTGTTCTAATTTACGCTAGGGGCGGTAGCGGTAGAAGAGCTGGTCTTTACACAGATTACAGTTTTGCATTATGGAAAGACCAAGAATTAATTAAATTTGCAAGTGCATATTCTGGTTTAACAAATATTGAGATTAAAGAGCTAGATAAATGGATAAGGAAAAATACAATAGAAAAATTTGGTCCTGTTCGATCGTTAAAACCAGAAATGGTTTTCGAAATATCTTTTGAGAAAATACAAATTTCAAAACGTCATAAGTCTGGCATAGCAGTAAGATTTCCAAGAATAACAAAATGGAGAAAAGATAAAAAAATCATTGATGCAGATAGCCTAGAGAATGCTTATGAACTGATGAAAAAAATATCATGAATAATTTTAAGCATAATAGTAAGCAAAATAGTAAGCAAAATAATTTAATTTCTAAAATTAAACAGTTTTTCTACTCAAATGGATGGGAGCCATTACCCTACCAGATCGAATCTTGGGAAGCATTTTTAAATGGAGAGAATGGAATAATTCAAGTTCCTACTGGATGCGGCAAAACTTATGCTGCATTAATGGGACCTTTATCACAGATAGAAGATCCCAAAAATAATAAAAGTGTGAATATATTATTAATA
>QCEF01000023.1 GCA_003278545.1 Prochlorococcus sp. AG-355-N16
GGTTTCTTTGTTGGTTTAAGTTTCCCTGAAGTTGGAGCTGGTTCTTTTGACATAGGTATGGGAACAACAGCTAACTTCAAGGATGGCGATACTGAGTATTACACCTACGAAGCATCATATGCTTACCCATTAAACGATGGCATGACAATCACTCCTGGTATTTATATCGTAGAGGGTGCAACTGACGTTACTGGCTTTGCTGTTAAGACTTCATTTAGTTTCTAATTAATTTAATTATTAATTAAAGCTACACACTTAAAAAGACCTGCCATTAAGGTGGGTCTTTTTTTTATAGAAAATCAGTGAAAGTGAAAAAGAATGTATCATTAACTAAATAGTATTTATTCTTTTGAATACAAATGAAAGAAAATTCATTAGAGATAAGTAAATACATAAATATCGCTAGACAAAATCATAAAGAAGGAAATATATATCAAGCAAATGAAATTTATAAGAAATTAATCGAAAAAAAGATCTATACATATGATTTACTCCTTTCATATGGGTTATTTAATAAAGATATTAATAATCTAAAAATTGCAAAAAACTTATTTCTCTTATCAATTAGGAAATATCCCTCAAAAATTAATTCATATATATTTTTAGCCGAAATTTTAAGAACTGAGAACAACTTTAGTGATGCTTTAAAAACATTAAACGCAGCTAAAAAAATTGAAAAATCTAATTCTGAAGTTGATTATAATTTAGCAATTTTGCATAAAACTTTTAAATCGTTTCGAGAAGCAATAATTTCTATTAACGCTGCCATAAAGGAAAAACCTGAAAATCAAATTTATAAAATTTTAAAAGCCGATATACTTATTGAATCTTTTCAAAATGAAGAGGCTAAAGAAATATTGTTTAATCTTAAATTACCAAAAGATAGCTTCTTATATTTTCAGAAAGAAATTTTAATTTCAAAGATATTCATTAATCAAAAAAAATATACATTAGCTGAAGATGTGCTTTTAAAGTTAAGAAATTTATTTAATAAGGAAAGAATTTTATATCTTAATCTAAGTGATCTTTATTTCAAAAATAAAGAATTAGAAAAGGGTATTGTAATTTTGAAGGAAGGTATTAATAATTTTCCAGAATTTATTCCGTTGAGATTTAATTTAGCGATTATGTACAGAAATTTAGGTTTAGTTGAATTATCTATCAAAACACATACAGAAATCTTAGAGGACGATCAATTTAATTCAAATAGTTATTATGAATTATCAACTATGTATAATTTCTCAAACCATAATGAGCAATTAAAAACTCTTTTAAATATTGAGGTAGCAAATCTCCCTCATAAGGAAAAAATATACTTCAGTTATTCAAAGGCCAACATCTATCATATGCATAAAGATTATGAAAAAAGTGCATATTTTCTCAAAATTGCAAATGAAGAAAAACTAAAGATTCAACCTTCTGATATAAAAAGAAAATTGGATATTGGAGAATACTACAGAAATTTAAAAATAGTAAAGACTTTGAATAAGAATAAAACGACTGATATTAATCGATATGTATTTATTGTTGGTATGCCAAGGTGCGGAAGTACTTTACTTGAAAGTATTTTAAGTCTTAATACTGAAGTTAATGATCTTGGAGAGGTTTTCTTTTTAGAAGAATCTCTTCAGGAAACTGATGATTTGCTTAAAGTTAAAGATCTTTATGCAAAAAAAGTCATACTAATAAACTCGGAAAAGAAAGTTTTTACGGATAAAAATTTATTCAACTTTTTTTATTGTCCAGTTATTTATAATTATTTCCCAAATGCGAGAATTATTCATTGTATTAGAAATCCACTTGATAATATTCTTTCTATTTATAGGACTAATTTTTTAAACCAAAGTTTTTCAAGTTCACTGAAGGATATTACTGATTTGTATTTGTATCATTCAAAACTTATGGATGAATACAAAAGCAGATTTGGATCAATGATATTTAGTTATGATCATGATATGGTGGTTCGAAATCCAAGAGAAACTATTAAAGAATTAATAAATTGGCTTGGGTGGGATTGGAGTGATAAATATCTCTCCCCTCAAAAAAGTAATAGAAGTGTATTCACAGCAAGCAGTGCTCAAGTAAGAAAAAAAATTAACTCAAACTTTTCAGGTTATTGGAAAAAATATGAGAATTTATTAAAACCTGTTAGCGAGTTATTTCCAACGTACGATTAGAAAAATGGCTTAATGATTTTGCAATTAATTTAAATTGAACTATCATGAGAGAACAAATTTAATTCTGTGTGAGGAATTTTTATGAAGTTATTCCAGCAATTGCTGGTAGCTCCAGCAGCTCTTGGTCTTTTAGCACCAATTTCTGTTAGCGCTTCCGAAGTTAATCTTGAAGCTATTTCTAATTACTCTAATAATAATTTAGAAATAGACGAAAATTTATTTAAACAGCAATCTCTAAATGATGATTTACTCTCA